>CAWGSN010000013.1:0-82549 GCA_963825225.1 uncultured Alphaproteobacteria bacterium
GGGACGGCTATTCTTGATCGGTCGACAACCAAGATGGTTGCGACGGGCAAGCGTAGTCTGCCGTTGACCGGCAAGAAAGAGCCAAGTCGCGCTTTGGCAAGTCAAACGCATGCGACCGATTGGCCCGACGGGCAAATCACTTCCATTGTTCGGCGCATTGCGAGTCCAGCCCCTCCGTGAAAAATATTCCGCTTTCGCCGTCGGGCAAATCATCGCTACAGACTGGTCCATCCTGTCCCGGGAAGAGGGGCGTTGGCCATCGTCACGAACGTTGGGACGGGTTGCGGTGGACGCGACAGCGTCGGCGCGCAAATTGATCGCAGGGCGAGCTTTCTGCTTGTGAGCGCTCAAGGGCGCGCAGACGAACGGCGTTGAAGCGTACGGCAAAACCGTGTGGTCCTGGCATCCGTTGCTGATGCCAAGTCTGCGAAGACATGTCGACCCGACCGGGCGCGGACATGTCGTCAATTCGCTGACGACGGTGACAAGACGAATTCGTCGCCGGGGAGAGCGCGATATAAGCCGTAAAGCCATTGCGCAGGGAATGTCGGATTGCCTCCGCTGAACCTGTATGCTCGTGTGCACTTTCTTTTGTGCACTTCGCACACGAGACCGCGGGTGCAGCGCGCATCCGGCATTCCCTGCGCCCTCTCATTTCAGGGGCGAAAAATTCTTGCAAACCTCGGGCGCATCGCGCCGCGGGATCGCGAAGCCACGCGTGCCCAAAATGTGCTTGAGATCAAAGGTCATCGCCGACCCGCTCTTCCGATTTGAACCTTTGCGTGCCCCACGACAACCGACCTCATGGCAACGAAAATGATGAGCGAGACGAGCGGATGGCGATCACACCAGGGAAAGCAATATTGATGGTTCTGCTGGCCAGCCTGTTCGCGGCGTCGAGCGCGCTGGCAGAACCCTGCAACACGGTGCCGGCGCGCTATACCATTGCCGAGACGCTGTGGCAGGCCGCCGAAGAGCATCCGGTCCACATCACGTTTGCGACGCGGGCCGAGGGCGTGAAGATGCCCGATTATCTGATCGCGAAATATCCGGGCGAGATGACCGTCGTCCTGCAATATGAGTTCGGGAAACTGAACGTGAAGGACGATCGTTTTGAGGTACTGGTGTGGTTCAAGGGTTATCCGGAACGGCTGATCGTGCCCTTCAACGCCATCAAGGCCTTCTACGACCGGAGCGACTTGAAGTGCTCGGGTAATTGATGCCGTAGCAATCGTAGCCCGGATGAATGCCTAAGGTCGCAAGATTGTGCCAGATCAGATTGACGACACTGGTGCCGAGCACTTTTCGAACATCAGCGAAGATGTCGGCGATATCGCCGCGCGCATCGGCCTCGAGGATCGAGGGAACGCTCTCCTGCCCTTGCACGATTTCCACTCAATCCGGAAAGTCGGCCGCCACCGTGCCGAGGCCGTCGAGTTCCATCACCACGCTGTCGCCGGCGTTGAGCCACACGGTCTTGACTAGGCTTCCGGTGAGGACGATTTGCCCGGCGTGCAAGCCCTTGCCCTCCTCGGCCAGATGATTGGCAAGCCAGGCCAAGGCATTATGAGGGTGGTCGAGCACGTCGGCACCGGTGCCGCGGCCGACTTCGGTGCCGTTGACGACGGCGCGCCCCACCACATGAAGCAGATCGGGCGCTTCGTTGCGCGCGACCGCTTTGCCCAGCACGCAGCCGGCGGCGAAGAAATCATCGGCGACCAGCGTCGGCGCGCCCACCGTCTCCCAATTGACGTAACGGTCGTCGACGATCTCGATCGCGGGGTGATAGGCCTCGATCGCCTCCATCACCCACTCGGCGGTGAACGGCGCTTCCGACGGCAACAGATTGCGCGCCAGCCGCACCGCGATCTCGCACTCGACGCCGGCACGGACGTAATCCTTGAAGCGCAGCTTCGCGCCACTCTCATGAACGCCCTTGGCGAACACGCCGCCGCCGCAGGGGTGGGGGATGTCGAGATATTGCTGCATCACCGCGCTGGTGCAGCCGATCTTGTAACCGACCAGGGCGCCGGTCTGCGGCAGCAAGAGATCATGGACCGCACGCTGGATCTTGTAGCCTTCGGCCTCGTCCGCGGGCACGAGCTCGCCCGAAAGCGCCGGCAGCGGGGTGCGGCTGCGGCGGGCGGTGGCAATCCTCTTTGCGGCCGCGAGAATTTTGTCCATCGGCGGCAGCTCTCTCGTTTCGACACGGCAATGACCGCCAAATGTGGCGGTCAGATGCCGGGCACTACCCTACTCGTCCCGGTAGACCTTTTCGCGCTTCTCGTGGCGTTCCTGCGCTTCCACCGACAGCGTGGCGATGGGTCGGGCTTCCAGCCGCTTCAGCGAGATCGGTTCGCCGGTCTCCTCGCAATAGCCGTAGGTGTTGTCTTCGATACGTTGCAGCGCGGCGTCGATCTTGGAGATCAGCTTGCGCTGGCGGTCGCGGGCGCGCAGTTCGATCGCGCGGTCGGTTTCGGAAGAGGCCCGATCAGCCAGATCGGGATGATTGACGTTCTCTTCCTGGAGGGTTTGCAGGGTGATCTTCGATTCCCTCAGGATCTCGTCCTTCCATGCCAGCAGCTTGGCGCGAAAGTAATCGCGCTGGCGGTCGTTCATGAAAGGCTCTTTTTCGGAGGGTCGGTAATTCTTCAACTTTTCCAAGGCCAGCCCATCTTCGCGTGCAAGGCGGATCGGAAAAGCGTCCGTCCGCGCGGGCCTTATATAGTGGCGGGTTGTCACAGACAATATCAGCCAACCCATGGGGAAAGCCGCCCCGGAAGGCATGCACAGCCGATATTGCAGTGCCGTGACGGGGCGGGCCGCCGGTCAATAGCCGACCGTAAAACGCCTCCGGATATGGGCCGGCCGCTCGATTTCGTCGGCGAGGGCAACTGCGAAATCCTCGAAGGATATCCAGCTTTTACCGTCGCTGGCGGTCAAAAGCTGGTCGGTCCCGAGCCGGAACTTGCCGGTCCGCTCGCCGGCTGTGAACAGGGCCGATGGCGACAGGAAGGTCCAGTTCAGCTCCTTTTGCTGCCGCAGCAGGTCGAGAAAGGCGCCGCCCTTCTCGGCCTCGGCCTTGTATACCACGGGAAAGCCGGGAGTCGTGACCAGCCGGACGCCCGGGGCCACTTCGAGGCTACCGGCGCCGCCGACGACGAGGTAGCGGCCGACCTTCGATTCGCTGATAGCGCCGATGAGCCGGGCCGGATCGCTGTCGAGGAAATGGACGGAGCTGATCGCCACATCGTGGCCGGCGAAAAGCCGGGTAAGCCTAGCCTGGTCCATTACGTCGCCCTGCTTCGCCGTGACTGTTCGCCCGGGCGACGATCTTCTCGGGGTGGCGGGCGATGGCGGTGACGATGTGACCACGGCTGGCCATCTCGGTGACGATGCGCGAGCCGGCATTTCCGGACGCACCGACGACGGCGATCTTCAAGAGAACTCTCCTTGCGATATGATGGCTACGGTATCCAATGGTGACTAGATAACGCAAAGAGTGTAAGTGTTAAGAGAGCACTTTGAACTCACCTGATTACGCCGGAGTAACCGGGATGAAAGCTCCGAACATGAAAGCTGCCAACATGAAGCCCAACGCCTATGCGGCCGATTGCCCGACGCGCCAGATTCTCGATCGTGTTGGCGACAAATGGGCGGTGCTGATCCTGCTCCTGGTGCGCGACGAGCCGATGCGCTTCAACGCACTGCGCCGCGCCATCGAAGGCATCTCGCAGAAGATGCTGTCCCAGGTGCTGAAAAGTCTCGAGCGCGACGGGCTGATCAGGCGCCGCGTCATCGCAACCGTGCCGGTGACGGTGGAATATTCGATCACGCCGCTGGGTGCGACGCTGTCAAAAGCCGTCGATGCCTTGCGCGAATGGGCGGAAAGCAATCTGAAGGAAGTGCTGAATGCGCAGCGCCGCTATGACACACAGCGCAAAGCGATGGCGGCGTGAGGCATAGCGTTTTCGAGCGAAGTGGGTACCGGTTCGCATAGCAATCAAGTTTACGCAGATTGCGTAGACTTATCTGCGGCAGAAAACGCGCCAAAAAAGAGTCTAGAACTGCCCGGCCTTGGCCAGTTCGACTTCGACCCGAAGTTCGATCTCGGACAGCACGGCATCGAGGCCGGGATCGCCGGAGGAGGATTTCAAATTGGCGGCGGCATCACGCAGCCGGTTCATGGTGGCCGTATCGAGATTGCCGGAGAGCAATCCGATCTTGAGGTCGTCGAGCACGTCGAGCGCGCCGCGGCCGCGCGCCACCGAACGCTTGCGGCGTTCGGTCGGATCCTCGACGCCCTGCATCGCCAGCAGCGCATCGATGCTGCCGGCGGCTTTCGGCGGGGCGGCGGAGCGGGTCTCTTCGGGCGCGACCGGCATATCCGGCAGCGAAAAGCCGGTCGAACTGGTTCGCCGCGTGTTGCTCGCGGGCGATCCAAGCGTGGTGCCGTTCGGTCCGTAGATGCGCATCGTCGTGATCTCGCCGGTCGATTGGGGGAAGCTTCACCTTGTTATGGTTAATGCCGCGTAAACGACCCGGCAAAATCTGCCGGCAAGCGGCAGTTTCGCCGGTGCCGGGTGCTTGCTCCCGCGCCAAGTCTCCGGAAATTATATAGCATTATCAATTGATTAGACCAAGGATTCGGCGTGGCACGACACTCGCATAGTTAATGGCGGACCACCGTCATGGGAGTGGCGCGACGTCCGGCAAAGACGTCAAGGGGAGCATTGGGATGCCCGGCATCCATACGGCAAGAATGTTCTGGGTGGGCTGCGCAGCACTGCTGGCGCTGGCCTTATCCACCCTATCCGCGGGCGCGACCTCGCGGATCAAGGACCTCGCCAACATCGAAGGCGTGCGGCAGAACCAGTTGATCGGCTACGGCCTCGTCGTCGGCCTCAACGGCACCGGCGACACGCTGAACAACATCCCCTTCACCAAGCAATCGCTGCAGGCGATGCTGGAACGCATGGGCGTCAACATCCGCGGCGCCACCATCCGTACCGGCAACGTCGCAGCCGTAATGGTGACCGGCAACCTGCCGGCGTTCGGAACGCAGGGCACGCGGATGGACGTCACCGTCTCCGCGCTTGGCGACGCCAAGAATTTGCAGGGCGGCACCCTGCTCGTCACCCCCCTGCTCGGCGCCGACGGCAACGTCTATGCGGTCGCGCAAGGCTCGCTTGCGATCTCCGGCTTCCAGGCCGAAGGCGAAGCCGCCAGCATCGTCCGCGGCGTGCCGACCGTCGGCCGCATCGCCAACGGCGCCATCATCGAACGCGAGATCGAATTCGCGCTCAATCGGCTGCCCAATGTGCGGCTGGCGCTGCGCAACGCCGATTTCACCACCGCCAAGCGCATCGCAGCCGCGGTCAACGACTTCCTCGGCGTCAAGACCGCCGAGCCGATCGATCCATCGACGGTGCAGCTTGCGATCCCCGCCGAATTCAAGGGCAACGTCGTCGCCTTCCTGACCGAGATCGAACAGTTGCAGGTCGATCCGGATCTCGCCGCCAAGATCGTGATCGACGAACGCTCCGGCATCATCGTGATGGGCCGCGATGTCCGCGTCGCCACCGTTGCGGTCGCGCAGGGCAATCTCACCGTGACGATTTCGGAAAGCCCGCAAGTCAGCCAGCCCAATCCGCTGTCGCGCGGCAGAACCGTGGTGACGCCGCGCTCAGTGTCAGCGTCTACCGAAGACGGCAAGAAATTCGCGCTCGTCAAGGACGGCGTCTCGCTGCAGCAGCTCGTCGACGGCCTGAACGGTCTCGGCATCGGCCCGCGCGACCTGATCGGCATCCTGCAGGCTATCAAGGCCGCCGGCGCGATCCAGGCCGATATCGAGGTGATGTGATGAACAGCATTGCCAATCCGCACCCCAAGAGCACGCTGATCAACGGGCGCTACGATCCGCAGCTTGCGGAAGCCCTGACCAAGGTTTCGCCCGAGGCCCAGAAGAAGACCCGCGCCAAGGCGCAGGACTTCGAAGCAATGTTCCTTAACTCGATGTTTTCGCAGATGACCACCGGCATCAAGGGCGACGGCCCGTTCGGCGATACGCCCGGCACCGGCGTGTGGCGCTCGATGCTGACGGATGAATATTCGAAATCCTTCGCCAAATCCGGCGGCGTCGGAATATCCAACGACGTCTTCCGCACCTTGATCCTGCAGCAGGCGAACCGCGCCGGCTAACCCTTGGGGGATTTTACATGAACCAGCATCCTCAGCGTCCGCCGGCGCCCGCACCCAGACCAGCGGCATCGACGCCCGCCGAGGCGCGAAAACTCGCCGAGGACATCATGGATGTCATGAGCGCGCTGCTCGGCATCATCGAGCGCGAGACCGAACTGGTTCGCGCCGGCAAGGTCCACGAGGCGATGCGGCTGGCAGAACAGAAGAACGAGCTGTCGCGCCGCTATCTCGTTGCGGTCGAGAATCTGAAAAACGCGCAAAGACATCTCGCGCAGGTCGCGCCAGAATTGCTGGCGACGCTGCGCCGTCACCACGAGACGTTCCGCGCCATGCTGCAGATCAACCTGACCGTGCTCGCCACCGCGCACGCGGTTTCCGAAGGACTCATCCGCGGCGTAAACGTCGAGATGCAAAAGAAAAGCAAGCCGCAGGCCTACACCGCCGCCGGGCGGCAAACGGCGCCCAACCCGCGCCGCGCCGCCCCGATGTCACTGAACCGTTCGCTCTGACCAGCACTCGGCTTCGGCGTCGTAATTTCCGAAGTTTTTCGGTCGCCGACGAGCAAGCGGGTTTATTCGCACTCGATCCTCGTCCACTAAAATTTTAATCAAAATGCCGCGCGTGAATGCACGCGGCATTGACCGACATTTCTAACATCTCATTGAGACACCATGGGTTAGATTGTCATGGAGAAGGGTTGGGGTTTGACTCGCGGAAGGCCAGGAGGCTGCCATGAGTATCGACTTCGGCATCAGACCGGTAGGGGCGCCGGTTGCTACACCTGTCGTCAGGCCACAGCCTGAGGCAGCGATCGAAGCTGTTCAAACGGAGCTGCCCGCTCCGAAGACCCCGACTCCGCCCGATGCGTCAGTGGCGGTGAACGGTAACGCGCAGCCATCCGACGACCGTTCGCGCGACATCGTGATCGATCGCGCCGCGGGGCAGATCGTGTATCGCGTCCTCGACAACCGGACCAGCCTGGTGGTCAGCCAGTATCCCGATGAGGTGCGCCTGCGCGCGCGGGCCTATCTGCGTTCGCTCGATGAGGCGAAGCTGCAAAAGGCGCAGATGAGGCTTGATCAGAAAGCCTGACGCAGGCCCAAAGCGTTTCAAGAGAGATTGCGCTTCGATCTCCCGCGGGGCTGCCGTGCTGTTGGCGACGCGCGTACGGGCTCGAACGGCAGCATCAGGCATTCATCACTTAAGCAATTCCTCTTCCCGCCTGATGAGCTTCCGTATTTCCTTTAGCGAATTGTAAAGAGAGCCGCTCAATATCAGCTTGCTTGCGGTCTCGATCGGCGTTCTGAAGCTCGGCACTGCCTCCAGCAGATCCTTGACGAAGCCCATGTAAAGGTCCTGGTATTTCGGTATATCGTTTTCCAGATACATCATCTGGACGCAGAGATAGAGCCGCTTCACCGGCGTGTTCGCTGTCTCCGCGGTCAAGATGTCCCGTTCACGCAGGATCGGCGCCTCGCCGTTGATCAAAAACGTCGTCCGCGTCTCCGAATTGGTGATGAGGCTCTGGCCGATGATGATCCGTTCGAACGGCTTTAGTTCAACCCTCAATGCCATCGCCGCTCTCCCTTGCGCTCACCCGACGAGCGATTGAAAATCCTGCGTCTCCAGATACCGCCAATCCAGACAGGAAACTACACACAAAATGGCATTCGCCGCAACATGTGCAGCGCGCTTCGCTGGCGAACTAAAAATGCAACGGCAGCCGCGCAGCGACTTTTCCTCACGCGCGGGTTCGCGCCGCGCCGAACTCGAGGACCGCGGCCAACAGCGCATCGAGATCACCGGTGTCGGTGCGGTGATTGACGATCGCCGCGCGTATCGCGAGCTGGCCGTCGAGCAGCGTCGTCGACGGCGCCGCGATCCCGGATTCCTGAATATCAACAACGATAGCCCCGTTGACCTGGTTGGCGTAATCAGCGCGGTAGCGAAAGCAGACGATATTGAGCTGGACCGGCGCCATCAGCTCCAGCCGCGGCTCGGCCAGAATCCGCGCCTCCAGATATCCGGCGAGCGCACAGGTGCGCGTGATTACGGCGCCGAGCTTTTCGGTGCCGTAGGCTTTCAACGTGAACCAGGTCTTGAGCGCCCTAAAGCCGCGCGACAGATCGGGGCCGAGGTCGCAAGGCCAGGATGAGCCCGCGGCGAGCCCCCGCGTTTCCCGGCGCAGATACGCCGCCGGCGCGGAAAACGCGTCGCGATGCCGATTACCGTCGCGGACGATCAGGAAGCCGGCGTCGTAAGGCACCTGTCCCCATTTGTGGAAATCGAGCGCGATCGAATCCGCGTTCTCGAGTCCGGCCAGCCGCGGCGCCAGCACCGGCGAGAGAATTCCGAGCGCACCAAAGGCGCCGTCGACATGAAACCAGAGTCCTTCTTCGCGGCACAGCGCACTCAGGCCCTGTAGATCATCAATGGCGCCGATATCAACCGTTCCGGCCGAGCCGACGACAAGGAACGGTTTCAAGCCCGCGCTGCGGTCGAGTGCGATCCGGGCGCGCAATCCTTCAACGTCAATACGGTGACATCGATCGACGTCGATGCATCGTAACGCATCGCTGCCGAAGCCGGCAATGTCCATCGCCTTGGTGATGCAGCCGTGCGCGGCCTTCGAGGTATAAGCCGTCAACAACGCGCCGTCGTCGCTGAGGCCGCGCTGCCGGACCGATCGCCCGAGCGCTGCTGTCCGCGCCACCAACACGGCCATCAGATTGGCCATCGACGTGCCGGTGACGAAAATTCCGCTCGCCCCATCGGGGAAACCGAACATCGAGCGCGTCCATTCGACGATCTGACGCTCGACCTCGATCGGAATGTGATCGCGTCCGCCGAGATTGGCGTTGAGTCCGGCCGCCAGCATTTCCGCCAGCATGCCCACCGGGGTGCCGCCGCCATGCACCCATCCCATGAAGCCCGGATGAACGTTGCCGGTCGCATAGGGAACGATGAAATCGGTGAACTCGCGATAGACGTATTCGAGATCACAGGCCTGACGCGGAAGTTCGGCGTGAAACCGCGCGCGGACTTCATGCGGTATCGGCTGCCAAACCGGCCGATCCCTGATGTCAGCGACATAGTCGATCATGTCATCGAGCATGCGATGACCAAGCGCGCGGATGTCGTCCCAGTTTTGCGGATCGAGCGTCTCGCTCGATTCGGAGTTCAGAAACGATTCGCGCAGCGCCTTTGTCACGCCGCATGCTCCCGCCCCTGCCGAGCGCGGCGGTACAGCATGCTTGCGAATGCCTCAAAGATTGCGCGCATCTGCGGCGGCTTGTAGGGAAACAGCTTTGGCGAATCCATGTTGTGCACGACGGCGGTGTTGTCCGCCTCGAATATCAACAACTCACCACGCTTGTTTTCCGCGCAGTCGACCGTGAAATAGTCGAGACCGATCCGTTGCGCCATGCCGGCCAGCGCAGTCCGATGCCGGCGCGCGAATCCGATGTCGAAAGTGCGCATGAACGTTTCTTCTTCGAGACGTTTGCTTGCGCTGTCGGACATTCCCGCATTGAGATACCAGATGTCCCAACGATCGGCGATCGCCATATGGCAGGCATAAGGCCGACCATTGACGAAGACAACGCGGTATTTGCGGAACAGGCCATCTTCGCTCGCGTAATCGACGAAGCGGGAGATGAAGAATTCCTGCTCTCGCCGTTCCGAAAGATATCGGCCGAGCGCCGCGCCATCGTCGACCTTGGCGAGCCCGACGCCCGCATGCGAACCGCGCGGCCGGATGATGACCGGAAACTGCAGCTCGGCCGCGATGTCAACAAGCGAACGATTCGATTTGGCCACATCGGACAATTGCGCCGATGTCACGCATAGCGTCGCCGGGATATCAAGCCCCTCGATCCCCTGAAGCAGACGATGCAGCTTGTCGCGATCCAGATTGCGGACAAGGCGCGGCGGATTTAGCATCGGCCGCGGCCAGCGGGCGGCGGCACCGTCGATGATGTCAAGAGCATCGCGACATTCGTCGGAGTCGGAGGCGATCACAATCGCAACGTCATGATCGGGCAGCGGCAGCGGCAGGCCAAATCCCGGAATGACATAAAGCGTCTTTAGCTCGATGCCGGACTCTTCGAGCAAGAACTCGATCGGCGTGTTGCCGCCCATGTCGATCGCGGCGGCGAGCGCAAGCACGCGCAGTCCTGGCTGCGCAGTGGAACACGGAGACCGATACAATCTGTGAAAGGCAAGCGCCTCGGCCTGGATCAAGAGGCCGGTCTGCTTTTCGCCGAGCAGCTGCGCGATCAGCGACAGATCCAGCGCCGCCCCCGCCTCCGCCGTCCCATCGGCCACTTGACCCATCAAGCTCTGCCACAGGGGATGCAGGTCGACCCCGTCGAACGCCATCCTTGTAAGTTTGGCAAACCCGATGCGATCCGCGGCCGCTGCATGAACGGTGCGGTTCGGTTCGTTCGATTCAGCTACCATGCGCCTCGCCGGAATTGTTCGTTAATCTGCATGCGTCAACTCGATTCGATGGCGAGCGCGCGCTCGCCGCCACTGTTCGACATGACTGGATCTTTCGCCCCGCGACCACCACCAATTGCCGTCAGACGGTTTATTGTTGGCCCTGCGGCTAAGGGCACATCGTGGCCTTCTGTTTCAAAACGGTAGATTGGTTTGGTTAACGAGACCTTAACTGCCGCGCACGCCGTGATGAACGCAAGGCACGGTGAAGCCGGCCGAAAACCCGACGAAGCGAACGTCCGGCTGCCGTCAGACGACGAGATCGGCATAGGCCGTGTTGAGCACAGTGGCGCCCGTTGCCGGATTCGTGACGACCGTCTTGATCTGTGCGTGACCGACTTTCTTCAGCAGAAATTTGGTGTCGGCGATCCTGAAGGAGTTATCCTTGATCAGCACGTCCTGAAATTTAATCGGGCCGTTGCCGCTCTGGTATTGCACCTTGGCGCGAAACCCCTGAACATTCGAGATCGAGAACGAAAACTTCTCGCCGGTCGAATAGACCCCCTTCCAGGTGCCGTTATACAGAGTGGGATCGACGGGGACATAAGCCGTGTGCGACGGCACTGGCGCCGTCTTGTAGCTGTTGCCGAGAATGCTGAAAATGTCCGCCATGGAATGATACCCGGCTCAATTCGCGAGGCTGTTCAGGCACGCCCGCTCAAACCGGCCGCGATGTTGCGGTTGATCTCGATCAGCGGTTTGAAATGATCGCGCTGCGGGCTGATCTGCAACGCCGCGGTATGGGACAGCACGAAGATGCCGAGATTTGCGATGTTCTGCCGCACGTCCAGTGGCTGCGGATTTTCGTCACGCTGAGCTTCGCTGAGAAAGATCGACCAGAGTTTACGGTTGAACATCAGCGCTTCGGACGCCTGTTCAAACGTCGCGTCGGCGTTGGTCATGACGGCTTGCAACTTGTTGGCCGCCATCAACAAGGCCTTGGCTTCAATATCACGGGGAGACGCGGTGGTGTTCGCGACGCGGGCGTAGGCTTGAGCGGCAGCACTAGACATTCGTCACCTCGGCAACCCCTTTTCCGGTCCTGACAAGCTTCCAGATTTCCTTTAGGGAACCGTAAAGGGGGCCACAAATAGAGGGAGCACTTAAAATTAACTTACTAACGGCTTCGATTTGCTTGCGGAATCTGGCGGACCGCTCACGCAGATCCATGACGAAACCCATCTTTCTTGCTCTCGCGATCAGCACCGGGTTTCACGTCTGCCCAATTAAATCCGGGGCGGCAGAAAATCCACCCATAGGCGCGCGATCTCCCGGCTTCGAGGAAGCTCGCCGCCATCGGCTTAAGGTTTCGCTAACCGTGTTTGCTAAGCAGCTGTTAACCACATTTTAAAAGCTTTCGTTCATATCTTCCTTTGGCTGAGAACAGGTAGCGCGTTGGTCCGGTAACAGGCCGCCGCGATGCACACTTAAGGAAGGCATTCAAATGTCCGATATCGTCCTTACCGCGGCAGTCCGCCAGAATCTGCTCTCCTTGCAGGATACCGCTGCCCTGCTCTCGACCACGCAGACCCGCCTTGCCACCGGCAAGAAGGTCAACAGCGCGCTCGACAATCCGACCAACTTCTTCACCGCCGCCGGCCTCGATGCCCGCGCCAGCGACATCAGCAATCTGCTCGACAGCATCGGCAACGGCGTGCAGGTTCTGCAGGCGGCCGACACCGGCATCACCTCGCTGCAGAAGCTGGTCGATACCGCCAAGTCGATCGCCAACCAGGCCTTGCAGCAGCCATCGGGCTACAGCACGAAGTCCAGCATCCAGTTCACCGGTACGGGCGCTCCCAGCGGGCCTGGTATAGCGACTTCCGCCGACATCACGACCAGCAAGCTCAACGGCGGGGTTTTCACGTTCACAAATGCCGCCGGCACCGCCGTCACCATCACCGTCGGTACCGCGCCTTCGGCTTTCAATCCAGTGACCAAGACGGCACAGGTCCAGTCACTGGACCAATTGAACCAGGCGTTGGCGATTGCGGGAGTTAACCTCTCGGCCGTGATCACCGGCCCTGACAGTCTGACTTTCACCTCGACCAATGACGGCGCGGGTCAGGTGATAACCGGGACCGCTGCTGTGGCCGCTCCCGTCACTCTCGACGCGATCAATATCAGCGCCAACGCCGCTGGTGGCGGTGCTGGCGGTGCGGTCGTTGCGGCAGTGCCCGACCCGGTGTCGCAAACCGCGCGTGCGACCCTCGTCAGCCAATACAACCAGATCATCCAGCAACTCACCACCACGGCGCAGGATGCCTCCTTCAACGGCATCAACCTGCTGGACGGCAACTCGCTGAAGATGATCTTCGATGAAACCGGCAAGTCGACCCTGACGATCGCGGGCGTGACCTTCAATCCGGCCGGCCTCGGCCTGGCTTCGCTCACCGCCGGCACCGACTTCACGGACAACGTCCTGACCAGCAAGGTTCTGACGGCGCTCAACACCGCCAGCATCACGCTGCGGTCGCAGGCCTCGGCCTTCGGCGCCAACCTGTCGATCGTGCAAATCCGCCAGGATTTCTCGAAGAAGCTGATCAACGTGCTGCAGACCGGTTCGGCCAACCTGACGCTCGCCAATTCCAACGAGGAAGCGGCCAACAGCCAGGCGCTGTCGACCCGCCAGTCGATCGCGGTATCCGCGCTGGCGCTCGCCAACCAGTCGCAGCAGAGCGTTCTTCAGCTCCTGCGCTGATTTCATCGACGCCGGTTTCGGCGAGGATTCAGCGGGGCATCCGCTTGGAGTGTGCCGGGTCGATACGGATAAAAAAACGGCGGGGCCAAAGCCCCGCCGTTCTGGTTTGTCGGAGGTTTCGCCGCGATCAGCGCAGCAGCTGGAGAACGCTCTGCTGCGACTGGTTGGCGAGCGCCAGCGCGGATGTCGCAATCGACTGGCGGGTCGACAGCGCCTGGCTGTTGGCCGCTTCCTCGTTGGTGTCGGCGAGCGTCAGGGCGGACGAACCGGTCTGCAGCACGTTGATGATGTTCTTGTTGAAGTCCTGGCGGATCTGCACGATCGACAGGTTGGCGCCGAAGGCCGAGGCCTGCGACCGCAGCGTGATGCTGGCGGTGTTGAGCGCCGTCAGCACGGTGTTGGTCGAAGCGTTGTCGATGAAGGCAGTGCCGGCGGTGAGCGCACCCAGGCCGAGACCGGTCGGATTGAAGGTCACGCCCGGGATCGTCACGGTCGACTTGCCGGTTTCGTTGAACACCAGTTTCAGCGAATCGCCGTTCAGCAGGTTGATGCCGTTGAAGGACGCATCCTGCGCCGTGGTGGTGATCTGCGTAAGGATCTGGTTGTACTGACTGACCAGCGACGCACGCGTGGCCTGCGATACCGCGTCGGCGACCGCAGCGGTAACCGCGCCGAAGGTTGCCGTTCCCGAAACGTCCACCGAGGTGGAGGAACCGGCCGGCGGAGCGGCATAGGTACCCGTGGCGGTGATGGTCTGGGAGGCGGCATCGTTGCTCGAGGTGAAGGTGATCGAGCCGTTGCTGTTGAAGCTTGCCTGCAGCTGAACGCCCGCCGCCGAAAGCGCGGTGTTGAGGCTGTCGATCGAGTTGACGTTGCCGGCGCCGGCGACGTTGCTGAGGGTCAGCGTGGTCGTGGCGGTGCCGATGTCTTGAAAATCAGCGTCTTGCCCTGCAGCGTGCCGGCGCCGGCGTTGGTCAGGTCGGTTGCGGTACCCGCGCTGGCCGGCGTGGCGATGGTGACGTTGGCTTTCGTCGTGTAGCCTGAGGGCTGCTGCAGCACCTGGTTGGCGATCGACTTGGCGGTATCGACCAGCTTGGACAGCGAGGTGATGCCGGTGTTGGCGGCCTGCAGAACCTGCACGCCGTTGCCGATGCTGTCGAGCAGGTTGCTGATGTCGCTGGCGCGGGCATCGAGGCCGGCGGCGGTGAAGAAGTTGGTCGGATTGTCGAGCGCGCTGTTGACCTTCTTGCCGGTGGCGAGACGGCCCTGCGTGGTCGCGAGCAGGTCAGCGGTGCCCTGCAGGGAGAGCAGGTTCTGGCGGACTGCCGCCGAGAGCGTAATGTTGGACAAAGACATGTGAACGACCTTTCTGGTGTAACTCAACCGTCGGCCTTCTTGGCCGGACACGGGCGAACTCTAGGAATCATATGGTCAACAAAATATGAATTCGGCCCGGGAGACGTCGCGGTCCCGGCCGGTTACGAAAAATTATGGTAAAAAAACGATAAAGATTGTTCGACGGGGTTAAACAAACGTCAACAACGCTGGCGCGCCGTGCTGGTTGATACGGCGGACAAAAAAACGGCGGGGCCAAAGCCCCGCCGTTCTGGTTTGTCGAAAGTTTCGCCGAGATCAGCGCAGCAGCTGAAGGACGCTCTGCTGCGACTGGTTGGCGAGCGCCAGCGCGGAGGTCGCAATCGACTGGCGGGTCGACAGCGCCTGGCTGTTGGCCGCTTCCTCGTTGGAGTCGGCGAGCGTCAGGGCGGACGAACCGGTCTGCAGCACGTTGATCAGGTTCTTGTTGAAGTCCTGACGGATCTGCACGATCGACAGGTTGGCGCCGAAGGCCGACGCCTGCGACCGCAGCGTGATGCTGGCGGTGTTGAGCGCCGTCAGAACGCTGTTGGTCGAAGCGTTGTCGATGAAGTCAGTGCCGGCGGTGAGCGCAGCCAGGCCGAGACCGGCCGGATTGAAGGTCACGCCCGTGATCGTCGAGGTCGATTTGCCGGTTTCGTCGAACACCAGCTTCAGCGAATCGCCGTTCAGCAGGTTGATGCCGTTGAAGGACGCATCCTGCGCCGTGGTGGTGATCTGCGTGATGATCTGGTTGTACTGACTGACCAGCGACGCACGCGTGGCCTGCGACACCGCGTCGGCGACCGGCGCGGTAACCGCGCCGAAGGTCGCCGTCCGAAACGTCCACCGAGGTGGAGGACCGGCCGGCGGAGCGGCATAGGTACCCGCTGCCGGTGTGGTCGGGAAGCGACGTCGTTGGTCGTGGTGAAGTGACGAGCTCGTTGGCGCTGTCGAGGCTGGCCGTCAGCTGATGCCGGCCGCCAAAGGCGGTGTTGAGCTGTCGATCGAGTTGACGTTGCCGGCGCCGGCGACGTTGCTGACGGTCAGCGTGGCCGTGGCGGTGCCGCGATCGTCTTGAAGATCAGCGTCTGCCCTGCAGCGTGCCGGCGCCGGCGTCAACCAGATTGGCCGCGGTGCCCGCGCTGGCCGGCGTGACGATAGTAACCGTTGACTTGGTCGAATAGCCGAGGGCGCTGCAGCACCTGGTTGGCGATCGACTTGGCGGTATCGACCAGCTTGGACAGCGAGGTGATGCCGGTGTTGGCGGCCTGCAGAACCTGCACGCCGTTGCCGATGCTGTCGAGCAGGTTGCTGATGTCGCTGGCGCGGGCATCGAGGCCGGCGGCGGTGAAGAAGTTGGTCGGATTGTCGAGCGCGCTGTTGACCTTCTTGCCGGTGGCGAGACGGCCCTGCGTGGTCGCGAGCAGGTTAGCCGTATCCTGCAAAGAGAGCAGGTTCTGGCGGACTGACGCGGAGAGGGTGATGTTGGACAAAGACATGGGGCAACCTTTCTGGCGTTACGCAACTGACGGCCTTCTTGGCCGCATACCGGACCCTAGGAAGCAAATGCTCAACGAAAACTGAATCTGACTTGGCGGATGCCTCGATCCCCGCTGGCTTCAAAACTCTTGCTTTAAAAAGGGTAAAGACTATTCGGAGGGCTTGACGCGCTCGGCGGTGCAGCCACCAGCCAAGGATCGCCATAAGGATAAAGACGTCGCACTTACCAAGCCGGCAAATGGTCGTGACCGCGACGAAGGGCACGGTGGTCTGCAATTGCTCAACCCGGCCTGCGCGCTCGCTCGCGCCGTATGGCAACGTCACCGTCGGACCGCACGCTTGCGGCCACGGCAATTCAGGTCGGAGAGTTGGCTGGAGAGCCCGGACTATCCGACCGGCAGGAACTTCACGAGTGTCAGCTGCGACAGCATCGACGTCGTTTGATACGACGCCTGCAATCTGGTCTGGAGCGCCAGAATCTCGGTCGCGACCTGCTCGGTGGAGATGGTTTCGGTCTGATCGACCAAATTCTGCAACGTGAGCTGGGCCTGGCTTTGCCGCGCGGACACGTCTTTCATCGCGACCTGCGCGGTCGCCAGATCCGTCTCGATGTCCGCGACGCTTTGTTGTCTCCCCTGCGGCGTCAGGCTCGTCGCTACACGCTGGTTGAGGGCGCTCACCAGCGCGGTCGCATTGGAACTCGCGGGCGACGTCGTGACGGCGGCGAAGGCCGCGACGGACTGCAGGGCGGAGCGGATGGCTTGCTCGTTGGCGCGCACTCCGTATTGAATACTCGCGGTCTGATCGACCCGCGCGGTCGATGACGCGCGGGCCGGTCCGCTGCCGGCTTCGCCGGTGTACCAGGCCACCGTGTTCGCCGCACCGCTGACCAGGGTCGTCGCCGCGTTCAACGGCGCTCCTCCGACCCGAAGCGGCGGCTGGATCGCGGTCACGGTGGCGCCGAAGCCGAGCGCCGCGAACGCCGCAGCGTTCGAACTCGTGACGTTGAGGCTTGCAGCGTTATCGGTATGTAGCGTGATCACGCCACCGCTGACCGTCGAGGGGGTCGAGGTGCCGGTGATCGAGTCGATCTTCGTCAACAGCGTCTGGACGCTGTCGGTGACGTTGAGTTGGTTGCCGGTCGCGCCCGAGGAGACAAATGTAAGGGGCGTGCCGTTGACGGTGATGGTGTCGCCGGCCGCGAAGTTCGTGCCCAGCGAATCCGTTCCCAAGGCGCCGGACAGCAACGTCGCCCCGGTGATGGGCGCCGGGACCGCAGCCTTGTTGTTGACCACGTTTCCGGTGGCCGTACTGTCCGAATTGAAGAAATTGTCCGACGCCGCCATCGCCGAGGCGGCGACCAGCGCGGTGTTGGCGAGCGTACCGATCGCGCTATTGAGCGCGGCTTTGAGATTGGCAGCCGTCGCGGTCGACGTGGCGCCGATCGCGAAGCTTCCGGCCGGCGGCGGCGTCGAAGACGAGGCGGTCAGTTGTATCGCTTCCGTCGTGCCGTCCGGCAGGTTGAAGGTGAAGGTGACCTGTTCGCCGTTGTTGGGATTGGTCGCGCCGAGGTCGACCGAGACCGCCGGCGGCGATCCGCTCGGGCCGGTGACAACAGCGCCGGTCAACGAGGAGGTGACCGCATTGAGCTTGAAGCCGAACGGCGAGCCGGCGACGTCTTCCGCGACCGACACCGACGTGGGAGTGGGTGAAGACACGACGAGCCGTCCCAGGCCGCCGGCGCCGAGATCCGCCTGGTTGCGCTCGGCGATCAGCTGCTTCAATCCGGCCAGGGCGCCTTTTCCATTGAGGATGTCGTCCACCGACGCGACGGATGGCGTGTCGATGGCGCTCCCGGAAAACAGATAGCGATCGCCGGCCTGCGTATTGAGAGTTTGCAGCATCGACGTCAGCTGCAACAGCGCGGTCTGTTGGCCGACGGTCTGTCCGGAGCCGGTCACGATAGCGCCGCCGCTGCCGGCAGCGGATTTCACCTGCATCGCGATGTTGCCGAACGACTCCAACGCCGTGCTGGCGGTGTCGATCGTGGTGTTGATGTTGGTCATCGTCGTCGTGAACGCGGACAGATTTGACAGCTGCGCGCGCGCGAAGATCGCAAACCCCTCGTTGACGCCCATCCCCGAATAGACCGTCGACTTCTTGCCGCTCGCGAGCTGCGTCTGAAGCTCGTCGAGCTGACTCTTGAGGTTCAGGACCGATTGCCCGAGGAGCGAGCTGCCGTAGCTTACGCCGTTAATCGCCATCTGGACCGCCCTACAACTGGATCTGCATCAAGGTCTGCATCATGGTCTGCACGACCGACATCACATGAGCGTTGGCCGCGTAGGTGTTCTGAAGCGCGATCAGGCTTGACATTTCGACATCGATGTTGACGCCGGAAGTGGAGTTGAATTTCTGCTGCAGCGTGTTGACCACGATATCCTGGCCTTGCGCAAGCTGCTGCGCGGAATCCGCCGCGCTTGACTGCAGGCCGAGGAATTGCTGCAGATAATTCGGCAGCGTTCCCTTGAGCGGCGACGTCCTCGAGCCGAGGCCGGTCTGCGGTGAGTAGGTAAACGACCCCGACGTCAGCTGCGAGTAGAGAAAATCCGAGCGTGTGGTGTCTCCGGCCGTCGTCAACGGCGAGGTGTTGTAGACGATGAACTTCGAGGGATCGCCGACCAGGGCGGCATTGACAGTGATGCGCCCCGCGAATCCGGTCTGCTGCACGCCGCGACCGGTGATCACGCCGGTATAGAGCGTGCTTCCGTCGGTGAACACCGGCAGTTGCAAATTGCCGTTCGCCAGCGCCGGGGTCGTGACCGTGGTCGATGCCGCATTGACGTTCACCGCTCCCGCGCCGTTGTCGAGAACCCGCAACGTCGAGCCCGACGGATTGGAGAACTGAAGGTTCGTGTTGCCGACCGCCGCGGCCAGCTGCGAAACGATCGACGCCATCCCGCCCTGGAAGTTGACGCCGATCACCTTGTCATTGGGGTTGGCAGCCGTATTGGGCAGCGGTAGCGCTGTTGGATCATCCACGCGCACGATCGTGATCTGATGCGGGGTATTGGTTGCCTTGTCGGTGTAAGTCAGACTGATCGAATTTCCCGGCAGCACGTTCGACAGATCGACATCGAACCCCGCCTGGCTGCCCGACGTCACCGCCGTACCGGCTGTGCTGATGTCCGACAGCGAGCTGGCCAGCGTCGCGGCCAGCTGATCGAGCTGGGATTGCGCTTGCACAAGGGTATTGTCCCGCAATTTCAGGTCGGCGCCGAGGCGGCCTGACCCGATCGAGTTGGTCGCGATCAGATCGACGGTCGCCCCGTTCGCGAATGTCAGTGTGAGCGAGCCGGCCCCGGACAGCGCCGGGTTGCTGTTCCATAGCGAACTGGCGTTGAGCGTGCCTTGCCCACTGAAGGATAACACGGAGGCTTGGGTGCCGACGAGTTGAAGGCCGGATGTCGTATAGACCGTCGCCTGGTTCGCGCTGTCCGTGACGACCCTGATGTCCATCAACTTCGAGAGATCGTTGATGGCGTTGTCGCGCTGATCCATCAGCGTTGCGGCAGTGTTGTCGTTCGCAGGAAGGCTCTGCAGCTGTGAATTGAGATTCGCGATCTGCGCCAGGTCGTTATTGGCCTGAATGACCGAAGCCCCAATGTCCTGCTCCGCATTCGAACGCAGCTGCTGAACTCCCTGCGTCGTGGTATTCAGCTGCTGCGCCAGCGATTGCGCGGTCGCCAGGGCCAGGGATCGAGCGGACGAGGCGCCCGAATTCGCCGACAGCGCCTGCAGCGATGAGGTGAAATTGTTGTATGCGGTCTCGAGCGTTCCGGTGCCGCCCGGCGTCCCATAGAGGCTTTGCAGCTGGCCCAGCACATTTGACATCTGATCGGCGTAGGCGCCGCCCGACGTTTCGGTGCGCAATTGGGATTGCAGGAACAGGTTGATCTGGCGACTCACGCCGACGTCGCGGACGCTTGCTCCCGTGTCCGAACTGGAGCCCGCGACTTCAATCTGGTCGAGGGTCCGGGTGACGTAGCCTGGGGTCTGCGCGTTGGCAACGTTCGATGATACGATCGACAGCGCGGCCTGGTTCGTTCTCAAACCTGCCATTACGGTCGAAAGGGCCGAACTTAAACTCATGTTGTGTTTGCGCCTGAATTTACGTCACACTGCTATGTCGGCGTGCTCACCGCAGCACGTTCAGGAGATCCTGAACCATGGTTTGCGCCGTGGTGATCACCTTGGTGTTGGCGGAGTAGGCCTGTTGGGTCACAATCAGCTTGGTGAATTCGTCGGCGATATCCGTGTTCGAATTTTCGACCGACGATCCGCTGATTGACCCAGTCGCGCCGGCGATGGCCACACCCGATTGATCGGTCGCGGCATAGGCGCCGCCGTCGAGGGCTTTCAGGTAGTTGGGGCCGTTGAAGTGGGAGAGCGAGACGGCCGCGAGGTTGAGATTCTGACCGTTGGAAAACGTTCCGACCACGAGCCCGCTGTTGTTGACGGCGACCGACTGCAGTTGTCCGGCGGCGTAGCCGTCCTGCTGGACCTGATTGATGGTCGCGGTGCCGCCGTTGCTGGCGTATTGGGTGATGCCGCCGGCACCGTAATTGAACGTGAGATTGCCGAGCGACTGGTTGTTGACCGCAACGTTCGAGAGCACGATGCTCGTTCCCGAGGGGCTGACCAGTGCTCCGTTGGTACCGAACACAAAGTTGGTCCCGGCATTGATCCACGCGGTTTGCGCACCCGTCGCGCTCGCGTTGGTCTGATAGAACAGGTTCCAGGTATCGGTGTGCCCAACGCCGAGCGATGCACTGTCCGTCTTGGCCCATCGCAGTTGCAGATTGATCGCCGTTCCCGTGGCGTCGAAGGCGGTCACGGCGCCGCCGCTGATCGATTCGTTCGTGAAAACCGTCACGTCGCTGCCGATGACGACGCCGGCGCCCACGGTGCCACCACCGCCGCGGCTCGCAGTCACTGTAGAGGGGAAGCCGAGCGCCCCCAATGCCGACGCGTTCGAACTCGTAACCGTCAGGTTCGAGGCTGTACCGGTATGCAGCGTGACCGCGCCGCCGCTGACGGTCGAGGGGTTCGCGGTGCCGGTGATCGAATCGATCTTGGCCATCAGCGCCGTGACGCTGTCGGTGATGTTGAGCTGGTTGCCGACAGCGCCGGCGGCGACGAATGTGACAACCGTGCCGTTGACGGTAAGGGTGTCGCCGACAGCGAAATTCGCCGTCAGCGAATCCGTGCCCGGGACGCCGGACAAAGTCGTCGCGCCGGTGATGGGTGCCGGGACCGCGGCCTTGTTGTTGACCGCGCTACCCGTGTAGGTGGCGTCGCTGAAGGGCGTGGCCGGCGTACCGATGACCTGCGGATTGAAGCCGGGGGTGAAGTCACCCGGATTCAAGCCGCCCAGAGCCGTCAGCGTGCCGGTGGGGGCGGTGGAACTCGCCACCGTCGACGGCCTGGTTGGAAGGTTGGCGGCATACGTAATCTTGGTCGTCGCCTGCGCCGGGATGAAATTGCTCTGAAACTGCAGGACCTGGGGCACGTTTCCAACCGGGTTGCCAGTTTTTGGGTCGACGCCCACGCCCAGCAGGTAGTATCCGGCGCCGTTGACGAGGTTGCCGTTGGCATTGAGCTGGAAATCGCCGCGGCGCGTGTAGTTGGTCACCCCGTCGAACACGGGCGAGTTATCGGTAATGCCGATCGGCTTCTGGACGTTGAAAAAACCCGCGCCGCTGATCGCCATATTGGTCGCTACGGCAGTCGCGGAGACCGTGCCCTGTTTGGTGATCGAGGCTTGAGCATGGGCCGTGACGCCGCCGGCCATCTGCTGGTCGGGCGTCGTGCTTTGCGGAACAAGATCCTCGAACCTGGTGCCGATCCCCTTGTAGCCGACGGTCGATGCGTTCGCGATGTTGCCGGAAATGTTCTGGAGCGCGAATGACTGCGCCTGCAGGCCTGAAACAGACGTGTTGAGAGCATCGAAAACACCCATAACATTTTCTCCAACTTCGATCCGGGCAGCCAGCCGATCTACAAGACCGTGGCCGCAATCGAAGAAGGGAGTCGCAAACGCCGTGCCAAACCAGAAAATATAGTTACTTCAATTACCTAAGAAAAAACCCCGGTCCGAGGGACCGGGGCACAATTGCCGGGCGGGCAACAATTGCCGGGCGCAAGCCTCAGGAAGCTGACGGCCCCGCCGGATGAAACACCAGCCCAAATCCGTCGATGCAGTAACGCAAGCCCGTCGGCTTCGGACCGTCGTCGAAGACGTGCCCGAGATGGCCGCCGCAACGGCGGCAATGAACTTCGGTGCGCAACATCCCGTAGGTGCGGTCTTCGGTCTTGCCGACGGCATTGTCGAGCGGCTGGTAGAAACTCGGCCAGCCGGTGCCGCTCTCGAATTTCGTCTCCGAGGAGAACAGCGGCAGATCGCAAGCGGCGCAGGCGAAGATGCCCTTGCGGTGCTCTTTCAGAAGCGGACTCGAGCCCGGGCGCTCAGTGCCCTGCTTGCGCAGGATTTCATATTGCTGCGGCGTCAGTTGCGCGCGCCATTCAGCGTCGGTCTTTTCGATCTCGAATTTCTCGGCGGCCTGCGCCGGCGTTGCCCGCAGCCAGCGGAAGGCTGCAAGGCCAAACAGGCCGGCGACGGATGCGAGCAGGATACGGCGGTCGATCATCAGGGGTCTCCGTGCGAGGCGCAATAGGACAGTTCGCCATCAAATACGGCCCGCCAGCGCAGTAGTTACACGGATCCGTCCCGAATTCTCTCACTTTCCTGCGAGGCCGCGATCGGCGCTTCACCCTCCTGCGTCTCCACCGGTGCCGGAGGCCGCGGGCGTAGCGGGCGCGGCTGGCCCGAGGGCGGACCGCGCCGCGGTGGCGGCCTGGTTCCGGCCTGCCGGTTGGCCTCGGCGAGCCGCGCCTCGCGGACACGATCCTTTGCCCGCAGGCCTTCCCGATAGCGCGCCAGCGCGCCAGCGGCCGCGGAACTTCCCCGTCCCCACAGCCCGATGAGGTGGCCCGCGACCCGGCCGGTCGCGCCGCCTGCCCAGACCAGTTCGAACGGCGAAAACAGCCGCCAGCGCTCGTCGCCCCACAGAATGCTGCGCGCCACCAATTGCCCCGCCATTGCCGAAGTGTTCAGCCCCTGACGGCCGAACCCGCTGGCAACCCACAGGCCTTTGCGCAACTGACCGATCTGCGGCATGCCATGCACGGTCAGTCCGACGGCGCCGGCGAACACGTCCGAGATTGCGACCTTGCCGAGCCTTGGAAAGACCGTCGAGATTCGGCGCTGGATGGCGGCGCCGAAACGGCGCGGCCGCGCATCCCAGGTCGTTTCCGGGCTCGCCCACATCAAGCGGTCGCCGTCCACGATCCGGAAATGATCGATGCCGTCGCTGTCGGTCACCGAGCCCTGGAAGGTGATGGCTTCGGCGAGCCGCGCGCCGAGCGGCTCGGTGACGGCGGCATAGCGCCAGACCGGCAGCAGCGTCTCCGACAACCGCCGCAACGGCGCGCCGAGATGGATGTTGCCGGCCAGCACGATGTGGGATGCGCGAAGTCTGGCCGATGGCGTCACGATGCGCTTGCGAATGCCGGAAGGATCGATGCTGACCACCGGCGTGTCCTCGAAGATGCGCGCGCCAGCCCGCCTTGCGAGCGCGGCGAGGCCGTGGACATATTTGCGGCCGTCGATCTGAAATGCCTTCGGATAATAGATGCCGTGGAAATAGCGTCCGGTCTTGAGCCGATCGCGGACGCGATCGACTTGCCAGCCTTCGACCTCGGTCTCGAAATCCTCGCTGAGCGTCTGCAGCCGGCTGATCAGCGTCTCGCCGGCATCGACGTTGGAGACTTCCAGCGCCCCCTCGGTCAGCGCAATCCCCGGCATCGCTTCCTCGGTCGCGACGGCGCGGACATAATCGGAGCCCTGCTTCGAGAGCGCCCAGAGTTCGCGGGCATCCTCGAGGCCGACGCGTTCGATCAACTCGCCGATCGGAAGGCTATAACCCGGCATGACGGTGCCAAGCTGGTTGCCGGATGCATTCCAGCCTATGTGCCGGCTTTCGAGCACCGCGACGCTGGCGCCAAGGCGCGCGGCCTCCAGCGCCACGGTGAGGCCGGCAAGCCCCGCCCCGACCACGCAGATATCGACATCGAGGTCGAACGAAAGACGTGCGCGAAAGGGCGCATCGTCGTCCGGTCCGTTGGTCGCGCTTGTGAAAGTCTCTGCCATGCGTTTTCTTACGGAGCGCTGCGGCGCTTGTCACCTTGTCCAGGGCATGAGCTTGTAGATTAATTCAGACTAAGACCGAATTGAGATTGCGCCCATGCGCCGTTTGATGCTGTTGCGTCATGCCAAGACCGAGAATGACGCGCCCTCCGGCCAGGACCAGGACCGCCGTCTCGACGATCGCGGCCGGCTCGACGCCGCCGCCATGGGCGGCTGGATCGGCCGCCATCCACCCTTTCCCAACACCGTTCTGGTCTCAACCGCGGTGCGGGCGCTGCAGACCTGGGAGATCGCCCGGGAAGCGATGCAGGACGTTATCAGACATCACGCTGCACGGCCGCAGGTCGAATTCCTGGCCGAACTCTACGGCGCCGACCCGGCCCGGCTTTTGCAGATCATCCGCATGGCGGAAGCCACCGATCCCAAACGATTGATGCTGGTCGGCCATAATCCCGGCATGCATGAACTGGCGCTCGCGCTGGCAGGTGACGGCGACGCCACCGCGAAAAAAGCGCTTGAGGACAATCTGCCGACCTCGGGGCTTGCGATCTTCGACTTTGCGATCGAGGACTGGAGCGATGTGGCGTTCCGCCGCGGCACGCTGGTGCGCTTCTTAAGCCCGAAATTATTGAAGCAGACCTCGGACGATTGAGGCAAGCGGACATCGCTGCGCCGTCATGTTAAGCTGACGCGAACAGGAGGCGCAGATGTTCAAATCCATTCTCGTGCCGCTCGATCTGGCCGACACCGACCTGGCGAAGCCCGCGATCGCAACCGCTGCGACGCTGTCGCAGACCTGGAACGGCATGGTGCGGCTGCTCAACGTGTTGCCGATGATGCCGGCGATGCTGGCGGAATATGTGCCGGCCGATTTCGACGCCCAGCAGCGCGCGACCTCGGAAGAAGCGCTTGCGATCGTGGCGCGGGAATCCGGCATCGAGGCGTCGCGCATCTCCGCGGTGGTGCGGCAAGGCGGCATCTATCACGAGATCCTCGAAGAGGCCGCAGCGATCAAGGCCGATCTGATCGTGATGACGTCGCACCGGCCGGCGATGCGAACCTATTTTCTCGGCTCCAATGCCGGCCATGTGGTGCGCTACGCCAAATGCTCGGTGCTGGTGGTGCGGCACTGAAAACGTGACGGCCCTGTCGCTCGACCGGGCACACAGCCCTTACCGCAGCCGCCCGAGATCCGAATCGGCGGTCCCCCAAACCGCCTCCTCGATATGGCTGCGCGTCAATCCGATATCGCGGAGTTCACGATCGTCCATCCGCCGAAGAGCTTTGACCGCCGCCCGGCGATCCAGATGGTCCACGAGCGCGTAGGCCCACATCTCGAACCGGCGGAAAAATCCGCCCGAATTGAGAGACATTGCAGGCCGGGCTGCAGCTTGGGACATCGTGGACATTTTTCTTCTCCAGTTGGCTTCGACGCGGCAAAGCGATGCCGCCGGCGCAAACGCTTACGAACAGCGGCGGCGCCCTGATGTCTGATTGCTTGCACTCTCCTCAGTGCAATCTCAGGCTTGATTGGCTCAAAATGATCCGGTACACTCCTCGGTGCAAGTAAAACATTGCTCTCGGTGCAATAATGTCAAAGTTTGAATATCTCAGGCTGGCCGATGCCGTTGCTTCCGAGATCGCCGATGGCGGGCTCAAACCAGGCGATCGCCTGCCGCCGCAACGCAGCTTCGCCTATGAGCGCAAGATCGCGGTCTCGACCGCGAGCCGCGTCTACAGCGAATTGTTGCGCCGGGGCCTCGTGGTCGGTGAAGTCGGTCGCGGTACGTTCATTTCCGGCGAGGCGCGCCGCGGCATCGCCGCACCGGCCGAGCCGCGTGGTGCACGCATCGATCTCGAATTCAACTATCCGGCGCTGCCGACGCAGGCGGCCATGATCGCCAAGAGCCTGGAAGGGTTGCAGCGGCCGGAAGCGCTCGAATTCGCGTTGCGGCAGGCGACCAGCAGCGGAACGCAATCCGCACGAAACATCTCCGCGGAATATCTCGCGCGCAGCGGCTGGTCGCCAAGTAGCGAGCAGATCGTCTTCACCGCGAACGGACGGCAAAGTATGGCCGCTGCCCTTGCCGCGGTAGTGCCGCCCGGCGGACGCTGCGGGGTCGAGGCGCTGACCTATCCGTTCATCAAGGGCATTGCCGCCCGGCTCGGCGTGACGCTGGTGCCGCTGGCGATGGATGAGCATGGCGTGCGCCCCGACGCGGTGCAGAAAGCCCACCGCGAAGCGCATCTTTCGGCGCTGTACATTCAGCCGATCATCCAGAATCCGCTTGGCATCACCATGCCGGTGGCGCGGCGGACGGATTTGCTGCGCGTCGTCGACAAGCTCGATCTCACCATCATCGAAGACAATGTCTATGCCTTTCTCGACGATGAACCGCCGCTCGCCGTGCTCGCGCCCGATCGCTGTGTCGTGCTCGATAGCCTGTCGAAGAAGGTGGCGCCCGGTCTGACGCTCGGCTTCATCGTATCGCCGCCGCGCTTGCGCGAAAGTATCATGGCCTCGGTGCGGTCCGGCGGCTGGACCGCCGCGGGCTTTGCTTTCGCGGCCGCGCAGCGGCTGATGGCGGACGGCACCGCCGCCGAACTCTCGCGGCTCAAACGCATCGATGCGGTGCGGCGGCAGCAGATGGCCGTCAAAAGCCTCGCCGGTTTCGAAATCCAGACCAATTACCGGTCCTATCATCTCTGGCTGACGCTACCGCCGCACTGGCGGTCGCAGACCTTCGTTGCTGCCGCGGCCCGCCGCGACATTGCGCTGACGCCGTCGACGACGTTTGCGGTAGCGCCCGGACACGCACCCAACGCTATACGGCTGGCGCTGGCCGCGCCGCCGATGGATCAGCTCGACGCGGGTCTGCGGACGCTGGCGGGAATGCTGAGCGCCAAGGAAGAAGATTTCGACTCCACCGAATAGAACTGTCCGGCCCCCTCACCTCACCGGCCACTCCGCGATAAAGCCATTCGCCTTGTACGGCTCGATCTTGTCCCATTCAGAGAGGATGCGGCGCCTGAACTCGGGATCGGTGTGCCAGCGCGCCCGCGGCGTCGCAAAGCTGTCGACGGTGACGAGCATCTTCTCCGCTTCAGGCCAATGCCGGTGCAGCGTCATCGGATAGCGGCGCGCGGTCCACGTATTGCCGAGACAAATCACGCTGCGGATATTCGCAAGACCCAGTGCCGCGTCGACGACCGGCAGCGAGAAGATCACGTTCTCGCCGGTGTTCATCGCGCGGTCCTCCCGCAGGACGATTTCAGCCGGGATGCCGCGCGCGATCATCGAATTGGCGATGATTTCGCACTCGGAGCGATCCGAGCCCGGCGTGATGCCGCCGCTGACGATCGACCAGCGAAAAAAGCCCTCGCGCCAGAGCCGGCAGGCTTCATTGACGCGTTCGTCGACATCCACGCGGGTGCCGAACACGAACAGCAGATCGGCGGGTTTCAAAGGCGTGATGATCAGATGTTCCGCATTGATCGCAGCGATCTCGGCCTCGGTCGGCAATCGCGTGCTTCGATCCGTCACGGCAGGCTCGTCTGGAAACCGGAAAATGCGCCGGCACGATGCCGTACGCCCCGCGTTGGGCGAAGTCACATTTCATTGCGTTTGATTGCGGATCGGGTAGCGGTGCTTCGGGCAGACGATCCGAGCCACTCAACAGGTTTTTTGGACCAGTATGAATCCTAGAGATGCATATGCTGTTCGATTCGCCCTTCAGATTCCTCGTCGACGTCGCCCTCGTCGACAATCTCGCCTCGCTTGAAGACAGCGAAGCGGTCAGCAAGGCCAAGCACGAACGGAATATGCTGTTCGACGACAAGCATGGCCATGCCCTGCTCCTGGCATGTCATGGCAAGCACTTCCGACACCCGATCGACAACCGACGGCTGAAGCCCTTCCGTGACTTCGTCGAGCAGAAGCAAGCGGGGCTCGGCGATCAGCCCCCGGGCAACAACCAGCATTTTCTGCTCTCCACCCGAAAGCGTTCCGGCGCGTTGGCGCAGACGGGAGGTGAGAACCGGAAACCAGCCCGCAATCATTTCGAGCCGCCGATCGAGTTCGACATCATTCATCAAGCCCAGACGAAGGTTGTCTCGAACGGAGAGATCCTGGAACAAGGCCTGCTCCTGGGGAGCGTAGGCAAGTGCCAGTCGCTGCCTTAAATGAGGTGCCAGCGCCGTAACGTCTCGACCCGACAGCATTATCGAGCCGTTTCGCGCAGGCAAGAACCCTAGGATGGTCTTGAGCAAGGACGATTTCCCCATGCCGTTCTTGCCGACAAGGGCGACGATCTCACCGGGCGCAATTGCGAGAACTTCGTGTTGTTGACGACGATCGAGCTGCCGTAGCCGCTTGAGACATCGATGACCTGCAAGGTGGCAGTCATGACGCTTCCCTGCGCCGCGAACCGGGCCGCTGTCCGCTGTAGATCTCGCGAACCAGGGCAGATTCGACGGTTTCTGCGACGGTACCGTCGAGCGCGATCTGTCCCTGATGGAGGACAATGATCCTTGATGATATCTCCCGCACGAAATCGAGATCGTGCTCGACAATCAGAACGCAAAGCCGTTCCACTTCTACAAGCTTGGTCAATATCCCGGCAAACCGCTGCCGTTCGACGCGTGTTAGCCCGGCTGTTGGTTCATCCAGCAGAACGACCTCCGGTTCGAGGGCAAGAACCATCGCCAGCTCCAGCGCCTGCTTCAGGCCGTGACTCAACGACCGCGCCTCGTCATTGAGCCGTTCGCCCAGGCCGGACGTCTCCACGACGGCACGGGCGGCGCTTGGCAACGCAAGACGCATGGAGGACGAAAGAAAAGAAGGGTATTCCTGCTTCGTCTTCGCGACCCGCAGGCAATCCGCAACGCTCAGGGATTCAAACACCGAGGCCGTTTGAAACTTGCGGCCTAACCCCAAGCCTACGATGCGGTGTGGCGGAAGACGGCCAGTCGATTGACCCATGATCTTGACCGAGCCGGCCGATCGTTCGCGGCCATCGGCAATGCAACGAATGAGGGTCGTCTTGCCGGCGCCGTTTGGACCGACAAGACTAACGAGTTCTCCGCGCCGCGCCGAGAACCTGACGTTCGACAGAACCGAAAGGCTGCCGAAGTTCTTGCTGAGGTCCGACACTTCAACGGCAACCTCATCACGGGATCGAACTTTTGACGGCGGCGAAGTTTCCAACGTCACACTCTTTCGCGCGGCTCCGCGAAAGAACCTGTCTGCCATGTTGCGGAGGCCGCCAAATAGCCCGGCGGGCAGCACGACGATGACCAGGATAAAGGAAATGCCGACAATCAGCTCCCAGACGAACGGCAAGCTGCCTGAAAGATAGGCGCTTGTGAGTTCCAGCAGCAAAGCACCCAGAAGCGCACCTATCAGCGTTCCACGACCGCCGAGCGCCACCATGATCACGAGTTGCGTTCCAAACGTGAAACTCGCGTTTTCCGGGGCAGCGATGCCGCCAAAGCCCGCGTAGCCGAAGCCAGCAAGCGCGGCGACGACAGCGCAAAGGACCAGCAACACGATACGAATTCGGGGTGTGTTCAAACCGAGATAAGCGCACCGCATTTCGTTGTCGCGCATGGCGCTCAACAGTCGCCCCGCATCGCTGGAAGTGCCGATTTGCGCGAGTATGCTTATCGCTAGAACGCCCAAACCTGCCAGCCGGAACCAGGCCTCGACCGACAAGTCGAAACTCTCATAGCCAACCAGCCCGCTCGAGGAGCCGGTAAAAGCGCCGCCCGAATAGAGCAGCTGGACCATGACAATCGGGACGACGAGAGAGATGACCGAAGCATAGAGCGGTGTTGACCCCGGATAGAACGATAGCCAGCCCACAAAGGCGGCACCGGCGGCAGCCAGCCCAACCGTGATGACCAACGCCTCGACGGCCTGCACCGGTCCAAAACCGGAGCGGACGAACACGATCGCCAGAACGTAGGCACCGAGACCGAAAAAAGCCGACTGACCAAAGGTAAGATAGCCGCTGTAGCCCCAGAGAACGTCAACGGTGAGCGCAACGGTCGCGACGAAAAATGCCCGGATGAGAATGTTGACGATGTAGGCATCGAGAAACCAGGGACCGGCGATGACCAGGACGGCCGCCAGCAGCCAGGGTATGCCGAGAAGCCCGATATCCCTCACCCTGCTTCGCATGATTGGCATAGCAATTGCCGTTGCTGAACTCTCAGGCACGCGCAAAACCCTCCGGTCTCAAGCGCAATGCGACAGCGGCCAGCACAGCGATGGTCAATCCTCCCAGGATCGGACTGACAAAAGTGCTTATGAGCACCTGCAACCCGCCGAGCACGAGACAGGACAATGCTAGTGTCGGAAGAGATCCACCCGATACCATGACCAGCATGAAAGCGCCGATCAGCCAGGGAAGCCCCATGTTGGGGTCAACACTTGCCAGCGGTGTGACTGCCGCGCCGGCGACGGAGGCCAAACCGCTGCCAATGCCGAACGTCAGCAGACGTACCCGCGTGCTATCGATGCCAAGCCCCTGGGCCAGTGTCTCATTCATGATGACGGCCCGCGTCGAGAGTCCAAGCCTGGTGCCCGTGAGCAACCAAGTGAACAGAATGCCGATGACACCCGCCGAAGGCAGCAGCAGCAATCGATACCCGGAATATTCATAGCCGAGGAAAGTCAGCGTTCCCGTGACCGGGGCCGGGACGAACTGCACTTCGCGCCCGAACGTCAACGTCAGGGCCTGGCCGATAACGATGCCAAGTCCCCAAGTTGCGAGTATCGCATCAAGCGGACGGTTGTAGAGCCGCCTCACGATAAGAACCTCGGCTGCGGCACCAAGGAAACCACCACAGACAAAGGCTACGAAAGGGGCCGCAATAGAGGGCAGCCCAAGATGCGAGGTGATGAGCGCAGCATAGGCGCCCACCGTCATGAAGGCGCCATGCGCAAAGTTGATGATTTTCATCACCCCGAACACGATCAGCAGACCCGATGACACGATGAACAGGATCGCTGTGGTCGTCGCGATATCCAGCAAGATGCTCATCATGGCTCGTTACCCTGGGCTTGCCTGCGGAAACACCGTTGGTTCCGCAGGCAGGCTGTACCGTTACGACTTCAGGTTAGGGCACTGCTCGCCGGGATCAACACTTGGAAAGCTCTGGATGACCTTGACACTGCCGTCACCCTGGACCTGCCCCAGATACATGCTCAGTGGCGCATGGTGCTGTTTCGACATCACGATCGTTCCGCGCGGTCCCTGGACGCTGACCTCCCCAAGGGCCTTGAGCACGGGTCCACTTTCGGTGCTGCCAGCCTTTTCGACTGCGGCCTTGTAGGCGTAGACAGCCTCGTATTCCGGAACGGAAAGGTCGTTCGGTGTCTTCAGGTCAGCGCCAAACTTCTTTGCCATGGCTGCGAGGAAGGTTTTGTTCGCCGCACTGTCGATTCCCGTCACATACGACGCCGACAGATAAATGCCCTCTGCTTCGGTTCCCATCGACTTCGCGGTTCCCTCGTCGACGGCCAGATTTCCGTACGGCACCTTCACCCCCGCGGCACGAAGCTGTTTGGTCAAGGTCACATTCGGCGCACCGCCCGCTGTCGATGTTATCAGCGCATCAGGTGCCGCGCTCTTCAACTTGGAAACAATCGGAGTCCAATCGCTGCCATCCATCGGCAGATATTCTTCGCCGACGACCTTTCCGCCGCTTTTCTCAATGTAGGCCTTCGCGAACGCCAGCATGCCCCGGCCGAACGCGTAGTCGGAGCCGATCAGGAAATAGGTCTTCGCGCCCTTTTGCTTCGCGAAGTAATCGACAATCGGAGGCACCTGCTGTTCGGGCACCCAGGCATTGACGAACATAAAGGGACTGCACGACTTGCCCTCGTAGAACGAGGTGTAAATGTACGGCGTCTTGCCGCGGGCAACGATCGGCAGTGCCGCATTGCGGGCCGCACTGGTTTCCATCGAAATCAGGACGTCAACCTTCTTCTGCGAGATCAGGGAGTCGAAGGCCTTCTGGGCTCCGGCGGCGCCGGAAGCATCGTCCGCGACTTCCAGCGCGAGCTGCCGGCCGAGGACGCCGCCTTTTGCGTTGATTTCGTCGACCGCAAGCTGCGCGGATTGAACGACCGATGGCGCGACGACGCTGTTGGCGCCGGACAGACCAACGGGAACGCCGATTTTGATGGGCTCCGCTGCAAAAGCGATGGTGGAAATTGCCGTCACGGAGGCGGCCAGGAGCAGCCCGACGGAAGGTGAGCGAAGGACGTTCATGGGTACACTTCTCCTCTAGATGATGGTTGACAGAATTCAGCTATCGATCAGTACCAGCCAGGCTTGGCGCCGCTTCCGAGCATCTCGTTGTAGACGTCGGTTCGACGGTCGCGCAGGACCTGATTGAACGCATTCCAGTTCCGTTTGCGCCGGGCCTCGCCGAGATCGATCTCAGCAAGAATAATTTCTTCGGAATCCCGGCTGGCAGGCCCAGCGACGGGCCATCCGGTGTAACTGACGATGAGGCTCTGACCTTCGAACGGCTGGCCCCGCTCGACACCCACGCGATCGGCGCAGGCGATAAACAGCGAGTTGCTATGCGCCGCCGCCATGGCAAGGATATTGGCCATCGCCTGACGACCTTCCGCCTGCCCCGGGATCGGCACCCAATTGGTCGGCACGCAGACGATATCGGCGCCCTGCAAGGCGCAGAGCCGATAGGTTTCGGGAAACCAGCCGTCGTAGCAAATCGCTACGCCGATGCGGCCGATCGATGTGTGAAACACCCGAAAGCCGAGATCGCCGGGTTCGAAAAACAGCGCTTCCTCGTTCCACAAATGCACCTTGCGAAACGTTCCGATATAGCCGTCAGGGCCGATCACGACGGCGCTGTTATAGAGTTTGGTTCCAGCTCGCTCGCATATGCCTGCGACAAGGTGCAGACGATGACGCGCGGCGCATTCGATCCACGCGGTAACCGTCGGCCCCGCCGGAATCTCCTCGGCGACGGCAAATGCCTCTTCACGATTGGCGAAGACGTAGCCGGTGTTGCAGAGTTCGGGCAGCACCACGAGGTTTGCGCCCTGATTTGCGGCGCGCTCGACCAGTTGCACCGATTTCGCGACGTTCGACGCGACCTCACCGAAACCGGGCTGCATCTGAATACAGGCCAGCCCGACCCGGCCAGAGATCGTGGCAGCATCGACGTGCGGATTCATCCTGCCGTGCTCCTTCAAGCGCGCAAAACAAAAAACCCCCGATAGCGCCAAACTGGCACCGATCGAGGGCTACATAGCCGGTTATGAAAGCGGCCTACCGGCCGCCGGGAAAAATCCGGATACGAATATCCAAAACTCTTCTCTGCTTCATTATCGTCATAACTCGTTCACGATGTCAATCTTTCGGCATGACGAAAATTTAAGCGCGCTTGATTTCGATCGCATGGCACTCGATGCTCACTCTTTGGTGTCGCCCATAAGGCCGAGTCCTCCCAATACTTCCTGCGCGCCAATGATCGTCGTCGCAATCTGCGCCATCGACAGGCGTTTCTGTGTCGCCTGCTGGCGGATCAGTTCATAGGCTTCCGCTTCTCCGATCTCCTTGAGCGCGACCAGAATCTTCACCGCCTTGTCGACATCCCGTCGGGCCTTGAGCGTTTCCTCAAGCTTCTCAACCTTGCCTTCAAGTCGCCTCGTGTAGCCGTGCACGGAGCGCGCAAGCACGAGCGAAGACAATATGCCAAATGGCCGTATCGGCTTGTTGACAACGCCGTGCGCATTGCTGTCGAGCAGGCGCTTCAGCACGGTCGGATTTTCATAATCGACGATCGCCACAAACGTTGGACCGTCGTCGGCAGCGGAGGCCGGGGAAGCCAGCGTCTCCGATGCTTCCACGTAGTGAAAGACGGTATCGATGTCGCGAGGCATCTCTGCGGGCGGGGGCCACATGCCGCGAACGTTGCACCCGATGCGCTTCAACTGGTCGATCAGCGCATCTCCTTCGGCGTCGCGCGGATGGACCACCAGCACCCGGGCGCCCCTGAGATCCTCAATCAGACGGCGTATCCCGGGTTTCATTGCACTTCCGTCTCGTCACTGATCCAACGGGCACCAAGCGGCGTGAAGGCGAGATAGGGATCGGGTTTGACGGCCGCCTTGGCCTCCCAGACGATATCGAAAACACCGTCTTTTCGAAGGCGGCCGATGCGCGGTGTCAACCAGGTATGATTGTTCTCCGGATCAATCTGGATTGAACCTTCGGGCGCTTCATACGAGAGACCGTGCGCAGCATCGACGAGACGCTGGGTATCCAGCGTTCCCGCATTTTCGAGCGCCAGGGCAAAGAGACCCACCTGCGCATACGCCCCCGCGCTCCACATGCTGATCGGTTTGTCCGCGCCGAAAGCGCGGTGGAAGTCAGCCGCGAAGCGCTTGTTGCTATCGCGTTCGACCGAACCGAAATAGGTGGCGGCCGTGATATGTCCCTCACAAAGCTCGACGCCGATTTCCCGCACCTCGCCCTCGGCCATCGTAAGACTGGCAATTGGCATGAGGTCTGGCTCAAAGCCGGCTTCGCGATAGAGGCGGTAGAAGTTCTGCGCCGACCGGCCGACGACCGTCGAGAACAGGACGTCGGAGCCTTGCTGTTTCACCTTGGTGAGCACGGCATTGAGATCGGCGGCCGATGCTTCCATGGGAACATACACCTCGCCCGCGATTTCACCTCCGTAGGAGGTGATGAGGTCACGCATGATCCGATTTGATTCCCGCGGATAAACGTAATCCGACCCGACGAGAAATACGCGCTTGCCATATGTCCGGATCAGATATTCTGCCAAGGGAAAGCTGTTCTGGTTCGGCGAAGCGCCGGTATAGATTACGTTCGGGGAATACTCGAAGCCTTCGTACAACGAAGGATACCAGAGCAGCCCGTTGCGGCGCTCGATGGCCGGCAGGATTGCCTTGCGGGCAGCCGATGTACTACAGCCGAAAATAACGGAGATTCCATCCTCCGTGAGGAGCCTGTCGGCCTGCTTGCGATAATTTTCGGGGTCCGATCCCGGATCATAGGCGACAACCTCGATCTCGCGTCCGAGGATGCCGCCACTCTGGTTGATCTCCTGAATCGCAAGCGCCGTGCCAAGGAAGTGCTCGGTCTCTGTAACGGCCATGAGGCCGGACCTTGAGAACAAGACCCCCACCCGCCAGGTGTCACGGCTGGATGCGATCCGATCATTCATACCAAACACCTTTCGAAATTTTGTGCTCTTGCAGTCATGCTACCCGATCCAGGGGCCCTTCGAAGGTCAAGCGAACTCGCCGGAGCACGACCTTGGTGTCCCCCTCGTAGCCGCCTTCATTCCGCGCTTCAATTGAAACCTATGCCGCTGGCGATGCCGCTCGGAAAGTCGTTACGGCAGCAATGCTTCCGGCAAATGATCAAAATTATAAGTCCGCGGCCGGTTGCGCTTGACGAAGCCGCCGATCTGCCAGGCGAACAATAACGCAAAACCGACCAAGAACAACGCGCCGTACCATTCACCGGTCATGAGCGCGCGCACAAGCAGTCCGATCATCGCAATGCCAAGCAACGTCAGCATCGCGAGCGCGATGGCATAGGTTGTCGCCCCGATGCCGCCGATCAGCGCGGTTTTGCTGCCCGCTTCCGCCATGCGCCGGTGCAGCTCGGTGATGAAGGCGCGGTAGCCGTGGTCCTGCGGCGCCATCAGGGAGACGGTTTGCCAGGTGGTCGAGAGAATGGCGATGCGCCGCCCGTTTGTGCTTTTGATATCAGCGCGGAAACGACGCGATTGCATCGACACCGGCCGAAAGGTGAGACGGATCGATGCGATGTCGGTGTAGGCCCAGACGCCGGACCGGCCGGCGATCTGCCATGACAATCCGGCGTCAGTCAGTTCGAACTGATGCGCCGAGCCGATCAGCGACGCTTTGTAGGCATAGCGGGTTTCAGGCGCGCCCTCACCCGATATCGCCGCCTGGTTCGGTAGTGAGGTTGGCAATTCAAAAATCCCGGTGACCGTCGCGGCTGCCTGCTTGCACGGCGCGCCGGCTTTATCTTACAAGCAGGCCATGGCCGAGACGACCTATTTTCCGCGGCGCCTGATTCTGGCGGGTGCGATGATTTCCGGCGTACTGCTGGCACTGGCCGTGCACATGCTGGGCGCGCGCTACGGCCTCGATCTCGGCGGCCTGTGGCGATCCGACAGCCACGAATTCATGCCGGCGGGCGCGGCCGTCGCCTGGTGGCTGATTGCGACGGTGGGCTTTTGCGGCGGCTATCTCACCGCCAATCTGATGCACAGCGCGGTGTCCGGGCAAATTCCGCAGCGAATGCGGCAATTCCTGATCGCGGTCGGCGTGCTGATCCTTGCCGGCGCCGGACATGCCGCCTCCGCGCCGAGCCCGATCCCGACGATTTCGGGCGTGCTCGCCGGCCTTGCGGCGCTGTGCCTCGGCGCCGTGATGGCGTTCTGCGGGGCGCATTTCGCGCTGCGCAAGGTGTAGCCGGCCGATTACCCGGAAATTCCCGGAACCAACTCGCCGCCGGTCTCGACCTTGAGCGATGAGCCGGCAAGATCATTTCCGATCGGCTGACAGCGGCCGCCGAGGTGCTTGGCTAGAAACGCTTCGGTCACGCCATAGAAGGCGAGCCGGTTTTCCGGCCGCACGAACCCGTGTCCCTCGTCGGGGAACGTGATGTAGGTGACGGGCACGCTGCGCTGCTTGAGTGCTGTCACCATCTGTTCGGATTCCGCGGCGACCACCCTGACATCGCGCATGCCCTGGGCGATCAGGATCGGCTTGGTTGCGCGGTCGAGGTGGTTGATCGGCGAGCGCTCGGTGAGAAAGGCGCGGCCGGCTTCGGTGTCGGGATCGCCGAGTCGGTTTTTCCAGACGCTGAACCACGGCCCCCAATAGGGCGGTATCGTCGCCATGAAGGTGATGAGATTGGAGATGCCGAACAGATCGACGATGCAGGCGAACACTTCCGGCGTCTTGGTCGCCGCCATCAATGCGGAATAGCCGCCATAGCTGCCGCCGAAGAAGCCGACGCGCCTGGGATCGGCGATGCCCTGCGCAACTGCCCAATCGACCGCATCGATCAAATCGTCATGCATCCGGCCGCCCCATTCGCGGTCGGCGGCCTTGACGAATGCCTTGCCGAATCCGGTCGAGCCCCGGTAGTTGACGCTCAGCACCACGTAACCGCGATTGGCGAGCCACTGGTGGATCGAATTGAAACCCCAGACGTCGCGGGCATAGGGACCGCCATGGATCACCAGCACCAGCGGCATCCGGCCGCCCGCCGCGTCCTGGGCCGGCAATGTCAGATAGCCGTTGAGGCGCAAGCCATCGCGCGCCGGGATGGTGACCGGCTGCATCTTGCGCAAGGGGACTTCGGCAAGCGCCTTGCGCTGGACGAATAGTTTGCGGACCTCGCGCGTCTCGCGGTCGAGCAGCGCAAATTCGCCGCTCTCGCTGTCGCGTTCGTAGAATACGCTGACCATCCGGCGGTCGGCACTGTTGCTGAGGATGTTGACGTCGCCGGAACCATGGCGGGCCAGATCGGCGAGATCCTGCGCCGCGCTCGCGTCGACGGCGTACCAGCGGGCGCGGTCGCGGTTCGCCAGCGCGGCGAACGGACGGCGCTCCTCGTCGAGCACCACCTGCACGATATCGGCTTCATCGTCGGCGGCGAGCAGTTTGGTCTCGCGCGTCGTCATGTCGAGGGCGAACAACGCCGCCTTGTCGCGTCCGCGGGAGTCGATCAAGTAAAGCGTATTGCCGTCGGTATCCAGGTCGATGAGATGAAAGCCATCGATATCGCCGATCGGCACCTCGGTGAACGGCACCCACTTGCCATCGGACCGCGGCTCAAACAATTCGGCGGTGCCGTCGGCCTTCAGCCGTGTCGCCAGCCGCAACTGAAACTGGCTGTCGGTGAAGAGGTCGGCATATTCGGTGTTCTCGAATATCCGTTCGCTGACGCCGGTCACCACGTTGATCCAGAACAGGTCGAACCGGCTCTTGTCGCGCTGGTTATGCCGGATCAGCACTTCTTCCGGAAATTTGCGATCGATCTCCTGCAGGAACGACTTGACCGCGTACTCCGGCGTCAGCGGCACGGTTGCGCCGCTGTCAATATTGACACTCAATGCGCGCCAGTTCTCGTCGCCGTCACGTTCCCGGAAAAACACCAGATGGCGATTGGTATAGGCCCAGCGGAAATAGTATCCGATGTTACGGTCGGTGACCCGGGTGACGGGCCGCGCCGCCGCCGGATCGGCCACCGGCGCCACCCACAGATTGTTTACACCGTTGACCGGCGCAACATAGGCGAGCTGCAAGCCGTCGGGGCTCACCCGCACATTGGAGCAGTCGGGATTGTCGAAGAAAACCTTGCGCGCCACCAAGCCGGCGTGCTGGGCGTGCGCCGGTCGCGCGAGCCCGGCAAACGGCAACGCCGTACCGAGCGCGGCGGCACGAAACAGGAAATCGCGGCGGTCGATCGGCGCGGTTCGCATGCGGGCCTCCCCTCACGCGGCAGCACTGCGGCTGCCCCGGCCACAACCCTAAATGCGACAGGGTATTTTCACAACGTTCGCAGCATTAAGATTCCTTCATACGGGCGCCCCACCAGATCGCGGCTGCTGCCGTCAGCAACACGCCGGCCGCGATCGTCAGCGATGCATGCATCGCCGCCAGCGTCAGCGAGGTCGCGAGTTTGGAAGGGGCCGATTTCAGTTCCGGACGGGGCGATGGACGGGCGTCAGGGCCGCCTGAAGCTTGAGAGAAGCGCTTCGCATGGGTTACCTCGATGGGGCACCAACGCGGGAGAGCGGCCTCCGTTTCAGCGAGACGTTTCGCCGGTGATCGAGCTATGCTTGTCACTCGCCGTGCCGCCGGCGCAAAATCGCCGCGCGGGGCGTTGCCGGCGCGGCGTTTTGCCTCAATGAGACGAAGAAATCAGCTCGCGGCGCGCAGGTTGACCCGGACTCCGCCAGCGCGGCGCCGGGATGTTCCTGAAACCTTCCGAAAACGCTTCAGGGAACACCGCCAAAGTGCGACGGAGGGAACCGCCGGATCCGCGCGGGTTGCGACTCACAATCGCTAACGCAGCGACATATGTAGGGCGTGTGACAAAAGCGGCGAACGAACGCAGAAGCTTGACTTGTCAAGGACTGCACAACGGCCCGGTTTTGGCTTATGGGTCTTCACGCACGGTGCGTCTGACCGTCGCCTGTCACCACTTTTGACAGGTTTTTCTGTTTTGCCGCCCCGCCGGGAGGATGAATGCATTGGCTGCTGACCACGCTCGGGCGTGGCTTCAAGGAGAAGATCGGCTGGAAACGGCTAGGGATCGCTGCGAGTCTCCTCATCATCGTATTTGCGGTCACGACGCTGGTCCGAACCCTGAAGGGTGTCGACACCGGGGTCATCCTGACCGCGCTGACGGAGATCGCTCCCCATCGCATCGCGCTGGCCGCGCTGTGCGTGGTCGGCGCGTTTTGCACGCTGACCTTCTATGATTTTTTCGCGCTGCGAACCATTGGCAAGACCCAGGTCCCTTATCGGATCGCCGCGCTGTCGAGCTTCACCAGCTACACCATCGGCCACAATATCGGCGCCACAGTCTTTACCGGCGGCGCGATCCGCTTCCGGATCTATTCCGATTACGGCCTGACCGCGATCGATGTCGCAAAAATCTGCTTTCTCTCGGGGCTCACCTTCTGGCTCGGCAATTTGTTCGTGCTGGGCTTCGGCATGGCCTGGCACCCCTGGGCGGCGTCCGCGATGGACCTGCTGCCGCCGGCGATGAACCGCCTGATCGCGTTCGGCTGCCTCGCCGGCATCGTCTCCTATTTCGTCTGGCTGCTGATGGGCGAGAACCGTCGCGAGCTCGGGCAGAACGGCTGGAAGGTGGTATTGCCCTCGGCGCGGCTGACGCTGCTGCAGGTCCTGATCGGCGTGGTCGATCTGGGCTTCTGCGCGCTCGCAATGTATCTCCTGATGCCGATGCAGCCCGATATCGATTTCGTCTCGCTGGCGGTGGTCTTCATCCTGGCGACCCTGCTCGGCTTCGCCAGCCATGCGCCCGGCAGCATCGGTGTGTTCGACGCCGCGATGCTGGTGGCGCTGCCGCAGTTTTCCAAGGAACAATTGCTGGCGACGCTGGTGGTGTTCCGGATCCTGTATTTCCTGATCCCGTTCGGGATTTCGATTTCGATCATGGGGACGCGCGAACTCTGGCTCAACGTCGTGCAACCCTGGCAGGAACGCCGCAGGCTCTCGGAGGCCTGCACGGCCTCGGCCCGGGTGCGCCGGCCGGTCAAGAACCGCCGGTAACGGCGAAATTATCGGCGCCATCCAGTCTTTTCGGGCCGGGACTGCCTCATTCTCTTATTTCTGCCTTACCGCTAACGTCAAACGCGCCATGGCCGGAATTCTCCGACGTTCAACGCTATCTGCCGCGCTGCTCGCCAGCGTGCTGACCGGGCTGTCCGCAACATGGGCGGAAGCACAGACCGCAACGGACGCGCCGCTGCAGATTTCGTGGGAGGTTCGCAACCGCTTCCGCCTGTTTCGTGAAGAGCGGGATTTCCTCCTGCATGCCGACGGCGCGCGCGGCCGCAGCGTTCTGGCCTCGGAACAGGCGCTGGAAATGCAAAGCGACGGCCGCGGCTGGGCGCGCAATACGGTGAACCGGCTCTGCATCGACCTCGCCGGCCGCGTCAGCGAGCCCTGTACCCGCGACAACGTCAAGGAAAGCTATCTGACGCCGGTCGATCATCCCGTCGTGTTGCGGCTGACCGGGCCGGTGCCGGTCGGCGCTACCTGCGCCTGGTCGCTCGACGATGGCGACGGGCCGCAAACGTCCACGTTCGATTGCGCCGAGCCGGTCAATTTCAGGGCGCGTTATGGCCGCACCACCGTTGCGACCGTCGACGTCTCGAGCGGATCGGACGGCAGCCAGCGCCTCTCCACCGAGATTACGGTGCGCGATATCTTCATCGCCGGCCTTGGCGACAGCATCGCCTCCGGTGAGGGAAATCCGGACCGTCCCATCGCGCTCGCCGATGAAGGCTTCTGTTTCCGTTCCTATTTGGGAGCCGCGGCCGCACAATATTACCGTCCAAGTCGCGCCGGCTATAAGGGCGGGCGGGCCTGCGAAGCGCCGGAGGCGCTGGCCGTGTGGCAACGGCAGAGCGCGCTCTGGTTCAACGCCGCCTGCCACCGCTCGCTCTACAGCTACCAGACCCGCACGGCACTCGCGCTCGCCGTGCAAAATTCGCACATCGCCGTCACCTATCTGCCGCTGGCCTGCACCGGCGCCACCATCGCCGACGGCCTGTTCGGCTCGCAGCGCGCCCGCGAATGCCCGCCTTCGAAGTCGGCCAGCACCTGCGCTGGCACGGTCAACGGCCAGCTCGCCGAATTGCGCGAAGCCGTGGCGGCCGCAAAGCGCCGTCAACCCGATCGCAAGCTCGATCTGGTGCTGCTCTCGATCGGCGCCAACGACATCTATTTTCCGGGCCTCGTCGCCGACGTAATCGTCGACACGCCGACTGAGCGCGCGCTGTTCCGCCGCAGCAGCGTGATGGCCTCCGTCGACGATGCACGCGCGGCGATGATGCGGGACCTGCCGCAGGGATTTTCCAAACTGCGCGACGCGCTGAAGCCGCTGGTCGGCGACCTGTCGCGCGTAATCTACACTTCCTACGCCAACCCGACGCTGGCAGACGGTGGCAGGCCTTGCCCCGGCGGGCGTGCGGGCTTCGATATCCACCCCGCGTTCAACGCCGAGCCGCAGCGGCTCGCCGCAGTGTCGAGCTTTGTCGACAGCGAATTCCTGCCGCAGCTGAAAGCGCTCGCGCTGTGCCAATCCGGCATCCTGTGCCGCAATCCGAGCGCCGACCGCATGACCTTTGTCGATGCGCATCAGGGCGCCTTCGCCAGCCACGGTTTCTGCGCGCGCGCGGAAAACGATCCGGAATTCGATCGGCAATGCTTTTCAGCCAGCGGCGAAAGCTTCGATCCCGATATCGTCGGCGCCGCCAGCCAGCCGATGCTGTGTGGCCGCAGCGCCGGCGAATACCGCGCCTATTTGCCGCGCGCGCGCTGGATCCGCGACGCCAATGACAGCTACTTCGCAGCCATGACCTATCCGCAGGGCCTGCCGACGTCGCAGCAGCCCACCGACATCCATGACGCGACCTGGGGGGTTCTGTCGGCGGTGTATGGCGGCGCGGTGCATCCCAGCGCCGAAGGCCATGCCGCGATGGCGGACGCAGCCCTGCCGGCCACGGCCGCGGTGCTGCAGCTGGATGGTGCCGCCGTGCCCGAGGTGATTTCGCAACCGGTGTCGCCGGCGGAAACGCCGGCGCGTTAGGCCGCTTCCAAACTAAAATATCGAAAACAACCCCAGCAAAGTAGCATAGCGGTCGCTGGCACGGATGCATTGAGCGGTCCCGCGAAAACATTTTGACACGTCGGGCAAATCAGGGGCACTATTTTATCATCGCGCAATTTTTGAAACGCCCATGGCCCCGCCTGACAACGGGCGCTTCGGCGCGATTGCAGGCAAAATCCTTACCGACAATTGAAGCTGTACTGGCTCGCGCGCGGCGAATGATCGCCGGCGCGTTGCCGAACCGCGCGCGCTCAGCGATGCGCGTGCCCGAGGAGACATCGACGTGAACACAGTTCCAGAACTCAACAAGGCAAAGTCGATAGCCGCAACCGGTCAAACCAGGGCTGCTGCAGCCCCGCGGGTAAAACTCTCGCCACACGGATTCTCCATCGACCATCCAGATCCGGAGCTTGGCGAACAGCTCATGACGGCCACATTGGGGGCCGCCGATCGCGATGCGATGCATGGCATTCTGAGACAATTGGTGAAGGTCAGCGTGAACGGGGAGAAGCCTGACGCGGTCAACCTCTCCTTCATGATTTCAATGGTGAAAAGCATCAAGCCGAGGGATTCCGTCGAGGCCATGCTGGTGGCGCAGATGGTGTCCGTTCATGTGATGGCGATGCGATGTGCCCATCATCTCGCAAACGCGGAGGATATCGCCCGGCAAGACAGTGCCGGACGCGCATTGGGCAGGCTGGCCCGCACGTTTCCGGCCCAGATGGAGGCGCTCAACCGCTATCGCAACAATGGCGAGCCTGCCATCACCGTGCAGAACGTGTCGGTCGGGGATGGCGGCAAGGCCATCGTCGGCAACGTCACGCAGCATGCGCGCGTGCTCGTTTCGGACAAAGGCCCGTCGCCCGCGGTGAAGGTCTCGATGCCTGATCCCGGCGTACAGGAGCACGATCCCATGGACGCAAAGTGGGGAGCACAGGCATGAGCGATCACGCCCGCAATACCGGTCCGATGCTGGCGAGCCCGCGTTGCGGCGCAAAAATCCGCTCCGGCGGATCGTGCCGCTCACCGGCGGTGCGCGGCAAGAGGCGCTGCCGCATGCACGGCGGTGCGCCGGAATCCGGCGCGCCAAAGGGAAACCAGAACGCGCGCAAGCACGGCCGATTCACACAGGACGCAATCGCCGAGCGAAAGCAGATTCAAGCCTTGCTGGGCGAAGCGCGGAAGTTGCTGCAAGAGATGAAATGATTTGGTACAGCCGAACGTAAGGTCGGCTTTTCCCTCAACGCTGCGGTCATGTCAGCTTATACAGCGCAGCGTGTAATTCCAGCCATGCATGATCGGCAGGCAGTTGGGAATCAATGCAATCGCAGGCTCCGAACTGGATGGCAACAGAGCGTCGGCGTTCTGGCCCGCTGTGATGCTGTTGGAACGAATAGGCGTTGAAAAGGCCTGGCGAAGGCGGGCAATGCACGCGTGCGGCGCGGTCTCATTCAGCTGGCGTGGCGCTTCCTGCGCTTCCAGAAGGAAAGCGCTCTGGGGCAATGGTATCGAGCCAGGACCGAAGGTGCGGCGGGAAAACGTAAGACGACGATGATCGTGCACTTGCCGAGGATCCACTGTGGCGAACATCGATCGAGGAAGCAAATACAGTATCCGAGGTGGTGGTGAGAACACAGCCATGGCTTTGAAGCCGTGTCCAGAATGGGCACGCCGCCTCGGAGCCTCACCGCAGAAGCGAGGCTGTGTGAAAACTCAGACGCTGAACTAACGCGTAGAAATTCCATCTCGATTTCGTCGCCGCGAGAACTAATCGCACTGGTAGGTACTGCTGGCAGAGGGTAATTGAGAAAACAATTCTGAGCGTCCTCAGCTCAGACGCGTTTTCACACAGTCTGTGCCACAAGCGGACCTCCCGCTTGTTAGGCGTTGACATCGCCTGATGCAATTGGCCGATGGCTTGAATTCTTGCCAGAGCGGCACCTCTACCGCCCCCTGATAGGCCGGCGAGCCGTCCATGGCCTCCCGAGCAGAGAGTAGTCGGCCTCGCCTCAAGTTTCGACTTCTCAGATTCGAGCTGCGCTAACGGTTCACGGGTCGCGGCGATTTCACGGTCACGCTCCGCGATCTCGAAAGGATCAGACCATTCTCTCGTCACTGTCGCGTCCAAGCTTGTTCAGTAGCTCAATGAACTTTGCCTTTTTCTCATGCCGTGTGCGGATCGAGCCGAGGCGACGATCAAAATCATCCCGGTTCCCCTCTTCCAGAGCCAACGCCTGAACATCGAAAAGCAAACTCATGGCGTTATCGTAGCCAGCCGGGTTGCGGCGCTCGATTTCCTGCTCGATCTCCCGCCACACGCTGCTGGCGCCGCGTTGCTTGAGAATTTTGAGCCGCGCGCGGCGTGCTTTTTTCGCCTCCGCCGCCTGGCGACGCCGTTCTGCCTCGAGGCGCCCGGCCTCGGCACGCTCCCGCGCCTCTGCGATCTCCTTCGCCCGCATTCGCAGTACACCGACGGTGCGGTGTGTAGCAGGCACCGGATTCTTCTTGCGAACTCTACGCCTGAGTTCGGCGGCTATGCGGGTGTCGCCATCGACGACGCGCAGTAGCAACTCAGCCTTCTCGCGTTCAGGGATGACCGCCAGTGCCTTGCGCAGCCCGTCCTTGGACATTGACGCGTCATTTGCAGCCAATTCGGCGGCCGCCTCTACAAGGTCGGGATCGATCCCGAAAAATTCGGCGAAACCTTCGAGTGCGCCGGTCAACGGACCTATGCCCGGCAGCGGCTCGATTTCATTGTCAGGAACGAACTCATCCTGCACCGCCACCAACCACAGGAGATAAAACAATCTGAGGTCTCCCGAAAGCAAATCGGTCCGCAGCGGCGCGAGCGCGGCGAGCCGACCGGAGCCATCATCCCAGTCGTCGTAGCCCCCATCTTCGTGATGTTGAATATCAATGATCAAGTTATCGCCAGAGGTCCAAACCTCGACCCAATCGATCTCGCGAATAAAAGGATCTATGTCCACTTGGTTCACGAAGCCCTTGGGCACCCGGATCATGAGACGCCGCGTGCCCCAATTCGCGACATAAAGGTGGAGGTCGAACCAGCGCTCCATGAACTTGTGCGGGTCGCCCTTGAGATCGCCCCATTCGTATTGGTTGGTAAAGCTCGTCGCAGTAATCCGCGCCCGTGATGAGATTGATCGCAATGCATCCTGCGCTGCGCGGTCGAGAGGGCGATCAATCGCCTGAAATTCATAGTATTGATATTCGCTCATGCGCGGAGCCAGTCGCTAGGAAGCGGAATGCAGTGGAATCAGCCAGAGCTTGTCGACGAGGATCGAACACAGTGGGACCGGATCATCAAGTCCGCCGATATACCGTCGAGTGACCCGGCCGCAGTACACTACGGCTTGCCCAAACTGAGATGATACCGGGTGTGACGCAGCTCTCCGGTCTTGGTCAATGCGCCCTTCTCGATTAGACCCTGCAAATCTCTTGTCGCCGTGGCACGGGACGTTCCGGTGATGCTGATATAGTTCTCTGCGCTCAAGCCGCCCTCGAAGCCGTCGATGCCTTCGCGGAATATCCGGGCGATGACTTTCTGCTGGCGCTCGTTGAGCGTGCCGCGATGCTTTTCGTAGAACTTCGCCTTGGCGACGTAGAAGTCCACACGCTTGATGGTGTTGTTCTGGGCTTCCAGAACGGTGTTCGCAAAATATTCGAGCCAACTGGTGATTTCGGTCTCTTTGTTATTGCACTCCAATGATGCGTAATAATCCTTACGTTTCCGCTCGATCGTATAGGCGAGCGCAATCAGGCTGGGTTGACCAAGATTTTGCGCGAGGGATTTTTCCGCGAGGGCACGGCCAATGCGGCCATTGCCGTCTTCGAACGGGTGAACACACACGAAGTACAGGTGGCCAATGCCGGCGCGCGTCAGTGGCGACAACGGAGTCTTGCCTCCGGGGGCAGTATCGTTGAACCATGTGACGAACTGCTTCATCTCGTCGGGCACGCGGCTGGACGGCGGAGCCTCGAAATGCACCGTGGGTTTATGAACCGGGCCGGAGACGACTTGCATGGCATCCGTGCGCCTCCGGTAGCCGCCAATCACCTGGATGGATGTATCGCCGCTCAGCAACATGCGGTGCCAGTCGAACATCGTCTTGTGGGTAAGTGCGCCCGCAAAGCTGCGGTAGAGATCGACCATCATTTTCGCGATGCCACGCTCAGCCGGCGTAATGCCCGGCCTTTCTGCTCCTAACCCAAGCTGATGGCGCAGTGACGATTGAACGCTGTCGCGGTTGAGTATCTCGCCCTCGATTTCAGAGGTTTTCACGGCCTCGTCGCTGATAAGCTCGATTTTGAGGGTATCCTGATCATCGGCCCCGATATGCTTGAAAGCGCCAATGAATTCTCCGGACCGGAGCAGAAACCGCTTTTCCAGCGGCTCCAAAGCCGTTGAATCATATGCGAAATTCGGCCAATCCGGCTTTTCCCAGTTCCAGCTCATGAGTTATAGGCACCTCTTCTATAGCTCATAATACAGGAAAAATCGAGCTATAGTAATGAATTCTATAGCTCATGCGCCCGATTTAAGCGGGCCCGATATTGCGATTGAAGCTGAAAAACGGCGATGCAAACGCAGCGACGCTATTGGCGCCCTTGTCGACGGCCGCCTTGAAGACCAACTCGAATCCATCGGGGTTGCTGGGATCGCGTCAATTTCCAGCGCAAGCGCACGCGCCGTGGTCGCGGCTTCCCGCAGGCCGGCGGATCCTGTTGGCGGTTCGCGGCGGTCTTCCATGCCAGCAGCTGTCCGCTAGAAACCCCGTGAACAAACGCGCACTCATCAGCGTGAACAGAACGATAGTCGCCGATCTTGCTCGAACTGGCCGGTAAAGTACTGCGCTATCGTGCCGGTGCCGGCGCCGGCGCGGTGGTCTTCTTCGCTGCCACCGGCGGTTTCGCGGCAGGTTTCATCGCCGCCGCCTGCGCCGGCAGATATTTCGCAATAACGCCGGGGTCCAGCTGTGCGATCGCGGTGTCCGGCAAGCGGGACCAGGTCTCATCCTTGCCGAACAAGGCGATGCCCAGATAGCCGCGCATGGTCAGCGACTGGCCGTCGGCACTAACGGTCATCTTTGCCTTGTAGATCTTGCCGTCGCGCGGATCGAGAACGTTGCCATTCTCATATTTCAGTCCGTCACGCTTCATGTCTCGGATGAATGACAATCCGAGCAAGGGTGCATTCTTGCGATCATCGGTGCATTTGCTGCAAATCTCGTTCGGATCGTCACCCGGCCTCGGAAACGTCTTGGCTATCACGCCTTCGAAGATTCCATCGTGATCAACGAAAAGAAACCAGCCCACCGTTTTGCCTTCCTCGATTTTCTGCCACAGCCCCGCGGCCGATGGTTCCTGCGCCTGCGCCGCAAGCGTTGCAGAGAACACCAGCCCCATCACGATCGGCAACATCAGTCGGAATCCGGACAGGGCATTTCGCATCGTCGTCACCTGACTACTAATCCACAAAATGAATGGCCGCAGACTAAGGCCATTTCGCGGACGGTTCCAGTGGTCGTAACGGCGATCGCGGGACCGCAACGGATGTGCCGCAGCCGTGCGGTCATATTCTCGGTTGGAATCAGTTGACCCCGAGTTTCTTCTGCAGGCTCGACGACGAGGTCGTGTACTGGAACACCAGCCGCTTGTCGGGATAGACGTAGCGGTGCGCCTTCTGCGCCATCAGGGCACCTTCGTGGAATCCGCTCAAGATCAGCTTCAGCTTGCCGGGATAGGTGTTGATGTCGCCGATCGCGAAGATGCCGGAGATATTGGTCTCGAACGCTGCGGTCTCGACCGGCACCAGATTGTTCTCGAGCGCAACGCCCCAGTTCGCCACCGGCCCCAACTTCATGGTCAGTCCGAAGAACGGCAGCATGGTATTGCAGTCGATCTTCGAAACCGCGTTGTCATTGCCCTTCATCAACGCGCCGGAGAGTTGGCCGCCCTCGCCTTCCAGCGAGGTGATCTGACCGATCTTCAAATCCATCTTGCCGGCAGCGACGAGTGCGCGCATCTGCTCGACGCTGTGGGGGGCGGCGCGGAAATCGTCGCGCCGGTGCAGCAGCGTCACGCGCTTGGCGATCGGATGCAGGTTGAGCGTCCAGTCGAGCGCGGAATCGCCGCCGCCGACGATCAGGATATTCTTGTCGCGGAATTGCTCCATCTTGCGCACGGCGTAGAACACCGAGGTGCCTTCATAGGCCTCGATGCCCGGCACCGGCGGCCGCTTCGGCTGGAACGAGCCGCCGCCCGCGGAGATCACCACCACCTTGCACTCGAACACCTGGCCGGCGTCGGTCGTCACGCGAAAGCCGGGATCGCCGATCTTCTCGATCGTCTCCACCATCTCGTTGAGATGGAAGGTCGGGTGGAACGGCTTGATCTGCTGCATCAGCGCTTCGGTGAGGCCATGGCCGGTGACGAAGGGAATGCCCGGAATGTCGTAGATCGGTTTTTCCGGATAGAGTTCGGCACACTGGCCGCCGATCTTGTCGAGGATGTCGACCAGATGCGCCTTCATGTCCAACAGGCCAAGTTCGAACACGGCGAACAGTCCGCACGGACCCGCACCAATAATCAGCACGTCGGTTTTGATCGCTTCGCTCATCTCGGCTTCTTTTCGGTTGGACCGCGCCGGCGGCCCGGGCGGCGCTTCTGGTGCAGCGCCTGTCTAGCCAACGGCGGTGGAACAGGAAAGCCATAATATGGCGGCCAGTTCCGCCCCAACCCCTTGCCGCCATTCGACAGTTAAGCTGTAAGGGAGTGAGATTTTGGAGATGGCCGCCGTGAATGCCCCCCTGCGTCCCGACGTGACCCCGCGCCTGGAGGATTTTCCCTATCGCCTGTCGGACAATGTGCGCTTCGCCGACCTCGATCCCAACCAGCACGTCAACAACGCGGTCTATGCGACCTATTTCGAGACCGGCCGCGTCACGCTGATGAAGGACCGCAGCTACGGGCTGATGCCGGACGGCGTCACCTGGATCATGGTCCGCCTCGACATGCATTTCCGCGCCGAGCTGCGCTGGCCGGGCACGATCGAGATGGGGCTTGGGCTCGTGAAATTCGGCCGGACGTCGGTCACCTTCGATCAGGTGGTATTTTCCGAAGGCAAATGCATCGCCTCGGCGCAATCGGTATCGGTGCTGCTCGACGAAGCCACCCGCAATCCAACACCGCTGACCGAGGAAATCATCGGAAAATTCCAGCGCTGGATTCGTCGCGGCGTAGACCCGACGAAAAGTTAAGCTGCTCAGGCCTGCCGTTCCGGCGTCGACACCACGAGGCCGTCGAGCTCGTCACTCACCTTGATCTGGCACGACAGCCGCGAATTCGGTCGCACGTCGAAACCGAAATCCAGCATGTCCTCTTCCATCGGCGTCGGTGCGCCAACCTTCTCGCGCCAGGTTTCATCGACATAGACGTGGCAGGTCGCGCAGGCGCAGGCGCCGCCGCATTCCGCCTCGATGCCCGGAATGGCGTTGCGGATCGCGGCTTCCATCACGGTCGCGCCGTTTTCGACTTCGATGGTTCGTTTCTCGCCGGAATGGTCGACAAAGTGAATTTTGGCCATGATCGCTCGTGCTGCCGGAATACGGAAGATGGTCCCCGGCAGTCCTATAACGGGTCGATCCGCACAGCGCCAGCGCTGGGGGCGAAAACCTGAGCGGGCATTTTTGGCGGGACTTTTCGCGGCTTCCGGCGCCTTCCCGCTCAGGAGCGGCGCAGGATTGCCTCGATTGCTGTCCGCGCCAGTACGACCGCTTCGCCGAGCTCGGCGAGCAGGCCGGACGGATCAGCGCCGCCAGCGAGAACCGCCTCCAGCCGGGCGGCGGTATCCGCGACACCGAAGGCGCCGATCGCGCGGGCTGAGCCTTTCAGCGTATGCGCAAGCGCTGGCGCATCCGCCGGCAAAGTAGCAAGCGTGCCGATCAATTTGGCAGATTGGGCCGCGAACATCGCCAGCACCTCGTGCTCGAGGCCGGCATCGCCAAGCGTCATGCGTTTGAGGTGTTCGAAGTCGATCGGGCAGTCATCGGGAGCGAGCGGCGGCGATGGCATCCATTCAATCCGTTCGAGATGAAGCGGCATGGCCTAACCCGGATCTCCCTGCCGTACCGTTTTGGGCAGGGCTGTTGGTCAGCCAATCACGAAACCAGTTAATGGCACGTTTGCCGGATTTGCCGTAACTTCGCCTTGTTTTTGACGAGGAGTTGCCCCAATCGGCGATCTCCTACACAAAATTCGAGTGTCCGTAAGGCCTTAAGCCACAAAGCTGTTAACGATGATTAAGAATGTCTTAATCGCGACCATTTCATTCGCATCGCTCAACCAATAGGATGTTTGCGGATCTAGCGGACAAGCCGCCGACGGGCGCGCTTTGCGTCCGCGCGGGGAAAAGACTCCGGTTTCGGACTTGCGGGGACGTTTGCAGGACCGGCCGGGTGCGTAAAAAGTAAGAGGGCTCAGACTGATGGCGAACAATCCCAAGAAGGTCAAAGATCCCACCGAAGTCGCGCTCTCCGCCATTCAGGAGGCGCTGAACATCAGCGACGCGACCGTCGATCCCAGCCGGAATTCGATCGGCAACGACGTTGCGCCCTCCACCACGCAGTCCGCAGCCCCGGCCTACTCCGAAACACCGTTTGATACGCGCCCGAACACGGACCGCCCGGATTTCGATTCCATCGACGAGCCGCGCGCGCTCCGCCGCGCCGCCAATGACGATCGCGAAACCATCGGCCAGATCCTGCAGGCAATCCAGAAGGGCCGTCCCGCCCGCGGCGTCTATACGCTTGCCACCGTATTCGGCGCGGTCTGGCTGGTCGGTTGCGGCCTGCTGACCGTCAGCTTCCTGCCCGCGCTGCAGGCCGCAATCGGACAGAGTGGCGGCGTGCTGGTGCTCGGCGGCCTTGCGGCGCTGTTCTTTGCGCCGGTGCTGTTGTTCTATTTCCTCGCAAGCCTTGCCTGGCGCGGCCAGGAAATGCGCATGATCGCGCAATCAATGGCGCAGGTCGCGATCCGCTTCTCCGAACCCGAAGCTGCTGCCTCCGACTCGATGGTCACCGTCGGTCAGGCGATCCGCCGCGAGGTCGCGGCGATGGGCGACGGCGTCGAACGCGCGATCGCGCGCGCCGGCGAACTGGAAACCCTGGTGGCCAACGAAGTCGCAGCGCTGGAGCGCGCCTATACCGACAACGAAGTGCGCATTCGCGCGCTGCTGCAGGACATCGCCCATCAGCGCGATAATCTGGTCGGCCAGGCCGAGCAGGTTCGCAGCGCCATTTCGGGCGTGCAGATCGACCTGCGCCACGACATCGCGCTGATCTCGGACGCGATCGCCTCGCGCGTCGACGAAGTCGCGAAAAGCATCACCGGCGCGCTGGAAGAACGCGGCGCCCACATCACCACCGCGCTCAGCCATGCCGGCGACAACATGATCCTGGCGCTCGGCGAGCGCGGCGGCGACCTGCTCGACCGCCTCGAGGAGGCCAGCGCCGAGACCACCCGCGCCGTGCTCGACGCCAGCGAACGGCTGACCACCAGCCTCAACTTCAAGACCGGCCACGTCCATGACGAGTTCGTCGATCTGGCCGATCGCGTCCACGAGATGCTGAACGAACGCGTCGACCGCATCACCGGCGAGTTCGAGCAGCGTTCGTCGACCATCGTCGACGGGATTTCCGATCGCACCGAACAGGTTCACGACTCGCTGAAGAATTCCAGCGACTCGCTGCTGCTCGAGCTCGAACTGCGCAGCGGCGATCTCGTCAGCAAGATCGACGAGGCCGGCAACCGTCTCGCCACCCGAATCATGACCTCCGGCGACAAGGCCAGTGACGCGCTCGATGTGACCGTCAACACGCTGGTGGCCAAGGTCATCAGCCAGACCGAGACCGCCCACGACAGCCTTTCCTTGCAGATGAGCGCGTTCGACGAACTGGTGAAGCATCAGGGCAGCGAACTGGTGGAGAGATTCGCCCGCGACAGCGGCACGCTCGGCGCCCTGATCACCCGCCACATCTCGGAATTCGATCGCACCGTCAAAACCTTCGGTGGCGAGATCGTCGAGCGCATGGGCCAGCGGACGCAAGACATCGCCGACAGCCTGAAGAACTATGTCGATACGTTCGACACCCGCCTGATATCGAACAGCGGCGAGATCACCGCTTCGCTGGATCAGCGCCTGCTGCAGTTCGAAACCACGCTCGGAACGCGCGTCAGCCATCTCGACACCTCCCTCGACAGCAAAATCAAGTCGTTCGACGAGACCGTCGACGGCCGCCTGAAGGCGCTGGAACAGACTTTTGATTCCCGCGCAACGTCCGTTACCGACACCATCGACGGCCGACTGAAATCGCTGGAGCAGACCTTCGATACCCGCGCAAAATCCGTCACCGAGACCATCGAGGGCCGCCTCGGCACGCTGGCGACCTCGCTGACCGAGGGCGCGGCGCAGGCGATCTCCTCGATCGACTCGCGGCTCGGCCTCCTCACTTCGACACTGACCGACGGCACCGCTCAGGCGATCGCGGCGGTCGATCATCGTATCTCCAACGTCACCGAAACCATCGATGGCCGCAGCGCCCACCTCACCGACACCATCCAGGCGCGGTTCCAGGAAATCCACCAGGGTATCGAGACCCGGGTCGGCGCCATCGCGACCGACATCGACATGCGGGTCGCGCAGTTCGAGGACCTGCTCGGCTCGCGCGTCGAAGCCGTGGCAGGCCGTATCGAAAGCAGCGGCCGTCAAGTCAGCGACGACCTCATGGCGCGTGCGGAATTGTTGTCCTCGGGGATCCGTTCGCATGTCGAGGATGCGGAGCGCTCGATCACCAACCTCGTGGTCAATACCAGCGAAACGATCCAGACCGGCGCGCGCACCGCGCAACAGGCGCTGCTCACGGTTTCGTCCGAAGTCGGCGCCCAGCTCAAACTGACCTCGTCCGAGGTTGAGAACTCGCTGACCGCCGTCGGCACCGGCGCCGCCAACTCCATCCTCACCAGCGCCCGCGAGGCCCAGACCACGCTGGTGTCGGCTTCGACCGATGCCGCTGCCCAGATCATGGCGCTGGCCGCCGACGTCGAGCGCACGCTCTCGGCCGCTGGCAGCGCCACCGCTGCGTCGGTTCTGTCCGGCGCCCGCGAGGCCCAGACCACGCTGGTCACGGCGTCCTCGGATGCGGCAAGCCAGGTCAAGTCGCTCGCCGCCGATGTCGAACGGTCGCTGTCGATCGCAGGCAACGCTACCGCAGAGGCCGTCACCACAAGCGCCCGCGAAGCCCAGACCACGCTGGTCGCAGCCTCCACGGAGGCAACCAACCAGGTCAGCTCGCTCGCCGCCGACGTACAGCGGTCGCTGTCGATCGCCGGCACCGCCACCGCCGAGGCCATCACCGCGGGTGCGCGTGATGCCCAGAACGCCCTGATCAACGCGTCCGCGGATGCGGCCAGCCAGGTCAAGTCGCTCGCTGCCGACGTCGAACGGTCGCTGTCGACTGCCGGTACCGCCACCGCCGAGGCCATCACCGCGGGTGCGCGTGATGCCCAGAACACCCTGATCAACGCGTCCGCGGATGCGGCCAGCCAGGTCAAGTCGCTCGCTGCCGACGTCGAACGGTCGCTGTCGGCTGCCGGTACCGCCACCGCCGAGGCTATCACTTCGGGTGCGCGCGAAGCCCAGAACACCCTCGTCGCGGCGTCCTCGGATGCCGCGACCAAGGTCACGACATTGGCGGCCGACATCCAGCGCTCGCTGTCGATGGCCGGCAATGCCACCGCCGAGTCGATCACGGCGGGCGCCCGCGACGCCCACAGCACGCTGCTCACCGCGTCCTCGGAAGCGGTCAACCAAGTCAAGTCGCTGGCGATCGACGTCGAGCGCACGCTCAGCGCCGTCGGCGCCGACACCGCCGCCTCGATCCTGGGCAGCGCGCGCGAAGCGCAGAACTCGCTGACCACGACCTCGGCCGACGCGGCGACCCAGATCAAGGCGATCGCCGCCGATATCGAGCGGTCGCTCGGTGCGGTCACCGCCAACACCACCGACAACATCCAGACCACGGCGCAGAACGCGCAGAGCGCGCTGGTTGCCGCATCGAACGAAGTCAGTTCCAAGGTCAAATCCACCTCCGCCGATATAGAGCGCTCGGTGCTCGCCGCCAGCAGCAATTTCGGCTCGACGATGACCGGCAAGACCGACGAGATCGTGACCTACGTTCAGCAGCAGACCGATCGTCTGGCGCAGATCGTGGACAGCCGCCGCGGTTCGCTGGTCGAGGCGCTCAGCGCCAAGACTACCCAGCTCACGACCGAACTCGACCGCGTCACCGCCAACTCGCTGAAGGCGATCGAAACACGCGGCCAGGCGTTCCAGCAATCGATGGCGACCCATGGTTCGGAGGTCGCACGCACGATCACCTCGGCCGGCGATCTCGCGACCGGCGCGGTCGCCAAGTCGCTGAAGGACCTCGATCAGGCCTCGCGTTCGGCCATCGACCAATCGCGTCAGGTCTCGATCGCGGCCGTCACCGAAATGCAGGAGACCAGCAAGATCCTGCGCACCGACACGGTCGCCCTGTTCGAGCGGCTGCGCGAGGGCAACATCCTGCTGCAGGAAGTCCTGACCGGCGCCCACGACAACCTCAACTCGCTGGAGCGTGCGCTAGTGACCCGCGTGGCCGACTTCGTGTCCGCCATGAACGACGTCACCTCGCGCAACGGCGTCGCCACCCAGACGCTGGAAGACCAGTTGACCGTCTTCAACGCCAAAACCACAAAGGCGCTGGAGGGCCTCGGTTCGCTGTCGAGCGAGTTCGAAACCCATGGCAAGGCCCTGGTCGAGGCCGCAGCGGTGGTCGAACAGGCCAACCGCACCACGACCTCCTCCGTCGCTGAGCGCAAATCGCAGCTTGAATCGCTGGTAACCACCATCGATCTGCGTACCACCGACCTCGATCAGCGGCTGTCGCGCTTCACTGGCCTGCTCGATGAATCGCTGGCTGCCGCCGAGGAACGCGCCCGCGACATCGCCCGCGTCGTTGCGGAAACCGCAGGTGCAGGATCCGCCGCCATCAGCCGCCAGTTCGAGGCGGTCAGGGTCGCGGCCGAAGAGGAGCGCCGCCAGACCCATGACGCCATGAGCGAACTGTACCAGCATAGCAGCCAGGAAACGGATGCGATGTTCAGGCAGTCGACCGAGAAGTTCGGCGCCATGGTGCAGGCCATGAAGCAGATGGCCTCCGAGATGCATCACGAGCTCGAAGCCACCCGCAACGAGCTGCGCCGCGGGGTGCTGGAAATGCCGCAGGAGGCCGCCGACAACACCGCGCAGATGCGCAAGGTGATCGTCGACCAGATCGAGGCGCTGGCCGAACTCAACCGGATCGTCGCCCATCATGGTCGCGGCCTCGACGTCATGACGACGGGCCGTGCGAGCGTGCAGCGCCAGGAAGAGCCCGTGATGGCAACCGCCGGCGGGCGCAACGACGTGCGCATGCGCGACACCGGCAGCGCGTCGACGCTACCGCCGCCCGACCTCGGCATGCCGTCGTCGCGTCGCACCGAAGCGCCGCCGGTCAGCCCGGCGAGCCAGGACGGCGGACGCGACGGATGGTTGTCCGACCTGCTCAACCGCACCGACGCCGGCGGCCCTGGTGGACGCGAGGCCCCGCGCCCCCGCGCGCCGCAAGGCCCCGCCAACCCGCTGGAGTCGCTGTCGCTCGACATCGGCCGGCTGATGGATCGTAATCTCGCCGCCGAGATGTGGGATCGCTATCAGCGCGGCGAGAGCAAGGCCTTCACCAAGCGGCTCTATACGCCGGCCGGCCAGAAGGCTTTTGACGAAGTCGCCCGCAAATACCGCGCCGACCGCGGCTTCAAGCAGACAGTCGATCGCTACATCGCCGAGTTCGAGCGCCTGCTCGACGAGGTCGCCCGCGAGGATCGCGGTCCGCAGGCGCTGCGCGGCCACCTGACCTCGGAGACTGGCCTCGTCTACACCCTGCTCGCGCATGCGGCGGGACGGCTCGGATAACGGTGAAATAGCGAATTGCGAGTAGCGAATAGAATGGAGGCCTCACGGCCTCCGTTTTGTTTTGAGCTATTCACGACATCCGGCCCGGGGCGAGATAACTACTCTCGCGCTACTTGCTATTCCCATTCGCCCATTACCTACTGCCGCTTCTGCCCGCTCGGCGCAGCCGCCGGCCTGGCGGGAGGCGCGGCGGCCGGCCTGGGCGGTGGCGGCGTGGCTTCCGCCGCCGGCGCGGCGTTGTTGCTGCCGCCGAATATCACCCGGCTCGGATTGCGGTCGAAATTGTTCACGGCGCGGCTGATGTCGCCAAGCGTGCGGCGGCCATCGGCGATCAGCGCGCCCGAGCGCTTGTCGAAATCGTCCGCAAGTTCGCGGATCGATTTCACCATCAGGTTCAACTCACCTCCGGCATTGCCGCCCGCAATGGTATTGAGTCCGAGCATGAGATTGTCGGCCTTGCCCATCACGCCGTCGACCTTGAGCATGACGTTGTCGATCTTCTCGGAATTACGCGCCAGCGCCGCGGTAAAGGTTTCCAGATTCCGCAGCGAATTCTTCACCGATTCCTGGTTGTCGGCCACGATCCGGTTGACGTTCTGAAGCGTGCCGCGAATCGCCTCGGTGACGTCCTGCAACGCGCTCGGGTCGGCGGTCAGCACCGGGACGCCATCCTCGTCCAGCGGCACGGCGGGTGCGGCCTCCTCGCCGCCCTTGAGCGAGATCGCCGCCACGCCGGTCAGCCCCTGGAATTCGAGGCCGACCAAGGTGTCCTTGCGGATCGGCGCGTTGTTCTCGACCATGGCGAGTGCGACGACGCGACGCGGGTTGTCCAGCTTCACGCGGACCACTTCACCTACCCGGATACCGTTAAAATTGACGCTGCCGCCATTGCGCAGGCCGGTCGCCGGGCCTTCGAAGATCACCCGGAGCGGGCTGCGCTGCTTCGTCGTATGCAGGCTCTGGAACCAGAGCACGAAGCCGAAGGCAGCTGCGATCACTGCCAGCGTGAAGGCTCCGATCAGGACATAGTTCGCCCGCGTTTCCATCAATTACTCCGGTCCAAGAGGCTGGGTTCTGATTGGATCAGAGCCCAGCCTCTGAGTTTATCTTTTTGACGCGTTTTCTTCACGCGAACCGGTACCCACTTCGCTCGAAAACGCTCTAACCCATCACAGCGCGGGCGCGCTTGCCGTGGAAATATTGCCGCAGCCAGGGATGCTGCGAGGCCTTCATGTCGGCAATTGATCCTGCTGCTATGATCTTACCGTTCCCTAAAACGGCGATGCGGTCGCAGGCCGTATAAAGGCTGTCGAGATCGTGGGTTACCATGAAAACGGTCAGCCCCAAAGTACGCTGGAGCGTGCGCACGAGCTCGTCAAAATCGCCGGCGCCGATCGGATCGAGGCCCGAGGTCGGCTCGTCGAGGAACACCAGTTCGGGATCAAGCGCGAGCGCACGCGCCAGCGCGACGCGCTTGATCATGCCGCCCGAAAGCTCCGCCGGATAACGGTCGGCGACCTCGGGGCGCAGGCCGACCATGCCGAGCTTGGCCACCATGATCTCGTCGAGCAGGCGCTGCGAAAGGTTAAGATATTCGCGCACCGGAAACTGGATGTTCTGCCGCACGGTGAGCGAGGAGAACAGCGCGCCCTGCTGGAACAGGATGCCCCAGCGCCGTTCGACGCCGCGCCGCTCCGTGGCACTGGCCTTGTCGAGATCGACGCCGAACACTTCGATGCGGCCGGCGATCTTGGGCACGAGGCCGATGATGGTGCGCGTCAGCACCGACTTGCCCGCACCCGACGGACCGACGAAGCCCAGGATCTCGCCGCGCTTGACGTCGAGATTGAGCCCGTCGAGCACCCGCGTCGTGCCGAACTGCACGGTAATGTCGCGGACCCGGATGATGGCCTCGGATATTTCGCCAGCCATTATCACATTCCGATCGATGCGAAGAAGATGGCGAACACGCCATCCATGACGATGACGAAGAAGATTCCCTTCACCACCGAGGAGGTGGTGTGTTGCCCGAGCGATTCCGCGCTGCCCTGCACCGCAAGCCCTTCGACGCAGGCGACGATGCCGATCACCGCGGCCATCACCGGCGCCTTGATGATGCCGACGATGAAATGATCGATCGAGATGGCGTCGCGCAACCGCAGCAGGAAGGCTTCCGGGTCGACGCCGCCATAGAGCCACGCCACAAGGCCACCGCCATAGAGCGCGGCCATCGCGCCGAGAAACGCCAGGATCGGCAGCGCCAGCACCAGTGCCAGCATGCGCGGCAGGATCAATACCTCGATCGGATCGAACCCCATGGTGCGCAGCGCGTCGATCTCCTCGCGCATCTTCATCGAACCGAGTTCGGCGGTGTAGGCGCTGCCCGAACGGCCCGCCACCATGATCGCCACCAGCAGCACGCCGATTTCGCGCAACACGAGCACGCCCAGCATGTCGACCACGAAGATGTCGGCGCCAAATTTGCGGAAGTGGAAGATGCCCTGCTGCGAGATGATGCAGCCGATCAGAAACGTGATCAGCACGACGATCGGCACCGCGCGCCAGCAAACCTGCTCCATATGATGCACGGTCGAGGTCAGGCGGAAGCCGCGCGGGCGAATGATGACGTGACCGGCCGCGGCGAGCACCGCGCCGAGCATGTCGATCAATCCGACGAGGGTGCCGCCGACCCCGGCCACGCTGCGGCCCACCTGTTCCAGCATGCCGGTGATCGTCACCGAACGGGTCTCGACCACCGGCTCGGCTTTGACCCGGCGCACCTCGTCGACCAGGCTCGAATAGTTGGCGGAGAGACCTGCGATCTTGGCCTCGACGCCGCCCTGGGTCAGGCTGCGGCGCAGCCGCTCGATCAGCCAGGCGCCGAAGGTGTCGAGCTTTGACACCTGCGAGACATCGATGAAGATGTTCGGGCGGCTGCCGCGAAGCTTTTCGGCGTCGGCCACCATCTGTTCGAGCACAGGGGCAAAGCGGGCCGTCCACGAACCGGCAGCGCACAGCGCAAGGCCGTTGCCTTGGGCTATCCGCTCCAGTGTCGGGTCGCCGCTCACGATGCCCACCCCTCGGGTGGCTCGCTGATCATGCAAAAGCTATGGTCTGGCACGCCGCATTGCCTTGTAGAATCTGTGCCTAACCAGCCATAGTTGGTTGCGGCGAGCAAGCATACGGTTCAGAAATTGCCAGATTTTAAAATGACTTCCAGCATATCCCGGCGGCTTGCCGCCCGCGTCGAACGCTGGCCGATCGCAGGCGCCTTCACGATCAGCCGGGGTGCCAAGACCGAGGCCGTGACCGTGGTGGCCGAAGTCAGCCATGGCGGCCATACCGGGCGCGGCGAATGCGTGCCCTACCCCCGCTACGGCGAAACCCCGGAAGCGACGCTTGCCGCCCTTCAGGAGATGCGGGAACCACTGTCCAAAGGGTTGGACCGGAACGCCCTGCAGGCCGCGATGCCCGCGGGCGCCGCCCGTAACGCGCTGGACTGCGCGCTATTGGACCTCGAGGCCAAGAGCCTGTCGCAGCGGGCTTGGGCTCTGCTCGGCCGGCCAGCGCCACGCCCCTGCACCACCGCCTTTACCATCTCGCTGGGAACGCCAGAGGCGATGGCGGCCGCGACCGCCAAGGCCGCGCGCCGGCCGCTGCTCAAGATCAAGCTTGGTGGTGAGGGTGACGGCGAGCGGATCGCAGCCGTGCGCAAGGCCGCCCCCGAATCCGAGCTGATCGTGGACGCCAACGAGGCCTGGACGTCGGACAATCTCGAGCGGAACCTCGATGCCTGCGCCGAAGTCGGCGTGACGCTGGTCGAGCAGCCGCTTCCGGCCGCCAGGGATGACGCGCTGGCGCGCATCAAACGGCCGACCGCCGTCTGCGCCGATGAAAGCGTGCATGACCGCAGCTCCCTCAAGGGGCTTCGCGAGCGCTATGACGCCGTCAACATCAAGCTCGACAAGACCGGCGGGCTGACGGAAGCCCTCGCTATGGCCGATGCCGCCCACGCGCTCGGCTTTGAGATCATGATCGGCTGCATGGTTGCGACCTCGCTTGCCATGGCGCCGGCGATGCTGCTCGCGCCGCAGGCGCGCTTCGTCGACCTCGACGGTCCGCTGTTGCTGGCGCACGACCGCGGCGGCGGACTGCGTTACGAAGGCAGTCTGATCTATCCACCGGAAGCCGCGCTGTGGGGCTGACGCGCCAACCGGTGCCGCGCCTGCCACATCACGATTGCAGCGATCAGCGCCATCGCCGCCATTACGTAATAAACGGACTGTCCATAGCTGGCATAGACCACGCCCGACACCACCGACGCCGTGCTGCTCACGATGCCGCCGCAGGCCGCGAGATAGCCCTGCCCGCGCGCCATCACATGGCCGGGCACGTGACGCACCAGTAGTCCCATGGTGCCGACCTGCGTCAGCCCGTAAGTCAGCCCATGCGCGAGCTGTACCACCGACAACACCGCCACCGAAGGCTCCTGCGCGGTGATCAGCCAGCGCGCCACCGCGCTAAGTCCGCCGATCACCACCAACAGCGCCGGCGCGAGCAAGAAGCGCGGCGACAGCGCGAACACCACGATCTCGGCGAGCACGCCGAGCACCCACAACCCGGCAATCGTCAGCCCGCCCAAGCCTGACGCCTGCCAGGTGATGGAGGCAAAGGCGTAATAGGCGGCGTGGCTGCCCTGGATCAATGCCGCGGCAAGGATAATCGCGAGGAACCCGGGATCGCGCAGCAAGGTGCTGGTGCCACGCGCGGCGGCCGCAGGTGGCCTTGGCCGGTCCAGCGGCTGCAACCCGAGGCTCGCCATCGCGCCGAGCGCTGCCACCGAGGCAATGACCCAGATCAGGTGGCTGGACGCGACGATATCGACCAGCAGGCCGCAGACGAGGGCCCCCACCACGAAGGCCGCCGAACCCCACAGCCTTAAGGGGCCGTAATTCAGGCCATAGCGCGCTACGCCGCCCAGCGCGTAGGCGTCTGTCAGCGGCACCATCGGAGTCCAAAGGCAGCAGGTCGCGGCATAGGCGAGCAGCACCGCGAGCGGCAAATATTGCGTACCGATCACGGCAAAGCCGAGAGCGGTCGCGATCGCGGTCACGGTCAGGATCGTGCGCAGCGAATAGCGCTTTCCGGCCGCTCCGGTTACGAAGGGAAGCACCGTAAACCGCGTGACCGAAGGGACCGCGGAGATGATGCCGATCCAGGATGCGTCAATGCCGACCGATTTCAGCCACAGCGTGAAGAACGGCAGATGGGTGCCCATGGTGCCGAAGGTTGTGCCGTAAAACAGCGCCAGCCGCGTCGCGAATCGCTTCGATGCGCCTTGAGAAGCGATGGGGATTTGTGATTCGCTCGGCATCAATTCAATTGCGATTCGCTCGATATCGTGGTGTTTCGTTATCGCAACGCGCGGTGATTTGCGCGAAGAGTTTAGCATGGCCGACGAAGCATTCGCCCTTTCGCCGATCTCAGCACGCGCCGCGCTGCCGAGCGAGGAGGACTATGCTGCGATCAGCGAAGCCTTCATGGAGACTTCGCGTGGCCGCTGGTTCCTGACCGAATACGCCAAGCGCAACCGCAATGCCGACACCAGCATGGTGCTCGACGCGGTGGCGCGGATCGAGCAAAGCCTGGCCGTGCAGAAGGAAGAGAGCCTTGCCGCGCAGCGCGAGGCGGCGGCCGCTGCAGATACCGGCGTCAGCGAGGCCAAACTGGCGGAAACCCTGGCCGCGATCCGCAATGCGGTCGAGGCGGCGCAGGCATCGGCGATCGAGGCGCTCGACGGTCTGGCGCTGAATGAGCGGCTGGCGCCGGTCCGCAAGGGTGCGCGGGTGCTCCGCGAGATCGCCTGGCGGTTGCGGGAAATCGGCAATGACGGGCGAATCTGCGACCTGATCGATTCGCAAGTGAGCGTCATCGAGAACGGTGCCGAGCAAATCTCATCCGATGAGGCGAAAGCCGGGTTGGAAGCCGCATTCGCCTCGATCGCGGGTCGTATCGCGGGACTGCGCGATGAAGAGACGCCTGCGCCAGTCAATGAGACACAGGTCGCCTCGCCCGCCCCTGCGCCGCTGGAAGCGGTTGCCGAGACGATCGAACCAGAACCCGCGCAGGAAGTCGCTCAGGCCTCGACCAGCTCCTTGTCGACCGATGCCGAGGCTCTGACTGCCGAAGCAGCCCTCGCGCAAGCGGACGCTGCGTTGGAGGAAATCGAAGCCGCCGAGGCGGTTGAGCTCACCGCTGACGCCGCCGATGCCCATGACGAGGCCGTGCTCGACATGATCGCGATGGAAATGGGCGCGCCGGATCCGATTGACGATGAGATCTTCGAACCGGCAGTTGACCAAGCCCAGCTTGCGGAGCCGCCGCCGGGCCCACCCGAAATGATTGCCCAAGCGCCCCAACCGATGGCTATACCGGTCGAGCCGCCGGTTCAACCACCGCCTCAGCCTACCATTGAGGCAGCACCCGAAACAGCGCTGGAAATCTCGCTCGGCTCGTCGATCATTGCGAGCGGAATTGTCAGGAAACCGATGGTCCCCGCCAATGATCCCTTGGCGCCGATCCGGCGCATGAGCCAGGCCGAGAAGATCGCGTTCTTCTCGTAGAGGCGATCCTCGCGCATCGATGGGCCACGGCGGCAGGCACTGAGGGATCTAGGCGACCAGTTTCGCGAACAGGTCGGCGTCGACATTGCCGCCGGAGAGCACGATGACGACGTTCTTGCCGCGCGCATCAATTCGGCCGGCCAGCAAGGCGGCGAGACCGACGGCGCCGCCGGGTTCGACCACGAGCTTCAATTCCCGGTAGGCATACGCGACGGCGGCGCCGACTTCCGTATCCGACGCGGTGACGCCTTGCGCCAGCAGCTTGCTGTTGATCGAAAACGTCATCTCGCCAGGCATTGCGGCCATCAGCGCATCGCAAATGGTGCGGCCCGCGGCGTGGTGGGCTTCGCGGTGACCGGCACGCAGCGAAAGGCCGTGATCATCGTAGCCTTCGGGCTCCGCAACGATCAGGGTGGCTAACGGGAAGCGCGCCTTGACCGCGGTCGCAACGCCCGCAATCAACCCGCCGCCGGAGGCCGGCGCCACCACGATATCGGGCGTCAAACCAAGCGCAGACATGTCCTCGGCGATCTCGCGGCCCGCCGTTCCCTGCCCCGCGATCACGAAGGGATCGTCATAGGGCCGGACCAGCGTCGCGCCGCGCTTGCTGGCGATGCCGTTGGCGATGGCTTCGCGGTCCTCCTTGTCGCGGTCGTAGAGCACGACCTCAGCGCCATAGCCCTTGGTGCGCTCGCGCTTCGACAGCGGCGCGTCCTTGGGCATCACGATGGTCGCCTGCATATTGAGTATCTGCGCCGCCGCGGCCACGCCCTGGGCGTGGTTGCCGGACGAGAACGCGACCACGCCGCCGCCGCGCGCGGCCTGCGGGATCGAGGACAGTTTGTTGAAGGCACCGCGGAACTTGAACGATCCGGTCCGCTGCAGCATTTCCGGTTTCAAAAAGACTTTGGTGCCGACGCGTTCGTTGAGAACGGGGAACGACAACAGCGGCGTCCGCACCGCAAAGGGTGCAACCACGCTGGCTGCCGCGTCGATATCGGCAGCACCGACCGGTGCCATGGAGGCTTGATCTGTCATACCAGCTTTGTATCGCGTCGGCGGACTGGCGGGCAAGACGCATTCCGGTGAAGTCAGGCGGCGAAATGCGGGTCTTCCGCCACAAATTCGACCACCTCGTCTTCGGAACCGGTATCGCGGACGTTTTTGGCGTGTTCGACGAAAACCCGAGCCGAAGCCTGCCAGGTATGGCGGGCGGCAAACTCGACGCAGGCCTGCGGTGAGATTTGCAGCGCATCCATGCATGCCGCCTGCAAATCCTCGTTCAAGGCGCCAACCGGCGCCGCGCCGATCACGTCGCGGGGCCCGGTGACCGGAAAAGCGGCAACCGGCAGACCGCTGGCAAGGGCCTCGAGCAGCACCAGACCAAACGTGTCGGTCTTGCTCGGGAACACGAAGACGTCGGCCGCCGCATAGATCTCGGCGAGTTCCTCGCCATGCCGGGCGCCCAGGAACACCGCGTCCGGATACTTCCGCTCCAGCGCCGCACGCGCGGGACCATCGCCGACAATGAGCTTGGTGCCGGGCAGATCGAGGTCGAGAAAGGCTTCGAGGTTTTTCTCGATCGCGACGCGGCCGATGCTGAGGAACACCGGTTGCGGCAAGCAAAGGTCAGTGGCGCGCGGATGAAACAGCGAGGTGTCGACGCCACGCGACCACAGCACTACATTGCGAAAACCGCGCGTGCGCAATTCGGATGCGAGCGCCGGCGTCGCCGCCATCACCGCCTGGCTCGGCCGGTGGAACCAGCGCAGTGCGCGCCAGACCCATGATTCCGGAATCGGCGAGCGCGCGGAGACGTATTCCGGAAAACGGGTATGGAAGCTCGTCGTGAACGGCAATCCGTGTTTGCGGCAATAGCGCCGCACCAGTAACCCGATCGGACCTTCGGTCGCGATATGAATGCTGTCCGGCCTTGCTGCTTCGATCAGTTCGGCAATCTTCGCAGGATAAGGCAAGGCGAGATGCAAATCCGGATAGCTCGGCATCGCGAAGGTGCGGAACGATTGCGGCGTCAGGAAGCTGACCTCGACGCCAAAACCTTTCGCGGCCTCCGCCATCATGGTCAGCGTCCGAACTACCCCGTTGACCTGGGGATGCCACGCATCGGTCGCGACCAAAATGTGCGTCATGCGGCGCGCGCCGCGACACGGGGAACCGGCGCCAACCGGCGCTGCGGATCGGCCCAGGTGATGATTTCAAACTGGCCGTCTTCGTGTTCGACAAGTGCAGTGCAACTTTCGACCCAGTCGCCGCAGTTCATGTAGCGGATGCCGTGCTCGTCGCGGATGGTGGCGTAGTGGATATGGCCGCAGATCACGCCATCGGCGCCGTGACGCCTTGCTTCGCCGGCGAGCGTCTTTTCGAACGCGCCGATATAGTTCACGGCGTTCTTGACCTTCAGCTTCGCCCATTGCGAGAGCGACCAATAGGGCACGCCGAACATGCGACGGAAGAAGTTGACGAGGCGGTTCATCTGAATGGCGAAATCATAGGCCTTGTCGCCGAGATGGGCGAGCCAGCGCGCGTTCTGCACCACGAGGTCGAAGATGTCGCCGTGGATGATCAGATAGCGCTTGCCGTCGACGCCTTCGTGGATGGTGTTTTCGACCACGTCGATGCCGCCGAAATGGGTGCCGTAATAGTTGCGCAGGAACTCGTCGTGATTACCCGGCACGTAGATGACCTTGGCGCCCTTGCGCGCCTTGCGCAGCATCTTTTGCACGAAGTCGTTATGCGATTGCGGCCAGTACCAGTTGGATTTCAGCGCCCAGCCGTCGACGATATCGCCCACGAGGTAGATGGTGTCAGCGTCGTGGCTTTTGAGGAAGTCCAGCAACCGGTCGGCTTGGGAGCCGCGGGCTCCGAGATGGACGTCGGAGATAAACAAAGTGCGAAAGCGCCGTTCGGGGCTCTCTTCACTCAAAGAGTCACTTCCCATACCCGTGCACCTAACCGATTCCTGTGACAGGGCGATGACGATTAGCACCACTGACGGCCCCGCGCGAATCGATGACGCGCCCTGCGAATTCGCATAACAGCGCGATGCGACAACGAGGCGACATGCGTTGTTGTTCGGCGAAGAACGGACAATGGTTGACGGAAATTTTGGGCATGATGCGTCGTGGCGATCGCTGAGAATTGCCGGTTCCATCATCGACGTCTCTGGAATACTTGGTCACCCGCCTTCCGCCTTCGCTCGTTGAGCTACGGCGGACAGGTCGCGGGCGATGACGACTTGATATGCCTTCGCGATCTCGCCGCGCATTGCGCCCAAGTCTTGCAAGAATTCCTCGCCCTCGAAAGAAAGAGGGCGCAGGGAATGCCGGGTGCGCGCTGCACCCGTGGTCTCGTGTGCGAAGCCGTGCGGCCTTGAGCCGAGAACACTTTGGATGCTGGGGTCGCGGTTAGTCTCCAATAGTCGTCAGGAAAGTCCCGCCTCGTCCTTTTTTTTAGTGCAGGCAGGCGGATCATTAGCCATTCTCTCCATCATACGGCCATTCTTTGGACAAGACTGCACGGAGTGTTGGTGGCTGGTCGACCTGACGGATTGTCGACCGCCACCTTCGGATGGCATTGGACGGAAAAGGGAAACGCCAATGAACTCCACGCCCACTCCGAAAGCAATTGAACCCCACGATGCCCTAATCGCGCGCGCCGATGAACAACTCGCGCACGCCTACGAACAGATCGCGCGCGCCGATGAACAGCTCGGGCGTGTGACTGAACAGCTTGCAAAAATGGAGCGCGATGCCGCGCGCCCACCTTCGGCCGGACCTCCCCCGCAATCACCGCCTAGAAGGCCACCGCTCCGGGCCCTCGTCGGCTTGCCGCTGGCGGCGTGCATCGTTGTCGCTGCCCTGGTTTTGCAGTCGTCCTATGGCGGCGGGGCCAAGCTGGTTGTCGCCCGTTGGGCGCCGCAGCTCGTTTCAACTCCATCATTGCCGCCGGAAAATCCGCCGTTTCCCGCGCAGCCCGCTCCATCTACCGTTGAAGTGGCCGCGGCGGAGGCAGCACCACCGCAAGCAACGCCCTTGGCTCAGACCGCACCGCAAGATGCCGCGCCGACAGCAACCGCAGCGCTTCCCGATCACACACAGTTGCTGCAAACGATGGCGCGCGATCTCGCGAATGTGGAGCGAAACATCGAACAGCTCAAGGCGAACCAGCAACAAATAGCCAGCGACAGTTCAAAGGCCATTGAGGAACTCAAGGCGAGCCAGGAAGAGATAAAACGGGTGCTCGCGAGGGTTTCCGAGCAGAACCTGCCCAAGACGTCACCGCCTCCGACGCAGCCGATTCCGACCCTGCGCAAGCCCGAGCGGACGCTTCAGTCGCCGCACGCGAGAGCGCGGCCTCGAATCCCAAGGGAATGGATCTACGAGGAATGGTAGCCGTCGATGCGGTGATCATCGAAGTCTTGTCCTGCAACAACGCCTCGATGCGATACAGAACGCAGCGCGCTGTGGAGTTGCGCTGTCGTCGTCGTTTGTAGCAACAACGCCACAAGGCGGAAGGCCGATCGACCCGCGTTCGAGGTAAGACACCCCTGATATCGCTCCAGCATTGAGCTATCTGCGGTCGCTGCGGGTCGGCTGTCGGGGTTAGACCGGAAACGACGTACAGACATGCCGACGGGCCGTGACGATGTCCGCTCCCGATTGGTTGGTGACAGGAACATAAAACGGATTTGAGGTGCTTGCTCGTGCAGGCATGCACGGCCAAAGCCGAAGGTAGGTTCGCAGGAGTAGGATTGACGCTCTAAAGTTTCTTAACGAGTTTTTCGGCCCGCATCCGACTCGGACGCAGAATCGTCCGCGTACCGATCCGGCAACATTACTGCCGTAATCGCATAGCGGCGCGGTTGGGCGTCGGTCGATTGCAGGAGCGTCGATGCTGCAATTGCGAACGAAAACATACGCCAAGTCCAACACTATTTCACATGCCTTTCCATGCGCACTGATGTTACGATTTGAGCGCGCCAAAACCACAATAATGAAAACACATTGGAGGAGACGATGGTCGCTCTACGTGTGAATGGACAGGAGAAGAATTTCGACGGAGATCCATCGATGCCGGTGTTGTGGTATCTCCGGGACATCCTGGGCATGACTGGAACCAAGTTTGGATGTGGCGTCGCCGCCTGCGGCGCTTGCACAATTCATGTCGACGGCGAGGCGGTTCGCGCGTGCCAAACGCCGGTGTCCGCCATCAGTGGGAAATCGATCATCACGATTGAAGGTCTCGATCCCAAGGGCAATCATCCCCTGCAAGTTGCGTGGCGCGATCTAAATGTGCCGCAATGCGGCTACTGTCAGACCGGCCAGATCATGCAGGCCGCCGCGCTGTTGAAAGACAAGCCGCATCCCACCGACGCTGAAATCGACGAAGCGATGTACGGGAATATTTGCCGCTGTGGCACGTTCCAGCGCATCCGCGCCGCTATTCACAAAGTTGCGAAGGGAGCGTGACATGACACATTCTTCAATCGAAAATGTTAGCCGCCGCGACCTTCTGAAAGGGGTTGGTGTGACGGGCGGCTTCGTCCTCGCCGCCAGCCTGCTGCCAATGGGCCGGGCCATGGCCCAAGATGCGCCGAAATACGGCCGGGACGGCATGCCGCATGGGTCGGTCAATGATCCTCGCGTGTTCATTTCAATCGCCAAGGATGGGACCGTGTCGATCGTCTGTCACCGCTCCGACATGGGGCAGGGTGTGCGCACCGGCATGCCGCTCATAGTGGCCGACGAAATGGAAGCCGATTGGGCGCGAGTGAAAATCGTTCAAGCCTTGGGTGATGAAGTCACGTACGGCAATCAGGATACCGACGGATCGCGCTCAACCCGCCATTTCATGCTGCCGATGCGCCAATGCGGTGCGGCGGCGCGCATGATGCTGGAGGACGCGGCCGCCAAACGCTGGAGCGTCGCACTCACCGATGTCGAGGCGAGGAATCACGAGGTCGTAAACAAGAAGACCGGGGCGAAACTCGGATACGGCGAATTGAGCACCGATGCCGCGGGGATGGCGGTTCCGGTCGTCACTGCGTTAAAACTCAAGGAGCCCGCGCAGTTTCGCTATATCGGCAAGGAGGGGACCAAGATCGTCGACGGGTTCGACATCACGACCGGACGCGCCATCTATGGGCAGGATGTCTTCTTTCCCGGCATGAAATTCGCTGTTGTGGCGCGCCCGCCTGTTCTGGGCGGAAAAATAAAATCCTATGACAAGTCCGCGGCGATGGCCGTGCCCGGCGTCGAAAAGCTCGTGCGCATTCCAAGCCCCGACATTCCCTCAGCGTTTTTGCCGCTTGGGGGCATCGCCGTGGTAGCTAACAACACTTACGCGGCGATCAGGGGGCGAGAAGCGCTCAAGATCGTTTGGGACGATGGTCCAAACGCCAGCTACGAGTTAAAAGCTTATCGAACCGACCTGGAGGCGACAGCGCGCAAGCCAGGGCTCGTCGTTCGCAAGGTCGGAGATCTCGACGCAGCGATGGTGGGCGCCGCCAAGAAGGTCGAGGCGGAATACTACATTCCACATCTCGCCCATGCGACGATGGAGCCGCCCGCGGCTACCGCCGTCGTCAAAAACGGCGCGTGCGAGGTATGGACGAGCGTGCAAAGCCCGCAGGCTGCGCATGATCTCTGCGCTACGGCTCTCGGCCTCGCGGCCGAGAAGGTGAAGGTCAACGTGACGCTGCTCGGCGGCGGCTTCGGGCGTAAATCGAAACCCGATTTTGCAGTCGAGGCGGCAATCGTCGCGAAGGAAATGAACGGGATCCCGGTCAAGGTGGTGTGGACACGCGAGGACGATATCCAGAACGGCTTCTACCACACCGTCTCAATGGAAAGACTCGTGGGGGGCTTGGACGCATCCGGCAAAACGGTGGCTTGGCTGCACAATTCCACCGCTCCGACTATCCTGTCGCTATTCAAGCCAGATCCCAAACACGAGATGCCGCTTGAGTTGGGCATGGGTCTCGTCGACAATCCCTTTAACGTCGACAACATGCGCATCGAAAACGGCGAGGCACCGGCGCATACGCGCATTGGCTGGTACCGTTCGGTCTCCAACATCTCCCACGCCTTTGCAATCCAGTCCTTCGCCGGCGAACTTGCGGCCGCAGCGGGCAAGGATCAGAAGGACTATCTGCTCGATCTGATCGGGCCGCCGCGCCTAGTCGATGTGTCGAAAGCCGTCGAGAATTTCTGGGACTATGGCGAGGACGTGCAGGTCTATCCGATCGACGCTGGCCGCCTGCGCAAGGTGGTCGAATTGGTGGCCGAGAAGTCGGGATGGGGACGCAAACTACCGCCGCGCCATGGTCTCGGCGTCGCCGCTCATCGCAGCTTCGTCACCTATGTTGCCGCGGTGGTCGAAGCCGCAGTGGACGAGAAAGGCAATCTTTCGATACCGCGGGTCGATGTTGCGGTCGACTGCGGCCATTACGTCAATCCCGACCGCATTCGCTCCCAGATCGAGGGCGCGGTCATCATGGGCATTGGCTTGGCAATGAAAACCCAGATCACGTTCAAGGACGGCAAGGTCATGCAATCAAACTTCGACGACTACGAAGTCACGCGAATGCCGGAGATGCCCGGGGTGACGAACGTGCACATTACACCGGCGAACTACGAGTTGCCGCCCGGCGGAATCGGCGAACCCGGCGTGCCGCCGATCGCGCCAGCGCTGACTAACGCGATTTATGCTGCAATCGGAAAGCGCATCAGAACCTTGCCGATCGGACAGCAATTGACGGCCTAGCGCGCATTGTTATGTGAAGCGGGCGCCGGTTCGTACCCAGCGTCCACCTTCGACTAAGCCGACACGATAAAGACGAGCGGACCGCGCAAGCGGTCCGCTTTTTCGTCGCGGTTTTGGGTCGGCGATCCGCCATAGGTCATTTCACGTTCAACCTTAGCTCGGCTGCGCCGACGCGGTGATCTAATAGAGACGCCGTTTTGAGACATGCCGACCGGCTGTGACGATGTCCGCTTCCGGGGGAAGACCGGAAGTAGTCGGCCGACGACCAAACGACGATATTGACCCAGGCTGTGTGAAAACTCAGACGCTGAACTAACGCGTAGAAATTCCATCTCGATTTCGTCGCCGCGGAGACCAATCGCACTGGTAGGTGCCGCTGGCAGAGGGCAATTGAGAAAACAATTCTGAGCTTCCTTGGCTCTGATGCGTTTTCACACAGTCTGGACCCGTAGGAGACGTTCGCCCATCGAGTTTTCATTTGTTATAGCGGCCAATCCCATAGCTGCTTCGCTACGGTTGCTGTAGAAAATGATGCTTAGGTGCAATCCGGGGCCAGTATGAACCGACGCGGATTTATTCTGGGATTGGGCGTTATCGCGGCGCTTACCGGCTTCGCTGTCTCGCCCGGCTTGGCTGACGGCAAGCGCGTGGCGTTGGTCATCGGTAACAGCACTTACCGGAACGTGCCGACGCTGCCCAATCCAGCTAATGACGCTGCTGATATCGCCGCGGCGCTAAATCGTCTCGGCTTCGCGGTGACCCTTGTCACTAACGCCTCCTTTGACGAGATGCGGCGAGCCCTTATCGCGCTAGGGCGCGACGCGGCGGGCGCCGATATGGCGGCGGTATTCTTTGCCGGCCACGGCATGGAAATCAGCGGCGAAAACTGGTTGATCCCGGTCGATGCGGAATTGAAGAAGGACACCGACGCAGCGAACGAAGCCGTCAGCCTCCGCAGCGTGATTTTGCAGCTGTCGAACACCACGAGCCTCGGCCTCGTTATACTCGACGCCTGCCGCAACAATCCATTCGTTGCGAAGATGTCCCGGTCGCTGGCGCTGCGCGCGGCAATCGGCGGCGGCCTCGGCCGTATCGAGCCGGTCGGCAACGTGCTGGTCGCTTATGCCGCTCGCGACGGCACTACCGCTCTCGACGGGGACGGGCGAAACAGCCCGTTTACCGCGGCGCTCCTGCACAATATTGAAACGCCGGGGGTTGAGGTCACCTTCATGCTTCGCAACGTCCGCGACGACGTTATGGAGGTGACCAGGAACGAACAACAGCCCTTCGTCTACGGTTCGCTCTCGCGCAGGGCGATCTATCTTACAGGCCAGCCGTCGTCAGCCGACCAGGTGAGTACAAACCAGGCGAATGCTACGCCAGCGGACGCGGGTGCACCATCGAGGGTGGCGCCCGCGCCTTCTTCTCTGGCAATCGATCCAGCGCTGGTCGGGACCTGGGAGATCATGGTGCCGAGTGATCGCGGGATGTCGCGCTGGATCTGGCGTATCATGGGTGACGGCACTTACAAATTCCGCGCCGAAGGACCGCGCGCAGCGCCGGCGCATGAAGGCACGATCGCCGCCATTAACGGCCACTGGTCGATCCACGCAAATAGAGGGCTCACCGGTTACGACGACGGCGGCTCCTACGAAATCCGCGACACCGCAGCGGTGATCACCGGCAAGCTCGGCACCGGCTACTGGAAGCGGAGCCTGCAGTGACGCCCGCTGCGGGCCGATGAGGTGATCGAATGATGTCGCCTATTGGCATTTTTGAAACATGGCGACGGCCCTGACGATGTCCGCTTCCGCGGGAAGACCGGAAGTCGTCGGCCAAAGGCAAATCGCGCGACCGACCCCGAGCCGATATCAGCTGTTCACTGAAGGATTGGCCTTCAAAGCCGGTTTGGGCTACTGCGGGGAGCACTATCTCTTGACCTGACAGGGAAGACATGAAACGGCGAGAATTCATCACGCTTCTTGGCGGCGCGGCGGCTGTTATGCCGCTTACCTCGCGTGCGCAGCAGATGACGATCCCGCGCATCGGCATCCTTTTGTTCGCCGGTCCGGACCTCATGGGGCCGTTTCCACAAGCGCTTCGCGATCTTGGCTATTTCGAAGGCAAGAATATTCAGATCGAAACTCGTTCTGCAGAAGGCAAGGCAGAACGCCTTCCCGGGCTGGTAGGGGAGTTGATTGGAAGCAAAATCGATATCATCGTGGCTTCGCTGACGCCCGCCGTTGTGGCTGCGAAGAACGCGACCCGCGACATTCCCATCGTCATGGCACCGGCCGGTGATCCCATCGGCATGGGATTGGTCGCGAGCTTTGCCCGGCCTGGCGGCAATATTACCGGCGTCTCGGCCAATGCTGCCGCGTTGGCTGCCAAAAGCCTTGAGTTGATCCCCGAAATCGTGCCGGGTGCCCGTCGCGCCGGCGTTCTCGGTAATGCCAATGATCCATTCACCAAGCCCTTCCTTGAATCGATCCAAAAGGCCGGGCCTACGGTGCCACTTGAAATCCAGACCATCGTAATTCGCAGCAGCAACGAAGTGGATAGCGCCTTCGCCGCCATGGTCCGGGAACACGCGGACGCCGTTGTTGTGCAGCCCAGTCTTCCGCTGCAGGTGACGGTCGATACGGCGTTGAAATTTCGACTGCCGTCGCTGTCGCTCCTCAAATCCGACGCACAAGCCGGACGTCTGGCTTCTTACAGCCCCAATGCTGCCGAGATGAGCCGCCAAATCGCAGGATATGTGGACAAGATCCTCAAAGGCGCCAAACCCGCGGACCTTCCGGTGCAGCAGCCGACCTTGTTCGAAATAACGATTAATCTCCGGACCGCCAAGGCGCTGGGCCTCACCATCTCACCGACGCTGCTCGCGCGCGCCGACGAGGTTATCGAATAGCTGTTAGATTGCTGCGGTGCATGAGTCTCTTGTTGGCACGAACCGGACTAACCGGGCCTGTCTGACGATGTCCGTTGATGGGGGTAGACCCGAAGTGGCTGGCAGAGGGTCAAATCGGCGCTTTTGACCCAGAGGCGACATCATCTGCGGTGACGTGCTTTTCTCATGGTCATTTCAAAGTGACCGGGCGGCAAACGTAAAGGCGACATAAGAATCGCCCTCGTTCTTGAAGCGACCGAGATCCCGCATCCCCATTTTCCGGTGCGCCCGGAGGGATGCGTCGTTATCGGCGCGGACGAATGTTACGGCAGGACGGCTCATGTGCGATTGCAATTTCTCGAACAGCGCGCCAGCCAGGCCTTTTCCGCGTTCGGTTTCAGCCACGCAAACGGGGCCATAAAGGTAGCAATCGGGTGGTGTCGGAAAGGCCTTTAACATCGCTTGGATAATAGGCACGTGTGCCTTTGTTGCGATCGAAGTTCCTAGCACATAGCCGACAAGCTTGCCGTCGCGTCGGGCAACGACAAGCGACTTTTCGCTTACTGCGTGCGTGAACCAATCTGCTGCCTCTCGCACCGACAAGCTGCCGCCCCTTTCCGGAAGGTTGGATTCTTGAAGGGCGAGGATGCCGGGAATGTCATTTAGCATACCGAAAGCAATTTCGTAATTTGTGGACATCGCGACAAGTCCGACCTCGAGACGCGATGACTACCACACAAGGATCGGCAAGTCAGATTTTCCGGTTATGGCGCCAAACGGACCTCGCGCCATAGTCCCTGCATGTCCGCTATCAGGGGGCGGAGGGACCTAGCCCAGACCTGCCCCGAGGTCCGAGATTGGACCACAGCAGACTCCAACTGGGTAGACAATCTACTGATCGTCGCAGAAATCTCTGACCTACAGGCTGACTTGTGTACGGCTATTCGATATCGTGCGCACGGCCTTTCGGCTCGTGACATCAACCATGACTTCTTCTGTTATCGCAGGCTATTCAGGCAGAGTGAGCGAGTACGTCGCGGGGCGGCCCGAATATCCCGGGGCCTTGCTCTGCGACCTCCCACCCGCCGAAACCATTGTCGATCTCGGCGCCGGCACGGGAAAATTCACCGAACTCTTGGCGTTGACCGGTAAGCGGATATTAGCAGTGGAACCGATCGAGAAGATGGCTTCACGCATCGCGGTCGATCGACTTGCGGCAGTTGAAGTGCTGATCGGCAGTGCCGAGTTCATTCCCGCTCCCGATCACATAGCGGACCTCGTCTGTTGCGCGACCGCTTTTCACTGGTTCGACTACAAGAAGGCGACGCGCGAGATTATTCGCATTCTAAAGGCAGATGGTGCGCTCGCCCTGATCTGGAATGTGCGGGACAATCGTGTGCCTTGGGTCGCCGCGTTTTCCGGGATCATGGACGCCTATGCTGGCGACACGCCGCGGCAATCGACCGGAAAATGGCGTATCATCTTCGACGATGCCCGCTTCAAGCATCTGGCAAGCAAAAGCTACCCCTTCAGCCAGCGCATGCCTACAACCGGAATCGTGGACCGCGCTCTGTCGACGAGCTTCATCACGGTGTTACCGGACGACCAACAGAATATTGTTCGTGCGAGGGTCAAGAGCATCATAGAGAGCGACCCCTTGCTGGTTGACCACGATGTGATCGAGTTCCCTTATGTGACCGAGCTGTACCTGTTCCAAAAGCAGGGTTGAACCCTTTCCCAACTATTCGGGGCCACTTCGGTTTTTGACTCCGGAACGGACATGGCAGGCACAAAGCCTTCCCCTTCCATTGTGTTGGCTTGAGCGAGTACGATGCCGCGACCTGACCTTCTGGGGGCGATACATGAAACGGCGCGAATTTGTCGGGCTTGTCTGTGGCACCGCGCTATTGCCGCTAGCGGCGCATGCACAGCAGCCGAAACTTGCCCGGCTGGGGTTCGTGAGCTGGCAATCACCGTCGGCGAGTGGTCAGATCGCGTATCTGCGCGAGGGTCTGGCCCAATTTGGCTATGTCGAAGGTCGCAACATTGCACTTGAACCCTTCTTCACGGACGGCGATCAAGAGCGAACGCAGGCGGCCGTTCGCGCGCTGATCGAGGAGCCGGTCGATATCCTCATCGCGCGCGTTACTCCCGTTGCCGAGTTGGCCAAGGAAGGAACCCGGACGATCCCGATCGTAATGATTGTGGCCGATCCGCTCATGACGGGACTCGTACCGAGTCTGTCGCACCCCGGCTCGAATTTGACCGGACTGTCGCTGTTTTCGCCTGACCTTGCCGGCAAGCGTCTTGAACTTGTTCATGACATCCGGCCTGACATAAGGGCAATTGGCTTTCTCGGCGCAAAGCAACCCTCGACCGCGTCCTTTGTTCGCGAGACTTCGGCCGCAGCGAAGGCGATGGGATTGAGGGCGGTGATCCGCATTCTTGACACTCCGGAGATGATCGAAGGCGCGGTATTTGAGGGGATGAAGGCAGACGGCGCCGAGGCGGTGATCGTGCAGCCGCTCTTTGCCGGCCAGGAGGACAAGATCGTCGGCCTTGCCATCCATTCGCGACTTCCGGTGATTGCAGACTTCACCGCCTTTGCGAAGGCCGGGGCGCTGTTCTCTCTTGGTGTCGAGGAAGCCGATATCGTGCGGCGCGTCGGCTATTTTGTCGATCGCATCCTGAAGGGCACAAAGCCGGCCGATCTGCCGATTGAGCAGCCGACCATCTTTCGCTTCACGCTCAATCTCCGAACCGCCAGAGCGATCGGCTGGCCCATCCCACCGCTATTGCTTGCCCGCGCCGACGAGGTGATCGAGTGAGGCCGGCGACTTCCGCTCTTGGCAGCACCTTTGAGACATGGCGACGGGCCCTGACGATGTCCGCTTCCAGGGGAAGACCGGAAGTCGTCGGCCGACGCCCAAGATCGACGCGAATGACCCGAGGCTGACCTTAGCTAATCGATCATCACCCTCTTCCTCTGGCCCTTTGAGTCTCATAATGTTTGTTCCTGGCCAATGGGGGCTTGCATGAGGCGGCGCGATTTCATGGCGGCCGTTGGCGGTGCGATGGCTTGGCCGGTAGCGGCAAACGCCCAGCAAGCTGGAAGGCTGCCGACGATAGGATTTCTCGGAGCGGATCCAACTCTTTTTGCTCCGTGGACCGCTTCCTTCGCAGCACGCCTGCGCGAACTCGGCTGGATAGATGGCCGTACAGTTGCGATCGAGTATCGATGGTCGGAAGGTCGTACCGAGCGCTACGCAGAAATCGCCGCGGAGTTTGTCCGGCAGAAAGTGGATGTCATTGTTACCGTTGGAAGCGCTGTTCCCACGGTAAGGCAAGCGACCAGTGTCATCCCCATCGTATTTGCCGTGGCGATCGATCCGGTACGCAGCGGCCTCGTCTCCAGCCTGGCCAACCCGGGCGGCAACGTGACCGGATTGTCGCTGCAGGCCACTAACCTTGCCGGGAAACGACTGGAAGTATTGCGGGAACTTATCCCACAGCTACGTCGATTGGCCATCCTCTTCAATGGCGGCAATGACCAGACGGTGCTGGAGATGAGCGATACCGAGGCCGCGGCGCGCGAACTCAAGCTCGACATCGCTCTTCTCGAAATACGGCGCATGCAGGACATTGCTCCTGTGTTCGAGAAACTCAACCCGCAGGCGGATGCGCTCTATGTCGTGGTCGACCAGCTTGTCGTCGCCAATTTCAACCGCATCCTTACCTTCGCGCTCAGCACGCGATTGCCGATGATCTACAGCACCCGTGATTTTGTGCGATCCGGAGGACTGATGTCCTACGGGCCAAGCTACGTGGACCTGTTTCGGCGCGCGGGCGATTATGTGCATCGGATTCTGCAGGGTGCGAAGCCCGGCGACATGCCAGTCGAACAGCCGACGAGGTTCGAACTGGTCCTCAATCTTACGACGGCAAGAGCCCTCGGGCTGCGGGTCTCCGAGCAGTTCTTGCTGCGCGTAGACGAGGTGATCGAATAGGCGAAAAGACGTCGCTTATGCGCACGTCTGAGACATGCCGACAGACTTCGGGAATATCTGTTCTACGCGGCAGACCGGAAGTGATCGGCGAGCGGCGAAAGCGACGCGATTGACCCTGAGCGAACAAGCGCACGTCCACCGATAACGTGACCTCGACCTTAAAAAAAAGTTGCGACTGATCGTGAGCCAGCGATCTACTCGGCTGGCTTGCCCGACATAACAGAGAAGTCCTTCGACTTCTGGCCATCCCCGGCTTCCCCAAATCCCTCGGCAGCCATGCCGCGCTTGAGCAACTCCCGTATTGCTGCAGCCCTGCTCGGCATCCGCTTCGCAAAGCGCCAGGTATCAACGATCCGGAGTTCCGCCTGAGTGAGCATGATTTGGAGCCGCTCGCCTCGATTGAGTTCACCCATCTGAACCTCTCCCGTGAGCACTTACTCCTTAAACGCAAGAAGCCCATAATGAGTTCCTTACGATTTATACTCATTAACTGCATTTTTTGGGACTAGCACCACAAAGGTGTCTAATGTGCAAGTAACATATTGAACTTACTATAGTTTTGTTGATTTTCCGCCCTTTGAAGTGCAATCTGACCTGCATCGAGGGACGGAAAAATGTCAATTCAGATCGAATATAGAAGCGTCGGGGTGGCCGAGGCTGACCACAGGATAGCGAACAACCTGGCCAGCTTGAGCTGTGTTATTCGCCTTCAGCGCAACGCTATTTCCGCGAGCGGCAGAACCTTCACGAGCGAGCAGGTTTGCACGCTGCTCGACGATATCGGTGCGCGTATCGAGGTCACGGCAAAGCTCCACAAATTGTTGGTGGTGGCCACAAACGGCAAAGGAGTAAACCTCGGCGATTTCCTGGAAGAAATTTCCGAGATGATCGGCTCGCTCAGTCCGCAAGGAAAGATGGAGCTGACGGTCGATAAGACCTGCAATGGCTACATCGACGCCCGCCACGCACTCCACGCCGGACTCATCACTGCAGAGCTTCTTACAAATGCCGGCAAGTATGCCCATCCGTCGGGCCTACCCGTGAGGGTCCACATCGTCTGCGACACGAGAGACGATGGCTCCTTCGAGGTGGAAGTGACTGACGACGGCGTCGGTTTCCCGGAGAATTTCGATCCGTCCACCGATGGAGGACTTGGCTTTCAGCTCATGCGAACTTTGGCAAACGGGCTCAATGCTGCACTTCGATTTGAGCATGACAGCCTTGGTGTTCGCGCCCGCCTCGTTAAGCCAAAATATTTGACCCTCGTAAATTAGATCGGTGGTGTGAAGATGGAATACAAGGGATTTGACTACAGCGTTGTTCAAACGGCGAACCCAACAGGGTGGAAGTGGTCTGTTCAATTAGACAAGCTCAGGACGAAAGTTGGGACCTCATTCAATCGGGCTTCGGCAATCCGACGTGCCGAAAAAGCGATTGAAGAGCAGTTGAAACGAAAGCGGGCCGAGCGAAATGGGACCCAAAGCAAGGCGACTGTTTCCAGTTCGGACGAGAGCGAAGCGATGTCATCAGCAGTTCCCTGAGTGCTGCAGACGCGCCGGCAGTGACGAGCTTGATCCGGGGATAAAGGGGGTGGCCGATTATGTATTTGGCAGTGGCCTGATTTGAATTTCCGCGCCAGCCTGTGTCGGCCTTCCGACCGACGCCCCTAAGCCGCGAGCATATGATCCGGCGGGGTTCACCCGTGCGGAGGGGTCGTCATGCCAATAGTCCAACAATGCAAAACCTACGCAGACGAACACGGTGCCCTGGGATTGGCGCGCCGTCGCGCCACGGTGCTAATGGGCATCTCCCGAAGCTCGAGGGACCTGGCCGCGCAGATTGGCCGGCTGGACGTGGACGACATCGCGAGAGAGGAAGGCAATGCTCCAGCACAAATGCGGCGATAAATCTGGGAACATTGTTTTTCGTCCGGGATTTGCTTGGGATGCCAAGGTACTTTTTCAATATTCGCTACGAGCCTGACACCATCGACGAGGATGGCGAAGAACTTCCCGACGACAAGACCGCCTGGAAGGAAGCGACCGTTATAGCGGGTGAGATGTTCCGAGACATCGACGGCAAGCTCCAGCCCGGTCAGGAATGGAGTCTGGAAGTGACCGACGACCGCAAGCGACCGCTCTTCAAGATCACCGTCTCCGCCAAGCGATTCGAGCCGAGCCAGTAGCTCATGTTCTGGCTGGGCGTTGCCACCTGGTCATCTGCGCCTATCGCACGCTGGCGCGGCAGCATGCTAGCCTTGCTCCGGTTACCCGCGATACTGCCGGAGGAGACCCTTGATGGGCAAGCGGATCAATCGCTGCGTCGAGCTGCTGGAGAAGGATCAGGCGATCTATTATGACGGTCCCCACAGCGGCCATGTGCTGACCCATGCGCAGGGCCGCATCGATGCCGGCACCTGGGCCGACTACATGAATGTCGGCATGGAGCACGGCGCTTTCGACGTGGCCGGTCTTGCCGACTATATGCTTGGGCTGGTCGATGCCGGGCCGACACGGTCGGGACACCGCACGCCGACGGTGATCGTCGAGGCACCCGTGAATGGAATCGACGCCGCGCATGTGCGTTACAACGCCTGGCAGTTCCGCCAGATCCTCGGCCGCGGCGTGCACGGCATTCTGCTCTGCCAGGCGGAAACCGCCGACGCGGTGCGTGCCTTCGTGGAATCCTGCCGCTATCCGCACAACACCATCGGCGTCGATCCGAAAATCCCCTCGCCGATGGCACGGATGGAGGGAGCGATACGGGCAAGGGATGGCGGGACCGACTCCGCCGGTCGCAAGCTTCTCGGCATCGGCACGCGGGGGCGCGGATCGGAAACCACGGCGGCGCCGGTCTGGGGCCTGTCGACGGAGGAATACATGGCGCGCTGCGATCCGTGGCCGCTTAATCCGAAAGGTGAACTGCTACTCGGGGTGAAGCTGGAAAGCCCTGAAGGCGTCGCCAATTGCGAGGAGATGCTCGCGGTGCCAGGGCTGGGATTTGCCGAAATCGGCCCGGGCGACTTGAGTCTCTCACTCGGCTTCCGCACGATTCCACCCGAGCCTTACCCTTTGGAAATGCAAACGGCGCGCGACCGTATCCTGGCCGCCTGCCGCAACAACGGCGTCGCTTTCCTGCAGGGCTGCACGCCGGACAACATCATCGCGCGGATCGACGAGGGCGTGCGCGTGATCGCAGGCCACAGCGAGGCATCCGCGATCAGGGGCCGCGCGCACCAGAAGCGCAAGTTGCCGGTGTAAGACAGGGTGCTGCAGGCAACGAAATCCGCGTGTCCGAACACAGGGCATGATATCATTGACGACCTAACTCGAGGAACCAGCCATGGGCAATTGCATTGTTGTCGTTCAGTTCGATTTGCCGCAGCGGAGCGAGGAGCAGGCGGTAAAAGGAGGCACTTCGACCGCGCCGATCTATCGCGGCCTCGCCAGGAAAGGGTTGATCCGGAAGGACTACCTGAATGGCGAAACGGGCACCGGCGGCGTTTATCTCTGGGACAGCCGTGAATCGGCAGAGGCATGGTTTACCGAGGAGCGCGTGGAGGAATTGACCAAACGCTTCGGGGTGCGGCCCCGCCTCACCTGGTACGACACCTATGTGACGGTCGATAATTTGAAAGGCGAGACTCGCGTCAACGGCAAGGCGATCGAGATAGTGGCCTGACGATACCGAGCGCGGCGCTGCGCCCGATTGGATCAGGCACCCGCCTGGACATCGACGTTGCGCCGATGAATGTCCGCTTTCGCGGGCGAGCGCGGATCACTCGGCCTTGATATTGGCCGCTTTCAGGATCGGCCACCATTTCTCGATTTCCGCGGCTTGATGGCTTCTCAGCGCTGCCGGCGTTTGCCGTTCGGGCGGAAATATCTCCTGGCCCAGTTCCACGAAACGTTGCCGCACAATTGGATCGGCCAGCGCTGCCATGATGGCGGCGTTCAATTTTGCGATGATTTCGCCCGGCGTATTCTTCGGCGCCCAGATGCCGTGCCAATAAGCAATGTAGAGTCCCGGCAGTCCCGCTTCATCCACGGTCGGGATATCAGGAGCGGACGCCAACCGCGAACGGGACGTTACGGCGTAAGCCTTCACTTTGCCGCCGCGCACCTGTGGCAGCGAATTCGTTGCCTGATCGAACATGATATCGATATGTCCGGCCATCAAGTCGTTGAGCGCGGGGCCGGCGCCGCGATAGGGAAC
>CAWGSN010000014.1:0-5453 GCA_963825225.1 uncultured Alphaproteobacteria bacterium
GGAAACAGTGAACGGAACCTCCCTGCGATGTCCGACCTTGATCGGGATCAACGGGCGGCGCATTGGGACCGGCAGGGCGGTCCCCGGGCTGGGCACTGCGGGGCCTATAGGCCGGAACGGCGCGGGGCGGGGCGGCCATCGCGCTCACAGGCCCCTCGCGCCCGTTCCGGGGCCGTGGATCAGACCCACCACAGGCCGCGACAGGCCGATAGTGGGCATTGCCTTATCATTGCGGAGAAATCGCACGATCCGGGGCCATATATGGTCCGTCGTTGGCCCCGCAGTACCCGAAATCCTGGATAGCCTCGTCCGCTATTTTTGGGGAGGGGCGGGGCCATCCCTGCAAGGATCGGCCCACCATTGCACAGCAGCGGATGGGGGCCGCGACCATGCTTGACGACCTTACCAAACCCGCCAGATCGACGCCACGCGAGCCGTACGGGCCGACCTTGGCCGCGCTCGTAATGGCATTGCTCATGCCGACCGCCGCACTGGCGCAATCCCGAACCTTCTATGGCGCGGATGGCAGGGCGGCGGCCCGTTCGACCACCGATAGCAGCGGATCGACCACGATTTACGGCGCGGATGGCCGGGTGACAGGCCGCACGTCAACCAGCAGCAACGGCACGACGACGATCTACGGCAGCGATGGTCGCCGTGTCGGCACCGTCACGAAATCACCAGCGGGCAGATGATCATGAGGCACGACACCTACACCGCCCCGACTGCGGTCAGGCAACTGGCCGACCAACTGCGGGCGAGGAATGCGGCAAATCCATCGCCCGTGGCGGCGGAGATGCTTCGGCGGCGACCTTGGACGAGCGGCGTCCTGCTTGGACAATTTCGTTGATCGGCCCGATCGCCTAGGCCCCGAAATGAAATCAGTGAGTCTTCCGCCCCTCGGCGCGGATCGCGGCTGTCTCTTCTTTGGCAGCCGTCTATATCCAGCAGCTCGCGACCTACCTCGGGCAACCCCGCGTGGGCCAGCTTCTCGATCGTCATCATCTGAACCAATAGTCCATTAATCTCGCCACGAGGGTTGCCCAGTATCCGCTGGCCGACCCGTTCGTCGTCGCTCAGTGCGCGGCATGCAATGCGGTGGATCATCATTAGGGTAGCAATCATCTTCGTATTGATTGTCGCTACGGTATCGGTCATCGCTGCGCCTCCTTTGCAATTCGGATATACTGGCCACGGTCCTAGGAAATGGGAGGCCGGTATGACCAGCAACGGTGGACATTATGCCAGTGCGGCCGGCGGTGGTGAAGGAATTCCGGCGCCGTCGCCGCAGCATCAGGAGGTGATGCTCGATGCCTGGCACCAGGCGCTGGGGCAGGTTCTTAGCCGTCGCGACAATGAATGGCGACAGCAACTGCGGGCGATGAAGGCGGAGAGTATGGCGGCTATTGCCGAGATGCGGGCCAACGCCGCCGAGATCCGCAGTACGATGGAAGCAATGATTGAGCAGCGCCTCGCGCAAATTCGTCAGCCGGCTGACGGACCGCGCGGCGTGCCCGGGCCACGCGGCGAACCCGGTCCGCCCGGAAAGCTTGAACGCGTGCACGGATATGTCGAGGACGCGGTGCACTACCGCGGCGACATTGTCACGCATCGCGGCTCGACCTATCAGGCCCGATGCGACACTGCGCGCGAGCCGCCGCACGAAGACTGGACCTGCGTTGCGCACGCTGGCGTAGACGGCAAGGACGGACGCGATGGTCGGTCGCTGGAGGTTCGCGGCCTGTTCAGCGACAAAGAAACCTACAAGGCGCTCGACATCGTCGCGCTCAACGGCGGCAGCTTCATCGCCAAGAAGGACAATCCGGGACCATGCCCCGGCGCTGGCTGGCAACTGATCGCGAGCCAAGGCAAACGCGGCGACAAGGGCGAGCGCGGGCTGCAGGGCATTTCGGGCGTCGCGGTCTTCATCGCGAGTTGGCAGCTCGACCGCGACAACTACATCGCGGTGCCGGTCATGTCGGACGGTCGCGAAGGCCCGCCGCTGGAGCTGCGCTCGCTGTTTGAGCAGTTCCATACGGAGGCGCGATGAGTGAACCAGCGGTTCGCCGAGGGGGAACGCGAACGGCGACACTATCGGCGGGCGAAGCTGTTCATGTCAGTACCCCCGCTCCTTGATCGGTGGAAAGCGACCTGTATCACTCGCTCGAACTCGCCATCGATGCCCTCCGGGAACATTGGTCGTCGACGAGGCGCTGTGTCGGCAGCGCGCATGAATTCGTAGCTCCGGTTTGGGAGCTCGAATCACGTCTCGGGCAGCGCCATCAACTCGCAATAGCCGTGGCAGTGCCGCTATTTTACTTCAGCTTTCTGCGGTATAGCGGCCATGGCCAGAGAAATCGGGACGGCGTTGGCAATGAACCGACGCGAGGTCATCGCGCTTATTGGCGCCGCGGCTTACCACCAGCGTTGTTGCATCGGTTGATAGTACTGGCCGGCGCGCGGACGTATATTGCCAGGTTGGGAGTTCCAATTGGGCTGGAAAAAGAAGCCGAAGCCGTTGTTGCCCCAGTAGTTGGCGCTCGCAACGGGCACATCGACGGTAGGCCGGCGCGTCACGAAGCCGCCCTGTGGCTGGTTGTTCAATACCGCGACGAACTCGGTGCGATAGTTGGTCTCGCGGCTCAGTGGCTCGTCCGAGACGATGATCGAGGATCGCGGCAACGCGGTCGGCGCGATGCGATCGAGCACATCCTGCGGGATGGTGATCCGGTCGAGCGCGTCCTTGGCATCGTCCCCGTTGTCGATCGTGACCACGCTCCAGCGCAGGCCCGCGTCGTTGCGCGCCATCGCCGTGAAGATATGCGTGCCGAGCGGCTGGTCGGGATTGCGGATCGCGACCGGAACCTCGATGCTGGTATCGAACACCTCGCCGCCGCCATCCGGCGCCGGCTTGTGCGTGTTCCGCCGCACGTACAGCTTCTGCGTCGCGCGGCTGATGTAGACCGAGACCGGCTCGAGCGCTAGTTTTGCGTCGGTCGCCGCCTTCACCGCATCGGCCTTTTTGGTTGCCGCCGCCTTCGCCGCGTCCTTCGTGGCAGCAACGGCGTCGCGCTTCGGCTGCGCGGCGGCCTTGGCGTCGTCGAGCTGGCTTGCTGCGTCCGCGGCCTTGGTGGCGGCCTTCTGCTTGAGTTCCTCGGCTTTTGCCCGGGCCTGATCCGACTTCGAGGCCGCTAGCGACTTGTCGGCGAAGGCGAGCTCGGCGTCGGCGCGGGCCTTCTGCTGTTCCAGCTTGCGCAGCGACGCGGGGAGCGACGCGGCCTCTTTCGCTGCCGCTGCGGCGACCTTCTTGGTCTCGTCGGCCGCGCGGGTGGCCTCCTCGGCCTCGCCGGAGAGCTTGTCGACACGGCCCGGCGCAGCTGCGATGGCCTCGCGCTTCGGCATGAACAGCGAAGGATGAGAGAAATCGACCGGCGCCGCGTCGTTCGGCGAGATGATCACCCGCATCCCGATGTTCGTCTTGTCGAACAGGCCTTCCGCAAACCCAAAAGGCATGCGCACGCAGCCATGCGAGGCGGCGTAGCCGGGCAGCGGCCCGCCATGCAGCGCGATGCCGTTCCAGGTGATGCGCTGCATGTTCGGCATCCAGGCATCGTCATACATGGTCGAGTGGTGATCCTTGTCCTTATCGATGATGGCAAAGACACCGGCCGGCGTCTCGCGCCCCGTGGTGCCGGTCGACACCGGCGCGCGCAGGATCCAGCCGTCGGCGTCGTAGAAGGTGACCTGCTGGCTCTTGATCGACACGATCGCCATGATCGGCTCGCCGGCCTCGCGCGGCGCCGTCGCCTCGACGGGCGGCGCGGGGCGCGCCCGTTTCGCCTGTGCGTCGGCGGGCGAGGGCGCGGTCAGCGCGGCCATCGCCACAAGCGTCACCATTGCGGGACGACCCCAATGGCGCATCGCCAAGATGGATTGCGCCGTCGTCAATCGATTCACCATTCCATTCCCCGGTTGATACGCCTACCCGCGCTTGCGTCGATCAAGTGTCAGATGTGGTCTTTGGATCAAAAAAGCCGCCGCTTTATGGTGATCGTAACCCATCGAGCGGGCGTTCGCAGGCCTGACGCCTGCCGTTGCACACAGGCAACACTTCCGGGAAAAGGACATGACCTGCCGGTTTGCGCCATTGCGCGGCCATTTCCTTGTCCGAACAATCAGCGGCGTCCGCATGCTTGGCTGTGCAATCCGGTTCCGATGCGAGCCTTTGGAGGCTGGGATGATGAACCCGCGGCGATTTACGACAGTGGCGCCGGCGTTTTGCGGATCGCTCGTTCTCGCGGGGGTCATCGTCGGCTGGCTGGCTGGCTTCGGTTCGGCCGGCACCGAGAACACCGACGCAGTGCCAATCGAGAACGGCGCAGCCTCTCTCGCCACCAACGCCAGGCTCGCAGATGAACCGCAGGCAATCGCAATGGCCAACGCCGTTGTCGCGAACGCCGCTGTCGCTAGCGCCGAAGTGGCGACGGCCGCCGAACCCGCGGCGGGGACGGCCACCGACACGACGGCGGCCTCGGATAAGCCGGAATTGATCGTCGTGGCCGCGTTGCCCGATCCGTCGCAGACGCTGTCGGCCGATTTACCGCCTGTGCAGAAATCGGTGGACCCGGGCCACCGTGATGCCGCGCAACTGGCGCCGACAACGTGCGGTGCATCCGGCGGTGCCTCCAACTCGGGGCCGCAGGATTTCCGGTATCTCATTTGTTATGTCTGGTCCGAACTGCCGCCTGCCGAGAAGCCGGCGGCGATCGTCTTGCGTTCGTTCAAGGACATCCCGGTCGGAACGCCGGTGGAAGAGATCAAGCGCGCGTCCGACGCTTTCGGTCTGGATTTCACTTTCATGAAGGCGGTGGCCAAGGTCGAGTCCGGTTTCGACCCCAAGCAACGCACCGGGTCGTATATCGGGCTGTTCCAGCTGAGCAAATACGAGTTCGGCAAATTCGGCTCCGGAGACATTCTCAATCCCCGCGATAATGCCGTTGCGGCAGCCTACAAGATCATTACCGAAGGCATTCTGTTCGAGTGGGTGACGCACAGGAAGCCGGACTTGAACGATCTCTACCTGATCCATCAGCAGGGCTGGGAAGGCGCCGCGGAGCACCTCAGCCAACCCAATCGCATCGCCTGGAAATCGATGTGCGCCACCAGCGAAGGCAGGGAGAAGGGCGAAAAATGGTGCAGGCGCGCGATCTGGGGCAATACGCTTCCGGCCGTCAAAGAGGCGTGGAAATCGGTGGAGAAGCTGACGTCGGAGGCGTTCGTCGGAATGTGGCGCGAGCGGGTTGCTCATTTCCAATCGAAATACATGGGCACCGCGACCGCCGACGCCGAACGGGCGCACCAGTAAATTTCCGTTGAGTGGTTGGCAGGAGTTGCCGCACCCGCGGGCCGAGCGGGGCCTCACCGCCGCTGCGGCATGTGGTGCCGCTCATCGC
>CAWGSN010000015.1:0-11103 GCA_963825225.1 uncultured Alphaproteobacteria bacterium
GTTGCGAATGAGCTGCGTCCACCCGACACGGTCACGCCGATCGCGACCACTGCGGCGATCGCCACCACGGCAGCGGCCACGCGCCAGAAGGTCAGCTTGCGGCGGATCCGGCGGCGATCGACGATCACGTCTGAATTAAGCGACATCGAAATTCTCCTGAAGGGTCCGGCGCGTTTTGCATTCGCAGGCTGACCAGGCTGTTAATCAATTACATCAATTGCGGCGCAATATGAAGAGAACAAGGCTCGCTCGTGTCGCCATGTAGCCAGGATGGAGCGCCGCGCCGGATGAGGGGTCTCTATCCGCGGAAGCAGACCCCTCAGCCGGCACGAACGCGCTACGCGCGCCCGCGCCACCCTCTCCCACAAGGGGAGAGGGTACAAAAAACAAAAAGGCCCCGGTCGAAACCGGGGCCTGATTGTTTGCGAAGAAAGCGAACGCTTACTTCTCGGTGCCGCGGTTCTTCAGCGCGGTGCCGAGGATGTCGCCCAAGGTCGCACCTGAATTGGAGGAGCCGTATTGCGCGATGGCTTCCTTCTCCTCGGCGACTTCCAGCGCCTTGATCGAGACCTGCACCTTGCGGGCCTTCTTGTCGAACTGGATCACGCGCGCATCGACCTTCTCGCCGACGGCAAAGCGTTCGGCGCGCTGATCGTTGCGGTCACGGGCGAGTTCGGAGCGCTTGATGAAGGTGGTGAAGTCGGTACCCGAGATCTTCACCTCGATGCCGCTCTCCTTCACTTCCAGCACTTCGCAGGTCACGACCGCGCCCTTCTTGACGTCGCCCGGCTCGGCGAAGGGATCGCCCTCGAGCTGCTTGACGCCGAGCGAGATGCGCTCCTTCTCGACATCGACGTCGAGCACCACGGCTTTCACCATGTCGCCCTTCTTGAAGTTGTCGATCACCTGCTCGCCCGGAAGCTTCCAGTCGAGGTCGGAAAGGTGGACCATGCCGTCGACGTCGCCCTCGAGACCGAGGAACAGACCGAACTCGGTCTTGTTCTTGACCTCGCCCTCGACCACCGAACCGACCGGGAATTTCTCGACGAACACTTCCCAGGGGTTGCGCATGGTCTGCTTGAGACCGAGCGAGATGCGGCGCTTGACCGAATTGACTTCCAGCACCTGCACCTCGACTTCCTGCGAGGTCGAGACGATCTTGCCGGGGTGCATGTTCTTCTTGGTCCACGACATCTCGGAGACGTGGATCAGGCCTTCGATGCCCGGCTCGAGCTCGACGAACGCACCATAGTCGGTGATGTTGGTGACGCGGCCGGTGAAGCGGGCACCCAGCGGGTACTTCGCCTCGATGCCCTGCCACGGATCATCCAGCAACTGCTTCATGCCGAGCGAGATGCGGTGGGTCTCGTGGTTGATCTTGATGATCTTGACCTTCACGGTCTGACCAATCGTGAGCACTTCGGTCGGATGATTGACCCGGCGCCAGGCGATATCGGTGACGTGCAACAGGCCGTCGATGCCGCCGAGGTCGACGAACGCACCGTAATCGGTGATGTTCTTGACCACGCCGTCGATCACCTGACCCTCTTCAAGGTTCTGCACCAGCTCCTGGCGCTGCTCGGCGCGGGTCTCTTCCAGGACCGTGCGGCGCGACACCACGATGTTGCCCCGGCGGCGGTCCATCTTGAGGATCTGGAACGGCTGCGGGTTGTTCATCAAGGGCGCGACGTCGCGGATCGGGCGGATGTCGACCTGCGAACGCGGCAGGAAGGCGACAGCGCCGTCGAGGTCGACGGTGAAGCCGCCCTTGACCTGGTTGAAGATGACGCCGTTGACCTTTTCGTTGCCCTGGAACGCCTTCTCGAGCTTGCCCCAGCTCTCCTCGCGGCGGGCCTTGTCGCGCGACAGCACGGCCTCGCCGAGCGCATTCTCGATGCGGTCGAGGAACACCTCGACCTCGTCGCCGACCTTGAGGTCGCTTTCACGGCCGGGGCCGGCGAATTCGCGCAGCGCGACGCGGCCCTCGGTCTTCAGGCCGACGTCGATGACGGCCATGTCCTTCTCGATGGCAACCACTTTGCCCTTGATGACCGAGCTTTCCTGCAGGTTACCGCCGGCAAAGGACTGATCGAGCATCGCGGCGAAATCGTCGCGCGTAGGACTATAGGAAGCAGCAGTATTCGAAGCCATTTGTTCTCCAGATGCGGATGTCTTGCCGGCAGTTCGGGTTAAGGGCGCATCGTGTGTGCGGTGTCAGGTCCGCAAGTCCTGACGACCGCTGCTTGCGCTGAAAACGCAAAGCGGGCCGGCAGTATGCCGCACATTCGATACGTTAATGGCTGTCCCGAACCTGAAACGAGATATCGACTTTCAAGACTGACGGAGCGGGCGTTCCTCCAATGACGGCCGGGGCTAAAACCCCGCTGCCGGCCCGCTCGGACGGCCTCGACAATGTCGATGGCAGTTCGGACGCCGCTGATATAATCCCGAGCGCGCGCTTGGGCAAGCTGGAATTGCCCCATTTGCGAGGCCGTAGGGCTGATACCGCGTTACGATCGTAGCCCGCACTTTTGGCGCTCGCCCGAATTTCAACCGCCTGTTGACCGTGTCGCTCGAAAGGCGTTCCGTGCCGCTCGCGGTGGAACCCGGTCTTAAGCGGCCCCGCGCATAATTACCCCATTCAAAAAAAGGGGGGAGACCATTATGAAAAGCCTCATCATTCTGACCGCCATTGTAGTCCTGACGCTTGGCAACGCCATCGCCGCGATCCCGGATGCCGCCGGCTCCATGCGGACGATTTCGGCCACGCAGCCCATCGTCACCATGGCCGAGCACGAATTGCCGTTCGACCGCTATTGGTCGAAGAACTGACCTCAAGAAAGGCCCCGCGCCGCCCTGACCGCCTCGACAATGGCGATCGCGGCGCGGACGCCGGCCTCGATATCGAGATTGGAATTGTCCAGCGTGTGGGCGTCCGCGGCCGGCTTTAGCGGCGCGACGGCGCGATTCTGGTCACGTTCGTCGCGCTTGAGGATATCGGCCAGCACAGCTGCTTCGTCGGCCTCTTCGCCGCGTGCCCGGGCCTCCAGCGTCCGCCGGCGCGCACGTACGGCAGGGTCCGCCACAACAAAGATTTTCACGTCGGCATGCGGGCAGATCACGGTGCCGATGTCGCGGCCGTCGAGCACTGCCCCCGGCGGATCGGCGGCGAACTGGCGCTGAAAATTCAACAGCACTTCCCGCACCTTCGGGATCGCCGAGACCACCGAGGCGGCGTCGCCGACCGCCTGCGTCTTCAGCACGGGATTGCCGAATTTTTCCGGATCGAGCTCAAGCGCGGCGGAGACGGCGAGCATTTCGTTGTTCAGATCGGCGCCAGCGTCCAGCATCGCCTTGGCCACCGCGCGGTAGATCACCCCGGTATCGAGGTGGCGATAGCCGTAGTGCCTGGCGAGCCGCTTGCCGAGCGTGCCCTTCCCCGATGCAGCCGGTCCGTCGATGGCGATGATCATGAAAACTCCGCTCCCAGCGAGCGCATCATCGGAATGAAATCCGGAAAGCTGGTGGCAATGAAGGCAATGTCGTCGACTTTCACCGGTTGATCAGCAGCAAGACCCATCACCAGCGCCGACATCGCGATGCGGTGGTCCATGTGGGTGGCAACCAGGCCGCCACCGGGGACATGGCCCTTACCCTCGACGATCAAATCATCGCCTGCGATCTCGACCTTGACGCCGTTGACGCGCAGCATGTCGGCGGTCGCGGCAAGCCGGTCGGATTCCTTGACCCGGAGCTCCTGCAGGCCGCGCATGATGGTGGTGCCCTCGGCGAAGCTGGCGGCGACCGCGAGCACCAGATATTCGTCGATCATCGAGGGCGCGCGCTCGGGCGGCACCTCGACGCCGCGCAATCTTGAGGCGCGCACCCGCAATTGCGCCATCGGCTCGCCGGCATCGCCGCGCACCTCGCTCGCCTCGATCGAGGCGCCCATTTCGCGCAGCGTGGTAAGCAGGCCGGTGCGCAGCGGGTTGGTCATGACGTCGGAGAACACGATGTCGGAGCCCCCGACGACGAGCGCCGCCACGATCGGGAAGGCTGCGGACGAGGGATCGGCGGGCACTACGACTTCGGCGCCGTGCAACTCCGGCTGGCCGGTCAGCGCGATCCGGCGGCCATGGCTGCCTTCGCGGGTCGAGGTGATCTCCGCCCCAAAATGCTTCAGCATCAGTTCGGTGTGGTCGCGGCTCGCCTCCTGCTCGATCACGGTGGTGACGCCGGGCGCGGCCAATCCCGCCAGCAGCACCGCGGACTTGATCTGGGCTGACGCCACCGGCGTCTTGTAGACGATTGGAACCGGATCCCGCGCGCCGTGCAAGGTCAGCGGCAGCCGGCCACCCTCTTTGGCCTCGCCCGTCCTGGCGCCCATCAGTTCGAGCGGATCGAGGATCCGTCGCATCGGCCGCGAGCGCAGCGAGGCATCGCCGTCGAACACGGCGGTGATCGAGCATCCGGCGACCGCCCCCATCACCAGCCGGCATCCGGTGCCTGAATTGCCGAAATCGAGCGGCGCGACGGGTGCGGCGAAGCCACCGACGCCGACGCCCCGCACGGTCCACGCGAACGGGCCGGTCCGCTCCACTTTTGCGCCCAGCGCCCGCATCGATTTGGCGGTGTTGAGGACGTCGTCGCCCTCTAGAAGCCCGGAAATCCTGGTTTCACCGACCGAAAGCGCACCCAGAATCAGCGCCCGGTGCGAAATCGACTTGTCGCCGGGAACGCGGACCTTCCCGCTCAAGGGCCCGCTGGCGCGGGCTTCCAGCGGGGTCGGATGGTCTGAATGGGTCAAGATTGTGTCCTCTCGCGGCGGGCAGGTATCACATAGGGGACCTCGCGTCACCCACGCGCCACGTTGGCGGCGAATGCGCGCAAACCGCTATTGACAGCGGGCCCTCAACTAGCCAAGTGAAGCACCGCTTTTCAGAAAAATCCCAGGATTTACACGTGGCCAAGTCCGATCTCGGAACCAAACGCATTTGCCCGACCACGGGTAAGAAATTCTATGATTTGAACAAGAACCCGGTGATATCGCCCTACACCGGCGAGGTCGTGCCGATTGCGCCGGTGGCACCGCCGCGGGCCACCCGTGGCGCTGCTGCCGCTGCAGCCACCACCGCTCCCGACATGCCGGAGCCCGCGGAGGCCGAAGAGTTGGTGCCGCTCGAGGAAGCCGATGCCGAGGAGAATACCGGCAAGGTGAAGGCCGTGGTTCCCGAATCGGAGGACGATATCGAAATCGACGAGACCATCGAGGACGACGACGACGACGATTCCACCTTCATCGCCGACGAGGAAGAGGGCGACGAGGACGTGACCGACATCATTGGCGATGTCGGAGGCGACGAAGAGACTTGAGATCGGCCCTGAACTGTGTTCAGGGTTTGCGCCGCGAGTCGCCCAGACGCGCGGGAGGCCTGGTCCGGGAGGATTAGGCGGCCACAGCAAGGTTACGGGGCCATAGCTCAGCTGGGAGAGCGCTTGCATGGCATGCAAGAGGTCGGCGGTTCGATCCCGCCTGGCTCCACCAGCCTTCGCTCGCTTCGCGAGCTTCGGCTGGGCAGGCCCGGAAGGTCTATCGTAGCGAAGTGAGCGAAGGCTGGCCCGAAGGGCGACGGCGGGCTCCATCCGCACATCCTCATAATGAGAGCTTCAGCTGAACGGGTCGGGCCGTAACGAGCCCCCCGCGCTGCCTCCAGTGATATCGTGCCAGAAGCCTCCATGACGGAAGGGGGAAGGGGCCGCGATGAAATACGTCTACATCCTGGAAAGTCTCGACTCAGAGCACTTTTACGTCGGCATCACCGATGATCTGCGCGCCCGCTTAGCGAAGCATAATGCTGGCGAAGTGTCGCATACGTCGAAGTACCGGCCTTGGCGGCTACGCATCTATTTTGCGTTCAGCGATGAGGCCCGAGCGCTTGCGTTCGAGAAATACCTGAAGTCCGGTTCCGGCCGCGCCTTCGCCAAGAAACATTTCTGACCGTTTTGAGCAGAGATCTCCGCCCCACTATTCCCCCACCGCCTCATTCAACCTGTCGCGCAGCGCGATGATCTCGCTCTTCATCGCGGATAATTCGGCGATCGAGCACGCTGACGCGGCGAGGATCGACGGCGGCACGGCACGCGCTTTTTCCCGAAGCGCGTGACCCTGAAGCGTCAGCGCGATCAGCACCTGCCGCTCATCCTGCGTGCTCCGCGTGCGCTTGATCAGTTGCGCGGCTTCCAGCCGCTTGAGCAGCGGCGTCAGCGTGCCGGAATCGAGCAACAGCCGCTCGCCGATGTCCTTCACCGGCACGCCGTCCTTCTCCCACAGCACCAGCATGACCAGATATTGCGGATAGGTCAGGGCGAGCCGGTCCAAAAGCGGCTTGTAGACCCGGTTGAACGTGTGCGCGGTCGAATAGATCGCGAAGCAGATTTGATTGTCGAGCCGCAGCGGTGCGTCCGCCGCCATTTGTCTTCTTGCCATTTGCATCCTCGTCACAACTTCCGGACCATCTTGGGCCGGCCTGGCGCCACATTCAATTGCGAACAATTAAATGTGAGGCCATGCAATGTATATTGCGCACAATTTAATTGTTTGCAATATGCGTGGCACCGAAACCGAAAAACAGGGAGACCAACCATGCCCGTGAACGTGCTTTACAAGACGAGTGCGAAAGCCACCGGCGGCCGCGACGGCCATGCCGCAACGCTCGACGGCGCGCTCGACGTCAAACTCACCACCCCGAAGGAGCTCGGCGGGGGCGGCGGCGCCGGCAACAATCCGGAGCAGTTGTTCGCGGCCGGCTATGCCGCCTGCTTCATCGGCGCGATGAAGTTCGTGGCCTCGCAGGGCGGCCCGAAAGTGCCCGCCGACAGTTCCGTGACCTCGACGGTCGGCATCGGGCCGCGTTCCGAAGGCGGCTTTGGCCTCGAGATCGATCTCGCTGTCTCGCTGCCCGGCCTTCCGCGCGCGGAAGCGGAGGCCCTGGTGGCGAAGGCGCATCAGGTTTGCCCCTATTCCAACGCCACCCGCGGCAATGTGGATGTGCGCCTGACCGTGGCTTGATCCACGCCGTGGAATGGCCCGCTGCGGCGGATGGCGGGCCATTCGCCGCGACGGGCTCCTCGCATGCGCCTGTGCGCGGGAAAGCATTGCTGCCGCGCCGGAAGACCGCTAGCTCTCTGATCGAACCCTCCACCCATTCGATTTGAGCGAAGGTTTTCCATGACTTCTCAAGCCGCAACGGGCGCGATGACCGGCCTGCGGGTCATCGACCTGACGCGCGTGCTCGGCGGTCCCTATTGCACGCAAATCCTCGCCGACCACGGCGCCGACGTGATCAAGGTCGAGCCGCCGGCCGGCGACGAGGTGCGCGACTGGGGCCCTCCGTTCCATGAGGAGGACGCGGCCTATTTCGTCGGCATCAACCGCAACAAGCGCTCGATCGGGCTCGACCTCGCTTCCGAGGGCGGCCGCGCCGTGCTGATGAGGCTGTTGGAGAGCGCCGACGTCCTGATCGAAAATTTCAAGCCGGGCACGCTCGACAGATGGGGCATCGGCAACGACGTCCTGCGCGAAAAATTCCCAAGGCTCGTGCATTGCCGGATTTCCGGCTTCGGCGCCGACGGCCCGCGCGGCGGCAATCCCGGCTATGACGCGATCATCCAGGCCATGACCGGCATGATCGCCGCGACCGGCTCGCAGGAAAGCGGCCCGATGCGGATCGGCGTGCCGCTGGTCGACATCACCACCGGGCTCTATGCGGCGATCGGCATCCTGATGGCGCTGTCGGAGCGACAGCGCTCCGGCCTTGGCCAGTTTCTCGAGACCACGCTCTACGAGACCGGGCTTGCGATCATGCATCCGCACACCGCGAATTATTTCATGCACGGCAAGCCGCCATCACTGACCGGCAACGAGCATCCGAACCTCGTGCCCTATGCGATCTTCCCGACCAGGACCGACAACATCTTCATCGGTGTCGGCAATGACGGCACGTTCCGCAAACTGTGCAAGGAGATCGGCAAGCCCGATCTCGGCACCGACCCGCGCTTTGCCCGCAACAAGGACCGCATCACCAACCGCGATGCCCTGCGAGCCGAGCTTGCCGCCGTCTTCAGCCAGCATGAAGCCGAGCCGCTCTGCAACCGCCTGCTCGCCGCCGGCCTGCCGGCAGGTCCGGTGCAAAAGATCGACCAGGCGCTGACCAACCCGCACACGATCCACCGCGGCGACATCATAGAGAGGGACTGGTACAAGGGTGTCGCCTCGCCGGTCCGGCTGGAACGAACCAAACCCAGCCTGCGCCGCACCCCGCCGAAATTTTCCCAGCACGCCGCGGAAGTGCTCGGCGAGTTTGGCTATTCCCAAAGCGAGATCGAGGTCCTCCTCGCCGAGGGCGTGGTCTGCGGCCCAGAACGGAAGCGGTAGCCATTTGTCGTCCCGGCGAAAGCCGGGACCCATAACCACAGGCTTTGGTTTGACGGACGGTTTCTGTCACCGAGCCCCATTGATGGATTGCGCGGTATGGGCCCCGGCGTTCGCCGGGGTGACGAACATCGTGGCCCTCTTTTTTCCCGCTTCCCTCGACTCCGGCTTTGCCCGTACTATGCGCTTCGCCTATACGGTCATGTGCCCGTCATACCGCGCTGCTAGCGCAAACAATTCATTTTTGACGGCTCCAGGGGGAGGATTCTGATGGCTTTTCGACAATTCGGCGCTGCTGCAGCAGTCGCGGTTACGCTCGCCTTCGCGGCTTCGCCAGCGCAAGCGGCGACCGAGATCCAGTGGTGGCACGCCATGACCGGCGGCAACAACTCCTTCATCGTCAAGCTGGCCGACGATTTCAACGCTTCGCAGAGCGAGTACAAGGTGGTGCCGTCGTACAAGGGCAGCTACGCCGATACGATGAATGCCGGCATCGCGGCGTTTCGCGCCGGCAACGCGCCACATCTGCTGCAGGTGTTCGAAGTCGGCACCGCGACCATGATGGCGGCAACCGGCGCGGTAAAGCCGGTCTACAAGCTGATGGCCGATGCCGGCGAGAAATTCGACCCGAAGGCCTATTTGCCCGCTATCACCGGCTACTACTCGACCTCGAAGGGCGAGATGCTGTCGTTCCCCTTCAATTCATCTTCCACGGTGATGTGGATCAACAAGGACGCGCTGAAAAAGGCCAACATCGCCGAGATTCCGAAAACCTGGCCCGAAGTGTTCGAGGACGCCAAGAAGCTGAAGGCCGCCGGCTACGCGACCTGCGGTTTCTCGAACGCGTGGGTGACCTGGGTCAATCTCGAGCAGTTGTCGGCCTGGCATAATCTGCCGCTGTCCACCAAGGCCAATGGCCTCGATGGCTTCGATACCGTCCTGGAATTCAACGGCCCGCTGCAGGTCAAGCACCTTGAGACGCTGATCGAATTGCAGAAGGACAAGACCTACGACTATTCCGGCCGCACCAACACCGGCGAGGGCCGCTTCACCTCCGGCGAATGCCCGATCTTCCTGACCTCGTCGGCGTTCTTCGGCAACGTGAAGGCCAACGCCAAGTTCGACTTTACCAACGCCCCGATGCCGTACTATCCGGACGTCAAGGGCGCGCCGCAGAATTCGATCATCGGCGGCGCCTCGATGTGGGTGATGGGGGGCAAGACGCCTGAGGAATACAAGGGCGTTGCCAAGTTCCTCGCTTTCCTGTCGGATACCGACCGTCAGGTCGAGATCCACAAGACGACCGGCTACCTGCCGATCACCAAGGCTGCCTATGAAAAGGCCAAGGCGGAAGGTTTCTACAAGGATCAGGCCTATCTGGAGACGCCGATCCTGGAGCTCACCAACAAGGAACCGACCGAGAATTCCCGCGGTCTGCGGTTCGGCAACATGGTCCAGCTGCGCGACCTCTGGGCGGAGGAGATCGAAGGTGCATTGGCCGGCAAGAAGTCCGCCAAGCAGGCCCTGGATTCGGCCGTCGAGCGCGGCAACCAGATGCTTCGGCAGTTTGAAAAAACCGCTGTCAAATGAGATGATGAGAGCCAGGCAGGCCGTGCCCTGCGGCCTGCCGCGCTCCTGATCCCAGATGCAGAAGCAGTCGGTCTTCCAGTCAAAGCTGTTGCCCTACGCGCTGGTCGCACCACAGCTCGCGGTCGTCCTGGTTTTCTTTTACTGGCCGGCCGCCCAGGCGCTGCTGCAATCGTTTCTGCTGCAGGACGCCTTCGGCCTTTCGACGAGCTTCGTATGGTTCGAGAATTACCGCGATCTCCTCGGCCAGTCTGACTATTTCGCCGCCATCTTCCGGACCTTCGCATTCTCGTTCGCGATCGCGGCCGCTTCGCTGTCGTTTGCATTGCTGCTGGCGGTGATGGCCGACCGGCCGTTGCGCGGCGGTACGGTGTATCGCACGCTCCTGATCTGGCCCTATGCGATCGCGCCGCCGGTCGTCGGCGTGCTCTGGGTATTCATGCTCAACCCGTCACTGGGCGTGCTGGCGCACGGATTGCGGTCGATGGGGATCGACTGGAATCCGCTGCTCGACGGCAACCAGGCGGCGACGCTGATCATCCTGGCGGCGGCTTGGAAGCAGATTTCCTACAATTTCCTGTTCTTCCTCGCCGGCCTGCAGAGCATCCCGAAGAGCGTGATCGAGGCGGCCGCGATCGACGGCGCGAGGCCGATGCGGCGGTTCTGGACCGTGATCTTCCCGCTGCTGTCGCCGACCATCTTCTTCCTGCTGGTCATCAACGTCGTCTACGCGTTTTTCGACACGTTCGGCATCATCGACACCATGACGCACGGCGGCCCGGCCAAGGCCACCGAAACCATGGTCTACAAGGTCTATGTCGATGGCCTGCTCGGCGGCAATATCGGCAGCTCGGCCGCGCAGTCCGTGATCCTCATGGTCATCGTCATCCTGCTGACCGCGGTCCAGTTCCGCTTCGTCGAGCGCAAGGTGACCTACTGATGGTTGAACGCGAAGGCTTCCGCCTCTACCTTGCCCACTTCATCCTCTGGATCGGGATCGCCATCGTCGCGTTCCCGGTCTACCTCGCGATCATAGCTTCCACCCAGGACAATGCGGCCATCTCCAACGGGCAGATGTCGTTATT
>CAWGSN010000016.1:0-11392 GCA_963825225.1 uncultured Alphaproteobacteria bacterium
TTCAGGGTGTAAACGAGTTTTCGCCGAATTCGAAGCCGTGTCAACCGAAGGCCCGCAATGAGGCGGGCGCGTTACCCGGTAGACTCAGGAATCGGCGGCAAGCTTTGGCGACAACTCGACGAGGGTCAGTCTGGTGGAGGTAACGCCGGCCTTCAGCAGACCGTCACGGTAATGGGCAATGTCATCAGGCTTTTTCCAATGGAAATTGCTCAAATGCCGTTCGACGGTGAAGCTCGGATAGTTGCTGAGCAGGACTTTGGCGGCGTTGACCGCTTCCTCGGCGCGACCGAGTTGGGCGAGCGCCGCCGCCCGGATCGCGAGCGCCTGAAGATGATTGGGATTGAGATACAGCTGCTCGCGCGCCCAGGACAGCGACGCGTCATATTGCCCGACAAGGTAATGGCTGAACGCGTTCACGGCCGCCCATTGGTACCGGGGGTCGGAGTTGCCGCGCTGCGCCGCCATTGAAATCAGTTCGATGGCCTGCCGATGTTCGCCCGAGTAGAAATAACAAAAGCCAAGAACGCCGCGCGCGCCCATGTCGTAAGGGTTCAGCCCGACCGCCCGGTTCGCGGCATCCATGGCAATCTCGTAATGTCCTTCCAGGGCGTGCAGATAGGCGACAATCTGAAAGGCAAAGGAAGAGCGCGGATCAAGCCGGACGCTGCTCTCCGCGAGATCCATCGCCGTGGTCCACAATTCGCGCGTGCTCTTGATCCATCCGAACTGGATGCTCTGCATCATGATGGTGGCGAGATAGGCGCGGGCAATCGAAAGCGTCGGATCGAGCGCGATGGCTTCCTTGAACAGGCCGATCGAGGTGTCGAAATCCGCCTTGGTCTGCAGGTAATAGTAGGAAAGCCCCTTCAGGAAGCGATCCCAGGCGGTGAGGTCGTTCGAGGAGGCCCGGGGAGGGGCGGACGCCTCGGCCCGGTAGATTTCGGCCGCGACCGCCGCCGACAGGCTGGTGGTGATCTCGTCCTGCATCGCGAACAGGTCGCCCATGTCACGGTCATAGCGACCGGTCCATAATTGCTCGCCGTTTTCCGGCGCGATCAGGTCGGCGGTGACGCGGATCTTGCTGCCGGCACGGCGCACCGAGCCCTGGATCAGGTAGGTGGCGTCGATCTCGCGCGCGATAATGCGCGTGCTCACGTTCTTGCCCTTGAAGGAGAACGTCGAATTCCGGCTCAGCACCCGGTAGAACGATTGCAGCGACAGCGCGTGAATCAGGTCCTCGGTGAGGCCGTCGGAAAAATACTCGTCGGCGCTTTCGCTCAGGTTCACGAACGGCAGCACGCCCACGATCGCGGTCCGGTATTGGGCCGGAAGGTTCGCCGTGTCCCTCGCCTCCCGGCGGGTGTCGGATCCGGCGGGCTCCCAGGTCCAGACGCTGACCGGTTCCTCGATGTTCTTGAACCGGTGGGGACCGGCATCGACCAGGGCGACGCTGAGGCGCTTGCCGGCCTCGAAATAGGCCTTTCCCGAAACCGCCACGCCGCCGGGGGCGGCAACCGAACTCCAGCCGGACGGCGATATTGACATCGTCGCCGAACACCTCGTCCTCGTCGGCCATGACGTCGCCCATATGGATGCCCATACGGAATTGCATCATGCGTTCGGCGGGCAAGTGATGGTTTCGCTCAGCCATCAGCATCTGCATCGCGATCGCAGCCTCGATGGCGCCGACAATACTGGGAAACTCCAGCAGGAAGCCGTCGCCGGTGTTCTTCACCAGGCGGCCGCCATTGTTGAGAATGATCGGGTAGATCGCGGTCCGGTGGGCCTTGAAGGTGGCATGCGTACCCGCCTCGTCGGTCCCCATCATGCGGGAATAGCCGGCGACGTCAGCGCAAACGATGGCGGCTAGCCGTCTCTCCATATCCCCTCAACTCCAGAACAGGCAGATAACCACTACGTGGTCGGCCGACCGATTCCAATGATTATAAAATATACTTATCTGGCGGAAGGGTGATTCAGAGGTGATAGTAACGCAATTCACCCGGGACTGCCATGCGCGGGATCACCGGATGGTCAATAAGGAATTGCAAAGGAACGGGTCAAAATGATCGGCGAGGCGCTCGGGATCAACGAACTCTGGCTTTTCGTCCTCTCCGGCTTGCTGCTTAACGTCGCGCCGGGACCGGACACCGCCTATATCATCGGGCGCAGCATCCAGTTCGGCTGGCGCGGCGGGCTGGCGGCCGCGATCGGGATCAGCTGCGGCTGTCTGGTTCACGTGTTCGGCACCGTGATCGGCCTGTCGGCGCTGCTGATGACGTCCTCGGCCGCATTCGCGGTCGTCAAGCTGGTCGGAGCGGCCTATCTGTTCTTCTCTGGCGTCCAGATGCTGCTGTCGCCGCCGCGCCCGGCGGCTGATGTGACCGTGCAGGACGATGCCGTCCCGCTCCGCCAGGTGTTCTGGCAGGGGACGCTGACCAACGTGCTCAATCCGAAGGTGGCGCTGTTTTTTCTGGCGTTCCTGCCGCAATTCGTGGCGGCTGATTCGCCGCACAAGACGCTCGCCTTCCTGCTGCTGGGACTGATCTTCATTTCAAGCGGCACGCTGTGGTGCCTCGGCGTTGCGGCCTTCGCCGCCCGTGCGGCCTCCCGGATCCGGCAATCAGACAGCGTGAGGATCTGGATTAACCGCGTGCTCGGCGGGATGTTCGTTTATCTCGGGTGTCGCGTAGCGATGCTGCAAACCCGCTGAATGTGACAGCGCGGCGACATTATTTTGCAAATTGCTCTTGATGCCCCTCGTCGCAAAGCTGTGCGCCGCCAAGATGACAAAACCCTAGCCCGTCATCAGTTCGGCGATGCGATGGCGGGTGCCTTTCTGCTTGTCCACGGCCTGCCAATCCCGGGGCGGATACTACCAGATTTTCACCAGCGCATTTCCGGCGAGATAGAGCCCGAGCAGGATCATCGAGATCAGGAACCAGCGGCGGAACACGTCCGGTCGCATCCGGGTGCGCACCGCCTGGCCGAGGAACATGCCGGTAAAGGACGCCGCCATCGCCACCGCGCCCGGCAGCGCGGTCGCCGCCGTCAACAGGCCGGACGCGGTGATATTGAAGGCGAGCGCCACCGTGGCGACGGTGAAGAACACGCCGAGCGCCTGCACCAGTTCGTCCCTCTCCATGCCGATCGCCTGCATGAACGGCATCGAGGGGATGACCTGGACACCGGTGGCGGCCGAAACCACGCCAGTCACGAGGCCAACGATGCCGCCGATCCATTTCTCGTTGCGGCGCGCGACCTTGAAGCTGAATTTGCTCAGGCCCACGATGGCATAGACCACCAGCAGCACGCCGAGCACGACGGTGCCGTAGGGCGCGTAGGGGCCGGTCAATAGCCCGCCGTTCAGCCAGATGCCGATCACGGTGCCGACCATCAGCGGCCACAGCCGCCGCATGATGTCGCGCAGATAACCGCCGACAAAGGTCTGCCAGATGTTGGTGACGATCGCCGGGACGATGACGATCGCGATCGCCTGGCCGGGCGGCATCGTCACCGCGAGCAGGCCCATCGCCACCGTCGGCAGGCCGAGCCCGAGCGTGCCCTTGATGAAGCCGGCGAGCAGGAACGTGGCCGCAATGAGAACGAGGAAGGATTCGGTCATGCGGCCACATTGACCGATCGGACTTATCGGCACAATCTGGAGATTACGGAGACAGCATTCGGCCACGCCGAAGGCAGATAGCGGAACTCGGGATGCGCTTCGATCTGGTCGACTTGAACCTCTTCATCGCGGTGGCGGAGACGCGCAGTATCACCAATGGCGCGAACCGGGTTCATCTGGCGCTGGCCTCGGCCAGCGCCCGGATCAAGGGGCTGGAGGAGGCGCTCGGCGTTTCGCTGCTCCGGCGCGGCCGTCGCGGCGTCGAACTGACGCCGGCGGGCGAAAGCCTGCTCGATCACGCCCGCATCGTCATGCACAATGTGGATGCGATGCGCGGAGATCTCGTCGCCTTCTCCCGCGGCGTCAAGGCCACCATCCGCTTTCTCACCAATACGTCGGGCCTGTCGGAATATCTGCCGAAGGCGCTGGCCGCGTTTCTCAGCCAGCACCCGCACATCTCGATCGACGTCGAGGAGCACGAAAGCGTCGACATCGCGCACGCCATCGCCACCGGCGCCGCCGATCTCGGGCTCGCTGCCGAACACGCGCTGCCCGACGGCATCGAGCGGATACCGTTCAGCGAAGACCGCCTGGTCCTGGTCGCCCCGCGCCAGGGCGAACTGGCGAACCGGCGGCAGGTCGATTTTCGCGAGGTGGTGGAGCGCGATTTCGTCGGCCTGATCACCTCGAGCGCGCTGCACACCCATGTCACCCGCCACGCCGCACGGCTCGGCGCCCGCATGCGCTTTCGCGCCCGCCTCAATAATTTCGACGCGATCGGGCAGATGGTTGCCGCCGGCATCGGCGTTGCCGTGATGCCCGAGGTCGCGGCGAAGCGCTGCGCGCGGTCGGTGAAGATCAACGTGATCCGGATCCGGGATCCCTGGGCCGACCGGCGGCTCGCGATCTGCGCCCGCAGCTTCAAGTCGCTGCCAAAGCCAGCGCAGCAACTGGTCGATCATTTGCGCAAGATGGCGCCGCGTTGAAAAGGAAACCGCAATGCTCAAGATATGGGGACGCCGCAGTTCGTTCAACGTCCAGAAGGTGATGTGGCTGATCGGCGAGCTGGAGCTTGCCCACGAGCATATCGACGCCGGCGGTTCGGCCGGCGGGCTCGATGCGCCGGCTTTCCTGGCGATGAATCCGCACGGCCGCATTCCCGTGATCAGGGATGGCGAAGCAACGGTGTGGGAATCGCACGCCATTCTCAGATATCTCGCCGCGCGACACGGGGCTGCGCGATTCTGGTCCGACGATCCGGCCGTGCGCGCCGGCGTCGACGGCTGGATGGATTGGTCGCACACCGCGCTGCAGCCGGATTTCCTCAATGGGGTGTTCTGGGGATTCTACCGGACGCCGGAAGACAAGCGAAACTGGCCCGCAATCAACGCGGCGCTGGCGCGTTGTGCAAAGGATTTCGGCAGGCTTGACCTGCTGCTGGAAGGCCGCGCCTTCCTGCTCGGCGAGACATTATCGCTCGCCGACATCACGGCCGGGACCTCGCTGTATCGTTATTTCGAACTGGAGATCGAGCGGCCGCCGCTGCCGCAGGTGAAGCGCTGGTATGTCACGCTGCAACAGCGCGAGGCGTTTCGGCAGCACATCATGATTCCATTCGGCGAATTGCGCGGGCGGCTGGATTACTAGGGCGTGTACTCCATAATCGAGCTAGACCGTCGCGGTCTGATCGATGTCCGCTATGCCCCGATAACAACCAAATTCTGTATCGCCGCGGAATGACGCGATGTGCCACAAACAGACTGATCCACCGCTGCAAACCCCGGTCTCTATTCGATCACCTTGTCGGCAGTCGCCAGGAGCGCAGGTGGCACGCCAAGGCCGAGCGCCTTGGCGGTCTTGAGGTTGATGACCAACTCGAACTTGGTGGGTTGCAGGACGGGTAAGTCGACGGGCCTGGCGCCCTTGAGGATCTGGGCGGCATAGCGGCCTGCTTGGCGCGCGGATTTGGTGAAGCTCGTTCCGTAGCTCATCAGGCCCCCATCCACCACAAATTGAGGCCAGGCGTAAATGGCAGGAATCCGATGGCGTGCTGCCAGAGTGACGAGTTGACCGCGACGGATCAGGAAGAATGGGCTGCCGCTCACAAAGAGGGCTTGCACTTTTCCTTTAGCGATGGATGCGAAGGCGGCATCCAGATCGGAATCGCTCTTCACGTTCACAAAATCAAGTTTTAAGCCGATCGCACTCGCGGCATCCTTGAGTGCCTTCGATCGGGCTTCGGTCTCGGCCACCAGTACATTGTTGAATACTGCAATTTTTCCAGCCCGAGGAACCAGCTCGTGCAACAGTTCCAAGCGCTTGGAATTGAGCATGCCTGCAAATAAACTCACACCCGTTATATTGCCGCCTGGGCTATTTATGGCGTTGACGAGGCCCGATTTCACCGGATCGCTGCCGTTAAGAAAGACGATTGGGATTGTCGCCGTTGCGGCCTTTGCTGCCAGCGCCGTGGCGTCGCCACCGAGTGCGGCGATGATTGCTACACGTCGTTGAACCAGATCGGCGGCGAACGTCGGTAGCCGATCGGGTAGGCCCTCGGCCCAGCGATACTCGATGGTGACATTCTGCCCCTCCTCGTAGCCTGCTTCTTGCAAGCCGCGACGGAATGCGGCCGTTTCATCCGCAACCGAATTGGCCGAGCCACTGTGAAGATATCCAATCGTCGGCATCGCTGGCTGCTGCGCGCCAGCGGCGAACGGATACACCACCCCGCTGCCGAGAAGCGCAATAAATTCACGTCGCTGCATGCCCAACGCCTCAGTGATCACGATAGGCGATTGTAACTGTCCAAAATCGCAAGCTGGAAGATGCCGGGGACGGTCGAAGGAAATATATTTGGCGGTGCCGATGTCCGCCTCGGGGTCATTCGCGACCGGGTAGAGTCAGCATCGCGTCCGGCCATGTCCGCGCGCGATGCCGCCAAAAGCGGAAGTGCCCGCAAGGAGAGAGCGCCGCGCCATTTGTGAGCAGGCCTCACTTCGCCGTCGCGAGGCCGGCGTCCCTGATCACTTTAGCCCATTTCTTGCTTTCGGCCTCGATGAAGCCACGGAAATGCGCCGGTGAGTCGCCGGCGACGGTGAGGCCCTGATCGGCGAGCTTCGCCTTGACGCCCGGATCGGCCATCGCCTCGTTGGTGACGCGGTTCAGCACGGCCACGATCTTCTCCGGCGTTCCGCCCGGCGCGATCATGCCGTACCAGTTTTCGATCAGCAGATCCGGCATGCCGACTTCCGCCGTGGTCGGCACGTCGGGCGCGGTCGGTGAGCGGGCAGGGGCGCCGAGCGCGATCGGTCGCAGCGTGCCGGCCTTGATCTGCGGCAAGATCACCGGCAGGTCGAGGAACGTCATCTGCACCTGCTGGCCGAGCAGGTCGTTGATGGCAGGCGCCGCGCCGCGATAGGGCACGTGAACGATATCGATCTTTGCGGTCAGTTTGAACAATTCGCCCGCCAGATGCGGCAGACCGCCGACACCGGCGGAGGCAAAATTGAGTTTGCCGGGCTGCGCCTTGGCGAGCGCGATGAGTTCAGCCATGTTGTTTGCGGGAACGTTGCTCGCGACGACCAGCATTTCCGGCACCGTCACATTGAGCGTGACCGGGGCAATATCCCTGCTTACGTCGTACGGGACTTTTTCCATCCAGGGGTTGATGACGAGCGCGCTCGCGCTCACGATCCCGATGGTGTAGCCGTCGGGGGCTGCTTTTGCGACCGCGTCGGTTCCCAATACCCCGGCCTGCCCGCTGCGATTGTCAATCACGACCGGCTGTTTGGTCAGTTCCGACATGCGCTGGCCGACCACGCGCGCGATGATGTCGTTCGGCCCGCCGGGCGGGAACGGCACGATCAGCTTGATCGGCTTGGTCGGAAAATCTTGCGCCGCCACCGAAGCCGGCCACAACAGAAGCGACAATGCGGCCGCCACCGCCCCCCAAATCTTCATGCAAGCCTCCCTGCGCAGAAGTCTGTGCGTCTGTCGCTTTCAGGCTTGTATAGCAAATTATGCCCGGACAGGTCGCGTCATCCGCTCAAACCAGCAGCTCGTCGGTCGTTGCGAGCCTGACCGGTTTTGGGGTGATGAGATGGCTCCAGACCCAATGGTGATGCTGGATCACGCCGAGCGCATGGAGGTGAGGGCGATCGCTCAATGTATGGGCGTCGGTCACCACGACGACGTTGTGAAGGTTTGAGACGGCGGATCGGACGGTCGCATCCACACACAGGTCGGTAGCCCAACCGGTCACCAGGACCCGATCCGGCGCGATCCTGTTGAGACGTGCCTGTAGCTCGGCGCCGGCGAATGGGTCGTTCATCTGCTTCTGGACGACAAGGTCGGCCGGATCCCGGATCAGTTCGGGAAGCAACGCCCAGCCCGGCGTTTGCGGTTCGAAATCGTCGCCGTCGCAGCCACAGTGCTGAATAAAGATGACGATGCCAACCTGTTCTCGTACCCTTGCGGCGAGTCGATTGATGCGATCGATGACGCCGCGCAAATCGTGCTTGGGCTCTCCGTTGAGGAGGCCCACCTGCATGTCCACGATAAGCATTGCATCCATGCGGTGCCTGCGTGGTGGGCCCCTAGCTGTTCAGCAGCCTCATCGCCGCCTCGTGAATGCGGGCGTCGCCGGCGGCGATGATGCGGCCGCCGCTTTGGGCGGGCTTGCCGTCCCAGGTAGTGACGATGCCGCCGGCGCCGGTGATGATCGGGATCAGGGCCGCGATGTCATAGGGTTTCAGCTCGGTCTCGACCACGAGGTCGAGATGGCCCGCCGCCAGCATGCAGTAGGAATAGCAATCGCCGCCGTAGCGCGTCAGCCGTACCGCGTCTTCGACCCGGCCGAAGGCCAAACGGTCGGCGGCGTTCATCAATAGCGGACTGGTCGTGAAGGACGTCGCCTCCTTCAGCGAGGCGCAGCGCCGCACCGAAAGCCTCCGTTCGCCGGAGGGGCCGGAATAATGCGCCGAGCCGCTGTCGCCGGAGAAGCGCTCGCCGATATAGGGCTGGTGCATCATCCCGAACACCGGCGTGCCCCGGTGCATCAGCGCGATCAGCGTGCCCCAGGTCGGAAAGCCCGCGATGAAGGATTTGGTACCGTCGATCGGATCCAGCACCCAGACATATTCGGCGTCCTCGCGCTCGCTTCCGAATTCCTCGCCGACGATGCCGTGCTGCGGAAAGTTGGCCTTGATCAGGCGGCGCATGACCGCTTCGGCGGCGCGGTCGGCTTCGGTGACGGGATCGAAATCGCTGGCGCTCTTGTTGTCGATCGAGAGCGAGGTTCGAAAGAACGGCAGGATGGTTTCGCCGGAGGAGGTCGCAAGGCGGCCGATAAAAGCTGTGAAATCGATGACCGTCACGGCTGTTCCTTGAACGCGAATGGAGCGTTTGCGAATTCTCGTTCTTGCCTAGCTCAATCCGGCAGGGCGCGCACGATTAACGAAGCGTTATTCCCACCCTCGGGAGTCGATTTGCGACTTTCGAATCAGGTTCGTTTAGGCATGCATTTTGGATGACATCGCTATTCACGAAATCGAGATTTGTGGAATTGTGGTCGCGCCGTAACGCCGGGTCACCGGGCTGCATTTTGCAAGATATTGAAAATACATAAGAAAATAGAATTTCACCACCTGATGCATAACCGCCAGCCCGGCGAATTTTGCGCAGGAAATGCTTCGAAAACACTTGCGTTTTGTGCAGCGCGGTCGCATATTGTTGCGGTGCGGTAGGGCCTCGCCCTATCGCTGCCCTCCTTGGGCGTTTCCTCCCTAGACTTGGGCCGCTTGTTCATTCAAGCGGCCCTTTTTTCTTGCCGCCGTTGTTCCCCGATGCGCAATTGCGCATCTGCGGGCGCGCCTCTTGTTTCTTACTTCGTCATTCCGGGATGCGCCTCTTGCCGCAGGCCTCAGATGCGCAATTGCGCATCGGGGAATCCATAACCACGGTCGGGAGTATGGATTTCGCGGTTCGCGCGCCCCGGAATGACGAAGAGAGTTGGAATCGCCGCAGCTACTCCGCCGCTGCCTGGAACGGCCCGAGATCGCCGAACGGCACCTTCGCCAGCGCGTCGGCGAGCGACGCGAAATCGGCGACCACCTGCGCAAATCGCGGCCCTCGCTCGCGGCGGCGTTCGTCCATATAGACCGCCCGGTTGAGTTCAAGCTGCACGGCATGCAATCCGCTCGCCGGATTGCCGTAATGCTCGGTGATGAAGCCGCCCGCATAGGGCTTGTTGCGGCCGATCGAATAACCGAGCCCGCTCATCATGTCCTCGACGATTTCGGGCAACAGGCTCGCGCAACTGGTGCCGTAGCGGTCGCCGATCACGATGTCGGGCCGCCTGGGCTCGTCCCGCGAAACGCCGATCGACGGCATCGAATGGCAATCCACCAGGATTACGGTTCCGAACGCCTGATGCGCCTTGTTGATCAGCCGCCGCAGCGCACGGTGATAGGGCTTGTAGAGCGCCTCGATCCGGCCCAGCGCCTCGTCGACGCCAAGCCGCTCACGATAGATCTCCTGGCCGTCGCCGACCACGCGCGGAATGGTGCCGAGCCCGCCGGCGACCCGCATCGAGCGCGTATTGGCAAAGCTCGGCAGGCGCCCGGTGAACATGCGCGGATCGAGTTCATAGGGCTCCCGGTTCACGTCGACATAGGAGCGGGGGAAATTGACCCTTACCGTCGGAAAACCGCGATCGCTCAAATCGGCGATCAATTCGTCCATGAATGAATCCTCGGAGCGGCGCAGCGCCGCCAGATCGATCCGGGAGGCGTTGAGGAATTCAGGCGGATAGGCCGAGCCGGAATGGGGAGAATTGAAGATGATCGGCGCCCGCCATGTGGCCGGCTCCACGATATCGAACGGAGGCGACAGTTCGCCATTAAACTGGGTCATCGTCGGGCGCCGTCCCTTAGATCCGAGCTTCCTAAGGCAATCGGTCAGCGAACCGATTCTGCCGGAAGGACGGTTGTTTTGTAAGGACGCATTGTCGGTAATCACAACCACTCTGCCAAGTGAAAAAGCAGTAAAAAAAGCCGCAAATCTCCTGGAACGTCTCTCAAATTCCGGAAAACGCCTGCCTTGATTGATCTTCGGCGCATTCCGGTACAGAAATAGCTGTGCGCGCCTTTGCCCGTACGCCACCACTTTTCACCCGATCTTTACCGTCTGTCGGGCTTAGTGGGCGGATCAATCCTCCAAGCCGGATTCGACGACTGACCGCCATGCATAAAATCCTCCTCGCCGAAGACGACAACGACATGCGCCGCTTCCTGGTCAAGGCGCTGGAAAACGCCGGATTTCAGGTCTCGTCCCACGACAACGGCATGTCGGCCTATCAGCGGCTGCGCGAGGAGCCGTTCGAGATGCTGTTGACCGATATCGTGATGCCCGAAATGGACGGCATCGAGCTGGCGCGCCGCGCCTCGGAACTCGACCCTGATATCAAGATCATGTTCATCACCGGCTTTGCCGCGGTCGCCCTGAATTCCGATTCGGAAGCACCGAAAAACGCCAAGGTGCTGGCCAAACCGGTCCATCTGCGTGAATTGGTCAGCGAAGTGAACAAGATGCTGGCGGCCTGACCAGGCCCTATTATTCGCTTCCTGCGTCCTTGCGGGGGCGCTTTGGAGCCGATATACGGACCCCACCCAATACGATCACAGCTGGAGCGGGATGACAGTTCATCCTATTCTAGGGCGCGTAGCTCAGCGGGAGAGCACTACCTTGACATGGTAGGGGTCACAG
>CAWGSN010000017.1:0-70526 GCA_963825225.1 uncultured Alphaproteobacteria bacterium
CAAGCCACCGCGGGCCGCTTTGGTCAAAAGCCACGGTGGTGAGCGCACGCAGCAATTTGGCGGCCTATTTGGTCGCCACGACCGAGAGGTTCGAGGTCGTGCTCGGTGTGATGGCAATGCTTGGCGGCTGTCGGAAAGCAGATGTTTCACCCGGGCCGAGAACCGGGTGGCGTTGGCAGGCAAGCCTCCCACCACGACTTAACCGATTGGTGCCGCGCCTCTTAGCCGATACGCCATCAATCCCCAATTGTGAACTGGTTCATACCCACTTGCCCTCGGCGCAGAACAGACGGGTGGACATCGCTGATCGGATAAACTTAGAGATATGTGATCGGATTGCCACACGCATTGAATTTCATGGGATTTCTACACGGCCAGCCTATTTTCGATCAAACAGTCGCAGTAAACCCAATCCCAATTCTTACAAATTGAGGAGGCTACCTATGCGCCCCTTGTCGATTGCAGTAATCGCGTCGGCATCCGCAATCGCGCTCACGCAGATTGCGTCGGCGGCGGATCTGCCGCGCAAGGCGCCTGCTTACACACCACCGCCGCTTCCACCGGCGTTTACTTGGACCGGCTGCTATATCGGAGCCCATGCGGGCGGAGGATGGGGCGACAAGACGATATCCGTTCCGTCGCTATTGCCGGGTGTGTCCGTTACGGGGCATGTAGACGGCTTTCTCGGTGGCGGTCAGGTCGGCTGTAATCTTCAATTTGGCGGCAATTGGGTCATTGGCATCGAAGGTGAGGGATCGGCAGCCGACATCAGAGGTGACGTAACCCGGACGATATTGGGGATCACCGGAACAGGATCCGCCAAAACGAATTGGATTGCGAGCGCAACGGGTCGGCTCGGCTGGGCGTGGGATCGCTGGTTGATATACGGCAAGGGCGGTGCGGCCTGGGCTCACGACGAATATTCTGCTGTCATCCCAGTGTTCCTCGAACAAGAGACGGCCAACCAGACACGAGCGGGCTGGACCGTCGGTGGCGGCATTGAATGGGCGTTTTGGAATAACTGGTCGGTGAAAGCCGAGTACGATTACTACGATTTCGGTACGAGTTCGGTGACATTGGTCGGGACATTTGCCGGTGCGCCAATCGCGGTCCCAGGCGTCGAAATCCGGCAGAGGATTTCGGTAGGAAAGTTAGGTATCAATTACCGTTTCTAAGGTACTAACTCGCGAACCTCTTCGACACCGAAGCCCCGGGGCGCCCGGCTTGATGATCGAAAGCGCACTGGCAGGGGGCGCTGCGGACGCGGCGAGCGGGCTCATTTTTGGCTGCGGCTTTGACGCTGGGCCGCGCCGCCAAACAAATGCGAATCGCCTAGCTCCTCAATGCGGGGCGAGTAAGCCGCGCTGACTTTGCGCCGTGTTTGGTGATCCGTGCCACTTTCAGCCCCAAGCCCAACGCTCCTAAAGTACGCACGACAGGAGAGTTCGCCATGAGTGCCTGGAAGCTGGAAGTTCGGTCTAATCACCCGCGCACCTCGCTTGATCTGGCTTACGACGGCACGCAGTGCGTTGTCCGCAATGTCGGGAGCCGGTGGGAAATGTCGCACAATGGCGAGATCACACGGCTTGGCATGGGATCGCTCCGTTGGACGGAGGCTCTTTGGAGAGCCATCGAAGCAATCGAAGCGCACTGACTGCCACAGCCCTTTGCCAGAACGTCTCAGCCACCCAAGAAAACATTGATCGCCTGAAGCTTGCCCGAGCCGTGCCCGCCCTTTTCCGGCGCAAGACGAGACCATTGGCCGCACTTGCTTGCCGTTCTGCTTCACTGTTGGATGGTCGTTGGCTGAGGGACCAACGATGCGACCTCGTGAATCGTCACCACTTTTTGTGTGGATCACAATCGGGCTGATATTTGTCTGCGGTGGCGCATACATCATCGGCTATATGGCGTTGATCGAATAACACACGCCCCATTTGACATTTTAATTGCCTATCGCGTTTCCCTGGCTCTGAAAACACGAGTCCGGTACCTACGTGAAATTCACCCAGGCTGGAGCAGACCTGTTCGCCTGACGGGGGACGTTGTATTTTGAACCTGCGTACCAGACGAGAGCCGATACGATGCTCCCGATTTGCTGATTTGACAAATCTCCGTTGCAGGGGAGAATTTCCGTTTTCGACGGGGCATTGAATGTGAACGAGAACGCCTCAGCCAAGCTTGTCGTTACCGTCATAGTTTTGATCTCGCTCGCGTTTTGGATAAAGGCAGAACGCGCTGAACTCTACCGGCGAGCCTGCGATGTCGATTGCCCGACGGATTTTTCTGCTAGCCGCAAGTAGGTTTTGCCGTCCTCGACGACTTATGGGTAGTGCTTGGCGCAGTGGCGTTATACGGAGTAAACCGCTTCACATTGGCGAATTGGCCCCGTGGTATTCTCTTGGGATGCGCGGGCTCACAGAAGGACGTGACTGATGCGAACCGCAGGAATATTTTTGGTGCTTTTTTTCGCGGGTTTTGTCGCTCCTGGGTTCGCCCACGATCCCGGCCATCCTGAATTGAATGCCTGGTTCGATAGCCTGAAATCCAGCAAGGGGCTTTGTTGTTCGTTCACGGACGGCTTTGCTGTCAGCGATGTTGATTGGGAATCGAAGAGTGGCCACTATCGAATCCGCCTTGAGAATAACTGGATCGATGTTCCCGACGAGGCCTTGATTACCGAACCGAACCGGGTGGGACGCACCATGGTTTGGCCGCTACGGGTTGACCATCAAATCTTCATCCGGTGCTTCATGCCGGGCAGCATGGGCTAGGGTCCTAAACCCGGCGGCCTTTGCTCTAACCCAAATTCGGAATTGCCCACCCGTTCATTCTGGCAGGCATTTTCGTGTCTGATGACGGCGCGGGACTCAGGCGCCCCTACGACGGCCCGTGGTGCGTTTTGGCCTTTGGCTGGTGTCACGCCGGCAAGCCGCCATCAAAATTGTTTCGTCGCCGCTATTGCTTTGTGCAGGTAAATATTGAGAACTGTTTCGACTTTGAGACAACCGGGGGTTGACACCAGCTGCACAGGGTGAAATCGTCCCTTATTAAAAATTCGCAGGCGCATCTAGGTTTCCTTTACGGAGAGGAGAAATTTCATGCGCGTTACTCACATCGTTGTAGCCACGATTGCCGCGATTGTTGCCACTCCCGTCGCCGCTGGAAACCCAACCTGGACGAACTTTTACATCATTCAAGACCCAGTGACGAAGAAATGCGTCGTCGTTGATATCAAGCCCACCCCAAACGGCATCTACTCGGTTATTTACGAAAGCCGCACTGGGGCCGAAGCCGCTTTAGCTGGCGCATCCAAGGATGAGCTTGTGGCTTGCAGCATCCGTAAATAGTGCGTCTACGAGCGCTGTTAATTCTCGAAAGCACTACTCAAAACCCGAGTTTGCGGGGTCGTTTGCCATGGCTCGGCGGCTTCGTTGATTTGCATTTAACCTCGCCTATCTATTCCGCCGGATCAGCGGCGATGTTGCCGTCGCGGTTCGGCACCACTGAAGAAGCGCTCAGTTCTGCGCCAATCTGAAAACCGCCGGCGGACAGTGCGTCGTCCAAAGGGATTAACGGCCGTAACCGGTGAGCATCGGCAGTCGGAAGAACATGCTGCACATGGATGGGCAGGCTGGTCTGCTTCGCCGGATCGGTCAACCGGCCCTGGACCGGCCTCCAGATCGCGGCGCGCGAGTCACCGATGCGTTATTTCGGGGCGGCTGGCATCGGAGTGCGGCGAGGCAAAAAAGCGCCTGGGTGGACTCGCCGTGGCGTGTGAACATGGCGCGAACGGTTTGCTACCATTCTGCTACCAAACGGCTTGATACGTACTTGTTTCAGTCCACACCAACTGAGACGGTCGATGCAAGAAACCCGTATGGATTGGGCCTAACTTACATCAACTGATTTTACTTGAGTTGAGAGCAGACGAACTGCAAAACCGTGTACACCAGTTCAATTCTGGTCGTGGCCTCCACCTGTTAAATCAATAACTTACCGCCAGTTCTAAAAGTGCGATCCGGGACTGAAAAAGGCCCCACGGACACCGCCGATGGCACGCGTCCCGGCCTGCCAGCCATGCGCTGGCGCGGTCCGGCCCGTGTGTCCTGTAGCCCTGCGCTGGCGGCGCGCTGGACGGCCTCCTAATGGTCTCGCCGCTGCCGCCTGACGCTGTCGCCCGTCGCTTGTCGTGGTGACGACGCTGGCTCGGCGGTCGTCTGCCGGTGCCCTTTGCGCTGGCGCGGTGACCGCTCCATCCGATGGAGCTAACGTCAACTCCGTTGCGCTCGACGTGGTGATGACGCGATGACGTGATGCCGTCCGCATGACGCGATGCGCGCGACGGCTGGCGATGTCAGCGTTGCGCCCAGAAGAAGCGGACATCTGGACATGCACCGCAGTAAAACTATTCGATCACCTGGTCGGCGCGGACGAGCAAGGAAGGCGGCACGGTGAGGCCGAGCGCCTTGGCGGTCTTCATGTTGATCACCAACTCGAATTTGGTCGGCTGCTCAACCGGCAGATCGGAAGGCTTGCGCCTTTGAGGATCTTATCGACGTAGCCGCCTGCACGAAGCCAGATATCGGCTAAATCGGGGCCGTATGAAATCAATCCGCTATCGGTTGCGAATTGTCGCCTGAGATAAATCGCGGGCAGACGATGCTTCGCCGCGAGCGCCGCAACTTGCGTGGCGTAACGAAACGTCAAAGGATCGCCAAAAAACAACAATTATTGCATCGGCGTGCTGGGCTGCGGCCGAGGCAAAGGCGATGTCCGTTGGCGGGGACCGTCTGACGATGGCGGACCCTCCGCAACGGCGGCAACGTCGCCAAGGTACTGTGGAGCGCGTCGGAGGGTGCCGGGAACGCACGACCGCACCACTTTAAAATATCTGCTCTCCGAAAAACGGTGGTTGCAGTGCCGGTGCTGTTGGCTGTTGCGCCGCTTGGTCTATGCTCGCCGCGATACTGCAAAGGGATGGTGACGATGACCGAAATCGTGACGCACGAAATTGTTGTAGAGAGCAGCGTTCATAGCCAACACGAGGGCGTTTGCTAAACCCGCTGTGTACCGCCTTTCGGACGATGTCAAAGTTGGTACCGCCCGGTAGCGAGGGTTGCAGCGTCACGCCGATCGCCGCCGCGACGTCGGCCGGGCACTCCATGGATCACTGGACGGTAAACCTGTCGCGCACGATGGTGCCGGAAACGCTATCGGAGACCCCCGACGAGTCGTCCAAGAACTCCACCACCATATCCCGCGCATAGTCGAGAACCAGCAACGCCTCGGCCCTATTATCGGGCAGTTGGCTTGCGATCACTACGGCTTGGAACCGCAGATGAATGTGTTCTTTTGATTTGGACATCTTCCATCCCCCCCACGGGTACGGCCCCGATCTCTCAAACCAAGGCCGTGACTGACCTTTGGATGTACCCTGACTGTTCGGATCGGGAGCCACCCGCCATAGTTTCAAGCTAAATTCTAACGTTAGTGCTGTCTATGAGGTTCCTCACACTCTCGCCGGAGAACCGCGCCTGTCGACTGCCCCCGTCGATAGGGACGGCCCCGGCAATTGCTCCAGCCATCTAAACTCAGGAACGCAGTCAGGGACAGCTGTCCTGAAGCACACTGTCCGGAGGTACAGTGTCCCGATTTCAATTTTTGGATGTCATGACCGCCTACCCGCAAAAAATCACCGTCGAGGAAATGCGCGCATCCGGCGTGAAGCGGTCCCCGCCGTTTAAATCATTGAACGGCGTCCGTTAAAGTATCTAGGTGCGGCCGATATATTCGCGGAGATACATCTCCTTATTGACGCGGCGGCTAAAAACCGTCACCATTCAAAGACGCGGAGAGCTTCGAGATTTATCCGGCTATTCGACACCCAAGATTTTGCACCGACGCGTTGGTCGCTACGACCTCGAAACATGTCGCGATTCAACGGTTAGAAGTTAATTTTGCTTTGCAGATGGCACCGCCATGCGTAGGCAACGTTCCTTTGCGGTCATTCTCGTTGGAAAAAGCATATTGCTCAGGGAAGGGCTTGCTAGAATATTGCGCGCGGCAAATTTTCGCATCCTGGCTTCTGTATCCAGCGCCGATGGTCTGCGCCCAAGCAAAGCCCCACCTCATCTCCCGCTCTATCTTATTGTCCATACCGGCAATGATTTTGACATCGCACTCGAACAGATCGCACTTTTCAGAAACCGGCACCCGGACGCACGCATTGCGATCGTTGCCGACCACTATCGGCTGAACGAGTTGACTTCGGCATTCCGCGCAGGCGCCAATGGATACTTCGTCGACGTCAGCGACAGGTTCATCAGGTCCATTGAGCTGGTGATGATGGGTGAAACAATCTTTCCGTCAGCATTACTCGATGCCAATCGCCCCCATCTGGTCGAGGCCTCGGCAAGCGTTCGAAATCTTGAGCCAATCCTAGTCGCGAAGGAAGACGCGACCGCGCCCCTGCTCTCTCCGCAGGAGAAAGTGATTCTGCGCTGCATCATCGAAGGCGACTCCAACAAACGCATAGCACACAAGATTGAAGTCACTGAGGCGACCGTGAAGGTCCACGTCAAGGCAATCCTTCGCAAGATCCGAGTTCAAAACCGGACACAGGCAGCAGTTTGGGGCATAAACAATGGATCCCATACGCGGCCGGAAATCGGCGAATGACGTTTCTCCGATATTGGCAACCGATTTGCTGAGCCCTTCATGCCGTCGACGCGCCGCGCCAGGAGCCGGGAGAGGCTGGCCTTGCGCGCATGCTCAGCGGCAGCTTGCGGATGTCCTCACCGTCGCTGACCAGACGGTCGAAGGCATAGAATTGGACTTCCTCGTCGTGCTTCCGGCTATGCAGGCCGTCGAAGTCTGAGCGTCCATCGACGCCGAGCAGCACGGCTTCCCCGTCGATAACGAAGGACGTGTTCCGGTTGCGAAGGGCGGCTTCCGTGATCAGCGGATAGCGGTCGCTCCAGTCGTAGCCGTTGCAGGTGAACAGGCGTACGCGCTTGCCTTCGCGCTGAACGATCAGGCGGTAGCCATCGTGTTTGATTTCGTGCAGCCAGTCAGGCCCGGCCGGAACCTCGGTTCCGCGCGTCGGGATGCAGGGCAAAAAACTCAATTTTACGCATGTGGGAGAGATAGGTGACTGGATCAAAATTGCGAATCGGGCTCAGCGTGCAGGGCGCGACGGGGGCGAGCGCTGTATCTTCGAACTGGCGGAAATCCGCGCTCGGGCAAAATGTAGGCGGTGAATGTTTTCCTGAGCGGTTGAACTTGCTGGCCCGTTCGCGCGACCCTGGTCCACGTTTTAAAAACAGCCCCAGCGGCGGGAACTGCTGGGGCTGCGTTGCAGTGCCATGTTGTCGCGTTGCCTCTGCGCGGCGATTACAAGTTGCCCCAATAATGGCCCAGCTGGAATAACCCTTCGGAGGGGCCAACCAGGTCGTTCGGATTACCTATAAAGGGTGGACGACCCAACGGGGCCCAGCGTCGATGACGAGCCGGGAATGTCGGGGGCACAACCAATTCCCGGCTCGCTTAGTTCGCATCACGTTGGCGTCTGTCTCCAACCGGGGCACTATTCCACATCGAGGTTGCAGAAAATGCCCCCCCTGAAGCCGTCAAATCTACACCCTGCGCCTTCGTCCTCGATGTGCTGTGGGTTTTAACGCCGGGGGCGGCGCGCGACCCTGGCCACGTTTCAAAAAGCCCTAGTGAGGGGTGCTGGGGCAAGTTGGGAAATAGATTGTCGCGCTTCGGTTGACGCGACGACTAACAACGGTTCCGAGGACTGGTCGTTCCTGACAGGCCTTTTGGTGCCCCTTGGACTGCTAACGTTTTGCAAGCGAACCGCTGAATGCAGAAAGTGATGAACTGGGTTTGCCTGAGCGATAGCTACGAGAAAACGTCAATCAAATCACACGGGAACGCAACAGAGGCACACGAATCAGGACAACATTCATCTGCTGCAAAACCGTGTACACCAGTTCAATTCTGGTCGTGGCCTCCACTAATCTCTTCAAATACTTAGCTGCTATTTCTGAAGTCGCTGCGAAGCCTGATTTTTGGTCTGGGACCTCGCTGGGACCACGTCAGCGGCCCGGCAGATCGTGGCGCGTGGCCCGTCTGTGCGCTGGTGAGGGCTCCTTGTTTCTGTAGCCCTGGACCCCTGTACGACGCTCCTACGGCATCGATGCTGACCGGCTGGCCCGGCCCCGGACGGCTCCCGGTGCCTGTCGCTCCCGGCGCGCCTTGGTGGGCCTAAATCCCGAAAACCCAGACCGCAACAACCGCCCCGAGCACGGCTAGGCCGGAGATTGTCCAGCCCGTAACGTAGACCGCGCCATCCGTTTCGGGTCTATCGACCATCGTGTCGTGCCAATGGGTCATGACAGCCTCCGAGAGATTGCCTCTGTAGGTAGGTCGCCGCCAGCGGCCCAAGGTTCAAACCCTTGGCAACGCCGAGACGTCTTCCCGGCAGACGGATATTACTTTCGATCCATTGCGACAGTGCGAGGTGCGGCGGCGGGATCAGCGAGCGCAGGGCGCGGGCGCGACCGAAATGAAAGCGGTCGTCAACTGAGGCGGCCCTACTCAGGTGGCCGTAGCTCACTCTTAAGCCAGCTTATCACTCTGTCAGTTTTCAGGGGATCAGGCCGGTCGCAATCGAAACACTGGAAGGTGCGCTTTCCCTCGCCGTCAGGAGGTAGCGCCAAAACCAGCGGTGCCCCGCATTCGGGGCAAGTCGGTCGTTTCGCTTGGCCCATGCAACAATTCTGCCAATGGTCCGAACGTCCGTCAAATTAAAAACGGACTAAGAAGTTCGGCGTTTCACGGGACGCCCCCCGAACCGAACCGGGGCCGACGCCTCGACGCGACCGTGTCAGCGTCACACAATGGACACAGCCGCCCATCGAAAAGCCCGGCGAGTGGCAGCGGCTTCCCGCTCGACCAGAGCCGCGTTGGCTACCTGCGATACTTGCGGCGCGAGCGGCGGCAATCGCTGCGCGCGAAGGCCGACGCTGAGCATGCCAAGGCAAAGACTGAGTTGCTACAGATCAGGATAATGGAACGGCAGCGCAAACTTGTGCGGCGTGACGATGTCAATGAACTGATCGATGCGATGTGTTGCACGGTGCTGACGCATCTGTCGGGCATGGCGGCGCGGTGCAGCCGCGACATGCAGGTCCGGCGCAACATTGACGCGGTGGTGATGCAGATCGGGCGCGAGATAGCGGCGGCTTGTCTTGCCAAGGCGGATGAGTGGAACGAGCCGCCGCTCGATGAGCAGGACTGATCCGCGCCCCGGTCAGGTGTTGCGCGACGTGGCGCTGTCGGAGATAGCGCCGCGGGGGCGCGGGCAGATCCCAAAAATCGTTCAAGGAACCACCCGCTTTCCACTTCTGGGGACCTCAGACAGGTACTGCCTGACGAGCCTGCAAAACCGGTACACCAGTTCAATTCTGGTCGTGGCCTCCATCCCTAAAATCAATAGCTTAGACTGATTATATGCGAGGCCGGACGAAGTTCGTGGCCGCGGGCCAACGGCGTACCGACGCCCAGAATTCCCTCAGGCCCGCTTGCGCTGCCGATAATCCCTTTTCTTCGGTTTTGGCGCCAGTTCCGGCATCGTGGCCTGAAGCTGGCGGTATCGCGCCAGCAGCCGCTCAAAACTGCCGTTCAGCGTCTCGGCGATATCGGGCCGCTTCTCCAGCCCCGCCAGCAACATCGCCGCCGCCTCGATGGTCGCGAGGCCGTCGCGGCGCGGCTCGCGGCGCAACTGCCCGTAACGCGATGGGCGCCTGGGGCCGAGGATGACCCGCTGGCATTTGAGCATCCACGCATTGCGCCACCACAGCGCCTTGGCCTGGCTCCAGGTGCCGTCGAGCAGCACGATGCCTTCGATGTCGCCGAGGATGGCGCGTTGATGCGGCTCGATTTCGCCCTTGCGGTTGATCGCGACGATCTCGCTTTCGGTGTCGAGATCGCTGACCTTGGCGGAGCCGAGATAGAGCACCGCCCAGCGCGAGGGATCTGCGACCGGCCGCCCCAGCGCTTTAGACAGGCTTGGCCACGACAAGCCGATCTTGAGCACGGCATTTTTGAAATGAAGCGCGGTCAGCCGCGCGGTACCGAGCGTCCGGTCTTGTTCCTGCGGATGCTGCAGGATCAGGAGCTCGACCTTGTTTTCGATCGGCGTGATGCTGTCGCAGATGCACAGCGGCAGCGGCTTGCCGCAATGCGTGCACTCCGGCACCTCTTCTACGTCGGTACCGGCCTTGGATTCGGATTGTCTTGACATCCGCCCGCTATACGCCTCACAGCCAACAATACAACTATTCTGCAGGCGCGTGAATCGCCGCCGGTTCAGACCGCCGCCGCAGCCGGTCGATCAGGAGATAGATCACCGGAGTCGTGTAGAGCGTCAGGATCTGGGACACGAACAATCCGCCGATGATGGTGATGCCGAGCGGCCGGCGCAATTCGGTGCCGGGACCGGTCGCGATCACAAGCGGAATGCCCGCGAACAACGCCGCCATCGTCGTCATCAGGATCGGCCGGAACCGGACGCGGCACGCCTCGAAAATCGCATCCGCCGACGACAGGCCGCGGTGGCGTTCGGCGTCGAGCGCGAAATCAACCATCATGATGCCGTTCTTCTTGACGATGCCGATCAACAAAATGATGCCGACAAAGGCGATCACGGTCAGCGGCGTGTTGGTCACCTGCAGCGCCAAAAGCGCGCCGAGGCCGGCCGAGGGCAGCGTCGAGATGATGGTCAGGGGATGGACGAGGCTCTCGTAGAGCACGCCGAGCACGATATACATCGCGACCAGCGCGCCCAGAATCAACAGCGGCTGCCGCCCGCTGGTCTTGTTGAAATCGCCGGCATTGCCGTCAAAGCTGCCGCGGATTCCCTCCGGCATGTGCAGTTCGTCGACCGCGCGCTGGATGTTCGATGTCGCGACCTCCAGCGGCACGTCGGGCAACAGGTTGAACGATACCGTGGTCGAGGGGAACGCTTGCGAGTGGAACACCGCCAGCGGCGACAGGCCGCGTTGATAATGCACCACGGCCGATAGCGGCACCTGCACGTCGTTGGCACCGGCAACGAAGATGCGTTCCAGGTTCGACGGATCGCTCTGGAATTTCGGATCGATCTCCAGCACCACCATGTATTGGTTGCGTTGGGTATATACGTACGAAATCTGCCGTTGCGCAAAGGCGTTGTTCAGGGCGTTGTCGATGTCCTGGACACGAACGCCGAGGCTCGATGCGACCTTGCGGTCGATCACCAGCGACAATTGCAATCCGCCGGGATCGCGGTCAGAGGACACGTCAGTAATGCCTTCGACGGTCTCCATGCGCTTGCCGACCAGCGGGGCCCATTTCTGCAGGAGATCGAGATCGGTACTCGACAGCGTGTATTGATAGTCGCCGGAATCGGTCTGACGTCCGCCGGTGCGCACGTCCTGCGCCGCGAACATGAACAACCGTATTCCCGCCACCCGATACAGGTTTTTGCGCAGCTGATCTATAACCACCGCGGTGGTTAACTTACCTCGCTCTTCCGGCGGTTTAAGACTGATGAACATCAACCCACGATTGGAGCTAAGGCCGCTGTTGAGAACGGACCCGATCCCCGCCACCGCTGGATCGGCCATCACAATGTCCGCGAGTTGCTGTTGCAAACCGAGCATCGCCTGGAACGAGACGTCGGGGGAAGACCGGGTCACGCCAATCACGAAGCCGCTGTCGTCGATCGGGAAGTAACCCTTCGGTGTCTTGATGTAGAGCGTCACCGTCAACGCGATGGTCGCAAAGAACACGATCAAGCGTTAGGAACGGATATTCCAGCACGCGCCGCAGCGTCCAGGTATAGAAGGAAACGATGCGCGACAGCGTGCCCTCGACCAGCCGGTCCAACCAGGTCGCGCGGTCCGAGGTTGCCTCCTTGATGTAATGCGCGCAGATCATCGGCGTGATCGTGAGCGACACCACGGTCGAAACCACGATAGCAAAGGTCAGCGTCAGCGAGAACTCGCGCAACAGCCGCCCGATGATGCCGTCCATGAAGATCAGCGGCGTGAAGGCCGCGATCAGCGACAGGCTGATCGAGAGCACGGTAAAGCCGATTTGTTTGGCGCCTTCCAGCGCCGCCGCGAGCGGCGTCATGCCGTGCTCGAGATTGCGATACATGTTCTCGATCATGACGATGGCGTCGTCGACCACGAAGCCGACCGAAATCGCGAGCGCCATGAGCGACAGATTGTCGATCGAGAAGCCGGCGAGCCACATGCCGGCGCAAGTCCCCGCCAGCGCCAGCGGCACGGAGATGCCCGCTGCAATGGTCGGCACCAGTCGGCGCAGGAAGGCGAACACCACCACCATAACCAGGAACGCAGTAGCGAGCAGCGTCCACTGCATGTCCTCGACGCTGGCGCGGATGGTGCCGGTGCGGTCGACCAGTGTCGAAATCTCGACGCCGCCCGGCAACCATTGCTTCAATTCCGGCAGCAGCGCCCTGACCCGGTCGACGGTATCGATGACGTTGGCATCGCCCTGCTTGGTGATCTGGATCAGCACCGCCGGCTGCTTGTTGAACCAGGCGATGGAGCGGGTGTTGCGGACGGAGTCTTCGACTTCAGCCACGTCCGAAAGGCGAACGAAATTGCCGGTCGAGCTTTTGATGATGATGTCGCGGAACTCGGCCGCGGTGCGCATCTGCTTGTTGATCGAGATCGTCTCGCTCTGGCGGCCGCCGTTGAAAATGCCGACTGGACCCAGCGGATTGGCGTTGATGATGGCGAGCCGGACGTCGTCGGTCGCAATTCCCGCATTCGCGAGCGCTACCGGATTGAGTGCGATGCGTACCGCGGGCTGGTCAGCGCCGCTGACGGTGACTTCGCCTACCCCCGGCACCTGCGAGATACGCTGGGCAATCACGGTGTCGGCGACGTCATACATCGCACTCGTCGTCAGCGTCTTCGAAGTCAACGCCAGCACGAACACGGGCGCCGCGGCGGGATTCGCTTTTTTAAATCTTGGCAGCGACGGCAGGTCGCTCGGTAAATCCGCCAGCGACGCATTGATCGCGGCCTGCACGTCACGCCCGGCGCGGTCGATGTTGCGGCCGATTGCGAACTGGAGCTGGATGCTGGTGGTACCGAGCGAACTGGTCGAGGTGATCTGGTCGATCCCCGATATCTGCCCCAACCGCCGCTCCAGCGGCGCCGCAACGGTCGACGCCATCACCGAGGGGTCGGCCCCCGGACGCGAAGCGGAAACCCGGATCATCGGAAAATCGACGTTGGGCACCGCCGACACCGGCAGGAATATATAGGCGACGAAGCCGACCAGAAAGAGCCCGATCGCCAGCAGGGTGGTGCCGACCGGCCTGCGGATGAAGGGCTCCGAGATCGATACCATCACTGCATCCCCTCGGTGGCGCCGGCAACCGGCGGGCCATGTGGCCCCGGCTCCGGCACCGCCTTCTCGATTTTGCGGTTGAGCCGGTCGAGCGCCAGATAGATCACGGGCGTGGTGTAGAGCGTCAGCAACTGGCTCAGCAGCAGGCCGCCGATGATGGAAATGCCGAGCGGGAAACGCAGCTCCGCGCCGGTGCCGCTCTCGATCGCCAGCGGCAACGCACCGAACAGAGCGGCCAGCGTCGTCATCATGATCGGGCGGAAGCGTAGCAGACACGCTTGCACGATCGCATCATTTGCCGACAGGCCCTGATGCCGCTCCGCTTCCAGCGCGAAGTCGATCATCATGATCGCGTTCTTCTTGACGATGCCCATCAAGAGAATGATGCCGATCAGGCCGATCACCGACAGATCCTGCCCGAACAGCATCAAGGCCAGGATGGCGCCGACGCCGGCCGAGGGCAGCGTCGAGAGAATGGTGATCGGGTGGATGTAGCTCTCATAGAGCACGCCGAGCACAATGTAGATGGTGACGATCGCGGCCAGGATCAGCCATGGCTGTCCGGCCAGCGATTTCGAGAACTCGGCCGCGTCACCGGCATAGACGCCGACGATGCTGCCGGGCATGCCGATCCGGGTCTCGATCGCCTTGACGGCGTCGACCGCATCGCCGAGCGCCTCGCCGGGCGCGAGGTTGAAGCTGAGCGAGACGGCCGGGAATTGCGCCTGATGCGAGATCGCGAGCGGCGCTGTGGTGCGCGTCAGGGTCGCTATCGCTGAAATCGGCACCTGTCCGGCCGGGCTGCCGGGCGTTGCCGCCACCCCCGGCACATAGAGCTTCGAGAGGATCGAAGGATCGCGCTGATACATCGGCAGAGCTTCCAGCACGACGCGATACTGATTGGCCTGGCCATAGATGGTCGAGATCTGCCGCTGCGCAAAGGCATCGTTCAGCGTGTCCGTGATCACCTGCAGGCTGACACCGAGCTGGCCGGCGCGCTGGCGGTTGATATCCAGCGCGGCGCGCAAGCCACCCTCCTGCGCCTCCGACGAGACGTCGCGGAACAGGGAATCCCTGCGCATTTCGGCGACCAGCCGGTTAGCCCATGTCGTCACCTCGGCAGCATCGGTGCCGGTCAGCGTGTACTGGTATTGCGAGCGGCTCGACTGCGTCGAGATCTGCACGTCCTGTACCGGCTGGAAATAGATGGTCATGCCGGGCATCGACGCGGTGCGCTGCTTCAGCCGCGTGATCACGGCCGAAACGTCGTCGCGTCGCTCGCCGCGCGGCCGGAGCGTCATCACGAGCCGGCCGACATTGGTGGTCGGATTGACCGAACCCGCCCCGATCACCGAGACCACGCCGATCACGTCCGGATCGGCCTCGATCGCAGCGGCCGCCGCCATCTGACGGCTTTGCATCTCGGCAAAGGAAACGTCGGGTCCGGCCTCGGTCACCGCCGTGATCGATGCGGTGTCCTGCAGCGGCAGGAAACCCTTCGGCGCGATCACATACATGATAAGGGTGAGCGCAATGGTCGCAAACGTCACCAGCAGGGTGGCGCGCTGGCGCTGCAGCACCCACAGCAGCGTGCGATGGTAGAACGCGACCATGCGATCGATGAAGCGGCTAACGGCAGCCAGCCCGGGCACCGTCATCTCCTCGCCGACATGCTTCAACAGCCGCGAGCACATCATCGGCGTCAGCGTCAGCGAGACGATTGCCGACGTGACCACGGCAATGGTCAGGGTCAGCGCGAATTCGCGGAACATGCGTCCGACGAGGCCGGACATGAACAGCAGCGGGATGAACACCGCGATCAGCGACACCGTCAGCGAAATCACGGTAAAGCCGATTTCGCTGGCGCCCTTCAGCGAGGCCTCCATCACAAACTCGCCGTTTTCCATATGGCGGACGATGTTCTCGATCATCACGATGGCGTCGTCGACCACGAAGCCGGTGCCGATCGTCAGCGCCATCAGCGACAGATTGTCGAGGCTGAAGCCCGAGAAATACATGATGCCGAAGCTCGTGATCAGCGATAGCGGCAGCGCCACCCCCGCGATCAGGGTGGCGCGCAGCGAGCGCAGGAACAAAAGCACCACCAGCGTCACCAGCACCACGCTCAGGATCAAGGTGAACTGCACGTCATGCACGGAGGCGCGAATGGTGACGGTGCGGTCGCTGACGATGGTCAGGTTGACGCCGGCCGGGATCGCGCGCTGCACCTTGGGAATTTCGGCGCGGATCTGGCGCACCACCTCGATCACGTTGGCGCCGGGCTGCCGCTGGATGTCGATGATGACCGCCGGTGTGCCCTGATACCAGCCGCCGGTGCGGTCGTTCTCCAGCCCGTCGACGATGATGGCGACGTCGCCGATGGTGACCGGCGCGCCGTTGCGATAGGCGATGATGATCGGCTTGTAGGCCTCCGCCACCGCGATCTGGTCGTTGGCCGCGATGGTGTAGGATTGCTGCGCACCGTCGAGCGAACCCTTGGGGCCGGAAACATTGGCGCCCGCAATGGCGTTGCGCAAATCCTCCATCGCGATGCCATAGGCGGCGAGCCGCGCGAGGTCTGCCTGCACCCGCACTGCGGGCTTCAGCCCGCCCAGCACCGCGACGCGGCCGACGCCGGAAATCTGGCTGAGACGCTGGCCCAGGATCGTATCGGCGATATCGCTCATCGCGCGCAGCGAAATCGTCTCCGACGTCAGTGCCAGCGTGATCACGGGCGCATCCGCCGGATTGACCTTGGCGTAGGTCGGCGGGTACGGCAGGGTTCTTGGCAAGATTCCGGCGGCTGCATTGATCGCGGCCTGCACGTCCTGCGTCGCGCCGTCGATATCGCGGTTGAGATCGAACTGCAGCGAGATCTGGCTGACGCCGAACGAACTGGTCGATTGCATCGAGGACAGCGACGGGATCTGCCCGAGCTGGCGCTCCAGCGGCGCGGTGATCAGCGAGGCGATCACGTCGGGGCTGGCGCCCGGCAGCTGTGTCGTCACCTGCACGGTCGGGAAATCGACCTGCGGCAGCGCCGACACCGGCAGCGCCCAATAGCCGAGCGCGCCGCCGATCAGGAGCGCTATCCCCAGAAGCGAGGTCGCGATCGGCCGGCGGATGAACGGTTCGGAGACGCTCATGGTTGCGTGCTCATGGCCTCGTACTGCCTCATACTCCTGGCGTCGCGAAGTCGGATGCTCAAACGAGCGATCGTTCGTTCATGGCTGCGACTTCGCTGGTCCGGCTGCTGGTCCTGGTGCAGGTCCGGTCTGTCCTTTTTGGTCCCCCTCGCCGCGCTCGCGCTTGCCGCGGTGTTCGCCGTCCTTGCCCTGCCAGTCTTTCTTCTGGCCGTCCTTGGCTTGACCATCCTTGGCTTGGCCGTCTTTCGGCTGGCCGTCCTTGCCCTGGCCGCCCTTGCCATCGGGGCTTCGGCTGCGCTTGCGCGGCGCGAGATCGGCGGTCGGCGCGCGATCGTCGGTACCGATCAAAACCTTGGCACCGTCGGACAGATTGGCAAAGCCCGTGGTCACCACGCGGTCGGAGGTGGTGAGGCCGCTCGCAATCACCGCGTCGTTTTCGTTCTGCTGCGTCACCACAACCGGTTTCGCGGTCGCGATATCGCCGTCGCCGATCACGTAGCTGAACGTTCCGGCGGGCCCGCGCTGCACCGCCGAGGTCGGTACCACGATCGCCTTCTCCAGCGTCTCGACCTTCAGCCGCACATTGACGAATTGTCCCGGCCAGAGCTGGAATTTGGCGTTGGGAAATTCGGCCTTCAGTTTCAGCGTTCCCGTGGTCGGGTCGACCTGGTTATCGATGCCTTTCAGCGTGCCGGTATCGATCACCGTAATGCCGTCATTGCCGAACACATCGACCGTCAGCGCGCCCTTGGCAGATGCGGCGTTGACCCGCACGATCTGCTGCTGCGGCAGGCTGAACTGCACCGCGATCGGCTGCAACTGGGTGATGATGACGAGACCGGTGAGATCCGCCGCGTGGATGATGTTGCCCTGGTCGACCTGACGGAGGCCGGCGCGTCCCGACAACGGCGCGATGATCTTGGTGTAACCAAGGGTTGCCTGCGCATTGTCGATCGCGGCCTGGTCGGACCTCACCAGCGCTTCCTGCTGCGCGACTACGGCCTTCTGCGTATCGGCCTGCTGCTTGGAGCCGGCGTTGGATGCCGCGAGCTGCTGGTAGCGCGCGAGGTCGAGACGCTGGTTGGCCAACTGCGCCTCGTCCTGCGCCTTCTTGGCCACCGCCTGGTCGTATTGCGCCTGGTAGATCACAGGGTCGATCTCGCCAAGCACGTCGCCCTTCTTGACGTCCTGGCCTTCGGTGAAATTCACCGCGATCAATTTGCCGTCGACCTGGGCGCGCACGATCACGTTGTTGAGCGCACGGACCGAGCCGACGCCCTCGAGATAGACCGGCACGTCCTGGGTGCGCGGCATCGCCGCCAGCACCGGCACCGGAAGGTCGAGGCGCGCGCCCGGCCCGCCGCGATTGTTGCCGCCGGGTTTTGGCTGAAAGGCGTACCAGCCGATGTAGCCGAGACCGCCGAGGATCACGAGCGTCACGGTCAGCGAGACCATGCGCCTGAGCACGCGCGACAAAAAGCTCGGCTTGCGCGCGCCTTCGATCTTCGCGTCGTCCTTTGACTCCGGCTTAAAGAGCATCGACCGGCCTCTCCATCCTCGGCTCCCAGCCGCCTCCCAGCGCCTGATACAGGCTGACGATCGCGAGCAGCCGGGCCAGTTGGGCCTGCCACAGCGAATCCTCCGCCTGGAATAACGTCAATTGCGTGTTTAGCACAGTTACGATGTCGGCGGTTCCGGCCCTAAGCTGCTGCTCGGACAGTTGAAAGGCCCGCCTCGAGGCTGCCAGCACGTCGCGCTGCAGCCGCAGCTTCTCGGTGGTCTGGCGGATCGACATCAGCGCGTTGTCGACATCGGCGAACGACTGCACCACCGTTTTGCGGTAGGTCTGCAGCAATTCGTCCTGCCTGGCTTTGGTCAATTCGAAATTGCCAAGGATTTTCCCGCCATCGAAGATCGGCTGGATCAGGCTGCCGACCACGCTGAAGAAAGCGGCGTGCGGCTGAAACAGCGACGACAGCGCCGAGCTCTGGTAACCGCCCTGGCCGGTCAATTGAATGCTCGGGAAAAACTGCGCGCGGGCGTTGCCGACATTGGCGGTAGCCGACGCGAGCTGCGCCTCCTGCCGCCTGATATCCGGTCGTTGCGTCAGCAGTTCCGATGGCAAACCCGGCGTAACACGCGGAATGGCAATCTGGTTGAGCGAGCCACCGACGACGCGCACCGCTTCGGGCGGCCGCGACACCAGGGTCGCCAGCGCGTTGATGTTCTGGTCGAGCGTTTGCTTCAGCGGCGGCACCGATGCACGCTGATTGGCCAGCACCGCCTCCTGCTGAGCGACGTCGAGATCGGTACCCGTGCCGGCCTTAAAGCGGTCCTTGATCGCGTTGAGGATGCGGGTGGCGCTGGCGATGTTCTGCTGCGCGGTGCGAAGCCGGTCCTGCGCCGCAAGCACCTGGAAATAGGCGTTCGCAACCGTGGTCAGCGTGGTCAGCGCGACGACGTCGCGATCGAAGCGGTTGGCGAACGCCGTCTCTTCCGCCGCCTGTGCGGCGTCGCGGTTCTTGCCCCAGAAGTCGAGCTCGTAGCTGGCGCTCAGCGAGGCCGAATAGTTGACGACCTCGCGGCCGCCAATGGAGAGGCCGCTCGCGCTCGCGCCCGAGGTGCGGGAATAGGTCTCCGAGCCTGCGCCGTTGAGATTTGGCAACAGTGCCGCGCCCGTAATCCGCGCCTGCGCGTCGGCCTGGATGAACCGCGCGGTCGCGGCGGCGATATCGAGATTCACGGTCTGCGCCTCTTCCATCAGCGTGGTCAATTCCGCCGAACGGAAGCCGCGCCACCAGTCGAGCGTCGGCGGCGCGTCCTGCGCCCGCGTCAGCCGCGCCGCCTTGTAGCCGTCGGGCACGTCGAGCGCGGGATCGGGAAGATCCTTGGTCAGGATGCAGCCGGCCGAGCTGGCGAGCAGACCCAGCACCGCAAGCCATCGCGCCAGGCGACTCCCGCCTGGAGCGATGGCAAGCCATGATTCGACCGCAACACCCGGAACAGGTTGGGTCACACCCGTTCTCCACCGGGCAAATCCCGGCGCGACGCGCGACGAACGCTTTTCTCGATGGCCTGCGACACGTTCACGGGGGTGATGCTTCCCTTGGAACCGAGCTGGCATACTAGCCCTGGGATCAGAGCGCGGACAGCCCCGGAACCAGTCAGGCGGGCGCTGGCGGCGGTGCGTCGATCGGAGACCTAAAATGCAAGTTGTCCTTATTTCATCGCCTTGGAATATGGTCGAGATGATCCAGGATCGCCAGAATCTTACGAAGATTTCATGGGTTTTCCCCCTGTTCTAACCGTCCTGGTCAGTCTCCTCAGCGCGAAAAGCGCGCCGAGCGGCCCATTTCAAGCTCCGGGAACCGCAACTTCGTCTCTTCGGGTGTAATGGAGGCTAGAGGCTTCTGTATTTTTCAACGGTCGCATTCCATGCACCGATTTTCGTTTTCGTATGCCGCCATCCCTGCTGTCGACGTTCACGTCCCATGGTCGATGGCAATGACATCCTGGTCGGCGAGCCCTCGCCGCAGATACCGAAAGTCCCTCGGCGAGCGGTTCGGCGTTTCCATCATCCGCGAACGCATTTTCGGACAAGATTATGCCAGGACGCTCGCGATCTGGCGAAGCAAGTTTCGCCGCGATCTGGCCGAACCTGATTCCATCCGGATTCGACGACCGCTTCCGACGCCTGCCGAACGTTGGCTCTCTTGTTGCGACGCGGAATTACTGTCGCCATCGCTGGCTTGTATGCCCTGCTGCGGTCCTTTAGGGTCTCCCAACGAATAGCCAAGCAAACTGGCGATTTAGAAGCATGACCATCAACAACGACGTCGTCGAAGCTATCGGCAACACGCCGCTCATCAAGCTGAAGCAAGCCTCCGAAATGACCGGCTGCACCATTCTCGGCAAGGCCGAGTTTATGAATCCCGGCCAATCGGTAAAGGACCGCGCCGGCAAATGGATGATCCTCGAGGCCGAGAAGCGTAACGACCTCAAGCCCGGTGGCCTCGTGGTCGAGGCGACCGCGGGCAATACCGGCATTGGGCTTGCCGTCGTCGCCAGCGCCCGTGGCTACCGCACCCTGATCGTGATTCCGGAAACCCAGAGCCAGGAAAAGAAGGACATGCTGCGGCTGTGCGGCGCCGAGCTGGTCGAGGTGCCGGCGCTGCCGTTCTCTAACCCGAATCAATACCAGCATGTCGGCCGAAGGCTGGCCGATCAGTTGCGCAAGAACGAGCCGAACGGCGTGCTGTTCGCCGACCAGTGGAACAATCTCGACAATGCGAAGGCGCATTACGAATTGACCGGCCCGGAAATCTGGCAGCAGACCGGTGGCAAGGTCGACGGGTTCGTCTGCTCGGTCGGAACAGGCGGGACGCTGGCCGGCGTCAGCCGGTATTTGAAGGAAAAGAACAAGGCCATCACGATCGCCTGCGCCGACCCGCGGGGCGCTGCGATGTATGAATTGTTCAAGAACGGTGTCGCCAAAGCGACGCCGGGCGGCTCGATCACCGAAGGCATCGGCCTCGGCCGCGTCACGCCCGTCATCGAGACAGCCAAGGTGGATGACGCCTTCCTGATTCCCGACGAGGAAGCCGTGCCGATCATCTACGAACTGCTCGAGCATGAAGGCCTGTGCCTCGGCGGCTCCACCGGCATCAACGTCGCCGGCGCGATCCGGCTCGCCAAAGAGCTCGGACCGGGCAAGACGATCGTGACGTTGCTGTGCGATTCCGGAAACCGCTATCAGTCAAAACTGTTCAATCCGGAGTTCATGCGCTCGAAGAATCTCCCTGTGCCAGCATGGCTGGAGAAGCGCAGCAAGATCGAGGTGCCGTTCGAGAAAGTGTGAGCTTGAGACGCGAATGGCCAGTAGCGAGTGGAATCCTACTCGCTATTCGCCATTTCCCCATTCGCCTAAGCTAATGCCGCAAAATCTGGCTGAGGAACAGCTTGGTCCGCGCGTGCTGCGGATTGGCGAAGAAGTTTTCGGGCGTATTCGACTCGATCACCTGGCCAGCGTCCATGAACACGACGCGGTTGGCCACTTCCCGCGCAAATCCCATTTCGTGGGTGACGACCAGCATGGTCATGCCTTCCCTGGCGAGATCGACCATGGTGTCGAGCACCTCCTTGACCATTTCGGGATCCAGCGCCGAGGTCGGCTCGTCGAACAGCATGACCTTGGGATTCATGGTGAGCGCGCGCGCAATCGCCACGCGCTGCTGCTGACCGCCTGACATCTGGCCTGGATACTTGCTGGCCTGATGCGGGATCTTGACCCGCTCCAGATATTTCATCGCCATCGCCTCGGCGTCCTTCTTGGGGATATTGCGCACCCAGATCGGCGCCAGCGTGCAATTCTCCAACACCGTCAGATGCGGAAACAGGTTGAAACTCTGGAACACCATGCCGACTTCGCGTCGGACTTCGTCCACCCGCCGCAGGTTCGGCCCTAATTCGATGCCGTCGACGACGATGGCGCCTTCCTGGAATTCCTCCAGTGCGTTGATGCAGCGGATCAGGGTCGACTTGCCCGAGCCGGAGGGGCCGCAGATCACGATGCGCTCACTCTTGGCGACATCGAGGTTGATGTCGCGCAGGACGTGAAAATCGCCGTACCATTTGTTGAGGGCGTTGATGCCAACGATCGAGTTTGTGCCCATGGGTCCAACCTCAGTTGCGGCGATGCGCGTTCAGCCTGTTCTCGACGAACAGGGAGTAACGCGACATGCCAAAGCAGAAAGTGAAATAGATGATCCCGGTGAACGCAAAACCGGTGAACAACGTGGTCGGCGTCGACCAGTTTGGATCGGAAAACGAAGCGCGCAACGATCCCAACAGATCGAACAGCGCGACGATCGAGACCAATGAGGTGTCCTTGAACAAGCCGATGAAGCTGTTGACGAGGCTCGGGATGACGTGGCGCAACGCCTGCGGCATCACGATCAGCGCCGTGGTCTTGGCCCAGGACAGGCCAAGCGCGCCGGCCGCCTCGCCCTGCCCGCGCGGAATTGCTTGCAGGCCGCCGCGGATGTTTTCGGCCTGGTAGGCGCCCGCAAACAGCGAGATCCCGATCAGGCAGCGCACCAATCCGTCGATGGTGAATCCGGTCGGAACGAACAGCGGCAACATATAGGTTGCGAAGAACAGCACCGTGATCAGCGGAACCCCGCGCCAGACCTCGATGAAGGCAATCGAGAAAATCCGGATCAGCGGAATGGTCGAGCGTCGGCCGAGCGCGAGCGCAATGCCGACCGGCATCGACGCGACAATGCCGGTGACCGATACCACCAGCGTCACCAGCAGGCCGCCCCACAGCCGCGTGTCGACGACAGGCAACCCGCCGCTGTCGAGCGCCATCAAAGCGATGACGAGGCCGATGCCGGCGAAGATCGCCGCGCAATTGATCAGGGAACGCCGTTTGCCTGCGCTGAACCAGAACACCAGCGCCAGTATGATGATGGCGGTAAGGAAAAAGTCCGCCCACACAGGACGGCCAAAAGCCTGGATCTGGTCGCGCAGCCAGGTCAGCGGCAACAACAGCCAGGAGATCATCGTCGAGATCAGCACGATCAGTTTTCCGAGCAGCCACAGCAGCGGTCCTATCACGGCCGTGGTCTCGCCCGCGGCCGCAAGCTTGCGCCCGCCGTCGCCGATGCTGTCGTTGAAGCCTGACAGAAGTCCGGCCGTCCAGCTCACGCCAAGCCCGTCCAGTCCGCCGCCGTGCAGCAGGAAGAAGGCGACGATGGGAAACGCGCCGAAGAACAGACCGGCGTTGATACCTTTGGCTGGCAGCCGCGGAATCAACAGCGGCAGCAGCAGGACCCCGGCGAGGATAAATGTCAGGTTGACGCGCCAGCGTTCCGGCTCCGGATAAAATCCGTAGATGAACTGGCTGAATTTTGCCTGGATGAACGGCCAGCAGGCGCCGACCACATGTCCGGCGTTTTCCGCAAGACAGGCGGTGCGATCGTTGCCGGTCCAGACTGCGTCGACCAGCAAGAATTTCAGCGTGGGAACGACGGTGAACCACAACAGCAGCGCGCTGACGATCGTAATCAGGATGTTGGTCGGCGTATTGAACAGCCGCGTGCGCAGGAAGCCGACAAGGCCCGTGGTCTTCACCGGTGCCGGACGTTCGGCGACGAGGTCCTGGCGGACGAAGGCGGTTGGTGCGGTATCGCTCATCAGCCCATACTCCGGCTGATGCGCCAACTGTAGAGGCTCATGATCGCGCTCGTCACCAGCGAAATCAGGAGGTAGACGCCCATGGTGATGCCGATGATTTCGATCGCTTGCCCGGTCTGGCTCAGTGTCGTGCCGGCAAACACCGAGACCAGGTCGGGATAGCCGATTGCCACCGCCAACGAGGAGTTCTTGGTCAAGTTCAGATACTGGCTGGTGAGTGGCGGCAGGATCACGCGCATCGCCTGCGGGATCACGATCAGGCGCAGCACCGAACCCCGTTGCAGCCCGAGCGATGAGCCGGCTTCCATCTGTCCCTGGTGAACAGACAAGATACCGGCGCGCACGATCTCGGCGATGAAGGCCGCGGTGTAGGTCGAGAGCGCCAGCGTGAGCGCCACGAATTCCGGAATGACGCGCGAGCCGCCGGAGAAATTGAAGCCCTTGAGCACCGGCACCTCAAAGGTCACCGGCAGGCCAAAGATCAGTGTCGACAGCAGTGGTAGGCCAATCAGGAGGCCAAGTACATACGGCCAGACCTTGATCACCCTGCCGCTTTGAAACAGCTGCTGGCGCGAATAACGCGCCAACAGGATGGCCGCAACGATCGCAACCAGCGCCGCGGCAACGAAAGGCTCGAAGCCGGGATTGCCGATCGGCTTTGGAATCACCAACCCGCGATTAGAGAGAAAGAAACTGTCGAAGATCGCGATGCTTTGCCGCGGATTGGGCAGAGCAGCGAGAACCGCCAGATACCAGAACAGGATCTGGAACAATGGCGGCAGGTTGCGTACGAGCTCGACATAGCCACCGGCGATGCGCGACAGCAGCCAGTTCGGTGACAATCGGCCGAGCGCCACCAGGAAACCGATCACGGTGGCAAAAAAGATGCCGATCACCGCCACCAGCAGCGTGTTGAGCAGACCGACCAGGAATACGCGGGTATAGGGATCGGATCCCGAATACGAAATCAGGGTCTGGTTGACATCAAACCCTGCATTGTTCGTCAAAAAGCCGAAACCCGCAGTGATCCGCTGCGCCTGCAGATTGGCGCGGGCATTGGCGACGATCTCATAGCCAATCCAGGCAAGCGCAGCGACGAACAGGAGCTGGACGACAAAGCCGCTCCAGCCTGCCCTGCCACCGAGCGCACGCTGCAATCTGGCAACAAACTGCGACGGTGGTTTTCGGGGTTCGATGGCCATCGCCGCAGCCCTCAGGCGGCCGATCAGCGGATCGGCGGTGCGTATTGGATGCCGCCCTTGTTCCATAGCTGGTTGAGGCCGCGGGCAATTCCGAGTTTGGAGCCGGCGCCGACATTGCGCTCGAAGGATTCGCCGTAATTGCCGACGGCCTTTACAATCCGCGACACCCAATCCTTGGTCAGGCCGAGCTGTTCACCGAGATTGCCGTCGGTCCCGAATACACGCTTCATCTCCGGTTTGTCCGATTTAGCCATCTCATCGACGTTCTTCTGGGTAACGCCAAGTTCTTCGGCGGTGACCATTGCGAAAAGTGTCCACTTCACGATGTCGAACCACTGATCGTCGCCGTGGCGCACCATCGGGCCGAGCGGCTCTTTCGAAATCACTTCCGGAAGCACGACGTGATCGGCGGGGTTGGCAAGCTTCAAGCGCTCGGCATAGAGCCCCGACACGTCGGTGGTGAAGACGTCACAGCGCCCGGACTCGTAGGCCTTGACGGCTTCGTCGGCGGTGCCGAACGCGATCACCTCATACTTCATGTTGTTGCCCTTGAAGTAGTCGGCGAGATTTTGTTCCGTCGTGGTGCCGGTCTGGACGCAGACCGACGCGCTGTTCAGTTCCAGCGCCGAATTCACCTTGAGTGATTTCTTCACGATGAAACCCTGGCCGTCATAATAGGTCACGCCGGTGAAGTTGGCACCGAGCGAGGTATCGCGTGACACCGTCCAGGTGGTGTTGCGCGACAGCACGTCGATTTCGCCGGACTGCAGCGCGGTGAAGCGGTCCTTGGCCGACAGCGGCACGAACTTGATCTTGGTCGCGTCGTTAAAGACCGCGGCCGCAATCGCCCGGCAAATGTCAACGTCGAGCCCGGTCCAGTTGCCCTTGTCGTCCGGGGTCGAGAAGCCCGGCAGCCCCTGGCTCACGCCACAGGACAACGTGCCACGGTCCTTGACCGTTTTGAGGGTTTGCGCCGAGGCGGCCTGAATGGAGAGACCGGCGGCAACAGCAAGGGTGAGAACCAGGGATACGCGCTTCATGGGCAAGGCCTTTCAAGGGGTCGTGCGGGAAATTTGGTTTGTCGTCACCGAACATTGTTGGGCCAACCTGATGATCCCCCGCCGAAAAGCGCCAATCCGACCGGCAGTTTGACGTGCAATTCGGCAGATCGAGAATCGAAGGTCGCGGCAGGCCCCTCAACGTGCGGCGACTGGATAGATGTTTTGCATCACAGAACGACTGGCGAGCCGGGTCAAGGGGTTGACGGCCGACTTCTGTGTCCTGTTACTAACAAACCCGGCCCCGACCCGCCGTCCGGCGGTCTTTTCCTGATCTGGTTGTGGCTGCGGCAAAACGTCTTTGGTGGCGCGAACGCATGAGTTTTTCGAACGACGGACCGTCCAATCCGCAAAAATCCGAAACCAGGTTGGTTACGGCAGGCCGCGACAGCAAAGCCCAGAAAGGCTTCGTCAATCCTCCGGTTTTCCACGGTTCCACCGTGCTGTATCCGACCGCCGAGGACCTGCACGCCCACCGCGGCGAGTTCACCTATGGGCGCCATGGCACGCCGACCACCCGGGCGCTGCAGGACGTGCTGATGTCGCTCGAAGGCCCGCAATGCGCGGGTGTGGGGCTGGCGCCCTCGGGGCTTGCCGCTATCACCACCACCCTGCTCTCGGTGCTGAACGCCGGCGATCATCTGCTGGTCACTGACAACGTCTACCGGCCTTCGCGCAATTTCTGCAACGGCATGCTCGCCCGCTACGGCGTCGAGACCACCTATTTCGATCCCCTGGTCGGCGCCGGGATCGAAAAATTGTTCCAGCCCAACACCAGAGCGGTGCTGGTCGAGGCGCCAGGCTCGCAATCCTTTGAAATGACCGACATCCCGGTAATCGCAGCGGTCGCGCATGCGCGGGATGCGCTGGTCATCGACGACAACACCTGGGCCACGCCGCTCTATCACCGCTCGCTCGATCAGGGCGTCGACATTTCAATGCAGGCCGCTACCAAATATATCGGCGGCCATTCCGACATCATGTTCGGCACGATCTCGGCCAACGCCAAGACGTGGCCGCAACTCGCCGAAGGCATCCGCCTGCTCGGCGTCTGCGCCGGCCCCGATGACGTATTCCTGGCGTTGCGCGGCACCCGCACGCTCGCGGTGCGGCTGGCGCAGCACTACCGGTCTGGGCTCGAGATGGCGCGCTGGCTCGCGACGCGCCCCGAGGTGTTGCGGGTCTTGCACCCGGCGCTGGAAAGTCATCCCGGCCACGCGATCTGGAAGCGCGACTTCACCGGCGCGTCCGGCCTGTTCAGCATCGTCCTGAAGCCTGCTCCGCAAAAGGCGGTCGACGCCATGCTCAACGCGGTGAAACTGTTCGGCATGGGCTTTTCATGGGGTGGCTTCGAAAGCCTGGTTATTCCCTTCGACTGCGATGGCTACCGCACGGCGACCAAATGGGCACCGGGCGGTCCGACGCTGCGTCTTCACATCGGGCTCGAGAATGTCGATGACCTCAAGGCCGACCTTGAACGCGGCTTTGCGGCGCTGAAGGCCGCCGCGTAGGACGAGACCTCCCCGAGCGATCTCCGCTGCACGTCGCTGCAAACGCAGCGGCGGACGTTATGTCGTCACGACACGAACGAAAGTCGTGGTCGCGCCGTACAAACCCGGATTTTTGTGGGGCACCGGCGATAACCACCCGTTCACCATGACGACGAATCCCACCGTCAAATAATTCACCCCTCAAGTTCCCTTATACCATTGACGCTTAGTCATGCCTTGGGGGGAAGGCTGTGGCCGCCATGCGGCTGAAGCCTCCCGGGCAAGAGTAGACAGTAAGACGCATGAACACCGCACCTATCGTCGTCCCGATCATCGGACATCACCGGTCTCAACTTGGTCGAGCGCGATACCAACGAACAGGCTCCGAAGCGGAGCTCAGGCATCAAATTGGTTCGCTACGGAATCGCGAGCCAATCGACGGCACAGAAGTGACCGAAAGGACGCGGGTATGAAGTGTGGGGGAAATCAGCCAATGCGGAATGCTCGGGTCCGCGCCCTGTTATTTTCGGCGGTTGCCGCGCTGGCGCTTTATCCGGCCCCATCGCCGGTCGTCGCCGCCAATTCCGACGCCCTCCCCGTTGCCGTCGGCGGACCGGTCAAGCAGCGCTTCCTTGCGCTCGGTGTCGGCAAGTCCGTCGTCGTCGATCTGCCGCGCGACGTGAAGGATGTGCTGGTTGCCGATCCGAAGATCGCCAACGCCGTCGTCCGCTCCTCGCAGCGCGCCTATATCATCGGCGCCGCGGTCGGCCAGACCAACGTGGTGTTTTTCGATGCCGACGGCCAGCAGGTCGCCTCCTATGACATCGCGGTCAAGCGCGACCTCAACGGCGTGCGCGCCGCGCTCCGGCAAACGCTGCCGGGAATCCAGATCGAAGGCGTCGGCGACGGCGTGATCCTGACCGGCTCGGTATCAAGCCCGATCGAGGCCCAGCAGGCCGGCGACCTCGCCGCGCGGCTGGTTGGCGGTGCCGACAAGGTCGTCAACTCCATCGCCGTTCGCGGCCGCGATCAGGTGATGCTGAAGGTCAACGTTTCGGAAGTGCGTCGCGACATCGTCAAGCAGATGGGCGTCGATCTCAGTGCCAGCATGAACTACGGCACCGCGGTCGTGAACTTCAACAACACCAATCCGTTCACCGGCTTCGGCCGTCCGCTGGTTGCTGGCAACGACCTTGCCGCCTCGGGCATCCTCAAGGGCCTGCCAACGGTCACCGCGACGATGCGCGCGATGGAGAGCGCCGGCGTGGTGCGCACGCTGGCCGAACCGAACCTGACCGCGATCTCCGGTGAGTCCGCGACCTTCATCGCCGGCGGCGAGTTTCCGATCCCCGCCGGCTATTCCTGCGATCCGGTCACCCATGTTTGTACGACACAGATCCAGTACAAGAAATTCGGCATCTCGCTCAACTTCACCCCTGTCGTGCTGACCGAGGGGCGGATCAGCCTGCGGGTGATGACCGAGGTCTCCGAACTGTCGACCGACAATGCGATCACGCTCAACCAGAACGGCAATTCGCTGACCGTTCCTTCGATCCGGACCCGTCGTGCCGAGACCACGCTGGAAATCCCGTCCGGCGGTTCGATGGCGATGGCAGGCCTGATCCAGCAGCAGACCAAGCAGGCCATCAATGGCATGCCGGGCGTCGACCAGTTGCCCATTCTCGGTGCGCTGTTCCGGAGCCAGGACTTCGTCAACAACGAGACCGAACTGATGGTTCTGGTCACGCCTTACGTGGTCCGGGCGGTCGCCCAGAAGGAATTGGCGCGCCCCGATGACGGGTTTGCGCCAGCATCCGATTCCCAATCGACGCTGTTGGCCCGCATCAACCGGATCTACGGCCTCGCCGCCCGTGTCGGGCCGGTCGGCGCCTACCAGGGCAATTTTGGCTTCATCATTGACTGAGACGAAACTGCGGACGGGGACAGAACGATGACGAACAGAATACCGATCGACCGCCTCCGCGCCTTGCGCCTGCTCGGCGCCATCGTCGGCCTTTCGACCGCGCTCGGCGCGTGCCAGCAAACCGCAGAGATCGTGACCGCGAGCGTGCCCAACGAGTACCGCCTGCGTCACCCGATCGCCGTTACCGAAGCCAACCATTCGATCGTCATTTTCGTCGGCCATGCTCGCGGCGGCCTGTCCGCTCCGCAGCGCACCGACGTCGCGGGACTGGCGCAGACCTGGCTTCGCGATGGCACCGGCCCGATTGTCGCCGATGTTCCGGTCGATACCGCCAATGCGCGCGCCGCCGCGTCGGCCTACCGGGAAATCCGCTCGGTATTGGCGGCAAGCGGCGTGCCCTCCAGCGCCATCGTGCTGCGTCACTATCATCCCGACGATCTGCGAACACTGCCGACGATCAAGCTGGGCTATCCGAAGATTTCGGCGGTGGCTGGTCCCTGCGGCCTGTGGCCGGAGGATCTCGGACCCAATATTCACGACACCGGCTACAACGAAAACCGCCCCTATCACAATTTCGGTTGCGCCACGCAGCACAACCTCGCCGCCATGATCGACAATCCGGCAGACCTCGAACAGCCGCGGCCGGAAACCCCGGCCTATACGATGCGGCGCAATGCGGCGTTCGAGAAGTACCGTAAAGGTATGTCGACCACTACCGTTTATCCAGAAGCCGACAAGGCCAAACTCAGCGATACAGGTAAATGATCAGCCGCAAAAAATCCGAAGAACAACGAGACCTCACGCCGCCTGCCGAAGAATACATCGCGCCGGCGCCGCGGGTGTCGGTGCAAGCGTTTTGCGCAACGGTCGCGACCGCAACCGCGGTGCGATCGGCCAGCGAGGACCGCCGCCTCGGCAAGGTCCATTTGTCGGTTCATATGGGCGGTATTGCCGCCGCCATCGACGCCTATCACAAGGCCCCCACGCCGAACGTGATCATGCTGGAGACCGAAGGCTCCAACGACATGCTCGAGGGCCTCGATGAGCTCGCAACCGTCTGCGACGCCGGGACCCGGGTCGTCGTGATCGGCAGCGCCAATGATGTCACGCCCTACCGCGAACTGGTCCGGCGCGGGATCAGCGACTATGTCGTTGGACCGGTCGAGACCCTCGACGTGGTGCGCGCGATCTGCAGCCTGTTCTCGTCGTCGGAGGCGGTCGCCGTCGGTCGGATCGTCGCGGTCGTCGGCGCCAAGGGCGGCGTCGGCGCATCCACCGTCGCGCACAACGTGGCCTGGGCGATCGCGCGCGATCTTGCGCTGGATTCCGTCGTCATCGACCTCGATCTTGCGTTTGGCACCGCCGGCCTCGACTACAACCAGGATCCGATCCAGGGCATCGCCAACGCGGTGTTCCAGCAGGACCGGCCCGACAGCGCCCTGATGGAGCGCCTGCTGGCGAAATGCGCCGACCGTCTCAGCCTGCTGGCGGCGCCTGCGACGCTCGAACAGGTCTACGATTTCGGCGCCGACGCCTTCGACGCGATCTTCGATACGCTGCGCATGACCACGCCCTGCATCGTGCTCGACGTTCCCCACCAATGGTCGGCATGGACCAAGCGCGCGCTGGTCGGGGCCGACGATATCCTGATCGTCGCCGAGCCTGATCTCGCCAACATGCGCAATGCCAAGAACATGTTGAACGTGCTGAAGGCCGCGCGGCCCAACGACCGGCCGCCGCTCTATTGTCTCAACCAGGTCGGCATGCACAAGCGCCCGGAAATCACCCCGCGCGAATTCGCCAAGGCGATCGAAAGCCAGCCCATCGCAACGATACCGTTCGATTCGAGGCTGTTCGGTACCGCCGCCAATAATGGCCAGATGATCGCGCAAATCTCCGCCAGTCACCGCACCACGACGATGTTTCTGCAAATGGCGCAACGGCTGACGGGTCATGCCGTGACCAAAAGACCGCGCGGTTCACTACTGGCGCCGATCATGCCAATCATCAAGAAACTGCGCGCCGGCGGCCGCCAATCGTAACGGGTCGCCGATCACGGGCGGCTAAGGCGTTTTCGGGCGAAGCATGCCTCGGACTTGATCCGGGGGTGACGCCAATTCGCGTCAAGAAAGCGCGTCCGTCTGTCGACTGTCAGTCGGTTCGTCCCGGGTTCGATACCGGCATCTTGTCCATTTCGGCGTGCGCGTTCTCTTTCCGGGACAGCAACAGCTTCAGCTGCGCGATGTTCGCGGCCCCCTCTTCGGGTGGCAGGTCGGCCTTCGCAATCTTTTCAGCCTCTGCCATGTTGCCGCGCAGGCCCACCACCAGCGCCAGGTTGGCCCGCACCCGCGGATCCGCGCCCGCGCGGCTATGAGCGCGGCGCAAGGTCTCTTCCGCCTTCGGCAGATCCTTTGAAAGCACGTAGGAGAGCCCAAGATTGGACAGCACGGCCGGCTCGTCGGGCACGATTTTGAGCGCACTCGCATAATATTGGCGCGCCTCCTCAAACCGGCCGAGTTGATCAAGCGCAGCGCCTTGCGCCGACAGGATCCGCCAATCGGGATTCTCCGGGCTATGGGCGCGGCCGAGCACGTCGAACGCCTGCTGGAAATTGCCATTGTCCGCCAGCGCCCGGCCATAGCCGGCCAACAGCGCCTTGTTGCTGGGATCGGCGAGCGTCGTCTGCTCCAGCACTGCAACCGCTTGCGACTTCTGTCCGGTGGCGCGAAGCGCCTTGCCATATTGCAGGGCGGCGTCCGTGTCCTTCGGGTTGGCTTTATAGCGTTCCTGGTAAAGCTCGACATCGCGCCGCGGGTCGGCGGCGCGGCTTGCTTCGGCCTTCTCGCCGATCGAGCCGGTGACATCGGACGCTGTGACCTGGCAGCCGCAAAGCCCCAACGCGAGAATCGCGGAAGATGCCATACACGCAAAAAGCCGCGCGAACTCAGATGGTTGAAGCAATTTCTGGAACATGTACTGGACCCGCGTCGGCGACTGTCCAGAATGCTCACAGCTTAACCCTAAATTCGGGTTAAGCAGGCGCGGTCAAGCGCCAGCCAATGGCCGGAACCGTGCCGTTTGGTGTCGGACACGGCTTGCGGCCGGGGGGCGTGACTGCTCCCGGCCGATTGACGACGGTTTTTCGCTCTAATCGACGAATTGAGCGCCGAGTTCGCAGCCGATCCGCCACGCCAGCTTGCACTGGCGCGGTCGTTGGCCGGTGGAGAAAATCACCGTGAATTCGGACGGAATTTCGGGATATTCGGCGATGATCTTCACCCCGCCGTCCGATACGTCCGTGATCATGCAGTCGCGCGGCAATCCGCCGGTCGCAAACTGGATCTTCGCAAAGTTTCTGCACACACGACGTTCGCTTCTGCGGCGATTCGCTAACATCTCTACCCCTGCCCTGCTCGATAAGATTCATCCGGCGGTCTGTCAGGTTTTACAGAAGAATTGTTGGAATTGGCCTAGCGGAACTGCTCGCATTGTAACCGTCGTTTTTGAGTTCTGTTTACCGAGCCCCGCAGGTCAACAAGCCAAACTGCGCACGTATCACGCTGATACCTCGGCAATTTTCGGCAAATTAAAGGGTTGATCTGCTCTCAATTGGCGATAGCCTGAACTTTCGATTCAATTCGTCGGAAACAGACGAGCATGGGAACGATGGTTCTTCTCGACTTGATGGGCGGCGTGGCGTTGCTGCTGTGGGGCCTGCACATGGTCCACAGCGGAATCCTGCGCGCGTTCGGCCCTGACCTGCGCTCGCTGCTGGCTAAAGGCCTGAGCAACCGCTTTACCGCCTTTGCGGCCGGCCTCGGCCTGACGGCGCTGCTCCAGAGCAGCACCGCGACGGCGCTGATCACCAGCTCCTTCACGTCGAAAGGCCTGGTCAGCTTGGTGCCGGCGCTTGCCATCATGCTCGGCGCCAATGTCGGCACCACGCTGATCGTGCAGATCCTGTCGTTCAATATCGCCGCCGTCGCGCCAGTCCTGTTCATCATCGGCCTGGTGGCCTTCCGCAGCGGGCCGCGCTCGCGCATCAAGGACGTCGGCCGGGTCTCGATCGGGCTCGGGTTGATTCTGCTGGCGCTGCATATCCTGCTCGACACGCTGGCGCCGGCCGAGAACGCGCCGGGCGCGCGCGTGTTCATGAACGCGATCACCGGCGATCCCGTGCTCTGCATCATCTTCGCGGCCGTGGTGACCTGGGTTGTGCATTCCAGCGTCGCCAGCGTGCTTTTGGTGATGTCACTGGCCTACGCGCATTTCATTTCGCCCACAGCCGCACTGGCGCTGGTGCTCGGCGCCAATCTCGGCAGCGCGATCAATCCGATCTTCGAAGGCGCCCGCCGCGACGATCCGGCCAGCTATCGCCTGCCGCTCGGCAATCTCGTCAATCGCCTCGCCGGTATCTTGCTGGTGGTGCCATTCCTCAACCCGATCTCCGATTTGTTGCACTCATGGCAGCCGGACCCCGCCAAGGCGACGGCCCAATTCCACATCGCGTTCAACGTCGCGACCGCCATTGTCTTCATCGGCCTGCTCGACGGCTTGGCACGGTTGCTGAAGAAGCTGCTGCCAACGCGCGTCCAGGAGACCGATCCGTTGCGACCGCGCTATCTCGACGAGAGCGCGCTGGAGACGCCGTCGCTGGCTCTGGCCGATGCTGCGCGCGAGACGTTGCACATGGGCGACCACGTCGAGGTCATGCTGCGCAAGGTGATGGCGGCGATGATGACCAACGATCGCGCGCTGGTCGATCAGGTCTCGCAGATGGACAACAGCGTCGACAGCCTCGATGAGGCGATCAAGCTCTATGTCACAAAACTCACCCGGGGCAGCCTCGACGAGCGCGAGGGACAGCGGGCGATGGAGATCGTCTCCTTTGCCATCAACCTCGAGCATATCGGCGATATCATCGACAAGAATCTGAGCGAACTCGCGACCAAGAAGATCAAGCGCCGGTTCCAGTTCTCGCCGGAAGGCGCCGAAGAACTCTCTGCCTTCCACAAACGCACGATGGATTCGCTGCGGATGGCGTTCGGCGTATTCATGTCGGGAGACGTCAACGAGGCACGCAAGCTGCTGGCCGAGAAAGCCGCATTGCGCAACACCGAGCTTGCCGCCACCGAACGGCATCTGGACCGGCTGCGCGCGGGCCGTCCCGAGAGCATCGAGACCACCTCGCTCCATCTCGACGTGCTGCGTGACCTCAGGCGGATTCACTCCCACATCTGTTCGGTCGCCTATCCCGTGCTCGATGCCGCCGGCGAACTGGCCGCCTATCGCTCGACCGAACACGATTTGGCCGTGCTCCCCAACGGCGTGGCGCCCTCCACGCCGCGGTAATCAATCGCCGGCGACGGCTGCGCCTCAGCCCCATCCGCGTATATCGACGAACCTGCCGGCGATCGCAGCCGCCGCGGCCATGGCTGGCGAGACCAGATGGGTCTGGCCCTTATAGCCCTGACGGCCCTCGAAATTGCGGTTCGAGGTCGAGGCGCAGCGCTCGCCGGGCTTGAGCTTGTCGGGATTTATTGCAAGGCACATCGAGCAACCAGGTTCGCGCCAGTCGAAGCCGGCCCTGATGAAGATGTCGTGAAGACCTTCGGCCTCGGCCTGTTGCTTTACCAGGCCAGAGCCGGGAACGATCATCGCACTGACACTGGCGTTGACGGTCCTGCCATTCGCCATGCGCGCGACTTCGCGCAGGTCCTCGATACGCGCGTTGGCGCAGGAGCCGATGAATACCCGGTCGAGCTTGAGATCGACGATCCTTTCGCCGCCCTCCAGCCCCATATAGGCCAGCGAGCGCGCCGCGGCAGCACGCCTGCCTTCATCGGCGATCTCAGCCGGTCTTGGAATGCGGCCGGTGATCGAGGTCACCTGCTCCGGATTGGTGCCCCAGGTGACGAGCGGCGGAAGCGCTGTTACATCAAGCCGTACCTCGCGGTCGAATTCGGCCTCCGCATCCGAATGCAGCGTTTCCCAATAGCGCATGGCCTCGTCCCACATCTTGCCTTTCGGGGATTTCGGCCGGCCCTTCAGATATTCGAACGTGGTTTCGTCTGGCGCGATGATGCCGGTGCGCGCGCCGGCCTCGACCGACATGTTGCAGACCGTCATGCGGCCTTCCATCGACAGCGCACGGATCGCTTCGCCCGAAAATTCCAGCGCATGGCCGATGCCGCCGGCGGCGCCAATCTCGCCGATGATGGCGAGGATGATATCCTTGGCGGTGACGTCAGAAGGCAGTTTGCCATCGACGACCACGCGCATGTTGTTCGCCTTGCGCTGGATCAGCGTCTGGGTGGCGAGCACATGCTCGACCTCGGTCGTACCGATGCCGTAGGCCAGCGCGCCGAAGGCGCCGTGGGTCGTGGTGTGGCTGTCGCCACAAACGATCATCGTGCCGGGCAGCGTAAAGCCCTGCTCGGGGCCGACGACGTGGCAGATACCCTGCCGCCTGTCGAATTCGCCGAAATATTCGAGGCCGAACAGCGCCGCATTCTCGGCAAAATAGGCGATCTGCGCCGCGCTCCCGGGGTCCGGGTTGGGTTTGCCGCGGTCAGAGGTCGGCACGTTGTGATCGACCACCAGGAGCGTCTTGCCGGGGGCTTTGACCTGGCGTCCGGCGCGCCGCAGGCTGGTGAAGGCCTGCGGGCTGTCGACTTCGTGTACGAGGTGCCGGTCGACATAGAGCAGGCAGGTGCCGTCCGCAGCCTCCTCGACCAGATGGTCGCGCCAGATCTTGTCATAGAGGGTATTGCGCATCCTGCCCCTCGCGCGTGAGTTGAAACTTGCGCCGTGTTTTCGTCAGCAGGTCGCGGCCGGCTTCGGTGGCTTCGATCGAGAGCTCGCCATCGATGCGACAACGCTGCACCAGCTCCTGATCGATGGCGTCCTCCCAGATGGTCAGGCGGGGACAGCTTGTCTTCCACACGTCCATAACGTCGGTGTAGCGTCGCGGGCTGGCCGCGATCCACTCCACGAAATCAAGCACCAGGGCGTCGGGACTGTGAGTCATGCCCTGACGATAGCAATCCTTGGACGGCATATCCAATATATGGGATAAGTCCAATCCATATATTTTGGATATTGATATGTCGATGGACCTTCGCCTACTCCGCTACTTTGTCGTCGTCGCCGAAGAACTGAACGTCACCCGAGCCGCGGCGCGGCTTGGCATTCAGCAGGCCCCGCTCAGCCAGCAGATCAAGCAGTTTGAACGGGCACTCGGCGCCCAACTGTTCCGGCGCAAGCCGCGTGGCGTCGAACTGACGGAAGCAGGCCTGGCCCTGCGCAACGAGGCGGCGTCGATATTTGCGAGCGTCGAGCGGGCCGTCGATACCGTCGTTCGCGTGTCGCGCGGCGAGCAAGGCGAGATCCGCATCGGACTGACGACCTCCGCCTGCTTTCACCCATTTCCGCCGCAGGCGATCCGATCGTTTCGGCGCGCCAATCCACAGGTGAAGATCCAGTTCGAGCAAAACAGCACGCCCGGGCTGATCGGGGCTCTGCAGGCCGGCCGCGTCGACGTCGCGTTCATCCGCACCGCAATCGGCCAGCCCGCCGGCGTCAGGGTGTTGCCGCTGATCGAAGAGCCGATGGTCGTGGCGCTTCCGGCCGGCCATCCGCTCGCAAGCCGCAAGAACGGTCGCGGGCTCACGCTCAAATCGCTCGCACATGAAAGGTTCATCGGCTATCCGCGCGCCGCCGGCGCCGGTCTCTACGATTCAGTAATTGCGGCCTGCATCGCCAGCGGCTTCAGTCCGGATATCGCCCATGAAGCGCCCCAGATCGTGACGACCTTGAACCTGGTGGCGGCGGGCATGGGTATTTCCGTGGTGCCTTCCTCGATGCAGCGGCTGCAGCTCGATGCGGTCGTCTACCGCCCGATGTCCGGTCCGCACAATCCAAAAGGCCAGCTCAACCTGGCCGTCCGCGACGATGCGCCGGCGTCGCCCGCCAGCGCATTTCTGGCGTTGGTGCAGAAAGATGCGGGCTCGGTCCGCAGCACCTAATCGCTGGCGGACGACTGCCTTCCATTGACGATGATGAAATAGAGATTGCGTATGTAGACCAGCAATCCCAGCGCCTGGCCGGCAATGAAAACCGGGTCGCGGCGATACAGCGCATAAATCAGCAGCAGCACGCCGCCGCCGATCGAGAAGAACCAGAACGCCACCGGGATCACGCTCTTGCGTGCACGTTCGGAGGCGATCCACTGCACCACGAAGCGCATGGTAAAGAAACCCTGCGCAATGAAACCCAATATTACCCAGCCATCGAATTTGATGACGAAGACGTCGTGCAAATAATTCAGCAGGTCAGTCATCGGGCGTCACCTCGGTCGCGATGGGCGTCGGCTTCTTGCGGCGGATCAGCCACCAAACGCCGGCCAGATCCATGATCCCGATCCATAGCCGGTCAAAGAAGCCGTAATTTGACACGCCGGAATGGCGCGGGCGGTCGATCACTTCGACATAGGCGATGTCAAAACCCTCGCGACGCACTAGCGCCGGCAGGAAACGATGCAACCCGTCGAAATACGGCATCGACAGGAATAACTCGCGAGGAAACGCCTTCAGCCCGCAGCCGGTGTCGCGGGTACCGTCGCGCAGGATGGCGCTGCGCACCGAATTGGCGATCCGCGACTGCATTTTTTTGAAACCGGTATCCTTGCGTCCGACCCGCTGGCCGGCCACCAGACCAATACGGCCGCCGCCGTTCTCGAACGCCGCAATCAGGTCCGGCAAAAAGGCCGGATTGTTTTGCCCGTCACCGTCGAGTGTCGCCACGATCGTGCCACGCGCCGCCCGGACGCCGCTGCGCACCGCCGCCGATTGCCCCGACGATTTATCATGCCCAATCTGCCGGAGATTGCCGTACTGCTGCATCAGCTCGGTCAGCCGCTCGGCGGTGGCGTCGGTCGAGCCATCGTTGATAAAGATGATTTCGTAGGCCCAGCGGCCGTCGAGCGCACGTGTGATCTCCGCAATCAAAGGCGCGACGTTATCCGCCTCGTTGCGCACGGGCACGACGATGGAAACGGCCACCGAGGTTTTGTCGGAAGAAGGCAAATCGACGCTCATCGGTTGGTTGGACTTGAATGACTTGGCCGCTTCTTATGGGGCGAATGCGCCCCGGGCAACCCTTTTGAGACGTCCCGAGGAGGGTCCAACCAGTGGCACGATGGTGCCGTCGTGGTGGATCGCAAACCCGAGCCGTCGGGCCGCGAACCAGTAGCGCACGAACATCGCACCGATCACGCCGACCAGCGCGCCAGCGACCACGTCGCTTGGATGATGGGCCAGCAGCACCAGGCGGGTCGCCAGGATGATGAGAGCATAGACGATCATCGCGGGCCGCGCCTTCGGCCACACCACTGAGACGGCGAAGGCCAGCGCGAACGCCGTGGTCGCATGACCGGAGGGAAAGCTGGAATAGGCCGGCGTTCCCGCGAAGTGCGAGAAGTTGAAGACATTGGCGTCGCCGCCGACAAACGGACGGCCGCGGCCGACTGACCATTTGATCGCTTCGCCAATCAGCACGGGCACCAGCACCGCGAAGAACAGGAACTGCAAACGCGTGCCCAGACCAAGCAACAGGGATCGCTGAATTCCCCGCACCGCCGGTGAAATAACTGCAACGGCCGCCAGCAGCACCGCCAATGCGCTCAGCAAATAGGCATCCTTGCCAAAATCGGTGAGAATGCGAATCCACCAAAGGCTGGGCGAGCCCCGCGGCGGCATCTGGCCGATTTCCCATGCATCGAGTGCGTACATCAACGCGATGATCGCAACACCAGTGACGGCCGAAAGCAAAAGAATGTGACGCGCGGCGCGGCGCGCCGCTTCGGCCCGCCGCGAATGCGATGGCGCGCGCACGAGCTGGGTCAGCGACCGCCACGCGAGTGCAACAAAACGCGAGGCATAGTTTTGGGATTCGGCGATCGCGGTCGGCACGGACATCTTACTCGGTGCCTTCGGAGCGGAAGATCGCGATTGAGATCGCCCTGCCTTGCGAGATGTTATACCCCTCGATACGCGTGGCCACGTTGTAGCGTAGTCCAATCGCTTCGGCGCGCTGGACAAAAACACGCTCCGATCGTGATTCCACCAGCGCAAAGCGGCAACTGCCCTGCCCCAGAAAATCCGCGGCGCCCGATCCGTCAGTCAGCAGCGTGCCGGTACCCGTCATGAACACGAGACTCGGCTCGTGGAAGCCGGCAGCGGCAGCCTTTGGCCCGACACAGACGACGTTACGGAGCGCGCGCGCCACCTCGGCGCTTGGAAACAGCGTCGTCAGCGACGGCATCACAATGCCGTAGACGCCGACGGCCAGAAACATCGCCGCAATCACCGCGTTCAGCAGCGAACGCTCGGCGCGACTTTCCTCGAATAGCCACCAGGCGATCAGACCGAAGATCATCGCCGCCGCTAGGAGCGGCCATGCCGGAAATACCGGCTGATGCGTCAACTTGATTGCGCCGACGATCGCGATCACGGCCGCACCCGCCGGGATCGCAAACCACCAAGCAGCGCCGCGGATCAGCCAGGATCGCGACAGCACGCGGCGCTCCATCGCGCCGACCGTCAGGATGGCGATGGCCGGATAGAGCGGCATCACATAGTGCGGCAGCTTGGTCAGCACGAGTTCGAACACAATCCATGACGGGATCAACCATGCCAGTAGATATTGGGCGCCGGGCTCGCGCCGGGCCCGCCACACAGCGGGCGCTGCCATCCCTGCGAGCGGCGCGCCGGGCCAGAACGTGACCCAGAACAGCAGGAGATACAGGCCCGGCGGTGCGCCATGGGATTCCTGCGCGGCGAACTTGCTCAGCATGTCGCCGCCGAGCGAATTGGCGAAGAACGCATCACCAGCGCGCCAGAAGATTGCGACGAACCACGGCAGCACCAGGACCAGAAGTCCACATCAGGCCCCACACCGGGCGGAGGCGCCAGAGCCAGACCGCCGACCGGTCGAGGATCGCGAGCGAGAGGATGGTCAACCCGACGAACATGAGGATCAGCGGACCCTTGAGCAGGATGCCGCCGGCGAGCGCCGTCCAGAAAATCCCGGGCGACATCCAGGGCGGATGCGCCGGGTCTTCGCCACGCTGCCAGGACAGGTACAGCCGCGCCATCGCCCCCATCGCGGCGGTGACGGTGAGCAACAACATCGCGTCGGTTTTTGCGAGCCGCGCTTCGGCACCAAGCACGACACAACTGCACATCATCAGCGCGGCCAGCGCCGCGCCGCCCCGCGTCACGAAGGCAAGTGCCGTCCAGTAGGTCAGCAGCACCGCGCCGATGGCGCCGACGAGGGAGGGAATGCGATACAGCCAAATACGTAGCTGCGCCCGCGGCACTCCGAGCGTGGAGGCGGTTTCGACGACGGCGGCCTGCAGCCAATAGACGCCGACCGGTTTCTTGTATCGGACGTCGTCCTGAAAACGGATGTCGACGAAATCGCCGGTTTCGACCATCTGCTTGGTCGCCTGCGCAAACCGTGCCTCATCCCGATCGATCGCCGGAATGGTGAAAAAACCGGGCAGGAAAAATATCATTCCGCACAGCGTCAAAAAGACCATCGCGCGAAAATGGGAGGCTGTGGCGACGTCGAACGCAGCGAGCAGCCTGCGGCTGGAATTCGCTGGTTTCACAGACTGATACCGGGCGTATTTCACAGTTTGTTCTAATTCTTCGCGATGCTTGGAAGTGCTTGGGAGGACGGGCTTATTTGAATTTACCGTGCTTGTCCACGCTTCACGCTGCATCGCGATTATTCGTCATTGTTTCGCGCTCCCGTGCCTTCGCCGTGCCTTCGCGCACCTATTTGTTCACGGTTTGAGTTGGGCTTGAGCAGGCCGGCCAATTGCTCGCCGGCGGCCTGGTCGCGCTCGCTAATCGGGTGGACATAGGTCGCCAGGGTGAAGGCGGCGTCGCGTGGCCGAGCCGCGTCTGCACCGTCTTGATGTCGGTGCCGCCGCCGATCAGCAGCGGTCGCCGCGGTATGGCGCCAGCCATGGGCCGGCGGCCGTCCGGTGATGCCGGCGCGGCGCATCACCCGGCGCAGTCGTATCGTCATCGTCATCGGATTCAAGGGCTCGCCGTCGGGACGGCAGAACAGGAACATCGGTTCGCGCCTGTAACCCTTGCCCCAGGCCAGGGCGGCTTCAAGAACGCGGGCTTTCTGCTCGCGCAGCAGTTCGACCAGCGGAGGGGGAATGCTGATGGTGCGCGCCGAGCTGTCGCTCTTGGTGACGTCGCGCAGCAGCGGGGCGTTATCGACGTCGAGCACGATCCGCTTGATCGTCAGCGCCCCGACGTCGAGATCAACCGCGTCCAGCGCCAACGCCGAGCAGCTCGCTGCGCCTGATGCCGGTCACCAGCAAGACCGAGAGCACGACGTAGTTTTCGCGGTTTCCTGCGGCTTCGAGTAGCCGGGCGACTTCACCTTCCGTGAACGCCTTCGGCGTCGCCCGGCCCGGCGTCGGCGGCGTGGCGTCCTTGACCGGGTTCTCTCCGAGCAATCGCCATTTCCGCGCCTGCTCCATCGCGCAGTGCATCACACGATGGCAATGCAGCACAGAACGCGGCGACAGTGGTCGCGGATCGCGAGAACCGTCCGGGTTGGCCTTCTTGGCGACCCCACCCTGGCGCAACAGCGCGCCATAGCAGGCGTCGAAATCGGCCGGCGTCAATCGCTCCAATGCAATATGCCCGATCAACTTGCAAACTCGGTTGGCGTGCTCGCGATAGGCCGCCAATGTCGTCGGGGAATAATCGCCGCGCTGTTCGAGCGTGGCCAACCAACGCTTGATGAAGCGTTCGAGATTATGCTTTTGCGGGTCGCCGATGCCGCGGCGCTCGACTTCCCTTTCCATGAGTTGGGCGTGAGCGCGCGCCTCTTTTTGGTTGTCGAAGTTCTTGGTCCGCCGCTGGGTCTTGCCGCCCGGCGCTGGCTCTTGCCACACCGCCTGCCAGATCACGGTGCCCTTTTTCGAGGGGTTCTTCCGAAATGATGCCATTGGGATTCTCCTGGTGATGGATCGACCGACATGAGGGCGAACAGAAATTTGGACGACGCTGGATGCGGCGTATCTCGAACCAGTACGAGCAGTGCAGGCAGCGCCGCATCGGAACCGGGTCGGCGAGCGCATGGGCCGCGCGCAGCAGTAGAAAATTCGCCAGCGTTCGCGGTCGCAGCACCAGCCCGCTGCTGCTCAATCCGCGCGCGACTTTCACATCGTCGAGGCTCATGATGGCGACGGTGGTGTGGAGAAACTCCATCGCTTCAGTGCGCCGGGCGGGATTCTTCACCGGAAAACTGGTGCCGTGAACGTCCGGCGGCTGCCAGCCCTTGGCGGCAATCTGCAACGCCTCGGCCAGTAGCGCCCACTGCACCGTCGTGATCGAGCGGCCCGGCTGGAGTTCGCTCGCAGGGTCGCCCCGCCGGCTGACGAATTCCTTACAGATGGCAGGATCGGCGAGATTGAGTTCGGCCAGTGTCCGCCAACTGGCATCGTGCAATTCCGGCGCCCACTCCTTGCCCTTGCCGCTGGCAACCGAGATCGAAACGTCGGCATAGCCCCGGTGATCGGTCGCAATGCCGATCTCTCGGGCGAGCACATAGCGATGCTGACCGAGGGTCGCTTCGGCGCGGGGCCAGCGAAGGCCTGAAAAAGCTAGTGCAAGTTTTACTTCGGAGTGCTTCGGAGGTTTTTCCATCCTTCCCGCTAGCACGATCCGGAAATATTCGCAACTTACGCCTTGAACTATATCTGCGCGGGAGTAGAATTCGACTCAGCTACTAACTCGAAATAGCCGGAATCTCCACAACTTCCGCGTCGAACGCGGAGATATCGTAAGCTACTAGTACAACTATTGCAAGGAAAGCGATGACCAAACAGCGGCGCAAGCGGCGCTCGCCGGCCGGACCCGGTTACACCATCAGCGAATTCGCCTCACTGCCGGAGATCAAGGCGACCTCGGCCGTAATCCGCGGTGCGGTCAAGCGCGGTGACGTCAAGGCCATCCCGTTCAACGGGGTGCTGCGAATTCCGCCGAGCGAGAAGCAGAAATATCTGGAGGTCTGGCGCGAGCCGGCCGAGTAACTGTCGCCTCCTCCGCCACCTCCCTCTGCACCTTCGAAAGCGAGTCGCCGCTTCACGACCGACGTCCGAAATGTACCTGAATTTTAAGGAGCCGCAGCACCTTTGAACCGAGAAGACCGACGGAGCCGAGGGGCTCCGCCGCTTCTCAAAGTGTCTCGCCAGAGACAACACCAACGCCCCGGCCATGGGGCAGAGGGAGACCAACACATGCAAACGAAAACCGCCGAAGTCAATACCATCCGCGTTCCGAGCCGGCTGGAGCCGCGATCCGCCTTCGCCGTCCGCATCCTCATTATCGCCGACCAATGGCGGAAGGGCGGCTACGGCATCACCACCGGCGCCCAGGCGGCGGCGGTCGCTGGCTGCTCGCGTTCTTTGATCGACGCCGCGCGCGTCATCCTCGAAAGCCAGGACCAGGCGCTGCTCAGAGTAGTGCTCAGCGGGCAGATCACACTCATACCCGCCGCCGCTACGGTCCGCCGCCGCGTCCGGCTGATCGAGAGCTTCAAGGCCGCCAGCCCCGACGATCTTGTCGAGCTTGGCCGCGCGATCGGTCCGGCCACGCTGTTCGATAGCCTCGTTGCTCCCGCACTCCTCTGAAAACACTCAGTGCGCGCCGGCTCCCACGATCGGGGCCGGTGCCTCCTCCCGCAATGGATATTCGATCAGGAGGCGACCACAATGACAATTCTCCCCTTCCGCGCCTTTGCTCCGGATGCTGCCGCCGTAGAGATCGCCAGCGGCAGCTTCGCGACGCCAACCGATCTCGACGAACTGGTCGCCCGGTTGATGCCCTGGGCCGGCGTCGTGGTCCAGGAGAGCAATGACCAGGACATGGTCACGTTGCTCGCGAAATTGGTTTCGATCGTGATGGTGCTTCAGAACAACGCCGACCAGCGCGCGGCGTGCGGGATCGAAGGAGCGTGGCCATGCGGGTCCTAGGCGTCGATCCCGGTATTCGTGGCGGATTGGCCATTGTCGCTGTCGAGGACGGCGCGGCCCCGCAGCTGATCGCGACGATCGACATTCCGGTGATCGGCACCGGCGCCAAGGAACGCGTCGACGTCGCTGCCATCCGCGATTTCATCGATCAACACCAACCCATCCGCGCTTTGATTGAACGCGCGCAGGCGATGCCGAAGCAGGGAGCGTCATCCGGATTCAAATACGGACGGGCGGTTGGCGCGATCGAAGCGGCCATCATCCTGTGCTCGATCCCGGTCGAGATCGTCGAGCCGTCGGCCTGGAAAAAGTTCTGGAAACTCCCCGGCAAGGACAAGGAAGGCGGCCGGCAGCAGGCTCTGCAGCTGTTTCCGGCCGCGCATGCGGCACTCGCGCGCAAGAAAGACCACGGTCGGGCCGAAGCATCGTTGATCGCACTCTACGGAGCCAGGCCATGAACGCCCCGCTGGCGCATTCACCCTTCGGCGGCTCCGTCGCGGCGCGCAACCTGCGCTGCCGGGCGTCGGTCGGCCTGGTCGAGAAAGTGCCGGCGCATCTGCGCAAGACTTCGAGTTATGCCGTGCGCGGCACCGCGTGCCACTCGGCCATGGCGCTCCTGATCGAACAGAAGCGGCGCATCGATGACATCGTCGGCGAGACATTCAACGACTACACTATCACGATCGACGACGCCGAAACCGCGCTGCGGCCGGGTCTCGCCCATGTGGAGCCGCTGCTCGACAACCCAGGAGCCGAATTCTACCTCGAACATCGCGTCGTCTTTCCAGGCATCGCCAATGCGTTCGGCACCTGCGACTTGATCATCCGCATCGGCGACACGATCCGCATCATCGATTTCAAGTTCGGCGCCGGCGTACGCGTCCTCGCGCTGTACCCGGAGGGCGACGAGGACGTCATCAATGCGCAGTTGCTGTTCTATGCCGCCGCCGCGCGGCACTCAATTCCCGAATTCTTTGCCGGCGTCGACAATATCATTCTGACGATTTTGCAGCCCGTATCGATCGAGCTCGACGCCGAAATGGTGTCGAGCGTCCCGGTCACTCACGCCGAGCTCGATGAGTTTATCGCGATCTACTGCGCCGCCTGTGAGGAAGCGCTTTCGCCGACGCCGCACCTGGAGCGGGGCGCCTGGTGCCGCTTCTGCGCCGCGCGCCCGATCTGCCCGCTGCATACCGGTCCGTTGTTCGATCTCGCCCGGTTCATGGCGCCGACGCCCGCCGCGCTGCCCTCGAAGGAAGCGTACCTGCAGCTGCTCGCGGCCGGCCTGGACCTGGTCGACGCGGTCAGGGACATCGGCAAGGCGTTGCATGACCAAGCCAAGCAGGCGCTGCATGACGGCGACCTCGTGCCTGGCTACGCGCTATCGGCAGGCCGCGCCGAGCGCCATTGGCGTGACGAGCAAACTGCCATCGGCAAGCTGATCGCGCTGGGCCTGTTCCGTGACGACATCATCGCCGAGACCATGCGCTCGCCGAAACAAGTCGAGGTCCGCGCCAAGGCGCGCGGCCTCAAGGTTCCCACCGAATTCATCGTTTCGACGCGCTCCGGCACCTCGCTGGTGCGCGTCGAGAACGCACGTGCCCCGATGCCTGGACGGGACGAACTCGTGCGACTTTTCTCACAGGCTATCGATACTCTCCAGGAAAGGAGACAAACGTGACTGATCACGATCCTGATCGCGAGCGCGATCCTGATCCCGCCAACGATAATGGCGGACCTGGGGCAATTGCCCCTACACCGGCAGAGGGTGCACTCACCGCCCTGACCGGATTGGCGACGGTGCTCAACGCCGTCGATACGGCCAGCGTCGCTGGCCGCTCGGGGCTGCCGATGTTGTCGTTCAAAGCGCGCGACAACAACGGCACCTGGTCGATCGGCCAGAAGAAGATCGTCGTCGAAGAAGACAGCCGCTGGGCTATCAGCCCGACGTCATTCAAGAGGGGCTACATCTGCTTTGACAACGACAACAAGCCCACCGAGCGCATCGTTCCTGTTAGCCAGCCCAAGCCCAACGTCGCGGAGCTTCCCGACACCGGCTTCGACTGGCAGGAGGAATGGGCGGTCAACATGAAGTGTCTCAGCGGTGCCGACGCCGGCACCGAGGTGACTTACAAGGCGTCGACTGTCGGCGGCATCCAGGCCATTGCCGGGATGATCGATACAATCCGCGATCGCCTCAATAGCGGCATGCACGATGGCAAGATTTCGCCGATCGTGCATCTGGAGAAGGACAGCTATCAGCACGGCGAGCACGGGAAAACTTGGTACCCGGTGCTGTCGATTGTGGATTGGATGCCCTTGAGCGGCCCGACGACGGCGCCTGCGTCGCCGCCGCCGCCCACGCCGCCTACGTCGGCGACGTCGGCTGCTGAGCAGCCGCGCCGCCGCCGCGTCGGTTAGCGCCAGATGCGTACCTAACGGGCGGGGCTGACTGCAGCGGCCTCGCCCGACTTTTTGAAGAAGGTCACGATGTTCAACGCCGACAAAATCAATTGGGGGGATTTCGAAGTCGCCAGCGCGGTCGATCTGAAGGCGGCCGGCGCTTTTCGCTACGTCGCCGACGCCTCGACGCGCGCGATCATTTTGGCCTACGCCATCGGCGACGCACCGGCACTCACATGGCATGCCGACGGCGAGATGCTGGATTGGGACCGCGCGCCGGATGATCTGCGTGCGGCCTTCGATCGTGGCACCCCCTTTGCCATGTGGAACGCGAGCTTCGACAGCGCAATCTGGAATCACGCGGCGCTCGGATTTCCATATCTCACGCCAGAGCGGGTTATCGATCCGATGATCCAGGCCGGCGTTTCCAATTTGCCGACCGATCTCGAAAGCGCCTCGCGCGCGCTCAACGGTGAGGGCAAGAGAAAAGACGGCAAAGAGTTGATTCGGCTATTCTGCATCGAGGGCGCCACGCCTGGCGAGCATCCCGAGAAATGGCAGCGTTTTCTTGCCTACGCGCGCCGGGACGTCGATGCGATGCGCGACGCCTATCGCCGGACGCGACCCCTGTCACTCGAAGAGTGGCAGCAGTATTGGGCGTTTGAACACATCAACCGGCGCGGCGTCGAGCTCGACATGGCTTTCGTGCGCGCCGCCGCGGCACTCGCTGCCGAAGACGCCGTCCACAGTGGGCGCCGGTTGAACGAGCTGACCGGCGGAATCGTCACCAAGGTTACGCAGGCGAAGCGGATCGCGACCTGGCTGCACGATCAACTCCCCGACGCGGCGATGCGCGAAATCATAACGGTCGGCGTTGCCGCGGACGACGACGGCGACGAGGCCGACGAGGACGAAACGGAGTTCAGCCTGACGCGCGATCGCGTCGCCCGCGTGCTCGCCATGCTCGACGCCAAACACGCCAATGGCGGGCTTAGCCCTGACGAGACCAAAGCCCGCGAAGCGGCGACCCTGCGGCTGTATGGCGCCGGCGCTTCGCCGCTGAAGTTTCGCGCCCTCGACGCGCAGCAGGTCGATGGCGTGTTGCGTGGCCAGTATCGCTTCGCAGGCGCCGGGCAGACCGGCCGCATGACCAGCCGCGGCGCGCAAATCCAAAATCTCACCCGTGATGTGCTCGGCGCGGACGGCGTCGCGGAAGCCCCGCTCGTCGATATGATCGCCGACGGCTGCAGCTACGCCGACCTGGTCGCGGCAGAGCCTGTCGACGTGCCGCCAGCCCGTAAGCTGGCCCTTATCGTTCGCCCGTCCCTCGTTGCGGGCCTGGGGAAAGTGTTCGTCTGGGGCGACTGGAACGCGATCGAGGCGCGGAAAACGCCGTGGCTCGCTGCGTCGGAAGGCGCCGAGAAGGTCCTGGATATTTTCCGCGTCAGCGATTGCAACCCGTTGCTGCCCGACATCTACACCACCGACGCCGCCGATATCCTGCACAAGGAGCCGGGCGCGATAACCAGGCCGGAACGACAGATCGGTAAGGTGGCGCGACTCGCGCTTGGTTTTGGCGGCTCCGTCGGTGCGCTGCAAAGCATGGCACTGGCGTATCGCATTCACCTCGAGGACGCCGAGGCGCGTCGCATCGTTGACGCCTGGCGCGAGGCGAATCCGTGGGCGCGAGAGTTCTGGGGAGCGCATCGCGACGGCGAAAGCTTCGGGCTGTGGGGCGCGGCGATGACCGCCTGGGAGGTGCCCGGCCAGATCACCACGGCGGGCCGGATCGCGTTCGTCTACCGCGAGGACTATCTCGGCGGCGCGCTGTTCATGGCGTTGCCGTCAGGCCGCCTGTTGACCTATCCGAGGCCGCGCTGGCGCGAAGTCGATGTTGTCGGCCGAGACCACAAACCAACCGGTGAAAAACGCCGCGAACTGAGTTTTCGGCGTGCGCACGGCCGCGCCAAACTATGGCACGGCACGCTTTGCGAGAACGCGGTCCAGGCATGCGCTGCCGACCTTTTGCGCGCCGCGGTCACGCGGATTGAAACCAACCTGGCACTTGCATTCATGCCGATCCGCATGACGACGCATGACGAGATCGTCTGTGAGGTCGATGCGGCGCGCGCCGACGAGGCGAAAGCGATTCTGCGCCGCGAGATGCTGACGCTGCCGGACTGGGCCGCAGGTCTGCCGCTGCAGTCCGAAGAGAGCGTCTGCCGCTGGTACACAAAATCTAAAACCGCACTAGAGAAGGGAGCACAAGCCCATGACAAAGTTTGATTCCGACGCCGAGGCCACCCGCGTCATCAAGGGCGCGCTGCGCAAGGCATTTCCCGACGCCAAATTCTCGGTCACGCGCGGCGGCGGGCACATTGAATGGGAAGATACCGGGCCTGATGTCGAAGCGGTCAAGGATGTCCTGATCGCCGTCGGTTGCGAGCCATGGCAAACCTACAACGGTGAACGTGCGGTTAAACCGCTTGGTCATGGCTACGGCAATTCGATCTGGTTCGATCGCTACAACGTCGCCGAGCGCGCGGCCTACCAGGCCGACCTGAAGCGCCGTGCCGAAGAGCGTGAGCAGCAGCGCCAGCGCGAGAACGAGGCCGTCCGTGAAGCCTCGCGGGCCAGGGAAGCCGCTTTGGCGCGGCCGGCCACTACGCCGGCTCCGGTCCAGTCCGCGCCGGAAGCCTTCGAGGTGTTCGAGCAACTGCGCCAACGCGCCGAGCAAGATGTCGCCAACGAGGACGATGCTGAGCGCCAGCGCCGTCCGAGCTGGGCGCCGCCACTGATCATCAGTGACGAACTATTCGCGATCTGTGTCGAGCTTGGCTTGCTGAAAGCAGACGACAAGCCGATCGCGAGATTATGGGCCGAATTCGCTGATCCAAAAAAGCGCGGCACGGTCTTGCGCGAACAGCGTTCGAGCCTGCCCCTGCACGGGATTGTTTGTCGCGGCTTTGGGCTGCACGTCGGCACCGAGCGCGGCAGCACCTACGACACCCTGTTCGAGGCGCAGCGCGACAAGGACGGCAAATGGCGCTTCGGGCCGCATCCCTCTGCGTTCGACTACCCCACTCCGCGGAATCGCGAATGGGAGGAGAAGGTGCGGGCGCTGCAGCAAGTTCAGAGCGGCTTTACTCCCATGAAGTCGGAGGACTCCACCAAGGCAATCGCACGGATCACGGGCGAAATTGCCGAGCTCGAGGCCAAGGACCAGGCCAAGGCCGCGACGTTCTACCGACGCCAGCACTTGCGCAACCGCGTCATCGAGCTTGGCCGCGATCGCGTGCTCGACTTCGCCGGCGCCCCGGGCGCGCAAATGGCGCTGGCCAGCCGGCTGTGGGGGCATTGTTTCAATTGCGGCAAGGAGCTGACCGACCCGATTTCGCTCGAACGCGGAATCGGGCCGGACTGCCTGCACGGCAAGATCAGGCTGGTGTGGATTAATCACGATCTGAAGGTCAGCGTCGCTTCGATCGCGTTCGGGATTGGGATGCCGGAGGACTTCGTTGCTGCAACGCTGGTGGCGCCGCGTCCGCGCTACCGCGAACCGCTGGACAGCTTTCCGATCGCCCATTTCACCGACGGCCGGGTCATCGTCTATCGCCGCGACGGCCCGGGCGTAATCGACATCTTCAACAGCGAGGAAGAGGCGTGGGCCTGGATCGGTGCGCAGCCCGCGTCGGCGTCCCGCGAGCCGGCGGAGGCCGCCGAATGATCTCGGCTTCGTATTCACCGCTATGCGGGCACATCGTCGGCTATGACGAACGCGGCGGCGGTATCGGCTGCAACAAACCGCGCTGCGAAGAAGCCGGCCGGCGGCGGCTCTGTCTGGAGCATTGGCAGACGCTGCAACGCGATCGCAAGCAACTGGTTTGGGTTGATCGCGGCGATAGTTCTTTCGGCCGCACGTGGATGGCAAACGCCGCGCGCCATATCGGTGGTGACTACCACATCCGCCAAAAGAAAAGTGCCCGGTTCAGTGTCCACTACCGCGCCAAGGCGGTCCGTGGCGGCACCGGCAGAAACGAGCAGTTCGATGACGTCGACACACTCGAACAGGCGAAAGCCGTTTGCCAGTCGCACTACGACGCGCAACTGAACGAGGCAGGACAATGAACGCGCCTTTCCCTCGCACCCTGCGCGGTTACCAACACCGGGCGGCGACGTATCTCTACGAGAAGGATGCCGCGTTCCTGATCGCTCCTCTCGGCGCGGGTAAGGGTGCGGCTGCGCTCACTGCGATCGAAGAATTGATCCGCGGCGGACACCGACGGCATGCGTTAGTTGTCGCGCCAAAGCTCGTCGCCACCACGGTGTGGCCGACCGAGATCGCGTCCTGGCCACATCTGGCGCATCTTCGCGTCGCCGTCCTCGACGGGAATCCGGAGCGCCGGCAAGAGCTGCTTGCGTCCGCTGCGGAGCGCGAGGTGACGGTGATCGGCATCGACAACGTGCCCTGGCTGGTCGGCGAACTTGCTGGGTTTGCCGACGATCATCCGATCTTCGACATGCTGGTGATCGACGAGACCTCCCGCCTCAAGGACCCGAGCGGCAAGCGCGCGCGCGCTCTCTTGAAGATCGCCGGGCGATTTCGCACCCGCTGGGGCCTGACCGGGACGCCGCGGCCCAATTCGAGCCAGGACCTGTTCATGCCGACCGCCATCATCAGCGATGGCGCGCTGTGGGGCCGCGCTTTCATCCCCTGGCAGAAGCGGCATTTCCGGCCGCGCGATCCGTTCGGGCGCGAGTGGATAGCGCTGCCGGGAGCGGAAGACAAATCGCCGCCGAGTTCGGCACCATCGCGATGACGGTCGCCGACGACGACATGCCCGATCTGCCGCCGCTCAACATCATCGAGACGCCGCTGAGGCTACCGGACGCCGTGATGGCGACCTACCGGACCATGGCGCGGGAGCTGTTCGCCACAGTGGAAGGGCGCTCGATCGAGGCCGCCTCGCCGCTGATCGCGACCGGCAAGCTGGCGCAACTCGCCAACGGCTTCCTCTACGACGAAGACGCCGACGATCCGGTCTTCGTCCACAGCCTCAAGATCGATTGGCTGCGCGAGCTGGTGGAGAGCCTCGACGGCGAGCCGCTGCTCATTGCCTACGAGTTCATCCAGGATTTGCGCGCCATCCGGCGCGCCTTTGGTGACGTGCCAGCCCTCGGCGGTGCGACGTCGGCGAGCGAGGCGAAACGGCTGGTCGAGGCGTGGAATCAGGGCGCGCTGCCGCTGCTGGCCTTCCATCCGGCCTCGGCCGGGCACGGGCTCAACCTGCAGCACGGCGGGTGCCACATGGCGTGGCTCTCCCCGAGCTGGTCGGCGGAACTGACCGAGCAGGCGATCGCGCAAATCTACCGGCCCGGCCAGCCCCGGCGCGTCACTATCCACGTGTGCATCGCCGCCGGCACCGTCGACGAGATGAAGCGCAACCGCGTGCTGGCCAAGATGAGCGACCAGGAAGCCTTCAAGCGACATCTGGAGCAGGTGTGATGAAGGATTTTGTCGTCAGGCTGATCCGCGCTTTTCCGAACGTCAAAATCGAACCGACGATCGACGGCCGGTTCCGGCTCGAATTTGCCGACGGGAAGTACCTGTTCGTGTCACCGTCGAGCAGTCCCGGCTACTGGCGCTGCGTGCGCAAGAGTGTTCGACGGAAGATGGAGGCGGCGCGATGAAGGAGCGCACCGTCTTTCGCCTGGCCATGCTGAGGAACGGTTTCTGGCCGCTCTTGAACGACTGCAAGAAGGCGATCGAGCCAGGCTGGCCGAAGCGGCGTCCCGACGAGGCCGAAGTGTTGTCGTGGGACCGCAGCGCGTTGCTCTCGACGGGCCTGAAGCTCGACGGCGACCTCGCGGTGATCGACGTCGATGTGAGCGTGGCAGCGCTCGTCGAGGCCCTGGCGGACGCGCTCGACAACAGGTTCCCGGAGCTGTTCGCGCGCGGCCTGGTGCGCCATGCCGGCGGGGTGAAGGAAGCCTGGATCGCGCGCGTCGACCAGCCGTTCCGGCGGCTCGCCTCGCGGTGCTGGTACCGCGGCAGTGACCCGGATGATCCCGCAGTGCCAAAGCATCTCGTTGAGTGCTTCGGCTCGCTCGGGACGCGGCAGTTTGCGATCGACGGGCCGCATACCCGCCGCCAAGGCGAGGTGATCAGCACTTACCAGTTTGTCGGTGGCGCTTCACCGGCGACAACGCCGCGGGCATCGCTACCGGTGCTGCCAAAGGCGGCCTACGCGCTGGCTTGCGATCTGTTCGACGGTATCGCTGCGGCGGCCGGGCTCACCGCCGTCAAGGAAGCCAGGCGCGGTCGCGGCGGGGCCACACCTAGGTGCTTCGAACTCGACGCCGACACCGAAATCGAGACGCGCGACTACGGCACGATGACGGTCGCGGAGCTGGAGCGTTTCATGCGCGCGCGAGGGGTCCGTGCCAATGCACCCGCGACGTTGCGCTGCTCGGGCAGCTTCCACGATTTGACGCGGGTGCAGACGCGACTCGCATCTGATCAATTGGGGCCGCTACGGCCTCGGCATTTACGACACGATGACGGAAACGACCTGGCACCGGCGCGAGCGGGCGCCGTCCGCGCGGTTCGAGTTCCTGGGGCAATTACAGCAAAGGAACCCATTCCAATGAGTGAGCATCGCACCCCCAAGTCCAGCCCCGACGTTTTCGATGGTGAAGCCATCAGCCGCGCCGACCGGGAACTGCTGGCAAGCCTGGGCGACCATCCTCTGGCGCGACACCCGCTCTACAGCTTACCGGCTCCGCCGCGGCCCAATTACGACGGCTGTACCACGGTCGACGAAAGAGCGGAGGCGCAGAAAGCGTGCTTTCCGGCCGCGCTGGACTGGATGCTGGTGAATTACGCCTACTCTCCGGGCGCATTCATGGGCAAAGGCGGCATCATCTCGTTGATTGATGGCAAGTTCACCACGATCGCCAGCCTGCGCGGCCTCATGCAGCCCTACACGATCGTGGAAGAAGGCCCCAAGCACGGGCTCAAGAAGACGTCCGTCGTCGATGCCTGGATGACGCATCCGCTACGGGCCCATATCGACGATATCCAATGCCGTTCCGACAAGCCGCGGCCGACGTTCATTGACGATGGCCTGATCGTCTACAACCGCTACTGGCCGCCGGCGCATCCGACGAGCGGAGGCGAGATCAAGACCTTCAAGATCTTCTTCGCGCGGCTGATTCCAGACATAGTGGAGCGGGAATGGTTCTGGCATTGGCTCGCCCACAAGGCGCGCAAGCCGTGGGTGCCGATGGTCGCGATCATCATGGTGGCGGAGCAATTCGGATCCGGCCGCGGGACGCTGTTCAACATTCTCGAATTCTTGTTTGGCGAAGACTACGTCGTGCCTTGCACGTTTGGCGAGCTGACGGGAAAGGCAGCCGGAGCCCACTTCAACGACCGGCTTGCCACCGCGCTGATCGCCACCATCGGCGAAGCGGATGACGACGACGGGCACCTGCAGACACGGCGGCGGCTGACCTACGAGGCGCTGAAGAACGCCATCGATCCGTCACCAACGGCGCGGCGGCGCTACGAGAAGAAGGGGCAGGACGCCTATGCACAGCGTTCGGCACGATCCGACATTATCGGGACTCAACATCGGGACCTGGTGAAGCTGCCGCGCGAAGATCGGCGCATCGAAGTCATCACCTGCGGCCGCAAGATGACACCAACGGAAAGGGTCGAGATTCGGGCCTGGATGGCAGTCCCGGAAAACATCGGGGTGCTGCAGCGGGCGTTGCTGGAAACGCCGGCGGTGCCGCTGGACGTGTTTGACCCGTTCGGTGACCCGCCGCCGTTTGCCGGGCGGCTTGAGATGATCGGCATGGGCGAGACGCGGCTGGAGGATGCCTACGGGGCAGCGGTCGAGGCGCTGGAAGGGTTCCCGCTGTTCACGATGACGCAGGCGCAGCGGCTGATTGGGTACTTTGGTGACTACAAAACCGGCGACTGGACGGACAAGGCGCGCCACGTGGTCGCCAAGAATGCCTACCGGCTGCGCGAGCGGGGCGCGTCGAACAACCGCATCATGTACCGCAAGCGGAAGGAAATCATCTACGCCGGCGCAAAAGCCGATCAGCGGAGCTGGCACCCTGCCGACACGCAGATGATCATCAAGCAGCTCGATATGGCCGAGGTGATGATCGAGCGCCTCGTCAATACGGGCATGACCGATCTCGAGGCGCAACTCGAAGAGATACGACGTGAGCGTGAACGGGAAGAGACGAAGGCGCGGCTCGAAAAGATGCGGCAGGAGCGAGAGGAAGGGAAAGCGGAAGGGGAGATGGATGAGGATTGAGGTGTGGCCGCACCGTGAGTGTGGAAGCTGGAACGGTGCGTCGTTAGGCCTTGTGTGGCTCTGCGTGCGGGCACAGTCAGGCGCAGCGGCAAAAGAGCGAAACTATTCATGTGTCTGGTTCATTTATGTTTTTAGTTTTGGTGGACACAGGACACACTAATCTTTAACTCCTGGAGAGATTAGATAAACATGAACGTATAAAGAACAAATATAGAGTTGTAATGCTCTATAAGGATAGGGCGTTTTCCTGTGTCCGTGTCCCACCGCTGCTGCTCTTTTAGGGCGCGCAGACTGTTGTCTGTCCGAGAACAAGTTGAATCCAGTGAATCATTTGTGATTCAAGTGTGGTGGCCTGATTCGAGGAGGGCCACCGATGTGGACGGCGAAGAACCGCAGACGATACGACCGCAGCGCACTACGATATCCGAGCGATCTGACCGACGACGAATGGGCGCATGTAGGAGTCGTTGATCCCACCGGCCAGGCGCGGTGGCAACAAGCGCCACGTCGACGTGCGCGAAGTGATGAACGGGATCATGTATGTGTTGAGCACGGGATGCCAGTGGCGGGCGATTCCGAAAGATCTGCCGCCACGCAGCACGCTTTTCGACTATCTTGATTTGTGGAGCTACGACGGCACGCTCGATCGCATCCATCACGCCCTATATGTGGAGTGCCGCGAGCAAGGCGAACGCGAGGCCAGTCCCACCGCCGCCATCATCGACAGCCAAAGCGTGAAGAGCGGAGAAAAAGGGGGGCCTACATCGATCCGCATGGCTATGATGCGGGCAAAAAGATCAAGGGCAAGAAGCGCCATATTCTCGTAGATACGCTGGGTTTGCTGCTGCACGCGATTGTTCATCCGGCCGATATCCAGGACCGCGACGGCGGCATTCTGCTTCTTGCGACACTGTTCGGGATGTATCCGTTCTTGAAAAAGCTGTTTGCCGATGGCGGCTATCAGGGACCGGAATTTCAGAAGGCCTTGGCGAAAATCCTCCCCTATCTCGAAGCTGAAATCGTCAAGCGCTCCGATCACGCCAAAGGATTTGTAGTGCTTCCACGCCGTTGGGTCGTCGAACGGACGATCGCGTGGCTCAACCGCTGCCGACGGCTCGCAAAGGATTGGGAAAACCTAAATCGCAAGGCGCTGGCGTTCTTGCGTCTCGCATCAATCCGCCTCATGCTCCGAAAACTCTGTAATCCCGTTTGCTCTTAGGCGCGCAGGTCCGCCGCAGCCCTTTTGGGCGCGCAGATCCGCTGCGGCTCCTCTCTCTTGTAGGGCGCGCGCGCGTCGGTCCGTTGCAAGACCGCGTCGACGGTGGTTTTTGACGGCGGCTTGACGGTTTGTCTGACGGTAGCGAGAGGAGGTCAAACGGGCTAACATGGCTATGTAGACCGTCACTCTAGCGGGAAAATATCGGTGTAGTGAATGGATCAGGACAGCCCGGAGCAGCCACTAGAACCGCCGATGCAGGATGCCAAAGGCCGGTTTGTGAAGGGAAACAAGTTCGGTAAAGGCCGAGTGAAGGGCGTACCTAATAAGTTCGGGCCATCATTTCGGGAAAAGTTGCTCGCTGGATTTGCTGCAAGTGGCACCAAGAAGGCTAAGAAATCCGGCACGAATCAAAAAATCGACGGCATCACGGCTTACGCCGAGCATATTGCCGATACCAATTCCTCGGCAGCCGCGGGCATCATCTCGAAAATGATTCCGCCAGAGCCTGAGCCTTCGCCCGGCGGCGACTTCGTCCACACCATCAACATCGTTAGCGTTCCGCCCGGACATCAGCAATGCCCCGACGGCGACTTTCGCCCTGAACGAGAAGCGACGCCGCTTTGGGAAGCGCACAAAGCAAAGCTGAAAGAGCAGGATAACGGTTCGCATGACGTCGTCGATTTTCCGACGCCGCGTGCGCGTCCCCTCAAGCCTGATGACGAGCCCGAGCGCAAGACTGTCGAGATTGAAGAAGAAGCGCGGCTAATAGCCGAGCTAGAAGCCCTGCCTGTTGCAGAACTCGCACGCCGAGCGAAGGACGTCGTCGAGAAATTGCAGGTGATGGGACAATTACCACCGGGCGTCTTGAACCGGCTGCACGACCTGCTCGCGGAAGCAGAGCTGCAGACCGACGAGGAGCCGCCGGGCGCTGCCTGATCAATTGTTCAGCCCGAGCCGCGCCTGCATCCGCTGCACCGTCTTGTAGGACCATGCCCCGCCACGCGGCGCCTCAATGCCACGCTCAGCCAGGATTTGCGCGATCGCGCTGGCCGAGCGGCCCGACAACTCGCGCAAGACCGGCGCCAGGACCGCGTCCCAAGTCGCTGCAGCGTCACGATTGGCGTCGGCGGTCTCTTGGCGGCCGAGCACAACACCGCGTGCCTTGGCCTCGGCAAGCGCTTCTTTGGTGCGCCTGGAGATCATCCGACGCTCTTGTTCAGCCAGCGCGGCATAGATGTGGAGGGTGAACGGATCAACATCGCGGCCAAGCGCAACAACGATGAAGGGAACGCGCTGGCTCATCAGGCCGGCGATGAAGGCGACGTCCCGGCTCAATCGGTCCAGCTTGGCGACCGCGACTTCGCAACGGATCTTCTTCGCCGCCTTCAAGGCGGCTTTCAGCTGCGGACGGCGCGTCAGCGCATCGGCGCCCTTACCGGTTTCGACTTCGACGAATTCCTCGACGATCTCAAAGCGTTCCGCGGCGGCAAAGCTGGCAATAGCCTTGCGTTGCGCTTCCAGGCCAAGGCCCGAGCGGCCCTGCTTCTTCGACGAGACACGGATATAAGCGATCAGCGGTGACATGGGAATGATTTCCTCGGACAAAGACATATCGATCAACGTCTATATGTCTGAACAGCAGCAATGCAAGGGCTAATCGCAACCGACACCCCTCAAAATCGCAAGGCGCACCGCTCCTGTCAGGCTTGAACGGGAAGCGAGGAAGCTGAGAATTGATTTAGTGCATTACAATATCGATCGCGGCTCGGCCGCGCGCGCTCTCGCTTCCTTATACGACATAAATATGATTGGAGAATTGATCGGATAATCGCTGATCTCGCGCCTTTCTCACCAAATAGAAGGCGACGATGTCTTATCTCCGACGAGATCAGACGCCGATCGAAGCTCAATTGATTGTTGTTCTCCGATTAATCGAGCGCGTCTTTACAACGTTCGCCTCAAGTGACGGCTCACTGATAGCGGTTTCTCGCGTGCTCGCAGCCTCGCCTGTCACCTTGTTTGCGCCAGGTGGGATCAAATAGCAGCGAGAGGCGCGCGCTCTCCAGCGCCTTCACACACGCGAGAATAGAAATAGTAGTAAGGGGGGATGACATGCAACCTCTGGCTGCCTTTTGCTTCGTGGGCGGGAGGCCCTATGTGAGCGCGCTCAAAATTCAAAATGCTACCTCACCGTGTATGATGGCTCGCTATCGCGTTCACCGCTAAATCTACCATCGTTGCCTCGGCAACATTCGCCTTGACGACGATTGTTCGCAGCCAGAAAGCCCCTGTTGAAAAGTCGTGTGCCGTGTATGTCCGGGGCGTATGTCGGGCGGCGTCGCGCTGTTTCGGATCGCCCCGAAAACCGGCATAAGACATCGAAATTTCAGGCAATATCCGCCTGACCTGAAAAGCCGAACAGCGTTTGTTGCAAAAGTCGAAAATCGAACGACCCTAAAAATCGCGGAAAAGCTGATCGTTGGACTTGTCCGCTGCAGCGTCGCTTTTCAACGCCACTACGGAGGTCCGTGATCGATTTTGGATTAAACGATATTGTCCCTCACGTCGCCGCGCGTAAAACGCATCAGCGGCTCCAAGAATTTTCGGTCGCCACATCCGCCAACAACGGACAACCGCAAATCCATTGTTATGGAATCTCCGACTGACCGCTCGCGCCAAGCCAGACCAGTTCAGCCGCAGCTTTGCCAGTTTGTGCCGTAGATCGTACCTCCGTCGGCAGCGATTCGGCGCAGCGCCTCAGGCGGCCGCAACCGCTTGCTGGAGTAGCGCTCGGCCAGTTCATCGCAGCGCGCGACAAACTCCGAAGGGCCCTGCACATCGATGTACGAGAGTGGGCCCCCGGTCCACGGCGCGAAGCCCCAGCCGAGAAGCGCGCCGACATCGGCCTCCGAGGGATCGGTGATCACGCCCTCTTCGAGACAGCGTACGGTTTCCAGCGCCTGCGCCGCCAGCAGGCGATCCCGCAGGTCATCGACGCTGGCGGGTTGCACGGCTCCGCCGGCCGCCATGGCGTGCAGGCCGGGCCACAGCTCTCGGCTGCCGTCCTGGCGGTAATCGTAAAAGCCTTTTCCGGATTTCTTGCCGTTGCGGCCCAGTCCTTCGACCATGCGGGCGACCATCGCGTAACCCGGCGTCTCCTGCCAGGCCTCGCCAAGATCGCTGGCGGCCTGCAAATTGATCTGATGAATCAGGTCGAGCGCCACCGCGTCGGATAACGCAAGCGGCGGTACCGGCATGCCGGACGCTGCTCCAGCCAATTCGACCAGATCGGGTGCGATGCCCTGCGCCAGCATGTCGAACGCCTCGGCCTGGTAGGCCATCACGACGCGGGTGGTGTAGAAGCCGCGGGCGTCGTTGACCACGATCGGGGTTTTGCCGATCGCCTGCGCAAAATCCATCGCTACGGCGAGCGTCTCGTCGCTGGTGAGCTTGCCGCGAATGATTTCCAACAGCTGCATGCGCGGGACCGGCGAGAAAAAATGCAGGCCGATGAATTGCGCCGGCCGCATCGAATGTTGCGCTAGGCCGCTGATCGGCAGCGTCGAGGTGTTGGTCGCGAACACCGCCTCTGCGCCGATCGCGGCTTCGGCGCGGCGCGTCGCCTCGGCCTTCACGGCGCGGTCCTCGAATACGGCTTCGACCACAAGGTTGACCTCGCGCAGCGCCTCGTAGCTGTCCGTGGCCACGATGCGCGCCAGCGCTGCTTCGCCGGCCTGCCGATCGATCCGGCCGGCGGCAATCGCGGCTTCTTCCTGTTGCCGCAGTTTTGCGAGGCCCCGCTCCGCCGCGGCCTGGCTGACGTCGAGCAGCACCACATCCAGTCCGGCGCGCGCCGCCACCAGCGCGATGCCGCCGCCCATCAGTCCGGCACCGAGCACGCCGACCTTGCGAAAACTTCGCCTGGCAAAACCGGGCGGACGGCGGGCGAGATCGTTGGCGCGCTCCATGCTCAGGCCCAGGGTGCGCGTCATCTGGCGCGCGATCGGCCCGCGCGCCACCTCTACGAAGCGGTTGGCCGCCGCGCGCAATGCTGCATCCATCGGCCCGCCCTGGTCTTCGGCCAGCATCGCCTTGATCGCGGTTTTGGCTGGATGCTGCGTGCGTTGCGCTGCCGACAGCTGGACCCAGCGGCGCGCACCGCCAAGCAGTTGATCCGCAGGCACGAGCTCGTCGACCAGACCGGCCTTGTGCGCGGCGATGGCCGACACGAGCTGGCCGTTTTCCAGCAAGGCCGCAGCCTGCGATGTCCCGACCATACGCGCCAGGCGAAATGCGCCCCCCGCGACGAGGGGCAGGCCCAGCCTCACATCGGTAAAACCGAACTGAAAATTCTGCCCCGTGATCGCGATCCGCCTATGGCAGGCCAAAGCGAGCTCCAGCGCGGCGCCGCGCGCTTCGCCGTTGATCGCGGCAATAAAGGGTTTGGCCGAAGTGTCGATCCGCGAAAGCACCGCGTTCAGGCGCAGTATTTCGGCCAGCAGATCGGCCTTGCCGCGTTCGGGCGACGCGGCATTCAGCAGCCATACGAGATCGAGGCCGCCGACGAACGTGTTGCCGGTTCCGGTGAGCACCGCGCCCTTGATGGCTGATGTCACCATCACCCGTTCGACCGCGGCCTCCAGATCCCGGATCGTCCCGGGGCCGAGAGTATTGGCCGCACCCTGCGGCTGCCAATATAATGTGGCCACACCGTCGCCATCGATCTCAAAGCGAATTGCAGCGGACATTTCAGATTCCCAAATAGGCGCTGCGCACCATGTCGTTCTGGCGCAATTCGGCCGGCGTTCCCTGCAACACAATCTGGCCGTTCTCGATCACATAGGCGTATTGGGTGATGCCGAACACGAAGGCGGTGTTCTGTTCGACCAGCAAGATGGAGATGCCGGCGGCGTTGACCTGGCGGATCACCTCACCCAACCGTCCCACCATCTTCGGCGACAGGCCAAGGCACGGCTCGTCGATCAGAAGCATCGTGGGCCTCGCCATCAGCGCGCGGGCCACGGCCAGCATCTGCTGCTCGCCGCCGCTCAGGGTGCCGGCGCGCTGATAAGCGCGCTCGCGCAGCACCGGGAACTGGGCGAACACCTTCTCGGCCTGTTCGCGCTTATTGGCCGCACTCTGCAGGAAGGCGCCGAGTTCGAGATTCTCCATCACCGACATTTCCGGAAACAGCTGGCGCCCCTGCGCCACCTGCACCAGACCGCAGCGGACGATGTCGGCGGTCGAAAGCCGGCTGAGGTCGCGCTCGCCCATTGCGATGCGGCCGCGGCGCCGGACCAAACCGGTGATGCCGTTGAGGGTGCTGGTCTTGCCAGCGCCGTTGGCTCCGACCAGACCGACAATCTGGCCTTCCTTCACCGTCAGCGAAACGCCGCGCACGGCCAATACGCTTTGATAGCTAACATGGAGATCGTCAACCCTGAGCATGCGCTTCGCTTCCGAGATAGGCCTCGATCACGCGAGGCTGCTGCGTGATCTCACGCGGCGGCCCGTCGGCGATGATGATTCCGGCATCGAGCACGACAGCGCGATCCACCAGCCCCATCAGAAAGTGCAGATTGTGCTCGACCACCCAGACCGTCACGCCGGCGGCATGAACGCGGCGGATCACGCGCTGAAGGTTGGCGACTTCCTCGGCGCTGAGGCCGGCGGCCGGCTCATCAAGCAGCAGCATCACAGCGCCGGTCGAGATCGCCATGGCGATGCCGAGTTCGCGCATCACGCCGCTGGGCAGCGAGCCCGCCGGTTCGTCGGCGTAGCGCTCGAAGTCGAACTCCTGCATCGCGTCGGTAATCACCGGCTGCCGGGGCGCGCCGCGCCCCTGCGGCATGTGGCTTGCAATCCGCAGGCTTTCGCGAATGGTCAGTTTTGGAAACACCCGAGCGCCCTGGAAGGTGCGCACCAGTCCGCGCGCGGCCACGATATGCGGTGACAGCGCGGTGACGTCGTCGCCGTCGAAGAAGATCCGGCCGCTTGTGGGCGCGAGAAAGCCGCTGACGACGTTGAACAGCGTGGTCTTGCCGGCGCCGTTCGGTCCGATCAGTCCGCTGAGCTCGCCGCGGCGAATCTCCAGCGACACGTCGCGAACGGCGGCGAGACCGCCGAACTGCTTGGTGACGTTTTCAATCCGCAGCATGCTCATGGCTTCACCGCATCGGCAGCGGCCGTGCCGGCCACGCGCGTCCAGCGCCGCAACCGCTGACGGATCAGGCCGACGATGCCTTGGGGCATGAACAGTACGCCGACGATAATGACGGCGCCGAGGATCACCAGCCGGTACAGCTGTGCCACCCGCAGCAGCTCGGGAATGCCGAAGAACACCAGCGTGCCTATGATCGGCCCGGACAAGGTGCCGATGCCGCCGAGGATCAAGACCCCGATCAGGGAAATGGTTTCGTGGGCATTGAGCAGCTCCGGGGAGATGAAGCTCATGAACGGCGCATAAGCGGTGCCGATCATGGCAGCCATCATCGAGCTCATGACATAGGCCGCCAGCTTATGGCCGACGACGTTGATGCCGAGGAAGGCGGCGAGAACCTCGTCTTCGCGCACCGCCACCAGCGCCCGGCCGAAGCGCGAGCGCTGCACTAGGAACACGACCAGTAACGAAACCAGCAGCATACCGGCGGCGAGCCAGTACAGCCCCCTGGAATTGGCGAAGTTGAAGCCGAGCAACGGTTCGGGCGAGTACAGCACGCGCATGCCCATCGGACCGCCGGTCACGCTATGCCAGTTGGCGGCGAGCAGGCGGGCAAGCTCGCCGAACGCGAACGTGATCAGCGCCAGATGCACGCCGCCGGTGTAACGCAATGCCGGATAGCCGATGCAGACGGCCAGCACGGCGGCTAGCAGCATCGTCACCGGAATAGAGATCCAGAAGCTTAGACCGGCGCTGCCGACCAACAACGCCGACGCATAGGCGCCGAACCCGTAAAACGCCGCATGCGACATCGCGAACTGGCCCGCATACCCCATCACCAGATTGAGCGACGTGGCCAGCGCCGCCTGCAAAGCGATCAGCGTTCCCAGATAGAGCAAATAGCGTGAGCCGCCGACCGCGGGGATCACCATCAGCACCGCCAGCACCAGCCATCCGGCCACCGGCAGCCAGCGCGCGAGCATGGCCAGGCGCGGTGTTGTTGGGATGCGCACGGCTATGCCAGTCGCCTCGTGGGGTTGTGCCAATGGTTGAGCCGCAGAGTTCATACCCGCGCCTTGCCGCGGACGCCAAACAGCCCGGTCGGGAAGAACAGCAAGGTGATGATCATCAGAATGAAGCCATAGCCGTCGTTGAAGGCGGCCGAGAAGTAGCGCGAGCCAAAACTCTCGGCCAAACCGAGCAGGAAGCCCGCCAGCACCGCGCCGGGCACACTTCCGAGACCTCCGAGCACAGTGAGGATGAAGCCCTTCATCAGCGGACCCGAAGCCATGTAGGGCGTGATGGCGAATAGGCTGCCGTAGAGCGCGCCGGCCGCCCCCGCCATCGCACTGCCGAGAACAAAGACCAACGCCGTGACCTGCGTGATCTGCACCCCAACCAGGGCCGCACCGGTGCGGTTCTGCCCGGTGGCGCGGATCGCCTTGCCGAAACTTGTCTTCTGCAGGAACAGATAGAATGCGCCGACCAGGCCCATTACAAGCACCAGCACCAGCAGCCGCTGCGCCGACAGCGTGATGCCCAGCACCTGGACACTGCCCGACAGCGGGGGATCGAAGTTGCGGTGGTCGGGCGTGAAAACCGCCGCGGCCAGATTCTCCACCACCATAATGATGCCCAGAGAGACCGTGAGGCCAGTCATGTGGTCGGTCAAAGTGTGGCGAAAGATCAAACGTTCGAGGATCAGGCCGAACAGGCCCATCGCCACCATCGCCAGCAGCAGGCCGACCCAGAAACCGAAACCGGCCGTCACCGCAAAGAAGGCGATGTAGGCTCCGAGCATGACCATCTGGCCATGGGCAAAGTTCAAGATGCCCATGATGCCGAACACCAGGGTGATTCCGACCGCAACGGTGGCATAGAGGCCGCCGACCATCAGGCCATCGAAAACGGTCTGCGCTACGTCAATCCACATGACATGCCTTCCCCGGACCGCTCTCGATCGAAGTTTTGTGGTGCCGCCGGATACCGGTTACTCGGGGCTGGCGCGCACCGAGCTGATCTTGCCATCCTTGAGAATCCCGATGTCGATATCGGAATTGGCGCGGCCGTCATTGTCGTAACGCATCAGCCGAACGCCGTCGTAACGCATCGATTTGATCTTGGCGGCGATCGCCTTGAGATCGGTCACCGAACCAACCTCCTCCATGGCCTTGGCCATCATGAAGACGGTGTCATAGAAGGTCAGGCCCCAATAGGTGTTCGGCGAGGCGTCCTTGCTGGTGAACGCCTTGTAGCGCTTGATCCATTCGGCAACCTTGGGATCGTCGCCATGCTCGAGATCCCGCGTCAGGATCTGCCAGATGAAGCTGTCGATCTGTTTGGCGTATTTGATCCCGGGCGCGCCGGAGCCGCCGCGATAGAGAAACTTCTTCGGCAGACCGCCGAGCTCGGTGCTCTGGCGCACAATGGCCTCGACGAGGGCGTCGTTGGTGCCGGTCAGGAGGCCGTCCATCTCTTGATTCTGGAATTTGCGCAGCACCGGACCAAAGTCCGAGGTGTCGGGCTGGAAATACTCGACCATCGGCACGATGATTTCGGCTTGCTCCATCAGCGGCTTGTAGACTGCGACGATACTGCGGCTGACATCCTCATTCGGCAGCAGGATGCCGACCTTCTTCACCCCGAGCTGTTTCACGCCGACGGGAACGAAGGATTTGGCGACGATAGCGTCGGCATCCAGCGTGCGAAACGCCAGTTCGAAGCCCGGTTTGCCGAGCAGCGTGTCCATCAGCGTGAAGCCGCCGAAATACAAGATGTCGTTCTTGGCGAGCAGTGTGGCGGTGGGTACGCCGGGACCGCTGGTGAGGATGCCGAACACGATCTTGATGTCGTCGTCGCGCAGCAATCGCTGCGCGCCACTGACGGCGATTTCGGGTTTGGACTGCGCATCTTCGGATACCAGCGAGAAAGTGTACTTCTTGCCTTTGACCGTGATGCCGCCGCGCTTGTTGAGTTCGTCGAATGCCATCGCGACGCCCTCGCTGGCGGGCAGATCGAAACTCGAATGCGGCCCTGTGAGGCTGTTGACCATGCCGACCTTGACGACCTCCGCACCTGCGGGCGTCGCAACGGAGAAGCCGGCCAGCGCCAACGCCGCGAGGCGGGCTACGCGAACTAGATGACGGCTGCTCATTTATGATTCCTTCCGCTCGTTCCAAAACTGTTCTCGGAGATCCCGGCGCAGCACCTTACCCATGCTGTTTCTCGGCAATGCGTCGAGCGTGAATATCGATTTCGGATATTTGAATTTTGCCAACCTGCCGGCGCAAAAACTGATCAGCTCCTGCTCGGTGATCGCTTCGCCTTCGCGCAGCACCACGCAGGCCCTCGGCGACTCGCCCCATTTCTCGTCGGGCACGCCGACCACGGCGACCTCGACGATCTTGGGATGCTCGGCGAGTACGCGCTCGATCTCGGCCGGGTAGATGTTTTCACCGCCGCTGATGATGGTGTCGCGCTTGCGGTCGAGGATGTGAAGAAAGCCCTGCTCGTCCATCACGCCGACGTCGCCGCCGGTCTCCCAGCGTCCGGTGCGCATCGCCGCCGTGGCATCGGGATTGTTGTAGTAACCGAGGAACGGCACCGGATTGGCGGCGTGGATCTGGCCGATCTCGCCGGGGCCTAGCCGCCGTCCCTCTTCGTCGAGGATCGCGAGCTCGCAGCCGAATGACGCCTGTCCGAGCGAGCGGTCGGTGCGCATCATGTCTTCATGACGGCAATAGGTGATCCAGCCGCTCTCGGTCCAGCCATAGGCATCGCTCAGGCTCTTGTTGGGGAACATGGCCTCAAACCCCGCAATCACCGGCGTCGGCAGCCGCGCCCCCGAACTCATGATGCCGCGCAGCTGCTTGCACGAGCCTATGCGCCCACTGGTTCCGCTTTCCAGCAAGGTAGAAATCATCTTCGGTACCAGGAACGACCAGGTGATGCCGCGATTTTCGAGATCATCCAGAATCTGGTCGCCGCGAAATTCGGTGCGCAGCACCACCCGGGCGCCGACGCACAGCGAGATCAGCGCGACCGAGCCGAACGACTGGTGGAAGATCGGCCCCGGTACCAGCGTCACTTCCTCTTCGGTGATTCCAAAGCGCCAGCCCCAGGAGCAGAACCGCGTCAGCAGCGAGAGATGGCTGAGCATGGCGCCCTTGGGGAAGCCCGTGGTGCCCGAGGTGTAGAAGATCGCGGCGGGGTTTCCCGGCAGCGTCGCGCGGGGCGGCTCGGCGTCGGAGGCCTTGGCAAGCAGAATTCTCGTAAGCGTAGCCGTGGTGGGCCGTCTTGCCGAACACCACGGTCTGCGCTGCGCCGATCCTGATCTTGCTCAGCTGGGTCACGAGCAGCGGCAGGAATTCGGCGCCGATGACCAGGCCGCTCGAACCGGAATCGTTCAGCAAATAGGCGAGTTCGTCGCCGGAGAGGCGATAATTGGCCGGCACCGCGACCAGACCCGCGAGCTGCAGGCCGACATACGTCTCAAGATATTCAGGACAGTTTTGCGCGAAGATGGCGATGCGGTCACCGGGCTTAAAACCGAGCGCCAGCAGCGCGTTGGCGCAGCGCAGCGAGCGGCCCCAGAACTCGCCATAGCTCCATTGTCCGCCGTCATACTCGATCGCGATCGCATCGCTGTTGCGAACGCACCGCGACGCCGATCAGGTCGGCAAGGCAGCCGACATTGAGATGCGGGCTCAGCATGCGGAACCACACGCCGCCGCGACATGTCCCGATGAATCGACCCCTGCTGGCACCCTCAACGTCTCCTCCGTGTCATTGTTTTCTCTCGAAGAGATTTTCTCCTGAAGAGCCGCACACATCGTATCGATAATAAGCGGTCGCTTATGTTCACCTAAGCGGTTGCTTATGCTATGGCGGCTGCAGGCTTGCGTCAACACTTACCTGACTGGGGCTTCGGCGCGCGATGCTGCGGCGTGCGGCAACCAGGTGATTGAGCACCGAGGTGCCGTCGACCACCGACATCATCCGTGCGTCGTTATGTAGCCGCACCAGCCGATGGTCGGCGCCAAGACCGGCGGATCCCATGCAGTCCGATGCCCAGCGGCAGGCATCGAGCGCCAGCTCGCCGGCGGCCGCCTTGGCGGCGGAAGCCATCGCGGTGGCGTCTGATGCGGTGAGGTTTGCGGCCACCCGAAAACACAGCAGCCGGGTGGCTTCGATGCGGGCCGACAGGCTCGAATAGCCGTGCTGCACCAGGCTGCTGTCGGCAAGCGACTGCGACGCAACGACGCGTGCGCGTGCATAATCGGACGCCAGCGACAGCGCGGCACGGCCGATGCGCAACGCTTGCAGCGCGGCAAGTGCGCGCGCAATCGGAAAGGCTTCCTGGCGCTCTTTGCGCCCTCACCTCTCGCCGAGTTCAACCCGGTCTCGACTTCGCAATCGCTGAATTCGAGATCGGCGAAGCTCCGATGCGTCATTCCGACCGGCTTTTGCTGGCTGCGCTGCAGATCCCACGCTGTCGCCGGCACAATGAAGCGGGTGAACTGGTCTTTGTTATCCCCGGTCCGCGCCAGCACGATGAAGGTCGATGCGACCGTGCCATGGGTGACCCAGGTCTTGCGTCCGTTCAGCACGTAGCGATCGCCGAAACGGCGGGCCACCGTCTCGATGCGCGCAAGATCCGAACCTGCCTGCGCCTCGGTGATGGCGATCGCGCCGATCTCTTCGCCGGACAGCAGGCCAGGCATGAAGCGCCGGCATTGGTCGGCCGAGCCGAAGCTGTGCAGGTAGCGCTGCACGCTGTGATTGCCGAGCAGCGTAAGGTCGGGGGCAAGCCCCTCGACCAGCACGGCAAACGCCAGCGCCGACAATCCTTTTCCGCCGGCCTCGGAGGGCAACACCGAAGCGAGGTAACCCGTGGGCTCCAACTCGCGGAATATCACGCGCAACGCCGCCAGCGACAGGCTGTCGCCGTCGTCAGGCGCATGCGCGGCGGCGACGGCCTCGGCCCGCTCCAGCAAGGCGCGCTCACCGGCGGAGAGATCGAAGCGGGGAGCGATGTCATGCGCAGCCATCGGAATTTCCTACCGCTCCGGATCGACGCAGGCAGCACCGGCGGCGGTTGCGGCGCCACGGCCTGCATGGTGGTGAATTGGAGCGGCATGCCGACCTGAAGACTTTCGCCGTCACCCTGCGGCAGGCGGTACAACATGCCGCGCGCATGCAGGCCGGCGTCTTCCGTCACTTCGGCATAATCGCGTTCCGGCCCGCAGGGCAGCCTGGCGGCACGCAGCAGCGTCACCCACTCCGCGCGCGTGCGGTGGCGTATCAGCGGATCCAACAGGGTTTCGATCCGGCCCTGCGCCGCGCAGCGCTGCGCGTTGCTGGCAAAGTTGGGATCGCCGGCAAGCTTCGGCGCGCCTGCCACCTCGCACAGGGCCTGCCAGTGCCGCTGATGCAGAACCGTGACCAGCAGCCTGCCGTCGCTGGCTTCGAACAGCGGCGTGCATGCGACCACCGAGTGATTGCCATTGCGCCGTACCACATCCGGCGCCGCCGCATACATGGTGAGATGGGGATATTGCAGATAGAGGCACGTATCGGCGAGCGAGGCCTGGATGAATTCACCCTGCCCGGTGCGGCGCCGGTTTTCCAGCGCCGCGAACACGCCAAGCGCCGCCCAGACGCCGGTCGACACGTCGACGACCGAGGGACCGGTGCGAAACGATGGGCCCTTACACGGGCCCGTCGTCGCCATCAGGCCCATGGCCGCCTGGGCGAGGCCGTCGGTGCCGGCTGGGCCGCCGGGACCGAAGCCCGTGACCTCAACACAAATCAGTAGTGGATTGGCCCGCCGCAGCGCTGGCGCATCCAGACCGGCCTTTTGCAGCAGCGCCGCATCGAGATTGGAAATCACGACATCGGCTCCGAGCGCGAGTTGTCTCGCTTCAGCGGCATCGGCCGGATTGGTGAGATCGAGAGACGACCTGCTTGTTGCGGTTGGTGGAGGCGTATAGCGCCGCCACGTCACCGGCCATCGGACCCATCCGCCGCGTGATATCGCCTTGCGGCGGCTCGACCTTCAAAACCTCGGCGCCGAAATCGCCCAGCACCTGGCCGCACGCCGGCCCCGCCACCATGTGGGTGAACTCCACTACCCGGACGCCCTGCAGCACGCCGGCCATGCTCAACCCCTGCCCAGCGGGCGCAACGGCGGTCCGTCATAGTCGATTTCGTCATTGGGCACATGACGCCAGCCGGCCTCGCGCTTCATTTCCTCCACAGCGTGAACCGCGAGGCCCGCGCTGCGCGGAATGAAAGCCAGCGCGCGCACGATCTGCCAGTCCAGCCCCATGTCGAGACGAAGCGCTGCGAGCGCGCCGTCCGAATTTATCGGCAACGGACGCTTCTTGACCCGGCCCAACTCTCCCTCGACCGCCTGCGCTAGGCGCGAGTAGTGGCTGGTCACGCCGTTCTTGTCGGCAATGGCATAGAGCCGCGGCACCCGCGGATCGCCTTCCGGATGCAGCGCGTGGCCATAACCCGGGACTTTCTCGCCGCGCCCGAAGAAGTATCGGACGATGGCTAGCGCCGCGGCGTCCTCGGTCTCCGTGCCCTGCGCGATCAGCTGGCGATGGTGGACGAGACGCTCGGCAAGTTGCTGACATGCGCCACCGTAGGTGTCGCCGAAGGAGAGATGCCGCCGGCCACCGCGGCCTGGATCGGGGTTCCGGAGGATGCGAGATAGCGCGTCACGATGCTCGACGGCACGATGCCGTGGTCCAGCACCGAAACTAGCATCGCTTCAAAGGTGCGGGCGTGGCCGGGAGGCGGCAACTCGCCGAGCGCCAGCAGCAGGAAGGCTTCGGCGAACGATACCTTCCCCACCAGTTCGCCGAGGCTGTA
>CAWGSN010000018.1:0-96768 GCA_963825225.1 uncultured Alphaproteobacteria bacterium
GTAGCCGAAGCTCGGGCCGAACACCCAGTAGAACAGGCCGTCGAATGCCGGTTCGGGAAGTCGTTCCTGGAAAGCCAGTCCGAGGGCGAGAATGTCGTCGGTCTCGCTGCCGCGTGCGCCGCCCGGATTGATGACCTGCCCGTTCACCGGGTCTATGGTGCCTGCGTAGTATTTCTGCAGTGTCGTGACCTGGTCGGCCGTCAGGCATGCGGGGGGCAGCTGACCGCCGACGCACTGCAGCGCCTTGGGATCGAAATCACAGTCGCGCGGATCCGTCAGAAACTGGTCGGTGCTGGCGCCGCCGTCGCGGCCGATGCATTGCTTGAGCACGGCCTTGTTGATTAGCGTCATCTGGCCGGGCTGGATGAACCTGCCCGGGCTCGCGTGGGCGTTCTGCCACGCGGCAAGCCCCGCCATGTGCAGGTGCGTCCGGTTGAACGCCGGTGCGCCCGCCAGGATGCCGTCGTAATCGTCAGGGAAGCGCTGCGCCGCCATCAAGGCGTTCTGGCCGCCGGTGGAGCATCCGGCGAAATAGGCCCTTTGCGACTTCTGCCCGTAGAACGCCCGGGCGATCTCCTTGCTCCGCACGGTCATCAGGTGGATCGCGCGGAAGCCGAAATCCTTGATCCGCTCGGGATGTCCGAACAGGCCCGTCGACGGCGACGCTGGATCGCCGAACGCAATCGCCAGGGGATTGCCCATGTTGCCGTTTGAACCGCAGAAGAGCGGGTTGCATCCCGAAACCCCGGTGCCGAGATCGCTATTGGTCGCAGCAAAGCCGGCCCTGATGCCATTGGCGAGTGAGTTGTAGGTTATCACTCCCTGGAATCCGCCGCCGCCGGTGCCCAGGAACCTGCCGTTCCATTTGGTTGCGGGCAACCAGACCTCGATCTTGATCGCGGAGTCCGAGCTGGGGGTCAGGGTCGCGGTCACCCGGCAGAAAGCCGGGAGGCCGGTGATCGCGGTCGGCGGGTTAGAACCCGGGACGACGAAGACTCCGCTGGTGTTGTCCGTCGCCGAATTGATTGTCGTGTGTTGTAGCGGCAAGGATTGGAGATTAGTACACGGCGATGCCATTGCGGGCGTGCTGGCGATCGCGGTACAGGCAAACAGACCCATGGCCGCGCCGACGAGATAGGGTCGATGACGCATCATTCTGTCCTCCCCGGTTGTTGTAGTTTTTTACACCGACAGGATACCGAATCGATATGACAACTCAAGGATGAACTCGCGCAGGAGCCAACGCCTGGCCTCTGCGGACCGCCGGGTGTCCGAAAATACGAGATTTCAATCGCGCTCTGCGATGATCGCAAGCGCGTCCGCGCCGCTGACGGGGCGATTGGACGGCAACATCAAAAAGTCCGCGGGCTCGCCGGCGATCGCCTTGTCGAGCATCGTGCGATAGCGTCGCCTGGAAATCTCGACCGCGCCGAAGCTTTTCAAATGCTCGGTCACATATTGCGTGTCGAGCAGCTCGAAGCCGCCTGTGATCAGCCGCGCCACCAGATGCACCAGCGCCACCTTTGACGCGTCGCGGGTGCGGTGAAACATGCTCTCGCCAAAGAAGGCGCGACCCAGGCTGACGCCGTACAGACCGCCGACCAGGTCGTCGTTCTGCCAGACCTCGACGCTGTGGCAATGCCCGAGCGCGTGCAGGCCGACATAGAGATCGCGGATCCGCTTGTTGATCCAGGTGTCGTCGCGGCCGGCCTGCGGCGCCGCGCAGCCGGCGATGACGGCCTTGAAGGCGGTGTCGACGGTGACCTTGAAAGTGTCCGTCCGCACGGTGCGCGCCAGCCGCGAGGCGATGCGAAAGCCGTCGAGCGGGATCACCCCGCGCATTTCCGGCTCGACCCAGAACAGGGTCGGATCATCGGCGCTTTCGGCCATCGGGAAGATGCCGCAGGCATAGGCGCGCAGCAGTACCTCGGGCGTGATTTCTGAAGCGGCTGAATCGCGCGATGTCATCGGGGGAGGATAGCAGGACGCCGACGGCCTATGCTACGTTTCCAAAAAACGGCGGCGTCGCCCGGCTGCCGGGCAAGGGAAAGACGTCGGCCGGGAGGAAATGAAGGGGCACGCGTGAAAATCACCTGGAAGACCATTGCACCGCTGGCGATCTGGCTCGCGATCTATCTGGTGCCGGTTCCGGCCGGTCTCAACCCCGATCAGTGGCACTATTTCGCGATATTTGCGGCCGTGATTGCAGGTCTGATCCTGGAATCGATGCCGGTTGGCGCCGTCGGCCTGATCGGCCTGACGCTCGCCGGCGTGCTCGGCTATGTGGAACACGATCCCAACAAATCGCTGCGCTGGATGCTGGGCGGCTTTTCCGAAAGCACGGTGTGGCTGATCGTCGGTGCCTTCGTGTTCTCGATCGGCTACCGCAAGAGCGGCCTCGGCCGGCGGCTCGCCTTGATGCTGGTCCACAGCCTCGGCCGCCGCACCATCGGGCTCGGCTATGCGGTAGCCTTCTCGGACCTCGTGCTGGCGCCGGCGACGCCGTCCAACACCGCGCGCTCGGGCGGCACCATCTACCCGATCGTCAGCAATATCCCGCGCATCTATGGCTCCGAACCCGGGCCCACCGCGGGCAAGATCGGCACCTATGTGATGTGGACGGCGTTCGCGACCACCGGCGTCACCAGTTCGCTGTTCCTGACCGCGCTGGCGCCAAACGCGGCCGCGCTCTCGATCGCCAAGAAAATCGTCAATGTCGAGGTCGGCTGGTCGCAATGGTTCATCGGCTTCGCGCCGCTCGGAATCCTGTTGCTCATTCTGGTGCCGCTGTTGAGCTATATCGTGTGCCGGCCCGAGGTGAAGGAGAGCCCGGAGATCGTCGAGTGGAGCGCGAACGAACTCGCCGCGATGGGGCCGCCGTCGCGCAGCGAGTGGATCATGGCAGCGCTGGTGCTGCTGGCGATGTTCCTGTGGATCTGCGGCTCCAATCCAACCATCAGCCTGCCATTGCTCGGGTCCAATTTCATCAACCCGACTATGGTGGTCTTTGTCGTGATCTCGCTGATGCTGCTGACCAACGTGATCGATTTCGACGATATCGTCCGCGAGAGGGCGGCATGGGAGGTGTTCTTCTACTTCACCTCGCTGCTGACGCTGTCGTCGGGCCTGAACGAAATCGGCTTCATCAAATGGGTGACGGAGGGCTACGCCAAGCCGCTGGCGGGCCTAAGCCCGATGGTCGGGATGATCCTCCTGGTCTCGTTCTTTTTTTGGGTGCACTATTTCTTCTCCAGCATCACCTCGCACGCGGCCGCGGTGTTGCCGGTGGTGCTGGCGGTGGGCACCAGCATTCCCGGGTTATCGGTGCCGACGCTGACGCTGCTCTGCGTCTATTCGCTGGGATTGATGGGCGTGATCTCGCCCTATGCCACAGGTCCCGCGCCGATGTATTTCGGCAGCGGTTACATCGACAAGGGCGATTTCTGGAAGTTCGGCCTGATTTTCGGGGTGATCTACTTCGCGGGCCTGCTCGTGATCGTACTGCCGTGGCTGCAACTGGTCTGATGAGTTCTTTGACCGGTACCTAACCCGCGGCCGCGTTCGGTTTCGGGACCGGAGTTTTGACGTAACGGAAGCGCAGCAGGATCCTTGTCCCGGCATGGGCGGAATCGCGTTCGACCTCGGCTTCGAGTTTTGACGCCATCGCCGAGACGATGCGCTGCCCCATGCCGGTGGAACGCGGGTCGGATGTGCCGTTGAGGCCGACGCCGTCATCGGCGATCGTCAGCTCGACATTGTCGCCGACGAGCTTGAGCTCGACATGAATGGGCCCTGCGCCGTCGGGGTAGGCGTATTTGACTGCGTTCATGACAAGCTCATTGACGATGATGCCGATCGCGACCGCGCGATCCGGATCGATCTCGATCGCCTCGGCGTTGAGCGTCAGCCGCGACATCCTGTTGCCCTCGGCGGAGCGCCGTAAGTCTTCCAGCAGCGCGTCGAGATACTGGTTCAAGAGCACGCTCTTCAGATCGTGCGAGGTGTAAAGCCGGCGGTGGACCTGGGCGACCGCGGCGACGCGCCCCATCGCATTGGTGAGCGCCGCCTTGACGTCGTCCTGGGTCGAGGAATTGGCCTGCAGGTGTAACAGCGAGGCGATGATCTGCAGGCTGTTGCCGACGCGGTGGTTGACTTCGCGCAGCAGCACCTCGCGTTCGGCGGCCAGCGCCGCGTAGCGGTCGCGCGAGGCGTGGACCTCGGCCTCGGCCTCGTCGCGGGCTTTTTGAATTTCCGCCTGCCGCAGCGCGCCGGTAACGGCGACCTGAAGCAGTGGAATGAAATCGCCCTGCACATCCTTGACCAGGTAATCGGCCGCACCTGCTTTGAGCGCAGTGACGGCGATCCCCGAATCCTGCGAGGCGGTGACGAACACCACTGGCGGGGCATCGGGAATCGCCAATATCTTTTCCAGCGTTTCCAGGCCGTCGAGCCCGGGCATGTATTGGTCGAGCGCGACGGCGTCGATACCACCCTGCGCCAGCCGGTCGAGGCCCTGCTGGCCATCGGCGGCATGAACCACCTTGAAGCCGAGCCGCGTCAGGCCGCGGTCGACCAGCCGCCCCAGTGCGGCGTCGTCGTCGATATACAGCAAGGTCGGCGTCGCTGATGTCATGTGGCGGCGGGCGGTACCTGGATGACGGAAAAGAACAGGCCAAGCTGACGAATAGCGTTGGCGAAGCTTTCGTAATTCACCGGCTTGGTGATGTAGACGTTGCAGCCGAGTTCGTAACAACGCTTGATCTCCTGTGAATTGTCGGTCGTGGTCAGCACCACGACCGGCGTCGTCTTGAGATATTTGTTGTCCTTGACCCGCTTCAGGATATCGATGCCGGTCGTGTCGGGCAGGTTGAGATCGAGCAGGATCAGGAGCGCATTGCCCTTGTGGTCCAGTCCGGTTCCATCCTTGCCGAACAGGTAGTTCAACGCGGCTGTACCGCTGGTGAACGGAACGATCTCATTGTTGACACCGGAACGGCGGATATTCCGCTCAATCAGGCGGGCATGGCCCTCATCGTCCTCGATCATGATGATGGTGACTGGATTACTCATTTCTCTCGGTTCCGGTTACTGGTGGTCCAATTGATCGGCAGTGTAATCGTGAACGTGCTGCCGTGGTGAAGTTCCGAGGCGACCGAGATGGTTCCGCCGAGCCGCCGTACCAGCGTTCGGACATGCGCCAGCCCGATCCCTTGCCCCGGTTGGTCCTGGGTTCCGGCGCGGCGGAACAGGTCGAAGATGCGCTGATGGTCCTTGGGATCAATGCCGCGTCCGTTGTCGGTGATCTCAAAGATCGCAAAGCCGAGCTTGGTGCGGCCGCGCACCAGGATATCGCCGGGCGCCCCGGTCTTGAGGTATTTGAGCGCGTTGTCGATCAGATTTGAGAAAATCTGCTCCAACGCCAGGCGGTCGCTGACAATGTTGGGCAGCGGGTCGATCCGGATCTGGGCCTGCGCTTCCGCGGCCTGATGCGCCACGGTTGTGACGATGCCCTCGATCAGTTCGCGGGTGTCGATCCGCGCCGGCTCGAATTCGCGCCGGCCTTCGCGGGTGAGGTTGAGGATCGCCGTGATCAGCCGGTCCATCTTGCCGATCGACGATTTGATGAAGCCCAACGCTTCGGCGAAGTCTTCCGAGAGCTGCTTGTCGGGCCCTTCGAGAACGGGCTCGGCGGTATCGGTGGCGTTGTCCGGAGCCGGCGGCGCATCCGATTGCGCGTGGGCCAGTGCCGCGATCCGCTTGAAGATATCGCTGTGCAATTCCTCGAGCTCGCTGGTGAAGCCCATGATGTTCACCAGCGGCGAGCGCAAATCGTGGCTCACGATATAGGCAAAGCGCTGGATTTCGTCCTTGGCTTCGCGCAGATCCGCGGTGCGCTCGTCGATCGCCAATTCGAGGTTGACATTGTTGTCGCGCAGCCTTGCTTCGGCGTTGTCGCGGGCGCGCGAGGAGCGGCGCACCAGAAACACCGACATCCCGGCGAGCGCGATCACGAGACCTGACCCGGCAACCGTCACCGCCGAGGCCAGTTGCTGGGTGCGGTCCGCGGTCGCGGTGCGCAATGCGAACAGCCGGTCCTCCTCCGCGCGCATCGCGTTGGCGACCTCGGCGATCTTCTGGACCGGATCATTCGCGCCGGCCTCGCGCAGCATCGCGATGCCGCCGGCGATATCGTTGCGTTTGACGAACCCGATGACCTTGGCGAATTCCGCAAGGCGTGCTTCGACCGGGGGGCGCAATTGCCGGGCATTCTCGGCCTGGACCGGATTGTCGGCCGCCAATTGCATGAGCTTGTCGACGTCGGGCAGGATGCTCGCGGCGGCGCTCTCGTGCTCGATTAGAAAGCGGGGCTCGGAAGTCAGAAGGTAGCCGCGCGCGGCGCTTTCAGCACGGCGGATCTGCAACAACAAGGTGGAAAGCTGGTTTTCGACCTCGACCGTGTGCACGACCCAGGCGTTGTCCTTGCGCGACTGGTTGACGAGCACCACGGAGGAGGCACTGATCGCCACCAACACCAGAAATCCCGCGGCAAGCAGCAGGATTTGTCCGATGGCGCGCCGGCGCTGGGCATCAGCCGTCACGATGATCTCGCGTCATGAACAAACGGGATGCAGGCTGCCCCTGGCAGAGAAGACCCCAATTTGGCCCAACGCCCAGGGCGGCGACGGGGTTCCATGCACCGCCGGCGTATTTTCAAGGGGTACTGGTGTCCGCCGGCTGGCCAGCCAGGTACTGCTCGAGCCAGTGGATATGGTAGTCGCCGTCGATAATGCCGGGCTCCCGGACCAGGGCGCGGAACAACGGCAGCGTGGTCTCGATGCCGTCGACCACCATCTCGTCCAGGGCGCGGCGCAGCCGCATCAGGCATTCGCCGCGGGTCTTGCCGTGGACGATCAGCTTGCCGACGAGGCTGTCGTAATAGGGCGGGATCACATAGCCCTGATACACGGCCGAAATCGATCCGCACGCCAAGCCCGCCGGGCGGATGGAATTGCGTGATCTTGCCGGGCGAGGGGCGAAACGTCTGCGGGTTTTCCGCATTGATGCGGCACTCGATGGCGTGGCCGATGATGGCGATTTCATCCTGCCGGGCAGGCAGATCGCCGCCGGCGGCGATGCGGATCTGCTCCAGCACGAGGTCGATATCGGTAATGCTCTCGGTGACGGGATGCTCGACCTGGATGCGGGTATTCATTTCGATGAAATAGAACTCGCCGTCCTCGTACAGAAACTCGATGGTGCCGACGCCTAGATATTTCATGTCCTGCATCGCCTTGGCACAGGTCGCGCCAATCTTGGCGCGTGCCGCGGCCGCCAGCACCGGAGAGGGGCCTTCTTCCCAGACCTTCTGGTGGCGGCGCTGCAGCGAGCAGTCGCGCTCGCCGAGATGGATCGCACCGCCGCGGCCGTCGCCCAGCACCTGGATTTCAATGTGGCGCGGCTTCTGCAGGTATTTTTCGAGATAGACCGAGGCATCGCCGAAGGCGGATTTGGCCTCGTTGGACGCCGTCGATAACGCCATCAACAGTTCGTCGGCGGTGTGCGCGACCTTCATGCCGCGTCCGCCGCCGCCCGCGGCCGCCTTCACCAGCACCGGGAAGCCGATCGCCTTGCCGATCGCCAACGCGTCGTCTTCGGGACCGACCGCGCCGTCGGAACCGGGCACCACGGGAATGCCGAGTTTCTTGGCGGTCTTCTTGGCTTCGATCTTGTCGCCCATCAGGCGGATATGCTCGGCCTTCGGGCCGATGAAATGCAGATTGTGCTCGGCAAGGATTTCGGCGAAGCGCGCGTTCTCGGACAGGAAGCCGTAGCCGGGATGCACGGCGTCGGCGCCGGTGATCTCGCAGGCCGCCAGCAGCGAGGGGATATTGAGATAGCTGTCCTTCGACGGCGGCGGCCCGATGCAAACGCTTTCATCGGCAAGCCGCACATGCATCGCGTCAGCGTCGGCGGTGGAATGCACGGCTACCGTCGAGATGCCGAGTTCCTTGCACGCGCGTAGCACGCGCAATGCGATTTCGCCGCGGTTGGCTATGAGGATCTTGTCGAACATGTGGTCCTCCTAGCAGAAGCGGATGGCGAATGGCGAGTAGCGAATGACAGCAGCGAACCCTATTCGCTGCTCGCCCCCGCCATTCGCGCCTTACTCGATAATTACCAGCGGCTCGCCGAATTCGACCGGCTGGCCGTCCTCGACGAGGATTTGCGTCACGGTGCCCGCGCGCGGCGATGGAATCTGGTTCATCGTCTTCATCGCTTCGATGATTAACAGCGTCTGCCCGACCGATACTTTGCTGCCGACCTCGATGAACGGCTTGGCGCCGGGCTCGGGCGACGAATAGGTGGTGCCGACCATCGGCGAGGGGACCGCGCCCGGGTGCTTTGCCAGATCGGCGATCGCCGCCGGGGTAACGGACGCGATTGGCCCGGCAGAAGCTGAAGGTGTCGGCTGGAAATTCGCCGGCATGGAGGCGGCGATGCTGATGTTGCGCGCCACGCGCACGCGCAGGCCCGCGCGCTCGATCTCGATTTCGGTGAGGCTCGTCTCATCCAGCAGCAACGCGAGCTCACGAATGAGCGCGCTGTCATCGCTTTTGAAGTTTGCGGCTGATTTGTTGTCAGGCTTGCTCGCCATGCTCTGGATCCGGAATTCTCTGGGTGATGACTGCTGACGCGTCAGGCTGTCGGTATTAGCTTTTTGCCCTGGCGCCGATTTTGGCGGCAAGACCCGATATTGCGAGGCGGTAGCCATCGATGCCGAAGCCGCACAGCGAAGCGAAGGCAGCCCTTGCGGTGTAGGAATGGTGCCGGAAATTCTCGCGGGCGTGAATATTGCTGACGTGCACTTCAACCGTCGGGATATTCACCCCGACCAGCGCGTCATGCAGCGCGATCGAGGTATGGGAATAGCCGCCGGCATTGATGATGATGCCGACCGCCTTCTTCTCGCGGGCCTCATGAATGAAATCGATCAACTCGCCTTCGCGGTTGGATTGCCGGCAATCGGCGTTGAGGCCGAACTGCGCTGCTGTTTCCGCGCACAGTTTCTCGACATCGGAGAGCGTGGCGTGGCCATAGGTCTCGGGCTCGCGGGTCCCCAACAGATTGAGGTTCGGGCCGTTGAGCACATAGATCGTCGCGGCAGGGGCCTGGGCCATCTCAAATCCGGCAAAAGGGGGCGGGTAGGTCGCGGGGTTATAGGTAACAAAGGGGCCAAGGGGAAGCCTTCCGGGGCTTCTGAACACCGCTCAAATGCCTCATCCGGTTCGTAAAAGGCCTGATGGAACCTACGGAAATTGCTCGTTAACCAAGGTCAAAAAGTGCGGCGCGCCCAAGCAAAAGGGGTGGGCATTTCCGCCCACCCCCCAGATTGCAGCCGACGCGGGAAGCGGTCAGCCTTCGATGATGTAGACGATCTCATGCGTCTGCGGACGCACGATGACGTACTTGCCGTGCACCAGGATCACCTCATAGCCGCGCCACTCCGGATAGATCTCGACGATCCGGCGCGGAAGCGGGTGGAAGCGAACCGTGGCAGGCACGGTGGCGCCGACGGAGATGTTGAAGTTCACGTTAGTCGCCTCTTCGATCTTCTCCGACTTGATCGCGGAGACGATCTGCGTGCGCTTCTCGGCCGGAGGCGCCGCGGTCGCCGTGGTGGCGGCGTTGCCGGTGGTGGTCTGCGACCTGGCATCCGCCGGGCTCTTGGTCTGCGCGTTCACGGTGCCGGTCTTGCTGTCACGGCTTTCGGCATTCATGTTGCCGCCGGTCTTGCTGTCGCGGCCTTCGGCCTTCATGTCCTTGGCACCCTTGGCCTCGTTCTCGGAGCTCATCTTCGACTTCTCACCCTGCGGCGACTTGGTGTCCTGCGCGCTCTTGCTCGCCGGCATCTTGTCGTGGGATTCGGAAGCCTTCATATCCTTTGACTCCGAGCCCTTGGTGGATTCGGCGCCCTTCATGCCGCTATCACGGTTCATGGCACCGCCGGACGACGGTGCGGTCTGCTGGGTTGCGGCGCCGCCCGACGCACCCTCGCGGTTCATGCCGGTGCCTTGCGCATTCGCAAAACCGGTTCCGGCGATCAGGGCCGCGACGGCCGCCGAAATCAAAAAGCGATTAGTCATTTGAAGTTCTCCTCACGTGTCTGCATTGCCCGCGCCGACAACGAAAGGAAATGTGCGATGTTCCCGGGCTTCTCCGGTTCCATCGATTATGTTTTTGCAATTTTTGTGAATGCGCGGTGAACAGGAAACTCAGCCGCACGCCCAGTCGAATTCCATCGAACTCGAGATCGAGCTGGCCGTTGCCGCCGCCGAAATTGAAGCCGCCGAAATGTTCTTCGATTTCGAGATAGGTCGCGCTGAATTTCGGCGTCCACTGGCACGGAAACATGGTGCCGCCGAGATGATTGCGGCCGGACAGACGCGCCAGATCGAACGCCTCGGCGTCCTTGCTGTAGGGCGCCACGTAATCGCCGAGTTCATCCTTGTGCAACAGCCTGTCGCGCGGCGGACGGCCGACATCGGTATCACCCTCGCGCGCTGAGACGCCGATGGCGTAAGCGCGGTGACCGATCTCGGGGACGCGGCCGAAGAGACGGTACCAGTACTTTTTTGCAAGCTCATCGACGCTATCATAGCTCCCGACGTTGAGATCGAAGGCCGCGTGCGCCGAACCCTTTTCCAACCACGGCGGCGGCGGATTGTTCCGAAGCAAGGCGTTGGCAGTGAGGCGGGGCGGCTGACAGAGGGGACCGGCGAATTCGGCTGCCGTCAGCCAGATCACCGCAAAATTGTGGTCGATGATATCCTTCATCAGGAATTCCATCGGATGCCGATTCTGTCTGTAGATCCAGTACGGCAGCAGGTTGGGATCGCCGGGACGCTCCGAGGCCGATGCACCGAGATAATCCGCGATCGTTCCGATCTCGCTCGGCTCGTCATGCTGCTGATCCGCGAACATGGTGAGCTCGATATAGTCCGCGCCCCTGGTTCGATATTGTTCGGGCAGCTTCAGCGTGAAGCACGGCTGCATCGGAAAGCCGTCGCACCGGCTGAGCGGCCATTGGCTTTCGGTAATTCCGGGCGGCACACCGTAGCACCAGCCGTGGTCGCTAGCGGTGCCGCGGGCCGTGGCGTTCTGCAGCAGTTCGAGGTCGTAGGCGGTGGTTGGCGGAGCCAATCGCATGGGCGGGTCCTGTTGTGTCGAACCCTCCTTAGTGGCCCGCGGCGCTGCCGCGGTTCGGTGAAAGCCAGTATCCGGTCAACAGAAAATCCGGCTGCGGTGCAGCCGGATTGTTGTCGGTTGGCAAGAGTTTGTCGGTGTCAGCAGGTCGCCTTGCCGCAACGGGCGATGCCGATCTTTTCCTTCAAATTGTCGACGCCGACCGCGCCGATAACGACCTGCTTGCCGATCACATAGCTCGGCGTGCCGTTCATGCCCATCGCTTCCGCCAGCTTGAAGTTCTCCTCGAGCGTATTGCGCACTTCGGCGCTCGCCAGATCCTTTTCGAGCTTGCCCATGTCGAGGCCGACTTCCTTGGCGACGGCAAGCGCGCGGGCCTTGTCGGCCGCACCGCGGCCGCCGAGCAGTTTTTGGTGGAAGTCGAGATATTTCTTGCCGGTCGGGTCCTGCATCCGCACCGCAACCGCGACCTGGGCTGCTTCGACCGAGCCTGCGCTCAGCACCGGAAATTCCTTGAGCACGACTTTCAGCTTGGGATCGGCCTTCATCACCTCCATCATGTCGGCCATCGCGCGTTTGCAGTAACCGCAATTGTAGTCGAAGAACTCGACGAAGGTGACGTCGCCGTCCTTGTTGCCGAGCGTGACGCCGCGCGGCGAGTTGAAGATCGCCTCGGCGTTGTTGGCGACGCCCGCTTCATGCTTGGCGGCCTCGGCGGCGCTCTGGCGCTTGGTGAGCTCGGCCATGGCTTCTTCAAGAACCTCGGGATGGGCAATCAGATAGTTCCGGACGATGGCCTCGATGTCACCGCGCTGGGTATCGGAGAAGCTCTGCGCGGAAGCTGGTACCGGCGCGCCGAAAACTGATATCGCGAACAAGGCGGGGGCAAGAAAACGGAGCGAAGGCATCGGCAAATCCTTACGTGGCGAGTTCCCGGGCAATCCTGAGAAGGCCGGCTCTTGGAATACGTGTGGTATCGGGCTTCGATTCTGGTTCAACTCGGTTTATTTCTAGTACCAAAGCTAGTTGTTTTTCTGCCCGGGAAGCGGCTTGGCGCTCACAATATCGTCAGCTTTCACCCATCCCGGCGTCCCGATCGCGAACCGGGTCTTGGCCCGCGAGGCGAGATCGCGCGCGGTCTTGTTGTCGCCACGAAGGTAGGCGGCCTGGGCCGATGCCAAGTCGGCCTGTGCGTAGTCTCCTTTTCGGCCATAGGCCATGGCGAGCTGGGTATAGCCGATCGGCGCTTCCGTCTCGCGCGCCACCGCCGCGCGCAGGATCGCGATCGCCTCCTCGGTGTAGGCCTTGTTATCGGAGGCCACGAGCGCCTGCCCCAGTAACATCTCGATGAGCGGAGCGTTATTGGAGAGCTGCACGGCCTTGCGCAGCGGCGCAATGGCCTCGACCGGCTTGCCGCCCTCCAGCAGGGCCTGGCCGCGCAATTCATAGAAATAGGGATTGTTAGGCTGCACCTGGATCAGGCTGTCGATCTGCGCCAGCGCGTTGCGCAGATCCCCGTGCAGATAGGTGGTGATGGCGTGCGCGTAGCGCGCAGGCATCGAGGTGCTCGACAGCGGATAGCGCCGGTAGACGGTGTCCTGCGGCTCCATGAAGGCGGAGATCTTGGCCCGCACCATGTCGTGGCGCATTTGCAAAGCGGGATCGTCCTTCTTGTCCCAATAGGGGCTGGAACGCGCCAGTTCCTCCAGCGCGGCGACGCGCTCGGCCGGCATCGGGTGCGACAGCACGTAAGGGTCGGCGCCGCGCGCCGCGAACAGGCTCTCGTTGGTGAAGCGCTTGAAGGTCTCGTACATGCCCCTCGGGGACTGGCCGGTCGCCGTCAGGAACTTGACCCCGGCGCGGTCGGCATTTTCTTCCTGCTGCCGCTGGTAGGACAGCAGCGTCCGGCGGATCACTTCGCCGGGGGTCGAGATCGCGGCGGCGCCGGCATTGGTCAGGCCGTTGTTGCCGCCGCCCCGCGCGCCCGCCACCAGCGCGCCGGCGCCGAGCAGCATGGCGATGATCATCTGGGTCTGCGCCTCCGCCAGCCGCTCGCGCAGCTTGGCGAGATGGCCGCCGGCGAGATGGCCGGTTTCGTGCGCCAGCACGCCGATGATCTGGTTCGGTGTTTCCGACTGCATCATCGCGCCGTAATTGACGAAGATGCGGCGGCCGTCGGCGACGAAAGCGTTGAATGCGCTCTCGTTGATGATGACCATCTGAATGTTTTGCTTCTCCATGCCGGCGGCGCGCAGGATCGGCCGCGTATAGTCGCGCAGCAATTGCTCCGACTCGGTGTCGCGCAGGATCGGCGGGCCCTTGTTCTGCTGGGCAGAAGCGATCGTCGGCGCCACGGCGAGCGCAATTGCCGTGGTGAGGGCGGTCAATTTCAGCGTGTTTTTGCGGAGCGCGATGCGGAGCAACATGAAGCGGTCTTTTGGCGATTGGCCCTTGAGCCTGGCCGGCTCTGATTAAATCAGAGCCGATCGTCAGTCCCTTGAATTAACGCGTTTTCTTCACGCGAACCGGTATCCACTTCGCTTGAAAACGCTATAAGGAGCCACCGAATACGGCCAGTCTGGGGCGGTAACCGGTGCCGGAACCCGAAATCGGTGGCGCCCCACCAAATAGCAGATAGCGATGCTCGAATCGACACTGAGAGACCGTGCGAAATCCCTGCTGACGGCGTCGGGGCGGAGCGATGTTCCACCCTTCATGGTGATGGACGTGATGGCGGCGGCCGCTCGCATCGAGGCATCAGGCGGCCACGTCATTCACATGGAAGTCGGCCAGCCGGCCGCGCCAGCCCCCAAGACCGCGCTTAGCGCCGCGCGTTCCGCGCTCGACGACGGACGGATCGACTATACCTCCGCACTCGGCATTCCCTCGCTGCGCGCGCGGATCGCCCGGCACTACCGCGATACTTACGGTTGTTCCGTCGATGCAGAGCGGATCGTGGTCACCACGGGTTCGTCAGGCGGTTTTATCCTGGCGTTTCTGTCGATGTTCGAGCCGGGCGACCGGGTGGCGGTCACCGTGCCCGGTTATCCCCCATACCGGCATATCCTCACCGCGCTCGGTTGCGAGCCGGTGCTGATCGAGACCTCGAGCGACACGCGCCATGCGCTGATCGGGGAGGCCCTGCTGGCGGCGCATCGCAAGTCGCCGTTGAAGGGCGTGCTGGTGGGCAGCCCCGCCAATCCGACCGGCACGATGATGTCGCGCGAGGTGCTGTTGGGCCTGATGACGGCAGCGGAAGGCGCCGGCATCCGCTTTATCTCCGACGAGATCTATCACGGTCTCGATTATGCGTTTCCAGCGGTGTCGGCGGCCGAACTGTCGCCGCAGGCGCTGGTGATCAACTCGTTCTCGAAATATTTCTGCATGACCGGCTGGCGGGTCGGCTGGATGGTGGTGCCGGAACCGCTTGTGCGGCCGATCGAACGTTTGCAGCAGAATTTATCGATCTCGGTGCCGACGCTGTCGCAGATTGCGGCGGAAGCGGCCTTCGAGGGCCGCGAAGAGATGGAAGCGATCAAGCGCGGCTACCAGGAAAACCGCCGCATCCTGATCGAAGGACTGCCGAAGGCGGGCATTACAAGGTTCTTGCCGGCCGATGGCGCGTTCTATCTCTATGCCGACGTCTCGGAGTTCACCCCGGACAGTTTCGAATTCGCCAGCCGGATGCTGGAAAAGGCCCATGTCGCGGCAACGCCCGGCGTCGATTTCGATCCGCTCCACGGCCGCGCCTTCATTCGCTTCTCCTACGCGCGCTCGGCCGACGAGATGCGCGAAGCGGTGGTGCGTATTGCGCGCTGGCTTGGCTAGGGTGTGAGGAGAACCGCTTACCGCAGGGAGTAACGCCATTGACTCCGTGCACCCATGTGATTTGGCTGTAACCAGCGGAACCGCGCGGCGCAAGCGCGACGGAACGACCCGCGCCTTTGAGGGGGAGTAAACGTTATGACGGCAACAACGATCGCGACTGGCGCACCGGTAAGTCCGGCGAAGCCCTGGTACAGAATCCTCTATGTTCAGGTGCTGATCGCCATCGTGCTCGGCGCGCTGGTCGGCTGGCTGTGGCCGGGACTTGCCACCAACGATTGGATCAAGGCGCTCGGTGACGGTTTCATCAAGCTGATCAAGATGGTGATTGCGCCGATCATCTTCTGCACCGTCGTGTCGGGTATCGCGCACATTCAGGATGCGAAGAAAGTTGGCCGCATCGGCGTCAAGGCGCTGGTCTATTTCGAAATCGTCTCGACCTTTGCGCTCGTGATCGGGCTGATCGTCGGCAACGCCGTCAGACCGGGCGCCGGTTTCGGCGGCGCCATGGCAGATGCAACCAAGGTCGCCGGCTTCGCCAAGCAGGCCGAGGCGCAGAAGACCGTCGATTTCTTCCTGCACATCATTCCCGATACCGTCGTCGGCGCCTTTGCGCAGGGCGAAATCCTCCAGGTCTTGCTGTTTTCGATCCTGTTCGGCTTTGCCATTATGGGCCTTGGCGAGCGCGGTCACACCATTCGTTCCTTCATTGACGACGCCGCGCATGCGGTGTTCGGCGTCATCGCCATCGTGATGAAGGTCGCGCCGATCGGCGCGTTCGGCGCCATGGCGTTCACGATCGGGAAGTTCGGAACCGGCGCGATCCTGAACCTGATCGGGCTGATCGCGACCTTCTATGTCACGGCGGCGCTGTTCGTGTTCGTCGTCCTGGGCGTGATCGCGCGGATCATCGGGTTCTCGATCTTCAAGTTCCTCGCCTATATCAAGGATGAACTCTTGATCGTGCTCGGCACGTCATCGTCCGAGAGCGCGCTGCCTTCCTTGATGGAGAAACTCGAGCGGCTCGGCTGTTCCAAGTCGGTCGTCGGCCTTGTGGTGCCGACCGGCTATTCCTTCAACCTCGACGGCACCAACATCTACATGACGCTGGCAACCTTGTTCATCGCGCAGGCGCTCGGCTTCGATCTCAGCTTCGGCCAGCAACTCACGATCCTCCTGGTCGCGATGCTGACCTCGAAGGGCGCCTCCGGCATTACCGGTGCTGGCTTCATCACGCTGGCGGCGACGCTCGCCGTGGTCGATCCGCGGCTGGTGCCGGGCATGGCCATCGTGCTCGGCATCGACAAGTTCATGAGCGAGTGCCGCGCGCTGACCAATCTTTGCGGTAACGGCGTCGCCTGCGTGGTGGTGTCGTGGTGGGAAGGCGAACTCGATAGCCAGAAGTTGCACGCCAATCTCAACAAGCAGATTGATCCGTCGGACATGGAGACCGCGCTCACCACCGATTGACGATCGATCCGCTACAATAAAATAACCGCCCGGTTTGCCGGGCGGTTTTCTTTTGCCTGCGGAACGTTGTTAGTCGCCGCTGCCAAAACGCCGCGACCACCAGCCGGCCTTGCGTGGCGCGGGTTCGCCGGTTGCGGCAGGCGCGGATTCGGCAGGCGCAGGAGCAGGCGGCGCCACCGGCTCCGGCGCGCTGTGGCTGACGGACGGCGCTGCTTCCGGCTGTGCACTGGTCAGGAAAGAGACCTTTTCGCGCACGGTCGAACGCCGCCGCGCCGCGGCGCGGTCGGCCTCCTGCGCGGTTTCCTCTGGCGTCGGCGCGCTGCTTGCGGTTTCCGGCGAAGCGTGTTCCGCGGGCTGCCATTGCGGTTGCGGCGGCTGCGGGACCGGCTCGGGCTGGATCAGCGACGGCGCGGGCGCGGCTCGGGCGAGCCGCCGTCGAAATCCGCGACCGCGCTGGTCGCTTCCGGGGCCGGGGGCGGTCCGAGTTCGTCCGCGATCGATCCGGCGAGGCCGTCTTCCGGTCCGCCACCACGCCGGCGGCGTCCGCCGCGACGGCCGCGACGCCGCGGGCGGCGCTCGCCGTTTTGTCCCTGATCGGCGCGCGCGACGCCGGGCTGTTCGTCGCCCTCGTCCTCGTCGGCGTCGCCATCGTCGGCAACCGCGTCATCGACGGCCTCGGGCGCTACACGCAGAGCGTCCTGGTCGTCACGCGGCGCGCCGCCTTCACGGGGCTCACCGCGGCCGCGCCGGCGCCGCCGCCGCTTGCGGCGATGGCCGTCGCCGTCGCCTTCGCTTGCGGTTTCTTCGCCGGGAGCTTCGTCGGTCAGGCCTTCGCTCTCTTCGGTTTCGACTTCGCTTTCGACGTCGAAGGACTCTTCGTCGTCATAGGCTTCCTCGACCTGCGGCGGGGAGGCCGCAGCCTGCGCTGCGAGCAGGGCCTTGGCCGCTTCCAGCGTGTGCACCTGCTCGCCGCGGTCGATGATGAACGATTGCTGGCCGGCAACCGTGGGATCGGCGACCACCGCCAACGAGACCTTGAAGGCATTTTCGAGATCGCGCAGATGGCCGCGCTTGTGGTTGAGGACGTAGAGCGCGACGTCGGTCCGGGTCCGCACCACCAGATTGTGGGTCGCGCCCTTCATCAAAATCTCTTCGATGCCGCGCAGCAACTGCAGCGCCACCGACGACACGGAACGCACATGGCCGCTGCCACCGCACACCGCGCAGGGCTCGGTCGAACTCTCCAGCACGCTGGCGCGGATGCGTTGGCGCGACATTTCCAACAGGCCGAAATGCGAGATGCGTCCGACCTGGATCCGTGCGCGGTCCTGCCGCAAGCAGTCGCTTAGCTTGCGCTCGACCGCCCGGTTGTTGCGCTTCTCGTCCATGTCGATGAAGTCGATGACGATCAGGCCCGCGAGATCGCGCAGGCGCAGCTGCCGGGCGACTTCCTCGGCCGCCTCGAGATTGGTCTTGAGCGCGGTGTCCTCGATGTGATGCTCGCGGGTCGATCGCCCGGAGTTGACGTCGATCGAAACCAGAGCCTCGGTCTGGTTGATGACGATGTAGCCCCCGGAGCGCAACTGCACGGTCGGCGAGAACATCGCGTCGAGCTGGCTCTCGACGCCCATCCTCGAGAACAGCGGCTGACCGTCGCGATATTGCCGGACCGCCCGCACGTTCGAGGGCATCAGCATCTTCATGAAGTCGCGCGCTTCCTGATAGCCGGCTTCGCCGGCGACCTGGATCTCGTCGATTTCCTTGTTGTAGAGGTCGCGCAGCGAGCGCTTGATCAGCGAGCCTTCCTCATAGACCAGGGTCGGCGCCTGCGACTTCAGCGTCATGTCGCGCACGGTTTCCCACATACGGATCAGATATTCGAAGTCGCGCTTGATCTCCGGCTTGGTGCGCGAGGCGCCGGCGGTGCGCAGGATGATGCCCATGCCCTCGGGCACGTCGAGATCCTGCACCACTTCCTTCAGCCGCGAACGGTCCTGGGCGGAAGTGATCTTGCGGCTGATGCCGCCGCCACGCGCGGTATTGGGCATCAGCACGGCGTAACGGCCGGCGAGCGACAGATAGGTCGTCAGCGCGGCGCCCTTGTTGCCGCGCTCTTCCTTGACGACCTGAACCAGCATGACCTGGCGGCGCTTGATGACCTCCTGGATCTTGTACTGGCGACGCGGACGGAAGGCGCGCTCCGGCACTTCCTCGAGCACGTCGTCGCCTCCGACGGATTCGACGACTTCCTCTTCGGCATCCTCGCCGTCGTCGTCATCGTCAGCTTGCTCGTCGCCTTCCGGCTCTGGGCCACGATCTTCCTGAGAGGCGGCGGCGTATCCCTCGCCAGCGTGCTCGATGTGCGGTGCGTCGTCGGCATGGGCCGCGTTTTCGCTCGCATGCTCCTCGTCATGGCGTTCGTCATGGGGGTGGTCGTCGTCGTGGCGTTCGTCGCCGACGGGCGCCTCGGGTAGTACGGCAACGGCCTCAACCGGCGCTACTTCCGACCGGGCCGACCCGGCCGGAGCTTCGCCCACGGCATGGTCGTGGGCGTCATCATCATGGTGATGATCGTGGTCGTGATGATCATGATCATGCGAATGGTCGTGATCGTGCGCCTCGTGGCCATGATCGTCATGGCCGTGCGCCTCGTGGTCGGGATGGGCCGCATCATCGGCGTGATGATGCTCGGCGTCATGCGTCTCCGGTTGATATGACGGCGCGCCCTGTTCCCCGCCCTCATAGGGCTGTGGGGCTAGCGTGGAATCGACCGCGGCATTCTCGACGATCTCGCTCTGGACACGGTCGCCATGGCCGCGGCGGCGCGCATTGCGGTGGCGCGAACGGCCGCGGTGGCGGTTGGAGCGGTTCTCGCTCTCTTCTTCGGCCTCGCGGTGGGCGCGTTCGTCGGCCTCGATCAGCGCCTGACGGTCGGCGACCGGGATCTGGTAATAGTCGGGGTGGATTTCGCTGAAGGCCAGGAAGCCGTGGCGGTTACCGCCATATTCGATGAAGGCCGCCTGTAGCGACGGCTCTACGCGCGTGACCTTGGCGAGGTAGATATTGCCGCGCAGTTGTTTGCGCTGGGCGGTCTCGAAATCAAACTCTTCGACGCGATTGCCGCGGACCACAACGACCCGGGTCTCTTCCGGGTGGGTGGCATCGATCAACATCTTGTTGGGCATTTTGGAACTCTTGACGGCGGCGGGCGCGGTGCATGGCGCGCGCATATTGCGCGGCCCGGTGACGCGACGGTCCACCTGATTCGGGGGTGAGGGGAAGGCCAAAACGCAAGCCTTGGCGCCGCGCCGAACGGGGGCCCACCGCTGCGATACGACGCGCGAAGCCTTCGCTTCGCATCGTCGCGGTCGTTCCGTGGATCCTGGTCGGCAACACAGTCTGGCGCATCAAGCGTCGGCCCGTCTGAACATGTTGGCGGCAAAATTGACCGCCGTGTCTTTCGCTGAAGGCCCGGCGCGGCGCCAAAGCGCTCGCCGGCCATCGCATATCGGACCCTTTTTGGGTCCGGATAATCAGTTCTGCCGTGTCTTGAACCGTCCCTGGAGCAAGATAGTACCTGGGACCGGACGCCGCTCGGGCTCGAAACCGCCGCTCCTTGTCAGCCGCGCGCAGCGCTGGCTGTGGAGGGATCGGGAAAGACGCAGGAATCTTCGGCTTCGAAGGTTCCGGCGCTGCACCGGGAGGCTGAACGCGACACAACCGGGAGTATTAGCCGTCAGCACCTCGTACATACGTGGATTGGAGCCTGCGTGCAAGGGAAGCGTCGCAGCGCGGCAACACTCATCCGATTTCGCGATTCCGTCATTAAGGTCTGATTAACCCTGTGGTTTTAATGCGATAAGAAGACTGCTCGGAGGCACCGAATCGTTGGCGAACCGCGCAAATCACCGTGTTTTGCTGGGGTGCGGCCTGTTGTGCGCCGCAGCATTGCTGTGCGCCAAGACCGTCGTCCCGAGCGCGGCGGAGGGGCCTCCGCCCGTGCCAACCCCTGTGGCCGCCTTGAATTTTCCGATCGCCTCCGATGCCCGGCTGGCCGGTGACGCCAAGCAGACCCGCTTCATCCTCGACCTCGACAAGCCGATCCAATTTCGCGCCTTCGCGCTCGCCGATCCCTATCGCGTGGTCGTCGATATTCCCCAAATCAGTTTCAAGCTCGCAGCGGGTACCGGCATCGCGGGGCGGGGGCTGGTCAAGGCGTTCCGTTATGGGCTCGTCATGCCCGGCGGTTCGCGGATCGTGTTTGACCTGACGGGACCGGCCAAAATAGCCAATTCCTATGTGCTGGAGGCGGCCAACGACCAGCCGCCACGCCTGGTGCTGGAGCTGGAAGAGGTCGATCGGACTGTCTTCGTCCAGTCGCTGGCGCCGGAAAATCGCCCCGAACTGAGGCCCGCGATTGCGCAAGCCAATGCTGCCGTTGTGCCGGCCGTCGCTTCGGCTGCCGCCAAGCCGGCGTCGCCGCCTGATACACGCCCCCTGGTCGTAATTGATCCCGGCCATGGCGGTATCGACAACGGCACCCAGGCCGGCGGTGAAATGGAAAAGAACCTGGTGCTGGGATTTGGCTTGGCGTTGCGCGACCGAATTGAGAAGTCAGGCAAATATCGCGTCGTGATGACCCGCGACGACGACACCTTCATTCCGTTGAACGACCGGGTGAAGGTCGCGCGCAACCAGTCGGCCGCGCTGTTCGTCTCGATCCATGCCGACGCCTTGCCGCGTCGCGAGGGCGATGCCCAGGGCGCGACCATCTACACGCTGTCGGATAAAGCCTCCGACGCCGAAGCCGAGCGGCTGGCGGAGGCGGAAAACAAGTCGGACGCGATCGGCGGCGTCAACCTCACGGATGAGCCGACCGAAGTGGCGGATATCCTGATCGACTTGGCGCAGCGCGAGACCCGAACGTTTTCAAACCGGTTCGCCCTCCTGTTGATGGGCGAGATGAAGAATACCGTGCGGATGCACAAGCATCCGCTGAAGTCGGCCGGCTTCCGCGTGCTCAAGGCGCCCGATGTGCCGTCGGTGCTGGTCGAACTCGGCTATGTCTCGAACAAGGGCGACCTCGAGCATCTGGTGTCGGAGAACTGGCGGACCAAGACGGTCGGATCGATGGCGCAGGCGATTGATGCTTTTTTCGCCAAGCGGCTGGCAACCGCCGGGCCGGGCAAATGAAAAGGCAAGTGAAGAGCGAGTGAAAAGCGAGCTGTTCGGTTGTGGAAGCCCTAGTTTGGCCACAGCGGCAACGGTATAGAAAGCCACCGCAGGGTCTTCGGAATCGGCATTGTCCGTCGGCCCCTTTATTGTTTGTCCGCGCAGCGGCGATCCGTTGGGTGGGGCTTGAGCGCCGAGCTTTGATGGCAAGACAGACGCCGGAAGTCACGGCGCAAGGGTTGGAACGGAACTTCGATAATGCGCTTGCTGGTGCGGTTTTTGGGTTTCTTGTTCGCCGCTGGAACCGTGGTGTTCCTGGTCGGCGTCGCCGGCGTCGCGGGCGCGATCTGGCATTTCTCCAAGGACTTGCCTGATTATTCGCAGCTTCAGGATTATGAGCCGCCGGTGATGACGCGCGTGCATGCCTCCGATGGCGCGTTGCTTGGCGAATATTCCAAGGAGCGCCGGCTCTATCTGCCGATCCAGGCGGTTCCAAAGCTCGTCATCAACGCGTTCCTTGCCGCCGAAGACAAGAATTTCTACGAGCATGGCGGCATCGACTTCGCCGGCATGGCGCGCGCCGCCGTGATTTACGCGCAGAACTACGGTTCCAACCGCCGGCCGCAGGGAGCATCGACCATCACCCAGCAGGTCGCCAAAAACTTCCTTTTGAACAACGAGGTTTCGTTCGCCCGCAAGATCAAGGAAGCCTTGCTGGCGATGCGCATCGAGCGTGCCTATTCGAAGGACCGCATCCTCGAGCTCTACCTCAATGAAATCTATCTCGGTCTTGGCGCCTACGGCATCGCGGCCGCGTCGCTGGTCTATTTCGACAAGTCCGTCAACGAGCTCACGATCGCGGAAGCCTCCTATCTGGCGGCGCTGCCGAAAGCGCCCGCAGCCTTGCATCCGGTGCGTAACCGCGACCGCGCGATCGAGCGGCGCAACTACGTGGTCGACCGTCTCGTGGAAAACGGCTGGATCAAGCCGGCCGACGGCGACAAGGCCCGCAAGGAGGCGCTCGTCGTCACCAACCGCGCCAATGGTGCGCATATCTTCGCTGGCGAGTATTTTGCTGAGGAAGTCCGGCGCGACATCTTCGAGCGCTACGGCGAAAAGAAACTCTATGAAGGCGGTCTCTCGGTCCGGGCGACGCTCGATCCGAAGATGCAGGTGATGGCGCGCAAGACCATGGCGGCCGGCCTTGTCAATTTCGACGAGGCCACCGGCTGGCGCGGCGCGATCAGCAAGCTCGACATCTCCGGCGACTGGGGCGTCAAGCTCGCCGACGTCAAGTCGCTGAGCGATATCTCACCTTGGCGGATGGCCGTGGTGCTGGAGATCAGCGACCAGTCGGCGCGGATCGGTTTCCAGCCCAACCGCGAACTCGGCGGCGCCGTCTCCAAGCAACGCCAGACCGGCATCGTCACGCTTGATGGCGTCAAATGGGCCAAGGCGACGTCGGGCGCCACGAAGGGCAGGACGCCGACATCCGTCGCGCAAGTGCTGGCTCCGGGCGACGTGATCTATGCCGACCCCCTGTTCGGCAAGGACGGCAATCCGGTCGAAGGCCAATTCCGGCTGCGCCAGTTGCCGGAGGTCTCCGGCGCAATGGTGGCGATGGATCCCTGGACCGGCCGCGTGCTGGCGATGGTGGGCGGCTTCTCGTTCGACCAGAGCCAGTTCAACCGCGCGACCCAGGCCTACCGGCAGCCCGGCTCCTCGTTCAAGCCGCTGGTTTATTCGGCGGCGATGGATAACGGCTACACGCCGTCAACAGTGGTGGTCGACGCCCCGATCGAAATCGACCAGGGGCAGGGTGGCGGCGTCTGGCGCCCGGAAAACTATTCGTCGGGCAAATATCAGGGACCGACCACGCTGCGTAACGCGCTGAGGCAGTCGCTCAACACGGTGACGGTGCGGCTGGCGCAGGACATCGGCATGCCCCTGATCGGCGAATATGCGCGGCGCTTCGGCGTCTACGACGAACTGCCGAACTATCTGTCCTATGCGCTCGGCGCCGGAGAAACCACGGTCATGCGCATGGTGACGGCCTATTCGATGTTCGCCAATGGCGGCCGTCGCGTGAAGCCGACGCTGATCGATCGCATTCAGGATCGCTACGGGCACACAATCTTCAAGCACGACGCACGCGAATGCCGCGGTTGCGAGGCGCCCAGCGGCTGGAAGAACCAGCCCGAACCACAACTGGTCGACCGCCGCGAGCAGGTGCTCGATCCGATGACGGCCTATCAGATCACCTCGATGATGGAATATGTCGTGCAGGCCGGTACTGCTACGGTGGTGAAGGAAGTCGGCAAGCCGATCGCCGGCAAGACCGGTACCACCAACGACGAAAAGGACGCCTGGTTCATCGGCTTCTCGCCGGACCTCGTGGTCGGCATCTATGTCGGCTACGACAAGCCGCGCAATCTCGGCAAGGGTGCAACCGGCGGTCATCTCGCAGCCCCGATCGCCAGGGACTTCCTCAAGCTCGCGCTCGCCGACAAGCCGGCGATTCCGTTCAAGGTGCCGGCTGGAATCAAGCTGGTCCGCGTCGACGCCAAGAGCGGCATGCGCGCCGGCCCCGGCGAGGGCGGGCGGACTATCCTGGAGGCCTTCAAGCCGGGCACCGCGCCGCCGGATAATTACTCCGTCATTGGGATAGCCGATGCCGATGGCCGCCCACCGCAGGGGGTGCCGCCTGACGCCGGACAATTCAGGCTGCCCGGGACCGGCGGCCTGTACTAAGGCGCCTTCGACTCAAAGAAACCGCTTGGGACGAAGCCCGAGCGGATTGCGCTTTGCGGCGCACGCGGCTACATCCGTCAAAATATCAGAAGTTAGCGGCATCCACCGCGGATCAGAGAGACCATGCGCGCCGAAGTCGAACGCCTCGTTGAAGAGATCAAGCAGTCAGTCGGGCTGCTGAGGAGGCATCTTTGACGTCGAGAAGTCCACGGTGCGGCTCGCCGAGCTGAACAAGCTCGCCGAAGATTCAAATCTCTGGAACGATCCCCAGAAGGCCCAGAAGCTGATGCAGGAGCGCACCTCGCTGGAGGATGCGCTCGAAGGCATCGGCAAGGTCGAGCGCGACCTCAGCGACAATATCGAGATGATCGAACTCGGCGAGGTCGAGAACGATGAGGGTGTGGTTGTCGAGGCCGAGAATGCACTGAAAGCCCTCAAGAAGGAAGTAGCGCGCCGCGAACTCGAAGCGCTGCTCTCGGGCGAGGCCGATCGGTTCGATTCATATCTCGAAGTGCATGCCGGCGCCGGCGGCACCGAAAGCCAGGACTGGGCCGAGATGCTGCTGCGCATGTATACGCGTTGGGCCGAGAAGCACGGCTTCAAGATCGAATATCTGGAAGAAACCCAGGGCGAAGAAGCCGGTATCAAATCCGCCACCATCCAGATCTCCGGTCACAACGCCTATGGCTGGCTGAAGACCGAAGCGGGCGTGCACCGTTTGGTGCGGATATCGCCGTACGATTCCAACGCGCGGCGGCACACTTCGTTTTCAAGCGTGGCAATCTTTCCGGTGGTCGACGACAGCATCAAGATCGATATCAAGGAATCCGACGTCCGCACCGACACCATGCGTTCGGGTGGCGCCGGCGGCCAGCACGTCAACAAAACGGAATCCGCTGTTCGACTGACCCATATTCCGACCGGCGTTGCGGTGGTCTGTCAGGCCGGCCGCTCTCAGCACAAGAATCGCGCGCAGGCCTGGGATATGTTGCGCGCGCGCCTTTATGAAATCGAATTGAAGAGGCGCGAGGAGCAGGCCGCCGCCGACCAGGCCGCCAAGACCGATATCGGCTGGGGCCACCAGATCCGCTCCTACGTGTTGCAGCCCTATCAGATGGTCAAGGATTTGCGCACGGGGGTACAGACCTCCGATACGTCGGGCGTGCTCGACGGCGATCTCGATGAATTCATGGCGGCGACGCTGGCGCAGCGCGCGTTCGGCACCGCGCCCGGTGCGGTCGAGGATGTGGATTAGCCCATGACGAAAACAGCTTTCATCGGCCTCGGCCGCATGGGCTACGGCATGGCCGGCCGCTATCTCGACGCCGGCTTTACGGTCGCGGTCTGGAACCGCAGCAAGGCGAAGGCCGAAGATCTGATCGCGCGCGGCGCGCGCTGGGCCGCTTCGCCGGCGGATGCGGCCGACGGCGCCGAGGCCGTCGTCACCATGGTCGCCGATGACGCGGCCTCGCGCGACGTGTGGCTCGGCAAGGACGGCGCGGCCGCGAAAATGAGATCGGGCACGCTCGCGATCGAATGCTCCACCGTGTCGTACCAGCACGCGCTCGATCTTTCGCGCGAACTGCGCGCCCGGGGTTTTGTCTATGTCGACAGCCCCGTCACCGGCCTGCCCGATGCGGCCGCCGCCGGAAAGCTGACGCTGCTGGTCGGCGCGGAGCCCACCGATCTCGAAATGGCGCGGCCATATCTGGTGCCGCTCAGCACCACCATCCGCCATTTCGGCGCCGTCGGCACCGGCACTGTCTACAAGCTGATCAACAATCTGATGGGCGCGATCCAGATCGCCGGCATCGCCGAGGGGCTTGCGATCGCCGAACAGGCCGGGCTCGACATGAAGCTGGTGCTGGAAGCGGTTGAAACCGGCGTTGCCGCGAGCCCGCAGGTGATCCGGCATTCCAAGCGCATGGCGGAGCGGAATTTTGCCGGTGCGACGTTCACGGCAGCGCTACGGCAGAAGGATGCGGCCTACGCCGTCGCCTTGGCCGAGAGCCTGCTGTCCGCAGCCCCGATCATGGGCCGCGCCGCGGTGCAGTCGTATGATCGCGCCAAGGCCTACGCGCCCGACGACGACGAAGGCAAGATGATCGAAATCATCTCTCGCCCGAAATAGCCTCATCGAGCGCCTGTTCGGGAATCGGGTGGGAAAGCCACGCGCGCCGGAATAAGTCTGCGTCAAACGCAGATATGAGCCGTAATGACCGCCAATGACGATCGGATTGACGCCCGCGACTGGTCGCTGCTTGCCGTCCTCTCGATCCTGTGGGGCGGCTCGTTCTTCTTCAACGGTGTGGTGCTGCGGGAAGTGCCGCCGCTGACGGTGGTGATGCTGCGCGTGGCGCTGGCCTCCATCATCCTGCTGCCGCTGCTGTGGGCCTACCGGATTCGCTTTCCAACAGGGTTTTCGGGCTGGAAGCCGTTCATCGCGATCGGGCTGCTCAACAACGTGCTGCCGTTCTCGCTGATCGTGGTCGGGCAGACCTATATCCCGAGCGGGCTGGCCTCGATCCTCAACGCCACCACGCCACTGTTCACCGTCGTCGTGATGGCTGTGGCCGGCGAGGAAAAACTCCATGCGCGGCGGATCGCGGGCGTCGTCGCCGGCCTGATCGGCGTGGTCATTCTCCATGGCGGGGGTTTTGACGGCAAAGGTCCGGGATTGGCGAGCGGGCAGGGCATCGGCATCCTGCTGTGTCTGGCGGGCGCCTTCAGTTATGGCCTGTCGGCACTGCTGGCGCGACGCGTACTCTCAAACTCGCCGCCGCTGGGAACGGCGACGTTCCAGTTGCTGGCCTCGACCGCGATGATGATTGTTGTCGCAGGATTCGTCGAACGCCCCTGGCAATTGCCGATGCCTGATGCCGCGACCTGGCTTGCGGTGATCGGCCTCGCGGCACTGTCGACTGCGCTGGCCTACATCGTGTTCTTCCAGATATTGCGACGCTCCGGGGCGACCAACGTCATGCTGGTGACGCTGCTGATTCCGGTCACCGCCATTTTGCTGGGATATCTGGTGCTGGGTGAACAAATATCGCCGCGCGAGATTCTTGGCGCACTCGTGATTGGCAGCGCGCTGTTATTGATCGACGGACGGGTGCTCGAATTGTTCCGGCGCCAGCCGGTGGTCCGATAGGTTCGTTCCGGCGTTTAGCCGTTGTACTCGGTGAATTTCTTGTAGATCCATCGCCGACCGTCATGGCGCCGCCAGACCTGGCCGGTCAGCAATTTTCCGGTGATGGATCGCCGCGGAATGACGATCCTCCGCAGATGCCAGACTTCGGCCCAGGCGGGCTTCGGACTGAGGCTCGATATTCGAAGCCGCTCCTGGGTTTCAGCATGCATGGCGCGCTCACGATCTCACGAGGCCGCCGGGCGGAATATGATGGCCCGACAGCGCGCCCGAACGATGAAATTGTCCGGTCCAGGCACGATAGCGCGCCGCGCTTTCGGTGCAATTGCAGTCGCTGGTTAAGCTAACCTGTCAACCTTACCGCCGGCCTATCGCTCACCTGGAGCGGCTGTTCCATTCCGCGAACCAGCCGGCAAATCTCCCGCTGTCGCGCTCGCCGCCATGCCAGGCGGCGTAGGCGGTGCCGTCATCAGCCACCAGCACAACGGCATCGAGGCCCTTGGAACGGCGCAGCGTGTCGATCGCCTGGCTCGGGGTCTGGGCGATCGGACCTGCGACGTTAAAGGAGGTGTTGACGGAGACTTCGACGCCGATATGACGGCCGAGCGCCTTCAGATAAGCGTGGGTGAGAGGATCGTCCTCCGCATTCACGATCTGGATCCGGCCGGTGCCGTCGGCATGGATGACGGCAGGGATTTTGCCACGCGCGTGCGGCTTGGATCGCGCTGTCAGCACCATGTAATTATAGGCGTTGTAATTGGCGTCGGAAGCGCCCGGCAACAGATCGAAATATTCTCGCGCGGCCTCCAGCGTCGCCATCGGCGCCAGGGGACGGATTGCCTCGCGGTATTTGACGCGCTCGTTGAGCCGCTCCCGCGCCTCGGGGTCGCACGCATTGGCGAGAATCGAGCGGTGGCCGAGCGCGCGCGGTCCGGTTTCCGCCGCGCCCTGGTACAGCGCGATCACGCCGTTCCGCGCGATCACGAACGCCATCAAATCGGCGATGGCGTTGCGGCCGTCCGGTGTCCCGACCTCGCCGATGCGTTGCGAGCCGATGTCACTGGCTGTAAGTGCACGCTCAATATCCGCATTAGCGGGCGGCGAACCGCAATAGAAAGCATGCGTTATCGGCGCGCCGCGCGGCGCACCGGCCAGATGAGCGAACAGCCAGGCGGCGCCGATGGTCACGCCGGGATCGCCGGGCACCGGCGGCACCCACAGATGCAGGCGGGCGTCGCGTTGCTGCGCGGATGCAAACCACGCTTCGTCGAAATGTTCGAGCAGGCGCATATTGCCGACCGCGTTCAGCGCCACGCCGCCGGTCAGCACCAGCCGGCTTGCGCCCGTGACGCGCAACAGATGATCTACGACATGGATCATGGCGTCCTCGAACACCAGTTGCGTCGCCGCCGCCTTGTCGAGGCGGTCCTTGGTTTCGGGACGATGATGGATGTCCTCGACGCGCAGCATCGCATCGGGATTCCAGAGCTGGTCGGGGCTGAGCGGCGGCCCAAGGACATCGATCAGCGCCATCTTGTAGGGATTCTCGGACGGTTCGCAGTACCAGTTGGCCATCGCGCGGTTGATTTTGACTTCGCCTTCCTGCCCGAAATGCAGCACGTCGCGCAGCCGCGCGTAATACGGATTGGTTGCGCGGTTCATGTCGCCCCACGCGGCGGCGCCCATGTATCGGCCTTCGCTGGAGAGCCAGGTCCAGCCGCCCTGCGTCGATGAAATCACGCTGTAGAACATGCCGAGTGAATCGAACATGCTGTCATTGCAATAGAGCTGCCGCATCGCGCCGCGCTCGGCCAAATAGAGCGAGATCGAGCCGAGATCGCCGGTGCCGTCCAGCACGGCGATCGCTACCGGCGCATCGTCGTCGGCAAACGGGGAGGCCGCGAAGGAAAACCACGCATGATTGTCATGATGTGGCATGCAGATCAGCGGCACGGGTTCGGAAAGGCCGAGCTGCCTGGCGAGAATCTTCGGCGTCCGCGTCATCTGATCGAGACGGCGGCCGTCGAAGGCCGATGCATCCTTGAGGCGCAACAGTTTCAGGCTTTGCGGAATTTCCTCCACCAGCGAGCGCGCTATGGTGCCGGCCAACGTCGGATAATCCCAGCTGGTGAGCCACGCATCGATGTCGCCGACCTCGCGTCCCATGCCGCTCAGGGTTGCGACCATGCCGTCGATCGAGGCTTTTGGATATTCGGTCGTGTGTTTGTTGCCGGAGAATCGCTCCTCCTCGTTGTTGACGATCAGGCGTGGACCGTTCGCTTGCGTCACCTCAACCAGTGCCACACCGGAATTGTGCGTGCCGGGAAGCCCGAGGCCCGCGAGCAACACGGTCCCGCCGCGGCAAAGCTTTTCCTGCACGCGCGCCAATCGCTCGCGGGCGAAATCCGAGCCGAGCTGATGGAAGCCGGCTCTTCCCATGGTTAGCCGCGCCAACCATTGCGCAAAGTGAAATCCCGCCGCTGCAAGCCTGGGATGTCGCGGACCAATTCGTTTGTTCGGTTGCAAGCCTGGAGCCCCGTCGTCGAAGCGAAAACTGCCACCCCGCATCAATCATAATTGGCGGCGCGCAACAATCCTGTTTCATCCCGCGAAATAAGCGGATGCTTGCCAGCCCCCGCGCGGCTTGCGACACTGCGGCAAAACAAATACCACGTGGGGAGAGAACGATGACGACCCGAAGCCTTGTTGCCTTGGCGGCCATTGCCGTTGCTGCCGCGATGGGCGCGACCACTGCCCACGCGCAGAAGAAATACGATACCGGCGCCAGCGATACCGAAATCAAGATCGGCAACATCATGCCCTATAGCGGGCCTGCGTCGGCCTACGGCACCATCGGCAAGGCGCAGGCCGCCTATTTCAACAAGATCAACGCGGAGGGCGGCATCAACGGCCGCAAGATCAACTTCATCAGCTATGACGATGCCTTCAGCCCGCCGAAGGCCGTCGAACAGGCGCGCAAACTGGTGGAGAGCGACGAGGTCCTCTTGATCTTCCAGCCCCTCGGAACCCAGTCCAATTCGGCCACCCAGAAATACATGAACGCCAAGAAAGTGCCGCAGCTGTTTGTCGCGACCGGCGCCACCAAGTGGGGCGATCCGCAGAATTTTCCGTGGACCATGGGCTGGCAGCCCAACTACCAGAGCGAAGGCCGCATCTACGCGGCCTATATCCTGAAGAATTATCCGAACGGCAAGATCGCGGCGATCTGGCAGAATGACGACGCCGGCAAGGACCAGATGAAGGGATTGCGCGACGGTCTCGGCAGCAAGGCCAATATGATCATCGCCGACAAATCCTACGAGGTCTCGGATCCTACCATCAACTCGCAGATCGTGGCGCTGAAGGATTCCGGCGCCGATATTTTCGTGACCTGGGCGGCGCCGAAGGGCGCGGCGCAGGCCATCCGCAAGGTCGCCGAACTCGGCTGGAAACCGGTATACTTCCTCGGCAACGTGTCGACGTCGGTCGCCACCGTGATGAAGCCGGCGGGCCTGGAAAATTCCAAAGGCATCATCTCGACCGCCTATATCAAGGATCCGACCGATCCCTTGTGGAAGGATGACCCAGGTATCAAGGCGTGGGCCGCCTTCATGGACAAATATTTCCCCGACGGCGACAAGACCAACAACAACAACGTCTATGGCTATGCGACCGCGCAGACCATGGTCCAGGTCCTGAAGCAATGCGGCGACGATCTGACGCGCGAGAACGTCATGAAGCAGGCCGCCAACCTGAAGGGCTTTACCAGCGACGTGCTGCTGCCCGGCATCACCATCAATACCAGCCCGAACGACTTCTTTCCGATCGAGCAGATGCAGCTGATGAGATTCAATGGCGAGAGCTGGGAACTGTTCGGCGACATCATCGCCGGCGAGGTCGGGCACTAGGCCCGGGTGGTCCCGTTCAGCCCGCGCTCAGCCTGACGCCGGCGCGCAAGAACTTCTGCGGATCGACCGCGTCGCCGTCGATCCGCGTTTCGTAATGCAGATGCGGACCGGTGGAGCGGCCGGTCGAACCGACGGCGCCGATCACCTGGCCGATCTTGATGAGGTCGCCGACCTTGACGTTGATCTCCGACAGATGGCCGTAGCGGGTCGACAGCCCGTTGCCGTGATCGATCTCCACCAAGCGGCCGTAGCCGCCCGCCCAGCCCGATGAAACCACCCTGCCGTTGGCGGTGGCGCGCACGGGATCGCCCATCGCTGCGCGGAAATCGAGACCGGTATGCATCGCCGGGCGGCCGAGGAAGGGATCGCTGCGGACGCCGAAGCCGGAAGTGAATTCGACCTCGCCGATGACGGGCTTGCGATAGGGCACCAGCGCCAGCGTCCGGTTGAGGCGCTCGACCGCGGAGCGGGTGACATTGATCCGGTAGAGCTGCCGCTCGAACGGACCGGCATCGGCTGGAAGTTTTACGGGAACGAAGGGGCCGCCGACGCCCGAGCGCGGAGTGGCGGCTTCGAGCTGCGCCATGTCGAGGCCGAGATCGGTGAACACGCCGCGCATCCGGCGGACGCGCGATTCCATGCTGTCTTCCACCGAACTCAGGGCGGCCATCTGGCGCCGCTCGACCTGATCGAGCGAGGTCTGCAGACGAACCAGGACGTTGTCGACGCCCTGAACCTTGGCGAACTGGTTCGGCTGCGCCTTGGTGACGACAGGCGCGCGCGATTCGAGCCGCGCCTCACGATCCGGCGGCGCCACGAAGATCACGGTGTCGCTGATGGGAGAGGGTTTCGGAGTGCCGGAGGCGGGCAGATCCGCAGCGGCGCCGCGCGCAGGCGGCCGAATCGATCCGGTCGCCGCGCTGTCCGGAATGGCGCCGAGCGCGGTGGCGCGGGACTCCAGCGCGGTCTGGCGCTTCATGATGTGGTCGAGCTTCTGGTCGAACTGCTCCTGATCGAGCAACTGGCGGCTGGTGGTGCGGTCGACCTTGGCGCGCAGCTCGGCGATTCGGTCTTCATAGGCGTATTGCATCTCGGCCTGGCGGGCGATCAGCCGGGTCAGGACGTCGTCGCGAAAGGCGAAATAGGTGGCGGTCGCCGCCGACCACATGCCGAGGACGACGACGGTGCCGACCACGATCCAGAACACGACGGGGCCGAACCGGACCTGCTTGCCGTGATGAACAATGGCATAGCCATCATGGGCTGCGGCGGCTGTCGCCGCCCGCGCCACGGGCCGGCGCGTCCGGCCATGATCCTGGGGATGGTGGTGGTATGGCTGGTACTCGGAATGATGACCGGAACGGTACGACATCGGCACTCCCGCGCCGGTCGGACAGGGGTTCCGTACGGCTGATTTTGCGGAGCCGATTTGAACCTGTCATGGTTAATTTTTGGGAAATGGAACCCGTAAAACTAGGCAGACCTAGCCGTGGCCAGGACCTCGTCGGCGTGGCCATCGACACGGACATTGCGCCAGATTTTTGCGATTTTGCCATCGGCCCCGATCAAAACGGTGGTGCGAATAATTCCCAGGAAGGTCCTGCCGTACATGGATTTTTCGCCCCAGGCGCCATAGGCCTCCAGCATCTCATGCTTCTCATCTGAAATCAGAGGAACGCCAAGCCGGTGCTTGTTACGGAACAATTCCTGGGCCTTGACGGTGTCCGCAGAGATGCCGAGCACAGCCGTTCCGGTCCCGGCGAAGGCGTCGTTCAGCCGCGTGAAGTCGATCGCCTCCCGCGTGCAACCGGGCGTGTCGGCGCGCGGGTAGAAAAAAAGCACGAGTTTCTGGCCGTCGTAATCGGCGAGCGAGACGGTGTCGCCGCCATCGCGCGGCAACCGGAAACTGGGGGCCTTTGCGCCCTCAACCAGGCGGGCCGGCTGACTATCCGGCTTGGGAATGGGCTTCGAATCCGACTTCGGCGCGGCTGATACTTTGGATTTTAACGGTTTCGACGTGGGCTTATGGGATGCTTTGCCCAAAGCAGTTTTGGCCGCTTTGCCGGATTTCTTGGCGACCGCCATGCGGGCTTTCGCCGCGGGCGTCTTGACCGAGGCTTTCGAGCCGCCGTGGGCCGCCTTCGCCGTGGCCGTTTTTCGGGCTAACGTCTTTGAAGACGTCCTGGAAGATGTACTGGAGGATCCCTTGGAGGATTTCTTGCGCGTTTTCTTGGACATACGCCTTCCTTTCGTCGCTTTCGGCGGCTCAACCAATAGGGTATTGCGGGTCTTGTCTCGAGCGGCCGGATTCGCTCCGGTTGCTGGGCAAGTTTGATGACCTCGGAGTATGGTTACAAGGAATTCGAAGCACCACCCGTCCGCTCGTTGCAGGCCCGTTTGATTGAGTTCGCCATTGAGTCCTTGGGCCTGACCACGAGTAACAGTATTAATCGAGGATTGGCAGCGATGCCGGCTCAGGAGCGCTCGATAGGGATCGATGGGCGCGCCTGTGGCGGCGATCAACCTCAGCGCCGGCACCGAGAGGCAATGGCTAGGAATACTTCGCCCCAAGGTACTTCGCCCCAAGGGTCGAATCCGCGCGCCGAGACCCAAATCTCGCAATGGGATGACGAGGCTGGCTGGGATCTCGACCATGACGAGGCGGCGGGCCACCGCGCGCTGCGGCTATTGTCCCGTTCCAATTCCGGCTTTCACCGGCTGAGCGACAATTTCGCGGCACTGAACCGATGGGTGACCGGCGAACGCTGGGTCAAGCGCCTGGCGGTCGTGATCGGCGTCCTGGCCGTGATCTTCGCAGGCTGTTTCGGCGGGCTTTGGTGGCGGCTCGGCGCCGGACCCATCAATCTCGACATGGCGACACCCTGGCTCGCGGCCGCGATCGAGGACAATATCGGGCACGGCAATACGGTTGAGGTCGGCGGCACGCAGATCGAGCGGGCAGGGCGGATCCGGATCGCGGTGCGTATCCGCGACATCGTGGTCAGGGATCGCGACCACGCCATCGTCGCCAGTGCGCCGAAAGCGGAGGTGAGACTATCGGGAACCGCGCTCCTGATGGGGCGGCTCCGCGCCGAGAGCCTCAATCTGGTCGATGCCGAACTGGCGGTGCGGATCACGCCTGATGGCCAGGTGACGGTGTCCGCCGGCGATACCGCAAAACCTTTGGCGACGGGCGTTGCCTCGAAACGAGACGCCGGTCTTGCGCCTACATTCCCGCGGCAGTCGCTTGCGCCGGCCCCCGACGCCCCGGTGGCGGCCGACAGCTCGCAGAACGGATTGTTGGCCGGCCTCGACTGGCTCGACAGCCTGAGCCTGACCGGTCTCGACGGACAAAACCTCAACGAGATCGGTTTGAAGAACGGCAATCTCGTCGTCGACGATCAGCAGCGCGGCAACAAATGGACCTTCGACAATATCAGCCTCAGCCTGCGGCGGCCGAGTGGCGGCGGCGTGGCGCTGAGCCTTGGCGAGGAGGGCGCCCGCCCATGGTCGCTCCGCGTGGTGGTCGGGCCGCAGGCAAACGGCGTGCGATCGGTCGATCTGCGCGCCGACAAGGTGCCGGCCGCGAACATCCTGCTGGCGATGCGGGTGAAGGATCTCACCTACAGCGCCGACTTGCCGTTGTCAGGTGAACTGAAAGGTGAACTCGGCCGCGACGGCCTGCCGACTTATTTCCGCGGCAAGCTCACCGCCGGCTCCGGCCACATCATCGACAGCGATACGCCCGATTATCCGATGGCGATCGATTCGGCCGAGATGAACCTCGAATGGGATTCCGGTCGGCGTGTGCTGGTTGCCCCCTTCAAGATCATCTCCGGTGCGAACCGCATCACGTTGCTCGCCCATCTCGAACCGCCCAATGACAGCGTCACCGACTGGCAGGCCGGTTTTAGCGGCGGCACCATCGTGCTGGCCGGCATCGACCGCGAACAACCGCTGATCTTCAACCGCATCGCGATCGGCCTGCGTTTCGACACCGACAAGAAGCGCGTGCTGTTGACGCAAGCCGATATCAGCAATGGCGAGATCGGCGTCGCGGGAACCGGAAGCATCGATTATTCGGGCGAGGCGCGTCTCCAGCTTGGTTTTGCCGGCACGCCGATGTCGGCCTCCGCCTTGAAGCGGATGTGGCCGACCCTGATCGTGCCGGAAGTGCGCGAATGGGTGATCGAGCGGATCGAGCGCGGCGCGCTTCAGCGCATCGAGGTTGGCGTCAATTCGCCGGTGCGCAATTTGTCGCGCAAGGGGCCGCCGATCCCGGATGACGGCCTCGCCGTCAACATCGTCGCGTCCGGCGTGACGGTGCGGCCGGTAGACGATATGCCGGTCGTGCGCGACGCCGACCTGAAAGCCCGGGTGACCGGCCGCACCGCGACCGTCAACATCGCCCAAGGGATCGCCGATACGCCCGCCGGTCGCAAAATGACCATTTCGGATTTCAGCTTCGAGGTGCCGGACATGGCGCCCAAGCCATCGCCGGCGAAGATCAGGTTCCGCATCGACGGTAGCGTGCCGGCGGCGGCTGAAATTCTCGCCTCCGATCGCCTCAGCGAATTCTCCGGCACCCTGATCGATCCCAATGCGAGCAAGGGAAACGTATCCGCCATCGTCACCCTCGGTGTGCCGGTTATTGGCGCGCTGACCAAGGCCGATACCGTCTACACCGTCACGGCCGATCTCGGCGGATTTGCCGCCGACAAACTGGTGATGAACCAGAAGCTGGAAGCCAACACGCTGAAGGTCGTCGCCAACAACGCCGGCTATCAGGTCAAGGGCGACGTGAAGATCAACGGCCAGCCGGCCTTGCTGGATTATCGCAAGCTGAACGAGGGCGATGCCGACATCAAGCTACAGGCAACGCTGGACGACGCCAGCCGTGCGCGCCTCGGGCTCGATCTTGGGCCGGCCGTCAGCGGCGCGATCCCGATCAAGGTGGTCGGCAAGATCGGCGATCGCGACAGCCGCGTCGGGATCGAGGCTGATCTTACCTCGCTGAAGCTCGACAACATCCTGCCGGGTTGGGTCAAGCTGCCGGGCAAGTCGGGCAAGGCGACGTTCAGCGTCGTGAAAAAGGAGCAATCGACCCTGTTCCAGGACATCGTCGTCGATGGTGGCGGCGCCTCGATCAAGGGCTCGCTGGAAATCGACCAGAACGGCGAGTTGATGAGCGCGAACTTCCCGACCTATTCGCCGTCGGAAGGCGACAAGACCTCGCTGAAGGCCGAACGCGGCCCCGACGGCGTCGTGAAGGTCACGATGCGCGGCGACGTGTTCGATGGCCGCGGTTTCCTCAAATCGGCGATTTCGGGCAAGGAAGCTGACCCCAAGAGCAAAACCAAGAACATCGATTTCGACGTCGACCTCAAGCTCGGCGCCGTTGCAGGTTTCAATGGCGAGGCACTTCGCAGCGTCGACGCCAAGTTTTCAAGGCGCAACGGCAACATCAAGGCCTTTGCGCTCGCGGGCAAGGTCGGGCGCGACACGCCGGTGACGGCTGATTTGCGCGCCCGCACGCAGGGGCAGGGGCGCGACCTGATCATCCTGCAGACCAACGATGCCGGCGCGTTCTTCCGCTTCACCGATACTTATTCCAAGATGGTCGGCGGCCAGCTCGCGCTCGCGATGGAGCCGCCCACGGTCGAAGCCTCCGCCAAGGAAGGGCTGATGAACGTCCGCGATTTTTCCATCAAAGGCGAGGCCGCGCTCGAGCGAGCGGCCGCGGGCGGACCGGTCGGCACCCAGAACGGCATTGCCTTCTCGGGCCTGCGCGCCGAATTCACAAGGCAGAGCGGGCAGCTCACGATCCGCGAAGGCGTCGTCAAGGGCCCGACCATCGGCGCGACCATCGAAGGCAGCATCGACTATGTCGGCAACTCGGTTCGCATGAGCGGCACCTTCGTTCCGATGTACGGGCTGAACAACATGTTCGGCCAGATTCCGTTCTTTGGCATATTCCTCGGCGGCGGCAGCAATGAAGGCCTGATCGGCGTCACCTATGAAGTCGTCGGCACGCCCGGAGCGCCGGTGCTGCGCGTCAATCCGATTTCGGCGCTGGCGCCCGGCCTGGTGCGGAAGGTGTTCGAATTCAACACCGGTAAGCAGAACAACCCGATCGAATTCCCGCCAAATAATTAGGGCCAATTTGCCGGATCCCGGACTTAACGTCGGACTGCGCGTGAAGCCGGCCGAATGAACCTTCGCCGTGCCGGTGACACCAAATCCTTCAACGGACGTCACCACGCGAGCGCAAGAGCATGCTTACCACCAGCGCGAACGCGAACAGCAAATTGTAGCTGCGGGTCCAGTCGTGGATCAGGCCAGCGCTCCAGGAGCCGAGGCCGCTGCCGATCGAAATCGTGCCGTAGATCGTGCCGACGCGCTCACCGCGAAAGATCGTCACGGCGGTTGCGCTCAACGGCGGGCCTCGCGAGCCGATCATGCTGCGACGGATCCTGAACGATAGCTTTTTCAGAATAGAGCTGGGCAATATCGTCGCTGGATAGACCGAGCTCGCGCAGGATCTCCTCGTTGTGCTCGCCTAAGAGGTCCGCTTTCAATTCGGTCTGGGCCGACCATGCGGAAAATTTCACCGGGTTACCCGGAACGGCGAACGGACCTATCTGGGGATCACTGACCTGTCGAACGGTTCCACGTTCGATCAGATGGGGTTGCGCCATGGCCTCGTTCAGCGTGAGCACGGGAGCGCAGGGTATCCGTTCCTTTTCCAGAGCTGCAATGGCCGCGTCCCGTGAAGGGAAGGTTTTCAGCCATTTTTCCAGGATGTCAGCGACCAGCTTGTTGTTGTCACTTCTAGCGCGCGCGGAGGCGAATCGAGGATCCTTTTCAAGTTCCGGCATGCCAAGGGCCTTGACCATCTGCGGCCATTGATGAGCCAGAGCACAGATGACGATGAAGGCGCCCCTGCCGCAATCGAACACACCGACTGGGCCACCGTTCGGATGCAGCGAGCCCTCGCGCTTTGGAACGAATGCGTCGCCGCGAATCGCGACCTTGGGTACATTCGCCTCGTGCATGTGAAAGTAGGTATCGATAAGCGTCGCCTCGATGAATTGGCCCTCGCCGGTCCGCTCGCGATGCAGCAAGGCAAACCCGACTGCCATCGCCGCCGCCACGCCGGTAGACGCATCGCCTATGGCAACCGGCACTTGCGCCGGCCTGCCGTCCGGTTCGCCAATCACCCCGGTAATTCCGGTCAGCGCCTGCGCGATATAATCATATCCGGGCTTATCGCTCAGTGGACCTGATTGCCCCGCGAACGAGATCGAGCACATGATTATTTTCGGATTGATCTTTCGGAGATCGTCGTACCCCAAACCCGCCCTGCTCATTACCCCCGGCGTGAAATTCTCCACCAGAACGTCGCACTTTGCCGCAAGCTTTCTCAGCAATTCCCTGCTTTTCGGATGTTTGAAATCAAGCGCCAGACTTCTTTTCGAATGATTTTGCTGAAAGAAATAGGTGCTCTGGGATGTGTTCTCGTATTCCGGCGACCGTGGCTTCAGGCCCTGAAATCGGGACCTGTCTCCGGCGGGAGCAAGCTCGATCTTGATGACGTCTGCACCGGCTTCAGCCAGAAGCCGGGTGCAGGTCGGCCCAGCAACAAATTGCGTGATATCCAGCACGCGATATCCGGTGAGCATTTTTGGAGCCAAGCTCATGTTGATTCCCTGCTAGCTGCGACTGTTTGATGGTTCTCTCGGTGCTGCAAGGACGCGGTCAGGCGGACTGCTTGGCCCGGCAAAGCGAAAGGCCGGCTTGCTCCAGCCGCCTCTCCAGCATCGGAATGCGGTCGTTGCCCCAGAATTGTTCGCCGCGGAAAATGCAGATCGGCACGCCGAAGACCTGGTCGGCTGAAGCCTCTTGCTGCGCAATCGCGTAGTCGCGTTGACCATCGCCGTCGAAATAAGCCCGAAAGTCCGCTCCCGAGAGGCCGAATTCATCGATGAATTTTGTCATGACCTCGATCTCGTCGACTGCCAGCTCCCGCTTGAAAAACAATTCGTACACGCGGCGGCTGTATTCGACGATTTTTCCATGTTTCTCCGCGAACAGGCCGCCGATCAGGGCCGGCGCCGTGTCGTAAATCTTGAGCGGGCCACGAATGATCTTCTTGTCGCTGCGTTCGTTGGCGATGCGCCGCGCATCCATATAGGAGTATTTTACCTTGTATTCCGAATAGATACTCCTTTGTCCGGAGCCCTTGATCCTGAGTTGAAATGGTTTCCACTTCACCTTCACGGCAAATTTTTCCTCAAGGGCGAAGGCTGGATCGAATGCCAGCCACGCAAAGGGACTTTTGTAATCGGAGTACATTTTCAATTCTTCGGGTTGCGTCATTTGCATTTTCCGTTGAAGTTGGTTTGAAGCAATTGGATTGAGCGACGAGCGGGCAGCGGCTTCCGATGAAGGTTGCGCTGCCCCTTTCGCCGTACGATTTGCAAGACGTCGCAATCTCTCTCCCTGAGAGGATTAAAGCCGTGCCGGTCACGCAACACCAGGACTCGCGCTTCCAACCCATTTTGCGATTATGATTGATCTTTTCGCCGATATAGGTCAATTCTTTTCCTATCTCCTTAATTAATGCCGATATGGAATGAATCATGGCGAGACTGCCGTTTCGTGCCCCACGGGGATTTGACGTTGCGATCAAACATATCAGGGCGGTGAACTCGGTCGCGCTGTATGGAAGCTTTACGGCCGCGGCAGCCGACCTTGGAATGACCCAGTCCGCGGTGAGCAGGCTGGTTCTTCAACTCGAAAAGCAACTCGGTGTTTCGCTTTTCCTTAGATCCACGCGCAACGTGATCCTTACCGCGCCGGGTCGCGAATTCACCGCATCGACGAGACGATTTATCGAAGACCTCAACCTCCAGGTTGAGAACGCGCGGGCATTGGGAGGGCAGACTCGCGGCCGACTGATCATTTCGTGTCTGCTCTCCATCACCCATCACGTCGTCCCGGATGCAGTACTGAAGTATCGCAAGGCGCACCCCGGGGTAGAGGTTCATTTGCGCGAGGGGCTCGGCAGTGAAGTGCACGAAGACGTACGCAGTGGTCTCGCTGATTTTGGAGTGGGAAATATAACGGGGCTGAATCAGGAAGTCGTCGCAGACGAGATTGTTCGGGAGGCGTGCTTTGCCGTTCTTCCCTCGAAACACCGATTGAGTAACAGGAAATCCATCACGTTGAAGGACCTCGAAGACGAGGAGTTCGTATCCTTGTCAACAGCAGCCGGATTGCGCAGACAAATCGATGGTATTGCGGCCAGCAACGGCATCGCCCTCAAACACATGACCGTGGTCGAGCAATTCGGAACGCTGTTCGATTTTGTCGCCGCCGACGTGGGTGTGGCGATTGTTCCGGCGTCCGCCTTACCAAGGCGCCGGCAATATGATGTCGTGGTTAAACGCCTCGTTTCCCCTTCAATCGTGAGGAGCGTCGGGATCTTGCGCCTCAAAAATCGTGCTCTTACTCCGGCGGCAAGCGGCTTCCTGGATATCTTCCGCCCGCTCTTTCTAAGCGCTTCTCGCCGGTAAACTCAACTATTACTAGCGACCGATCTCGCCTGAGAACGACGCTCGCAACCGGGGCATTTGTGGAGTGCTTTTTCCCCATTGGAGCGGGGGTCTTGCGCGAATACGCCTATGCAGGCTTGAGCAGCACGTGCTTTTTCTTGCCCATCGACAGCTTGATGACGCCTTCCGCCGTCAGGTTGCCGGCGTTCAGAACCATCTTCTCGTCGGTCACGGCGACATCGTTGACGCGCAGCCCGCCGCCCTTGATCTGGCGACGCGCCTCGCCATTCGAGGCGACGAGGCCGGCCTTGACGAATATCGCCAGGACACCGACGCCGGCGTCGAGTTCGCCGCGCGGAATTTCCACCGTCGGCAGGCTTTCCGCGATCGCGCCTTCCTCAAAGGTTTGCCGGGCGGTTTCGGATGCGCTGTTGGCGGCGTCGCGGCCATGCAGCAGCGCGGTCGCCTCCGTCGCGAGCACCTTCTTGGCGTCGTTGATCTCGCCGCCTTGCAGCGCCACCAACTTGTTGATCTCGCTCATCGGCAGGATCGTGAACAGTTTTAGAAACTTGACGACGTCGGCGTCCTCGACGTTGCGCCAGTATTGCCAGAAATCGTAAGGACTGAACTGGTCGGCGTTGAGCCAGACCGCGCCCTGCGCGGTCTTGCCCATCTTGGCGCCCGAGGCGGTGGTGAGCAGAGGCGTGGTCAGCGCGAATAATTGCGGCGTGCCCATGCGGCGGCCGAGATCGACGCCGTTGACGATGTTGCCCCATTGGTCGGAGCCGCCCATCTGTAGCCGGCAGCCGGTGCGCCGCGCCAGTTCGACGAAGTCGTAGGCCTGGCAGACCATGTAGTTGAACTCGATGAAGCTCATCTCCTGCTCGCGTTCGAGGCGCAGGCGCACCGAATCCATCGTCAGCATGCGGTTGACCGAGAAGTGCCGGCCGATGTCGCGCAGCATTTCGATCCAGTTCAGTTTCGTCAGCCATTCGGCGTTGTCGAGCATGATGGCGTCGCTGGCGCCATTGCCGTAGCGCAGCACCTTGGCGAATACGCCGCGGATCGAGGCCTTGTTGGCCTCGATTTCCTCGATGCTGCGGATCGCACGCGATTCGTCCTTGCCGGAGGGGTCACCGACCATGGTGGTACCGCCGCCCATCAGGGTGATCGGCTTGTTGCCGCTTTCCTGAAGCCAGTGCAGCATCATCATGGTGAGGTAGTTGCCGATATGCAGCGACGGCGCCGTGCAGTCGTAGCCGACATAGGCTGTCGCCTGGCCTTTCGCGGCCAGCGCGTCGAGGCCCTCGAAATCGGAACATTGATGGATGAAGCCGCGCTCCTGTAAAATGTTCATGAAATCTGATTTAAATGCGGTCATGGGCGTGCGATTCTGATCATTCTATTTTCACGGTAATTCTAACGAGTTGTGGAACCTTAGCGGAACAGGCTGCCGGAAGCATGCGCGGTGTGGCATTATAAGATGTGCTTGTTTGATACAAGCCGGGCGTCAGGGGCAGGACAGGGCGTCACCAAGGCACGACGACAATGATGTTGACGGCAATCGGTCTGATGAGCGGCACCTCGCTCGACGGGGTCGATGTCGCCTTGATCGAAACCGACGGAAGGCGGGTACAGGCCTTCGGGCCCTCCGGATACCGGCCTTATAGCGAAACGGAACGCCGCCTGCTGCGCCAGGCGCTGTTTGAGGCCGTGGACCTGCCGCGGCGCGACGCGCGGCCGGGCATCCTGCGGGAGGCCGAGCAGGCAGTCACGATAGCCCATGCCGAGGCGGTGGCCACTTTTGTCGCGCAGAACCGCATCGCCTTCGAGGACGTCGATATCGTCGGCTTCCACGGCCAGACCGTGCTGCATCGGCCGGAACGCAAACTGACGGTGCAGATCGGCGATGCCTTGGCGCTCGCCAAGGCCATCCATATCCCGGTCATGCATGATTTTCGCGCGGCCGACGTCGAGGCCGGCGGGCAGGGTGCGCCGTTCGTGCCGGTCTATCACCGCGCGCTGGCGCAGTCGCTGGAGCGCGAAGGGCCGATCGTCGTGGTCAATATCGGTGGCGTCTCCAACATTACCTATATCGACGGGTCAGATACGCTGATTGCCTGCGACACCGGGCCCGGCAACGCGCTGCTCGATGATCACATGAACCGCGTCTTCAACCAGAGCTTCGACACCGACGGCCGTACCGCAGCCCAGGGCAGGGTCGATGACACCTGGATCGCGCGCGCGCTGGCGCTGCCGTTCTTTGCACTGCCGCCGCCGAAATCGCTCGACCGCAACGATTTTGTTGCGCTCAAGGTCGCCGGGATGGCGCCCGCGGATGGCGCCGCGACGCTGACCGCGTTCGCGGCGGCGGCGATTGCCCGGATCGTGCCGCTGCTGCCCAAGGTGCCGAAGAGCTGGATCGTGGCCGGCGGCGGCGCCCGGAACCACACGCTGCTGCGGATGCTGCGCGAGCGGCTGGCGCCGGCGACGGTGGAGGCGGCCGACGCACTGGGTTGGGCCTCGGACGCCATCGAGGCGCAGGCCTTCGGCTTCCTCGCGGCGCGGGGCCTCAAAGGCCTGCCGCTCAGCTACCCCACCACCACGGGGGTGCCGATCCCCATGACCGGGGGGATCGTCGCCCGGCCGTGAACTGGATCAAAATCTGTTGATGCAAATGCATCGACCTTGACGATTACATGCAAATGCATCTAGTTTGGATGCAGATGCATGTGCGAGCCTTATGGCCTCGCCGAGGAAGATCGTCATGACGGCCAAACTCACGCTGATCAGCCACAAGCTTTGTCCCTATGTGCAGCGCGCCGTAATCGCGCTGAATGAAAAGGGCGTGCCGTTCGAGCGCGTCGACATCGACCTCGCCAACAAGCCGGACTGGTTCTTGAAGATATCGCCGCTCGGCAAGGTGCCGGTGCTGGTGGTGCGCAGCGACGAGGCTGAAGTCGCGCTGTTCGAGAGCAACGTGATCTGCGAATATATCGAGGACACGCAGGCTGGCGCGAAACTGCATCCGCGGGATGCGCTGCAACGGGCGCAGCACCGCGCCTGGATGGAGTTCGGCTCGACTATTCTCAGCGAATTGTGGGGCCTCGAGACCACAGGCGATCCCGCCATTTTCGAAAGCAAACGCGCGGCGGTGGCGGCGAAGTTTGCCCGCGTCGAGGAGGCGTTGGGTTCGGGGCCGTTCTTCGCCGGCGAACAATTCAGCCTGGTGGACGCCGTGTTCGCGCCGATCTTCCGCTATTTCGACGTGTTCGACACGCTGATCGATCTCTCGGTCTTCGCAAAGGCGCCAAAGGTGCGCACATGGCGGGCGGAATTGGCGAAACGGCCGAGCGTCCGCACCGCGGTCGGCGCCGACTATCCGCAATTGCTGCACGCGTTCCTGGTCCGTCACAACGCGCATATGCTGAAACTGGCGGCGTAACCGGCAGAGTTACAGATCGGCGGCCATCTTCGCGAGCGCGGCAATCGTGTTCATGTTGCGCGCCGTTCCGGCCCTGGCGGTCGATATCACCAGTTGCGACTGCCCCATGCCCTCGCCGTAGTGGACGTAGATCTCGCGGGCGCCCAATCCGATTTCTTCGTCATTGCGGCCCTTGACGGCGGCAAGCGTATCGGCGGGCGGCGGCGCGTCGAGGAAGATCGCGACCGTCCGATTGCCCGCAGCCTTCGGAAACGGATTGTCCTTCAGCACAGCTTGCATCTCGGCGGCGGTGCGCACCATGACACCGACCGCTTTGCCGGCGTACGCTTCGAGCCGCGCTTCCAGCGCCTTCTTCACCGCGGCTTCGGATTTGCGGCTGACGAAAACGACATTGCCGCTGGCGATGTAGGTGCGGACGTTCTCGAACCCCAACGCCTTGCACATCGCCTTGAGCTCGCTCATCGGGAGCTTGCCGGTGCCGCCGACATTCACTGCGCGGAGCAGGGCGACGAAGGCGGTCATCGACGCAGCCCTTAGCGGACGTTGGCGAGCCGCATGTCGAGATATCCGGTTACGGTTTCCATCAGCGGCTGCAATTTGCCGTCGAAGAAATGGTTGGCGCCGGGAATGATCTGCTGGTCGATCACGATGCCCTTTTGCGTCTTGAGTTTTTCGACCAGCGTGTTGACGTCCTTCGGCGGCACCACCGCGTCCTTCTCGCCATGCACGATGAGCCCTGAGGACGGGCAGGGTGCGAGGAAAGAGAAGTCATAGAGATTGGCGGGCGGCGCGATCGAGATAAAACCTTCGACCTCGGGCCGGCGCATCAGGAGCTGCATGCCGATCCAGGCGCCGAATGAAAAGCCCGCGACCCAGCAGGCGCGCGCCTCGGGATTGATGGTCTGCGCCCAGTCGAGCGCAGAAGCCGCATCCGACAACTCGCCAGTGCCGTGATCGAACGAGCCCTGGCTGCGGCCGACGCCGCGGAAATTGAAACGTAGCACCGAAAATCCGCGATGCGCGAACGCGTAATAGCACTGGTAGACGATCTGGTGATTCATCGTGCCGTGAAACTGCGGATGAGGATGCAGGATCATCGCGATCGGCGCGTTCTTCTGCTTGGCCGGATGATAACGGCCTTCGAGGCGGCCTGCGGGGCCGGTGAAAATAACTTCAGGCATTGATGATCCTTGGAAGTCTTCCTTGGCGACGGACGTGATCCGGAAAAACGTCTGATCAGGCGTCGTTGGGCGATGCGCGGACAGCGCTCGGTGAACTGGTGGCCGCGTTCTAGCATGAGGCGTGGGGCAAAAAGCAAGCATCTTGAACATGTCGAAGCTTGCTCAAGGCGTTAGCTTGCGATTGCCTGCAGACGCAGCGATCACCAATTGCGATAAGGCGGCGTGGCCTTCGACGCGGCACTTGGGACGCTCGAAGCTCGCGATAATAGGTAATATTGTACTCAATGCCTGACCGGGTCTATCTCGACTGGAATGCGACTACGCCGCTTCGTCCCGAAGCGCGGCAGGCGGTGGCTGATGCGTGCGACCTGAACGGCAACCCGTCCTCGGTTCACACCGAGGGCCGAAAGGCGCGCCGGCTGGTCGAGGAGGCGCGGGCCGCGGTCGCTGAGGCGGTCGGGGGCCGCCCGCAGGACGTTATCTTTTCCTCTGGCGGCACCGAGGCGAATGCGCTTGCGCTAACGCCGGGACTGCGGCGGGGCGCGGGGCAGCCGGTTCAACGACTGTTGGTATCCGCCATCGAGCACACCTCAGTGCTTGCGGGCGGCCGGTTTCCGCCTGAGGCAATCGGGATCATCAATGTCACGGGCTCAGGCCTTGTCGATCTCGACCACCTGCGCAGCCTTGTTGGCGACGGCCCGCCGGCGCTGGTGTCGGTGATGTTCGCCAACAACGAGACCGGCGCCGTGCAGCCGGTGGCGGAGGTGGCCCGCATCGTTCGTGAAGCGGGCGGCCTGCTGCACGTTGATGCGATCCAGGCGTTGGGGAAAATACCTTTCGATATCAAATCGATAGGAGCAGATATTGTCACACTGTCAGCGCACAAGGTTGGCGGCCCCAAGGGCGCGGGCGCCGTGGTTTTGGCCGGGGACGTGCAGGGCCTGGAGCCGTTGCTGCGCGGTGGCGGGCAGGAGCTCGGTCGCCGGGCCGGCACCGAGAATGTCGCGGGGATTTCGGCATTTGGTGCGGCGACCAAAGCCGCGATGGCGGCCCTCGACGGCGACACGGCGCGCCTGCGGAACCTCAAGGACCGCCTTGAGGAAGGTCTAAAGCAGACGCCCGGAATGATTGTCTTCTCCGAGGATGCGCCGCGGTTACCTAATACCACACTGTTCACGGTCCCCGGGCTCAGAGCTGAGACCGCCGTCATTGGCTTCGATCTCGCCGGTATTGCGGTATCCTCAGGCTCCGCCTGCTCGTCCGGAAAGGTCCAGCCCTCCCATGTGCTGGACGCGATGGGGACGGGCCGGGAACTGGCTCAGGGAGCGGTGCGGCTCAGTACGGGCTGGTCTACCTCGGAGGCAGATATTGATCTGGCCCTCAAGGCTTGGCGAAAGCTCGCCGATGCCTTACTTAGGGGGGAGCGACGAAACACGGCTTGAACGGTTCTAAGCAGGTTTCGTCGGAACGCTTCGAATTCGCCTGTGAGATTGATCCACCGCGGTCCTTGAAACCGCGAGCGGAGGATGGAATGCCAGCCGTACAAGAGACGGTCGAGCGCGTCAGGCGCATCGACGTCGACCAATATCGATATGGATTTGAGACACTTATCGAGTCCGACAAGGCCCCCAAGGGGCTGTCGGAAGATACCGTCCGCTTCATCTCCGCCAAAAAGAACGAGCCGGCCTGGATGCTGGAGTGGCGGCTGGAGGCCTATCGCCGCTGGCTGACCATGACCGAGCCAACCTGGGCGCGGGTCAACTACCCCAAGATCGACTATCAGGATCTCTATTACTACTCGGCGCCGAAGCCGAAGAAGACGGTCTCCTCGCTCGACGAGATCGATCCGGAAATCCTCAAAACCTACGAGAAGCTCGGCATTCCCTTGCGCGAAGTCGAGGTGCTGGAAGGCGTCGTGCGGCCCGAGGGCGAGCGCAAAATCGCGGTCGACGCGGTGTTCGATTCGGTGTCGGTGGCGACCACGTTCCAGAAGGAACTGAAGGCCGCCGGCGTGATCTTCATGCCGATCTCGGAAGCAATCCGCGAGCATCCCGATCTCGTAAAGAAATATCTCGGCACGGTCGTGCCGACCTCCGACAATTATTTCGCGACGCTGAATTCGGCCGTGTTTTCCGACGGCTCGTTCGTCTACGTGCCGCCGGGCGTGCGCTGCCCGATGGAACTGTCGACCTACTTCCGCATCAACGAGCGCAACACCGGCCAGTTTGAGCGCACGCTGATCATCGCCGACAAGGGCGCCTACGTCAGCTACCTCGAAGGCTGCACCGCGCCGCAGCGCGACGAGAACCAGTTGCACGCCGCCGTCGTCGAGCTCGTCACGCTGGATGATGCCGAGATCAAATATTCGACGGTGCAGAACTGGTATCCCGGCAACTCCGAAGGCAAGGGCGGCATCTATAATTTCGTCACCAAGCGTGGCGACTGCCGCGGCAATAATTCGAAGATCTCCTGGACCCAGGTCGAGACCGGATCGGCGATCACCTGGAAATATCCGAGCTGCATCCTGCGCGGCGACAATTCACGCGGCGAATTCTATTCGATCGCGATCTCGAACGGCCACCAGCAGGTCGATTCCGGCACCAAGATGATTCACCTGGGCAAGAACACGACCAGCCGGATCATCTCCAAGGGTATCGCGGCGGGCGTCTCCCAAAACACCTATCGCGGCCTCGTCACCGCGCACCGCAAGGCGACCGGCGCACGCAATTTCACCGCCTGCGATTCGCTTCTGATCGGCGACAAATGCGGCGCGCACACCGTGCCCTACGTCGAGGCCAAGAACTCCTCGGCGCTGTTCGAGCACGAAGCGACGACCTCGAAGATTTCGGAAGACGTGCTGTTCTACTGCGTGCAGCGCGGCCTTTCCCAGGAAGAAGCCGTCGGCCTCGTGGTCAACGGCTTTGTCAAGGACGTGCTGCAGCAATTGCCGATGGAATTCGCGGTTGAGGCGCAGAAGCTGATCTCGATCTCGCTGGAAGGTTCGGTTGGGTAGGTCCTCATCCTGAGGAGGCCGCGTTAGCGGCCGTCTCGAATGATGAGCGGAAAGATTGTGGGCCACGTCCTTCGAGAAGTGCCTTCGGCGCTCCGCAGGTCGAGGAGAACGGAAAAAAGACGGAACAACATAATGTCATTACTTGAAGTCAAAGATCTGAACGTCCGTGTCGAAGACCGTGAGATTCTCCACGGCCTGTCGCTCACGGTGAATCTGGGCGAGGTGCACGCGATCATGGGGCCGAACGGCTCCGGCAAATCGACGCTGTCCCACGTCATCGCCGGCAAGCCCGGCTATGAAGTCACCGGCGGCGAGATACTGTTCAGGGGCGAAGATCTTCTGGAAATGTCGCCCGACGAGCGCGCCGCCAAGGGCGTGTTCCTGGCGTTCCAGTATCCGGTCGAAATTCCCGGCGTCGCCACCATGAACTTCCTGCGCACCGCGCTGAACGCCCAGCGCAAGGCGCGCGGCGAGAGCGAATTCACGACACCGGATTTTCTCAAGAAAGTGCGCGAGGTCGCGGCGCGGTTGAACATCCCGCAGGAGATGCTCCGTCGCGGCGTCAATGTCGGGTTTTCCGGCGGCGAGAAGAAGCGCAACGAGATCCTGCAGATGGCGCTGTTCGAGCCGGCCCTCTGCATCCTCGACGAAATGGATTCGGGCCTCGACATCGACGCGCTGCGGGTCGCAGCCGACGGCGTCAACGCGCTGCGGTCGCCGGACCGCGCGATGGTCGTGATCACCCACTATCAGCGGCTCCTCAACTACATCGTGCCTGATTTCGTGCACGTGATGTCGAAGGGCCGCGTCGTCAAAAGCGGCGGCAAGGAACTGGCGCTGGAGCTCGAGGCTTCCGGCTACACCCAGTTCGAAGACGCGGCCTGAGGCGGAATACGGATTTTGTGATGAACGTTGCTTTGGTCAAAAACGAGACCGCGAACGCGCTGAGCGACAGCTTCGCAGTCGTGCGCGACCGGCTTCCCGGCACCGGCAAGGTCGCCGCGGCGCGTGGTGCGGCCTTTGAGGCCTATGCGCAAGCGGGCCTGCCGCACCGCCGGATCGAGGACTGGAAATACACTGACTTACGCGCGTTGATGCGCGAAGTACTGCCGCTGGCGCCGGCGCCGGATGCGGCGGAATTGACCCGGGCAGCGGCCGCCATGAAGCTCCACGCCATCAAGGGCGTGCGTCGGCTGGTGCTGGTGGACGGCGTGTTCGTGCCGAAGCTTTCCGACCTCGGCAGCCTCGAGAAGGGCCTCGGTATCCGTACCTTGCGGGAGGCGCTCGAGGCCGGTGACGCCGCACTCCAGGCGCAGCTGCTCGCGCCGGACAATGCCAATCCCATGGTGGCGCTCAACAGCGCGATGATGACCGATGGCGTCGTGATCGACGTCGCTGACGGCCTCGTGCTGACGCAGCCACTGCAAATCGTCCATATCGGAAGCGCGCCAACGCCGGCGGCGATGTTCACGCGCTCGCTGCTGCGCCTCGGCAAGGATTCTCGGCGCGACCCTCGTGGAAAGCTATATCGCGGCCGAGGGCGCCAAGGCCTATCAGGTCCACGATTCCCTGATCATCTCGATCGGCAACAATGCGCGCCTCGACCACGTGCGCCTGATCGAGGACGGCCGTGAAGCCTTCAACGTCTCCTCTGGTGTGGTAAGCCTCGGCGCGCATGCGCAGCTCAACACCTTCGGCATGACGTCCGGTGCGGGCGTCAGCCGCTACCAGGCGACCATCGTATTTGCCGGCGAGGGCTCCAGGGTCGAGACCAACGGCGTCAACCTGCTCAACGGTAAGCAGCACGCCGACACCACGCTGCTGATGGACCACGCGGTGCCGAATTGCATGAGCCGCGAAATCTTCCGCGCCGTGGTCGACGATCGAGCCCATTCGGTGTTCCAGGGCCGCATCATCGTGCAGCCCCATGCCCAGAAGACCGACGCCAAGATGATGACGCGGGCGCTGCTCTTGTCCGACGACGCCGAAGCCGACAACAAGCCGGAGCTGGAAATCTTCGCCGATGACGTCACCTGCGGTCACGGCGCGACCACCGGCGCGCTCGACGAGAGCCTGCTGTTTTATCTGCGCGCCCGCGGCCTGTCCGAGAAGGAAGCCCAGGCGCTCTTGATCCAGGCCTTCGTCGGCGAGGCCATCGAATCCATCGTCAATGACGATTTGCGCGAGCTTGCGATCGCAGCCGCACAGCGCTGGCTGGAGGCGAGGGGATGACCATGCATCCGGCGGTCAGGAATGGCGCCTATGATGTGGCGCGGGTGCGGGAGGATTTCCCCGCGTTGGCGATGAAGGTCTATGGCAAGCCGCTGGTCTATCTCGACAACGCGGCGTCCGCGCAAAAACCGACCGCTGTCCTCGACCGCATGACGGAAGCTTACAAGAGCGAATACGCCAACGTCCATCGCGGGCTGCATTATCTCGCCAATACTGCAACCGAAGCCTATGAAGGCGGCCGCGCCAAAGTTGCAAAATTCCTCAACGCCGGACGCGCGGAAGAGATTGTCTTCACCCGCAACGCCACCGAGGCGATCAACCTGGTGGCGTCATCCTGGGGCGAGCCCAACATCAAGGCCGGCGACGAGATCGTGATCTCGATTATGGAGCACCATTCCAACATCGTGCCCTGGCATTTCCTCCGGGAACGCCACGGCGCGGTGATCAAATGGGCGCCGGTCGACGACGAAGGCAATTTCCTGATCGAGGAATTCGAAAAGCTTTTGACCGATCGCACCAAGCTGGTCGCGATCACGCAGATGTCGAATGCGCTCGGCACCGTCGTGCCGGTCAAGGACGTGGTCAAGCTGGCGCATGCCCGCGGCATCCCGGTGCTGATCGATGGCAGCCAGGCCGCGGTGCATCTCGCGATCGATGTAAGGGATATCGACGCCGATTTCTACGTCTTCACCGGCCACAAGCTGTACGGCCCGACCGGCATCGGCGTGCTCTATGCCAAACATGAACATCTGGTCGCGATGCGGCCCTATAATGGCGGCGGCGAAATGATCCGCGAGGTCGCCAAAGACTGGGTCACCTACGGCGATCCGCCGCACAAATTCGAGGCCGGCACGCCGGCGATCGTGGAATCGATCGGGCTCGGAGCCGCCATCGACTACGTCAATTCGATCGGCAAGGAGCGTATCGCCGCCCACGAGCATGATCTGCTGACTTATGCCCAGGAACGCCTGCGCGAAATCAATTCGCTGCGCCTGATCGGCACCGCGCACGGCAAGGGACCGGTGATCTCCTTCGAGATGAAGGGCGCCCATCCCCACGATGTCGCCACCGTGATCGATCGCCAGGGGATTGCGGTGCGCGCCGGAACCCATTGCGTCATGCCGCTTTTAGAGCGGTTCAATGTCACAGCCACCTGCCGCGCGTCATTTGGGATGTATAATACCCGTGAAGAAGTCGACCATCTGGCACAGGCGCTGATCAAGGCGCGGGATTTGTTTTCATGACCGACACAGCCGAAGTCAAAACCGCCAATATGGAAACCGTCTCGGCCCTGCCGCCGGAAGAGACCGAGCGGCTCGGTGGCGAGATCGTCGCTGCGCTGAAAACCGTGTTCGATCCGGAAATCCCGGCCGACATCTACGAACTCGGCCTGATCTACAAGGTCGACCTCAAGGACGATCGCGGCGTCGACGTCATGATGACGCTGACCACACCGAATTGCCCGGCGGCAGGCGAACTGCCGACCATGGTGGAGAACGCGATCGCCAGCGTTCCCGGCGTCGGCGTCGTCAATGTCAATCTGGTATGGGACCCGGCCTGGACGCCGGATCGGATGTCCGACGAGGCGCGTCTCGTTCTCAACATGTGGTGATGCAGCGTAAAGAAAAAAGTGCGGAATAGAGCTTAATCTGTTCAGGAAAGACCGGCATTGATTTGCCGCTGGGATTAACCACATGAACGACATGACACAAGCTGCACCCTCCAAGCCGAAGCCGCGGGCGCGCCCGCAGGTCATGAAACTGACCGAAGCGGCGGCGCAGCGCATTACCGAACTGACCAAGCGCGCCGATTCCGAGATCGTGGGCCTGCGCGTCGGCATCAAGAACGGCGGCTGCGCCGGGCAATCCTACACGGTCGAATACGCGCACGAAATCCGTCCCACCGACGAGGTGGTTGAGGACCGTGGCGTCAAGATCCTGGTCGATCCCAAGGCAGTGCTGTTCCTGCTCGGAACCGAGATGGACTACAAGGCCGACAAGATGCAGGCCCAGTTCATCTTCAACAACCCGAACCAGGTCTCCGCCTGCGGCTGCGGCGAGTCGGTGCAACTGACGCCGGCGAAGGCTTAAGGTCCTCTCGCCGCGCGCGCTGGCGTCATCATGGATCGCGATTTCCTGATCGACCTGTTTGCCGATTTCGGCCCGGTCACCATCCGCCGGATGTTTTCCGGCTACGGCATTTCCGCCGACGGCACCAATTTCGCACTCGCGCTGCGCGCCGGTCTGTACTTCCGCGCCGACGAGGCGACGATTCCGCAGTTCGAGGCGGAGGGATCTCAGCCGTTTTCCTACCAGACCCGTACCAAGACCGTGACCGTAAACTCGTATTGGCAATTGCCGGCGCGGCTGTTTGACGATTCCGAAGAGTTGAGCGTGTGGGCGAGGGCGGCACTGGCAGCCGCACAGCGCGCGGCGTTGCGCAAACGCCCGAAGGCGCGCAAGGCGGCGAAGAAGGTTACGAAGAAGGCGGTGCCCAGGAGGTCGCCGGCAAACCGGAAGGCCGTGAAACGAAGACGACCCGGGGCGTGAACCCACAAAATCCTGTTGTCGGCCGCTGTCCGCTTTGTGCCGCCAACAACGGACTCTTGCGCCGCAGCAAGCAGTATACCTATTCGATCACCTCATCGGCGCGGACAAGCAACGCCGGCGGCACAGTCAGGCCGAGGACCTTGGCGGTCTTGAGGTTGATGACAATCTCAAATTTGGTCGGCTGCTGGACCGGAAGATCGGCAGGCTTCTCGCCTTTGAGAATACGGCCGATGTAGATGCCGGCTTGACGTTCGGATTCCGCGAAAGCGGTACCGTAGCTCGACAGACCGCCGGCATCGGAAAAGGCCCTGGTAAAATAGTTTGCGGGAATCCGATAGCGCGCCGCCAGTCCGACGATTTGCGCCCGTCTCGTGGTGAATGTCGGATCGGAGCCGACCAGAAGTGCATCGACGTGTTCCCCGGCAGCGCTTGCGAAAGCCGTATCGATCTCGCCCTCAGTGCTCGCGTTCAATACGAGCAACTTGCCGCCAAGGACGCCGATCGCCGCCTGCATGTCGGCAAGGTTCTCGGCGCTGGTCTGAATCCTCGGATTGGTAAGAAAGCCTATCACGTTTGCCTGGGGCACGATCTCGCGCAACAGTTCGAGCCGCTTCGCCACCAGCCCGCTATTGTAAAACGTCACGCCCGTGACGTTGCCGCCGGGCCGGTTCAGGCTCTCGACAATGCCGGACTTGACCGGATCGCTGCCATTCGCGAATACGATCGGTATCGTCGACGTTGCCGCTTTGGCGGCGAGCGCGGAATTGGCGGTTCCCCAGACGAAAATCACGGCAACCTGACGGCGAACCAACTCGCCGGCCATGACTTGAAACTGATCGTATTGATCGGTCCCGCGCAATTCGAAGGCCACGTTGCGCCCTTCGACAAAACCCATTTCGCCGAGACCCTTGCGCAACGCAGCAAGGGTATTCGCGTTCGGCATCCCTCCACTGTTGAGAAATCCAATCACTGGATTTGATGGCTGCTGCGCACGCGCCGCGAGCGGCCACGCCGCCGCACCGCCGAGCAACGTGATGAAATTGCGCCGCTTCACATTCGCCCCCAGGCTCAGGAGACAGCATCTTATCTATTCAAACGAGAGCTTTGATAGGGGCTAAAACCGCCTCCGATCAGCGATCCGCCTGGCGAATTTCATTCCCCGATGCGCAATTGCACATCATGGCTCGCGTTTTCAACGCGTCCCGGAATGACCACGAGCGTTTTTGTGGACGTCAGGCGACCTGGCTGCGCGAGTCGGCGGCGTATTCGGGGTCGGCCTCGCAGATCACGCGGTTGCGGCCGTTGCGCTTGGCGGCGTACAGGCAGGCGTCGGCGCGCTCGATCAGCGAATCGGTGTCGTCGCCCGGCTTCAGCATGGACACGCCGACCGAGATGGTGACGCGGCCGAGGATTTCGCCGGTGGACTTCTTCTTCAGCTCCTTCGCCATTACGGCGCGGCGGATGTGATCGGCGACCGTCAGCGCCTGGCGCAGCGCGGTGTTGGGCAGCACGACCGCGAATTCCTCCCCGCCATAGCGCGCGGTGATATCCTGGCCCTTGATGGTCTGCTTCAACGACATCCCGACCAGCCGCAATACCTGATCGCCGGTGAGGTGGCCGTAGGAATCGTTGAACGATTTGAAATGGTCGATGTCGAACATCAGAAGCGACAGCGGCTCGCCGTTTGCGAGCGCAGTCTGCACCGCCATCTCGATCGAGCGGTCGAAATATTTGCGGTTGCCGAGGCCGGTGAGCGGGTCGGTCAGGCTCTCGGCGCGGATCGCTTCCAGGCTGTGCTGGAGATTGCTGATCTCGGTCTTCGACAGCGATAGCCGGGTTTCCAGCGCCTTGTTGGTGTCGCGCATCTCGCGGGTGGCTTTCACCAGTTGCTCGACGACCGCCTTGACCTGGTCGCGGTCTTTCGCGCTCGACAGTTTCTGGCTCGCGCCGCTCAGGCTGGCGTCGTACCTCGCCGACATGTCCAGCGCCTCGGTGATCAGCTTCATCACGTCGTCGATCTCGCCGATCACGCGAGCGCCGACCTTGTCGATGCGGTCGGAGGTCTTGATGTGGGACAGGTAGGTTTCGTAGATCTGCTCGAGATCGGCTTCGCTCAGCCTGCCGTTGCGCGCCAGCGTCTCGTTGATGATCTTGTTGAGGGGGGCATTGTATCCGGTCGCGTAGACGTACCAGATTTCATAATTGCGGGGCACAGCGGTCTGTCGAAGCGACTTGATCTGGCCAAGCGCGACTTCGGCGAAGGCCAGCGTGCGTTCGTGTTCGTCCAGCAGCTTGACCACTGACCCGTCCCCAATAGCAAGCAACGCCACACGTTGCCCTGCGGCAATGACTAAAATTATCGCCGTCAAGTTAACGGAGGAGGATGAACGACGGGTAAACGGGGTTCCACACCCCGTTTACAGTGCTTTAGACGCGGGCGCGTACCGGCCGCAGCAGAAATGCCGGCAGATGCGAGTGATCGGCAGGCTCCGATTCCGCCTCGCGCTGGGCGCGGCGTGGTTCGGGGCGGCCGATCGATGGCACGCGCGAGGCCGCTGCGGGAGCAGGCGGCGTGAATGCCTCGGTCGACGCCTGCGGCTGCGGGCTGGCGGTGCGGCCTGAGCCCTTGGCATGGCGCGGTTCGCGTTCACCGTGACGCGGTTCGCGTTCACGTCGCGGCTTGCGGCCGCCGCGTGAACCTTCTTTCGATCCTTCTCTGGAGCCTTCCCGCGAACCCTCGCGAGAACCTTCCCTTGCGCGCGACGCGCGTGGCCGGTCGGTATCGCCGGTCGTTTCCCGCTGTACGGCAAAGTCGCCTTCGGCGCGGGGAATGGTTTGTCCGATCAGCCGCTCGATCGCAGCGATCGACTTGGTGTCGAGCGGCGTGACGATCGAGATCGCGGTGCCGGTGCGTCCGGCGCGTCCGGTGCGTCCGACGCGGTGGACGTAATCGTCGGGATGATGTGGCACGTCGAAATTGAAGACATGGGTGACGGCGGGAATATCGAGGCCGCGCGCGGCGACATCGGAGGCGACCAGCAACGGGATTTCGCCCTTGCGGAACTGATCGAGGGCGGCGGTGCGGGCCGATTGATCCATGTCGCCGTGCAGGGCGCCGACGCTGAAGCCGTGCTTCTGCAGCGACTTGTAGACAACGGCGACTTCGCGCTTGCGGTTGCAGAAGATGAGCGCGTTCTGAAGGTCCTTGGCGTTGCGCAGCAGGTGGCGCAGGATCTCGCGCTTTTCGTGTACCTCGCGCCCGGCGGGCACTTGTGATTGCGTAACGGTGACGGCGGTGGTGGCGGGCTTTGAAACCTCGATCCTCGCCGGGTTGTGCAGGAAAGTCTCGGTGATGCGGCTGATTTCGGGCGGCATCGTCGCGGTGAAGAACAGCGTCTGCCGGGTGAACGGGACCAGCTTGCAGATGCGTTCGATGTCGGGAATGAAGCCCATGTCCAGCATGCGGTCGGCTTCGTCGATGACCAGAAGTTCGACGCCGGTGAGCAGGAGCCCGCCGCGCTCGGTATGGTCGAGCAGCCGGCCGGGGGTCGCAATCAGCACGTCGACGCCGCGCGTCAGCTTGGAGTCCTGGTCGCCGAACGAAACGCCGCCGATCAGCAGCGCGACGTTGAGTTTCTGGCCGGCGCCGTACTTGTCGAACTGCTCCTTGACCTGCGCTGCGAGTTCGCGGGTCGGCTCCACAATGAGGGTGCGGGGCATCCGTGCCCGGGCGCGGCCCTTTTCCAGCATAGTGAGCATCGGCAGGACGAAGGCAGCGGTCTTGCCGGTGCCGGTCTGGGCGATGCCGAGAACGTCGCGGCGCGCCAGAACGTGGGGGATCGCCTGTTCCTGAATGGGGGTGGGGATGGTGTAGCCGGTGGCCGCAACTGCGGCGAGCACCTTGTCGGAAAGACCGAGATGGGAAAAAGACATTGAGCCTCTAGTCGACACCGCCGTTCGGAATCGAGGGTAATTAGGCTGTCGCGTTCAACCCCGAAACGGCGCGCTTTATGAAGCTGGGGGCTCTGACTTACGCTGACGAGCGGCTAACCTTTGGGAATCGCGTGTCGATCCAAGGCCGCATTGAGCCGGAACATAGGCGCGAAACCGCCAAAGTCAATCTGGGAACCGACCGAATAGCCGAAAAAGCTTAATGTTTTCGCACAAATACCGGCCAAACCGTCATTTGGCGGTCAAATGAGTCGGGGTTGCTGGCGGCCGGCAACCCATTGAACCGTGAGCAATGGCCTGCAGACTATGGCATGAAACGTCTTGCACGGGCCCAATACGACACGGGCTGAATACCAATCTTGGCTGCGGGGAATTCGATGAAGGTTTGGCTTCCCAGACTGATTGCGATGGCGAGCGCTGCGGCGATATTCCTGGCGTTCGCCGCCCCGGCCCATGCCGAAAAGCGCGTGGCACTCGTGATCGGCAACAACGACTACAAGAACGTCCCCAAGCTGCAGAAGGCGGTTAACGACGCCCGCACCATGGGCGATACACTCAAGCAATTGGGCTTCACCGTGATGGTCGCGGAGAACCAGACCCGCCAGGCGTTCAGCCAGAGCTTGCTCGCCTTCGACAAGGCGGTCGACAAGGGCGACACCGCGTTCTTCTTCTATGCCGGCCACGGCTTTGAAATCGCCGGCCAGAATTTCCTGCTGCCGACCGACGTGCCGGCGGCAACCGAAGGCCAGGAAGAACTGGTGCGCGACGCCTCGATCCTCGCCGACCGCGTCATCGAGCGCTTGCAGAACAAGGGTGTGCGGACCGCCATCCTGGTGTTCGACGCCTGCCGCAACAATCCGTTCGAACGCTCCGGCACCCGCGCGGTCGCGGGTGGCGGTGGTCTGGCGCCGATGACGCAATTGCCGGAAGGCGTGTTCTCGGTGTTCTCGGCAGGGCCCCGGCAGACCGCGCTCGATCGCCTTTCCAACAATGACGACAATCCAAATTCGGTATTCACGCGCACCTTTGCGAAGGAGCTGACCCAGCCCGGCGTCAACCTCGTACAGGTCGCGCAGCGCACGCGGCGGCTGGTCAGCGAAATGGCCGAGACGGTCAACCACAAGCAGATCCCGGTTTACTTCGATCAGATGGTCGACGACGTGTTCCTGAATGGCAACGTGAAGGGCGCGCCAGAGGCCGCAGCCAAGGAAGTCGCAAAACCCGCCGAGCCACTCCAGAAGGTCGCCGCGTTGCCGCCGGTGCAGCGGCTCGCGCCGCAAAGCGATTCCGTCAACGCGCCGATCGCGATGTTCTCGCGCCATAATGGCGGCTGGACCGTGGTGTTCTCGATCGCCGATCCGACGCTCGGGATTTCCTGGCGGATGGGGGAGGCCGGCGATTTCCGCGAAACCGGTTTCATCGATACGCTCGATCCGCGCACCCGCAAGCGGATGCCGAATCCGTCGATCGAGCTTCCGGCCGATGCGCCTGCTGCCACCATCCAGGTACGCTATGTAGACACGTCAGGCGAATTGCAGGGGCCGTTTCCGATCCGGTTCGATCCGGAAGCGGCATTGATCCGCGACCAGCGCAAGATCCTCGACATGACCGCGACGAGCTGGCTGTCGTTTCGCGAATTCAACGGGCTATTGGTCTATTACACGCATCTGATGTCGTATCGCTGCGCGATCCGCGAGGTGCGCGTCGGCATCGACAGCGCGGTGCCCGACAAGGTTTTGAAGATGCCGCCCTGCGATCCCAGGGACCCGAGCGTCATTCCGCACGACGCGCAGCCCTATCTGAAGCTTGCGCCGGCGACGAAGTCGGTTTCGGTGGAACTGACCTACCGCGACGGCAGCGTGTCCGAGATCAAGAGTTTCCGGCGTTAAAGCGTTTTCGAGCGAAGTGGGTACCGGTTCGCGTGAAGAAAACGCGTCAGAACAAGAATCTAGAGGTTCGGTTCTGATTCAATCAGAACCGAACCTCTAGCCTCACCAGCGTCACCGGATTGAGCTTCGATCCGGACCGGGGGAGTTCGATCATGGAAGCAGGCGGTTTTTCAGAACCCTCCCGGCGCACGATGAAAGTCCGCTGCTGCATCGTCGGCGGCGGGCCCGCCGGCATGATGCTCGGATATCTCCTCGGTCGGGCCGGGATCGATGTCGTGGTGCTGGAAAAGCATGCGGATTTTTTCCGCGATTTTCGCGGCGATACCGTGCATCCCTCGACCTTGCAGGTGATGGATGAACTCGGGCTCAGCGACGGATTCCTGAAACTGCCGCACCAGCGGCTGCAGAAGATGGATGGGATGTTCGGCGGCGCCTCGGTGCGGATTGCCGATTTGAGTCGGCTGAACGTGAAATATCCCTTCATCGCCTTCATGCCGCAATGGGACTTCCTCAATTTCCTGCGCGAGAGCGGCAACAAATTCACTTCGCTCAAGGTGATGATGAGCACTGAAGCGACCGATCTCATCGACCGCGACGGCCGCATCGCGGGGGTCAGGGCGAAGACGCCCGAGGGCATGATCGATATCGAGGCCGATCTTACGGTCGCCTGCGACGGCCGCCATTCACTGGTGCGCGAGCGGGCCGGCCTTGCAATCGAGGAGATCGGCGCGCCGATGGACGTCTTGTGGTTTCGCGCCGGAAAGCGGGCCAACGAGACCGAAAGCGTGTTCGCCCGCGTCGATCCCGGCAGCATGATGGTGACGTTCGATCGCGGCGATTACTGGCAATGCGCCTACGTCATCGCCAAAGGCCAGTACGACGCGGTGAAGGCGAGGGGCCTGGGGGCGCTGCTCGACGACGTCGCGCGCATGGCGCCGATCCTCAAATCCGGCCTATCCGACGTCAAAAGCTGGGATGACGTAAAACTCCTGACGGTCGCGATCAACCGCCTCAAGCGCTGGACGCGGCCGGGATTGCTGTGCATCGGCGATGCCGCGCATGCGATGTCGCCGGTCGGGGGCGTCGGCGTCAACCTCGCGGTCCAGGACGCGGTCGCGACCGCCAACCTTTTGGCGGCGAAGCTGGTGAACGGTTGCCCGCCGGAGGACGAACTGGATGCGGTGCAGAGGCGGCGTGAGTATCCGGTGCGGATGACGCAACGGATGCAGGTCGTTGCCCAGAACAACATCGTCAGCGCGGCGCTGAAGCCGCGCGGCGGGCCGCTGAAAGTCCCGTTTGTCGTGCGCCTGATCACGGCGGTGCCGTGGCTGCAGGGCATCACGGCGCGCTTCGTCGGTCTCGGTGTTCGGCCCGAACATGTGCACTCGCCGCTAGCCGCGGCGGTTAGCCCATGATCGAAAATCCGCCGTCGACGGGGATCGCCGTGCCGGTGACGAAGTCGGATGCGGGTGAAGAGAGAAACACCGCAATGCCCGCAAAGTCGTCGATCGCGCCCCAGCGCGCCGCCGGCGTGCGCGCCAACACCCTGTCATGGAGGCCGTCGATCTGCTCGCGGGCGCGCTTTGTCAGGTCGGTATCGATCCAGCCCGGCAGCACCGCATTGGCCTGGATGTTGTCGGCCGCCCAGGCGCAAGCGCAGGAGCGCGTGAACTGCACGATGCCGCCTTTGCTCGCGGCGTAAGCCGGCGTGAAGCTGGCGCCGAAGATCGACATCATCGAGCCGATATTGATGATCTTGCCGCCGCCTGCGGCCTTCATTGCGGGATAGACCGCCTGCGAGCACAGGAAGGCGCTGGTGAGGTTGGTCTGGATCACGCTGTTCCACTCCGCGATGTCGAGCGTGTGCGGCGGCTTGCGGATATTGATGCCGGCGTTGTTGACGAGGATGTCGATGCGGCCGAGCTCGCGGGCGACACGCGCCGCCATGGCGTCGACGGCGGCCTTGTCGGTCACGTCGGCGACAACCGAAATGGCCCTGGCGCCGTCACGTTCGAGCTCTGCGACCGCGGCAACCGATTTTACTTCATTGCGTCCGACGATTGCGACCGCCGCTCCGGCCTCGGCCAATCCCTTGACCATGCCGAGCCCGATGCCGCCATTGCCGCCGGTGACGATGGCGACCTTGCCGCCGAGATCGAACAGAGTTGTTTTCATGGCTGTTGTCCGGTTGATGGTAGCTGCGGAAAGCTTGCCCGATCAGCTCTTGCCTTGCCAGATCAGGATCAGGCCGACGGCGCCGAGCACCGCGCCGTAGCCCGCCCATTGCAGCTGATTGATCATGAAACTCGATGGCGGCCAGGCGATCACGCCGGTGCCCTGGCCGATCCACAGGAGTCCGATGGCGAGCGCGAGGAAACCAACAATCAAGAGCGCTCTGGCCATGGATTTCCCCCTGTTGGCCGTTTGAAACGGCTTGACGGGCCCATTGGCGACGAAGGCGAAGAAATCGTTGCCAAGGGTGGCCGTAGCTATCGATCGAACACGATGCCGGTGGGGCCCGCAAGGGCGGAATGATCCGAGACCGCACTGGAGGCGTCGTCGTGACCGCAGAGCCATCGTTGCAATGCTTGCGCTGGGCGATCTCGCTGTCACCGGCGTCTGCGCCTGCCGGCCGCGCAAAGCGGATAGCGCGACTGGTCGGAGATCGAGGGGCAATTGCTCCGCGCGTACCGGGAGCTCAAGGCTGCGGTCACCGGGGCCGGGCGGCAATTAGCTCGGCGTATCCCAGGGCATCTGGGCAACAAAAAAGCCCCGGGCAATGCCGGGGCTCTTGAGCTGTAGATTTAGCAGAGAGCAGATCAGTACTTCGCGACGACCGGGCCACCCCAGTTGAAGCGGTAGACCAGCGACGTGCTGATGGTCTGCACGAGCGGCTTGAAGTTGATGTCGCGTCCGAACGGCACGTTGGTGCCATCGTTCAACTCGGAGACGTTCTTGTTGTTGAGGTAGGCAAGTCGGTATTCCGTCTTCATGAACCAGCCGGGAGCCGAGATGCCAAAGATGTTCAGGTTGTTCTCGACGCCGCCGCCGACGAAGCCGCCACCGCGGTTGAAGCTGTTGGTGTGCAGTCCAGTCGGTGTCCCGCTTCCGCCGAACAGCAGGGTGCTGCCCGACCAATAGGTCTGGGTGTAACCGGCGTTGACGTAGGACAGCACGTTCGGAGCGACGAGATAGCCGAGGCGAGCGCCGACGGCCCACGCGTCCCTCATCTTTTCCGCACCGGTGATGCCGAGACCGCCGAGACCCGGATCCTGGATCGACCCCTTCAGGCTGCCGAACATGCCGTCGGCGAACACACCGAACACCCATGACGGAGTGGCCTGCCAGTCATAACCCGCGCCGACCGTGCCGAACCAGCCGTCGCCGCCCACTTTGGTGTTGGTGCAGACGATGCACGCGCCGGTGAAAGTGTTCTGGACGCCATTATTGGCATCCCAGATGCCGCCGCCGAAGCCGCCGAAGATGTAGAAACCGGTCCAACTCGGAGCTGTCACGACGGGCGCCGGAGCCTTGTAGGGACGAGCGGCGATATCAGCCGCCGAGGCCGATCCGGTCAACGCGGCGAGCGCGGTCAGCGCGAGCACGATTTTCTTCATTTTAATTCCCTCGGTATCTCTAAGCGTTCAAAGCTGACCGCTTGAAGGTGCGCCTGCACCGATTCCCAAAATCCACTACCGGGACTATACGCGGTTCCATCGAAAATGCTGTTGCGGCAACAGCACACCCGTTCGAAAACGACCCGAGGGAAAACGCCCGCAAAACGTGCATGTTCGGCGTCAGCCCGCCCAAGCGGGCTGAAAAAGGGGGCGAAAAGCCGATAATCGCTCGAATCTTCCGGGGATCAGACGTCCAGCAGGTCGTCGCTGGCGAATTCCGCCTTGTCGGAGATGAAGGCGAACCTGGCCTCGGCCTTGGTGCCCATCAGCCGCTCCACGGAGTCGGCGGTGCCCTCGCGGTCGTCGGCCAGCAGCACCACGCGCAGCAGGGTGCGCTTGGCCGGATCCATGGTGGTTTCCTTGAGCTGCGCCGACATCATCTCGCCAAGCCCTTTGAACCGGCTGACATCCACCTTGGCATTGGCGTTGAATTCGCTCTTCAGCAGCGCGTCCTTGTGGGCGTCGTCGCGGGCGTAAACCGTCTTGCTGCCGTGCGTCAGTTTGTAGAGCGGCGGCACCGCCAGATAGAGATGGCCCTCATCGATCAGCCGCGGCATCTGCCGGTAGAAGAACGTGATCAGCAGCGAGGCGATATGCGCGCCGTCGACGTCGGCGTCGGTCATGATGATGATGCGGGAATAGCGCAGATCTTCCTCGCGGTAGTGCGCGAGCGTGCCGCAGCCGATCGCCTGCATCAGGTCGGCGAGCTGGGCGTTGGCGGTGAGCTTGTCCTTGCCGGCGGATGCGACGTTGAGGATTTTTCCACGCAGTGGAAGCACGGCCTGGGTCTTGCGGTCGCGCGCGTGCTTGGCGGTGCCGCCGGCCGAGTCGCCCTCGACGATGAACAGTTCTGAACCTTCCGCGGCGGTATTGGTGCAATCGGTGAGCTTGCCTGGCAGGCGGGCTTTCTTGGTCGCGGTCTTGCGCGAGATCTCTTTTTCGGCGCGGCGGCGCAGCCGTTCGTCGGCGCGCTCGATGATGAAATCCAGCAGCTTGTTGGCCTGCAGCGGATTGCCGGACAGCCAGTGGTCGAACGGATCCTTGACCGCCTGCTCGACGATCTTCTGGGCCTCGGCGGTGGCGAGTCGGTCCTTGGTCTGGCCCTGGAATTCGGGTTCGCGCACGAACACGGACAGCATCACGGCGGCGCCCACCATCACGTCCTCCGAGGCGACGGAGGCGGCGCGCTTGCCTTGGCCGATCCGCTCGGCGTGATCTTTCAGGCCCCGCAGCATCGCGCTGCGCATGCCGGATTCATGGGTGCCGCCATCGGGCGTCGGCACGGTGTTGCAATAGGAGGACAGGAAGCCGTCGGCGTCCGCGGTCCACGCCACAGCCCATTCGCAGGCGCCGTGGGCGCCGTTGCGCCCCGATTTGCCCGAGAAGATATCCGGGTGCACCAAGGTGTCGGCATGGATCGCCGCCGCCAGATAATCCTTCAGGCCGCCCGGGAAGTGGAAGCTGTCCTCGGCCGGCACATCCTCCACGCCCTTCAGAAGCTCCGGATCGCAGCGCCAGCGGATCTCGACGCCGCCAAACAGATAGGCCTTCGACCGCGTCATCTTGAACAGGCGCTGCGGCTTGAACGTGGCCCTGGCGCCGAAGATCTCATTGTCCGGCTTGAAGCGGATGCGCGTGCCGCGGCGGTTGTTGATCTTGCCGAGGTCTTCGAGCTTGCCCTTGGGCTGGCCGCGCTCAAAGCTCATCCGGTAAAGTTTTTGGCTGCGCGCGACCTCGACTTCGAGCCGCGAGGAGAGGGCGTTGACGACGGACACGCCGACGCCGTGCAGACCGCCCGAGGTTTCATAGACCTTGGAGTCGAATTTGCCGCCGGAATGCAGCATGCACATGATGACTTCGAGTGCGGATTTCTTCGGGAATTTCGGATGCGGATCGACCGGGATGCCGCGGCCATTGTCGGTCACGGTCAAAAATCCGTCGGCGCTTAGTTCCACCTCGATGAAGGAGGCGTGGCCAGCGAGCGCCTCGTCCATCGCGTTGTCGATCACTTCGGCGAACAGGTGATGCAGCGCCTTTTCGTCGGTACCGCCGATATACATGCCGGGCCGGCGGCGGACGGGTTCAAGCCCCTCGAGCACCTCGATGTCAGCCGCGGTGTAGCCGGCCTCGGCGCCACCAGCGCGGCCGGCGACCTTGAGCGGAGCTCGGCCTTTCGGTTCCGCGGCCCCGAACAAATCATTGTCGGTTTTGGTTTTGGCAGCTTTTTTCAATGGCTTGGACATGGTTCTTCATGTGTTGCGCGCGAGATCGCGCAGCGAATCGGTCGCTCTGACTATGCCACGGATGGGCTTAAAAAGTGACGGCCGGCTGAAAGCGGCAAAGTCACCTTGGCTCGGCCGCTACATGAGATCGATGGCTTTGTCGGGCGCAACGTCCTGACCGGCGGTTTGGCAAGGGGATCGTTGAAATCACGCAACTTGTCCGCCTTTGTGACTTGCTGTCACGCAAGGGGCTGGCATAGCTGTGGTCAGGAATCGAGCCGGCAGAAAGGTGCAACGGCCAGATTCGGGGCGGGAAGGCGTTCAATAGATGGAAGATTTTGCGCACGCTTTGGCCGATTTCGTGCGCGATCATCAGGCCTGGGCTGCGCCGATTGTGCTCGTGCTGGCGTTCGGTGAATTGCTGGCCTTCATTTCGCTGTTGATTCCGGCCTGGGGGGCGCTGGTCGCGATCGGCGCGCTGATCGGCGTCAGCGGCATCAGCTTCTGGCCGGTCTGGATCGCCGGCGGCATTGGGGCCGCGCTCGGCGACTGGGTCTCGTACTGGTTCGGCTTCAAATACAAGGAACAGGTCGCCCAGATCTGGCCGTTGTCGCGCTATCCCGAAATCCTGCCGCGCGGCGAGGCCTTTGTGAGAAACTGGGGCGTGCCATCGATCTTCATCGGGCGGTTTTTCGGACCGTTGCGGGCCTCCGTGCCGCTTGCCGCGGGCATTTTCGAGATGTCGTATTGGCCGTTCCAGATCGCCAATTTCGTCTCGGCGCTGGTGTGGTCGGCGGCGCTGCTGCTGTTCGGCGACGTGATCGCGCAGATTGCCGAATGGTTGTGGCGGGTGGTCTGACGCAAGCCATCCGCGAGGCCGGAATAAGCCACCGGCGCGGGGGTTAGCTCCCCTGATACGGGAGAATTGGGCTGCCGTCGTCATCGCTGGTAAAAACGCCGGCAAGCCAAAGAACACGTCCAGGAAGGCGGGAAATCCCGCGAACCGCGCTCATCGTCTCATTGGGAGGACATCAGATGAAGCTGACACGACGTCATTTATTGGCTGGAGCTGCCGGGATCGCCACCGCGCCGCTGCTGCCTTCCGTTTCCGCACAAGCTGCCGCGCCGATGGCCGAGAAGCAGGCGCCGAGCTTCTACCGCTACAAGGTTGGCGACGTCCAGGTGAACGCGATTTTCGACGGATCGCTGACGTTCGATCTCAACGATGGTTTTGTGCTCAATGCCAAGAAAGACGAAGTAAACGCGGCGCTCGACAAGGCATTCCTGCCTCAAGACAAGATGACGCTTTTGTTTACGCCGCTTGCGATAAACATCGGTGGAAAGACGGTTGTCATTGATACTGGAATGGGCGGCGCTTCTCTCACAGCGAGCAAGGGCCAAAACGGTCAGTTTGTGACGAATCTCGTGGCCGCAGGCATCGATCCCAAATCGGTCGATATGGTCGTGATCTCGCACTTCCACGGCGATCACATCAACGGCCTGCTCAATGCCGACAATACGCTGGCATTCCCCAATGCCGAGGTGATGGTACCGGCCGTGGAGTGGAAATATTTCATGGACGACGGCGAGATGAGCCGTGCACCAGAAGGGCGGATGCAGACCGTGTTCAAGAATGCGCGTCGCGTCCTTGAGACCGGCCTGAAGAAGAAGGCCACGCCTTACGAGTGGGGCAAGGAGGTCGTGCCGGGACTGCTTGCGGTCGAGACCATCGGTCATACACCGGGCCATACTTCCTATGTTCTCTCGTCAGGCTCAGACAAGGTGTTCATCCAGTCGGACGTGACCAATCATCCTGCGTTGTTTGTCGTCAATCCTGGCTGGCGGGCATTCTTCGATCAGGATGCCGCGCAAGCAGAGACCACGCGGCGCAAGATCTACGACATGTTGGTTGCTGAAAAAATGCGCGTTCAGGGCTTCCATTACCCATTTCCGGGGCTCGGCAATGTGGTGAAAGACGGAAGCGGGTACCGGCTGGTGCCGGCGCAGTGGAACCCGGTGATCTGACCGGCGTTAGCCGCGATCTATGCGAGCAAAGGTCCGCCCGTCGGGCGGCCTTTGTGTTTTGGATCTGCGTGTTTGGGCTTGACGGTGGAACCGCGCGGCCTTATAGCCCGCGCCCATGATCAACGCTTCGACCAGCCTCATTGCACGCCGCCGCCGCACGTCAGCGGTATGGGCGGTCGTCTGCGTTTAAGATCATCGCCTTTGCCGCCGGAGACGATCCGCGGCTCTTCCCCTTCAAGACACGCGGTTTGATCTGGCGGCTCCTACGTCAAGCAGGAGTTTGAAATGTATACGCCACCTCCGTTCAAGCCCGACCGCGCCGCGAGCCTTGCGTTCGCGCAAGCGCGCGGCTTTGGCCTCGTCTGCGCGTGGGATGGCGCCAGACCGATCGCCTCGTCGCTGCCGTTCTATCTCACCTTTGCCGACGACGGCACGCCGCGCGCGGCCTTTCACGTTGCGCGTCACAATCCGCTGGCAAAACTCGCCGACGGGACCACATCCTGGCTGCTGGCCGTGACCGGCGCGGATGCCTATGTGTCGCCCGACTGGTACGTCTCGCCGGATCAGGTGCCGACCTGGCTCTATCAGGTGGTGCATTTGACGGGCACGGTGCGGCCGCTTTCCGACGACGAGTTGGCGGTGCAGATCGATACGCTCAGCGCCAAATTCGAGGACTGGCTCTTGCCCAAGAAACCGTGGACGTCGTCGAAAATGACGGCGGGGCGGCTCGATAGCCTGAAGAAAGCGATCGTGGGTCTGGTCATGACGATTGAGGAGATTGAAGGCAGCTTCAAACTCAACCAGCATAAATCCGACGCCGATCATGCGGCGATTGCGTCAGCGCTCGTGCAGCGTCAGGACGAAGCAGCACAGACGATTGGAAAGCAGATGGTCGCGCTGCGGCCGCAGTTGGATTACAACCCACCCGTGCCCGTCAGCGTATCGGCGGATTGAAGGAACGCGCCATGAACATCTCCGACACCAAAGAGCCGAAAGGCCAACCCCTTGTCACCGGCGCCTCCGCGCGGCCCACCGTTTTTGTCGATGGCGCATCCGGAACGACGGGCCTCGGCATTCAAGAGCGGCTTCGCCAGCAGAGCGACGTCGTCGTGAAAAGCATCGCCGAGGACAAGCGCAAGGATGCGTCCGCAAAGCGGGCGCTGATGGAGGAGGTAGACCTCGTCATCCTCTGTTTGCCGGATGAAGCCGCGCGCGAGACCGTTGCGCTGATCGACAGCATGGGAGCCGCTGGACCCAAGGTGCTGGACGCATCGACGGCCTTTCGCGTCGCAAGCGACTGGACCTATGGCTTTCCGGAACTCGCGCCGGATCAGGCCGACAAGATCCGCGCGGCGCGGAAAGTCTCGAATCCTGGCTGCTATCCAACCGGCGCGATCGCATTGCTGCGGCCGCTGGTGGATGCGGGGCTTGTGCCGGCGGACTATCCCGTCACCATCAACGCGGTGAGCGGCTATTCCGGCGGCGGCAAGTCGATGATCGAGAGCTTTGAAGGCGGCACGGCGCCGGCCTTTGAACTCTATGGCCTCGGCTTCGAGCATAAGCATCTGCCGGAGACGCAGCTCTACTCGCGTCTGACGCGGCGGCCGATCTTCGTTCCGTCGGTCGGCGACTATCGGCAGGGCATGCTGGTGTCGGTGCCGTTGCATCTCGATACGCTGCCAGGCAAACCCGATGCCGCGGCCCTCCACGCCGCACTGGCGAAGCGTTACACGGGGAGCAAATATGTCTCGGTGATGCCGCTGAAATACGCAACCGCAAAGGAGGGACGCATCGAGCCCGAGGCGCTCAACGAGACCAACAGGCTCGAGCTTTATGTGTTCGCGAGCCAGCAATATTCGCAAACCGTTCTCGTCGCGCGGCTCGACAACCTCGGCAAGGGCGCGTCAGGGGCTGCGGTGCAGAACACGCGGCTGATGCTGGGCTTTGCCGATACATGAGGTTATGAGCGGCATGGACCCCGCGGACGAAGCGACGCTGCGATTCTACGCAGAAAATGCAGGGGCCTATGCCGAGCGCGAGATCGCAAAGCACACGCGGCTGACGCGCTTTCTCGCGCTGCTTCCAACAGGCGCCACCATTCTCGAACTCGGATGCGGCGCGGGTGCGGCTTCCGCCGAAATGCTGGCGCGGGGGTTCGATGCGCGCCCTACCGACGGATCGCCGGAAATGGCCGCGGAGGCTTCGCGCCGTCTCGACCGCCCGGTCGCGACGCTGCTGTTCCACGAACTCGACGAGATCGAAGCCTATGACGGCGTCTGGGCCAATGCGTGCCTGCTGCATGTTCCGAGAAACGAACTCGCACCGATCCTGAAACTAATCTGGCGCGCGCTAAAACCGGGCGGCACCTTCTACGCGAGCTTCAAGGCCGGCGACGCCGAGGGGCGCGACGGGCTCGATCGCTATTACAATTATCCATCGCCGGACTGGCTACGAACCAATTATACAAGCGCGGGAAATTGGAGTTCGCTGGAGATCGAGACCGGCGAGGTCAGAGGCTTCGACAATAAATGGGCTGCGATGCTGTTCATCGTGGCCAGGAAGAGCCTCTGACGCCCGGCTGGGCATCTCGGCTGGCGGAGAAAGAGGCGGTTCTTGGGGGCGGGCAAGAAAATCATCGGCGTATTGTTTGTTCTTGCGATCGCGCAGGTCATTGGATGGGGCACGGTCGGCCTTCTTGCCGTCGTCGGCCGGCAGATTGCCGGCGATCTACACATGGACATCTCGGCGGTATTCGCCGGCAACTCGATCTTCTACGTGGTCATGGGCCTGTGGGCTCCCTTTCTGGCAAGGGCATTCACGCGAATTGGCGCCCGGCGGGTGATGATCGCCGGGACCGTTATCGGCGCACCGGGCTTCGTGCTGCTGTCGCTTGCACACGGCCCGGTGCTGTATTGCACGGCATGGGTTATCCTGGGTTCCGCCGGCAGCGCAACGCTCGCCACGGCCACCTACATCCTGCTCAATGAGATTGTAGGGCGGGACGCAAGGCGCGCGATCGGCGGCTTGATGCTGGTGACTGGACTTTCCAGCAGTATTTTCTGGCCGACCACCTCGTTTCTTTCGGGCGCGGTCGGCTGGCGCGGAACGTGTCTGGTCTATGCCGCGATGTTGGTGCTGGTGTGCCTTCCGCTCTACGTCTTCGGGTTGCCACGTCGAACTGAACGAACAGATGATGTCGGCTCAGTGGTGCCGGCGGTGAGTGAGCCCCACATCGTACGGAAAAGCACGTTCTACCTGATCGTTTCGGCAATTGCGCTGAGCGCTTTCGTCACCTTCGGATTCAGCGCCGTACTGATTGAGCTTCTGAAAGCGGAGGGCCTGTCGCCGACCGAGGCCGTTACCTTCGGCTCCATGTTGGGAGTAATTCAGGTCAGCGCCCGGGGTCTCGATTTTCTCGGGGGCGGGCGGTGGGATGGGATCACGACGGCGCTCATTGCCGGTTCGACCCTGGTCGTGGCGTTACTTCTTCTGATGATCGGCGGCGGATCGCACTGGATGGTCGCAGCGTTCATCCTGCTGTATGGCCTGGGCAGCGGCGCGCTCGCGGTCGCGCGTGCGACCATCCCGCTGGTGTTCTACGACAATTTGGAATTTGCCAAGGCGACGTCGCGTATTGCGATGCCGCTCAATCTGATCTCCGCGGCGTCGCCGCCGATACTGGTCGGCTTGCTGACGAATTTCGGCAGCAACGCGCTGCTTGGCTTCGCCGTACTATGTTCGAGCGTCGCACTGCTGATCCTGCATTGGCTCAAAAGCCGCCGCCCGACAACCGGAGCGATGGCCGCGACCTGACCTGCTGCGAAACTGCGATCGTCCGCTTGCAATCAGCCGAAGGCCCGAGCTCAAAGCACCTTGAAGATCGCCAGCGCCAGCACGGCCTGCGCGAGGAAGCCGACGGTGAAGGCGAGCGTACGGAATACCGGTAGCCCCAGCGTATAAACGATCAGATGGGCGACGCGGGCCCAGAAATACACCGCGCAGGCGAGCACGGTCCATTTGGTGGAATAGTCGATCGCGTTGAGGATCAAGACCAGCGGCGCGAAGATGACGAGGTTTTCGACCGCGTTGTCATGGGCGAACATCAGCCTGTTGGCCCATTCCGCATGCGGCTTGTCGTTGCGCGAGGGATTGGCCATCGTACCTGCGAGGCCGCGGACCTGACAGCGGTTGAGGATGTAGGGGATCCACAGCAGGCCGGTGAAAATCACCGTCAGCGTCAGCCAGAACAGTTCGCGCGTCATCGTTTCCCCCTCGCTCGATTTCCGAATCCCGGCACGGGATATCAGGTTATAGCGAACTGCGCAGGCTCGCGCTACGCGCGGACGCGGACGTAGCTGCCGGGCGCATCCTCGACCGGCGGCATCGCTTCGGAGCCAACCGCGCGCGCCGGCACCGTCTCGGCGTCGATGCTTTCCAGCCACTCGCGCCAGTCCGGCCACCACGACCCCTTGTGTTCGGTGGCGTTCTTGATCCAGTCGGCGAGCTTGACGTCCTTGATGTTGTCGTTGGTCCAGTACTGGTATTTGCCCGCCGCCGGCGGATTGACCACGCCGGCGATATGGCCGGACCCGGACAGCACGTATTTGACCGGGCCGCCGAAGAACTGCGAGCCGTACAGCACCGAATCCGCTGGCGCGATATGATCTTCGCGGGTTGCCAGATTGTAGACCGGCACCTTGACCTTCGAGAGGTCGAGCAGCGTGTTGTCCAGCACCATGCTGCCGCTGGAGAGCCGGTTCTCCAGATAGCAGTTGCGCAAATAATAGGAATGATTTGCCGCCGGCATCCGCGTCGCATCTGAATTCCAGTGCAGCAGGTCGAAGGCAGAGGGCGGCTGTCCCTTCAGGTAATTGCTGACGACATAGGACCAGATCAGATCGTTGGAGCGCAGCATGTTGAAGGCCATCGCCATCTTGCTGCCTTCGAGCACGCCGGCCGCTTCCATATCGCGCTCGAGCGCCGAGATCTGGTCTTCATCGACGAACACCAGCAAATCACCGGCATGGGTGAAATCGACCTGGGCTGCAAAGAATGTCGCCGAGGTGACGCGCTGGCGGCGCTTTTCGGCGAGCCACGCCAGCGTCGAGGCGAGCAGGGTGCCGCCGACGCAATAACCGGCGGTGTGGACCTTCATCTCGCCCGTCACCTTCTCGATGACGTCAATCGCGGTCAGCGGGCCTTGCTTCATGTAGTCGTCGAAGGTCTTCTTGCCGAGTTCCTTGTCCGGATTGACCCAGGAGATCACGAACACCGTGATGCCCTGATCGACGCACCATTTGATGTAGGATTTTTCCGGCCTGAGATCGAGGATGTAGAATTTGTTGATCCACGGCGGCACGATCAGCAGCGGCGTGCGGAGCACGGTCTCCGTGGTCGGGGTGTACTGGATCAGCTGTATCAGCTCGTTCTGGTAAATCACCTTGCCGGGCGTGGTCGCCATGTTGACGCCGACGACGAGGTTGGACGGATCGGACTGGCGGATGCGCAGCGTGCCGCGTCCGGCCTCGATATCTTCCGCCAGCATCTTCATGCCGCGAACCAGATTGTCGCCGTTCGATGCCAGCGTTTCGCGCAAGACTTCCGGATTGGTGAGCACGAAATTCGACGGCGCGATCGCATTGGTGATCTGCTGCACGTAAAATTCGGCCTTCTTGCGGGTGTGCGGATCAACGCCTTCGGCGTTCTTCACCAGTTCATGCGCCCATTGCGTCGTGAGCAGATACAGCTGCATCACGAAATCGAAGAACTGGTTGGTCTTCCACTCCGGATCCTTGAAGCGCTTGTCGCGCGGCGAGGGCTCGATTGCCGGCGGCACCTGTTCGCCGGCCATGCGGCGCACCGTCGAGCCCCAGAGATCGAGATAAGCCTTGGCCATCCTGACCTGCAGATCGGAGGCGCGATCCTTGTCGGAGAGCCAGTATTCGGCCACCGTGGAGAAGGTCTTGATGACCTCGGCGATTTCGTTTGGCGGCTTGTCCCTGAGTTCGCCGTTCTCGCGCGGCTTCAGGTATGCCGCCAGCGCCTGGCCGCTGCTTTCCAACGCCTTCGCGATATTCATGGCAAAGGCTTCAGCGTTGAAGGATTTCGCAGCCTGGGTCTCGGTGGTAACGTCACTCATGTCAGGGACACTATTACTTCATTTCGGGTTCGTCACCGCGCCGATTGCCGCCGCGGTTTTTGGGTTACCTGTTGCACCGCGACAAAATATCTTCGTTCTGACACATTGAAGCCGCACCGGTTGGATTTCTTGTTCAGGCTTTAATCGTTTCGGGCGACAATGGTTTGAACGGTTGCGGTGAAATTGACGCAGCCAGACGATTTGGCGTTGCAAGGCTCATACCAGCGAGCACGGTTGCAAACGATTTAAAGCGACGGGACAGGTTGAGGGGACTTCCGGACGGATGCCGGTGGATCGGACGATAAGGCTGTGGTCGATAGCCGCACTGTTCGTATCAGCGCTCGCGGTCGGCGGCTGCTCAACCTCGATCGCGGATTTGCCGGGCGTGGGCACGCCGGCCGACGCGCCGCAACGTCCAAAGGAAACCGGCGGTTATCTTCCGGTGCATGATCTGCCGCCGGACCGCTACGAGGCGGCGATGAAGCCGGCCGAACAGGCCAAGCTCCAGGCCGAACTCGCTGCCGCGCGGGACCGTCAGGCGGCCTCAGCCGTCGCGCCAAATCCCGCCGCCAAATGACCTAATCGCTGGCGCTGCGGGGCTCCCGTGCTAAAAGAGCCCTAACTCAACCGCATCACGGGTCCGGAAGTCAGCGGATCTTGCGCCTGAATTCGCTCTAAATCATTGATTGGGCGCGAATTTTGGACGAAACCGAATCCGGTTTCGATAACCGCAGATCTTTGATCGATTCCGTCCTGCAGGGTTGTCGGAGCAAGGGTCCCATGGAAGATTTTTACCGCATCCGCCGTCTGCCGCCTTACGTATTCGAGCAGGTCAACCGGGCCAAGGCGGCCGCGCGGAACGCCGGCGCCGACATCATCGACCTCGGCATGGGCAATCCGGATCTGTCGACCCCGCCCCATGTGATCGAGAAACTGAAGGACACGCTCGGCAAGCCGCGGACCGACCGCTATTCAGCCTCGCGCGGTATCACCGGTCTGCGCAAGGCGCAGGCAGCCTATTACGGGCGGCGCTTCGGCGTAAAGCTCAATCCGGAAACCCAGGTAGTTGCGACGCTGGGTTCCAAGGAGGGGTTTGCCAATGTGGCGCAGGCGATCACCGCGCCCGGCGACGTCGTGCTGTGCCCCAATCCGAGCTATCCGATCCACGCCTTCGGCTTCCTGATGGCGGGCGGCGTGATCCGCTCGGTGCCGTCGGAGCCGACGCCGCAATTCTTCGAAGCGGTGGAACGCGCGATCGTGCATTCGATCCCGAAGCCGCTCGCGCTGGTCGTCTGTTATCCCTCCAATCCGACCGCCTATGTCGCCGACCTCGATTTCTACAGGGATCTGGTGGCGTTCGCGAAGAAGCACGAGATCTTCATCCTGTCGGATCTGGCCTATGCCGAAGTCTATTTCGACGACAAGAACCCGCCGCCCTCGGTGCTGCAGGTTCCCGGCGCGATCGACGTCACGGTCGAATTCACCTCGATGTCGAAGACGTTTTCGATGGCCGGCTGGCGCATGGGATTTGCGGTCGGCAATGAGCGCATCATCGCGGCTTTGGCGCGGGTGAAATCCTACCTCGACTACGGCGCCTTCACGCCGATCCAGGTCGCCGCCACCGCAGCCTTGAACGGGCCGGACGATTGCATTCGCGACATGCGCGACACCTACCGCAAGCGCCGTGACGCGCTGGTGGAATCGTTTGGCCGCGCGGGGTGGGAGATTCCGCCGCCGCAAGCCTCGATGTTTGCCTGGGCGCCGCTGCCAAAAGCGTTCCAGGACGTCGGCAGCATGCAATTCGCCACCCTGATGGTGGAAAAATCCGGCGTGGTGGTGTCGCCGGGCGTCGCCTTCGGCGAGCATGGCGAGGGCTATGTCCGCATCGCCATGGTGGAAAACGAGCAGCGTATCCGGCAGGCCGCGCGTGGCGTGCGCCGCTTCCTTGAAAGCGGCATTGAAACGTTGCACAACGTGGTTCCTCTCGCCAACCGGCGCTAATTCCTCTCGCAGGTTCTTATTGTCATGGTCGCACCCCTGAAAGTGGGCATAGCGGGGCTCGGCACCGTTGGCGCCGAAGTCGTCCGCCTCATCGAAGAGCAGGCGCGGACCTTGTCGGCGCGTAGCGGCCGCGCTGTGCGCGTGGTGGCCGTCACCGCGCGCTCGAAGGTGAAGAAGCGCAAACTCGATTTGCGCGGCATCGAGTGGGCCAAGAGCCCGCTGGCGCTCGCCAATGATCCCGGCATCGACTGCTTCGTCGAATTGATAGGCGGTTCCGGTGATCCGGCGCTGTCGGCGATCGAGGCGGCGCTCAAATCAGGCAAGTCGGTGGTCACCGCCAACAAGGCGCTGATCGCCAGGCATGGCGTGCGGCTGGCGAAGGCTGCCGAAAAACACGGCGGCGCGCTGAATTACGAGGCGGCCGTAGGCGCCGCGATCCCGGTCATCAAGACCCTGCGTGAGGGCCTGGCGGGAACCGGCGTCAATCGCGTCTACGGCATCCTCAACGGCACCTGCAATTACATCCTGACCCGGATGGAACAGGAAGGCCTGTCATTTGCCGAATGCCTTAAGGACGCCCAGCGCCTGGGCTATGCGGAAGCCAATCCGTCGTTCGACGTCGACGGCCACGACACGGCGCAGAAGCTGGCGATCCTGGCCAGCCTGGCGTTCGGCACGAAGGTTGCTCAGAGCGCCGTCTATGTCGAAGGCATTTCCTCGATCGCGCCGGAAGATCTGCGCGCCGCCGAGGAACTCGGCTATCGGGTCAAGCTGCTTGGGGTCGCGGTGCGGACGGCGAAGGGTATCGAACAACGCGTGCATCCGACCATGGTGCCGAAATCATCCTCGATCGCGCAGGTCATGGGCGTCACCAACGCCGTGACCATCGACGGCGAGGGCATCCCGCCGATCACCCTGGTCGGGCCGGGTGCCGGCGGTGCGGCAACCGCATCCGCCGTCGTCGCCGACATCGCCGACGTGGCGCGCGGCATTCGCGCCAAGCCGTTCGGCCGTCCGGTGAAGAAATTGCGCGCCACCACCAAGGCGCCGATGGAACGCCACGAGGGCGGTTACTATATCCGCCTGATGGCGCGCGATCTCGCCGGCACCGCCGCCACCATCGCAACCCGGCTGGCGGAACAGAAAATTTCGCTGGAATCGATCGTGCAGCGCCATCCCGACGGCGTTGACGAGATGGGATCTGCGAAGAAGGCTTCACCGGTTCCGGTCATTCTGATTACCTATGCGACCTCGGAGGAAGCGATCTATCGTGCGCTCGAGGCGGTGCAGCGCGACAAGGTGATTAGCGGCCGGCCGCAGGTGATACGGATCGAGAAGAACTAGCGCGATCGTCGCGCGATACAGGCAAAAAACGGATATGCGGACCGAGAGGCCCGCCGTGACAGGTTCAAGGGAGTTAAGCTGATGTCGACCCATATTTCCGTTCCGCCGCAGCTACTGCTCGAGCGCATTCTCACGCTCGAAATCGTGCGCGTGACGGAACGCGCGGCGGTCTCAGCCGCGCGTCTGCGCGGCCATGGCCAGGAGAAGGCGGCCGACCAGGCCGCGGTCGACGCCATGCGGCGCGAACTCAACAAGCTGCCGATCGAAGGCACCATCGTGATCGGCGAGGGCGAGCGCGACGAGGCGCCGATGCTGTTTATCGGCGAGAAGGTCGGGCTCAACGCCGGCCCACAGGTCGATATCGCCGTCGACCCGCTGGAAGGCACCACGCTGTGCGCCAAGAACATGCCGGGCGCGATCGCGACCGTGGCGATGGCCGATGACGGCACGCTGCTGCATGCGCCCGACGTCTACATGCAGAAGATCGCCATTGGTCCGGGCTACAAGAAGGGCGTGGTCGAGCTCGACGCTACTCCGGGCGACAATGTGCGCCGGCTCGCCAAGGCCAAGGGCGTCGATCCCTCCGCGATCACCGTTCTGGTGCTGGATCGTCCGCGCCATGCCGACATCATATCAGGCGTTCGCGGCACCGGTGCCGCCGTGCGCCTCATCACCGACGGCGACGTCGCGGGCGTGATCCATTGCGCCGACCCTGATAACACCGGCGTCGATATGTATATCGGCACCGGCGGCGCGCCCGAGGGCGTGCTGGCCGCGGCCGCATTGCGCTGCATCGGCGGTCAGATGCAGTGCCGACTGATCCTCGACAGTGAGGAAAAACGCGAACGCGCGCACAAGATGGGCGTCACCGATCCAAAGATGATCTACGGCATCGAGGATATGGTGCGGGGCGACTGCCTGTTCGCGGCGACCGGCGTCACCACAGGCTCGTTGCTGACGGGCGTCAAGTTCCGCAAGGACGTGATCGAGACCGAAACGGTGGTGATGCGCTCGGTCACCGGCACCGTCCGCTACATCAAGGCCGAGCACCGGCAACTGGATAAATTCCACCTCGATTGAGGAGGGATGTGGAGATGGCTGGAGAAATCATCATCCGGCCGATCGGCGAAGGCGAGCGCGCGGCGTGGGTGCCGCTGTGGGATGGCTATCTTGCTTTCTACAGGACGGCGCTGACGCAGGACGTCACCGATCTTGCGTGGTCGAGGTTTCACGATCCCGACGAGCCGCTGTTTGCGCTGGGTGGCTATGTCGATGGCAGACTGGCCGGGTTCGCGCACTACCTGTTCCATCGCTCGACCTGGGCGCCCAAGCGATACTGCTATCTCGAAGATCTGTTCGTCGCGGAAAATGCGCGCGGGCATGGGCTGGGACGCGCGCTGATCGAGGCGGTGTACGAAAAGGCCGAGGCGGCGGGCGCGAGCCGGGTGTATTGGCTGACACAATCAAGCAACGCGCAGGCGCGCGCGCTCTACGACCAGGTTGCCGACAATCTCGGGTTCATCCAGTACCGGAAGGTGCTTTAGTCGCTGTCGTTCCGGGGCTGGTAGAGAAGAACAACAAAAACAGGGAGTGAACATGTCCGATATTTCCGCCGTCAAAGCGCTGGTGTTCGATGTGTTCGGCACCGTCGTCGACTGGCGCAGCAGCCTGATCGCGGATTTCACCAAATGGTCGGAGACATCAGGCAAAAGTGCCGACTGGACTGCGCTGGTCGATGGTTGGCGCGCGGTCTATGCCGCCTCGATGGATGAGGTGCGCAAGCATCCGGAGCGCGGTTACATGATCCTCGACACGCTACACCGGCAGTCGTTGGAAAAACTGGTCGCGCAACTGTCGATCAAGGGCCTGACCGACGCCGATCTGCATTACCTGACCATGGGCTGGCACCGCCTGCATCCCTGGCCGGACAGTGTCGCGGGACTGACCCGGCTCAAGAAAAAATACATCATCTCGCCGCTCTCGAACGGCAACGTCGCGCTGTTGACCAACATGGCAAAATTCGCCGGCCTGCCGTGGGACCTTATCATGTCGGCCGAATTGTTCGAGCACTACAAGCCCGATCCCGAAACCTATCTCGGCGCCGCCAAGCTTTTGTGCCTGCCGCCCGAGCAGGTGATGATGGTCGCCGCCCACAACCACGACCTGAAGGCCGCGCAGAAACTCGGATTGAAGACCGCCTTCGTTGCCCGCCCGACCGAATACGGTCCGCTGCAAAAGTATGATTTCGAGGCGAAGGGTGACTGGGACATCGTCGCCAAGGATTTTGGCGGCATCGCCGACAGGTTGGAGTGCTAGCTAAAGGATGAACCGGAAGAATGAAAGCTGGTTTTCCGAAGAGATCGTGTCCGAGCAGAAAAGATAACGTGGGAGTTCGCTGCCCGGCCTCCCTAAATCACGTGTCGCCATTCTGCCGCCCGTGCCCGCCCGCCTTCCAAGCGGCGGGCACAGGGACTTTCGCCGCAGCGCGAGACCGCGATTTGCTGGCCAGCGAGCACGTCGTTAAATCCGCCGATTACCTGTAGACACGAAATCGGCAGCGCGATCCGGGGCTCCCATTTCACCGTTACGGCTAGCGCTCACGGCTCCACGGGAAGAGGGAGGCCGGGAAATCTGCCGCATAGCGGTGACCTATCGGCGCTCGGGGCTGTTCTTCCGGGGGGTTCGGATCGGGCTCCACCAGCTTCCGGTAAAGATGCCAGGTGGCATGACCGAGTACCGGGAGGACGACCGCGAGACCGACGAAGAACGGTAGCGAACCGATCGCCAGCAGTGCCGCGACAATCAGGCCCCATACGGCCATCGCAAATAGATTTTCCCTCACGGCCCGCAGCGACGTCCGGATTGCGTCGATCGCCGTCGCATGCCGGTCGAGCATCAACGGAAACGACACAACACTGACGCACAGGGCCACGACGGCGAAAAGGAAACCGACGCCGCAGCCGACGATGATGAGCGACCATCCTTGCGGTGTCGTCAACACGCGCGTCGCGAAGTCAGGGATGGTTGCAGCCGGGGCGTGGCCGAAGGTCGCAATGTAGATCGCGTCCGCGGCGGCGATCCAGGTCCCGAACAGAACGAACAGGAGTATGCCGAGTTCGAGCATGGCGCCGAAAGACGGTGCGCGCAGCACCTGCATGGCATCCCACGCAGCCGGTTCCTCGCCGCGCTCGCGGCGGCGGCTGAGTTCGTAGAGGCCGAGCGCGGCAAAAGGACCGATCAACGTAAAACCGGCGGCCAGCGGAAACAGCAGCGGCAGTACCGAATAACCAACAACCAGTCTGAACAGCACAAGACCGAGAACGGGATAAATCACGCACAAGACAACGGCGTGAGTTGGTATGGCCTTGAAGTCTTCCCAGCCCAGGCGCAGCGCGTCGCTCAAGTCGGAAAGGCTGATCTTGCGAACGACAAATGCGGTGGAGACGCCGAACAATTGTAGTTTCGGTCTTGCGAAATACGTCGTGCCCATGGCTCCGCTCTCCTTGCTCGTGGTCGCAGGGGGAAACGGCGCGCCTCTAACATGCGCACATTCGCCTCATGCGCGAAAATCGCGATCGAGCCCGGCAAACCGAATTCAATCAAAAGGCGCTTTGCCGAACCACACCGTCGCGAACGGTGCGATGACCTTACCCCGACGGAAGCAGGTTGTGAATTGTGCATCTGCACACATCGTTTGTTGCGTTGCGTCACCAAACGACTGATGCGCGCCTGCTCGCGGCGTCGGAGATAAACGTGCCGGATCAGGACGGGGGATGCTGTTCCACTGAGCTATTGACGCCGGGCGCGACGGGTACCATGTTAACTCCAGTTTGTGTCTTGTATTAACGTCGCGACCGGTTGAATGGGCGAGGCAAGAGGCACGACGACGGCGGACGTGAAGTCCGCCATCGCTAAGGTTGTGAGCTCCGCCCGTTAATTCGTATCCGCAGCCTTCAACGGCAAGGATGCAGAGGATGGCTGTTGCGCTCATACTGCTCTTGGTTGCCGTCGCCTCGGTGCTGTTTCACATATTCAGCCCGTGGTGGTGGACACCGCTCGCCTCAAACTGGCACTACATCGACGACACGATCACCCTGACGTTCTGGATCACCGGGGCCGTCTTCTTCGCGATCATCGCGTTCATGGCCTATTGTGTCTTCCGCTTTCGTCACACGGAAGGCAGGCGGGCAGCCTACAATCCCGAAAACAAGAAACTCGAATGGTGGCTCACCATCGTCACCGCGATCGGCGTCGCGGCGATGTTGGCACCCGGGTTGGTCGTCTGGCACCAGTTCGTCACCGTTCCGGCCGATGCGACCGAGGTCGAGGTCATGGGACAGCAGTGGCAATGGAGCTACCGGCTCCCCGGAAAGGACGGCCGGCTTGGGACCTCAGATGCGCGCAATGTCAGTTCCGACAATCCGATGGGCTTGAATCCCGACGATCCAAATGGACGGGACGACGTTGTCATCGAGAACGGCGATCTGCACCTGCCAATTGGAAAGCCGGTGAAGGTGTTGCTCCGCTCAATTGATGTCCTGCATGATTTCTATGTGCCCGAGTTCCGGGCCAAGATGGATATGATACCGGGCTCGGTGACATATTTCTGGATCACACCAACCCGCACCGGAACATTCGACGTTCTCTGCGCGGAACTCTGCGGCGCCGCACACGCGCAGATGCGCAGCAAGGTCATCGTCGAGGAAGAGAAAGAATATCACGCGTGGTTGGAGAAACAGCGAACGTTCGCCGAGCTATCTGGTCAGCGCAACGTCGCGAAGGCGACCTACAAGACAGGCAGCGAATGAAACCGACGATGAGGCGCCATCTATCGTGAGGTGAACTCCTCGCCGAACAGAAGAAGACCAGGGAGGGTATTCCGATGGTCGATGTACCGTTTGACACAGTCGCAGGCATCCCGCCCGCTGAAGTGGGTGAGGTCGAGCTTTATCATCCGAAGAGCTGGTGGACGCGGTACGTCTTTTCGCAGGACGCCAAGGTTATCGCCATCCAGTACTCGATCACGGCGATGGCCATCGGAATGGTCGCGTTGGTGCTGTCGTGGCTGATGCGACTGCAGTTGGGATTTCCCGGCACCTTTTCCTTCATCGATGCCAACCAATACCTGCAGTTCATCACCATGCACGGCATGATCATGGTGATCTACCTGCTCACGGCGTTGTTCCTTGGGGGCTTCGGCAACTACCTGATCCCGCTCATGGTCGGCGCCCGGGACATGGTATTCCCGTATGTGAACATGCTGAGCTATTGGGTCTACCTGCTCGCGGTCGTGGTACTGGCCTCGACCTTTTTCGTGCCCGGCGGGCCCACCGGCGCCGGCTGGACGCTGTACCCGCCCCAGGCGATTCTCTCCGGCACCCCCGGGCAGGATTGGGGCATCATTTTCATGCTGGCCTCCCTGATCCTGTTCATCATCGGTTTTACGATGGGCGGGCTCAATTATGTGGTGACGGTGCTGCAGGCGCGCACGCGCGGCATGACGTTGATGCGGATGCCCTTGACGGTGTGGGGCATTTTCACGGCCACCGTCATGGCGCTGCTGGCCTTCCCGGCGCTGTTCGTCGCCTCGGTGATGCTGCTGCTCGACCGCCTCCTGGGAACCAGCTTCTTCATGCCCACGCTGGTCGAGATGGGCACGCTGACGAAGTATGGCGGCGGCAGCCCGATCCTGTTCCAGCACCTGTTCTGGTTCTTCGGCCATCCCGAAGTCTACATCGTCGCCTTGCCGGCCTTCGGCATCATTTCCGATCTGATCAGCGTCCACGCGCGGAAGAACATCTTCGGCTATCGCATGATGGTTTGGGCGATCGTGGGAATCGGCGCTCTCAGCTTCGTCGTGTGGGCGCACCACATGTATGTAAGCGGAATGCACCCGTATTTCGGGTTCTTCTTCGCCACCACGACGCTCATCATCGCCATCCCGACCGCGATCAAGGTTTACAACTGGGTGCTGACCCTGTGGCGCGGCGACATTCATCTCACTGTCCCGATGCTGTACGCACTTGCGTTCATCATCACCTTCGTAAACGGCGGCCTGACCGGCCTGTTTCTCGGCAATGTGGTCGTAGACGTTCCGTTGTCCGACACGATGTTCGTTGTGGCCCACTTTCATATGGTGATGGGGATTGCGCCGATCATGGCCGTGTTCGGCGGAATCTATCATTGGTATCCGAAAGTCACCGGACGAATGCTCAATGAGGCGCTCGGACAATTCCACTTCTGGGTCTCGTTCCTCGGGGCCTATGCGATCTTCTTTCCCATGCACTATCTGGGCCTCTTGGGCATGCCACGCCGCTATCACGACATCGGCGACACGTCCTTCATCCCGGCATCCGCCCATGATCTCAACGCGTTCATGAGCATAGCGGCCTTGATTGTCGGCTTTGCCCAGCTTGTGTTCCTGTTCAATCTGATCTGGAGCCTGTTCAAGGGAAAAGAGGCCGGCGGCAATCCCTGGGGAGCGGCGTCGCTGGAATGGCAAACACCGGAGACCCCCCCCGGACATGGCAACTGGGGCAAGGAGCTCCCGATCGTCTATCGCTGGGCTTACGATTACAGCGTACCCGGCGCCTCCAGGGATTTCGTGCCGCAAAATGAAGCGCCGGCCGGATTGTCGGCGCAAGGGCACCATCCATGAGCGCGATTATCCTGTTCATGGCTGGAATAGCGGCAATTGCGGGATGGTGGCTCTCGCAGCAACGGCTGACAGCCAAGCCCTGGCTGGAGCAAGGAGTAATCGTCGATCTTCGCGAGGAGGGCACTTCGTCGCTGCCCCCGGCGAAGATCGGATTGGGCGTCTTTCTCGCGGTCGTCGGCTCGTTGTTCGCGCTGTTCATCAGCGCCTACTCGATGCGCATGAACTTGGTGGACTGGCGGACGTTGCCAGTGCCAGCGCTGCTGTGGTTCAACACGGGTGTCCTGGTCCTGAGCAGCATGGCGCTGCAAGGGGCACACATGGCCGCGCGCCGGAACGACATCGACGGCGTGATCGTCGGCCTGTGCGTGGGCGGAGCGTCCGCCGTTACATTCCTGATTGGGCAACTCCTGGCGTGGCGCCAGTTGAGCGGCGCCGGGTATTTCCTGGCGTCCAATCCAGCCAATTCGTTCTTCTACCTGATCACCGCGGCGCACGGGTTGCATCTAATGGGCGGTCTGGTGGCCCTCGGCAGAGCGACGGCCAAGGTGTTGCGTGGCGCCGAGCCGACCCAAATACGCCTGAGCGTGGAACTCTGCACTATCTACTGGCATTTCCTGCTGGTGGTCTGGCTGGTCTTGCTCGGCCTGCTGACGGGCTGGACTGACAGCTTCGTCGACATCTGTCGCCAATTGCTCACGTAGGAAGGGCGGAACTAGATGGCAGAAACTGCGCTGACAAACACCGTAGAACCGCTGGCGCGGCCTGCAGGCTGGCAAGGCATCGCGGCCGACTGGTCCTCGGATCAGCGCGCCTTCAAGAACGTCTCCTGGGGGAAGGCCATGATGTGGATCTTCCTCCTCAGCGACACCTTCATCTTCAGTTGTTTCCTGCTGTCGTACATGACGACGCGGATGTCCACGACCGTGCCGTGGCCTAACCCCAGCGAAGTCTTCGCCCTCACGATCGGAGACAAGCAAATCCCGCTCATCCTGATCGCCATCATGACTTTCATCTTGATCAGCAGCAGCGGGACGATGGCGATGGCCGTCAATTTCGGTTACCGCCGCGATCGTGCGAAAACGGCGGCCTTGATGTTGGCAACAGCGGCCTTCGGCGCAACGTTCGTCGGAATGCAAGCATTCGAATGGACCAAGCTGATCATGGAGGGGGTCCGGCCCTGGGGCAACCCGTGGGGGGCGGCGCAGTTTGGATCAAGCTTCTTTATGATCACTGGCTTCCACGGCACTCACGTCACGATTGGCGTAATCTTTCTGATCGCCATCGCGCGAAAGGTCTGGCGGGGAGACTTCGACGTCGAAAGACGCGGTTTCTTCACAAGCCGGAAAGGGTATTACGAGATCGTCGAAATCACCGGCCTGTACTGGCACTTCGTCGATCTTGTGTGGGTGTTCATCTTTGCCCTTTTCTATCTCTGGTGAGGTCGCCGCATGACAAACGTAGCGCTACCATTGGAACGACGCCAACATTCGTTGCAGGATCACGCGCATGACGCAGTGGCATCGGGAATCACGCACACCAAGGGCCAGCAGCATCCGATCAAGCTTTATCTTGTAGTCTGGGGATGGTTGTTCGTTCTCAGCACCTGCTCCTATCTCGTCGACTACTTTGGCCTCCATGGCTATCTCAGATGGTCGCTGATCCTGGTGTTCATGGTGTTGAAGGCTGGCCTGATCGTCGCTGTCTTCATGCACATGGCCTGGGAGCGGCTGGCCCTGGCCTACGCCATCCTGCTGCCGCCGGTGCTGGTGTTGGTGTTTGTGGCGATCATGGTGTTCGAATCCGACTACACGCATCTCCTGCGGGTCATATTTTTCGCGCCAACGGCTTAGCCGCCATTGCCTCGTGACAGAAGGAGGACGGCTTTGACCACCTACGTCATGCTTGCAAAATTGGAAGCTCCGGACGATGCTGTGGGGGCACGCTTCAGCCTGCAGCTGGGCATGCTGGGAAACGTCCGGACGCGCACGCTGAAGGCGTTTCCCGAAACCGCCTATCGGGAAATCATCAACTCGCTGGGCTAGTAGTCGCTCGGGGCGTGATCATGAACTGCCACAGACCCTTCATTCCTGTGTTGTCCCGCGCTGCGAGAAGGATGCGCGGTCTCGTTCTCGTGCTGGGAGCCGGAATCTTCGCGATTGCTCCTGGATATGCGCAGGACGCGGCTTCGGGCGAGAAGATTTTCGCCCAGTGCAAGACGTGTCACCAAATTGGGGAGAACGCCAGGAACGCAGTCGGCCCGGTGCTCAACGGGCTGTTCGGGCGAAAGGCCGGGATGATTGAAGGCTACAGCTATTCTCCCGCGAACAAGAATTCCGGAATCACCTGGGACGAAGCCACTTTCCGCGAATACATCAAGGATCCGAAGGCCAAGATACCTGGTACCAAAATGACCTTTCCAGGCTTGAAAGATCCGAAGCAAATTGACGATATCGTCGCCTATCTCAAACAGTTCGACACTACCGGAAAAAAGAAGGCGGAGATTGGAGCTGCCGGAATAAGGTTCGCGAAGGCACCATAGGGTCGCAAGGCGTCGAGAGTTGTCGAGGCGACTTACCGTTGGGTTCAAGTTAAGAGGAAACTCGGACCAGGTCGCCGCAGGCGGAAGGCGCAATCCGCCGTGCGGAAGCTCGTGGTGAATTCAACAGGCAGGTCGGCAGGTTTCCGACCCCTGAGAACCTTGTCTATGACTGCCGCGATTTGCCTGTTCATCGAGTGGAAATCGACATCAGACCTCCGGCCGAGGGATACGCTGAATTAGGACAAGCGGTCGGCGTCTTGCTTGTTGCGGCGCTTTCCGCAACCCGGCCGAGCGGCAGGCTGGGTTGCACGATTACCGCATCCGCCGATTTGATGTCGCCAAAGTGCTGGTCGAAATCATCGCTCGCCTTCGCAAGCATGACCTTGATCTCAATGTTCGATTTAGCGCCGGCGGATTGAATGTTCTCGATGAATAGCTTTTGAAACGGATCAGGTTCGTTCGCCAGTACAACGATGCGCTTGGCGCCCGGAACAGCCTCCTTGATCAACTCCAGGTTCTTGGCGACGATATCGGTGGCTGCCCCACTAACCCCGGTGATATTTCCGCCCGGGTGTGACAAGCTGCTGATGCTACCCCAGCAAGAGTAGCCCGGATAAGCGCAGCGACATCCGGGACTGTTTTAGCCGTGATCCCGCATGTCGCGGAGTTCATCATCGGGCACGCATCCGCACGCGCCTGTAGAGACGCCGGCGGAGCAGCGGATTGCGCCTTCCGCCGGCTTGCGACACTGTCGGGCAGGCGGGTAGGCGACGTGTCGGAGGGCCGATGAGCGATAGCATCGATTTATCAGAGAAACTGGCAACGTTCTCCGAGCACTGGTCGCCCCGCACGGTCGCTCAGTTCAATCATTGCGATGTCATGGTCGTGAAAGTGAAGGGCGAATTCGTTTGGCACAAACACGATGACACGGATGATTTCTTTCTCGTGCTCAAGGGTGCGCTCGATATCCAACTTCGAGATCGAACAATCACCCTCGGGCCGGGACAAATGTACGTCGTACCGAAAGGCGTTGAGCATCGCCCCGTAGCGCGAGAAGAAGCCCATTTGCTGCTGATTGAACCGACCGGGACACCCAACACCGGTGATGTCAGGACAGCGGCCGCGCGTAAGACGGCGTAGGTACGCGCTGTTACCGGCAACTATTGCGTCTCCAGCGTGAAGCCGATTTTGAGGGTCACCTGATAGTGCGCAATCTTGCCGTCTTTGATGTGCCCCCGGGTTTCGACGACTTCAAACCAGTCCATGTTTCGAATCGTCTTGCCGGCCAGTTCGATTGCCGTATTGATTGCATCCTCAATACCGGTTTGAGAAGAACCGACGATTTCAAGGATCTTGTAGACATGATTTGTCATTTTGGTCCTCCAGGCCGATTGCATTGATGCATCCTTGCGTCTTGACCGAAGACGACAATGCGAAAAGGGGTTCATGTCGAACTCCTGATTTCGCAACAATAACCAAATGCCACCGGACTGGTTCCTGACGGAGGAAGCGGACCCGTTGGGCTTAATCCGTGCAAAGACCTATTTTCTGCCGGCTCGAATCTGGCACTGGACGAAAGCTTCGTTCGTTGGCGAGGTGGTATTCGATTTTGAGTACCAATTCTTCCCATCGGGTGAAAGAAATCCGCCGTTTTGCAACGCGCATGTGCAGCCGAGTTTATCTCGCATCTTGCCGCATCTGGGATCGACGCTTTGCGCCAGAGCCGCGCTGAGGCCTAACGACTGCAGAACGCATACGAAAACAAACATCTTCATTTTGAACGGCCCCTTTGAAATGCCGAAAGCGTCAGGAACATAAAGCCTTTGGGACAGGTGTGTTCTGTACTTTTTTGCCCGACGGGCAAATCATTTCGGATTTTCCGAAATCGTGTCAAGCCCAAGGATCAAAAATATTTCGCTTCCGCCGTCGGGCAAATCAGTGATTTGATTCTGCCAGTCTCACCCGACAAGAGGGGCGGCTCGCGATCGTCACGAACGTGCGGTGGGATGCGATGGACGCGGATGCGCTTTTGACGAACGGCGCGTGAAGCGTACGGCGAAGTCGTGTGGTCCTGACACCCCGACGCTGGTGTCAAGTCCCTGAGAAGCATGCTTCTCAGGGACGACGGTGGCAAGAAAGCCGGTCGCCGGGGAGAGCACGCTATAAGCCGTAAAGCCATTGCGCAGGGAATGTCGGATTGCCTCCGCTGCCCTGTATGCTCGTGTGCGCACTTCTTGTGCACATTGCACACGAGACCGCGGGCGCATCGCGCGGCGAGCTGTTGAATTCATGCCTGCTTTGCTTTGACATTGAATCGGGAAGTGCGCAGATAAGGAGCGCGGGCTCGGGCCCCTGGACTGACATCATCATGACGCTTCCCGCATCCGCTCTTCCCGTTGAACTGCCGCCGGCGTTTCTCGGCGTGTTGCAATCGGCGACAGGAAAATTGTGGCGCGACCGGCTCGACGCCCGAGGTGCGGCGCGGGCGCTCGCGATCACGCAGCGCTACCAGTTGCCGGAAATGCTGGCGCGGGTGCTGGCGGGCCGCGGCGTCGAGGTCGACGCCGTCGAAGACTTCCTCGATCCGACCATCCGCAAATTGATGCCCGACCCCTACACCGTGACGCAGATGGAAGCCGCGGCCAAGCGTATTGCGGACGCGGCAACGCGTGGCGAGCAGGTCGCGATCTTCGGCGATTACGATGTCGACGGCGCGACCTCGGCGGCGCTCTTGACCTGGCACCTGCGCCATTGCGGGCTCGATCCACTGATCCATATCCCCGACCGCATCTTCGAAGGCTACGGGCCGAATGTCGAAGCCGTGCGCATGCTCGCGAACAAGGGCGCAACGCTGCTGGTGACGGTCGATTGCGGCACCACCAGCATCGAGCCGCTCACTGAAGCGCGCAAGCTCGGGATGTCGGTCGTCGTCATCGATCACCACCAGACCGGCGATGAATTGCCCGAGGTCGACGCGCTGGTGAATCCGAACCGGCCCGACGATCTCTCGGGCCTCGGTTATCTCGCCGCCGTGGGCCTCGTGCTGGTGACGCTTGTCGCTGTCAATCGGGAATTGCGCAACCGCGGCTTCTGGACCGGCGAACGGCCAGAGCCGGACCTGTTGGGCATGCTGCATCATGTGGCGCTCGGCACTGTGGCCGATGTCGCGCCGTTGACGGGCCTGAACCGTGCGTTCGTCGCCAAGGGCCTCATCGCGATGCGCCGGCGCGACCATGTCGGGCATACCGCGCTGATGGACGTGTCGCGGCTGAACGGCCCGCCGGAGGCCTGGCACCTCGGCTTCATGCTGGGCCCGCGCATCAACGCCGGCGGTCGCATCGGGCGCGCCGATCTGGGCGTGCGGCTGCTGCTGGAAGGCGATGTCTCCGAGGCCGCAAGGATCGCCGCCGAACTCGATCGCCTCAACAGCGAACGCCGTGTCATCGAACAGGCGGCAGAAGCCCAGGCCGAAGCCGAGGCGCTGGCGTCGCTCGGGCTTGAAGACAAGGGCGCGGTGATCGTGACAGCGTCGGAAGGCTGGCATCCCGGCGTGGTCGGCCTTGTCGCCTCACGGCTGAAGGACAAATTCGCACGTCCCGCCTTTGCCATCGCGCTGGAGCCGGGCGGCATCGGCACCGGCTCAGGCCGCTCGATCTCCGGCGTCGATCTCGGCAAGGCGGTGCGGCAGGCCGTCAAGGACCGGCTGTTGATGAAGGGCGGGGGTCACGCTATGGCCGCCGGCGTCACCTTGCGCAGGGAGAAGCTCGCGGAGTTTCGCGCCTATATGGAAAGCGCGCTCGCCGAAGACGTCGCCGCCTCTCGCCATGAAAACGAGCTGTTCATCGATGGCGCCGTCAGCGCACGCAGCGTCACGCCGGAGTTTGCGGCCACGCTCAACCGCGCCGGACCGTTCGGCGCCGCCAATCCGGAGCCGGTGATCGCGCTGCCGGCGCATCAGCTGGTCTTTGCCGACGAAGTGGGACAAGCGCATCTGCGCGTGCGTTTCAAATCCGGCGACGGCGTGATCGTGAACGGCATCGCATTTCGATCGATCGGGCAAAAGCTCGGCAACGCGCTGACGCAAAATCGCGGTCAGCCGCTGCATGTCGCGGGATCGCTCGCGGTCGATCGCTGGCAGGGTTCGGAGCGTGTGCAGTTGCGCGTGCTCGATGTCGCCGTGCCGGATCAGGGACCGGCGGTGATCAGGTAAATCCAACTCGACAGCATCAACAACACAAAATGGGAGCAGAAATGGCAGGTCAGGTTCAGGGAAAAGTCGCGATCGTGACCGGTGGCGCATCCGGCATCGGCGCGGCATGCGCCGAATTGCTGGCGCGTGAAGGTGCATCGGTCGCCGTCACCGATGTCGACGAGCTCAGGGGGCCGGAAGTCGTCGCCCGCATCAAGAAGGCCGGCAACGAGGCGATGTTTCTCCAGCACGACGTCACCAGCGAGCCGCGCTGGATCGAAGTCGTGGCCGAGGTGATGAAACGCTATGGCCGGCTCGACGTGCTGGTGTCCAATGCCGGCATCGGAATTGGGGTGCCGTCGATTACGGAGATGTCGCTGGAGGACTGGCGGCGGCAGACCGCGATCAATCTCGATGGCGTATTCCTGTCGGTGAAACATTGCCTGCCGGCGATGCGCAAGACGCCCGGTGGCTCCGTGATCATGATGTCGTCGCTGGCCGGCCTGCGTGGCGCGGCCAATCTTTCCGGCTATTGCGCGACCAAGGGCGGCGTCCGGCTGTTTGCGAAAGCGATCGCGATGGAATGCGCGATGTTCGGCGACGGCATCCGGGTCAATTCGGTTCATCCGGGGATCATCGATACGCCGATCTGGGGCAAGATTCCCACGGAAGCGGCAGGACGCGGACAGAATGCGCCGATCGATCCCGAGGAACGCGCGAGGTTCGCCACGCCGCTGGCGCGCGCCGGCCACGCCATGGAGATCGCACAGGGCGTGTTATACCTCGCCTCCGACGCATCGAGCTACGTGACCGGGACGGAACTCGTTATCGACGGCGGCATGAATGCGGGCGGTGTCGCGCGGCCGGTGAACGCGGGCTAGCTGCCTTGCCGCAACCGCGCCAGCACCTTGAGCCCGCCGTAACCGTCGGCGGGCAACAGGCCCATCCTGGTCTGATAGTCCTTCACGGCCTTCATGGTGTCGTTCCCGACGCGGCCGTCGGTGCCGCCGGTGTCGAAGCCGGCTTTTGTCAATCGCGTCTGCATTTCTTGCACCTCGGCCAGCGTCAACGCGCGCTCCGAGCCGGGGAAAGGCTGGATGAACGGCGGCGCACCCAGAATGCGGTCGCCGAGATGACAGATCGCGAGCGCGTAGTTCATCGACGGATTGTAACTGCGCACCGCGTAGAAATTCGGTCCGAGCAAAAAGGCCGGACCGCCCGCGACCGGCACCCACAATTGCGCCGACGCATTCGGCTGCGAATACGGCTGGCCGTCGGCGCGGGTGACGCCGACGCTGGCCCACGCCGCATAGGTGCGGTTGCCGCTCGAGGCCGCGCCGGACGCGCGCACCTCATAGCCCCAATGTTCGCCGCGGCGATACTTGCCGCGGTTGACCAGGAAGCGCGCGCTGGAGCCCAGCGCATCGTCGGGCTTGCCGAACGGCGACACGCGGCCGTCCTTGTCGTAGTCCATGCCGACATTGAGCCAGACTTCCGGCATCCACTGGGTGTGGCCCATCGCGCCGGCCCAGGAGCCGCGCATTTCCTCCGGTGTGCCCCAGCCGCGGTCGACGATCTTCAAGGCGTTGATCAGTTCGGTTTCCCAATAGGCGCGGCGGCGCGGCTCGTTCCAGGCAAGTGCGGCGAGCGAGGGAAATACCGGGCGCATATGGTTCTGCTGCACCAGCGGATCGCCATAAGCTGACTCGACGCCCCACAGCGCCAGCAGCGTGCCGCGCTCGACGCCAAAATCCTGTTCGATCCGCGCGAACAGCGCCTCGTTCTTTTTCAGCGCCTCACGGCCGTTGATGATGCGCCAGTCCGACACCCGGCGATTAACGTATTGCCAGATCTGCTCGTGGAACTCCGGCTGCTTCTGCATCTGCCTGAACACGGACATGTCGGGCTCGATGCGGCCCATCACGCGAGTCCAGGTCGCCTCCGAAATGCCCTTGGCGAGCGCGCGGGCGCGAAAGGCGTCGCGCCATTGGTCGAAGCCGGGTGGCGCCACGGCGAATGCGGCATGCGGATTGGTGAGCATGGCAGCGGCACCGATGCCGGCTTGCAGCACGGCGCGGCGGGAAGGCGATCTCAAAGAATCGAACTGGCTCATGGGCGCATTGTAGGGGCGTGGGGCGTGCCCACCAAAGCCGATTTGCGTTTCGGCGTCTTCCTTCGTGCGCGTGGAACTGCCGATCCGCGCTTTGAAAATGGCGCGGAAACGATCCCGCGCCATCTTGGGAGTTGGTGGGAGCCGGTGTCAGCCGTGCTGCGGTGCCTCCACAAAACCATAGCACGAATAGTTGCTTTAGGTTTTACCGAGCTCCGAGGCGATCCTGGCGAGCCAGCGCCGCACGTTCCCCTGCGCATTTTTGGAGAGCCCGGCCGCCAGCCGCCGCTCCACCGCCCGGACGTGGCGGCGGCATTTGTCGAGCAGCGCGGCACCGCGCCGAGTCAACGTCCACTGCAATACGCGGCCATGGATCGGGTGCGGCGTCTTTCGGATGGCGCCGTCGCGCTCCAGGTTTCGAATGATGACGCCGACGGTTTGCGGGGTCAGCAGCGCCACCCGGGCGAGATCGGCGCCGGACAGGCCGGGATAGGCACGCAGCATGGTCAGCACCACGAATTGCGGCGAGGTGACGCCGAGTTCGGCCAGCGCCCGCTCCATCGTCAGCCGGGTCGCGGCCTGGGCCTGCCGCAACAGATAGGCGAGGTGGCGCTGCTCGCCGCGTTTGCCTTTTCCGGGAGGCGGCGGGCGGATCATGGCGAGCGCGGGATTTTCGGCGGATTTTTTCCGGCGCCGGGCGGATTTCCCGCGGGAACGGTTTTTTCCGCGGCAGATTTTCCGGATTTTTTCGACTTTTTCGCCGGCATTTTTCGCGCCGCACGCGATTTTTCTGTTCCCAAACTTCCGATCTTGCGCGCCATATCAGTGCTCTTATAATAAATCAGTACACTTATAACATGAGGCCATGAATATGTCACATGCCCGCAGCGAGTATAAGGATTTCATGACGCTGGCGCCCGATGCCTACGCCGCCGTGCAGGCGCTCGGCGAGGTCGCGGCCAAGGCCGGCATCGACAAGCAACTGCTCGAGCTGATCAAGCTGCGCGCCTCGCAGATCAATGGCTGCGCCTTTTGCGTGCATTATCACATCCTGCAAGGCGAGAGCCTCGGTATCTCCACAGACAAGCTCAATCTGGTCGTGGTCTGGCGCGAGGCGCCGCAATTCTCGCCACGCGAACGCGCCGCGCTGGCGTGGACGGAGGCGTTGACACAGCTCGCCGGCGGCGTCAGCGACGAGGTCTATGCGCAGGCGAGTGCGGAATTCTCCCAGCGGGAACTGGTCTATCTGACGTCGGCGATCGCCTCGATCAATGTCTGGAACAGGTTCGGCGTCGCCTATCGCTGGACCCCGCCGGCACGGCAAAAGACGGTGGGTGCGGCAGCTTCGTAAGAGCGCCCGTGGGCTCTCGTCAGTAGCCGCCTTCCTGCGCGTGGGGACGCAGGACGTCTTCGGGCAGAGTCTGGGCGGGTCGGCGGCGGTCGGGCAACTCCCGGGCCGATCTCGCGGCCATGGCCGCGGACCAGGCGCTCATAGGCCGAGATCAGCGTGGTGTAGGGATTGACCCAGAGCCAGCCGTCGCGCGTGAACACCTGCACGTCGAAGTGCAGGGCGTGGCGCGAGGTGCCGTTGGGATGGTCGAGGTAGTTCGAGACCACGCCGATCCTTTCGCCCTCGGCGACGCGGCGGCCGTTGAGAACGCCGTCCGCATCCATGACGGACGGGTTCATGTGCATGTAGCCGAAGCGGATATGTTCATTGCGGGTGTTGACCTGCAGCGTCGCCGCCTGTTCCTTCAGCGAACGGATCACGACGCCGTCGCGAACCGCAACGACCGCCTGCCGCTTCGGGATCGCAGGCATCGGGGCTCTCGCTGTTTTGCAGCGGGCACGCGCCGGGACGGATGTCCTGGCCCTGGTGGCCGAAGCCGGCGGCGCACTGGCCCACTTCAAAGCTGCGCGCTTCGCAGAAATTGTCCTGCCAGGGATAGCCGCGCTCGGTGAGTTTGCGCCTGCCGAACGACTGCGAGCGGACGAAGGCCGGGGCCTTTTCCAGCGGAAACCGGACCTGCGAATAGGCGGTGAGATCGGCGCGGCCGCCTTGTTTGCGTGCGCCGCTATGGGCGATGATTTCGCCGCTCGGACGATAGGTGAAATCGGGCGAGGCCGCGATCGGCCGCTCGGCGATATCGGACGAAATATCGCGGCGAGGCCGCGACGGCTGGCCGCCGGCGATACGCAGCGCTTTCAGGAATCGCTCGGCGACCGGATAGGCCTCGCGGCAGGCCAGCCGTCGTGCGCGGGGTGTCAAGTCGAGGCACTGGTCGACACCACATAGGGCACCCCGAAGCGGGTGAAGGCGTAACGCACGTAACCTTCGCGGATGAAGCGCCGCATGTCCGGGAATTGCATAGCCAGCGCCTTGACCGGTTCGCCCTTGCCGCCGGGGGGATCGGCGAGGTCGTAAGTGAGGATCGAGCCGGTGATCTGCACCTCGACCGGCTTGGTGAAGGTTCGTTGCGGCATGTCGTCGCCGGCGCCGGGCTCGAACGAAAACATCGCGTCGTAACCGGCGGCTCCGGCGTGAAACAGATCGGCGGGGCGGAAATCAGCCTGATAGCGCGCCACGGACACGCTGTCGGGGACGCCGCTCTGCCGCGCTTCGAGATAGCTTGCGGTGTCGAATGGCAACAGCACCGGAACGGGGCTGCTTCCGATGCCGGGGAAGAGTGCCGAGGTGATCGCGTTCAGTTGTACCAGCGCCGGCGTCGAACGCGGGTCCCAACCCGGCGCGCGCCGCTGGCTTGCGAACGTAAAGGCGGGGGCGATTGCCGGTTGGGTGTTGATCTCGAAGCGGAGCTGATCGAGCACTGCGCGCCATTCGACGCGCACGGCCGATATCGATGGCGTCCTGAACTCTTCGGCCGCAGCGCCGGTCACACAAGTCTGAAGCAAACAGCCCTGAAGCAACAGAAGGCTGCCAGCCAGCGCGTGACCAAGCGGACAGCCTTCGTGCCCAATGCTTCGCTCCCCGGCGCGTGCTCCGTTGTTCCCTGAGCCTAGTCCTTGGCACGTTCGACGTAGGAGCCGTCTTCGGTCATGACCACGATCCGCGTTCCCGTTCCGATGTGCGGCGGCACCGCGGTGCGCACGCCGTTGGAGAGGATAGCAGGTTTGTAGGACGACGACGCAGTCTGGCCCTTGGTGACGGGCTCGGTTTCCACGACTTCCAGCGTCGCGCGCTGCGGCATCTGGATCGCGACCGGAATCATGTCGTGCAGCGACAGCTTCACCGACATGTTCTCCTGCAGATAGGGCGCGGCCGAGCCGACGATGTCCTTGGGCACCTGGACCTGGTGATAGTTCTCGGCGTTCATGAAATGGAAGCCGTCGGCATCCTCATAGAGATAATTGAAGTTGTGGTCCTCGATGGTCGCCTTCTCGACCTGGTCGGTGGTCTTGTAGCGCTCCGAGATCTTCACCCCGTCGCCGATCCGGCGCACTTCGATCTGGCTGACCGGGGTTCCCTTGCCCGGATGGATGTTTTCGGCGGTCAGAACCACGTAAAGCTTGCCGTCTTGTACGATGACGTTGCCCTTGCGAATAGAACTGGCGATTACTTTCAAAGCTGTTTTCCCGATTTTAGCCTCCGACCCATTCGGACATTTGTGTCCTGCGGCCGTCGAGGCGGTTTCGGGCTGCAACATACTGATTTTGTCCGTCGATGCAGCCGGTTCGCCGGTCCGAGACACCGGCTGGCGGCGCGCAGAGCCGCAATTCCGATCTGGTTATTGCCGTTTGGGGCGAGGCGTCGTGAAGGCCTTGGCGTTGGCCGGCGAACGCGGCAGGCACCGTAAATGTCCCGGTTTTCACGTCATAGGCGCACCACCAGTCCTCAATATAGGGCAGCGGCTTGTCCTCCCCCTGGGCGTCGAAGGAGAGGCTGATCACGACGTAACGGCTATCGGGCCGGTGCAGGCCCAACCAGGCGTAATTGTCATCCATCCCTTTGAGCAGGGCGGCAAAGACGTGACTGAGCGAATCCCGGTCCTTGGGGTCGCGATGCAGTTTCTTGGATACCGGCGAGCCCCAGAAATAGTCCCAGGCCATCTCGCTCAGCGGCTTCCGCGTGGCGGAGGAAAATTCAAATCCGTTCCGCCGGTACAGAAACAGCGTTTGGAAACCCGCACCGGTTTTCTGCATTCGTACCAACCACTGGCTGTTCGCGCTGAAGCGAAAGCCCGCCGGGTAGCCCGCCAGATCGGTGGTTTCGCCGCCATTCAGCAAGGAGGGATGTTGATGCTTAGCGTCGAAGGTCCAGAATTGGTGCAGGTAACCTTCGTCGCCCATATCCTTGGAATACTGCTCCACCCGAATCTGACCATCGGGTGAGATGAACGTGTCATCCGGATCCGTCCGCAGTTTGAAGTCAGGCCCGGGGCCCTCCGCGCTTGCGTGCGCCGCCGCGGCCGAGCCCGGCGACACGAGCGTTGGAGACTGCGAAACCCGGCTGCTTGACCAGCCCCCAAACATGCGCATATCCAGTTCCAAATTGTTGGTCATTGGACGCGCCAGCGGCTGCAAGGTTCAGTCGTCAACGGTGCGCAGCG
>CAWGSN010000019.1:0-64450 GCA_963825225.1 uncultured Alphaproteobacteria bacterium
TGAGTGGCGAGTAGCGAATAGCGAATAGAAGTTTTCTACTCGCCATTCGCCATTCACTATTCGCTTGCTACTCGATGATGCTTGCGACGACGCCGGCGCCGACGGTGCGGCCACCTTCACGGATCGCGAAGCGGAGCTTCTCTTCCATCGCGATCGGCACGATCAGGTGCACTTCCATCGCAATGTTGTCGCCCGGCATCACCATTTCGGTGCCTTCGGGCAGATGCACGACGCCGGTCACGTCGGTGGTGCGGAAGTAGAACTGCGGCCGGTAGTTGGTGAAGAACGGGGTATGACGACCGCCCTCTTCCTTGGTCAGGATGTAGGCCTCAGCCTTGAACTTGGTGTGCGGCTTGACCGAACCCGGCTTGCACAGCACCTGGCCACGCTCGACTTCCTCGCGCTTGGTACCGCGCAGCAGCGCACCGATGTTGTCGCCGGCCTGGCCCTGGTCGAGCAGCTTGCGGAACATTTCGACGCCGGTGACGATCGTCTTCTGGGTGTCGCGCAGACCGACGATTTCGATTTCCTCGCCGACCTTGATGACGCCGCGCTCGACACGGCCGGTCACCACGGTGCCGCGGCCCGAGATCGAGAACACGTCTTCCACCGGCATCAGGAACGGCTGATCGATCGGACGCTCCGGCTGCGGGATGTACTCGTCGACACTCTTCATCAGCTCGAGGATGGCGTCGTGACCGAGCTTCTTGTCCTTGTCTTCGAGGGCGGCGAGCGCCGAACCCTTGATGATCGGGATGCTGTCGCCGGGGAATTCGTACTTCGAGAGCAGTTCGCGGACTTCGAGTTCGACGAGCTCGAGCAATTCCGGATCATCGACCATGTCGCACTTGTTCAGGAACACGACGAGCGCGGGCACGCCGACCTGACGGGCGAGCAGGATGTGCTCGCGGGTCTGCGGCATCGGGCCGTCGGCGGCCGACACCACCAGGATCGCGCCGTCCATCTGCGCCGCGCCGGTGATCATGTTCTTCACGTAGTCGGCGTGGCCGGGGCAATCGACGTGGGCGTAGTGCCGGTTCTTGGTTTCGTATTCGACGTGAGCGGTCGAGATCGTGATGCCGCGCGCCTTTTCTTCGGGCGCCTTGTCGATCTGGTCGTACGCCGTGAACGTCGCACCGCCGGTTTCAGCCAGCACCTTGGTGATCGCTGCGGTCAGCGAAGTCTTGCCATGGTCGACGTGACCGATGGTTCCGATATTGCAGTGCGGTTTGTTACGTTCGAATTTTGCTTTGGCCATTTGACTCTCCGTTTAATCGTTGACTGCCGCCAACGACAATCAGGCAAACTTCTTCTGGACTTCTGCCGACACGTTCGCCGGCGCTTCAGCGTAGTGGTCGAATTGCATCGTAAAGGTCGCGCGTCCCTGGCTCATCGAGCGCAGGTTATTCACGTACCCGAACATGTTCATGAGCGGCACCATCGCGTTGATGACGTTGGCGTTGCCGCGCATGTCTTGACCCTGGATCTGGCCGCGCCGCGAATTCAGGTCGCCGATGACCGAACCGGTATAGTCTTCCGGGGTCACCACTTCGACCTTCATGATCGGCTCGAGCAGGACGGACTTGCCCTTCTGCAGCGCTTCGCGGAATGCCGAGCGCGATGCGATTTCGAAAGCCAGAGCCGACGAGTCCACGTCGTGATACTTGCCGTCGACCAGCTGCACCTTGACGTCCACCACCGGGAAGCCGGCGACGACGCCCGAACCCATCACGCTGTTGAGGCCCTTTTCGACGCCGGGGATGTATTCCTTCGGCACCGCGCCGCCGACGATCTTGGACTCGAACTCGTAACCCTTGCCGGGCTCGTTCGGCTCCACGATGATCGACACTTCGGCGAACTGACCGGTACCACCGGTCTGCTTCTTGTGCGTGTACTTGACTTCAGCGCGCTTGGTGACCCGCTCGCGGAATGCAACCTGGGGCGCACCGATATTGGCGTCGACCTTGTAGGTGCGGCGGAGGATGTCGACCTTGATGTCGAGATGAAGTTCGCCCATGCCCTTGAGGATGGTCTGGCCGGACTCCTGGTCGGTCGATACTCGGAACGAAGGATCCTCCGCGGCGAGCTTTGCGAGCGCCACGCCGAGCTTTTCCTGGTCGGCCTTCGACTTCGGCTCGATCGCGATTTCAATCACCGGCTCCGGGAATTCCATCTTTTCCAGGATCACCGGCTTGTCGGGATCGCACAGCGTGTCACCGGTGCGCGCTTCCTTCAGGCCCGCCAGTGCCACGATGTCGCCGGCATAGGCTTCCTTGATGTCTTCGCGGTTGTTCGCATGCATCAAGAGCATGCGGCCGATGCGCTCTTTCTTCTCGCGGGTCGAGTTGATGACACCGGTGCCGCTCGCCAGCACACCCGAATAGATGCGGCAGAAGGTGATGGTGCCGACGAACGGGTCGTCCATGATCTTGAATGCGAGCAGCGCCAGCGGCTCCTTGTCGTCGGCCTTGCGGACGACTTCGTTGCCGTCATCATCGATGCCCTTGATCGCGGGCACGTCGACCGGCGACGGCAGATAGTCCACCACCGCGTCAAGCAGCGGCTGCACGCCCTTGTTCTTGAAGGCCGAGCCGCACAGCACCGGATAGAACGCGCCGGTCAGCACCGCCTTGCGGATCAGCCGCTTCAGCGTCGCCTCATCGGGCTCCTTGCCATCGAGGTAAGCGGCAAGCGCGTCGTCATCGAGTTCGACGGCGGCTTCCAGCATCTTCTCGCGGTATTCCTTCGCCTTCTCGACGAGGTCGGCGGGGATGTCGATGTCTTTGAAGTTGGCGCCGAGCGCCTCGTCTTCCCAGACCACGCCCTTCATGCGGACGAGATCGACCAGACCCTTGAAGTTGTTCTCCGAACCGATCGGCAGCTGGATCGCGATCGGCTTGGCGCCGAGGCGGTCGACGATATCGTCGAGGCATTTGAAGAAGTCGGCGCCGGTCTTGTCCATCTTGTTGGCGAAGACGATGCGCGGAACGCGGTACTTGTCGCCCTGGCGCCAGACGGTCTCGGTCTGCGGCTCGACGCCCTGGTTGGAATCGAGCACGCACACAGCGCCGTCGAGCACGCGCAGCGAACGCTCGACTTCGATGGTGAAGTCGACGTGGCCGGGGGTGTCGATGATGTTGAGGCGCTTGCCGTTCCAGAACGCGGTGGTCGCGGCCGACGTAATCGTGATGCCGCGCTCCTGCTCCTGCTCCATCCAGTCCATCGTCGCGGCACCTTCGTGCACTTCGCCGATCTTGTGGCTCTTGCCGGTATAATAAAGGATGCGCTCGGTGGTCGTGGTCTTGCCGGCATCGATATGCGCCATGATACCGAAGTTGCGGTAGTTCTCTATGGCATGAACGCGGGGCATGGGTTGTTCCTTAAAATCCGTGTGTCGCCGTTACCAGCGATAGTGCGAGAAGGCGCGGTTGGCTTCCGCCATCCGGTGCACGTCTTCACGCTTCTTGACGGCGTTCCCCCGGTTATTCGACGCGTCGAGCAGCTCGGCCGAGAGCCGCTCCGTCATCGTCTTTTCATTGCGATCGCGCGCTGCGGTAATGATCCAGCGAATCCCGAGCGCCTGACGGCGGACGGAACGCACTTCGACCGGCACCTGGTAGGTGGCGCCACCGACACGGCGCGACCGCACTTCGATGGTCGGCATGACGTTTTCCAGCGCCTGCTCGAACACCGGCAGCGGGCCCTGCTTGGTCTTGCTCTCGATCATGGCGAGCGCGCCATAGACGATGCTCTCGGCGGCGGACTTCTTGCCGTCGTACATGATCGAATTCATGAACTTCGTAATGATGACGTTCCCGAACTTCGGATCCGGGTTCACTTCACGCTTTTCAGCAGAATGGCGACGAGACATCTGGGCTGTTCCCGATTATTTCGGACGCTTCGCGCCGTACTTCGAACGGCGCTGCTTGCGGTTCTTGACGCCCTGGGTATCGAGGACGCCGCGGAGGATGTGGTAGCGCACGCCGGGCAAGTCCTTGACGCGGCCGCCGCGGATCATGACCACCGAGTGTTCCTGAAGGTTGTGGCCTTCACCCGGGATGTAGCCGATCACCTCAAAGCCGTTGGTCAGGCGCACCTTGGCGACCTTGCGAAGCGCCGAGTTCGGCTTCTTCGGGGTCGTGGTGTAGACGCGCGTGCAAACGCCGCGTTTCTGCGGCGACTGCTGCAACGCCGGCACCTTCTTGCGCGACTTCTGCACCGTACGCGGTTTTGCGATCAGCTGGTTGATCGTCGGCATGTCAGCCTTCACCCTTTAGTTCGCGCGAAGCCCTGATCGGCTCCGCAAATTCTTCTCGGGACTAGCCGCCCCGTTCGGCCGCCTCGCGCGGGAAAGGCCCCACGCAAAACGAAATCGCGCCAACCACCCATTGCTGAGCGGAAAGCGCTTCGACGCCACAGAGGACCGCGAGTTAAGGCCGATCAGCGTTCGCTGTTCGGCCCGCTACCGAGGTCATGCATCCGAGTTCACTCTCAAGAGAACATGCTCAAGAGAACTAAAATCGCACTGGCATTGCCTAGCAATATGATCGACAGCGTTTGAGCCGCATTCGTCGAGGTTGGTGCCCGTTTCAGTCCGTAAGGATTTGGGTCCGTAAGGATTTGAAGGGTGTTCCGTTCCGACGCTGGCGTTGCTCACCGCCTGTCGTTAAGTGGGGGTCTTCTATAAGCGGTGGGTGGCTAAGTCAAGCGAAACGACAACACAAGAAGTGCGCAGGAAACGCCTATGGCGTCTGCGGAATCGGGCGTTCGCGTGAATCGGCTGATACCAAAAAGGCCCGCCCTTTCGCCACGGCCGACGCCGCCAAATCCGGCGATTCTCCTTAATTTTACCCGGGTCAATATATGCAGAAACATGATTCCCCGGAATTCCGGTCCCAAGCCGGGCTCCAAGCTAAGCCTTTATTTGCCTTTCCCGGCGCAAAACAGCTGTTTCCGGACCGGGATTCCCATGCGGTACACCGACATAGCGATCATCGGCGGCGGCCTTGCGGGCTCGACCGCGGCCGCGATGCTGGGACGTGCCGGAATTCCGACAGCCGTAATCGATCCGCACGAGATCTATCCGTTCGATTTCCGCGTGGAAAAGTTGAGCGGCGGCACGCAGCTCGACCTTCTCGTCAAGACGGGAATTGCCAATTCGGTGCTGTGCTCCACCACCCATGACGGCGAGAACTGGATCGCACGCTCCGGCTATCTGCTCGACAAGCGGCCGAGCCAGCAGTTCGGCATCATGTACAATTCGCTCATCATGGCGATCCGGGCCGAAATCCCGAAGCCTGCCGAACTGGTCTACGCCAAGGTCACCGATGTTTCGACCAGCGAGGAGCGCCAGAAGCTCACGCTTTCAAATGGCGAAGCGATCTCCGCCCGCTTGGTGGTTCTTGCGAACGGGCTGAATATCGGGCTGCGCCGCAATCTCGGCATCGAACGCCAGATCATCAGCGCGTGCCACTCGATCTCGATCGGGTTCGATCTGGTGCCGGCCGGCCGCAAAGCGTTCAAATTTCCGGCGCTGACTTATTTTTCGGAACGGCCGAGCGATCGTATCCCCTATCTGACGCTGTTTCCGATCGGCGACAAGATGCGCGCGAATCTCTTCGCTTATCGGGAGGCCGACGATCCGTGGCTGCGCGAGATGCGGCACAAGCCGGTCGAGACCATGAATGCTGCGCTGCCACGGCTGCGGCGGATTACCGGTGGTTGCACGGTCTCCGGCGACGTCAAGATCAGGCCGGCCGATCTCTGTGTCAGCACCGGTTATCGCCAACCCGGCATCGTCCTGGTCGGCGACGCGTTTGCGACCACCTGCCCGGTCTCGGGCACCGGGACCGACAAGGTGCTCACCGACGTCACCCAGCTCTGCAACGTGCACATCCCCAAATGGCTTGTGACCGACGGCATGAGCGAGGCCAAGATCGCGTCGTTCTACGAGGATCCGGTCAAGCAGGCCTGCGACGCCTGGTCGTCAGCGAAGGCGTTCAGCTTCCGCAAGGTGACGGTGGACCGCGGCGTCTATTGGAAGGCGCAGCGATGGGCGCGCTTCATGGCCTGGCTTGGCGAAGGCATCTTGCGGCGGGCGCGCAAGGCGATCACCGCGGAGGCAAAACCTCGCGCTCACTCCTCGTCGTCGTCCTCATCATCGTCGTCTTCATTGTCATCGTCCGCCTGACGGGCGGCGTCGCGCGACTTGTGGCCCTGGTCGTCCCAGAGCTTGCGGTAGGTCCCGTTGGCGGCGAGCAACTGGGCATGCGAGCCGCGCTCGATCGCCTTGCCGCCTGAAATCACGATAATCTCGTCCATTTCGACCACTGACGTCAGGCGATGCGTCGACCAGATCATGGTGCGGCCCTCCGCCACCTTCAGGAGCGTGCGATTGATCGCGGCTTCCGTGGTCTGGTCGAGCGCGGAGGTGGCTTCATCGAGCAGCAGGACGGAAGGATTGCGAATGATCGCGCGCGCGATCGCGATGCGCTGGCGCTGGCCGCCCGACAGCGTGTCGCCGCGTTCGCCGACCGGCGTGTCGTATTTCTGCGGCAGGCTCATGATGTAGCGGTGGATCTCCGCCTTGCGCGCCGCCTCCTGGACCTCCTCGTCGGTGGCGCCTTCCTTGCCGAGCCGGATGTTTTCGCGGATCGACATGTTGAACAGCATATTCTCCTGGAACACAACCGCCATGCTTCCGCGCAGCGATTCACGGGTCACCCGGCGGATATCGACGCCGTCGATGGTCAAGCGCCCCTCGTCGGGCACGTAGAGGCGTAGGATCAGATTGAGCAGCGTGCTCTTGCCGGAGCCGGAGGGGCCGACGATTGCGATGCTCTTGCCGACATTGAGCTTGAGGCTGAGATTGTCCAGCACCGGCGTTTCGCCGCCTTCGTATCCGAAGGTCACGCGATCGAAGGTGATATCGTTGGTGATGCGCGGCAAATCCGGCGCGCCCGGCCGGTCGGCGCCGCGGGTCGGCTCATCCAGCAATTCCTGGATATGGCGCACCGCCGCCGCCGCCTGGATCGACACCGGGATAAAATGCATCAGATGGGCGATGTTGTAGGACACCTCCCAGAACGCGCTCTCGAAGGTGACGAAGGTGCCGATGGTGATCTGGCCTTTGGTGGCGAGATAGGCGCCGATCGCGAGCACCACGAGGTGCAGCAACAGCACCGAAATCGTGACGGTGCGCTCCACCATGGTCGACAGGAACACGGCGGACGCGGTCTTGATGCGCACATCCTGGTTGCGCATGGTGAACCAGCCGAGCGTGCGGCGCTGCAGGCTGAATGCCTTGACCACCGCCTGCGCCGCAACGTTTTCCTGCACCATGCCGAGCAGCGCCAACTCATTGAGCTTCTGCTCGTAATTGGCCTGCACCGCCTTTGGCGTCAGAATCCGCGGCCCGATCAGCGTGATCGGAAACACCAGCAAAGCCACCGCGGCGAGCTGCCAGTTCAAAAACAACATCAGGATGATGCCGGCGATCAATTCAAGGCCCGGCAGCGCCGCGCTGTTGGCAAAGGTCTTGATCGAACCTTCGAAGGCCGCGAGGTCGATGGAAAAGCGCGAGAGAATCTCGCCGCGCTTGGTGCGGGCGAAATAGGCCGACGGCAGGTTCTGGACGTGCTCGAACAACCGTGTCCGGACGTCGGCGATGACGCTGGCCGCCAGCCGCGCATCCCAGCGCTCGTACCAGACCGCGACGATTGAGGTGACGATGCCGGCGACCGCGAGGACGCCAAGGATCTTGTACAGGGCCTGGAAATCCTCTTCGCCGAGCGCGTCGTCGATCAGGAATTTCAGGCTCAGCGGCATGAAGACGTTGAACAGCGTCTCGACCAGGACGCCGAAGCCGACGAAGGCCAATAGCTTTTTGTAGTTACCCAGATACGGCCTGACGAAGCCGTAGATCGTCGCCATCGCGCCGGCGGCTTCCTTGGCGGTGAAGACGACGAGGTCCTCGTCATCATCATCGTCGTCGAGCTCGAGCTCGTCGTCATCCTCGTCTTCGTCATCGGGCGCGCCGGCCGCCTTGGCGCCGGCTACCGGGCCAGCCGGAGCCGCCTCGAGCGTGAGCTTCTTCGCAAGCTCAGGATCGTCCGCTGGCGCGGGATTCTGATCATCCGGAGAAGGAGGTTTTGGCGCCATGAAACCAACCGATGCTGCACGGCCGGCATGACCGCAAATCGAAACGCGGTAGCGGTGAATGCTACCGCGTCCGATCCTATGCGATCAGGATGAATTCGGCAAAACAATTGGCAAGACAGCTGTAGGGCTGGCGTCCGCCGGTCAATCCTCGGATCCCATCTTGTCAAAGAACGAATAGCGCAGGCTGTCGGAGTCCGCGTACCACTGCCCCGGCCCCTTGTTGGCGGCGAGTGTCGCCGCCCACAGCGCGTCGGTGACGTCGCGGCGATGCATCGAGAGGTCGAACCCGTTGCCGAAGAACAACTCCGACCATTCCCACCAGGTGCCGAGCTTCTTCACCCCGCGCAACAGGTCGTAACGGTCGATCAGCGCCGGCGCCATGTCTGACGTGACCGAGCCGAATACCAGTCCGGTCTTCATCACCCGATTCAGCTCGCGCACCGCGCGCGGCACCTGTTTTTCCGCGACATGGCACAGGCTGGTCTCGAATACGAAATCGAATTCGTCGTCCTTGAACGGCATGTCGACGATCGAGCCGAGCTTGTTGAATTTCTTCAGCGCCTTCGGCGTCCGGGCATGGATCGCCCGGTTGTTTTCGATACCCCAGGCGTCGATGTCGCGCTCGCGCAGCGCGCCGACCAGTTCGCCGCTGGCAGAGCCGGCGATCAGGATCTTGTAGCCCTTGGCCCTGTTCCAGACGATCTTGATCAGGTCGGTCAGATAGGCCGGATCGGTAAATCTGCTCCAGACCTCGCCATAGGGACCAAGCCCGCGATAATTCTCGAAATAGTCGCGGTCGATCTTGTCGGAGAGCGGCCCACCCTCCTGCGCACGCGCGCGTCGCAGCCGCATCATCTCGGTGACGATGATGTCAGTGGCGGCATCGGAAGAGTTGAGCAGCCCGTTCAGCGTCGAGTCAAACAAATAGTCGCCGACCACGACAAGCCCCGGATGCTGCTTCGGCTCGGGCCGATGGTTGGTCATGACGTCGCGCACCGGCAAGCCGCCCGGCAGCGCGTTCACCGACGACAGCCAGCGATGGATCTTGCCTTCCTGGAAATGCATCCGCGCGTCACCGAACGAGGCCGGCAAGGACTTCAGCGCCGCGTCGATCAGCTCCTGATCGCTGAGATTGGCGAAGGCCAGCGCGTCGGAACCAGCAATCAGCCAGTTCAGAACGCCGTGCTTGCCGACATCGTGGCGCGCGCCTTCGTTGTAAACGCAGCAGCCGCCGAACGCCTCCGACATGAACCAGGCGCCGGGAATCTTCTCGCCCCAGAACGGCTCGTCGAACAGGATCGAGACCCGCAAATAATGCGCGGGCCGGTCGAAATAAGCGACATGCTTGACCATCGATTTGCGCAACTGCTCGCCGTCCCACCGCATGGTGGCGAGCCAGGAATGCGGCAGGCACATCAGCACGAGATCGAAGTCGCGCGTCTCCGGCCCCTTGCCGTTCATCATGTTGAGCTGATAGCGGCCGCTGGAAGTCTTGCCGACCTTGAGCACGCGATAGTTGAGCCGGATGTCGGCCGTGACTTCGGAGCGCAGGCACTCGACCAGTTGTTCGTTGCCGTTCTGGATCGAATACAGGCCGATGTAGCCGTCGACATCCATCACGAAGTTCTTCAGAGCGTTGAGCCCGTTGGTGTTGTGGGGCTCGGTCGCGATGTCCGAGCGCGCCATCACCTTGAAGAAGCGCTTGGCGGTGTCATCGTCGACGAACCTGTCGAGTAGTTCCTCGCAGGTCATGTAGGCCCAGGGGTGCTCGTTGTCGTGGGCGCCGACGCCTTCGTAATATTCGATCGGCGACACCGTTTCGCTGCAGCGCTTGCGGAACGCCTCGATCGCGGCGGCGGTCTTCGCGCCATATTTGCGGCGCATGCCCGGCACGTCGTTGAGCAGTTCGCCATCGAGCTGGACTTGTTCGGCGTCCATCGGAATCGTCTGCAGGCCGAAATGCTGAATCAGCTCCCGCAGCGGATCGGGTCCGGTCATCGAGTAATCATAGATCTCGGCGACGCCGGCTTCATACATCGCGGGTGCCGAATCGAATTTGCGCGAGACGATCTTGCCGCCGACACGGTCGGACGCCTCATAGATCGTGACACGGCAGAGATCGCCGAGCTTCTTCTTCAGATACCAGGCGCTCATCAGCCCGCCGGGGCCGCCGCCAACGATTGCAAGATCGAGCATGTGGGTTCCGTGGTCTCGGGCTGCCTGCGGGTGCCCGGTCTAAGTCGCCTTAGCAAAAGCGCTTTTCACTCTGAAGGGAAGATGAACAAAGCAGGTTCCTGCATCGCAGCAATGCAGGAAAGCGGCAAAAAAGCCGGCTTTCGCCGGCCTTTTATCGTACACCGTATTTTTCCGGAGGCCTTATTCCGCGGGCGGCAACGCTAAGGGTTCCACCTCGGGCGCGGGCGGCACGATCGCCGCCTGCTTCTCGCGCTCGTCGAGGATCAGCTTGTCGCGCTTGACCGCGACTTCGCGGATCTTCGCCATCGAGGCGCCGGTGCCCGCCGGGATCAGCCGGCCGACAATGACGTTCTCCTTGAGGCCTTCCAGAGGATCCACCTTGCCGTTGACGGCGGCTTCGGTGAGCACGCGGGTGGTCTCCTGGAATGAGGCCGCCGAGAAGAACGAGCGGGTTTGGAGGCTCGCCTTGGTGATGCCGAGCAGAACCGGCGTTCCCGTGGCGAGCTTCTTGCCCTCTTCCTTCGCCTTGACGTTGAGCGCGTCGAACTCGATCTTGTCGACCTGCTCGCCCGAGATCATGTCGGTGTCGCCCTGATCGGTGATCTCGACCTTCTGCAGCATCTGACGGACAATCACCTCGATGTGCTTGTCGTTGATGAGCACGCCCTGCAACCGGTAGACCTCCTGGATTTCGTTGACCAGATAGGCAGCGAGTTCCTCGATGCCCTTGATCGCCAGGATGTCGTGCGGCGCCGGATTGCCTTCGACGATGAAATCGCCCTTTTCGACGATGTCGCCGTCCTGCAGATGGATGTGCTTGCCCTTCGGGATCAGGTACTCCCTGGTCTCCTCGGTCTTGTCCATCGGCTCGATCGAGATGCGGCGCTTGTTCTTGTAGTCGCGGCCGAAGCGGATCGTGCCGGCGATTTCCGCGATGATCGCCGCGTCCTTCGGCTTGCGGGCCTCGAACAGTTCCGCCACCCGCGGCAGACCGCCGGTGATGTCGCGGGTCTTGGCGCTCTCGGTGGAGATACGCGCCAGGATGTCGCCGGCCTTGACCTTCGCGCCGGTGTCGACCGACAGAATGGCGTCGACCGACAGCATGTAGCGCGCATCGCCGCCACGCGCGAGTTTCAGCACCTTGCCGTCCTTGCCCTTGACCACGATGGCCGGACGCAGATCGGAACCGCCGCGCGAGGCGCGCCAGTCGATGACGACGCGCTTGGCGATACCGGTGGATTCGTCGAGCGTTTCCGAGATCGACTGGCCTTCGACCAGATCCTCGAACCCGATGGTGCCCTCGACCTCAGTGAGGACCGGACGGGTGTACGGATCCCACTCCGCGATGCGCTGGCCGCGCTTGACCATATCGCCTTCGTCGACGTGCATACGCGCGCCGTACTGAATGCGGTGGGTCGCACGCTCGGTGCCGTCGGCGTCGGTGATCGCAACGACCATGTTGCGGACCATCGCGATCAAATGGCCTTCGCTGTTCTTGGCGATGGCCTTGTTCTTGATGGTCACCTTGCCGTCGAAGTTCGATTCGACGAACGACTGCTCGTTGATCTGCGCCGCGCCACCGATGTGGAACGTGCGCATCGTCAGCTGCGTGCCGGGTTCGCCGATCGACTGCGCCGCGATGACGCCGACCGCCTCACCATGGTTGACCGGCGTGCCGCGGGCCAGATCGCGGCCGTAGCACTTGCCGCAGATGCCGTTGACGAGTTCGCAGGTCAGCGCCGAGCGGATCTTCACTTCCTGGATGCCGGCCTGCTGGATGGCGTCGACATGCATTTCTTCCATCAGCGTGCCGCGCTTGACCACGACCTTGTTGGTCGCGGGATCGCGCAGATCCTCGCCCGCGGTGCGGCCGAGAATGCGCGACGCCAGTGACGCAACCACCGTGCCGGCATCGACGATGGCGCGCATCTTGATGCCGAGCTTGGTGCCGCAATCGTCCTGCGTGATAATGCAGTCCTGCGCCACGTCGACCAGACGACGCGTCAGGTAGCCGGAGTTCGCCGTCTTCAACGCGGTATCCGCGAGGCCCTTTCGGGCGCCGTGGGTCGAGTTGAAGTATTCGAGCACCGACAGACCTTCCTTGAAGTTGGAAATGATCGGCGTCTCGATGATCTCGCCCGAGGGCTTGGCCATCAGGCCACGCATGCCCGCAAGCTGGCGCATCTGGGCCGGCGAACCCCGCGCGCCCGAATGCGCCATCATGTAGATCGAGTTGATGTCGGCATCGGCGCCCTTCGGCGTCTTCTTGGTCGAGGAGATTTCCTTCATCATCTCCTTGGCGATTTCTTCGGTCGCCTTCGACCAGGCGTCGACCACCTTGTTGTACTTCTCGCCATGGGTGATCAGGCCGTCATTGTACTGCTGCTCGAAATCCTTCGCCAGCGCACGGGTGGTATCGACGATCTTCCACTTGCTGTGCGGCACCACCATGTCGTCCTTGCCGAACGAGATGCCGGCCTTGAACGCGTTGTAGAAGCCGAGCGCCATGATGCGGTCGCAGAAGATCACCGTCTCCTTCTGGCCGCAGTGACGGTAGACCTGGTCGATCACGCCGGAGATCTCGCGCTTGGTCATCAGCTTGTTGATGATGTCGTACGAGATCTTGGACGATTTCGGCAGCACGTTGCCGAGCATGACGCGGCCTGCGGTGGTCTCGATCCAGCGCTTGGCCTGCTTGCCGTTTTCGTCGCTACCTTCCCACCGGTACTTGATCTTGGTGTGGAGGTGGATGACCTTCGAATGCAAAGCGTGCTCGAGCTCGGCCATGTCGCCGAAGATCTTGCCCTCGCCGGGCAGGCCTTCACGCATGATCGACAGATAATACAGACCGAGCACGATGTCCTGCGACGGCACGATGATCGGCTGGCCGTTCGCCGGATGCAGGATGTTGTTGGTCGACATCATCAGCACGCGCGCTTCCAGCTGCGCTTCCAGCGACAGCGGGACGTGCACGGCCATCTGGTCGCCGTCGAAGTCGGCGTTGAACGCGGCGCAGACCAAGGGATGCAGCTGGATCGCCTTGCCCTCGATCAGCACGGGCTCGAACGCCTGAATGCCGAGGCGATGCAGCGTCGGCGCGCGGTTCAAGAGCACCGGATGCTCGCGGATCACCTCGTCGAGGATATCCCAGACCTCGGGACGCTCTTTTTCGACCAGCTTCTTCGCCTGCTTCACCGTGGTGGACAGGCCCTTGGCGTCGAGCCGCGAATAGATGAACGGCTTGAACAGTTCGAGCGCCATCTTCTTCGGCAGGCCGCACTGATGCAGCCGCAGTTCGGGACCGACCACGATCACCGAACGGCCGGAATAATCGACGCGCTTGCCGAGCAGATTCTGCCGGAAGCGGCCCTGCTTGCCCTTGAGCATGTCGGCCAGCGACTTCAGCGGACGCTTGTTGGCGCCGGTGATGACGCGGCCGCGGCGGCCGTTGTCGAACAATGCGTCGACGGCCTCCTGCAGCATGCGCTTTTCGTTGCGGATGATGATGTCGGGCGCGCGCAGCTCCATCAGCCGCTTCAGGCGGTTGTTGCGGTTGATGACGCGGCGGTAGAGGTCGTTGAGGTCCGATGTCGCAAAGCGGCCGCCGTCGAGCGGCACCAGCGGACGCAGGTCCGGCGGAATCACCGGCACCACGGTCAGAATCATCCACTCCGGCTTGTTGCCGGAATAGCGGAACGCCTCGACGATCTTCAGCCGCTTGGCAAGCTTCTTGTGCTTGATGTCGGATTCAGTCTCCTGCATCTCGGCGCGCAGCGACGCCTCGAGCTTTTCGAGCTCGAGCCCCTTCAACAGCTCGCGGATCGCCTCGGCGCCGATCATGGCGGTGAAGCTATCCTGGCCGTATTCGTCCTGCGCCTTCAGGTACTCGTCTTCCGACAAGAGCTGACGGTCCTTGAGCGCGGTCAGACCCGGCTCGAGCACGACGTAATATTCGAAGTACAGAATCCGCTCGAGATCCTTCAGCGTCATGTCGAGCAGAAGCCCGATGCGGGACGGCAGCGACTTCAGGAACCAGATGTGCGCCACGGGCGCGGCCAGCTCGATGTGACCCATGCGCTCGCGCCGGACGCGGCTCAGCGTCACTTCGACCGAGCACTTTTCGCAGATGATGCCCTTGTACTTCATCCGCTTGTATTTGCCGCACAGGCACTCGTAATCCTTGATCGGCCCGAAGATGCGGGCGCAGAACAGCCCGTCGCGCTCGGGCTTGAAGGTACGGTAGTTGATGGTCTCCGGCTTCTTGATCTCGCCGTAGGACCACGACAGAATCTTCTCCGGGGACGCAATCGAAATCCGGATCTGGTCGAAGACCTGAGCCGGCGTCGTCGGATTGAAGAGATTCATAATTTCTTGGTTCATCGTCTTCTCCTCGCGTGCCGATCGTCACCGGCAGCAAATTCGAAATGCTTTTTAGCGCGCGCCCTGCTCAACGTCCGAGCGAAGCGCGAATGCCCGGCACATTTGAGCGAAGACAAAGCTTCGCGCGCATGCGACGGACATGAATTCTTCAGGCGTTACTCAGCCGCCTCGGAGGTCGTGGCCGGGCCGATCTTGGAATTGTGCAGGTCGACGTTGAGGCCGAGCGAGCGCATTTCCTTGACCAGCACGTTGAACGATTCCGGGATACCCGCCTCGAACGTGTCGTCGCCGCGGACGATCGCCTCGTACACCTTTGTACGGCCGGCGACGTCGTCCGACTTCACGGTCAGCATTTCCTGCAGCGTGTAGGCGGCGCCGTACGCTTCCAGCGCCCAGACCTCCATTTCGCCGAAGCGCTGGCCGCCGAACTGCGCCTTGCCGCCCAGCGGCTGCTGGGTGACGAGCGAGTACGGTCCGATCGAACGCGCATGGATCTTGTCGTCCACGAGATGGTGCAGCTTGAGCATGTAGATGTAGCCCACCGTCACCTTGCGGTCGAAGGCATCGCCGGTGCGGCCGTCATAGACGGTCGACTGACCCGAGGCGTCGAAGCCCGCGAGCTTCAGCATCTCCTCGATGTCGGCTTCCTTGGCGCCGTCGAACACCGGCGTTGCGATCGGCACGCCGTGGCTGAGATTGCGGCCGAGCTCCATCAACTCGTTGTCGTTCAGCGTCTTGATGGTTTCATCGTCGCCATAGATCTTCTTCAGGGTCTCGCGCAGCGGCTTGAGATCCTGCTTCTGATAATAGGCGTCGATGGTCTGGCCGATGCGCTTGCCGAGGCCGGCGCAGGCCCAGCCAAGATGCGTTTCCAGAATCTGGCCGACGTTCATGCGCGAGGGCACGCCGAGCGGATTGAGCACGATGTCGGCATGAGTGCCGTCCTCGAGGAACGGCATGTCCTCGATCGGAACGATCTTGGACACCACGCCCTTGTTGCCGTGACGGCCGGCCATCTTGTCGCCGGGCTGGATCTTGCGCTTCACCGCGACGAAGACCTTGACCATCTTCATCACGCCGGGCGGCAATTCGTCGCCACGCTGCAGCTTTTCGACCTTGTCGAGGAAGCGCTGTTCGAGGCCCTTCTTCGATTCGTCGTACTGCTTCCGCATTGCCTCGATTTCAGCCATCAGCTTGTCGTTGGGCGAGGCGAACAGCCACCACTGCGACCGCGGATGCTCATCGAGCACCGCGCGCGTGATCTTGGTGTCCTTCTTGAAACCCTTCGGACCCGCGATGCCCTGGCGGTTTTCCAGAAGCTCCGCGAGGCGGCCGTAGACGTTGCGGTCGAGGATCGCCTGTTCGTCGTCGCGGTCCTTGGCGAGACGCTCGATCTCCTCCCGCTCGATCGCCAGCGCACGCTCGTCCTTGTCGACGCCGTGACGGTTGAACACGCGCACTTCCACGATGGTGCCTTGCACGCCCGGGGGCACGCGGAGCGAGGTATCGCGGACGTCGGAGGCCTTTTCGCCGAAGATGGCGCGCAGGAGCTTTTCCTCCGGCGTCATCGGGCTTTCGCCCTTTGGCGTGATCTTGCCGACCAGGATGTCGCCGGCGCGGACTTCCGCGCCGATATAGACGATGCCGGCTTCGTCGAGGTTCTTCAGCGCTTCTTCCGAAACGTTCGGAATGTCGCGGGTGATTTCCTCAGGGCCGAGCTTGGTGTCGCGGGCCATCACCTCGAACTCCTCGATGTGGATCGAGGTGAAGACGTCGTCCTTCACGATTCTTTCGGAGAGCAGGATCGAGTCTTCGAAGTTGTAGCCGTTCCACGGCATGAACGCGACCAGCACATTGCGGCCGAGCGCGAGTTCGCCGAGATCGGTCGAGGGACCGTCGGCAATGATGTCGCCCTTCCTGACGACGTCGCCGACCTTCACCAGCGGACGCTGGTTGATGCAGGTCGACTGGTTGGAGCGCTGGTACTTCATCAGCCGGTAGATATCGACGCCCGATTTGGTGGGATCGAGATCTTCGGTGGCGCGGATCACGACGCGGGTGGCGTCGATCTGGTCGATCACGCCGGAACGGCGCGCCGCGATCGCAGCGCCCGAGTCACGCGCAACCACGCCTTCCATGCCGGTGCCGACGAACGGCGCCTCGGCGCGAACCAGCGGCACCGCCTGGCGCTGCATGTTCGAGCCCATCAGCGCGCGGTTGGCGTCGTCGTTCTCGAGGAACGGGATCAGCGCCGCGGCAACCGAAACCAGCTGCTTCGGCGACACGTCCATGTAGTCGACCTTGTCGGGCGTGATCGGCAGCACTTCGCCGGCGTGACGGCAGACGATCAGGTCTTCGGTGAAGCGGCCCTTGTTGTCGAGCGGCACGTTGGCCTGCGCCACGCGATAACGGCCCTCTTCCATCGCCGAGAGATACACGACCTCGTCGGTGACGCGGCCGTCCTTCACCTTGCGATAGGGCGTTTCGACGAAGCCATACTTGTTCACGCGCGCAAAGGTCGCCAGCGAATTGATCAAGCCGATGTTCGGGCCTTCCGGCGTCTCGATCGGGCAGATGCGGCCGTAATGCGTCGGATGCACGTCGCGCACCTCGAAGCCGGCGCGCTCGCGGGTCAGACCGCCCGGTCCAAGCGCCGAGAGACGGCGCTTGTGGGTGATTTCCGACAGCGGGTTGGTCTGATCCATGAACTGCGACAGCTGCGAGGAGCCGAAGAACTCACGCACCGCGGCAGCCGCCGGCTTGGCGTTGATCAAATCCTGCGGCATCACGGTGTCGATATCGACGCTCGACATGCGCTCCTTGATCGCGCGCTCCATGCGCAACAGGCCGATGCGATATTGATTTTCCATCAATTCGCCGACCGAACGCACACGGCGGTTGCCGAGATGGTCGATGTCGTCGATCTCGCCCTTGCCGTCGCGCAAATCCACCAGCGTCTTGATGACGGCCAGGATGTCTTCCTTGCGCAGCGTTCGATGGGTGTCGGGCGCGTCGAGTTCGAGGCGCATGTTCATCTTGACGCGGCCGACCGCGGACAGGTCGTAGCGCTCACTGTCGAAGAACAGCGACTGGAACATGGTCTGGGCCGAGTTGATGGTCGGCGGCTCGCCGGGACGCATCACGCGATAAATGTCGAACAGCGCGTCTTCACGCGTCATGTTCTTGTCGGCGTGCAGCGTATTGCGGATGTAGGCGCCGACATTGACGTGGTCGATGTCGAGCAGCGGCAGTTCCTTGTAGCCCTGCTCATTGAGCGCCTTCAGCGACTTCTCGGTGAGCTCCTCGCCGGCCTCGGCGTAGATTTCACCGGTCTTCGGGTTGACGAGGTCTTCGGCGAGATAGTTGCCGACCAGCTCTTCGTCGGACAGACGCAGCGCCTTGAGGCCCTTCTCCTGCAACTGGCGCGCAGCGCGCACCGTCAGCTTCTTGCCGGCCTCGAGCACGACCTTGCCGGTATCGGCGTCGATCAGATCGTTGATGGTCGAGTAGCCACGGAAACGGGTGGCGTCGAACGGCACGCGCCAACCGTCCTTGGCGCGCTTGTAATTGATCTTCTTGTAGAAGGTCGAGAGGATCGTCTCGCCGTCGAGACCAAGTGCATACATCAGCGAGGTCACGGGGATCTTGCGGCGGCGGTCGATGCGCGCGAACACGATGTCCTTGGCGTCGAACTCGATGTCGAGCCAGGAACCGCGATACGGAATTACGCGCGCGGCAAACAACAGCTTGCCGGACGAATGGGTCTTGCCCTTGTCGTGGTCGAAGAACACGCCGGGCGAACGGTGCATCTGGGAGACGATGACGCGCTCGGTGCCGTTGACGACGAAGGTGCCGTTCATGGTCATGAGCGGGATATCGCCCATGTAGACGTCCTGCTCCTTGATGTCCTTGACCGACTTGGCGCCGGTTTCCTCATCGATATCGAACACGATCAGGCGCAGCGTCACCTTCAGCGGCGCGGCATAGGTCATGCCGCGCTGGCGGCACTCGTCGACGTCATATTTCGGCGGCTCGAATTCGTAGCGGACGAATTCCAGCATCGAGGTGCCGGAGAAATCCGAGATCGGGAATACCGAACGGAAGACCGCCTGCAGGCCCTCGTCAAGCCGGCCGCCGACCGGTTCATCGACCATCAGGAACTGGTCATAGGACGCCTTCTGAACCTCGATGAGGTTCGGCATCTCGGCGACTTCCTTGATGTGTCCGAAGAACTTGCGAACGCGTTTGCGACCGGTGAATGTCTGCTGCGCCATCGTGGCCTCTCATTTTCGTCGCCCTTGATGGGCGAACCTTCCGAAGCGCGACTGCCATCGCCCCCGGGTTGAATTTCGAATCGCTTCGCCGGAACAAAGCCCAAATTCAGGAATTAAGTCCCAAATCCGTTCTCCGGACCTTCAAAACGCAAAACGCCGCGCGGGGCGCATGACTGCACCCGCCCGTCACAACTTTTCGCTTCACGGACTGAAAAAGCCCGAAATTTGACTGTCTCCCAACGGCTTACGCCGGGAACCCTGCCGCCCCCGCCGCCTACCGCGTTTTCCTGCTGCCGCCCCGATATGGGGTGACAATAGTGGAGATTCGAGGGTTAACCCCGCGAATCCCCACACATTTTTGTGTACGCCGTGCGTCAGGTCGCCCCACCGCACGATTTTTGCATTGATCCCGGGTCGCTCGACGCTTCAGCCGGGATTTCGCCTAAGCAACCCGCGTTACTTGAGCTCGACCTTGGCGCCAGCCTTTTCGAGCTGGGCCTTGACCTTGTCGGCCTCGTCCTTGTTCACGCCTTCCTTGACCGGCTTGGGCGCGCCTTCGACGAGGTCCTTGGCTTCCTTGAGGCCCAGGCCGGTGATGGCGCGGACTTCCTTGATGACTTCGATCTTCTTCTCGCCGGCGGCGGCGAGGACGACCGTGAATTCGGTCTTTTCTTCAACGGGAGCGGCGGCAGCGCCACCACCGGCCGGACCGGCAACCGCAACGGCGGCAGCGGCGGACACGCCCCACTTTTCTTCGAGGAGCTTTGCGAGCTCGGCAGCTTCGAGCACGGTGAGGCTCGAGAGGTCGTCGACGATTTTCTGTAAGTCAGCCATTGATCTGTTTCCTTAGACGTATTGGTTCGAACCAGGTTTGATTTGCGAAGGGTCAGGCCGCTTCGCTCTTTGAGGCATAGGCCTGAATGACGCGCGCGAGCTTGGCCGCGGGCGCAGTCGAGAGCTGAGCGATCTTGGTCGCCGGCGCCACCAGGAGGCCGACAATCTTTCCGCGCAGTTCATCAAGCGACGGCAGCGAGGCAAGCGCCTTCACGCCGTTCACATCCAGGACGGTTTTACCCATCGAGCCGCCGAGAATGACGAACCGTTCGTTCGCCTTGGCGAATTCGATGGCAACCTTCGGCGCCGCTACCGGATCGTTTGAAGTCGCGATCACGGTCGGTCCCTTGAGCAGGGAGCCGATGGCAACGACGTCCGTGCCTTCAAGAGCAATTTTGGCGAGACGGTTCTTCGAGACCTTCACCGACGCGCCCGCCTGCTTCATCTGCATGCGCAGTTTCTGCATCTGGGCCACGGTGAGGCCGGAATAGTGGGCGACGACTGCGACGCTCGTGGTCTTGAAGACCCCGTTCAGCGCCTCAACCGCGTCCTTTTTTGCCGCTCTTTCCACAGCAAGCTCTCTCCGGTTGGCGGCCTTCGCGCGAGGCGAGACCGCCGGGTTGCACCCATCGTCTCACCCAAAACCTGACCTCAAGACACCAGTCCATCGGACACGCCGGGCAAGACGACATTGAAAAGCCTGCCCTCCCGAACCAGATGGCGCGGGGTGTCGAGGTTCGAACCAAATCGGCCCACACGCCGCGCGATGCGACGTGAGGCGAAATCCGGTCTTCACCCGTCTATGCAGGCCGTGAAATTAAGCCGTTGAAGAAACTTGCGTTTGATCTCGGGCGCCTGCAGTCTTGGACAGGATCGAGGTCCTCCGGCAAGCCGGAACACCCCTGCCGCATTCCAACCGACGATCAGGTTTTCCTTCCTCTCGAGCAATCCATGCGGATGTCCTGAAAGGAATGATCTCCTACCGTAGCGGGTTTTCGGAATGCGCACACAGACGTGCCAGCAACAGCCAGCACGCCCGGAAGCCGTTCTTTAACGAGTCTCGCCCGACTTGCCAAGGGCAAAATTCGGGCCGCGGCAAAAGGGGGGACAACAAACCACCCAAACTTTCTTGGACCAATTCTGTCACACCGTGACCGCCTCGCTCGTCTGAGAGCGCAGGAGGTCCTCATGCGGCGTTCGATAGCAGGAATTCTCGCGATACCGACCCTGTTTCAATGGACTGGCGATGCTGGTCGCCGGTCAGTTCTGGTACGCCAATGTTCCCGGCGCGTCCGGAACCGGGCCGTTCAACCCGCATTTCGTCCAGGACATCGGCGTGGCGCTCCTTGTCGCCGGCCTCGCGCTCGCAGCACGGACCTGGCGGCCGCGATACTGGCCGGCCGCCGTCGCGGGTGCCGCCTTCCTCGTCGCCCATGCCCTGATCCACCTGGTCGCGATCATCAGCGGACACGACCACCACGCGGGGTTCGATCTTTTCGCCGTCGTCCTGCCGGCGGCCCTCGCCCTCTATTCCGCCTTCCCCAACCAAGGAGAATATCATGCGTAGTTGGATCGCGCGCCGGTTTACTGCACGCAACGAGCAATCCCATCCTGGGCGCTGACAAGATCGCCCGCTTCTTCATTGGCCTGGCCGGCAAGAATGCCGGCCACGACATCGGGAGCCTGCGATGATCAACGGCGCCATCGGCGCCCTGCTCTATCTCGACGGCGAACTCGATCACGCCCTCAGCATGGCTATCGACGGCGAGCGGATCGTCGCGATCTATATCGTCCGCAATCCCGACAAGCTAAGGCATCTCGCGCCCGCAGCCCCGCATTAGCCGAACGATCTGCGATCAGCCGAGCGTCACTGCGTAAGGCAACGGCTTGCCGGCAAAATACGCCTCCAGATTGGCCATCACGCAATCCTGCATCGCCACATGCGACTCCAGCGTGTGACCGCCGATGTGCGGGGACAGCACCACGTTCGGCAACGCCGTCAGCGCGTCAGGCGCGTGCGGCTCCCTGGCGTACACGTCGAGCCCCGCGCCGGCGATGGTCTGGTCGGTCAGCGCCGCGATCAAGGCCTGCTGATCGATCACCGAGCCGCGTGCGATGTTGACGACGTAACCGTCCTTGCCGAGCTTGTTCAGGATATTGGCATCGACTACGTGATGGGTGTCGCTGCCGGCACGAACCGCGATCATCAGCACGCTGCACCATTCCGCCAGCGCTTCCAGACTCGGGAAATATCGATACGGCACATCATGCCGGCTGCGGCTGAAATAGCCGACCTCGGTTTCGAAACTCGCCACACGCACCGCGATCTTGCGGCCGATCTCGCCCATGCCGTAGACGCCGACCCTGCGGCCGAGCATGCCGGCTTGCGGCCGCATCATCGGCGACGGCTTGGCCGCCGCCCAGCTGCCGCTGCGCACGTAATCATCGGCCACCAGCAAACGCCGCGTGGCGGCCAGCATCAGCGTCACCGCAATGTCGGCGACGGAAGCCGCATTCGCTCCCGGGCTGTGACCGAGCGTAATGCCGCGCTTCGCCACCGCTGCGAGATCGACGCCATCGTAACCGGTGCCGTAACAGACGATAGCGCCGAGCTTTGGCATCATATCCATCATGTTGCCGCCGAGCGACGTTCCACCCGCCGTGATCATCGCGCGAATGTCCGACAGCTGTTCGACGGAGAACATTTCGTTCGGCCGCTTGCCCGCCGCATCGAACAGTTCGAAGCGTTCGCCGATCCGCAGCATCAGGGCCTTGGGGAAGCGCGAATAGACCAAGACTTTCTCGGGCATGTTGTTGTTCTTTCCCTGTCGCGACCGGACACGACGATAGTAAGCCGCAAAAGCGAAGGGCGGAACCGGTCACCCGATTCCGCCCTGTTCTCATTGGTTTCGCAACGGACTTAGCCGAGCAGCGTGCCCGGCTCAACCTTGACGCCCGGGCCCATGGTGGAGGAGACCGCCACGCGCTGGATGTAGGTACCCTTGGCGCCGGCGGGCTTGGCCTTGGCGACCGCGTCCGCGAGCGCCTTGATGTTCTGCACCAGCTTCTCTTCGGAGAATGACGCCTTGCCGACACCGGCCTGCACGATGCCGGCCTTCTCGACGCGGAATTCGACCGAGCCGCCCTTGGCGCCCTTCACGGCGGTGGCGACATCCATCGTCACGGTGCCGATCTTCGGGTTCGGCATCATGCCGCGCGGACCGAGTACTTTACCGAGGCGGCCGACCAGCGGCATCATGTCGGGGGTTGCGATACAACGATCGAAGTCGATCGCACCGCCCTGCACCTTCTCGACCAAGTCTTCGGCGCCGACGACGTCAGCACCCGCAGCCTTGGCTTCTTCCGCCTTCGCGCCGCGCGCGAACACACCGACGCGCAACGTTCGGCCGGTGCCGTTCGGCAGATTGACGACGCCGCGAACCATCTGGTCGGCGTGACGCGGGTCGACGCCGAGATTGATCGCGATCTCGATCGTCTCGTCGAACTTCGACTTGGCGCGTTCCTTGACCATCTTGATGGCATCCGCGAGCGGATAGAGCTTTTCGCGGTCGACACCCTCGCGGGCCTTCTTCAAACGTTTTCCGATTGCCATGACCCGTTACCCCGCAACTTCAAGACCCATCGAACGGGCGGAGCCCTCGACCATCTTCATGGCCAACTCGATGGAATCGCAATTGAGATCCTTCATCTTCTTCTCGGCGATCTCGCGCACCTGCGCGCGTGTCACCTTGCCGGCCTTGTCGCGGCCCGGGGCTTTCGAACCGGACTGGATCTTGGCGGCCTGCTTGAGGAAGAAGGACATCGGCGGGGTCTTCATCTCGAAGGTGAACGAACGATCGGCGTAGATCGTGATCACCACCGGAATCGGGGTGTTCTTCTCTTCCTTCTGCGTCTGCGCGTTGAACGCCTTGCAGAATTCCATGATGTTGAGACCGCGTTGACCAAGCGCGGGACCGATCGGAGGCGACGGATTCGCAGCTCCCGCCGGCACCTGCAATTTCAGGTATCCGGTCACTTTCTTTGCCATCAATCACTCCTCATGTTGCTCCAGATCATCCGGAAGCTTCACAGGACCGTGGTGCGGTTCAACGGATGACTGGCGATCATCCATCTCCTCCCACGGCTCTTATCCCTCACCCGCGCTCGCGGGCGAGGTCAATACGATCAGACCTTCTCGACCTGACCGAATTCCAGTTCGACGGGGGTCGCGCGGCCGAAGATCGACACCGCGACCTTCACGCGCGAGCGCGCCTCGTCGATTTCCTCAACCACGCCGGAGAACGACGCGAACGGCCCATCGGCCACGCGGACGTTCTCGCCAATTTCGAACGACACCGACGCCTTCGGACGCTCGACGCCTTCCTGCACCTGGTGCAGGATCCGCATCGCTTCCGATTCCGAGATCGGCATCGGCTTGTTTTCGGCGCCGAGGAAGCCGGTCACCTTGGGCGTGTTCTTGATCAGGTGAAACGCCTCGTCGGTCAGCTTCATCTTCACCAGCACGTAGCCCGGGAAGAACTTGCGCTCGGCGTCGATCTTGCGGCCGCGCCGCACTTCGGTGACCTTTTCGGTCGGCACCAGCACCTGCTCGAACAACTCCTCGAGGCCGCGTTGCTTCGACTGCTCGCGGATCGATTCCGCGACCTTCTTTTCGAAATTCGAATAGGCGTGAACGATATACCAGCGCTTATCCATCGTTTGAGTTCCGGTGCTCATCAGTGGATGCCCAGCAAAAGGGTGACGAGGTATCGGATGATCTGATCCGAGGCGAAGAAGAAAATCGAAGCCAACGCAACCATCACGAACACCATAATCGTGGTGATCGTCGTCTCGCGGCGGGTCGGCCAGGTGACCTTGGCGGTCTCCGAGCGCACTTCCTGCAGGAATTTGAACGGGCTGAAAGCCATCGTTGGTAATCCGCGTCCTTCGTGAGACGAATGTCTGAGTTAGGTGAATCCGAACAGCCCTCTAGCGCCCAGCCCTCTCTCGAAGGATGAGCCGCCAAGCGGGCTCGATTGTTCGGGGGATTTCAAAGCCGCGCCGGATATCCGCACTAAACGGGCCGGCAGCAGGTGGCGGGTATCTACTGCCAGCCGGATCAAAGGTCAAGGTACGGGGCTGGCGGATTGGCCGCCGGGCCTGCCCGAATCGCTGCCGCCGGTGCAAAAGCGCTTGGTTAACTCCCAGGTATCGCCACATCTCAAATCCGAGCGGAACCTCCATCTGCTTCTTAAAATTGCCCGCGCATCCTGCGCGTCCCTGAGATGGACCATGGGGTAACGATGGCCGCGCTTAGCCAAGACCAGACCGGCCAGGACAATCCTGCGGGAGATGTGGCCTGGACCGTTCTCGATGCCGCCAACGACCTCGGCGACACCGCCACGGTTGACGCGTGCCGGCGGGTGATCGACGCGAAATCTTAGGGGCGTTGAGCCCGCGACATTCGACATGGCGGTCGTAGTCGCGTTCTTCGGCTAGTTCTGGACGAGCGGCCAAAACCTCGAGCAAGTTCTTGATTTAGCTGGCAGGAGTGGCAGGGCTCGAACCTGCGACCCCCGGTTTTGGAGACCGGTGCTCTACCAATTGAGCTACACTCCTGCAGGGAACCGTACGTGTGCGGCCGGTTCGCGCCGTTTCAAGCATAGGCCATGCCCCGATTGCAAGGGCGAACCCGTTTACCGCCCTGTTCAAGCCAGCCGTTCTCGTTCAAACTTCCGCGCATGCCACCGGCCTCGGTCCAACGATCCGGCAATCAACAAGAGCAAACGGGAGAAACCATGAACGCGCAAACCGCTGCCAAACACGCCGCCGCCCCGCAGACCCCGTCCCTCCCCCAGGCCAAACCGGAACAGATCGGGCTATCCACCGTCCGCCTGCAATGCCTGTCGGACGCCTTCAAGCGCGAGGTCGACAAGGGCACCCTCCCCGGCGCCACCGTGATGGTCGCCCGCCGCGGGCAGATCGGCTGGTTCGACGCGATTGGTAAACAGGCGCCCGGGGCTTCCGCGCCGATGGCGCACGACACGATCTTCCGCATCTTCTCCATGACCAAGCCGATCGTCTCGATCGGCGTCATGATGCTGATCGAGGACGGCCATTTCCTGCTCTCTGATCCCGTCGCGAAATTCATCCCGGAATTCGCCGACCAGAAGGTTGGCGTCGAGAGCAACGGCAAGCTCGACCTCGTGCCGTTGCAGCGGCAGATGACGGTGCAGGATCTGCTGCGCCACACCTCGGGCATCACCTACGATCACACCGGCAACGGCCTGGTGCAGCAGCTTTATCAACAATCGCGGCTGCGCAGCCGCAAGATCACCAACGCCGAACACGCGGCGATGGTCGCCAGCCTGCCCCTGATCTGCCAGCCCGGCGCGGAATGGAACTACAGCCGCTCCACCGACATCCTGGGCCGCATCATCGAGGTCATCTCCGGCAAATCGCTTGGCGCGTACCTCACCGAACGCATCCTGGCGCCGTTGCAGATGGCCGAGACCGCGTTCCACACGGCTGAGCAAAATGCCGGGCGGCTGGCGGAGGCGTTCCCGACCGATCCCTGGACGGGCGACAAGATCCAGCTCTTCAACATGCTGGAGAAGCCGGTGATGGAATCCGGCGGCGGCGGACTGGTCTCGACCACGATGGACTACGCCCGCTTCAGCCAGATGCTGCTCAACGGCGGCACGCTTGATGGCGTTAGGATCATCGGACGCAAGACGCTGGAACTGATGGCGTCCGATCATCTCGGCTCCGGCGTCAAGTTCGACTCGCCGCTGATGCCGCCCGGCCACGGGTTCGGCCTTGGCTTCGCGGTCCGCACCCACGCCGGCATCGCTCCATTCCCGGGTTCGCCCGGCCAGTTCTTCTGGAGCGGCATGGCCGGAACGTTCTTCTGGATCGACCCGAAGGAAGACCTGTTCGCGGTGTTCATGATGCAGGGCCCCGGCCAGCGCCAACATAGCCGCACCCTGCTGCGCAACCTGGTCTACGCCGCGGTGGAGTGACGCGAAGCGTCAACTGATCGTAGCACCCCCGTCGATCACGATGGTCTGGCCGGTCATGAAGTCGCCGGCCTTCGATCCCATGAATACCGCAGCGCCCGCGATCTCGTCCGGCATGCCGATGCGCAGCAGCGGCGAGCGCGCGGTGGAGGCTTTCAGGGTTTCCGGATTGTCCCACAGCGCTTTCGCAAAATCGGTCTTGATCAGGCCGGGCGCGATGCAGTTAACGCGGATGTTGTGCTTGCCGTATTCGCAGGCGAGGTTGCGCGCGAGCTGCATGTCGGCGGCCTTCGAGATCGCGTAGGCGCCGAGCACGGTCGAGCCCTTCAGGCCGCCGATCGAGGACACGATCACGATCGAACCATCCTTGCGCTCGATCATCTGCGGCACGACCATGCTGATCAGCCAGTTGTTGGCGACGATGTTGTTGTCCAAAATCTTGCGGAACTGGTCGTCTGAGATGCCGCCGAGCGGCCCGTAATACGGATTCGACGCGGCGTTGCAGACCAGCACGTCGATCTTGCCGAAGGCGCGGTTGGATTCGGTGACGAGGTTCTGCAAATTTTCCTTGCTGGAAATGTTGGCTGCGATCGCAACCGCCGTCCCTTTGCCGAACTTGTCGTTGATCTCCTTCGTCACCTGATCGCAGACGTCCTGCTTGCGCGAGGAGATCACAACCTTGGCGCCATGTTCGGCCATCCGCTCGGCGATGGCCCGGCCGATGCCACGTGTCGAGCCGGTGATGACGGCGGTTTTCCCCGACATATCGAACAAGGTCATGTCTCTCTCCCAGATGTTGATCCAGCGGTACGCCGGTTTTGGTTCTTCAAAATCGAACTAAGCAGCCTTTGCGGTCTTCGACAACAAAAGCGTCATTGATCAGGCGAGCTTCGTCTCCGGGACGACCTCCGGTCCCGCCGGCTGATGCATGGCGTTGTGCGAGGCGTCCGCGATCCACGGCTGCTGGTTAACCATCGGAAGCCGCCAGATCGCATGGCTACCGCTCGCGATATGGTCGAGCCGCGTCACCGAAACATTGTCGATGTCGAAGGCGAGGCCTTTGTCGGGCTGACCGCCGAGCGCAAAACCAATGGCAGCCTTGATCGTTCCGCCATGCGCTGCGACGATCACGTCCCTGCCGGCCTGCGCGGTCGTGATGCGTTCGATCGCGCCGCAGACGCGGTTATAAAGATCCAGAAAGCTCTCGCCGCGTGGCGCGGGTTGGTCGATCGCCGCAAACCAGTGACTGCCGGCCGGCTGGCTCGCCAGGAACGCGGCGCGATTCATGCCCTGCCATTCGCCGAGATGCTGCTCGGCAAACGCCTTTTCGTGCGGCATGGCAGCGGGCCGCGGAAATCCGGCGGCCCAGATCGCCTCCGCGGTCTGATGCGTGCGCTTCAAATTGCTTGCATACCAGACCGCGTTACGCGGCAGGATTTTCCCGACCGCCTCGAACACCACGCGATCGCTGGTGTCGCAGCCGAGATCCTTCTGCCCATAGATGCAACCATTGTCCTCGCGAACCGGCGCATGCCGCACCCACCACCAGCGCGTCGTGACTACTTTCGGTTTGTCTGGATTGGACATCGCCAACGCCCTTCAATACTGTTTGCAATCCTGCTTGATGTCGCTGTACGTCAGAGCACGCATCGCCTCAAGTGACTTCGGCATCTCGGCGTTTGAAACGCTGTTTGAAATTCCGTAACGCGGCACGCGCATCGATGTTTTGACGCGTTTTCTTTAGGCAAACCGGTAGCCACTTTGCTGGAAAACGCTATGGTCGCACATAACCTCCAGGGAGAAACGCATGGGTCGCCTCGAAGGCAAATCCGTCATCATCACCGGCGCGGGAAGCGGCATCGGACGCGCGGCCTCGTTGCTGTTCACCAAAGAAGGCGCCAAACTGATCGCGGTCGACCGCAGCGAAGCGGTGAAGGAAACCGCAAAACTCGTCAGTGATGCCGGCGGCACCGTCGAAGCTGTCATGGCGGATGCGGGATCGGAAGCTGACGTCAAAGCCTTCATCGACAAGGCGGTCGCGAAATACGGCAAGCTCGACGCAATCTGGGCCAACGCCGGCGTCAGCGGTGGACTGGTGCCGCTGGCCGAGCAAACACCCGAGCACTGGCAGGAAGTGCTGCGCGTCAATTTGATCGGGCCGTTCCTCGCGATCAAGCATTCGATGCCGCACATGATCAAGCAGAAGTCGGGCTCGATCGTCTGCACAGCATCGGTGGCGGGCCTCAAGGCCGGCGCAAGCGGACATCCTTACGGCGCGAGCAAGGCCGGCGTGATCAGTCTCGTACAAACAACGGCCTATTCGCTGTCCGGCACCGGCGTGCGCATCAACGCGGTCTGCCCGGGCCTGATCGAAACGGGCATGACCAAACCGGTGTTCGACCGCGCCAAGGAGCGCGGCACCCAGGACAAGATCGGCCAGCTCAACCCGCTGAAGCGGGCCGGCCAGCCGCACGAACTTGCCGCGATGGGATTGTTCCTTGCCAGCGACGATGCGTCCTACGTCAACGGCCAGGCGATTCCGGTCGATGGCGGCCTTACGGCGTCGATGCCGTATACGGGGAAACCGGTTTGAATGGTTGAGGATCGTCATTGCCTGCGACAAACGCGACGCGTTTGCGCAAGGGAGCGCCCGCGACGACTTGTCCGCCGTAGCTGACAAGCAAAGGCGGAAGCAATCCATTCTTCTTTCTTCTTTGCGCGGCGACATGGATTGCTTCGCTTCGCTCGCAATGACGGAATTAGATACGCGTTCGCATTCTCGCGGCGCCTGGCGTCCGAGCTATCGGGAAATCTTCGCCCTTTCAAAACAGAGAGGGCGCAGGGAATGCCGGATGCGCGCTGCACCCGCGGTCTCGTGTGCGAAGTGCACAAAAGAAAGTGCACACGAGCATACAGGTTCAGCGGAGGCAATCCGACATTCCCTGCGCAATGGCTTTACGGCTTATATCGCGCTCTCCCCGGTGACCGGCTTTGTTGCCACCGTCGCTTGCGAATGAATCCGCCAACTTGACGCCAGCATCGGGGCGTCAGGACCACACGACTTCGCCGTACGCTTCAGCACCGTTCGTCAAAGGCACATCCACGTCCACCGCACCCTGCCCCGCGTCCGTGACGATCGCGAGCCGCCCCTCTGAGTGGGACAGGATGCGCGAGACATAGCGGTGATTTGCCCGACGGGTTAAGCGGAATATTTTTCGCTGCCGGTCTGGACAACCCAAATCAGCTTGAGATCGTTCGCGAAATTCGATTTTTCGCGCGACGGATTGCAGTGCCCACAGCGGCACGCTGTCTTTTGAACGAAGGCAAACAGCGCACCGCCCCCGCGCCTCAGTCAGTGTGTGACGAAAATCCTCGCGGGCAACAAAGTTCGCGGGTTTGTTGTTCCGGCAGCTCGCGAGACGCCTGCACCAGATCGCTCCATTCGTTTGCCTGGATACGGACAATCAGCTTGTAGGCGCCATGGCCGTCCGGCTCGAACACGGATGCTTCGCCTTCGCGGACATCGAACCAATCCTTGCCGAAGGCATCCATGATGTTCGGCTTGTGAGTGACGATCACAAGATTGTTGTCGGGCGGCGGAAGCATGCCAACGAGCTTGCGCAAAGCCAGGGTGCGGCGGCTGTTTTCATCAGGGGAAACCACGAGGCCGCCCTCGGCGACATCAGAAGTGGCTGTCACTTCTTCGAAGCCCAACAGCTTTCCTGTCTCGACCGCCCGCTGAAACGTGCTGGTCACGACCGCAGCTACGGGAATCTTCAGCCTGCGCATGGACTCGCCGATCAATTTTGCCTGCGCGCGGCCCTGCTCGTTGAGCTGGCGCTGGCCAGCGACGTTCTTGATATTGAGCGGATCCGTGTCGGCCTGGTTCGAATAGGTGGCGCCATGGCGCAGGACGATCACGTATCCGCCGAGTCGCAGGTCGTCGAGCCAATTCGCTTGTGCCACCCGACTCAAGACGAGAACCGGAAAAAGCACGACAAACGAGAGCAACAGAAATCGAAGTTTGGACATGGACTTTTCCTTTTTTCACACGGTCAGAATTTGAACGTCATCGGCCGAACACTGCTTCGGGAAGCCATAGCGTAAGGACGGGCACGAAGATGATGATGGCGAGCACGATCAGCAGGAGGACAAGGAACGGCAGGATTCCACGGATTGCCTCCCCCATCGGCGCCGCGGCGATCGACGACAGCACGAAGAGATTGAGCCCGACCGGCGGATGGACCAGCCCGATCTCCATGTTGTGCGTGAAGATGATCGAGAAATGGACGGGATCGACGCCCATGCGGCCGAGTGCGGGTGCAAGAATCGGCAGGACGAGCAGCAGCGTCGCCGTCACCTCCAGGAAGCAGCCAAGCAACAGTAGCAGGGCATTGATCGCAAGGAGGAACTGCCAGGTCGCATAGTGATGACTGAGCAGGAACTCGACGAGACGGCCGGGCACGCCTGATCCCGTCAGCCAGTGTCCAACCGCAAGCGCGGTCGCGATTATCAACATGATGCTGGCGGCGCTGCGCAAGCCGCTCGCGACAATCGGCAGCGTTTCGCTCCAATGGAAGCCGCGATAGCAGAACAGGGAGACGCCGAGCGAAACGACCGCGGCCAGCGCGGCAGCTTCCGTCACCGTGACGAAGCCGCCGTAAATGCCGGTCATGACGACGAATGGCACCAGTAGCGCCGGCAGCGCCGACAGCGTCACCCGCACCCGCTCGCGGAGCGGCAATACCGGCTCGGCAGGAAAATTGCGGCGGCGCGATTCAAAGAGAACCCAGACGAAGAACGCTGCCGCTTGCAGCAGCCCGGGAAAAATACCTGCCAGGAACAGCCGCGGTACCGACTGTTCGGCGACGATGCCGTAGAGGATCAACGGCAGGCTGGGCGGAATGACGATGCCGATGGTGCCCGACGCCCCGACAACCCCGAGAACGAACGAGCGTGGATAGCCGCGCGCGAGCATCGCGGGAATCAGGATCGTCCCCATCGCCAGCGCAGTCGCGACGCTCGAACCGCAGATCGCCGCAAATAGCGTGCAAGCGACAACCGTTACAAGTCCGAGCGACCCCGGGAGTCCGCCGAGCCAGGCGGCAGCGAGATCGACCAGCGCTTTGGCGATACCGCCGACGCGCATGAAAGTCGCCGCCATCACAAACAACGGCAGCGACATCAGGGTCGGCGAGTTGAGCTCGTTGATGACGAGTTGCGCGGCACCTATCAGCGGCTGGCCGGATACGGCGAACATGACACCCGCGCAAAGCCCAAGCACCAGGAAAACGGGCATGCCGGTCGTGATCAATCCGCCGAACAGGCCGAGGAAGGCGGTCACGGCGTCCGCCCCATCGATGCCGGAAGTTCATGGCCGCCCGGATGCAGCGGGATCATCGCGCGCCAGGCCGTCGTTCCGACAAGCCCGGTGAGTCTGATGATGTAGCGCGCGAGCATCAACAGGCCGCCCGTCGGCAGCGCCGCATAGTAGATCCACATCGGGAAGCGCAGGTCGGAAGCGCTGCGTTCGTCGATAACCCAGGCAGTTGCGACAACCTGCCAGCCGTACCAGTTGACAGCGGCGCAGAACACGATGGCGGCGAGGCTGTTGAACACCTCCAGCCACCGCTTTGCGTTTTCCGGCACAACGTTGAGTACGAGATCGGGCCTGACATGGCTGTCGGTGCGAACGAGCTGGCTCGACACGATCATGATCGCCCAGATCATCAGGTAGACAACGACCTCCTCCCCAAAGCTGATGGCGTGCCGTGGCGAAAAGTAGCGTGACACGACCTGCCAGAGCGCAAGCGCCAGCGCGGCAAGACCGAGCAGGCCGGCGAGCGACTGCTCGGCGCGATCCCAGAGCTTCATCATCGATCCAATGCTTCAGCCGGCCGCAGCAACTTCAGCCGAGACGGTTTCGACCATCTCGGGCGAAATCCGCGACAACATCGCGACGTGGTCCTGGTGCCCGATCATCTCCCGGCGCTTGGCTGCAAGATCCTCGGCCGAAGGCACCACGATCCGGATGCCGCGCGCCTGCGCCCTCTCGCGCGCGCGGGACTGCGCGGCCGCCATGTCGGCACGATAGGCAGCGATCTTGCCGCGCCAGAGATCTGTGAAGGCTTGCTGCAGATCGGGCGGCTGTTTTCGCCAAAAGGCGAGGCTCACGACCGGGACGTATTCGCCGACGAATTGATGGTCCTCGAGCGCATGACGAATTCCGGATTCCCAGAATTGGCCGCTCGCCACCGTTTCAAAGGAGGTGATCAGCCCGTCGAACGTGCCCTGCGAGAGTCCAAGCGGCACGTTTGGTAACGGCGTGGTGTTCGGGATCGCGCCCATGAACTGGGTCCGCCAGGCTTGGCCCGCCCCGCCGCTGTTGCGAATCTTCAATCCCTTGAGATCGGCAAATGCATTCAGCTCCTTGCCGGTGCTGAACCAGTTGAAGAAGCCGAGATCGAGCCACGGGCCGATCACGCGCGAACTCAACCGCTGCTCGATCTGGGCCGCGAGCAGTTGCCCCGTCCTGCCATCCACGACACGATGGACCATGTCGATCGGACGCCCGTAGAGCGCGGGAAGCTGCACGAAATCCGCGTCCGGCAGCACGCCGGTCAGCGACCACGTTCCCGGCACCGCCATTTCGACCTGTCCCTGCAACAGCGCCTTGCCGACCTGCAAATCGGGAAAGAGCTGGCCGCTTTCGAACAATTGCGTCCTGATCTTGCCACCTGCCGCCTTCTCGATTGCGGCCAGATAGTCCCTGACCACCACGTTGCGCCCATGCGTCGGCGCGGTTTCGAGCGAGCAGCGAAGAAGCATCGGCTCGTCGGCTCTTGCAGTTCCGATGCGAACGGCCGGCGCTGCCGCGACAGCCATTGCGGACGCTACGAAAGCGCGACGCGATATGGATTGCTTCATTTCGTTCTCCTGTTTTCTTTGATGGGGCTCGTTCAGACGACGAGGCCGATGCCGGAGGCGATCAGCAATGCGTTGACGACGAGCTCGAATTGCCGGTCCGAGAGGCGCTTGAAAATGCGCAGGCCGAACCAGGCGCCGAGCAAGGCGGCGGGTACGAAGGCAAACACCTTCCAGTCGAGCTGCGCCTGCACAGATGATGACGGCCGCATCAGATGGATCGCGATCAGCGTCACCGGCTGCATGCTGAGGATGAAGGGCTGATACACACCGCGTTGGTGCGCCTTGTCCCATCCCTTCAGTCCGCACCAGATGGTGACGAAGGCGCCGGGAAATCCGGCAAGCCCGCCGGTAATGCCGCCGAGAAAGCCGGCGCAGACATCCGACACCGGCCCCAGCCGGAGCGAACGAGCCGTTGGGCGCAGCAGGAGATAGCTGCCGTAGATGATGAGCAGGCTCCCAATCACGGTCCGATAGGTCGTGGTTGGAAGATGCAGCAGGAGATAGACGCCGGCGGGCACGCCGAGCAAGCCGCCGATCAGGAAGACGGCGAGGCAGCGCCAGTCGATCGTGCGCCAGAGCGTAGCGACGCTGAGCATCTGGATCGCGATGCTGCAAACGATCATGACGTGCACCACGTAGACCGGAGTGTCCATCAGATGGAACAGCAAGGCGCCGCACAGCGCCGAAAAAGCAAATCCGGCGATACTCGAAACGGTGGACGCCGCGAATACGGCGATCATCGCATAGACGATGCCATGGGCACCCTGCGCGGACAGCACTGCACCTTCCGCGACGAGAAAGCCGATGCCTGCGACGGCGACGACGATCATCGCAAGCGGACTCGGATCGCCGGTGAGCCCCAGCGGGACTCTTCCGTTTTGAACGAGTTGTTTTGGCATGCGATTACCTCTGCTGCGCACCGCAAGCAGCGACATTCGCCTACCTGGCAGCGTTCAGCGTCATTGAATAAAAATTGCACAGAAATGATGCGCACCCCGGATGCCGCCGCTACCGCGGTGCGCCTGGCTGCTCGCCTACTTCATCAGGTGTGCATGCTCGCAACTGACTGCCGGGTTCATGTCCGCAAACGCGCCGCGCAAGTTCGCTTTCCAGGCCCAGACGTGCAGCTCGTAGAACGGCGGCAGGCCGTAGCGATTCGGCGAGCCCGTGAAATTGAAGAGCTGTCCTTCCAGCGAAGCCGGTCCTTTGGTGGCGATGTATTCAACCGCAACCAATTCCATTTTGCCGTCGGCTTTCGGCTCATACATGATCGCCTGCGGTTGCTTGATGTCGACGGTTTCGCCGATCAGCGACGCCTTGACGTAGTGAACGCCCATGGCGCCGCCGTCGACGCCGCTCGCACAGGGGATCGGCGCATAGCCTTCCGAAACGGCGACCGCCACGTCCTTGAAGCGGTCATTGGCGGCGCGCACATGCGCGGCGAGAGATTTGTCTTCCGCAACGGCGGCTCCAACTGCAAACAGCGACAACACAGCCAGGCTCCGGGCCCACGAGACAGCGTTCAATTTTTTTTCCTCCAAAGGTTTCCATTCGGGAAAGGAGCGGCCGGCAAAGGCAGTTCCCCATTGCATGCGGTCGCATCGTTGGAACCGCGCGGCTCATCGCCTTTCGTGAGCCGTGTGGGGGTTACCAAGAGAGCGACTCGAAAGTCATTGCTGCCGGCATTGTTTTTGCGCTAGAAACCCTCGGTTTTTGATCGAGCGGATATCGGCTTGCGGAGGTTCGCGTGCAATTTCTCTTTGCCGATCATACTCTTGATACCGACACGCGGGAGTTGTGTCGCAGCGGCACACCAATTGCGATCCAGCCGCAAGTGTTCGATCTCCTGACCTATCTCGTGCAGAACCGTGACCGCGTCGTCAGCAAGGACGACCTGCTATCCGCGCTATGGGGCGGCCGGATCGTGGCAGACTCGACGCTCGCCACGCACATCAATGCAGCGCGAAGGGCGGTCGGCGACAGCGGCGAGGAACAATCACTGATACGCACATTTGCGCGTAAGGGCGTGCGGTTTGTCGGGAAGGTGCAGTTGCAACCTGCCAGCGATCAGCCCGCCCCGCGCGCCGCTGCCGCAAATCCGCCGCGTCCCGCGGTACCGCGGTTCGAGCGGCCTGCGATCGCCGTGCTCCCCTTCGTCAACATGTGCGACGAACCGGGGCAGGAATATTTTTCCGACGGAATCAGCGAAGATATCATCACCGCGCTGTCGAAGTTGCGCTGGTTCTTCGTCCTCGCGCGCAACTCCTCCTTTTCCTACAAGGGCCGGGCCGTCCGTATCAAGGAACTCGCCGAGGAGCTGGGCGTCGACTATGTGGTCGAGGGCAGCGTGCGCAAGGATCGCGAACGCGTGCGCATCACGGCGCAGCTCATCGACGTCGCCACCGGCAGCCACCTCTGGGCGGAGCGCTACGATCGCGAACTCGCCGGCATATTCGCGGTGCAGGACGAGATCACGGAGGCGATCGTCGCCACGATCGAGCCGCAACTCTACGCGGCCGAGAATTTTCGCGCCCAGCGCAAGGCGCCCGAGAACCTCGATGCCTGGGATCTCGTGATGCGTGGGCTGCGGTACTTTTGGCGCATGACCCGCGAGGACAATCTCGCGGCGCAGAAGCTGCTCGAGCAGGCGATCGCGATCGATCCCGACTACGCTCAGGCGCTCGCCGTGCTGGCGTTCAGCCGTGTCTGCGGCGCGCATCTGGGCTGGGAGGATGCGCAGGCCGCCGTGCAATTCGCCGAGCGCGCAGGCCTCGCCGCCGTCCGCGCCGACGGCGAGGACCCCTGGGCGCATCTGGCACTTGCCGCCGCCTATTCGTATCTCGGGCGGACGGAAGATTCGCTCGCCGCCTATGAGACGGCTCTCAGCCTCAATCCGAGCTTCTCGCTGGCCCAGGGCTGTTACGGCCTGGTCCTGTTATGGAACGGGCGCTCGCGCGAAGGCGCCGAAGCCGCTCGCCGCGCGCTGCGGCTCAGTCCGCGCGACCCCTTCGCTGCGATCTATTATGGCGTCGGCGCCTACGCCGCCTTCATCGAACGCGACTACGCGGAGGCGATCCGCCTGTCGCGCGAGAGTTTCCGGCTGCGCAAAGATTTCGTGGGCGCCTATCGCGTCATCACGGCGGCCGCCGGCATGGCAGGCGAAATGGAGCTTGCGCAGGCCATGCTGCAGGAGCTGCGCCGCGTGCAGCCGAACATTTCGCTGGCGTGGGTCACCCGCCAGCTTCCGCTCAGGATAGTTGAGCAGCGCGATCGTTTTCTGGAGGGCTTGCGCCTTGCGGGCCTGGATTGACGACGGCCAGTGAGGATCACAGCCCGTCGGGCGGTATGCCTGACGTGGTTGCCGCCACCGGCCGCTCACGAACGCGCTCGCGGTAGAACGCGTAGAGGCCGGACCCCACGATGATCGACGCGCCGGTCACCATCATGGCGTCGGGCCGGTCGCCGAACACGAGATAGCCCAGCAGCATCGCCCACAGCAGCGCGGAGTAACGGAACGGCGCCACCGCCGAAATATCGCCCGAGCGCAGCGCCATGATCACGCATTGATAGCCGATCAGCACCAACACCGCGGCCAATGCCAGCAGACCGAGCGCGCGGCCGGATGGCGGCGTCCAGCCGCCGAGCGGAAACAGGATGACGGCGCCCGCCGCCGTCACCGTCACCGTCATCAACAGCGTGATGAACAGCGAGGGAATTTGCGCCGGTATTTGTCTTGTCGCCAGATCGCGCAGCGAGCAGAACGCCACAGAGACCAGCGCCAGCAGCGAAAACTGGTTGAAGCCCGCAATTCCCGGCCGAACGATAATGAGAACGCCGATGAAGCCGGCGGTGATCGCGAGCCAGCGTCGCCAGCCGACGGGTTCGCCAAACACCAATGCGGCGCCAAGCGTGATCGCCAGCGGCAGCGCCTGAAAAATCGCCGCGGTGTTGGCCAGCGGCAAATGCGTAATCGCCGCCATGAACGATATCGTTCCGCCGATTTCGCCAACCACCCGCAGCGCGACCGATTTCATCACAAGCGTGCGCAACGAACGCATCGCGCGTTGATGCAATGCGAATGAGGCGACCAGAACAATTGCGAACAGGCCCCGCACCAGCATCACCTGGCCGAAGTTCATCTCCAACGACGCCGCCTTGGTGATCGAGTCATTCATCGTGAAGGCCGCCATGGCAACCGCCATCAGCAAGCTTCCGCGAATATTTGGGGAAAGGGCCAATTCGGATTCCAGGCGGACTATGCAGCAGCGCCTGGCTTCCCGGCCGGCCCCGTCAGCGAAACATGGCGCGATCCGGATGGACCGCGCCACATTGCAGTTGCGTTATTTCGCGCCGGCCTTCTGCGCATATTTCCAGGAATCCTGCGACAGCGGCACCGTGCGCTTCGCCGATTCGATGGCCTTGGCGTTGGCCGCGGTGCCGTCGCGAATCCGGCCCGCAATACCCTGCGTGATGCCCGCAAGGCGGAACAAATTATAAGCGAAATACCAGTTCAGGTCGGGCACCTCGGTGCCGGTGACGTTGCAGTAGATCTGCGCGCCCTCTTCCATGCTCGGAATGTTCAACGCCTTGAGGTCGGCGTTGGCGAGACCCGGCATGGTCCATTGCATCAACAGGTAGGTGAAGTCGGCCATGGGATCGCCGAGCGTCGACAATTCCCAGTCCAGCACCGCCTGCACCCGCGGTTCGGTGATATGGAAGATCATGTTATCGAGGCGGTAGTCGCCGTGGACTATCGAAACCCGCGTTTGCTCCGGCACGGTCTTCGGCAGCCATTCGGCGAGTTTCTCGAATTCCGGAATGTGCTGGGTCTCGGAGGCGCGATACTGCTTGGTCCAGCGATCGACCTGGCGGGCAAAATAATTGCCGGGCTTGCCGAAATCGCCGAGCCCGATCGCTTCCGGATCGAACAAATGCAGCTTGGCGAGCGTCTCGATCTTGCTGGTGAAAATCTTGCGGCGATCGCCCGGCGTCTGGGTCGGAAGCGTGGGATCCCAAAGCACTCGGCCCACTTCCATCGACATGATGTAGAAGGCCGAACCGATCACGCCGTCATCGGTGCATAGCGCGTAAGCCTTGGCGACCGGAAAGCCCTGCTTGCCGAGCGCGGCAATGACGCGGAACTCGCGGTCGACCGCATGCGCCGACGGCAGCAGTTTGCCGAACGGCCTGCGGCGCATCACGTAGGAACGGCCCGGCGTGTTGAGCTGATAGGTCGGATTGGACTGACCGCCCCTGAATTGCAGGACGCTGAGCGGGCCCTGATAGCCCTCGACATTGTGGCGCATCCATTGATCGAGGTTCGCCTCGTTAACGCGATGGCGTTCCTCGACCTCCCTTGTGCCCGAAAATTCCTCGTCTTTCCTGACGCCGTCGGCCACGCTAGCGCTCCCTTGCGGTTTCTTCTTGGATTGCTTCGGGAGCGCCGCGCGCGGTCCTCCCGTCAGTGCTTCGGTGAGTTTTGATACTTCCGAAGTTCAAGTCTGGCAATGGCGCGGTTGTGGACCTCGTCCGGTCCGTCCGCCAGGCGCATGGTGCGCATGGAGGCGTAGTCCCGCGCCAGGCCGGCATCGTCGGAAACGCCGGCGCCGCCATAGGCCTGGATGGCGTTGTCGATGATCTTCAGCGCCATGTTCGGCGCCGCCACCTTGATCATGGCGATCTCGAGCTGCGCGGTCTTGTTGCCGACCTTGTCCATCATGTCGGCGGCCTTGAGGCACAACAACCGATTCATCTCGATGTCGGTGCGGGCTTCGGCGATGCGCTGTTCCCAGATCGAATATTCCACGATCTTCTTGCCGAACGCAGTGCGCGACGACAGCCGCCTCACCATCTTCTCCAGAGCCTCTTCGGCCTTGCCGATGGTGCGCATGCAGTGATGGATTCGACCGGGACCGAGGCGACCCTGCGCGATCTCAAAGCCCCTGCCCTCGCCGAGCAGGATGTTTTCGGCGGGAACGCGGACGTTTTCCAGGAGCACCTGGGCGTGGCCATGCGGCGCATCGTCGAAACCGAACACCGGAAGCATCTTCTCGACCTTGATGCCGGGGGTGTCGAGTGGAACCAGGATCTGCGACTGCTGCGCGTGGCGCGCCGCCTTCGGATCGGTCTTGCCCATCAGGATCGCGATCTTGCAGCGGGGATCGCCGACACCCGACGACCACCATTTGCGGCCGTTGATGACGTACTGATTGCCGTCCTTTTCGATCCGCGTCTCGATATTGGTCGCATCCGACGACGCCACCGCCGGTTCCGTCATCAGGAAGGCGGAACGGATTTCACCGTCCATCAGTGGCCGCAGCCACTTCCGCTTGTGCTCCTTGGAGCCATACCGCATGAACACTTCCATGTTGCCGGTATCGGGTGCGGAGCAGTTGAACACTTCGGAGGCCCAGCCGATGTGGCCCATCTCTTCGGCGAGCGGGGCGTATTCGAGATTGCTTAATCCCGCGCCGCGGAATTCATCGTCTTCGTGCGACGACGGCGGCATGAACATGTTCCAGAGACCCTCGGCGCGGGCCTTCTTCTTGAGGTCTTCCAGGATCGGGATCACCTTCCAGCGCGGACCTTCCTCGTCCTGCTTCTTGTAGATTGGCACCGCGGGCCGGACATGCGCGTTCATGAACGAACGAACGCGGTTGAGCCATTCTTGCTGACGTTCCGACATATTGAAGTCCATGGGACGCTCCCTTTTTCCATCTATCGCGGCCTTTCGAAATGGTTGGCCGCACTGTCTGCCCGCCCCTGCCGCGCTGCAAGAGATTTGCCGACGCTTTTTCGAGGGGATGGATTGACTTTTCCCGCCCTTCAAACGATAGTTTCATACAAGTGTTTGAAAGGCAACTCCCCGGATGGGGGCCAGCTATGCCAAGCGACCAGACCCGCTCTGCCATTCTTGCGGCCGCCGAACGGCTTTATGCCGACCGCGGCTTCGGTGACGTGACGTTGCGCGACATCGTTGCCGAAGCGAACGTCAACCTTGCGGCGGTCAACTATCATTTCGGTTCCAAGGACGAGTTGATCGCGGAGCTGTTCGTTACCCGCAGCCTTGCCACCAACCGCGAGCGGCTCAATGAATTGAAGGCCGCCGAGGAAAAAGGCGGCGGGCGCGCTTCCATCGACGCCATTCTGCACGCGCTGGTCGGGCCGACCTTGCGCGGCTGCCTCGGCCCCGACCGCGAAGGCTCGACCGCGGCGCGCTTCATGATCCGCGCCTCGATCGAATCGGTGCCGCCGATCCGCCGCATCAAAAACCGCGAGGTCGATCATTTGCGGAAATTCATCGCCGCGATGCGCCGCTCATTGCCCGGCCGCGACGATGCCGAGCTCTATTGGGGCCTGCACTTTGCCCTCGCCATGTCGCACCACACCATCCGCGAAAGGGAACGGCTGACAAAGCTGTCGGAAGGTCAGTGCGACCTCAACGACGTGCAGGCGATAGTCGATCGCGTGGTCGCGGTGTCGGTGATGGCGCTTTCGGGCGGTGTGGTGCAGGGCAAGGTGCCCGCCCGGCCGGTTGCGCCGTATGGGCGGCTGACCCGGCAAGATCTGTGAGCCAAACCGTGTAGTCATAAATCGATTGGCGCTTGCCTGATCCTCAAATCGGACATCGCCCCAAGTCCGAAAAGCGCCAAAACCGGAAGTCGGCGGGGCTTATTCGATCACCTCGTTGGCGAGCGCCAGCAGGGTCGGGGGCACGACGATGCCGAGCGCCTTTGCGGTTTTCTGATTGATCACCAGAGTGAACTTGCTCGCCTGCTCGACCGGAAGGTCGCCGGGTTTGGTGCCATTCAAAATTTTCACTGCATAGGCGCCTGCGCGGCGATAGCCGTCAATCGGGTCGGTTGAATAGGACATCAGAAGCCCGGAGCGTCCCCAGTCTGGGTAAGGGCCAACGGTAGGCTTACGTGACGCCGTTACGAAACTCATGACGCGCGCGAGATTAGCAAACAGTAACGGCTCGCCCGAAATGTAGAATGCGCTCACGTCATCTCGAAGGCCCGCCGCAAAGGCGCTTTCCAGATCGTCAAGGGTATTGAGGTCGTAGAGAACGAACTCAAAATCCAACTGGGAGGCCACTTTTCGGAGTGCTTCTTTCTCCTGCATCGCCAACACTCCGTTGGCGGGCGCTATCATGCCGAGGCGCATCAAATTAGGGACAAGCTCCTTGAAAAGCCCGATGCGCTTTTGGGTCATCGTTTCTTCGCCACCGACTGCGTTCATCACGTTTCCGGTGATCATCCCGCCCGGGTGCACATAGCTTTGGACCCAGCCTAGTGCGACAAGGTCGGCAGCAATGGCGGTAAAAACCAGCGGCAGCTCTGGAAAAGCTCGACGAAACTCGTCCATCCCATAGAGAGAGCCCGCTACGACGATGACCCGTGCGTTGAGCGCAACCAGTTCCCTCGCAAGCTGAGGGTAGCGGTTGATATCGCCTTCGGCAAACCGCAACGCAAGGGAATAGTTCGTGCTTTCGATAAACCCCTCTGCCTGCATACCCTTCCGGAGCGCTGTGATTCGATCCTTCGCGACCGTGGTATCCGGCTTAAACTGCAGTAAGAACCCGACCAATGGCTTGGCCGTTTTTGTCTGGGCATACCCCAGTCGAGGAAAACTCAACGCGGACGCGCCTGCCAATCCGATGAACTCTCGCCGCCGCATGCCAACCCCCAAAGGATCAGGATAGGGCAGTGTAACTTTCCAGGCTAGACCTGGAAGACCTCCGGGCCGGGCGCAGGAAGGATATTGGGGGGCCTCTAAGGTCCCATGTGGGGTCATCAACGGACCTTGGCCCGCGCAACCGGGAAGTCCGTTTTGCCCTCAGGAACGGACGACGGCTACTTCACATCCCGGATCGTCATCGCCGGATCGGTGGCGAAGAAATTGTGCGGCATCAGCGTGAAACCGAACCAGTGAGTCGGCATCACAGGCCAGTCCTCCATGCGCGTGATGTGATGGAAACCGACCGTGTACCAGGCGACGATATCGCGATTGGCGATCGGCCGGTCCCGCGCGGTCCAGGCGGCGAGCCCATCCGATCCATCGCTCATCATGGCGAACCGACCGCCGGCATAGCGCTCCAACGGTTCATAGGGCGTCACCGAGAGTTGGTAATGCAGATAGGAGTTGCGCCGGACCGGCGGATCGTCGGCCGAAAGCAGCGGATGCACGTAGCTGCCTTCCGGCATCAGCATGTAGCCGGGATGATGACCGAGCGCGCTTTCGACATTGTGATTGCCGAAATGGTAGAGCGCGGGCGAGCCCGGTTCGATGCGGGTGCGGGCCGCCTTCTCGGTCGCCGGCATCTCCGGCGTGACCGCATAAAGCGAACGCCGGGGTGAGCCCTTCGGCAACGCCTGCTGCGTCAGGCGCTCGCGCATGAAATCATTCGCAGTGCCGTCGACGTCGAGATCGAGGCGGAAGTTGAAATAGTGGCTGTGGAACGGCGCGACCAGACCCGGCGCGATCAGCGTTCCATGGCGGGTATCGGCCGCCGCCGTTTTGTCCTTCATCGATTGGCTCGCCACGCCCTTGGTGGCGTCGATCCCGGTCGCTCCGACAGCCACGCGGATGCTGCCATCCTGATGAAAGATGTAGTCGACCAGATAATCGTAATTGCCGATCGCCGCAGCCGAGCGCACCACGAGTTCGCTCGCCGGCCGGCCGGCGGTCGGAAGCAGGTTTTGCGGTGAGCGCCCGACGATCTCGAAATGCCGCCAGGCGGAATCGCCGATCGATCGTTCGAACAGGCAGATCGCATCCGGAATCTGGATCGGCTCGCCATCGTCCTGGGGCATGGTGACCGCGAGGAAGCGCGCATAGGATGGGCAGTCGACGCCCTTGCGCAGCGGACTGAGAAAATTACCAAAACCGTATTCGCCGCTGTCCATGTAGGCTCGGAAATACCAGCTCTGGTCCGGGTCCATGTAGGGAACGAAGATTTCGGACAAATGCATCTGGTAGGCGACCGAGCGCCAACGCACGCCGTCACGCGCCTCGACCATCGAAAGCACGGTCCCCGGGCGCTTGTCGGCCCGCAGGTGAAAACGCCACATGTCCCAGATGAAGCGGCCTTCCTCCATTGTGATGTTGTCCCCGGCGGGCTGGGAAAGGCTTGCCGCATTCGTTTCAGGCCGCAGCGCGCCGTGCGCGGCGACCTCCGCCTCGCTGTAACCCCAGGCCTCTGCGGAGACCGGCACAATCCCGGTATCGGTTACATCGATCGCCTTGCCGGTTTTCAGATCGACTGTCGCAAACAGGCCTTCGATCGGGCGGGCCCAAACATTGGAGCCCGTCGGCTTGGCGTAGCACGGCACTTTCAAGAGACGCTGGCCCTGTTCTTCCTTGCGGCCGAAATTTCCGGCGGTAAGCGGCAGGCAGAACACCTGACCGGGCGTGAGACCGCGCTTCGCCAGGGCCTGCACCATGCGCGAATCCGCAAGCGCCATGTCGGCGGCGCCAATCATCTCGCCAAGCAGCAAGGCCGGTTCGCCTGACACCGTCTGCCATGCGGTCATGCGGCCGGCCGACAGGTCGATGGCTGCCTGATGCACCGTCCCCGACTCGCTCACCACGGCAATGGCGCGCCGCGGCAAGCTCGTGCCCGGCCGCCACACGGTTACCGCGGCCTTCTCGGGTTCGTCGAGATCGACGCTGTGAAAGCGCGCCTTCGGCCCGAGCTTGCCTTCTGCCTGGAGAATGGTCTTGACCTGACTAAGTTCGGCGCCGGTAAGTGCGTCGAGCGGATGCGTGGGTTGCGCTTGCTGTGCCGAACCGGCGAATGGTGACAGCGACAGCGCTGCGACCGCCACGCACCACGCCCACATCGCGGGCCGATTCCTCGATCCATTCATGCGTCGATCTCCTGCGCCGGAAAGGCCGCCTGCGCAGGGCATGCGCAACCTTGGCGCGGAAATCTAACCCATCTTCGGCGATCCGCAAAAGCCGCGGCCGATCGGATCGCCGGCGGCGCCACTTCAAATCATCGCCACGCAATCGATTCGAAGATGATCGAAGTATTGTCGTAGGCCTAGATGACCTTCTGCTGCTTCAGCGCCTCGACCCTGGCGTCGTCATATCCGATCGTCGCCAGCACTTCCCTGGTGTCGGCGCCGAGCAGCGGCGGCGCGCGATAGTCCTTCACCGGCGTGCCGGAGAAGGTGATGGGATTGCGGATCAGCGACAGCGCGTGTTCGAAGGGATGGTCCACCTTGATCTCCATGCCGCGCGAGCGGACATGCGGGTCGGCAAACATTTGCGCGAAATCGTTGATCGGCCCGGACGGCACGCCGGCCTTCTCAAGCTCGTCGAGCCAATAGGCCACGGGCTTCTTCAGGAACAGCCCTGCAAAGATCGCCATGATCTCCTTGCCGTGAACGACGCGGTCGTTGTTCTTGACGAATCTCGAATCGGTCGCAAGCTCGGGAGCCCCGAGCACGCCGCAGGTGCGCGCGAACTGCCCGTCATTGCCGACCACCAGCATCAATTCGCCATCGGTGCAGCGGAACACGCCGGCCGGCATGCCGCCATTGCCCCAGGTGCCGCGCCGCGGTGGGGTCTGGCCGTTGACGAGATAGATCTGCGCGTAATGCGACAGCGAGGCGATCACGGTGTCGAACAGGCAGACGTCGACATGCTGCCCCTCGCCGCCATTGGCCTTGCGGTGATAGAGCGCGGACAGGATGCCGATCGATGAGTTCATGCCAGTCATGTAGTCGACGATGGAGGGGCCGACCTTCATCGGGCCTGCGCCGGGCTCGCCGTCGAGATGGCCGGTGACGCTCATCAACCCGCCCATCGCCTGCAGGATCGCGTCGTAACCGGCGCGCGGCGCGTACGGGCCGGTCTGGCCGAACCCCGTCACCGAGCAGTAGATGATGCCGGGATTGATCGCCTTGATCGATTCATAATCGAGCCTGTAGCGCTTGAGGTCGCCGACCTTATAGTTCTCCATCATCACGTCGCAGGATTTTGCCAGTTCACGGATGATCTCCTGGCCCTCGGGCGAGGCGATATTGACGGTGACCGACTTCTTGTTGCGGTTGGCGCACAGATAAAACGAGTTGTTGTTGTTCGCCTTGCCTTCGGGATCAGTCAGGTAAGGCGGGCCGAAAGCGCGCGCGTCGTCGCCGCCGCCCGGACGCTCGATCTTGATCACCTCGGCGCCGAGATCGCCCAGCATCTGCGCCGACAAGGGCCCTGCCAGCACCCGCGTCAGGTCGAGAATCTTGATGCCTTGCAGTGGCAGAGCCGACATGAACTTCCTCCGAAACTCTTGATTCTGTGGCGCGGGAATACTGCCCGGCGGCCTTCGATGCCCAGCCGATACACTATTTTGCGGCGCCGAGCCCTGCAATTGCCGGCATGCTGCCATCCGCCTGCCGCGTTCCGGACTGCTGCCTGTGCCGTGTCGCAGCGGTTCCCACGCTCAACGCAACAAGATGCTCGGGAAAATCGATCGCCAAATCCAACAGGCGCTGACGAATTGGGAAGCAATGGATCACCATGAGGCTCACGTAACTTCTCAACGCGACGTGATCAATGCATCGCTTAACAACCGACGATAGACGGTGCTAGCCTCCACCGAAAGCTAATTTTTCCATGGCGGCCACATGAACGAAAATTCTCCCGCTGAGTATTTCCATCGTGGGAATCTGCCGCCGATCAAGCGGATTTATTCGCAGGCTGAACTTGATCAGACACCCTGGTACTATTCAGTGGAGATGGAGCCTGGCAAGCTCACATCAGGACAGACGTTTTCAAACGTCGCCCTTACGCGGACGCTGCTGCAGCGTACCGATTTAGAGGGGAAAGACTGTCTCGATATCGGCACCATGGAAGGCCTTGTACCGACCTTGATGAAACGGCGCGGCGCGTCCAACGTGGTTGCCTACGATAGACCATCCGCATTGACGTCGCGCATCGAGGCCGTGAAAGACAGATTCGGCGTGGATTTCGAATTCGTCTCGGGCGTCCCCCTCGGCGGGTTGGCTGCCCGGCTCAATCATCGGACCTTTGACGTGGTCGTGATGTCCGGCGTGCTCTACCACCTGTTTTCGCCGCTGTCAGGGCTTGCATTCGCCCGAGGACTTCTCCGCAACGGTGGTATCATGATTTTGGAAACGGCTGCGGTGATTGATGACACCCCGGCAATGCATTGGAACGCCAATCTCCGTTTCTTTGGTGAGGCCTATTTTTTCCCATCGCTCGCGTGCCTTGATTATTTTGTCAGATTTTTACGTATGGAAATTATCGATTGCGCCTATTTTGAAACGCACCGCATCGATGGGCTACGAACCGCGCGCGTTGCGTTTTCATGCCGGGCAATCGACCATCCCAAGGGTCCGTCCACCGATACGTTCCTTCAGGGCACGCTTCACACCGAAACGGACGTTGCCGAACATCTGAATTGGGAGAACTGCAATTTCCTGAAAAGCGATGTTCGTTATCACGCGCCGGCTTTCCGTACGCTGCGACATCAATTCATCGCCTTCAGGGCGCTCAGGCGCTTGACGCGAAATCTCGGAATGATTGGCATCTCCAACCATATTGACCGCCTGATCAGAGAAAGAGGCACCGACTACTGGCAGCGAGGCGACTGTGAATCGATCGACATCTATAAATATTGCACGCGCGCGAAGCAGCAGCATGTTGCCGATCGGGATACACAGTTGTGGCTTGAGGATATGGCTTGAGGATAGCAGTCGGCGCGCGCGGCGCCCGAAGGCAATGGAGCGGGCGAAGGGAATCGAACCCTCTCGTATTCAGCTTGGAAGTCAGACGCTTACGCCAGGTTCTTCAACGGTTTTTCCGACAAATCGCAACCAAACACGCCCATGGATTTCAAACGAAAATTTCGGGCTGTCGGAACGCCTTTGAGGCTGTTGCTGCGGAGGTCGCGCAGGTGGCATCTTTGCCGTGGGTGGTGTTAGCCAAAACCACTAAATCGGCGCGCCGAACAGCGGCAGGACTTCGCTGTTCAAAGCGCTGCCCGGCAGCCGCCAGAAGATCGCCAATACCCGGGCGTAACGGTCGAACGCAAGGCCGGCAATGTTGTCACGCTCGGAGGGTGGCGCTTTTTGCAAGCGAATCAATAGCCTGATTTGTAATCAAAAACGATAAGGTGCCATAGCGGCCCCGAGGGTTCTTTTCAGCGCACCACCTCAAAACCACGCTGCGGCGGCCGCAGATGCGTCTTGCGTGCCAGGTGTCTCACTGCGGCGACGTCAAAAAACGCCGCGCCCGTTTTCCTTGCATTGCGACAGGGTTTTGGGACAGCCCTGCTCCAGCTCTTCGGCCGCCGCTCGTATCCCGACGTTCCGGCGGCCAATTGCGAACCATCGCCTGGGAAATCAGCCTTGGTCTCTCTCGACGCCGTTCACACATGCAGTCAACCCGCTCGGCCCGCCCTCACCCTCTTTGGCTCTCGGTGCACGTCCCACTGCTTAAGATTTCATTAACCTTGCGGAAGCAAGACTTTGCCGGGGCTGCGCACATCATTAGCAAGGAGAATCCCATGCCAAATCTGGAAGAGGCAATTCGCGAACGTGCCTACCATCTCTGGATCGCTGATGGTCAACCCGAGGGCAAGGCGGACATCTATTGGCTGAATGCTCAACACGAAATTCTCACGACGTCGGTCGAAAGCTTGCCCAACACCGCTGCCGCAGCTGACACTGTAGCGACGAAACCTACCAAAAGGGCAAAGGTCGCGCGGTCGGGAAAAACCAAAATTAACGCTGCGTAGCTGTCCATACCAGCGGCGTCGCGCAGGACGCCATTGTGAGCGGACGGGGCAGCTGGGCTTCCTGTTGCCGTGAATTTGAAGATTGCCCCGCCTGACAGACCCCACTGGGTACCGGAGTCAGTTTGATTGTGGCAGACTTACGCACTGGAAAATGGGAGGTTCGGGGCGCACATTCATGGGATGGCGACAATTGTTCAATGCAATTGCGGCGCCGAGTACAGACGCACTGAAGAAAAGTTCTTGGTGCCGCATACGGGTGACGCGGTCTGCACGATCTGCGGGGCTGCGCTAGAGTCTTGGTCGGAAAGCACCCACGTTCCCGCATACGAACTTATCGGAGGTCCAGACAGAAAGCCGAAATACGAGCCATCCCAAACGCCCTAGAGAAGTCCGCCTCTGTTGGCGGCCTCTAAAGTGAACCACCCGCCGGCGTGAACCGGCGGGCTTGGATAGTATGAATTGCCGTCATTGGCCTCGGTTGCCTTGAAGCAGTGGCGCTCTAGTTATCCGCAGAATATTCACAAGATCGAAACGCTGGAATTTGGCGCTGTGAGAATAGCTTGCTGCGCATGAACTCACAGGCAAGGAAAACCCGCCTGCGTGAACCACCCGGCTTTGATTTTGTGGGCGATCAAACTAGCGGCGCCTGCTAGTTAATCGGGGGAACCAATTGCGACTATTTTGCTTAAAAGCCCTTAGTGCTTTGGTGGGAGTTTCGGATGACCGACCAGCAATTGGCTCTCGAAGCCGTGAGCGAAGCCCAGCGGATCCTTGAAGAGTATCTCGAACCCCGACCGCACGATAACGAGCGCCTGCTAGACAGGCTGGTCGAGGTACTGGCGCGGCCCGACCTCATTGTCGCCGTCGATCGTCTACAGCATGGCATTGATTGGTAACCAAGAAAAACTCGCCCGGCGTGAACCGGAGGACCGCGTTGTGCATAGCCGCTGTCAACAGAACCCGATTTCGCTTGTTCCGTGGTGGAACCCGCTTCGTGCTGCCGCAAGAGCGCTAACTTTCATTCCTGCTCTTTGCTCCGTCCGGGTTTAACCGCCACGGATGGGTTTTTTGTCGTGAGCTCCCGTCGCGGCAGCCGCCATCGCCCTTTATCGAGCGCGTTCCGGCCTAGCGGCGTGAACGACTATTTTTTCTTCGGTGAAAAACTGGAGCAAACCGTAGCCTTCCATATCGACAGCGTATCTGAAGCTGTCGTCAACTGTTGGAAACACGGCAACGACCGTTCCGCTCTCGTGGTCGTCGGCTGCATTATCGACCAGCTGGCCAACTGCGAACTTCGACATTGAGAACTCCCTCCGGAATCGTCGAAAATACAATGATCACTGATTGGTTGACGCTTCGTTAATCAAGGCAATGCGCGGGCAGTCCGCCCCCGGATTCGTCGAATGGCTCGCAGGCCGCGCGCTGGGCCGATGCCCGTCTGATTGAACAGCCGAACCCCAAGGGACCGTGCGCACGACGAGGGTCAGCCGACCAACTGGCGCATCCTGTCAGCCTGACTGCACCAGGCGTCCCGATTATTGTCGAGTTCGTTGCGGATCAACTCGCCAACTTGGAACAGCCGGTCGATCTGCGCCTGCACCAAGGCCGTTTCAGTCCGTTCCATGATACCCATTGCGTCTCGTTTCACCGGCACGGTGGTGTCGGCCGTTCCGACGGAAAATACGCGGTGAAGCTCGGCGGAGTCGATCTGGTAGTCGCCGGAATAGGTCCTAGTCGCTGACAACCGGCCAGAATTAACGGCGCGCCAGATTGTAGACTTCGATTGCCCCGATACCCTGGCAGCTTCGCTCAGGCTCAACATCGGCAGGCCTCGTTTCAGGTGATCTACCGTACAACGTTGCCAGAACCGGCTTAACCGTTTCTTGCCTTTGCGAGGGTGCGCCCCACGCTCGGGGTTTGCCATGGGCCCAGAAGGCCCTTTGATGTCAATCTGCGCCGTTAACATAGGTTTGCCACAACCCATTGAAATTATTCGCAGAGGGCATCCTCTCCGCGCTCGCTACATGCCGGTCTTCCAAATAGCCATTTGCCGAGTCTAGGAAGGCCGCTGGTGCGTGTCCGGTTTGCGGCCCAGACCCCACCAGCGCGTGAGGCGCGTAAACCGCTTGAGATGCTGCCGGACCTTTAAGGGACCTTGTGCGTTAAGGCTTTTTGAGACCGGGCGACCACGAACCCGGAGCTTCGCGTTATGTGTACTATCCCTCTTGACCTTGAAAGAAGGCTCGAGCGGCGGTGGGCTGCCCGATTTCTGCGGCCGGTTTCACCGGCCGCAACTCCAAAGCATTGGCTTGAAGAGCGGACACAACAGTTGGCCGCACCCGGCAAGGGCAACCGCCAGGATAGGCCGGCGGGTTTGGATTTTGTGGCAATCAAACTGGCGCGAACGAGGCTTAAGCGACGCCTTGTAGAGAGTCGGAGGCAACGCTCTTTTGAGAGTCGGGAGGCAACGCTCTTTCACGTCAAAGGAATGGAGGCGAAACACATGACGTGGTGGAAAAAAAGCGAGCCGACAGAAGCGTGGGAGATCGAGGACGAAGAGAAGATTGGAGACCTTGAGTTGGCCCGCCAGATACGCGAGATCTGCAATTCTGTTGCCGACAGCGCTGAAGCAGTTTCCGTCCTTTATTATGGTCCGCCCTCTGAAACGAAAAAACGCGAAATTGATCGATATGAACGTGCCAAGAAGCGTGCCGAAAAGAAGATAGAGCAGATTTCTGATGAGTTGCTCCGCGACACCGCAATATATCAGGTCCTGAACTTCTATATGAAAGCAACAGACGTCGAGAACGCAGAAAGGCTTTTTCATCAAATCCAAAACGCAAGGATAACAGAGCTTGTAAAAAGCGAGCATCCAATGTTTCAGGGTTCATAAATTCATTTAGCGACTGGACGAAGCTAAAATACGCCATGTGGGAACGCGAGCGGTTTCCTTCTCAACGGTCGGCATCATGAAATACACCGCCACTACCGGGGAAAAGCAATGAGGGTCCTTGCCGCGACACTTACCTTGCTTGTTTCAAGTGCTGCCGCCGCTCAAGAGTGCAAGACGTGCTCAATGGCCGACGCCTGCATAAAGACGTACCTTAAGGCGGCGTCGGAGGCCCAAACGGCCACTAAACAGGCAATCCGGGATTGGAAGCAGAACCTGGACAAAAAGGCCTCCGCAGAATTGTCCAGCAGGGGCACGGCCGCACTACAAGACGCCATGGAGGCGCAAGTTCGATCAGAACTAGACCGCCTGAAGGAGTGCTTGGCTAAGTAGGGGAAAGATTTGGTCATGTTTCGCCTATTGTCGCTTCTCGCTTTAATGCGCTCTGCATCCTTCCGGATCGAGCATCCGCTGATCAGCTGAAGCCGCATGAAAGTTTGGCATCCGAGATCGGCTCCCGGCAACGGTGCGCGTGCACATGGCGTGGTCCGACCCACACTATTCATCACAGGAGGGGCTGCCGCCCCCTCAATCCGTGTTCATGGAGTACGCGACAGCATTCGTCGTCGTCGTGACGGAAGTCACACAATTAGAAGCCGCCAATAGGCGATACAAATCTCCGCCGGCACCCGAGTTCAGCGGCGCGGTGCAGCACGGCAAGAAAAATCCCTCCGGCGCCGCAGGTCGCTCACGTACCTGTCATCGAACCTTTCGCGCTCCGCCTGCGAACTAATCGGCGCTGGGGATTTCAGCGCCCAGTAACACGGTGAGCCGGAGCAAGATGCCCCGGACAACAGAGGAGGCTTTAACGAATGGCTACGCAGAGTGTGTACGTGGACGCGATGAGGTGTGTTTCGTCCGAAGATTCGTCCGATGACATATACCTCGTTATGTTTCGAGGTCGAACCATCCCGCCCTTCAATACCGGGGTCGCGTCAAAGGGGCCGGGAGACTTTTGGACCGATTTCGACGACGGCGAGCTGTGGAACCAAGACATACTCATGGTTCAGTTCTTTCCTGATGCAGTTTATGCGGTTGCGGTAGTGGAGCAGGACGCCGGGAAGGACGTCGCGGGTGGCATGCTCACTAACGTGCGCTCCTTGTTGGACGGTAAGTGGAAAGCGGAACTGGCTCTGCAAGCCGCCGCCGGTCATCTACCTACGAGCGAAGTCGCCAGGGCGGCGGCCTTCAACGTTATCAAGACGGCCTTAGACGGGGCTATCGACTTACCTTGGCCAGTCGCAGACGACGATCTTATTGGTGGGACCCAGCGGCTAATCATCGCTGCCGGCCAAACGCCAACTTTGACGTTTTCTAATTCAGGAGGAGGCAAGTACAGGGTGCGATTCAAGGTCGCCGCTCCATGACCCTGCTCGCGGCCACCGCGGGCAAAACAGAAACGGGCGCTTTAGGGCAGCTCGTGGGAGGCGGTCAATTGCGATTCGCCTCCCGATGGCCTGCCCAACTTGCTCGGGCCTTTGATAACGTCGGAGTGGAGTCAACAATTCGCCGACGATGATTTTCTCTACCGCGAACCGCCCGAGGGAGAACCGGAAGCCGGTTGAGATGACGAAGAAGCGCGGACCACCATCAGATCGCAACAACGTGGAGAAGCAGCAGCGCTATCGCTTGACGTACGCCGTGCTCAGGATTTGCGCGCCAAGCGGGACAACAAGTTGACTAGCTTTTACTGCATGGATCGCCTCTTTGGTGCGCGTGGCATGCCGATAATTCCCGTTGCGCTTGCCGGTCGGCGCGCCACGGCAAGCTCCATGCATCCGACAGCCGCGACAGCCACGGACCGCAGGCGCACGACATGGCTTCCCCGCTCGTTTCGATTTGGCTTTGCAGCGAGGCGCGTCGTGGGCGCTTTGCATGGGGTTGCCGCATTGCTCGAGCGCTTGGGAACCCCGGAAGCCGCTGAGTGGAACTACAGTTGACCTTTCGCCAACAGACACGACAACCCTCAGAAGCGAGAGCGGGTGCCGCTGTCGGTCGAATGCGTTCTTTGGGTCTCTGCGGACTGCTCCTCTAGCTTGGGTGGGGTTGCTCTGCCCCGCGCTGAATGGAGCCTCCTTTTCGACCTGAAATTCCCAAGGTTTTCCAGAACGACTTCGCAAAACTCGACCTAAACCCCGGGCTGCTGCTCGACTGACGGCTGCGTTGCGCTGCGCGGGCTGTGGTGGACGGCACCGACGAAGCAGGCGAAGGCGCTCGCCACGACGTTGCCGTAACGCAACGCGGTCCCGTGATGCCACCGATGTGACTAATCGTGAAGCCGCTATTTGTTGGGACGGCGCGGCCTGAGCCTTATCTAAGCAGGCGCAGCGGGGTCGATTGGAGAAAAGCGATGCGTTCTATTTTGGCCTTGAGCCTTTTGATCACCCTGTGTGGCTCTGCGAACGCGGCTACGGTGCATCACGCACACCGGCGGCACGCTATTGTTCATCCCAATCAGGGCATGATCGCCTCAGACCCCGCTTCGGGTTTTGCCTACGCGCCACCTGGGCCGCCGATCCACTACCCGGCCGCACCGTATAATGATTACAATGAACCGTATCCGGGAGCTTCCCAGGGTTACGCGCCTGGCGAAAAAGAACGATTTCTCGACAGTGTGAGACGAGGTGGTTAGACACTCGTTCCAGGGGGCTGATAGCCCTGATAGGCGACAGGCGACACGTATGATGGTGTGATCTCCGATGAGCTTGACGCGCAACCAGCCAACGCAGCGCCAAGCGCCGCGATCCCAAAAACACGCATGTGATGTTTGTTCCCCCAAGGCCCGCAAGAACTCTTTAGCAACTCGGTATCGAGCACAAGCATAAGCTCCCGTCGACTTCGTGGGCAATCTCGCCAATGGCCATTTGCTGGAGTGTGGAGACTTGCTGAGGGGCCTCTGGAGCGCCCGCCTCGATGCGCTGGGATCTCATTTTTAGACTTCGACAGCGCACCTTCGACCTCATCAGAAACACCCGAACGTCTCTCGTGCTCTTCAGCAATCACGAGCGCCCCCCTGCCACTACCGGCATCGTTGCATCCCCAGCGGTGCGTTTTAACGCAAAACGGAAAAGACGACCCCTGAACGCTATGACCGCCCCACCCACGAAACCCAAAGCCGCACCTGACTTCGCGGACGCCCGCAAAGCCTGCCGCACTCCCGAAGAACATGAGCGGCTCGCCAAGATCATCAAAGCCGGATGGACCTCAGCCGAGTTTCACGAATATGCGAGGCTGTACTTCTTCCGGAATGGACGCGACTACCCCACACCAACGTCCTACCGCCGCGCAATCGCGGACATCGCAAACTGTGAAAGTCTGCGTCGCTCTGCCGTCGAAGGTCGTCAGTTTGGTCCGCAATCCGGCCTGAATGGTTTGTTGCTCACAAAAACAAAGCCCGCTGGTTTTGGCGCTGGCGGGGTTTCTCTGCGCAAACGAAAAGACCGCCCGAAGGCGGTCTCTCTGCAATCTGATTGGGCTGGTGATCAGACTACGCGAAAGGAAGCGCTCTGATTGCGACGACGATAGGCCATGAAGCCAAGGCCCGCGAACCCAAGGATCATCATCGCCCACGTGGATGGTTCGGGGACGCCCGGATTCACGCTGCCGATACCGCAATCTGCGCCGCAACTGAGGCGCAGCAGATTATTCGAAGAACTCACGAGCAACGAACCATCGTTTCGATCCGGGGACGTGTAGTCCCCGTAGCCGCCTCCACTGGCGAGGATGGTTTGCACGAAGGTGATATGGTCGACCAACACGATGTTGCCGCTCGTGGTGTTGACGATGATGTCACCATCGAGGTCCGGCTTGCCCGGAGCGCTGATAACGCCCATGCCATCGGCGCCCGACACGAACCCGAAACTCCCGTGCGGTCCATTGGGGTTGGTGAGGTCCACTATGGTTCCGCCGCTACCGTATACGAAGTGGCCGTCAGGCGACACCGTCAGCCCGTCGGCTGAGAAGTTGGCGGTAAGCGTCGTCTCCACCGGTACGGCCCCGCTGACGTTGATTTGGAATAGTGGATTGCCGGCGATCAGGTTCCCGGTCACCGGATGGGTCCAAAGGCCTTGAGACGCAGTGATGGATGGATTGCCCGCAGTGCCATTATATACGGTATTCACCGAACCATCGTTATTTAGTTTCACGAGGCTCCCGCCCAACGCTGAAGCCCAAACCGAGCCATTGGAGTAGGCCAGCGCGGATGCGAAACCTGCAAACGGAGTGGAAGAAATCGCATTAGCCGCGGTTTGGTTATTGACGTCGTGAAACACGTAATTCCGGGCGCCGCCTGAATCGCGTGAAGCATTCAGGATGATGTTCCCATCGCTGTTAACAGCAGAGCCGAGAACATCGAAGCTGTTGCCATTGCTCGTTGGGAGTCCCGAAACAATAGTATTGAGGGTGAACCCGAGGTTTATGCCGTCGGCAGTAAGGACGGGGACCGCGCCAGCGTGCGCGAGATTTGGGAAAGCGGTTAAGAGAGTGACACCGAGCGCAGCCAATCCGAAGCGACAAATTAAATACTTCATGATTGCCTCTCCTATGTGAAATTCAGAGAGCTTTTAACTTTAAGTTGCCGAACCATTAGAAACCAATCAAATTGGCCGTCAAGTCAGCAGGCTTTACCTAATACCTCTCAAAACGTTTAAGCACTTTAATCTTCGAGATAAAATAAAAAGGGCCCGCTGGGCCAACCGCGCCCGAGGCTGGGCCGTTTCTTTCACTGATCCCGCTTCAGCTTCCGCTTTCCCCCAAAGATGGTCTTTGGCGTTGGGATTGAACCGCCGCACCTCGTGCCGGTGCAGCACCTTCATGACGCCCATCCGTGCCATCATCGTCGTGCGGGCTTGACCGCCCTTTATCGTTCCGGCCTCGGGTGTCAAGCGCGCGAAGTAGCCCTCACCTTTCTTATATACGTCTTCGCTGCGCAACTGCGTCATTTCTCCCGGTCGAGCGCCAGTATACGCGCATAAGAGCGGCACCCATCTTTTGCACGATCCAGCGGTGTTTTCAGTGAGGTGACCTGCTGGCAGGCTTCAGGAATGATCGCATCTCGGCGATAACAGGCCTCACAATGTCCCGCACATCGGGGGCCTTGGCCCACTCCCAGTGCGGGTCGGCATCCGAGGGTTCGGCGCCAGGACTTGTTCGACCTAGGTGCGGAAGGCAATCGGGCCGTCGATGACGCAGGGAGCGGTAAGCGCTGTGGATCGCAGGGCCGCAACAACGGTGGTGGTTTTCCAGTGACCGTGCGGGATTTTGCCGACCAGCCGTTCACCGCGTGGAGCCCGGCCGCGCAGCCGCGCTCCAGCCTTATGCATCGGCTTTCTTCCAATCAACATTCGACGACATTTACGGCCAATCCGCCCAGGCTTGTTTCTTTGTACTTGGAATGCATGTCCTTGCCGGTTTGACGCATGGTTTCGATCACCGCGTCCAACGAGACGACATGAGATCCATCACCCAGAAGCGCCAATCGGGACGCGTTGATGGCCTTGATGGCGCCCATCGTATTGCGCTCGATGCAGGGAATTTGAACCAGGCCTTTGATGGGATCGCAGGTCAGACCGAGATTGTGCTCCATGCCGATCTCGGCGGCGTTTTCGATCTGCTCGTTGGTTCCGCCCAGCGCGGCGGTCAAGCCCGCGGCCGCCATCGAACAGGCCACGCCGACTTCTCCCTGACAACCCATTTCGGCCGCGGAAATCGATGCGCGTCTTTTGTAGAGCATTCCGATCGCCGCCGCCGTCAGCAGAAAAGTGCGTGACCCATGCAGCGGGATGCCATCGCAGAACGTCTCGTAATACTTCAGCACCGCGGGAATCACGCCTGCGGCGCCGTTGGTCGGCGCCGTGACGACGCGGCCCCCTGCTGCATTCTCTTCGTTCACCGCCAGCGCATGAAGACTGACCCAATCGAGCACAAGAAGCCGGTCGTTGGATGCCGCCCGCGTATTGAGATCGTTGTAAAGCGCCATCGCGCGCCGCTTGACGTTGAGGCCGCCCGGCAGGATTCCGTCCTTGGTACAGCCTCTGTCGATGCATCCCATCATTGCGTCATGGACATTGTCCAGGAATTCGAAGGTCTCTTCATCGCTCCGCAGCGCCCTTTCGTTATTCAGAACGATTTGCGCCAACGTAATGCCTTCGTCCCGGCCTATCGAGAGCAGGTCCGCGGCTGACGAGAACGGATAGGGTTCGGCTCGTACTTCATTGGAATTTGCGCTGTTCGACAATTGCGCCGCGCCTTCTTCGACGATCGCGCCTCCGCCGATCGAGAAGAATGTGCGCGACACAGCCGCCGCCTCATTTGTAAAGGCGGTGAACGAAACGGCGTTCGGATGTCCCTGATGGAAGTCGCCCATTCGGAAAATAAGGTCGCGGGCTTCGTCGAAATTGATCAATGCGCCCCCATTTAGCGGGAGCGTTTTTGTCTTGCGGACCTCATCGACGAGCGAATTTGCGGACTCCGGATCGACCGTTTCCGGCATCCAACCCATCAATCCCAGGATGACGGCAACGTCGGTGCTGTGACCTTTCCCGGTCAACGCCAAAGAACCGAACAGCTCGATCAGTATTCGCGCGGGCGCGTTGTCGCGGCGGTTCAAAAGCTCGCGCCCAAACAGCGCTGCCGCTTTCATCGGCCCCACCGTGTGGGAACTCGACGGTCCTATGCCAATCGTATAGAGGTCCGTGACGCTGAGCGGCGCATCGGCAATCCTGACTAAACGTGGGGCGGAAGTCTCCATCAAGAATAGCTCCTGAGCGGTCGCTACCCCGCTAGCAGCGCCAATATAGAGGTTCAAATTCTTGCCCGTTAATCGGACCTCCGCACGGGGCCATCGATCCAGTTCGCGATCTCGCAGAGGCGCCGTTCCGGCCGCAGAATGTCGGCGCCAAGTCCGAGCCGCCAGGCGATGTCCGTCCGGCGTTGGTCCGACTCAAGCGCGCTCAAATTCGCCGCATAGGATTCGAGCGCCGCGAGATCGGCGAAAAATCCCTCATCGACCAGAGTCTGGCCGTAGCGGCGCAGGATGAAGGAGAGATCGCGCAAGGTGAATTCCGGGTGATACTGCACGCCCCAGAAAACGCCGCCGTCATGACGGATTTCGGCGGCCTGCACCTGGCTGAGCGCATTCCAGGCCGTCACCGTCGTATCGGGCGGCAGCCGAACCACTTCGTCGCCATGGATGGCCGGCGCGTCGAAGGCGATGTCACGGCCGCGATGGAGCGGATGAGTGCGTCCCGCCTCGTTCAAGACTATCTTGCGGGCGAACGCTACTTCCCGGCCCTTCGGGTTACGTGCCACCTCGCCGCCCGCCGCGACCACCGTCACTTGCAGGCCCCAGCAGGAGCCGAAAAACGGGATACGGCGCGCAAACACCTCGCGCGCGAAGTCGATCTGGCGCAGCGACGCCGGTTCGCCCTTGTAGATGTTCAAGGCCGAACCCGTGATGGCGATGCCGTCGTAAGATTCCAGCGGTGCGGCCAGTTTCGGATTCTCGTCCGCGGGAAAGCAGAGGTCGATTCGCGCATCGGGAACGATCGAGCGCAAGGCGTTCGCATAGCCCTCGCCCGGCGTCTCGCCGGCCTCAGCCGCCATGCGGCTGCGCGCCTCCGACGTATTGCCCTCCGCGACGAGGAGGCGAAGCGGACGCGTCACGATCAACCTCCAAGATCGCCGCGTATGGCCGCCAGAATGAGCTTCTCGAACTCGGCTTGCGACAGAGGACGCGGGTTGGAGCCGGCCGTCGGGTCTGCCACCGCGTCGGCCGCAATGGCTTTGACGTCTTCTTCACGAACGCCCAATCCGGCAAGCGAAGAGGGTACGCCGAGCGCCTTGCGGAATTCCAGGATCCAAGCCAGCACGGCTTGGAAGCCCTGCCCTGGAAGGTTCAACACACGCGCAACATGGTCCATCTTGGCTTCGATGGCGGGCTTGTTGCAGATCATGACGTAGGGAAACACCACCGCGTTGGTCAGCCCGTGGTGGGTGTCGTAGCGCGCCCCCACCGGGTGCGAAATCGAATGGATCGCGCCCAGCCCTTTCTGAAAGGCGGTCGCGCCCATCGAGGCCGCCGCGAGCATGTAGGCGCGCGCCTCAAGATCGGCGCCTTGCGCGACGGCGCGCGGCAGGTACTGCTTGATGATCCGCATCCCCTCCAGCGCAACGCCATCGGCGAGAGGATGAAATGCGTCGACGCAATAGGCCTCGAAACAATGGGCCAGCGCGTCCATGCCGGTCGCCATCGTGAGGAACGGAGGCAGACCTACTGCAAGTTCCGGGTCTTCGATCGCGACCTTTGGCATCATGGCGGGATGGAAGATGATCTTTTTGCCGTGGGTAGCCTCATTGGTGATGACTCCGGCGCGGCCGACTTCCGACCCCGTCCCCGCCGTCGTCGGCACCGCGATAACAGGCGCAATCGCGTCCGCATTGGCGCGGGTCCACCAGTCGCCGACGTCCTCGAAATCCCAAACCGGCCGTGTCTGACCGGCCATGAAGGCAACGCATTTGCCGATATCGAGCGCCGAGCCGCCGCCGACCGCGATCACGCCGTCATGACGCCCCTTTTTGTAGGCTTCAACCCCGGCCAAAAGATTGGCTTCGGTCGGATTGCTTCTGACATCCCCGAACAGACCCGCCTTCAGCCCCGCATCGGCCAACAGCTTCATTATGCGGGGAATGAGCGGCAGATCGAGCAACCCCTTATCGGTGACGACGAGCGGGGCCTGTATGCCGTTGGCGCGTGCAAGATCGGCGAGCTCGGCAATGCGCCCGACGCCGGTAACGACCCGGGTCGGAAAGTTCCACGCGCCCCTCAAATGATTGGTCATAAATTCAGCCTCAGATTTTTGTACGGAGATGGTACGATTTGGGTCGGGTCATGGCCTCGAATCCAAGCCGCGACATGGCGGCGCCGCGCCCGGTGTCCTTGACGCCGGTCCAGGCCAAATACGGATCGACATAGTCGCAGCGGTTCATGAATATGGTTCCGGTCGAAACCTGATCGCCGATCCGCTCGGCCGCTTGTTCGTCAGAGGTCCAGACCGACGCTGTCAGTCCATACGGGCTGTCGTTCATCAGCCGGATGGCTTCCTCGTCCGAGGCTACTTTCATGATTCCGACCACGGGGCCGAAGCTCTCCTCCATCATCACCGTCATGGAATGATCGACGCCGGTCAGCACCTGCGGCATGAGATAGGGCGTATTCGCGGCGTCGGCGGGAAAGCGGGCACGGTCGACAAGCGCCGTAGCCCCCTTGGCCAGGGCGTCGGCGGTATGGTCGCGAACGGTCTGCGCAAATCGGGTCGCCGCCATGGGGCCGAGCGTCGTCTTTTCTTCGAGCGGATTGCCTAGGTCGTAGCGGGACGTGAGATCGGCAAAGGCCTCGACGAATCGATCGTAGAGGCTTTCGTGCACATAGATGCGCTCAATGCCGCAGCAACATTGGCCCGAGTTGAAGAACGCGCCATCGACGAGATTATCGACCGAAAATTCAAATGGCGCATCGGGTCGCACATAGGCGGGGTCCTTTCCGCCCAATTCGAGCCCAAGCGTCGTGAACGTGCCGGCGGCGGCGCGTTCGATGGCTTGCCCGCCCGCCACCGACCCTGTGAAGTTGACGTGATCGACCCCGCGTGAGGCGATCATCCGCGCGGTGGACTGATGATCCATCACCAGAGTTGCAAACAGGTCCTTGGGCAGGCCCGCCCGATCCATCGCCGCCTGGAAACGCTCGCCCACAAGGATCGTCTGGGCCGCATGTTTCAGGATGACCGCATTGCCGGCCAGCAGCGCCGGCGCAATCGAATTCACCGCCGTCAAATAAGGATAGTTCCAAGGTGCGACGACAAGAACGATACCGACTGGAGTCCGCTTGATGCTGCGGCCGAGCCCGGGCTTTTCCAGCGGCACGATCGGCGCCAGCGCCTCGTCGCTGATCTCGATCAGCGCGCGCAGCCGCTCCTCGAAGCCGCGCATTTCGCCGCCGTAACGAATGGGACGGCCCATCTGCATCGCCAATTCGGGCACGATTTCCTGATTTTGGGCGAGCATCGCGGCCAGAAATTCCGCCATCTTGGCTTTGCGTTCGGCAAGCGGAGTGGCAGCCCACTGACGCTGCGCCCTCCTTGCCGCGGACAGAACCGCTTCGATCTCGCTGGCCGTCGCAATCCTGCGGCGCGCCACCTCGCTACCGTCGACGGGAGAAATACAGACGATGTCGTTCACCATGCCTCCATTGCCGAACCGGTCGGCCTCCACAACTCAGATGATCTCGAAATAGCGCGCCAGTTCCCAATCCGTGATGGCCCGCTGGAATTCGCGCTCCTCCCATTTCCGGCTCATCGCGTAATGATCGACGAAGCCATCGCCGAACAATTCGCGCGCAGGCTTGGATGCAACCAGCCGATCCGCCGCGTCGGATAGCCGGCGCGGCAAGGCGCGCTCAGGCGCATGCGGTCCCTCATAGGCATTGCCCGAGATAGGCGCATCGGGCTCGATTCGGTTCTCGATGCCCCACAGCCCGGACCCGAGAGCCGCCGCGATCGCAAGATACGGGTTGATGTCGGCCGCCGCGACCCGGTATTCTACCCGCTGGCTCGAGGGCGAACCCGGAATCACGCGCAGCGCGCAGGTGCGGTTCTCGATGCCCCAGGTCGCGTCGGTCGGCGCCCAGAATCCCGGGATGAGACGGGAATAGCTGTTCACGGTCGAGGCCACCATCGCCAGCAGCTCCGGCAGCAGCGACTGCTGACCGCCCACGAACCAGCGCATCACGTCGGACATGTTGCCGGATCGTCCCGCCTGGTGAAACGCGGGCGCTCCGTCAAGCCCGCGCAGCGACAGATGCAGATGGCCCGACTGTCCCGGATAGGAATTCGACCATTTGGCCATGAAGGTCAGCATCTTGCCCATGCGCTGGGCCAGCACTTTGGAGAAGGTCTTGAACACGACGGCTCGATCGGCCGCGGCGAGCGCGTCGGTATATTCAATCGCGGCTTCGAGAACGCCGGGCCCCGTCTCGGTATGAAGGCCCTCGATCGGCGCATCCATCTCGATCCCGAGCTTGATCAACGCATGATAAAACTCCGACTCCACCGACGAGCGCAACATCGAATAGCCGAACCAGCCCGGCGTCAGATTCTTGAGGTCGCGGTATTTCTTGTCGCGGAGGCTATGCGGCGTCTCGTCGAAGACGAAAAACTCGAACTCCGCGGCGGCCGACGCCTGGAACCCCATGGCGGCGGCGCGATCGATGATCCGCCCAAGCAATCGCCGGGGGCAGAGCGCCGCCGCCCCGTCCTCGAACTCGCCGAGAAAGAACAGCATGTCGCCTTCCCCCGACACGTTGCGGCAGGTCGTCGGGTCGATTCGCATCGTGGCATCCGGAAAGGCCGTATGCCAACCGGTAAAGGTCGAAGCATCGTAGAGCTGATCGTTCGAATCCCAGCCGAACACGACGTCGCAGAATTTCACGCCAGATTCGAGACAAGCGAAGAACTTGTCGCGCGCCATATATTTGCCGCGCATCACCCCATCGAGATCGACGAAGCCCACCTTCACGTGCGACAGCCCGCGCTTTTCCACGAGCTCTCGAGCCTCAATGCCCGTCTTTACCTGTCTCGCATCCATATTCATTGCCTCACCCGACCAATTCTTTCGCACCGCGCTCTGTCGTGACTTAGACCTATCATGAAGTCCCGATCGTCGAGCGTCGCGATGACCGCGACAGCCATTCATACGGCAGACCGACTGTCAATTGTTCCGCCGGTCGACTACGGCGCCAGATAGGTCAGCAAGCGGGGATCGTCTCGCACTTCGCGCGATTCACCCGACAGCGCGACCCTGCCTCGATCAAGTACATAGGCGCGGCTGGCCACCCGCAGCGCTAGATCGAGATGCTGCTCGACGATAACCAACGCGATTTCCTTGGCGAGATCGATCAACCGCTCGGTAATTTCTTCGACCACGCCGATCCACACACCTTCGGTCGGCTCGTCGAGCAGTAGCACCTTGGGGTCCGACAACAGTGCGCGCGCGATGGCCAGCATCTTGCGTTCACCGCCCGAGAGCGTGCCCGCGGCCTGATTGAGCCGCTCGCCGAGCTTCGGAAAAATGGCAAGCACACGCTCAAGCGCGCGACTGTCCTGGCTCGACAGCATGCCGACGGCGAGGTTGTCACGCACTGACAAGCGGGCGAACACGGCTTGCTCTTGCGGCAGAGGCTCCACTTATCGACGCGGAATTCTTGTTCAGACAACCGGGACCAGTTCAGACCTACATTGATCATCTCTCCGAAAGCACGGATGTAACGGCGCTTCGGGAAAGCATGGTAGAGGCAACTCAAGCGCTGGAGCTGTCTTGTTTCGCCTATCTGTGCTTACCAGCCCGAAAAGGCGGTGCTCCACAATTGATATCGACGTATCCGTCCACATGGACAGCGCAATATCTAAGAAACCGTTACGAACGTTTTGATCCTGTGATCACCCAGGCACTCGAAGATACTGAACCCTTTCAATGGGGTCTCAACTCGGGAACGAGCATACTATCTCGTCCGCAGCGGGATTTATTCGAGGACGCCGCTAGATTTGGCATCGTGAGTGGCTTTACAGTTCCGATTCACGATGGTCGTGGTCCAGTCGCTGCCGTTACTTTTGCAGCAGACGAGCATCGCGGTGCCGCCTTCTCTCGGCGCGTCGAAGCACACAGGGAAGTACTTCAGCTCATGGCGGTGCATTTTCATGCGCATGTTCGACGCAAACTCTCTCCCGATCAAGTCATCGACGGCGTGTCGTTATCGCCTCGCGAATTCGAATGCCTCGAATGGGCGGCGCAGGGCAAATCTGCCTGGGAGATCGGGCGCATTCTCGGCATTACACGTCGTACGGCGCGCAAAAACTAGCGAAGCAAGCGACCGTAAACCACTGGAGCGGGTGAAGGG
>CAWGSN010000020.1:0-66201 GCA_963825225.1 uncultured Alphaproteobacteria bacterium
TGGCACGATACTTGTTGCGCCGCTCGTCGGCCGACAACGCCGTCAGCACGTCGTATTTGACGAGCGCAGCGTCGACGCATGCCGGTAATGGCGTGTCGGGATTTAACAGCCCCACCGTCACGCCCTCCTCGACGGCGACGCCGCGATGCGCGGGCACGCCGACCGGCTGCCTGAGACCGATAATGTGTTCAAGCGTGAACATTGCCGGCGATGCAGCGAACAGGTTCAACGAGCTTGGGCTGTGATGCCCATAGTTGATGACGTTCATGACGCGCCTCCGGTGCCGGATGCGGGCCGATCATCAAACCCAACATCACGGTGTTCTCAGCCGAGCTGGTTCTCTCTGCGCGCGACGCCACTCGGCCGCAGAATTGAGCGCGATCAACGTGCGCGTACCAACTTTCATCGCACGGGGGCCTTTGCCTTGCTTTTGCAACTTGTAGAGTTCCTCGCTGATACCGTGCGCGGCGCAAAACTCGGGCAATACTCAACGCCAAGCGCGGCGTTGATGGGCGCGGACACTCCAAGGGCGTCGACTTTTTCATGTGTCCGTTACTTCCGCGCGCGCGACGCGCTTCGCCACCGTTTCGGCGCAACGTCGTGGATGTCCGGTAGCCGCGCGGCCCAGTCGACCAGATCATCTCTCGTGATGATGGTTCGAGAGCCGAGTTTGCGGGCGCGCAGCCGCTTGGCGGCGATTTCTTCGCGGAGCTTTGGTCAGGCCGATGCCTGCCGTCTCCGCTGCTTCATCCAGCCTGTAGGAAACACGTTGGGACATTGACCTCTCCGTCTGTGCAAAGTCCGTGCGCCGTACGAGTTACAGCGACAACGGGCGAGTGGCAGTGACGGGACGATGCCCCGGTCGGTTGCGGGGAAGGGTACGAAGGCGGGAAGGAAATTGACCCCTTAAAGTCGTACACTCCAGGCCATAAGCCGGGGGGCTGCCCATTCAGGGCCCTTCCGCGCGAAGCTCGTTAAGCCGGGCTTCATTAATCGACGAAATAGCGGCGTCGAGCGCCTCGCCAAATCCCGCAAAGTCGCTGTTGCTATCTTCGTGGTGCCAGTCAGTCCAGGCGGCTTCAACTACGCGAAGGAACGGATTTTTTAACGGGTCGCGGTGCTTGCCGGGCATTTCCCCGGTGAGAAAAACCCAGCCTTCTGCGAGTATCCTGACAAAGCCCCGCTTCTGATGATCTTGGAGAGAATTGGGGTAAATCGCCACACGTGCATCCCTGCGCGTCAGTGTATCGGCGTGCAGTTTGCCGATTATCTGCTTGGCCTCCACCAATAGCCGGCGTCCCTCAAGGCGCTTTCGGATGCGTCACGATACCCAGCCTTCGACACCTCAAACCCACCTGTGCGTGACTGCCTGATGAACGGGGCTAAATGTTCGGCCTCTTTGCCATGCGGATCGATTGCCCTCGAATAGTCTCGCTAAGGCCTTGACGGCATCCTGAGATGCGTCAGCAATGCACGACCAATCGACTCCCATTCACTCCGGCGCGGGTGCAGCTCCTTCTGCGAGATCGCTTCATTGATGGCGACTTCAAGGACGCGTCGGCCTATCGGGACCAGTCGTCAACAAGGTGCGGGCGAATACGCGCCCCACGTGGTGCCTTGATGCGCGACTTCAATGCGTCGTCGATGCCAAGGCTTTCCTTTAGGTATACTCGTGCCGGGACAGCGGTCGTTATCTTCTCGTTCCACTCTTTGCAAATTTTTCATACGTTTCCCCGAACGTTTCAGCAGGCTCCCAGCAGAGCCTGCTTCCGGTCGTGTTTCTTGGGTCGGCATTGCCTGTCCCTCCGCATGGACAGCTCGCAAAGGGAAGGCAACGCGGCGGGCTGATGCGGAATCGCTTTTCGGGTCGGTCGCCCTAGCCGCGTCGAGCGGTGATCTTAGGCGGTGACGGCGGGCTCGCGCCAGTTCACTCGCGCCAGTGCGACGACGTTGTCGGCGGCGGGCGGCTCATGTTGTCAGCAGCGCGTGGCGCGAGATATCGTCGCTGTGCTCGGTGATGTATTTCGAATAATGCTTTTCGATCATCTTGGTGCTGGTGTTGTGCAGCGACGCCACCAGCCTGATCGGAACGTTGGCCTTCAGCATCCGCACGATGGACGAATGCCGGAGCGCATACATCGTCGCGTCGGGATCGGCACCGATGGCGCTGACGATCTGCTTGACCTCGCGATGATAGCCTGCACCCGGATTATCGCCCCACGGGCTGCCGTCGCCTTGCAAGAACAGCGGCGCATCGTCGGCCCGGCCCTTGGCTGCCTCTCTCAGTCTGGCCGCCAGCTGCACGGTGATCGGGACGCTGTACCGCTCCAGCTTTTTCTCGGTGCGGTTTCTGTCGCCACCCTTGGCGGACTTCGGCATCATCAGCTTCGGCCGCACCGGATGATCATGCAAATCTTCCACACGCAAACGGACGGCTTGGCTGGACGTGCGCCAGTAACCGCCAGCGTATCGGTCAGCAGCCCGAACTCATCATCGAGGTGATAGGCGGCGGCGACAAATTCGCTCACCTTGTCGTCGGGCAGAACGACGTTGCGCACGGCTTGCGCATTGGGCAGAGCGGCAAGTCCGATTTCCCATGCATCCCGGTTCTGGATGCGCTTGTCGTGCTGCGCCGCCTGCTCCAGCGCGGCGCACAGGCAACGCACAGAGCCGATTGATCGTGGACGGTGCCATCGTGCCGAGGAGGCCGTCGCGCCATTTCTTCAGTTCGGTGGCTGCTAGCAATGCCACCGGCTTCGACAGCAGCACGGTGGTGAGATGCACGCGCGGCCATTCGGCGTTGTAGGGATTGGCCTGCGCGCTTCCAGATCGGCCCTGTAGTCGGTGAGCGCACCACAGACCGTGATCGGTGCGTTGTCGTCGCTGCCGTGCTCGCCGCGCGTCAGGCCCTTCGCAACGTCCTGCGCTTCGAAGAAGGTCAGGATCGTCTTGTTGTCGCTGTCATCGAAATCGTCGGCTTGGGCAAAGGCCTTGGTCCACTGGTTTGCCGTGACCATCGCTGACCTTCAGCAACCACGTCCCGTTGCCCTTGTTGCGCCGGTACTGCATCTGCTTGCCGCGCGCGCGAGCTTCGCGCCGGGATAAGGCCTGCGCCGGACGGCGAGCTTAAGGCGTGCGGTTCTGCTTTCCAGACTGCTGTTGCGTTGCCTGCGTGCCATGTCGTTGTATCCCCGAAGTGTCCCAAACGTGTGGGGCAAGTCCTATGAAGCGATATGGGACGTTATGGGGATATTGTTCGCGCGATCAATAGGATGCGAACTGCACACGGGCTCTACAGAACTGCACGCAACTTTTTATTTTCCCTTGCGCAGGGAATGTCGGATTGCCTCCGCTGCCCTGTATGCTCGTGTGCGCACTTCTTGTGCACATTGCACACGAGACCGCGGGTGCAGCGTGCATCCGGCATTCCCTGCGCCCTCTCCGTTTAGAAAGGGCGAAAGATTCCAGCAAGCCTCGGGCGCATCGCGCCGCGAGAACGTGAACCTATTTCCTCGTCGTCCCGACGGAAGAGAAAAGGCCGGCGGGCGTTACGCCACCGGCCTTCGTCTTGCAACTGCCGGCCCGGGTCCGGTTCCGCTGCGATTCCATGAGGCGAAGCGTGCGTCAACTTGGTTAATCAAAGCTTAACGGAATCGTGAGGTGAATCACCGAAGGGCTGGTGCCGGCCGGCTAGGCTTGCTGTCACCTTGCGGGACGAGCCCGTAATTCCCCGGCGGGAATCTCCCGGAATTTTCAGCGGAATCTTGAGGGTTCTGTGAGGTCGCGAGGCGGCCGCGCGGCGTGCTCTGTCCTTGAGCGCGACCTCATAGAAGCCGGATTGAACGAAGCTGCGGTTGTTTTGGCACTATGGGGATAGTGGCGACGGCGTGCTGGCGAGACTGTTCTGAGGACAGCTGCGTAACTGATGCGAAGCGTTGTTTTGGCAAGGAAGACCTCGCGGATCGGGTACTGGGCGCGAGAAGCACGTCAGGTTTATTCGTTGACCAGTTCTGGAGTTGGGATTGCGGCGCTCGATCGGCATAGCTGTCCGGCTGGCGACAGGTTGCGCAGCAAGCTCGGCGGCAATGACGATCATAGGCAGCGATGAGATCATGACGTATCACAATAGAATGGCTGATCGGTAGAGGAGCGCGGCACGGCTGCGACCCGCCGCATGGTGCCGCCGCAATCTGGGCAGATGAGGAAGTCGGAGGCGTTGTTCTGTCGATCGCCTTTGGCGTGACCGGCCGCCAACTCGGAATTGGCCGTGGCGTGATGGGCATCGAGCAACCGGCGGCAGAGGGCGAGGTTGTCGCCGCGTTGGCCATTGGCGAAGAAGCCGTAGTAGCGAATGCGATGGAAGCCGTCCGGCAGGGCATGCAACAGGAAACGGCGGATGAACTCGTCCGCGTCGAGCGTCATCACCTTGGTCCTGCTGTCCTGGCAATAGTCCTTCCAGGCGAAGCGGACCTTGCCGTCGGAGAGCGACACCAGCCGGCTGTTGGCGATGGCGACGCGATGAGTGTAGCGGCCGAGATAGGCCAGCACCTGTTCGGGGCCACCGAACGGCGGCTTGGCATAGACAACCCATTCGATGCGTCTGAGTTGGTCGAGCCCGGCGGCGAAGGCCGTGGGCTCGGCAAGACCGGCGAGGTTGCCGAAAAAGCCTAGCTTGCCGGCGTCGAATGCATCCTGCAGGTTCTGCAGGAACAGTCGACGAAACAGACGCGAAAGCACGCGCACGGGCAGGAAGAAGCCGGGGCGGCAAGCGATCCAGCGCGTGCCGTCGAGCGAGGGGCCGCCGCCTGGCACCACGCAATGAATGTGCGGATGGTGCTGCAGCGTCTGACCCCAAGTGTGGAGCACCGCGGTGATGCCGATTTGCGCGCCCAGATGCCTGGGATCGGCGGCGATGGTGGTGAGCGTCTCAGCGGCAGCGCGGAACAGGATCGCATAGACGGCGGCCTTGTTCTGGAAGGCGATCTCGCCCGCCAGCGTTGGCAGGGTGAAGACGACGTGGAAGTACGGCACCGGCAACAGTTCGGCCTGTCGATGCGCGAGCCATTCGGCGCGCGCCAGCCCCTGGCATTTGGGGCAATGGCGGTTGCGGCAGGAGTTGTAGGCGATGCGTGTGGCGCCGCAATTGTCGCACTGCTCGACGTGACCGCCGAGCGTCGCCGTCCGGCACGCCGTGATAGCGCCCATGACGCGCCGCTCGACGTAGCCGAGATGCCCCTCACGTGCCTGCCGAAATGCTTCGCCGTGGCGACGGAAGACATCCGCCACCTCCAGAACCGGAGCCATGGTGCCCGCTCAGCCGGGCGGCACAACCTCCAGACGGAGTCGGTCAAGCGGACTTGGCGTGTTGCTGATGGTCTTGGTGGCGACCTGGGTGTAGCGCGCCGTGCTGGCCAGGCTGGCGTGGCCGAGCAGCACCTGGATGATGCGCACGTCGGCCCCGTTCTCCAAAAGATGCGTCGCGAAGCTGTGTCGCAGCGTGTGGACCGTCACCTGTTTGCTCAGGCCGGCCGCCGAGCGGGCCGAACGGCAGGCGGCGTGCAATACGGTGGGAGCAAGCGGCCGGTCCTCGTCACGGCCGGGAAACAGCCAGCGCTGCGGCCGGGCGAACCGCCAATAGCTGCGCAGAATCCGCAACAGCTGCGGAGAGAGCATGACATAACGGTCCTTGCCGCCCTTGCCCTGCTCGACCCGGATCACCATCCGCTGGCTGTCGATGTCGGTGATCTTCAGCAGAACCACCTCCGACACGCGCAATCCGGCGGCATAGACCGTTGTCAGCGCGGTGCGGCTCTTGAGGCTTGGAATTGCCTCCAGGAAGCGTACGACCTCATCGGCGCTGAGCACGACCGGCAGCTTGTGTGGCTCACGCGCATAGGCGATGCGCTCCGGAATGGCGTCATGGCCGAGCGTCACACCGTAGAAGAAGCGTAGCGCACAGACGATTTGGTTCAGCGCCGGCCAGGACATCCCGATCGCCACCAGATGAACCTGGAAGGTGCGGACATCCTCCAGGCCGAGACGATCGGGAGACCGACCAAAATACCGGCTCAACTTCGATACCGCGGCAAGGTAGGATCGTTGCGTCGCCGGCGACAGATTGCGGACCGTCATGTCCTCAATCATGCGGCGGCGAAGAGGGCTCATCTCAGCCATCGGAAAACCTCCTGTCTGAAGGGTTGGGCTTCGAAAACCCTCGATCCTCTCAGACAGGAGGCAACCGGTGCCACCGCTCAACTGCCGCGCAAGCGGCTTCGTTCAATCCACCGCTGGTATTTTTGAGAGACGCTGATTCGCTTTTTGTGAAGGAGACCGAAAATGGCCCAGGTCTATTTCCACTGCTCCAGCTCCCGCGAAGTTCGCGTCGACGAGTCCGGCATGGCGGTGAGCGACCTCGCCGAGGCCCGCGACTACGCAGCCTGCGTGGTGCGATCGCTGATCATGGAAAACAGCGCACAAGACTGGCGCGACTGGGTCGTGCATGTCAGCGACGATTTCAACGAAGAGATTTTTGAAGTCCCGTTCTCGTCCGTTCTCGGCAAGCCGCATTGAGGGTGTCATGAGCGCCGCACAAATCACCAAGCCGCTGCTCCGCCGCCTCGACCGGATCGCAACGGGGTGGCATCGCCTGATCGACCGCGCTCTTGACGGCTACCGGCCCGAGCGCCACTACATGCGAGGTCCGGGTCCGAAATGGCAGGCCAAGCATCGCGCCGGAAGGGCGGGGCTCTGAGATCGCCCCCTTAATACGGCGGCGGCTTCCGCTCCCGCTGCGCTCTTGCCGCCTCGATCCACCACGTCAGATCGTCGGCGAAGCGCGGGAACGCCCGCTCCAGCGCCGTGCCGCCCTCGCCTGTTGGCTTGCCCTCGGCGGAAAGGGTTTGCGCGATCGGCCCGACGGCAATCGTGGACGAGATCACCACCATGCCCATCTCGGAGAGCGTGCCGTGCCATGCGGTCGCGGCGCGGGCACCGGACAGGCGGCCGGCCGAATAACTGGCAATGGCGGCGGGGCGCCAGAACCACTCCTCGAGAAAATGGTCGGTGAGATTCTTCAGGCCCGGCTGGACGCCCCAGTTATATTCGCCGGTAATAAAGACGAAGCCGTCGGCATCGCGGATCTGGGCCGCGAGCTGTTCCAGCGCGGCCGGCGCCTCGCCCTTGGGATACTCCTTGTACATCCGGTCCAGCATCGGCAGGCCGACCGCTTTGGCGTCGATCAGTCCGACATCGTTAGCCCGGCCGCGCAGCCCTTCGACGACGAACTGCGCCAGGCGGATGCCCAAGCGGTCGGACCGATAGGAGCCGTAGAACACGAGAATGCGATGGGTCATGGCGTCGGCAGATTAACACGGCCGCCAGAGAAGCTCATAGGTCGGACCGAGCGGAGCATGATCCGAATGCGGCAGGCTCCCGGCCATCAGCTCTGATGTGGTCCCCGCATCATCTTCATGGCGTCTTCGAGATGACGCCATTCCCTGGCTTCCTCGGCCTCGCCCCTTTGCTCGCAGGCAATCGCATTCTGAGCGGCCTGGGCAATGGCCGTGGCGCCATGCCGCTCGAACATCTGCCGCGCAATGGTGTGGATTTGCATCTCGGAAATCATGTTGCTCTCCCTGATCATTCGCAATCCTGAGCCGGATGACCGACTCCCGGCCGGAAGCGTGCGGATTCCCTGAAAACCGCCGAACCGGCGGTTTCGTTCCACCCCCGCCGTGAACTCCGGAACAAGTTCACGCGACCAACCGGAAGTCCGCCCCCACCGGAATCTCTGATGCCCAAATAGCCCGCTCTCAGATTGCCTAAATCTCGGGCGGCTCGAACCAGTTGGTCAGCGACAAGCCGCCATCGACCACAATCGCAGCTCCCGTGACATAGGCCGACACCTTGTTCGACAGCACGGCGAGCGCCATCGGTGCCAGGTCTTCCGCCCGCCCGAGGCGGCCGAGCGGAATGTGTTTTGCGAGCGACGGATCGGCGACGAAGCCGCCGGCGGCAATCGCGCCGGGCACCAGCGCGTTGACGCGGATGCCGTGGCGGCCAAACGTTTTTGCCAGTTCCTTCACCAGCATCGCCATGCCCGCTTTCGCCGTCGAGTAGTGCGGCAGATTGCGCGGCGTTCCTGAATGCAGCGAGGTCAGCAGCAGGAAGGAGCCGGGCTCTTTGGCGGCGATAAGATCACGTGCCAGTTCGCGCGCGAGGTGAAAGCCGGCCTCGAGATTGACCGCATGCATCTGCGCCCAGGTTTCAGGGCTGACCGCCAGGGCGTGATCCGTCTCGCGCCGCGGCGGCGAGGCGCTGTGGACGAAATGCGTAACGCGCCCGAGGGCAGACCGCGCGTGCTTCAGCAGCGCTTCGCGCACGGCGGGACCCGCGAGATCGCCGACGAAGGGCACGGCCAGTTCTGGCCGGGCCGAGGCCTCGATCGCGGCGGTAACCCGGTCCTCGCTGATATCGGCGAACACCGTCCGCACGCCCTCGCCGACCAGCGCCTGCGCGATGGCCCGGCCGATACCGTTGCCCGCGCCGGTCACCAGCGCCGCATCGCGCGCGGGGTCGAATGGCTGGCTCAACAGGCTCATGTCGGTCACTACTCCCTCAAGACGTGTTGTGCTGGATCAATCCCGCACATCACGCGTGCTTGTAGACCGCTTTCGCGCTGCCGAGAAACGGCCTATCCTCTCCCCTCACAATCGGCGGGGAACCACGATGCGAACCCGCATTAGAAAGTTCGCGCACGTTCTCGAGCGTCTTGGGCTTGCGATGGCAGGCGCCGCGAGCGGTCTGTTTGTGGCCGCCCTCGTCGGCACCAGCGTCTCGGTGTTCACCTCGCAGGCCTTCCTGCTTTTCATGATGCTCGGCGGCGCGGTCGGTTTCTACCTGGGCATCGATACCCCGCCTCTGCCGTTCCATGCCGCCAACGGTCCGCCGTCCGACGGCTGGGACGGCAAGATCGACACGCCGGAACTGCTCAGCGCGGTCGGCACGTTCCTCGCCGCCTTCTCGGCGTTCGCCTCCGTCGGCGTGATCGTGCTGCGCCACGATCCGCACATCGCCTGGACCTGGATGATCATGGCCGGCTGGGTCGTTGGCGTGACCATGCAGATCATCGCCGGTGCGATCGCGCGCCTGCGACGGTGAAACAGGGCCGGCTCGTCAGCTTTCTTCTTCCAGCGTGAGCACCAGACCGGTAATTGCCGCGCCGATCCCGAACATCAACGCGAACCTGCCAACCAGGATCGTCATGGTCTGCAGCGGCGCGTCGCTATCGGTGACCAGGTCGCGCACGTGGAAGATGTCTATCAGCGTCAGCAGCAGGACAAAGCCAAGACCGAGAGCCACCCCTAGCAGGAAGTGGGTGATCAATTCAGGCAGCACGGGCTTCCTGGCGCGCATGGACATTTGCCCTTGGGCAAAGATGCGCGGTAACGCACAGGAGCGGCAACAGGTTCCAAGGCGCGCCGGCCGTTGATCCCGGTCAATACGGCGGCGGCTGCTTCATGCACGCTATCGATCGGATCGGCCGATGACTTCCATCAGCTCCGATATCTTCTGACGCTGATCCGCCTTGTCGCCGCTCGCGATCGCGTGCTCGACGCAATGCGAGACGTGATCCTTCAGCACTTCCTCCTCGACGCGCCGGAGCGCGGCGCGCACGGCCGAGATCTGCGTCACGATATCGATGCAGTAGCGGTCCTCGTCCACCATCTTCGACAGGCCACGGACCTGCCCCTCGATGCGGCTCAGACGTTTCTGACAGGACGCCTTGATGTCTTTTCTCATGGCGCCTATATACCCGTACAGGGTATGGGTTGCAAGCCGCGGTGGAAATGCAAATGAACCAGCACAGGAACCCGGAACTTAAGGCCAATCCGGACAGCGCAAAGTCATGCTGCTGCGGCGGCGGCCATGATCACAAAGGTCACGCGCATCATGAATTCCACGCCCCTGCCACGCTGCGCGATCCCGTCTGCGGGATGACGGTCGATCCTGCGACGAGCAAGTATCGCTTCGACTATCACGGCAAAACCGTTCATTTCTGCTCGGCCGGCTGCAAAGCCAAATTTGCCGCCGATCCCAGGGCCTATCCCGAATCGCGACCTGCGAAGCCCGATGCGCCTGATGGCACGATCTACACCTGCCCGATGCATCCGCAGGTCCGGCAGGTGGGCCCCGGAAGCTGCTCGATCTGCGGCATGGCGCTGGAGCCGGAAGTTGCCAGCCTCGACGCACCGCCCAATCCCGAACTCGCCGACATGACGCGGCGGTTCTGGATTGGGCTTGCGCTCTCGGTGCCGCCGGTGGTGCTCGAAATGGGTGGCCATCTCGTCGGCGGCCACGGCCTCGTCGACCCCACGCTGTCGAACTGGATTCAACTCGTCTTCGCCACCCCCGTGGTCGCATGGGCGGGCTGGCCGTTCTTCGTGCGCGGCTGGCAATCGCTCCTGACGCGCAACCTGAATATGTTCACGCTGATCGCAATGGGCACCGGGGTTGCCTACCTCTATAGCCTGATCGGCACTATCGCGCCGCAGGTCTTTCCGGCAAATTTCCGCGGCCATGGCGGCGCGGTTGCGGTCTATTTCGAAGCGGCCGCCGTCATCACTGTGCTGGTGCTGCTCGGCCAGGTGCTGGAGCTGCGCGCCCGCGAGGCGACATCGGGCGCCATCAAGGCCCTGCTGCAACTGGCGCCGAAAACCGCGCGTCGCTTCAGTGAGGACGGCACCGAGCATGAAGTCGAAATCGACAGCCTTACGGCCGGCGACAAACTGCGGGTCCGTCCCGGCGAAAAGGTGCCGGTCGACGGCGTCATTCTCGAAGGCCGTTCTTCGCTCGATGAATCGCTCGTCACCGGCGAATCCATGCCCGTCACAAGAGAGACCGGCGGCAAGGTGATCGCGGGCACGCTGAATCAGTCCGGCGGGTTCGTGATGCGCGCCGAAAAAGTCGGCCGCGATACGCTGCTGTCGCAGATCGTGAAGATGGTCGCGGAAGCGCAGCGCTCGCGAGCGCCGATCCAGCGGCTTGCGGATCGGGTGGCCGGCTGGTTTGTCCCCGCCGTGATCGTCGTGGCGCTGGTCGCGTTCGGCGTCTGGTCGTATTTCGGGCCGGAGCCGCGCATGGCGTACGGCCTCGTCGCCGCCGTCAACGTGCTCATCATCGCCTGCCCCTGCGCGCTTGGGCTGGCGACGCCGATGTCGATCATGGTCGGCGTCGGGCGCGGCGCGCAGGCCGGCGTGCTGATCAGGAACGCCGAAGCGCTGGAACTCATGGAAAAGGTCGACACGCTGGTGGTCGACAAGACCGGCACGCTCACCGAAGGCAAGCCAAAGGTGGTTTCGATCATTTCGGCGGCGGGATTTGAGGAGAATGAAATCCTGCTGCTCGCCGCCAGCGTGGAACGATCAAGCGAACATCCGCTTGCGGACGCTATCGTGCGGTCCGCGAACGAGCGCCAGCTCGAACTCAGCAAGGTAGAGGAATTCAACTCGCCGACCGGCAAGGGCGCGGCCGGCAAGGTCGATGGCAAATCTGTGCTGCTCGGCAGTTCGAAATACCTCGCCTCGCTCGGCATCGACACGCATGCGCTTCAACCGGACGGCGAGCGCATGCGCGCGGATGGCGCGACCGTGATCAACATAGCCATCGACGGAAAATTGGCCGGATTGTTCGCCATCGCCGATCCCGTCAAGGCTTCAACGCCGGCGGCGTTGAAGGCGCTCGCGGAAGAAGGCGTGAAGGTCATCATGCTGACCGGTGACAACGCGACCACGGCGAAGGCGGTCGCGCGGCAGCTCGGTATAGCCGATGTCGAGGCCGAAGTGTTGCCGGATCAGAAGAGCGCCGTGGTCGCAAAGCTGCAGAAGGCGGGCCGGATGGTCGCGATGGCCGGCGACGGCGTCAACGACGCGCCGGCACTCGCAGCCGCGGACGTCGGCATTGCCATGGGAACCGGCACCGACGTGGCCATGGAGAGCGCAGGCATCACGCTGCTGAGGGGCGACCTCGGCGGCATCGTCCGCGCCCGAAAACTGTCGCAGGCCACCATGCGCAATATAAGGCAGAACCTGTTTTTTGCCTTCATCTACAACGCCGCCGGCATCCCGATCGCCGCGGGCATCCTCTATCCCGGTTTCGGCATCCTGCTGTCGCCGATCATTGCCGCAGCCGCCATGGCGCTGTCGTCGGTCAGCGTCGTCGGCAACGCCCTCCGCTTGCGTGTCACGCGGCTATGAGCGGGGCGCGAACGGTTTGCAGATCGTTAATCAAACCATCGCGCGTGCGCGGTATTTTCAAAAAAATTCCACAATTCTTTTTATGAAGAGAACTCCGCCTTTCGAGAAGGGAGATTTCCGATGCGGTTGGGACACGCGATCTTCGTGGCGACGATAGCCGCCCTCTTCACGCTGGCTGCACCCGGTCTCGCCAGAAACTCCGACACGCCGAAGCCGAGCGAACAACCGGCGGCGCCGTCGTCTTGCCATTCCTATCAGCAGGCCGCCGACGGCTCATGGTCCGAGCGTCCCTGCCAGGAACTCGGCGTGTCGGCGCAGCCGCAGCACAAGTCGGCGACGCGAAAGACGGACGAACAGACGCGGTGAAGTCTCGTCGTCCCGGCGAAGTCCCAAGGATGGGCAAAGGCGCATTTGCGCCGTGCCCACCATTCAACGTCAAATTTCCCTCCCGAATGGTGGGCACGCTTCCGCATTCACTCTTCGAGGCCGCGCCCGGCACCCAGGAGGTCAACTCCAACATCTCAGGCGTCCAGAAGGCCGCGACGGCACCGGCGCAGCTGCCAATCAGGTGCTGGTCGCGGCCGAACAATTGTCGTCGCAGTCAAAGGATCTCGCAAGCCAGGTCAACCGCTTCCTGACCGAGGTCCGAGCGGCTTAAGTTGAGGCGCCTGCCATGATACATGACGGTCGCGGCATCTGGCCGCCTGATCGAGGACGACCCGTCATATGGATCAACCGGCACACCAGCGCCCGAAGCTCGCCGAAACCGTCATCGAACCTACCGTCAAATTGCGCGAAGTGACCATCGGCCGCTGCTGCGAGATTCTCGGTGACACCGAAATCGAATACGCCGAACTCGGCGACTACTCCTATCTCGGTCCTGGTTGCATGGTCGCGGACGCGAAGATCGGAAAATTTTGCGCGATCGCGGCGCAAGTGCGGATCGGTGCGCCAAACCATCCGCTCGACCGCCCGTCGCAGCATCGGTTCACCTACTGTCCCGAATACTACACGGCAGACGCGCAGCGCGACCATTCCTTCTTTCGAGAACGCCGCGCCGATCGCGTCGTGATCGGGAACGACGTCTGGATCGGTCACGCGGTCATTGTGGTGCCGGGCGTTAAGGTCGGCGACGGCGCCGTGCTGGCCGCCGGCGCCGTCGTCACCCGCGATGTGGCGCCCTACACGATCGTGGGTGGCGTGCCGGCGCGGCAGATCAGGGAGCGCTTCAATCGCACCATTGCTGCGCAGCTCGCGCAGATTGCGTGGTGGAATTGGCCCGCTGAAACCATCTGGCAGCGTCTGCCGGAGTTCCAGTCCGGGGACGTCGAGGCATTCTGTGCACGCTGGCTTTGATCCATTGGCCCCTCAGTCGTTGAACCCGACGTAGCGCACGAAGTCGCCGTTCGGCGAGCGATCGGAGCGGACGCCATTGGCGGGAAACTGTCGTCGGGATAGCCCATCGCGACGCAGGTCATGATGACCTGGTCTTCCGGGATCGCGGCCACCTCGCGCACGATGTCGGAGCGGGTAATGCCCTGCCCGTTAATCACGCTACCGAGCCCGCGGTCCCATGCGGCGAGCACGATGCCGTAGCACAGCGCGCCGAGATCGAAGTGACAGACCGCGCCGGGATCGAGGATCCGGTCATAGGCCAGGACCAGCGACACCGGCGCGTCGAATTGCCGAAAACCTCGCAACACCCAATCCTGTCGCATCGGCTTGTCGTCGCGGGCGATCCCCATCACCGCGAACAGTTTTTTGGCGATGTCGACTTGCCGTCCGCGGTGCACGCCCTGATATTCGCCGTGGCTAATGATGTCGCGTTTCGGCTTGGCGCCCGCCATCATCTCGTCCATGTTGCGTTGACGCACCCTTTGCAGCGGCTCGCCAGTCAGCACATGGATGTGCCAGGGCTGGGTATTCATCGAGGACGGCGCGCGCTTGGCCACCTCAATGACCTCCTCGATCACCGCGCGCTGCACCGGCTGTTTCTTGAAACCGCGCACACTGCGGCGAGTCTGTACCAGCGTCTCGAAATCCATCCGTTGCATCCCCAAGTTTTTCTCCAATCCCTGTTAGGCGGCGGCCTATAGCGCTAGTCCCGCACGAAGCGGTAATCGAACCGATCGCCGTCGGCGCTGATCAGGCCGACCGTCGGTTTTGGAAAATGGATCGGCAATATCAGCGTATCGGTGCCGGCCACGGACGCAAAGAATTTCCGGCGCGAGACCGCCGACTGTTTTGGATCCCAGTCGACGCCCGGCGACCAGTCAGGCTCCCGGCACTGGATCACGTGATGCATGAGATCTCCCGCCACCACCGCGCGCTGCCCCTTCGAGAAGATGTTGACGCAGCAATGACAGGGCGAATGCCCCGGCGTCGGCGTCAGCGTGACGGTATCGTCGAGCGCGTAGTCGTCATCGACCAAAAGCGCCTGCCCCGCTTCCACGATCGGCAGGCAATTGTCGCGGAATACCTTGCCCGGTGGTTCGGCGCCCTTGGCGTATTCGGCTTCCCACGCCGCATATTCCTTTTGATGGAATACGTATTTTGCGTTGGGGAATGTCGGCACCCAGCGCCCGTCGCGGAGTGTGGTGTTCCAGCCGGTATGGTCGATATGCAAATGGGTGCAGAATACGTAATCCACCTGTTCGTAGCTGATGCCGAGCGCGAACAGCTCGTTGCGCCAGCGCCCCTTGCCGGGAAAATCGAACGGCGGTGGATGGCCCTTATCCTCGCCTGTGCAGGTATCGACCAGGATGATATGGCGCGGCGTGCGGACCACGAAGGTCTGGTAAGTGATGAACATCTTGCCCGAGGCCACATCGAACACCTCCGGCTCCATCGTGCGAAGGTGATGCTTGAAGATGGCCTCGTCATAGGTCGGGAAGAAATCTCGCGGTCGGCGCCACGGCCCCTCGCGCTCGATCACCGCATCGATGGTGATGTCGCCGATCCTCATCTGCTTCATGGTTTGTCCCGGCTTTTTTAAAGCAGCGTATCGGTCGTACGCCAGCGGTTCAAGCTGAACGCGGCGCGCATCCCATATGCGCCCCGCGCATCAGCTCCGCAGGCCCGGCGCCTCGTGGCCGGTACGCGCGACATATTCCGAATAGCCGCCGCCATATTGGTGGATGCCGTCGGGCGTCAGCTCCAGCACGCGGTTGGAGAGCGCGGCCAGGAAGTGACGATCATGCGAGACGAACAGCATGGTGCCCTCGAATTCGGAGAGCGCGTTGATCAGCATCTCCTTGGTCGCCATGTCGAGATGGTTGGTCGGCTCGTCCAGCACCAGGAAATTCGGCGGATCGTACAGCATTTTCGCCATCACCAGCCGCGCCTTCTCGCCGCCCGACAGCACCCGGCATCTCTTCTCGACATCGTCGCCGGAAAATCCGAAGCAGCCGGCGAGCGCCCGCAGCGAGCCTTGGCCGGCCTGCGGGAATGAATCCTCCAGCGACTGGAACACGGTGCGCTCGCCGTCGAGCAGATCCATGGCGTGCTGCGCGAAGTAGCCCATCTTGACGCTGCCGCCGACCGCCACCGTGCCGTCATCAGGCTCGGTCGAACCAGCCACCAGCTTTAGCAGTGTCGATTTGCCGGCGCCGTTGATGCCCATCACGCACCACCGCTCCCGGCGGCGGATCATGAAATCGAGCCCTTCATAGATGCTCCGGCTGCCATAGCCCTTGTGGACGTTCTTCAGGCTGACGACGTCCTCTCCGGACCGCGGCGCCGGCAGGAATTCGAACGCCACCGTCTGCCGCCGCTTCGGCGGTTCGACGCGTTCGATCTTGTCGAGTTTCTTGACCCGGCTCTGCACCTGCGCCGCGTGCGAGGCGCGCGCCTTGAAGCGCTCGATGAACTTGATCTCCTTGGCCAGCATTGCCTGCTGGCGTTCGAACTGGGCCTGCTGCTGTTTCTCGTTCAGTGCGCGCTGTTGCTCGTAGAATTCGTAGTTGCCGGAAAAGGTCGTCAGCGTCCCGCCGTCGATCTCGACCACCTTGTTGATGATGCGGTTGATGAACTCGCGATCATGCGAGGTCATCAGCAAGGCGCCCTCATAGCCCCGCAAGAATTGTTCCAGCCAGATCAGGCTTTCCAGATCGAGATGGTTGCTCGGCTCGTCCAGCAGCATCACGTCGGGGCGCATCAACAAGATGCGCGCCAGCGCCACCCGCATCTTCCAGCCGCCGGAGAGCGCGCCGACGTCGCCGTCCATCATTTCCGTGCTGAAGCCGAGGCCCGCCAGCGCCTCGCGCGCCCGGCCGTCGAGCGCATAGCCGTCGAGCTCCTCGAAGCGGCCCTGCACCTCGCCGTAACGCGCGATGATCTCTTCCATGTCATCGGCGCGATCGGGATTCGCCATCGCGGTCTCGAGCTCTTTCAATTCGCTCGCCACAACGCTGACCGGACCGGCGCCGTCCATCACTTCGGCGACCGCGCTGCGGCCCGACATCTCACCGACGTCCTGGCTGAAATAGCCGATGGTAATGCCGCGATCGACGGCGACCTGGCCCTCGTCGGGCTGCTCCTGGCCCGCGATCATCCGGAAAAGCGTGGTTTTGCCGGCCCCGTTGGGGCCGACAAGGCCGATCTTTTCACCCTTTTGCAGGGCTGCGGAGGCTTCGATGAAGAGGATCTGGTGGCCGACTTGCCTACTGACGTTATCGAGACGGATCATTGGTGCCTGAACATGGAAATTGCTGGCCGCTCTTATTCCATGTAGGGCGCAGGGGAAAGCCTATTCGCGGGTGGCGCCCTCATATTCTCTCGCCATTCAGAAGCACAAATTCGTCACGACGTTGCCGCGCTTGTCCTTGATCGCGTAGGGACATCGCAACCGCTCCAGCGCCTTCTTGGCGTCTTCATCGCCAAGCGCTGCGGCTCGCTGGTAGTAGGTTTTGGCGGCGTCGGAATCCTTCGGCCCGCCACGGCCTTCCTGCATAAACGCGCCCATACGCTCCAGCGCTCCGGGGTGATTTTGCGCCGCCGCTTTTTCAAACAGCGCGCGGGCGGCGATGTCGTCCTTGGTCCCGCCTTGGCCTTCCGCCAGCATCATGCCGAGCTGGTACTGCGCCTCGGCATTGGTTTCGGCGGCCTTCGACAGCAATTCGCGCCCACGCGCCGGATCGGCCGACGCGCCGCCGCCGCCAAGGGCCCCGAGATTGCTGACGCCACGGGGATTGCCGGCTTCGGCCGCGCGCTCGAACAGTTTGCGCGCCTGCGCCTCGTCCCGTGCAACGCCGGCACCCGTTCCATAGAGCACGCCGAGTTCGACCATGGCCGAGGTCGAGCCCTTGTCCGCCGCCTTGCGCCAGGCGGCGACCGCCTCCACCGTTTGCCGGTTGGCGGCGTAGGCACGGCCGAGCTGGTACATCGCCCGCCGCGAGGAGCTCGCGGCGATCTTACAGTATTTGATCGCGGTGGTGATGTCGGAAGCCGCGATGTCGGCCACGCCCTTGACGTCGGCCGGCTTGTCGGGATCGGAGGGATCGGCGGCAACGCGGTCGCACAATACGAGGTCGGCCGATTGCGCGTGCGCCAAAGCCGGTGTCAAGACAGGCGTCGCCATGGCGAGCAAAGCTGCGATCGCAAAGCAGTAAAATCGGTTCGTCATGGGCGGCAGGTTGCGTCGATCGGGCGGCAAATTCAAGGCTCGAGGCCGCTCTCGCGCAGCACCTGCGCGGCCTCACTGGAGGCAAGAAACCGCAACAACCGATCCGACGCGGCGGTCCTGTTCGACGCCTCGATGCGGCCGGCGGAAAACACCGCAGGCCTCTGTAACGCGCGCGGAATCGGACCGACGACCTCGATGCCCCCGACCTGCTTCAATTCGCTGATCTGCTGCACGGCGAGGTCGGCCTCGCCAGTGCCTAGCCGTTCGGCGGTAAAACCTTGCGGGATGATCTGTGCCCGGGCGTTGATCTCGGACGCAATGCCCAACCGCGCGATCAATTGCGCGAACAGGATGCCGCTGGCGCCGATCCGCGAATAGGCCACCGAGCGAGCGCCGAGCAGCGCCGCGCGCAGTGCGGGTTCTGTCGAGATATCGGGATGGGCGGCGCCCGCCTTCACGGCGATACCAACACAGGAGCGCGCGAGGTCGACGCAGCTATCCGCCACCACACGTCCCTCGCGGGCGAGTTCGTCGAGCCCCTCGCGGGTCAGAATGACGACGTCAGCGCCCTCGCCGCCACGCAGGCGATCCAGGAGCGCCAGGGTCGGCGCAAAATCGGCATCGATGCGCAGGCCGCTGGCCACCTCGAATGGTCCGGCCAGGCTGCGAACCGCGCCCTTCAAGGCCAACGTCGAGAGCACGCGCACGGTGTTGTCCATCGCCAGCTAGGCTCGGCGCATCAGCTTAAGCACAGCCGTCAATCGCAGGCTACGCTTGCCGGCGAGCGCGGTGGCGTCCAGCAGCGCTCCCTGATCGTCGCAAGTGCCCGAAAACCCTATGCCGACCTCATGGCCGCCGAACACCGGGTTTTCGCCCCTCGCTGGCGAGTGCTCCTGATTGAGGATCTGGCCCTTCCAGCGGCCGTTCTCCGAGGTGTAGGTGCCGAGATAGTAAAACGATGCGTCGCCGCCAAGGATGCGGCCGTCATTGAGCAGCATCACCCCGGTCAGGCCACCGTCGACGCCGTCGAGCATCCGAATGTGAATGGAATAGAGTCCGTTGACGATGCCGCCCTCGCCGACGCCGCCGGCGATCGGAATCTCCTCCTGCTCGAGCGGCGTCATGACCGAGCTGAACACCGCACCTGGCAACTCCTTGAGGCGGCCCTCGAAGCGATAGAGATCGCCATCCGGCTTGCCCCGCGCCACCAGCGTCGCGTCGTCGGTGCCGGCCATGGCGCGGTAATTCGGGTCGGGATTATGACGAACGGTCTTGATCTCGATGGCAACCGCGCCGTCAGCTTCCTTCTGATAGGTCCCGATATGGGCAAAGGCCGAATTGCCGCCGAGCATCTTGCCGTCGCGCGCATACATCACGCTGCGGCCGACCGCATCGTTGAGCTGGAACCTGACCTTGTAGAAGCCCTCGAACAATAGCGCGTCCCCGGCAAGCGTACACCCGTTATCTAGCGCGCTTCATAACGCAGGGGAACGGACTTGAAGCGATGTATTTGAATCGACGTCATCAAAATCAGCGTCATCAAAACGCAATGACCCGCCAAAGCGGTTTCGCTTTGGCGGATCAGGGTTGCACCCCGGGGCCCCCACCCGGGGGTTGCTTTGTGCTTTAGGCCGCTGCCTTCGCGCCGGTCGAAACCTGCGAGATGGTCTTCAGTATCTGGGAAGCGATCTGGTAGGGGTCGCCTTGCGAGTTCGGGCGGCGGTCTTCCAGATAGCCCTTGTACCCGTTATTGACGAAGGAGTGCGGCACGCGGATCGAGGCGCCGCGGTCCGCGACACCATAGGTGAAATCCCCGATCGCAGCGGTCTCGTGCTTGCCGGTCAAGCGCATGTGGTTGTCCGGACCGTAGACCGCAATGTGGTCGGCGCGGTTGGCCTTGAACACTTCCATCAGCTTCTCGAAATATTCCTTGCCGCCGACTTCGCGCATGTAGGCGGTCGAGAAGTTGGCATGCATGCCGGAGCCGTTCCAGTCGGTGTCGCCGAGCGGCTTGCAGTGGAATTCAATGTCGACGCCGTACTTCTCGGTCAGGCGCAGCATCAAGTAGCGGGCCATCCACATTTCGTCAGCGGCCTTCTTGGAGCCTTTTCCGAAAATCTGGAATTCCCACTGGCCCTTCGCCACTTCGGCGTTGATGCCTTCGTGGTTGATGCCGGCGGCGAGGCAGAGGTTGAGATGCTCTTCCACCATCTTGCGGGCGACGTCGCCAACATTCCTGTAGCCGACGCCGGTGTAGTACGGGCCCTGCGGCGCGGGATAGCCGCTCGATGGGAAACCGAGCGGACGGCCATCCTTGTAGAAGAAGTACTCCTGCTCATAGCCGAACCAGGCGCCCTCGTCGTCGAGGATGGTCGCGCGCTTATTGGAGGGGTGCGGGGTCTTGCCATCGGGCATCATCACTTCGCACATCACCAGCGCGCCGTTTTCCCGGGCAGCATCCGGATAGATCGCGACCGGCTTCAGCACGCAATCGGAGCTGTGGCCTTCGGCCTGCATGGTCGAGCTGCCATCGAAGCCCCACAGCGGCAGCTGTGCCAGCGTCGGGAACGAATCAAATTCTTTGATCTGTGTTTTGCCGCGCAGATTCGGTGTCGGCGTATACCCGTCGAGCCAGATGTACTCGAGCTTGTACTTGGTCATTGAGCCCCTCTTGAGTTTAATGCTGTGAAATGCGGAAACCGAAGCCTTTGGAGGTCAGAAGCCTTTTCGGGGTCCCCGCACACGTGTACCCGGCCCACGTCAGGCCGTTTCTTACCAAGCAATTAAAGTGCCAATCGCTACAGTGCGGCACCCGCCGATCCCGGGGATGTCCAGCCGGGGCGAGCGTATTTTTGATGCGGCATAGGAGCGCGGCTGGGCTGCGCTCCGCGCGGCCAAATGGCGCTTGCAGCCCTGATTGAAGCCCGATTCTCCGGCAGTTTTGGTGCGCGGCCCCCGCTCCGATTAAAGCCGCGGCAGGGCACCTAGCCGTCCGCCGGGAAGTTCGGCCGCCGCCGGCAACCTTCGGGTCGGCTCAAGCGTTAGTCATCTGCTCATTGCCTCACACGAAGCAAAACAAGATATGCCTAGAAAATATACATCGGATGACTTTTTTTGAGCAACTTGCATTACGGGAGGGCGCGAACGATATCGCGGCTTCGGTAACTACTGGCGAACGAGTTGGGCGCACCATGGTGGTTCGCTCGATCAAGGAGAGACTGAAATGATCAACACGAGTGCGAATGAGGGGTCTGCCAAGATCTACCAATTCCCTGCCGGGGGCCGGGCGGCTCTCGGGGGGCGTCGCTATGGCGAGACCAGTCCCGACTTTGCCGCCCCCGCCGTCAACCTCGCTGACTGTAGCGGCAGTTGGTACCACGCAGCGGCCATCGAGGAATCCAAGCCTGGGCGTGACCACTGATGCCAGCTAAATGTTCGAAAGGGACGCGTTCAAGAGTTCAGACGCGGTCGGTAAGATAGAAAAGGGTCGGAACGAAATCGTTTCGGCCCTTTTCATGTCTGCTCGCATGCTGTTACCGGCTGTTTGGCGCGCTTGAGCGTGGTGAGACCGGCTTTTGTGATCTTCAGCGTGACTCCGCTTCCTGCATACCGCGAACCCGACAGCGCCACGCGCTTGGCCAGCGTTACCGCCTTGCCGTCGAGTTGCAGATGGGCACGGGAATCGTACTGGAAAAACCCGACAATGAACTGCGTCCCGTCCGCGCATTGATAGTTTTTGAAGGTCGTTTGTGCCAGCACGGCCGATGAGGCGATAGTCCCCAGAAACAATGCAGCCCCAAGGCTGGCAACAGGGCTGGCGATCTTGCGTTTATTCATATTTTCCCCAAAAGGACTTTTTGGTTTGACGCGTTTTCCCGACGCGAACCGGTATCCACTTCGTTCGAAAACGCTATTCTACTCCAGTATAGACCACCCAGCCGAACCTGACATACCGGCTTTCTCCCGCGCGCAAGAATTGCTTCCCTGCAGCCGAATTGCATAAGACAGCCCGAGATAAAGATAACCCGATGTCAGATTCTCCTGCCCGTCATCTCAACCTCGCCGGCGCCAGCAATTTCCGCGATCTCGGCGGCTATCCCACCAAAGACGGCCGCATGGTGCGCTGGCGGCAAATCTTCCGCTCCAACCATCTCGGCCATCTGACCTCCGACGACATCGCGGTTGTGCGCGCTCTCGGCGTCAAAAGCGCGTTCGATTTTCGCGGCACGGCGGAACGTGCGGAGGCGCTGTGCGGCGTGCCTGAGATCACCGTGCATTCGCTCCCCGTCGAGCCCACGGTGGTTGCGGCCCTGCGCGCCATCGCCGCCACCGGAACCGCACTGGCGACCAGTCATGCCATCGACGTCATGCGCGATTCCTACCGCAGCTATGTACAACAGAACACGCCGCGCTTCCGCGCACTGTTTGCGCACCTGCTGGAAGATCGCGCGCCGCTGGTGATCCACTGCACCGCTGGCAAGGACCGCACCGGGTTCGCCTGCGCGCTGATCCTGCACACGCTCGGCGTTCCCGATGAGGTGATCTCGGAAGACTATCTCCTGACCAACCGCTTCTACCGCAGGGATCCCAATTCCAGCAGCGACCTGCCCGATGGCGTCAAACAGGTGCTGGGTTCGGTGCAGGCCTCATTCCTCGGCGCCGCGTTCGAAGTCATCGATGCCGATTACGGCAATCTCGAAACGTATCTCAGCGACGGCATCGGTCTCGGCGCCGCCGAACGAACGGCGCTCGCAGCGCGCTATCTGCAAGCCTGACCTAATCGGACTTTACCCGCCGCATCGAAACGATCTGCGCCGCCGGCTTGCCGTTGTTCACCACGATATCGACCCGCACTTCGTAGTCCAGGCTGGTTTTCGCCCTTGGGCACATAGACCATCGCCGTAAAGCGCGCGTGGCCACGGGCATCGAGCGTCACGGGCAAATCCGCACGGACGCGGAATGAATTGATCTCACATTTGGCCTTCGGCAACCTGGCTTTCATGACCGGCTCAACCAGCGCGTGCGGATCGACCTTTGCGACCGTTGCGCCCTCAAGCAGGTAATGGACGAACGAATCGGTCTCCCAGCGGCTGTTTGCGACCTCGATGACGGCCCGGCTGTCGGGGGACCAAGCCGCCAACAGATCGCAGCGGTTGGCGCGCATCTCGCCGGTTGCCCAATACTCGCCGCCGAGTTTTGCCAGCACCACGCTATCGGAAACGCGGATCAAGACATTTTCGACGCTGTTCGGTGGAAGATCGCGACCGCTCGGCAGGCCCTCGGCGCTGCGCCAGGCGAACGCAAAGTTCTTCAATGAGCCCTGCGCACGGGTCCCAATCTACCCGTCCGCAGGCGTTGCCGTAAAGCAAGGCGGATCGGATTTTGCAAAGCCGGCCCGCTTTAGTGCGTCGAGCGACGGGTTAGGCGGCGGCTTCCATTTCCATTTCGGCATCGAGATCGGCGATGACGTCCTCGAATGCCTGGATCGCCTGCTGGATCGCTGCGATCTGCATCAACTCCCAGCCGCTGACCGGGCCATTGCGATTTTGCAGTGCGACGACCAAGTCCCGCCGCTGCTCCTTAAGCTGAACAAGCGGTAAACCGTGATCCGGTAAACTTCTCATGGGCAAGCCCCCTGCCTGGGTTGGACTCCGCTTGTAGCGAACGGATTCTGAAATCGACTTACGGAAGTCCCGCAAATTTTAGCGATCGGCCCCGATCCGTAGTCTTACGTGGTCGCCTCTGCCGCCACGGCCTGCTCGATCGCACCGCACAGGGCCTGTGTAATGCAGTTGGTCGCCCACTCGCCGGTGTGGAGATGGGGGGCGACGCCGTCGTCCAGGTCGCCAATCTGGACGACCTTATCGTCGACCCACCGTCGCATCAGCGCGAAACGCTGAAAGATGTTGACCTTTGCCTTCGCGGCAGCAGCCGAGCTCAGCGCCACCATGTCCTCCGACGCCTTGAGCTTTTCGATCATGGCCTGGGTATATTGCAGGTCCATCAGCACCACATCGGCAGAAGAACCGGCGAGCCATTGCAGCCCGACCTCGATGGCGGCCGCGACTTCCGCGCGATTGTAATCGTGATAGATCGCGTTGGTACCGACCTGCCAGATCACGAGCGCCGGCGCTTCGTCGAAAACGTCCGGCTCAAATCGCGACAATTCCTCCGGCGCCTCCTGCCCGCCGATCCCGCGATTGATGACGTCGATGATCCGGCCGTAGAATTTTTGCCGCAGGCACATTTCCAGGCGGGGCGGATAAGGCAACACCGGCGCTACGCCCGCCGTCGATGACGATCCGATCGCCACGATCCTGATCTTGCGCTGGTGCCGGAGTGCTGCCTTCAAATGCGGCAGCGGATAGTTGAAGCCAACGAGATCGGGATGCGTATCGCAGGGACGTGACGCGTCGTTCATCTCGTCATCCTCCGCGAGAATATTTTAACCGACAAGCGCATTTGGATGCGAAATTCGCCGCATTGCAAATGAAATTCTGCTGACAGTAGTCTGCGCTCCCTTTCATCGGCGTGCTGAGGCCCATCATGGACGGAAAAGTCATTGTCGTAACCGGCGCCCTCGGCGCGCTCGGCAGCGTCGTGGTTGATCAAGCGCTTGCGCGGGGAGCCAGGGTAGCGAGCGTGGACCATGCGCCGACCCAGGTACCGGCGACGCCGAACCAGCTGGAGTTCGGCGGCGTCGATCTGACCGACACCGTCGCGGCGAAGAAAGCGATCGAAGCGGCGGCCGCGCATTTCGGTCGGCTCGACGCGCTGATCAACATCGCCGGCGGATTTGCATTCGAGACGGTTGCCGACGGCGACCCCAAGACCTGGCAGCGCATGTATGCGCTCAACGTCACCACCGCGCTCAACGCCTCGCGCGCGGCGATCCCGCATCTCATCGCTTCCGGTGCGGGGCGCATCATCAATGTCGGCGCACTTGGCGCGCTGCAGGCGGGCGCCGGCATGGGCCCCTACGCCGCCTCCAAGGCCGGCGTCCATCGCCTGACCGAGGCGCTTGCCGCCGAATACAAGGGCAAGATCACCGTGAATGCCGTGCTGCCGTCGATCATCGACACCGCAGCCAATCGTGCCAGCATGCCGAAGGCCGATTTCACCAATTGGGTGGCGCCGAAGGAACTCGCCGACGTGATCCTGTTCCTCGCTGGCGATGCCGCCTCCGCCGTCACCGGCGCGCTGCTTCCGGTCAGTGGACGGATTTAGTGGATCGAAGCGGGGTTAACGGGCCTTTCCGGATGTTATATTGCCGGGATGACAACCGCTGAAGATGTCGAAAAGGCCGACGAGCAGCTGGCTCCTGGAGAGCTGGCACGATTTCGCGCCTGGTTCGAAGCGTTCGACGCCGAGCGGTTCGACGCAGCCATCGAGCGTGATGCGCGCGATGGCAAGCTCGATGCGTTTGCGGAGGAAGCGATTGCCGCCTATCGGTCAGGACAGTCGCAGGACTTTTGAAACACGCCGCATCGTCGAGGTTCTGGACTGCCTACGAAGCGCTATCGATCTCGACCTTGTAGAGTCCGTCCTGCATCACTTCAGTCCGGGATCAACAGCCGCAGCCTCGACTTGAACCGAATGCTCTGCTTGCCAGCGAGCGCGATTCCGTCGCCCTCAGCGGTCTCGTCGGTGTAGGTCCCGGTAAATCCGATGGTGACCACCTTGCGTTCCCAGACCGGCCGCGCACCATAGGTCGGCGAATGTTCCTGGTTGGTGACCTCGCCCTTCCACTTGCCATTCGCCGCCGTGTAGGTGCCGAAGGCATAGAAGAACGAGTCGCCACCCCGCATCTCACCGTCGCGCAAGACCATGACGCCTTGATTGCCGCCCTGGACACTGTCGAGCATTTCCACGGTGATGTGATAGAGGCCGTTCCTGATCATGGAATTGACTGCGCGCCCGTATGCTTGTCTTGTCGGCAGGATAGCCGCTTCCGCGCGATTTGACCAAATCCGGGCTAAGCTGGTGACGACCTGAGTCGCGGCCGCTCTTGCCGCCGGAGCCCGTTGTTGGAAACCGCGCTTTATCTGCCCGTCAAACGCTTCCTCGAAAAGCTCGGCTTCACGGTCAAGGGCGAGGTGGGCGGCTGCGATCTGGTGGCGCTCAGCGGTGACGATCCGCCGGTCGTGGTGATCGGCGAACTCAAGCTTTCCTTCAATCTCGAGCTTATTCTGCAGGCGGTCGACCGCGCCGGCGCCTGCGACGAGGTGTGGCTCGCCGCCAAACTATCGGCGCACGGCAAGGGCCGCGAGAGCGACGCGCGCTACCGGAACCTGTGCCGCCGCCTCGGCTTCGGCATGCTGGCCGTCACCAATACCGGCGACGTCGAGGTGATCGTCAAGCCCGCGACGGCGGCCCCTCGCCGCAATCCCAAGAAGCGCTCGCGGCTGGTCGCCGAGCATCAGCAGCGTAGGGGCGATCCGGCGATGGGCGGCAGCACGCGCGCCCCGATCATGACGGCCTACCGCCAGCAGGCGCTGGCCTGCGCGGCGGCGCTGTCAGGCGGCCCGCGGCGGGTGAAGGATTTGCGCGCCGATGTTCCGGACGCCGGCAAGATTCTGCTGCACAATGTCTACGGCTGGTTCCACCGTGCCGAGCGCGGCATCTACGTGCTCACCGATGCCGGCCACGCCGCGCTGAAGCGCTGGCCGCAGCAGCCGCTGGATCTGGCCGCCGCCGAATAGTTCGGACAAGGGCGATAAAAACGGGGGATCAAATGATCGTGGTAACCGGCAGCGTTACGGCGCGACAGGATAGTTTCGAAGAAGTCCGAAGGCTGAGCCTCGAACACGTCCATCGCTCGCGCGGCGAGCCTGGGTGCATTTCGCACGCGGTGCATGTCGATTGCGAAAACCCGCTGCGGCTGGTGTTTTTCGAGCAATGGACCGACCGCGCCGCCCTACTTGAGCATTTCGGGGTCCCCGCCTCCCGCGATTTCGTCAAATCGCTGCAATCGCTCGCCGCGGCCGCAACGACCATCGAACTGTACGACGCTACCAGGCTCGAGAAATTTTAGGTGCATGGCTGTATTGCCACGCGAAATTCATATTGCAATGCAACATAAGGGGTCCTAGGTATCTCGGCATCAGATGCGAGGCCCCGATGAGCGAAGACTGGAACACAAAATATGGCACCCGGCGCGTACGGCGCGATCCGCCGACGCTGGAGGAGGCAATCTTCGCCGCCGTCGGCATTACCGACGACCAGCAGCAGCAAGCCGAAATCGCCGCCGCGCTGATGGGACTGCCGTTCGAGGAAGTTCTGGCTGAAGTGAAGAAGTCCAGCCGCGCGGCTGCGCGGTCCGCCACCCGCGTGATTGCGGGCGAGCAAGGCGCCCAGCGCTCGGTCGTGGTCGAGCGCCGCGTGATCCGCCGCTTCGGCAACGACAAGCGTACGGGCACCTGACAAGCCCCAGGCCTCGGGCAATTCGCGAGATCAGAGATCCGCGAATTGCCTTCGGCAGACACTTCGGTCAGGCCGCCCGGCCCCAGCCATACATCCGGAACATCATACCCCAATAGGCGCGATTGATGTTCGTGATCGCACGCGCGGCATCGATCGTCGTCGCCATCGCGGACAGCGCAACTTCCGGTTGGTTTTGCTGGGACAAGTCGATATTTCCGGTGGATTCGCCGTAGCGGACGGTGAGGTGCGCACTGAATTTGTTGGCGAGCGCCCGCATCGCTTCGTTCTGCGCGCCGGTGGTGATCCGCAGGCTTTGATAACCCTTGGCGCGCGCCTCCGCGATCAGCTTCCGGAACAGGAAGCTGCCGACACCCTTGCGCCGCACGGACGTTTCCACGCTGAAGGCGATTTCCGGCAATGAATCGGGGGATTGCTCCGGCGGATGCAGTTCGGCGGCGCCGCGTACCACGCCGTCCTCGATATAGGCAATGATCAGCGTGCCGTCGTTGGCGCATTTTTCGGCGTAACGCTCGATAAAGCTGTCATCCATGAAGCCGTGGAAACGATCATGGCGGCTGGTACGATCCAACCGCAAAAGGTGATCGCGCAGAAGCGGCAACTCTTCCTGCTGGCTGAGAGTCCGAACGGTGCCCTTGGCCCGGATCGGAGCGGTAGTTTGGTAGGTCATATCATAACTCCTCGTGAAAACCCTCGAGGAGGCGTCGATTCCCTAGACCAGCTATATTGTGCACCGCAATATGAAGTTCAAGCCCCTCAAATGCCTCATATAAAGTCAGTTTTTGTTAACCAAATGGCAACCAAATAAGCGGCTGCGCGCCAGCAGTATCAAAGCACCATCTGGGTCTGGATGACGATCGCGACGAGCTTGCCATCCTCGGTCTCCAGACGGGTCTGCCAGACCTGGGTCCGTCGTCCCCGGTGCACCGGGGTTGCGATGGCGATCACCGTGCTTCCCTCCTTGGCGCCGCCGATGAAATTGGTCTTGCTCTCGATCGTGGTGGTGCCCTTGGCGTCCTCCGGCAGATTGATGACGGTGGCGGCGGCGCCTACCGAATCCGCAAACGCCATCACCGCGCCACCGTGAATCATTTTGTGAAGCGTGCAGAGATCCGGCCGCACCAGCATTTTCGCGACCACGCGATCCTTGTCAGCCTCGGTGAAGTTTACGCCCTTCAACTCCGCAAACGGCATCTTCATCGATTGAATTTTTTCCAGCAGTGACATGAGGCCTCCCGTTTCTCTTTCGAGCAATTTCTTAGGAGAATGGATGGTCGTGGTAAATCAGGCAATGACGTCCGAGGTAATGGCCGCCGTGACAAAGCTCCGGGAATTCTGCATATCGTCCTCGATGCGCCAGTTCCCTCCCCACCGGATCGTCTGCCTCACCGAAGAGACCGTGGAGACGCTCTATCTGCTCGGCGAGCAGGATCGCATCGTCGGCGTTTCCGGCTATGCGGTGCGGCCGCCGCAGGTGAGACGCGAGAAGCCGCGGGTATCGGCGTTCATCTCGGCGGACATTCCAAAGATCCTGGCGCTGGAGCCGGACCTCGTGCTGGCCTTCTCCGATCTTCAGGCAAACATCGTTGCCGACCTGGTGCGCGCCGGCGTGGCCATCCATGTCTTCAACCAGCGCGACATCGCCGGCATTTTGGCAATGATCCGCACGCTCGGTGCGCTGGTCGGCGCCGCGGAGCGCGCCGACCAGCTCGCCACCGGTTTTGAACAACGCCTTGCCAACATTGCATCGACGCCCCGGCCTGCGACAAAACCAAGAGTTTATTTCGAGGAGTGGGACGATCCCATCATCAGCGGCATCGGCTGGGTGTCCGAATTGATCGAGATTGCCGGTGGCGAAGATGTGCTGCCGAAACTGCGGTTTCAGCAAGCCGCCAGGGACCGGATCATTTCGCCCGACACGGTACGCGACACCGCGCCCGACGTGATCCTCGCATCATGGTGCGGCAAGAAGGTCGTACCCGAGCGGATCAGGCAACGGCCGGGCTGGAACGATATCCCGGCCGTGCGCAACAACCGCATTGTCGAGATCAAGTCGCCGTTGATCCTGCAGCCGGGGCCGGCTGCGCTGACCGATGGCCTCGATGCGATAGTCGGGGCACTCTGGCCGCAGTGACGCCGCCTGTTGTTGTTACTTCGCGGCAAACGAGACGATTGACCGATCGTATTCGCCCGATCCCATTCGCCCCTCCGCAAAGATCTCGTGCTCCGCAATCCAGTCGAACGATTGCTCAAATACTTCCTTCGAATAGGTCTCAAATACGATCCGCTCGCCCGGACCCCAGCGCCGCGTATCCATGATTGAATGGAAACGATCCGGGAATTCATTCTTGTAGTAATGCGTATAGAGTTCCGGCCGCAGATCGATATCGCGCTGCGCACCTCGCAAGGCACGAAAATATCGCCGGACGTCTTCCGGATCCACGTCCGCCTTGATCATGGCCGCGATCATGAAGGTGGTGTCGATCACTTTGCGGAAGCCCAATTGCTCGGCCAGATAATAGGGCCCGTTGAAAAGCGCCGCTGCCGGGCTCTTGCCCTCAATCAGGAGCTCCATCCGATGAAACAGCATGCCGTCTTCGAACGTCAGGTTGATCTCGCCGGAAGCCATGTACTGCTCAAGCGCCTGAATGGTTGAGTAGTGGCTTCCCGACTGAAATCCGACCGAAATAGGCACGCCCGCAAGGTCGCTCGGGCTGCGCACCGGCGAATTCGCGGGCACGAAGATCCCCGAGGGCGCTACCGAATAGACGTCGGCATAGAGCTTGGCGTGGCCATTGGAGGCCGCCACGTTCACCGTCCAGTGGCAGGCACAGCTCACATTGGCCTCGCGCCCCTTTTCGATGCTCTGGAAGGCGCCCTGATTGGCCTTGTTGTGGTGCTGTCCCGCGGTGGAGCGGATCAGTTCGCGAAATTCATAGTCGAGGCCTTCGGCGCGGAAGTAGCCCTTCTCCTCGGCAACCCATTCCTGCAGACGAAAATGCGGCTCGATGATGAACTGGGTCATGGCAGATCTCCCTGAAGCGCACCCATTGAAGGTTTTCGATTGACAGGAGCGTACCCCATACGCGTCAATGCTGCCATGTCCATACTGGAATAGATGATATGGCCGAAAATGCATCAACCGAACTGAACCTGCGCGAGCTGCGGATCCTGAACGCGTTGTTGCACGAACGCAGCATCACGCGGACGGCGCAACTCTTGGCCACCACGCAACCCGGTATCAGCAAGGTGCTGCGGCATCTCCGCGCGCAGTTTGCCGATCCCCTGTTCGTCCGAAACGGGCACGCAATGCAGCCGACGGCGAAAGCGCTCGAAATCGCCGATCAATTGCGCGCGCTTCTTGGCGCTGCCGACAGTTTGCGCGCCGCGGTGACGGCCTTCGATCCCGTCCAATCGGACCGCACGTTCAGTCTTTTGCTGACCGATGTCGGGATGATCCGATTTCTTCCTCCGCTGATAGCCCACGTCGCCGCAATCGCTCCGAGGGTCAATATCAGGGCGACGCCGCTCAACTCACGCCAGTTCGAGCTCAAGCTGGAAGCCGGCGAGGCAGATTTAGCGCTTGGCGCATTTCCGAACGCGGCTCGTCACCTGCGGCGTCAACGATTGTTTTTCGACGGTTACGTCACCGTCGTTCGCAGTGGTCATCCGAGGCTTTCGGTGTTGCGGTCCCGCTCAGGATTTCTGGCCGAGCGGCATATCGTCGTCACAGCATCGGAAACTGGCCATGCTGCGCACCGGACAACGCAGCGCGTGCTGGCGTCACAGATATCCCGTACGAACATCATGCTGCAGGTCCCAAGCTTCATTGCCGGTGCCATCGTCGCGGCGGAAACCGACGGGCTTGCGACCTTGCCGGCCAATCTGGCGAAGCGCCTCGCCGGCCCGCTCGGGCTGACCGCCTTCGAAACCCCGATCAACCTACCCCGCATCGAAATTTCGCAGTATTGGCATGAAAGGTATCATCGCGATGCCGCGCATCGCTGGTTCAGGACGGTAACGTTCGAGCTGTTCGGCGCACCTTCGCAGAAGCGCGGCCCGGCGGACCCCGCTAAACCGCCTCCACCCCACACCACTCCGCGATGAACAGCGCCGTCGCCTTGGTCGATTTCCGCAGCGAATCCAGATCGACATATTCATTGAACCCATGAATGGCATCGCCGCTGGCGCCGAAGCACAGGCTCGGGATGTTGTAGTTCAGTCCGTAGAACCGCGTGTCGGTAAGCGCGGTGAAAACGAGGTCCTCGACCTCGCCGCCATAAACCGCCGTGAACGCGTTGCCGAAAGCAGCTTCGGGCGCCGCGGAATCCTTCAGCTCATAGCCTTCCGACAGGAAACCCGACCATTCCACCTCGGGCGGACTGTTGGAGAGGAAGCGATGGTCGCGCGAGGCAGCCGAAATGCAGGCCAAAATCTCCTTCTGGCAATCGGCGATCGACCAACCCGGCAGTACGGCAATGCGGCAATCGACATTGCACCAGGCCGGCACGCTGGAGGCCCAGTCGCCGCCCTTGATGATGCCGGGGTTGAAATTGATCGGGTGCGTCAGCGTCTTGAAATGGCGGTCGGCCTTGGCGCGCTCGTTCCATGCGGCCTCGAGTTTTTGCAGCGAATGGATCAGATGATAGGCGGCCATGATCGCGTTGGCGCCTGAGCCCGCGTGGGCCACATGGACGGGAATGCCGCGCACCCTTAAGCGAAACCAGATCACGCCGACCTGCGAACGCACCATGTAGCCGCCGGTCGGCTCGGGGATGAAGCAGGCGTCGGCGCGGTAGCCGCGCTGCAACGTCGAAAGCGCGCCGACGCCGGTACTCTCCTCCTCGATCACGGATTGAAAGTGAATCCGTGCCGTCGGACGAAGACCCGCGGCCTTGATTGCATCCAGCGCATAGAGTGCGCCGATCGTGCCCGACTTCATGTCGCAGGCGCCGCGGCCGTACATCCTGCCGCCCTTCACTACCGGCGAAAACGGCGGGGTCTCCCACATGTCCAGCGGACCGGCCGGCACCACGTCGCAGTGCCCCTGAAGGATCAGCGATTTGCCGGCATTGTTTGAGGGCCGATAGGTGCCGACCACGGTGCGGGCCTTTGAAAAATCATGCTCGATCGGACCGAAGCCGCGCAGACCCTTTAAATCCGCGACATCGATATGCCAGTCGTCGACCTCATAGCCGCGCGCCCGCAGGAGATCGGCGATCATGTCCTGGCACGGCCCTTCGGCGCCGCGGGTCGAGGGGATCGCGACAAAATCCCTGGTGGTCGCAAGCTGCGCATCAAAGCCGGCATCGACGGCGTCTAGGATTCTTTGTTTGTTGTTGTTGGCGTTCATCGCGTCCTGGTTCCTTCGCGGCACTGTTTTTGACCCCTGGATCAAAACACAGTTTGGCAGGAACTCCAGTGCCTTGCATCGCTTTCAGAATCGTTGGCGCGCCCATACAGTCGTAGCCAATTCAAATGCGGGTCCTGGCGGACCGAGGACACCGAGCAAGGGAGGCCAATTTGGCATTCATGAAGGCCTCAGCGACATCCAGGCTTGTGCTACCTGCCAGCCTTGCGCTGTGGTTTCTCGCAGCGCCCGCCACCGCGGAGCAGGTCTCGCGCGAGCAGGACATCGTGGATTTGCGGCTCGGCCAACGCATCCTGGTCGACGACGGATCCTGTCCGGCAGGACAGATCAAGCAAGTCTCGGGATCGCAGATGACGACGAGTGGCGTATTGCGCACGCGCAAATGCATTCCGCGACTGGGGGCGAAGAAACGATAAAATTCGGCCGGACGATCGTCACCAGCTGCCGTATTTGCCGACGAGCCCGCGCCAGACGGCGTCGCGTTCGGTGGCAAGGGACTCCTTGCCGACACTGGCATTCTTCGCGACCGCCGTGACCACCATCACGAGTTTGAGTTCGGGATCAACGAAGATCGACTGGCCGTAGACGCCAAGCATGGCAAACCTTCGCTTCTCGCCGGGGTAAAGCCAGAATTGATAGCCGTAGCCGAAATACGGCGTGGCTTTGCGCGGCTGGAACGCCGGCGGTTGGCGGTGCCAGTCGGTTGCGTCCAGCAGATAGTCTTTCGGCACGATCTGCTTGCCGCCGACCGCGCCGTCATTGGCCAGCAACATTCCCAAGCGTCCGTAGTCGCGCAAGCTCGCATTGAAACTTCCCGAGCCGGTTTCGGTGCCGTCGGCGGTCTTGACCCAGGTCGCATCGGCTTCCGCACCGATCGGCTGCCACAGCCGCGCGGTCAGATATTCGCTGAGTGTGGTGCCGGTCACCGCGCGGAGCAGCACGGCCAGGATGACGGTCTCGCTGGAGGCATAATGAAAGCGGGTGCCCTGTTCGGCTTCGCGCGTCTTGAATTCGCGCAGCGCTGCGATCGTCCCCTCACGGTTGCGGACAATCGAGAACCGCGTCAGATCGTCGTTGCCGTCGTAGACCTCCTTGAACTCAACTCCGGACGACATTCTCAGGACATTGCGTATGGTGGTCTCGCCATAGAGACTGCCGGCAAGTTTTGGCACGTATTTCGAAACCAGATCGTCCAACGAGGCGATTTTGCCTTCGGCAACCGCCATCCCAACCGCCAGGCTGACGATGGATTTGGCCATCGAATGCGAAATGAGGCGGTCCGACGGCTTGCGGTCGTACTGGTAGCGCTCAAACAAAATCGCGCCGTCCTTGATCACCAGCAATCCGGTGATGCGCTGGTGCGCCAGAAAATCTTCGAGCGTCCAGGCCTTGTTTTCGAACGAGTAGCCGAGTGTTGCGTCGCCACTGGCCGCAGCAAGCCGCAGCGGAGACGCCGGCTTCTTCAGCGTATAATGCGGCAGTATCTGGTCGAGATGGCTGAACGATCCAACCCGCACGCTTTCATCGTAGAACCAGTTGGCGCGTGTGCCGAGCGGATAACCCCTGGCCTTGCCCAAAAGGTCTTCGTCAGGCGCGGCAACGGCAGGGAATGCCAGCACGACAAGGAAGCATGCGAGGAGAATTCGTGCCGGCGGCATCGATTGGCTCACGCTCGGGGATGATCCAACGACCATTGCCTTACAATGGCCGCTGCCGACGTGTCGAGCCTGCGACGGCGTCGCCATCGGTCCCTAAGTCGGCTAGCGATCGTGATGGCTGCCTAGTCCGTCGACGGCTCGAACATGCATTGCAGCGTCGGCTTGGCGATCTTGGTGAAGGTCGCGCCGATTTCGGACTGCTTCGACGGCGGCACCCAATCGGTCTCGATCGTGGGCACACCGGTCTCGCTGATGCCGCGCAGCAATGCTTCGCGCAGGTCGGTATCCTCGACGGTCGCGGCCGCATAGTCATGCAAACAACTGCACACGGTTTCAGGATGCGCCCAGCGTCCGACCATATGGGGGGCGCACAGCCGCACGAACTCGCCGCGGGGATCGGGGAGCTTGAACAGGGATCGGAATGGACCCTGCTGCAACTGCAACTGGGCCTGTAACTGGGTTTGGGCCTGGGCGGAACCGCCGAACAGGAAGCAAGCCATAAGGGCGGCTGAACAGATGCGTACAAACATTCGGTGCCTTTACCGGAAAAACTCTTTGAGGGCTACGCGCTGCGCTCAGTCGGCGGCGACAAGGACCGGCTGCGGAGCCGAGATCGTAACCGGCGAGCCGCTATAGGAGAACGTGCCGATGTCCGGCAGACCGTGATCGGAAGAACCGCCCATAGAGGGACCAGCCAGGATGAAGGCGAACGCGAGGATGAAGCTGATGGTCCGCATCTGACTCTCTCCGGTTTCGGTGCCGGCGTCCCCGCCGTTTTGTTGGCAATGGGATACCTAATGGCTGTTTCCAGATATCTGCGCCAAAAGCCGAAAATGGTTTCATCGCGCAGGAGAATTGTTTCATCGGCCGGATGGGACGAAACATTGGCGAGAAAAACCTAATGATTTCAGTCGAATGACACTCAGAGGAATGAGGTCAATGGACGCCGGATGCGCGTTACCGGCTTGAAAAGGCGGATCGCCCAATGGCCTAGCGCAACTGGTTCACTCGCTGATCGCGGCCACCATGTTCGGCCCAGGCGTCGCAACCGGCGATTCGCAATAGGTAAATGCCCCTACCCCGGCATGTCGCGAACGGCGCTGCCGGCCAGCGACAGGCCGATCAGGGCGAAAACAAGGGCAATCATGTAGCTGAGGCTCGCATCTGGAATCTCCACGCTCCATTTGGACGTGAGACGTCCACTGGGGCGCAACGGGTTCGACGCAATGCGGCGAGTTTTCAACCTTTCTCTGGTGAAGAGGCCGCTCGCAAATTGACGCCGGCCGTGAACCGAAGCATCGGCCCGGCCGACTCAATCCAACACCGTGCAACTTTTCCTATTGGTTCCGCGTTGTTCTAATTCACAATCCAACGAAGGATAGCAGTCGTGGGCAATGGCAACATCGGTGTTGGCAACAAGACCGCGACCCGCCCATCCAGCCAGCAGATGGCCGGCGCGATGTCGCAGCAAGGCGCCCCTGTCATGGGCGACAATCATTGCTCACCGCAGAAATTCGTGCGCCTGGTGGGCTGCCGCGACCCTAAGGTCAGGCCCGGCCCTGAGGTTCGCCCACATCCCACCCCGGTGAAACGGTAACCTCAGGCCCGACTTCACGCCCGGGTTACCGCATCACGATTACTGGATGAACTCGCTACATTTCTGCACCGCGGCGTCGGCGGCCCCCCAAGGCATGATCGGCACCGAGGAGGTCGAGTTTTTGGGTGAACCCTCGATCAGTTTGTCCGAATACACCATGTAGACGAGCACGTTCCGCTTGGGATCGCAGCCGCGGACGATCTGCATTTTCTTGAAGAACAAGGAGCGGCGCAGGCGAAACATGTCGTCGCCCTGGGACATCTTGTCCTTGAAGCGGATCGGACCGATCTGGCGGCACGCCAGCGATATATCCGAAACCTCCTCGGCGAGTCCGATCCAACCCTTGAAACCGCCCTTCTCGGGCACCGTGAAGTGACAGGCCACGCCGTCGACCTCGGGATCGTCGACGCCATAGGTCGCGAGCTTATCGTTCGGGCTCAGCCATTTGAACACAGTTGAGCGACGGAAGATCAGGTCCGGCTCGTCCGCCGCAACGGCGGGGCCCGCCTGGCAAAGCATCAGCGCCAACACCGTCAAGGCCAGATTTCTCCATGTCTTGTCACACTTACCGATGGCCTTGAATGTCATTTCTATCTCCGCTGAGGGGCTCGGCGCCTATGTAGTGGCGGAAAGCCGCGCAGGAAGGCTGGCAGTCGCAAAGGATCGTCCGCGTTTAACGGAATGTGAGGCTTTTTTGCTACGCTTGGGGCGAAAAGCACAGGATTTAGAAGGCTTACGCTGGTGAACGCTTTTCGCGCCTGCGACAACAAATGATCATCTGAACATGGGATTCGACGATCTGGACTCGAGGATATTGCGCGTGAGCGGGCATCGGATTTTTGGTTTGAATAGTGCAAGTGTGAACGGCCTAAACATTGCGGGCCAGAGGTTTTGGCAAATGGTGATTTTGACGGCGGCCGGCACTATCGGCGCCGCGTCCCACGCTGACGCCGCGCTCTACTACTGGCAGGATTTCGAACCCGGATTTTACCGGCCCGCGCCGCCCGCCCAACCGCGGCGGCAACGCACACGCAGGCAGTCGATCGGCAAGAAGGAGGTGGCGGAAAAGGAAACCGGCGCCAAGCCGCAGGGACCGTTGATCATCGCGATTTCGATCGACCAGCAAAAGGTCAGGATTTACGACGCCAACGGATTCTTCGCGGAAAGCCCGGTGTCCACCGGCATGAAGGGTCATCCGACCCCGATGGGCGTGTTCAGCATCATCCAGAAACACAGGCTGCACCACTCCAACATCTATAGCGGCGCGCCGATGCCCTATATGCAGCGGATCACCTGGTCGGGTGTCGCGATGCATGCCGGCGTGCTGCCCGGCTATCCGGCGTCGCACGGCTGCATCCGCATGCCAATGGCCTTTGCCATGAAGATGTGGAATTGGACCAAGATGGGCGCGCGGGTCATCGTCACGCCCGGCGAGATGACGCCTACGAATTTCTCCCATCCGCTGCTGGTGGCGCAGAAGGTCGTGCCGCAGCCTATCATTGCAGACGAGCCGAAAGCGGACGCACCTGCGGTGAAATCCGACAAGGGCGCGGATGCAGGCTCCGCGATCAAATCAACGAACTCGGACGCGAACCTCGAACTGAGACCGACCGTCGGTCAGGTGGCTCCAACGCCGCTTCGCGAACAAACCCACACTGCCAGCACCGCCATGCCCGCGACAAGCGCCGCGGTCACGATATCCGATGCGGCACCTTCCGCAAGCATGCCGGCCTCCAACGAAGCTGCTGCGTCGGGCGTGGAAGCAAAGCCGGAAGCCGAAGCGGGTGCAGTATCCGAACCGGTGAAAACCGAAGCTGAAGCAGTCCCCGCCAAGAGCGCTGAGACCGCCTCATCCGACGACAAGCCGGCCGAAGTCACGCCGTCTGAAACCAGGTCGCAGGACACTACAACCGCCGACGTCAATCCGGCTGAGACGGCCAAGACCGCCAAGACGGAAATCAAGACGGGAACCTCCAGCAGCGGGACCGTGAAGGCCGAAGACAGGCCAGCCGAGACCAAATCGGTTGAAGCGCCACCGGACGACGCGAAGACCGGCGCCCTCAAGGCGGACGTCTCCAGGGCAGATGCGCCCAAGATCGACCCACCAAAGGCCGATGAGCCGAAGGCTGCAGAGGCACCGAAGGCACTCGAAAAGCCTGCCGAGCCCGCCAAGGCGGTAGCAGATGCGCCGGCTGTCGCGCCCGACGCCAAGAAGGATCCGTCGCGCCCGCCGGGCGCCGAGAAGGCCGCTGCCGCAAAAGCCGAGCCGCCGAAGCGCGCCGGACAAATTGCGGTATTCGTGAGCCGCAAGGACGGCAAACTCTATGTGCGGCAGAATTTCGCGCCGCTGTTCGAGGTGCCGGTGACGATCGCGCCGAGCGAGCGGATGCTGGGCACGCATGTGTTCACGGCGGATGCCGACAAGAACGATCCCAACAAATTGCGCTGGTCGGTGGTGTCGCTGCCGGTGACTGCCCGCAACGCGGCGCGGAATGACGATGACGACCGCTCCACACGACGGCGCAAGGTCGCAGGCAAAGCCCCCGCCGAGGTCAAGCCGCTGCCGGTGCCGAACAGCCCGGCCGAAGCGCTGGACCGCATCACGATCCCACAGGACGCGATGGCGCGCATCACCGAAGCGCTGACGAGCGGTAGCTCGATCGTGGTGTCCGACCAGAGCATGAACCAGGGCGAAACCGGCGAAGGCACCGATTTCATCGTTTCGCTGCGCTAGTCTAGGGCCGGCTCGCGCATAACAGCTTGTTGAGCGGCGGCATTAGCGCGCATCGGCTATGCTATCCGCCATTGCATCGCTTGCGAGGCCTTCCATGATCGACCGCAGGACCGTGATGACGGCGGCACTGACCGTGATCGCTGGTGTGGCCTCGACCGGGAACGCGCGCGCGCAGGCCGGCATGAGTCGGATCACCGCTTATGCGTTTTCGTTCGAGGGATTGGCGGGTGGCGATATCAGGCTGGCTGACTATGCCGGCCGTCCAATCCTGATCGTCAACACCGCCTCGCTCTGTGGCTTCACGCCGCAATACGCCGGCTTGCAGGAATTGTGGACCGAGTTCAGCGGTCGCGGCCTGATGATCATCGGCATTCCTTCCAATGATTTCGGCGCGCAGGAACCGGGAGGCGCGACCGAGATCGCCGAGACCGCGCAGCACCAGTATGGCGTCACCTTTCCGATCGCCGCCAAGGCCATCGTGAAGGGGCCGAATGCGCATCCGTTCTACAAATGGGCGGCGGAGGCGCGGCCGAAGGATGTTCCACGCTGGAACTTCCACAAATATCTGATCGGCCGTGACGGCCATATCGCCGACGTTTTCCCGGAATCCGTAGAACCCTGGGATACGCGAGTGAAAACCGCCGTCGCACGGGCGCTGGCCGATACGTGAATTAACCGGTTCGGTAACGAATCGACCACCTGCTGTGACAGTCGTTGCCTTGGCGAGGCCCCTCCAACTAGGCTACTATGTGTTGGGGCGGAAGCGACCCGGAAGACGGCCAAAAGCCGGTGCCGGGAGCGGGATCAATATTTAAGGAAAACAGGATGCGTATTACGGCAGGGTTGATCTTTGCAGGCGCAATATCGCTGCTGGCCTCGAGCGCGGCGTGGTCGCAGACGCCACCAGCCAAAGGCACGGCGGCTGCCGCCGCTGCCCCAAAGGCAGCCCCGGCCCCGGCCGCAGCGCCCGCTCCTACGCGCGCGCCCTGCAATAACCCCAACGCGCTCGGCATCGGCCGCACCGTCGAAATCGATACCACCGGCGGTCCCGGCTTCGGCTTCGAACATTTCAAGGATCTCGACTTCCTGCGCGACAAGGAAGTGGTGCTGACGTTCGACGACGGCCCTTGGCCGGTGAACACGCCGTCAGTGCTGAAGACGCTGGCCGAGGAGTGCACGACGGGCATCTTCTTCCCGATCGGCAAGCATGCCACCTATTATCCGGAAATCCTCAAGCAGGTGCTTGCCGCCGGTCATACGATCGGATCGCACACCTGGTCGCACGCAACCCTCGTCAACAAGAAGCTGAACGAGCAGCAGCGCAAGGACGAGATCGAAAAAGGCTTCAGCGCGGTGAAGTGGGCACTCGGCGGCACCTCGCCGGCCCCGTTCTTCCGCTTCCCGGCACTGCAGCATCCGCCGGAGATGGTCACCTATCTCGGCAACCGCAACATTGCGATCTTCTCCTGCGACCTCGACTCCTTCGATTTCAAGGCGAGCAAGCCGCAGACCGTGATCGACAACGTGATGCGCAAGGTCGACAAGCTCGGCAAGGGTATCATCCTGATGCACGACTTCCAGAAGCACACCGCCGAGGCCCTGCCCGAACTGCTGAAGAAGCTGAAAACCAGCGGCTACAAGGTGGTTGCGATGCGCGCCAAGGCACCGGTGCAGACCATCCCGCAATACGACGAAGATCTGCTGAAGGAAGCCAAGCTGCCGACGGTGAGCTCGCGGCCGGTTTCCAGCGTCGTGCAGACGATCTCGGAATAGCCGGCTTCGGCTGATCGGACAAATCCGTGCCGGCGCTGCGCATCGAAGGCTATGTCATCGTCTCGGCGGACGGGAAGCTCGCGAACGCCCGCAACGTCATGCCGGACGAATTGAAGTTCGAGGGCGACAAGCGCTTCTTCACTGCTGCCCTCGATCGCGCCGACCTGATCCTGCACGGCCGCAATTCCCACGAGGACCAGCCGGACTCGCCGCGGCGCAAGCGCCTGGTCCTGACGCGGAAGATTGCGGCGACCGCGCCCGATCCATCCAATCCAAACGCCATACTGTGGAATCCGGCAGGCAGCTCCTTTGAGGCCGCCTGCGCGGAAGCCGGCGTGTCTGCCGGCACCGTCGCGGTGATCGGCGGTCCCGCCGTGTTCGACATGTTCATGGACCGTTACGACATGTTCTGGCTCTCGCAGGCGCCGCGCGTGCGGCTGCCCGATGGCGAACCCTGCTTCCCCGGCGTGCCTGAGCGTTCACCGCAACAGGTTCTGGCATCGCACGGGCTGCGCGCCGGGCCATCGCAGATGCTTGACCCGGCCGGCGACGTCACAGTCACGTCGTGGCGGCGCGGTTGAACAACGTCTTCGCTAGACGTCGTAGGCGGGTTCTGACGACCGCGGTCCGCGGCCATAGCCTGCGATCATGAACAAGGCGCCGACGATCGACAAATTCTTCAACGCGTCGATCAGCGTCTTGGCGTTGTCGGGCGGCGATTGATTCCAGAAATCGTGGAAGTAGAAGGTCACCAGCAGCACAAAGAAGATCATCAGGATCGCGAAGAAGCGCGCGCCGAAATTAACTGCGATCATCAGCCCCGCGAGGATCTCGAAACAGCCGGACGAAAGCGCCAGCAGTTGCGGCAACGGCATCCCCGTCGTGGTTTCGAGTTGCGAGGTATAGGGCGCGAGCAGTGTGGGAATGGCCACCTTGGCCGCGATGAAGTCTGCCGTTTGCTGAACCGCGAAAAGCTTGGTCGCTCCCGAATAGATAAAAAGCACGGCGAACAAGACTCGCCCGAAGGTAATGAACGCTGGCATGGGTCGGCCTCACCAAATAGCAAATGCAATGTCACGGGCGTCGCGCGAAAAGATTATGGTCGTTTCGTCTCCGCTTTTCAAACGATCAAATCGAAACGATTTTCCCAGGAACCCTTCCGTTTTCAACTAGCCGAACAGGGTCGGTTGCGCCCGGACGGCACGCTCCTGGGCTTCGACGGCGGCAACCGCCGTCATGTTGAGAACGCCGCGCGCGGTCACCGACGGGGTGAGGATATGCGCCGGACGCGCCGGTCCGATCAGGATCGGTCCGACGGGCAGCGCGTCCGCCAGCGCCTTGATCATCTGATAGGCGACGTTGGCGGTATCGAGGTTCGGCATAATCAGGATATTGGCCTCGCCCTCCAGCTTGGAATGCGGCAGCACGAGTTTCCGTGCGGTCTTCGACAGCGCGGTGTCGCCCTGCATTTCGCCATCCGCCTCAATCTCCGGATGCTTCTCCTTCAACAGCGCGGTGGCCTGGCGCATCTTGCGGGAGGACTCGGTATCATAGCTGCCGAAGTCGGAGTGTGACACGAAGGCTACCCGCGGCTTCATGGCGAAGCGCTGCACATGGATCGCCGCCAGCGACGCCACCTCGGCGAGCTCCTCGGCGCTCGGATTGGGCCGCACCTGCGTGTCCGCGATGAAATAGGAGCCCTTACTGGTGATCATCATCGCGAGTGCCGCGAAATCGCGGACGCCCGGCAAGAAGCCGACGATTTCGCGTACGTGGCGCAGATGGCTCATATAGCGGCCTTCGACGCCGCAGATCATGGCGTCGGCCTCGCCGCGCACCACCGCAAGCGCTGCGATCACGGTCGCATTGGTGCGAACCACGGTACGCGCCGCGTCCGGCGTGACACCGTGCCGTCCGGCGACGTCGATATAGGTCTGGACATAGGAGCGGTAGCGCGGATCGTCCTCGGGATTGACGAGGTCGAAATCCTGCCCGGCCTTGATCGACAGCCCGAAACGCTTGATCCGCGCTTCGACCACCGAAGGACGTCCGACCAGGATCGGCCGCGCCAGTTTCTCTTCCAACACGACCTGTGTGGCGCGCAGCACGCGCTCATCTTCGCCTTCGGCATAGATCACCCGTACCGGCTGGGTCTTGGCCTTGGCGAACACCGGCTTCATGACGAGGCCGGAGCGGAACGCAAAGCGCTCCAGCAGCGCGGTATATTCATCAAAATTCTTGATCGGACGCGTCGCCACGCCGGAATCCATCGCGGCCTTCGCAACCGCCGGCGCGATGCGCAGGATCAGGCGGGGATCGAACGGGCTCGGGATCAGCGAGCCCGGTCCAAAGCCCTGGGCCTCGCCGCTGTCAAACCCCTGGGCGACTGCGTCCGACGGCGGATCGCGCGCGAGCTGCGCGATCGCATTGACCGCGGCATGCTTCATTTCCTCGTTGATCCCGGTGGCGCCGACGTCGAGCGCGCCACGGAAGATGAAGGGGAAGCACAGGACGTTGTTGACCTGGTTCGGGAAGTCGCTTCTTCCGGTGCAGATCATGGCGTCGGGACGGGCCTTTCGCGCCTCGTCCGGCATGATCTCCGGGTCCGGATTGGCCAGCGCCATGACCAGCGGATGGTCCGCCATCGCCTTGACCATTTCCGGCTTCAGCACGTTCGGCGCGGACAGCCCCAAAAAAATATCGGCGCCGCCGATCACTTCGCCCAGCCTGCGCTTGTCGGTCTTCTGGGCATAGACCGCCTTCCAGCGGTCCATCAGCGTGTTGCGGCCCTCATGCACCACGCCGTCGATATCACAGACCCAGATGTTCTTGCGCTGCGCGCCGAGCGAGACCAGGAGATTGAGGCAGGCGATCGCGGCCGCGCCTGCGCCGGAGCAGACGATCTTGACTTCGGAAAGCTTCTTGCCGTTCAGGAGCAGCGCATTGGTAATGGCGGCGCCGACGATGATGGCAGTGCCATGCTGGTCGTCGTGAAACACCGGGATCTTCATACGCTCCTTGAGCTGCGCCTCGATCTCGAAACACTCCGGACCCTTGATGTCCTCCAGATTGATACCGCCGAAGGTCGGCTCCAGCGCCGCCACCGTCTCGACCACCCGCTCGATGGTGTCGGCGGCGATCTCGATGTCGAACACATCGATGCCGGCGAATTTCTTGAACAGGACCGCCTTGCCCTCCATCACAGGCTTCGAGGCCAACGGACCGATATTGCCGAGCCCCAGCACCGCCGTCCCGTTGGAGACCACGGCGACCAGATTGGCGCGGGAGGTGAGCGAGGCGGCTTCCGCCGGATTGTTGGCGATCTCGGTGCAGGCGGCGGCTACCCCTGGCGAATAGGCCAGCGCCAGGTCGCGCTGGTTGGCGAGCGGCTTGGTGGCCTGGATTTCGAGCTTACCCGGCCGTGGCAGCCGATGGTACGCCAGTGCCGCGGAATGGAGATCTTCAGAATAAGACGACATGCACTCCCCCGCGGGCTCCCACGGCCCCGAATTTATCTTCGGTGACCGGTCTTTACTCGGCTGCGTTCATCTTAGTTTTGCGGCAGATTGAGCCGGATGTGAAGTTCGCGCAACTGCTTCGGCGCGACCTCGGACGGCGCGCCCATTAGCAGGTCCTCCGCCCGCTGGTTCATCGGGAACAGCGAGATTTCGCGCAAATTGGTGGTGCCGCAGAGCAGCATCACAATGCGATCGACGCCGGCCGCCATGCCGCCATGCGGCGGGGCGCCGTACTGGAACGCGCGATACATGCCGCCAAAACGCTCGATGACGTCCTTTTCGCCATAGCCCGCGATCTCGAACGCCTTCACCATCGCCTCGGGGCGGTGGTTGCGGATACCGCCGGAGGCGATCTCGTAGCCGTTGCAGGTGATGTCGTACTGGAACGCCTTGATGGTCAGCGGGTCCTGCCCGTTGAGCGCATCGAGGCCGCCTTGCGGCATCGAGAACGGGTTGTGCGAGAAGTCGATCTTCTTTTCGGTCTCGTCGTACTCGTACATCGGGAAATCGACGATCCAGGCGAGCTCGAACCGGTCCTTGTCGATCAGGTTCAACTCCTCGCCCACTTTAGTGCGGGCGAGGCCTGAAAACTTCCAGAATTTTTCGGGGTCGCCGGCAACGAAGAACGCCGCATCGCCCTCCTTCAGGCCGAGCTGCGCGCGGATCGCAGCCGTCCGTTCCGGTCCGATGTTGTTGGCCAAGGGGCCAGCGCCCTCGCCGCCCTCGCGCCACATGATGTAGCCGAGACCGGGCTGGCCTTCCCCTTGCGCCCATGAGTTCATCCGGTCGCAGAACGCGCGTGAGCCGCCGCCGGCACCCGGGATCGCCCAGACCTGGTTCCTGGGGTCTTCCAGCATCCGCGCGAACACCTTGAAGCCGGAGCCACGGAAATGCTCGGAGACGTCCTGCATGACGATCGGATTGCGCAGGTCCGGTTTGTCGCTGCCGTATTTCTTCAGAGCTTCGGCGAACGGAATCCGCGGCCAGCCCTTGGTGACCGGCTTGCCCTTGGCAAACTCCTCGAACACCCCGGTGACCACGGGCTCGACAGCAGCAAAAACATCCTCCTGCTCGACAAAGCTCAGCTCGAGGTCGAGCTGATAGAACTCGCCCGGCAGGCGGTCGGCGCGCGGGTCCTCGTCGCGGAAGCACGGCGCGATCTGGAAGTAGCGGTCGAAGCCCGACATCATCAAGAGCTGCTTGTACTGCTGCGGCGCCTGCGGCAGCGCGTAGAATTTTCCGGGATGAATCCGCGACGGCACCAGGAAATCACGCGCGCCTTCCGGCGAGGACGCCGTCAGGATCGGGGTCTGGAACTCGAAAAAGCCCTGCTCCTTCATCCGCCTGCGCATGGAGTCGACGATCTCGCCGCGGGTCATGATGTTTTGGTGCAGTTTCTCGCGACGCAGGTCGAGGAAACGGTACTTAAGCCTTATGTCCTCAGGATATTCCTGCTCGCCAAACACCGGCAGCGGCAATTCGCCGGCCGGTCCCAGCACCTCGATCTCGCTGACATAGATCTCCACCATTCCGGTCGGCAGTTCCAGATTGTCGGTACCACCGGGGCGGCGGCGCACCTTGCCGTCGATCCGCACCACCCATTCCGAGCGCAGCTTTTCGGCATCCTTGAACGCCGGCGAATCCGGGTCGGCGACGCATTGGGTCAGGCCGTAATGGTCGCGCAGGTCGATGAACAACACGCCACCATGGTCGCGAACACGATGGACCCAGCCCGACAGGCGAACCGTCTCGCCAATATGGCTCTCGCGGAGAGCGCCGCATGTATGTGACCGGTAGCGATGCATGGAAGTCCCAAAACTGATATCGGAGGGGTCGAATCGAGGGCCAAAGCCGTCCCGAACTGCGGGAGGGTTTACCCGAGGCGAACCGGCGCGGCAACCAACGGCGGCCCCTGTTTTGGCCGAAAAAGCGGCGTTTCGCGCCCGTTGGACCTGAACCCTTTGCCGATTGGCTGGGCGAGCCTATCTTGATGGCTATGACCGTCCATTTTCCGTTCCAGAACACCTATGCGGCGCTGCCGGCGAACTTTTTCGCGCGTGTGGCGCCGACGCCGGTGGCCGCGCCCCGGCTGATCAAGCTGAACCGGTCGCTCGCTGTCCATCTCGGCCTCGATCCGGACCTGCTTTCGACCCCGGAGGGCGCCGAAATCCTCGCCGGCAAACGTGTGCCCGAGGGCGCCGACCCGATCGCGATGGCCTATGCCGGCCACCAGTTCGGGCATTTCGTGCCACAGCTCGGCGACGGCCGGGCAATTTTGCTCGGCGAAGTCATCGACGCCGACAGCGTCCGCCGCGACATCCAGCTCAAAGGTTCCGGCCCGACGCCGTTCTCGCGCCGGGGCGATGGCCGCGCCGCGCTCGGGCCGGTGCTGCGGGAATACATCGTCAGCGAGGCGATGTTCGCGCTGGGGATTCCTACCACGCGCTCGCTCGCCGCCGTCATCACCGGTGAGAACGTGATACGCGAGACCATGCTGCCCGGCGCTGTGCTGACGCGGGTCGCGTCGAGCCATATCCGCGTCGGGACCTTCCAGTTCTTTGCCGCGCGCGGCGATACCGACGGCGTGCGCCGGCTCGCCGATCACGCCATCGCGAGGCACTATCCGGACGCGGCGAGCACAAAGCGCCCCTATCACGCGCTGCTCGAAGGCGTCGTCGCGCGGCAGGCGGATCTGGTCGCGCGCTGGCTTCTGGTCGGCTTCATCCACGGCGTGATGAACACCGACAATTGCTCGATCTCGGGCGAGACCATCGACTACGGCCCGTGCGCGTTCATGGACCATTACGACCCGGCGCAGGTGTTCTCCTCGATCGACGAGATGGGCCGCTATGCCTACGCCAACCAGCCACGGATCGCGCTCTGGAATCTGACGCGGCTTGCCGAGTGCCTGCTGCCGCTGTTTTCCGACGACAAGGACAAAGCAATCGAGCAGGCGCAGGCGATCCTCGGCGAATTCGCCGAAAAATTCACGACGGCCTATCAGGCCGGACTGCGCGCCAAGGTCGGCCTGTTCACGACGCGTGACGGCGACGAAGCCTTGGTGCAGGACCTGCTCGACGCCATGGCGAAGAACCAGGCCGACTTCACCCTCACCTTCCGCCGCCTCACTGAGGCCGCGCCTGATACAGACAATGACCGCGTTCGGCAATTGTTCGCCGAGCCTGCCGCGTTTGACGAATGGGCGGTTCGCTGGCGCCAGCGCATCGCGGATGAACCGCGATCGCCGGCAGAGCGTCACGCCGCGATGCGCGCGGTCAACCCGGCCTTCATTCCGCGCAACCATCGTGTCGAAGCGGTAATCCAGGCCGCGATGAACAACGACGACTACGCGCCGTTCGAGGAGTTGTTGGCGGTGCTGGCAAAACCGTTTGAGGACCAGCCTGACTTCGCCACCTACGCCGATCCGCCGCAGCCGGAACAGCGTGTGATGCAGACGTTTTGCGGGACGTGAAGTCGTAGCAACCACTAGAACACCGTCATTGCGAGCGAAGCGAAGCAATCCATCTTTGCGAGCGAAGCGAAGCAATTCCATCTTTGCGAGCGAAGCGAAGCAATCCATCGCGCCGCAAAGTACGAGTGGATTGCTTCCGCCTTCGCTCATGAGCTACGGCGGACAAGTCGTCGTTTCGCTTCTCGCAATGACGGCAAACGCAAATACATGATCCCGCGACGCACTGCGCCCGAGTCTTGCAAATCGTTCGCCCCTGAAATCAGAGGGCGCAGGGAATGCCGGATGCGCGCTGCACCCGCGGTCTCGTGTGCAATGTGCACAAGAAAGTGCGCACACGAGCATACAGGTTCAGCGGAGGCAATCCGGCATTCCCTGCGCAATGGTTTTACGGCTTATACCGCGCTCTCCCCGGCGACGAATTCGTCTTGTCACCGTCGTTGATGAATCATTGACATGATCGCGCCCGGTTGGGCCGAACACGTCTCCATCAACTTGACACCAGCAACGGATGCCAGGACCACACGGTTTTGCCGTGCGCAATAGCGTTGTTCGTCTTGCACGCCGCTAATCGCTCACGGCTCGAAGCCCACCCTGCAACCACAAGCGCGCGCAACGCTGCCGCGTCCACCGCAACCCGTCCCAACGTTCGTGACGATGGCCAACGCCCCTCTGAGTAGGACGGGATGGCGGCAGTTGTAGCGCTGATTTGGGGTGCGCGAAAATAGGAATATTTTCGATTCTCGGACTTGACTCGCCCGTCGCGAAACGCCGAAGTGATTTGCCCGTCGGGCAAATCGATGTATCAATCCATGATACAATCGCATAGACGTTTGTATCAGATATTGATACAGTTGATCATGATCAAGAGTTTCAAGAACTCTCTGACGGAAGACGTATTTGATGGCGTTGTCCGCAAGGGGTTTCCCGCTGACTTGATCAAGGTTGCCCGCCGCAAGCTCCGTTTTCTGCACGCCGCTCACATACTCACAGATTTGCGCGCGCCGCCCGGCAATCGGCTTGAGGCACTCAAGGGTAATCGGGTGGGCCAATACTCAATCCGCGTCAATGACAAGTTCCGGATCTGCTTTGTCTGGACCCCGGATGGACCAAAAGACGTTGAATTGACAGACTATCGCTAAGGGTCAGTGGCCTTCAAACCAAGGAGAGCTGTTAATGGCTAAGCGACTTGCTCCCATGCATCCCGGTGAAGTTCTTCGGGAAGAGTTTTTATTGCCGCTCGGGCTATCGCCAGGAGCGTTGGCAAAGGCTTGCGGTGTTCCGCGGACGCGCATTGAACGGCTGTCCAATGAAGAAACCGGCGTGACTGCCGATACAGCGCTACGCCTGTCGAAGGCGTTCGGCACTTCGCCTGAACTCTGGTTAATCCTTCAGACCGATTACGACATTCAGATTGCAAAGCGGCAAATCGCCAAGGACCTCGCAAAAATCGAGCCGGTCAATACGAAAGCGGCCTAATGCGTAGGAGCTGCAGGATTGGTGAGTGACTTGTCCGCCGTAGCTCAACGAGCGATGGCGCAAGCGATACCCATCAATTGCAGTTTACGAAGGCGATGGGTTTCGCGAAGCACTCAACCCATCCAGTGTATCTCGTGGCCACGCGCGCCCCGTTAACCTCACTTCTTAAGCGCCCATCCACCATTGCGGCGCCCGCCGCGCCCTTAACCACATCAATTAACGCTCCCTCAATCCGCTCCCGACAATTCTAACGATCTATGGGGGAGACTGTCGTGGACACCTTTACCGCGGACGCCTTTGGTTTCGAATTCATGGGACTGATAATCGTCGCGCTCTGTCTCGTCGTGCTCGCGCTTCCATCCGCCCGCCGGCCGTCGAAGCACATCGGCTACGAGTAGTCCTGTTCCGGCCGCCCCTGCCCGGATCACCGTTCGCTGGCCGCGCCCGAAAAAGCGCGTCTGCCGCAAAGCGCCCGCAGAAAGTGGTGCTTTGCTTCAAAAGCAGGGCCAAAATTTGCCCCAAGACCCTTGACATATCAGCGCTTTCGGCAGAACGCCTGTCGGAAGCGTTATGGACTGTTCATGGATCTGATTACCACCACTTCGGACCTTGCGTCCGCCTGCGCCCGGCTGGCTCGGCACAAGGTCATCACCGTCGACACCGAGTTCCTGCGGGAGACGACCTACTACCCCCTGCTCTGCGTCGTGCAGATGGCGAGCGCGGACGAGGCCGTCGTGATCGATACGCTGGCCCCTGGCATCGACCTCAAGCCGTTCTTCGATCTGATGGGCAATGAGGGCGTGCTCAAGGTGTTCCACGCCGCGCGCCAGGATATCGAGATCGTCTGGCATCAGTCCGGCACCATTCCTCATCCGATCTTCGACACGCAGGTGGCGGCCATGGTGCTCGGCTATGGCGACAGCATCGCCTACGACCAGCTGGTCGAGCGCATCACCGGCCACCGGCCGGACAAGACGCACCGCTTTACCGACTGGTCGCGCCGGCCGCTCTCCGCCGAGCAGACGCATTACGCAGTCTCCGACGTCACTCATTTGCGCGACGTGTTCGCGGCGCTCGACGCCGATTTGAAGAAGCGCGGCCGCAGCGATTGGGTCAGCGAGGAGATGGAGGTCCTGACCTCGCCAAGGACCTATGATTTCCACCCCGAGCGGGCCTGGGAGCGGCTGAAGACGCGGGTGCGCAAGCCGAAGGAGCTTGCGGTGCTGATGGAAGTTGCGGCCTGGCGCGAACAGGAAGCGCAGGGCCGCGACGTACCGCGCTCGCGCGTTCTGAAGGACGATGCGGTCGGCGATATCGCGACCCACGCGCCGACTTCGCTGGAGCGGCTCGCCAATCTGCGCTCGCTGCCGAAAGGTTTCGACCGCTCGAAATGGGGCAGCGATATCATCGCCGCCGTGCAGCGCGGCATTGCCCGCGATCCGTCAACGCTACCGAAGATCGAAAAGCCGCGCGGCAATTCGAATGGGGCTGCGATCGTCGAACTGTTGAAAGTACTGCTGCGGATGACGTCAGAGCGCCACGCGGTTGCCAGCAAAGTGATAGCCACCGTCGACGACCTCGAACAGATTGCGGCCGATGATTCAGCCGACGTCGCCGCACTACACGGCTGGCGCCGCGAATTGTTCGGCGAGGCGGCGCTGTCGCTGAAGCACGGCCGGCTGGCGCTCGCGATCGAGAAAGGCCGCGTGGTCAGGGTCGATCGGGATAAGGCGGTCTAAAATCAGGTCACCACTTCAACTCGAGCCCCACCGTGCCCTGGTGCGACTGCATGGCGGCGCGGAATTTGGCGTCGTAGTTGATGTAGAGACGGGCCGTGTTGCTCAGGCTGAGCGAGGCCGACGCACCGGCGTCGGCGCCATACTGGCTTTCGCCGATACCCTGGAAGGTGATGCTCTGGCTGCCGAGGCTGACGGTGACGTCGGAGAAATTCTGCACGAGGTTGTCGACGAACTTGCCGTAGGCCGACACATCCAGAATTTTCTGGTCGAAGATCCAGTAATGCCCGACCTCGGCGCCGAGCAGGATGCGCGCGCGCTCAACCGTGGCGCCGGTCGCCATCACCGGGTCGAGACCGCCGATCTCCTGCAACGAACCGGTCCTGGCCCGGACATATTCGAACGCGCCCTTGGGCACGATCCGGTTCTGGTCCTTGGACCAGTAATAACTGATCTCGCTCAGCACGCCGTCGAGCCGCGCGTTGTAACCGGCGGTGGCAAATCCAAGCCCGGTGTCACGGCGCGAATTGATGTTGCCAAAACCGTGCACGACCGCGCTCGCCCAGGTCCATGGGCCGGCATCGACGGAAGCATTGAATCCGAGTTGGGTCAGGTCGATCGTCGCCGATTGCAGCGCCAGCGGAACGTCGATGTTGGTGCGGCTCTGGTCCACCGAGAAACCGACATTGATGCCGGGCGCGACGCGCGCGCCGATGCCGGCCACGCCGCCCCAGGTCTTGCGGTTGTCGCCGACAAACAGGCCGAGCGGGCCGTTGGTCGCTGAAATCCCGTAACCCTCGAACCAGGTGCGGTAGCGCGGCGCTTCGTTGCTCTCGGAGGCGCCGCCGCCGCCCGGGTTGGTCCGCAACATGCGACTGAAACCGTTGGTGGTGCCGAGCCGCTCCAGGAAATTGCTGCCGAGGTCGGTCACGGTTGCGCCCGCCGAGATCGTCGAATTGATCATCGTCGCTGATGGCGTCGGAGTCGGCGTGGGTGTCGGGGATGGCGATGGTGAAGGCGTCGGCGTCGGCGAAGCTGTCGGCGTTGGCGTGGGCGTCGGCGTGGGCGTCAACTGCGCCTGCGCGGACGACACGCCAACCGCGAGAACGAAGACCATGGCGGCCAGCCGCGCCAATGCCCGCCCGGCCCTGATCCTGTCAGCTCGCGATGAGCAGCGCATGAACTCCATTCCCGAAATAAGCGCCCGCTCGAAAAATGCGCAAAATGCCGATCCGCTAGCTCCGATTTGCGCTGAGTTCGCCGGGAGCGTCAATCGGTTGCGGTCCCGGCCAAGGACTGAATACGGGCCATTGTTGTTCGGCGGCCACATGTCCAGAACCTTGCGAATGCCCGGTTTTCGTGTTGCAATCAGAGGTGCAATCGGATTTTAGGCCGTTCGACTGTGCGTTTTTCGAGCAGGAAATCTGGCAGACAACACCGGGAAGCCCGTTTGTGGCGTGGCACGTGCGAAACGTGGCCGCGTCTTTTTTATGTCCGTACCTTTCCAGGTCCAAACGTGGAGACAGGCGATGGCGTTGCACAAGGGCACCGTCAAGTGGTTCAACCCCACCAAGGGTTATGGGTTCATCAAGCCGGCTGTCGGTGAAAAGGACGTGTTCGTCCATATCTCGGCCGTCGAGCGCGCGGGCCTCACCACGCTGAACGAAAACCAGCACATTGAGTACGACCTCGTTGAAAACCGCGGCAAGACATCAGCGGAAAATCTCAGGGTCAGCTGAACTTCATTACGATCCGCGTCGTCATGATCGACCCCCCGGCTTCGCCGGGGGATTCTTACTTCACCTCCGGTGAAATCAGGCTGCCGTCCGACGCGCTGCCCGAAATCTTGCAGATGTCGCCTTCGAGGCGGACCTTGCCGCCTGCGAGCAGCCGCAGCGCCTCGGGATAGATGCGGTGCTCGATGCCGAGGATGCGCGCAGACAGCGTCTCCGCCGTATCGTCGTCCGCCACCGCCACCGCGCCCTGCATCAGAATCGGTCCGGCGTCGGTTTCCGGGATCACGAAATGCACCGTCGCGCCTGATATCTTGACGCCGGCGGCGAGCGCCTGGCCGTGCGGATCGAGACCGGGAAACGACGGCAGCAGCGAGGGATGGATGTTGAGCATCTTGCCGTACCAGCGGGCGACGAAGTCGGCCGTGAACAGCCGCATGAATCCGCCCAGACAAATCAACTCGACGTTTTTCTCTTCCAGTGCCCGCTCCAGCACCGCCTCGAAGCCGGCGCGGTCCTTGCCGAACGGCTTGCTTTCGATGACGGTCGTTGGAATGCCGTGTGCTGCCGCCTTTTCCAGGCCCCCGGCGTCGGCGCGGTTGGAAATCACGGTGACGATCTCCGCCGGAAAATCCGGCGCTTTGGCCGCCTCGATCAACGCGGCCATATTCGATCCGCGCCCGGAGATCAGGATGGCGACGCGGCGCTTCATGAGGTCACCGCGAAAGGTCCAGATGACCGTTATAGACTACGCGATGCTCGCCCTTGGCCTCGATCACCTCACCCAACAGGGCAATGCTCTCGCCGCCTTCGGTGAAAATCCGCGTGACCTGTTCGGTCGCGTCCGGTTTCACGATCGCGATCATGCCGATGCCGCAGTTGAAGGTGCGCAGCAGTTCGAGTTCGGCGATGCCGCCCTGCTCGGCCAACCATTTGAACACCGGCAACACCGGCAGCCGCGCCAGATCGATGCCGACGCCGAGATGCTTTGGCAGCACGCGGGGAATGTTATCGGTAAAACCACCGCCGGTGATATGGGCAAGCCCCTTGATGGCGCCGGTTTCGCGGATCGCGCGCAGGCATGATTTCACGTAGAGCCGCGTCGGCGCCAGCAGCGCGCCGCCGAGCGTCATGACCGGCGAGAACGGCGCCGGCGCGTCGAAGCCGAGACCGGAGTTTTCGACGATCTTGCGGACCAGCGAGAAGCCGTTGGAATGCACGCCCGAGGAGGCCAAGCCAATGACCGCGTCGCCGACGGCGATATCGGCGCTCGGCAGCAGCGTGCCGCGTTCGGCCGCGCCGACCGCAAAACCTGCGAGATCATAGTCACCGTCCTTGTAGAGGCCGGGCATCTCCGCGGTCTCGCCGCCGATCAGGGCGCAGCCGGATTCCCGGCAGCCTTCGGCAACGCCCGCCACGATCGCCGCGGCGGCTTCCGGATCGAGCTTGCCGCAAGCGAAATAGTCGAGGAAGAACAGCGGTTCGGCGCCCTGCACCACGAGGTCGTTGACCGACATCGCCACCAGATCGATGCCGATCCCGCCATGCAGACCAGTCTCGATGGCGATCTTGACCTTGGTTCCGACGCCATCGGTCGCGGCCACCAGGACCGGGTCCTTGAAGCCCGCGCCCTTGAGGTCGAACAGCCCGCCGAAGCCGCCGATCTCGGCGTCGGCGCCGGCGCGGGCGGTGGCGCGTACCATCGGCTTGATGAGATCGACCAGGCGGTTGCCCGCATCGATGTCGACGCCCGAATCGGCGTAAGTGAGCCCGTTTTTGCGGTCGATCATAGCAAATTCCAGTCAGATAACGGCTGGTTACGAGGAATTCCGCGATCCTGCAATGGCTCGCAAGGATTGCGTGCATATACTATGTAGATAAGAGCCGGCCGACCGCGCAAACGGCCGGATCTGTTACAAAATCAGGCCGGTAGCCGGGAAGCGACCGAGTTGAGTATTCCAAACATCATCACGCTCGGGCGCATCATCCTGGTGCCGGTCATCGTCTGGGCCATCGCCTCCAGGCAGATGGAATTCGCGTTTGCGATCTTCGTCATTGCAGGCGTCAGCGACGCCGTCGACGGCTTCCTCGCCAAGCACTTCAACATGACCACCGAACTGGGCGCCCTGCTCGATCCGCTGGCCGACAAGGCGCTGCTGGTTTCGATCTACGTGGCGCTCGGGATCTGGGGCGCCGTGCCGCTCTGGATCGTCATCCTCGTCGTGTCGCGCGACATCATGATCGTCTCTGCCGTGATCGTGTCATGGCTGTTCGACAAGCCGGTGCCGATGAAGCCGTTGATGGTGTCGAAGCTCAATACGGTGGCGCAGGTGGCATTCGCGGCGCTGGTCTTGGCTTCCCTAGGTTTCAACTTCAAGCCGGCTCCCTATGACCTGATCCTGATGGGTTTTGTTACGGTCTTTACTTTGGTTTCCGTCTCCCTCTATCTCGTGGAGTGGGTGCGGCACATGAGTACGATCGAGGCCAATTAGGCTGGCCTCTCAGATCCCGGCCCGGAGACTTGCGTGGCAGTTCGCGTCCAACCCCGTCAGCTTGCCCTTGCGCTGCCGCACGCAGAGAGCCTGACCCGCGACAATTTTCTGGAAGGGCCTGCCAATGAAGCGGGGCTCGCGCTGATCGACTCCTGGCCCGACTGGCCGAACCGCATCATGCTGCTGGTCGGACCGGAAGGTTCCGGCAAGAGCCATCTCGCCGCGATCTGGGCCGAGGAAGCCGGCGCCCGCTCGATCTCGGCGCATGCGTTGACGCCCACGGCCGTGCCCGCCGCGCTGGCAACGGGCGCGCTGGTGGTCGACGATCTGAAACCTGGGGATTTCGACGAGCGCGCGATGTTCCATCTGATGAATCTGGCGCGGGAGGACCAGGCCTCCGTGCTGATGACCGCGCGCGTGCCGCCATCGGCGTTCGAGGTCGAGCTGCGCGATCTGCGCTCGCGGCTCCGCGCCGTGCCGACGGTGCAGCTGTTGCCGCCCGACGATTTGCTGTTTCGCGGCCTGATCGTCAAATTCTGTGCCGACCGCCAGCTCGCGATCGATGAGACGGTCGTGAGTTATCTCGCCAGCCGGATCGAGCGGTCTTATGCGGCGGCACGGCAGGCGGTCGACCTGCTCGACACCGAGGCGCTGCGGCTGGGCCGGCCGGTGACCCGGGCGCTGGCTGCCGAATTGCTGCGCGACGCCTGACTAAAGGGCCCCCTTGGCGCCTTGACGGCGGCGGCCAACGGAACATCAATGTCATCGAAACGTCATGGGCGTAACACAAGGTTTGCGCTGCATGCCCCTAAGATTGCTTTGCGCCCTCGCCTGAGATGGATCGAAACTTCATGGATTCGGCACAAGTCATTGAAATAAAAGAAAAAGAAGTGATCGCTGAAGCGCCACCTGCGATCGCCAAGAGCCCGGAGCGCTTCATCAACCGCGAGCTGTCCTGGCTGCACTTCAACCGCCGGGTGCTCGAAGAATCCGTCAATCCCGGCCATCCCGCGCTGGAGCGGGTGCGGTTCCTGTCGATTTCCGCCAATAACCTTGATGAGTTCTTCATGGTCCGCGTCGCCGGCATCAAGGCGCAGGTCCGCGAAGGCATCGCCGAACGCAGCCCCGACGGGCTGACCCCCTCCGAACAGCTCGTCCTCATCAGCCAGGCGGTTTCACAGCTCGCCTCCGACCAGCAGGCGATTTGGAGCGGCCTGCGCTCCACTCTGGCCGAAACCGGCATCGTGCTGATCGATGGCCACGACGTCACCAAGGCCGAGCGGAGCTGGATCGAGGATCGCTTCCTCCACAACATCTTTCCGCTGCTGACGCCGCTGGCGATCGATCCGGCGCATCCCTTTCCGTTCATCCCCAGTCTCGGCTTTACCGTGGCGCTGCATTTGTCGCGGGTCGCCGACGGCAAGCCGATGAACGCGCTGATCCGCATGCCCGGCAAGATCGACCGCTTCATCCGCATGCCCGCGGCCAAGGACGGCACGGTGCGCCTGATCACACTGGAACAGGCCACCGGCCTGTTCATCGGCCGCCTGTTCCCTGGCTACACCGTCAAGGGCCAGGGCGCGTTCCGCATCATCCGCGACTCCGAACTCGAAATCGAGGAAGAGGCGGAAGATCTGGTGCGCCTGTTCGAGACCGCGCTGAAGCGGCGGCGGCGCGGATCGGTGATCCGGCTCGAGATGGAAGCCAAGATGCCGGAAGAACTGCGCGGCTTCGTGCAGCAGGCGCTATCCACCGCCGATGACGAGGTGTTCCTGGTTGACGGCGTGCTGGCGATGAATGAATTGTCGCAGCTGACGAGGCTCGACCGGCCCGACCTCGAATTCACGCCCTATGTGCCGCGCCATCCCGAGCGGGTCCGCGATCATGGCGGCGACATCTTTGCCGCGATCCGGCAGAAGGACCTGATCGTCCATCACCCTTACGAATCCTTCGACGTCGTGGTCCAGTTCCTGCAGCAGGCCGCGCGCGACCCGGACGTCGTCGCCATCAAGCAGACGCTCTACCGCACCTCGAACAATTCGCCTGTCGTGCGCGCGCTGGCCGAAGCCGCAGAAGCCGGCAAGTCCGTGACCGCCCTTATCGAACTGAAGGCGCGGTTCGACGAGGAAGCCAATATCCGCTGGGCACGCGACCTCGAACGCGCCGGCGTGCAAGTCGTCTACGGATTCATCGAACTGAAGACCCACGCCAAGCTGTCGATGGTGGTGCGCCGCGAGGGCGGCAATCTCACCACCTATGTCCACACCGGCACCGGCAATTATCATCCGGTGACGGCGCGCATCTATACCGACCTGTCGTATTTTACCTCGGACCCGATCATCGGGCGCGATGCGGCGCGGGTGTTCAACTACATCACCGGCTATGCGGAGCCTAGCGATATCGAACGCATGGCGGTGTCGCCGCTGACGCTGCGCAAGCGCATTATCGAGCACATCCACGGCGAGACCAACCACGCCCGCCACGGCAAGCCGGGCGCGATCTGGATGAAGATGAACTCGCTGGTCGACCCCGACATCATCGACGCGCTGTACGAGGCCTCGCAGGCCGGCGTCATGGTCGAGCTCGTGGTGCGCGGAATCTGCTGCCTGCGGCCGGGTCTGCCGGGCCTGTCCGAGAACATTCGCGTCAAATCCATCATCGGCCGCTTCCTCGAACACGGCCGAATTCTACTGCTTTGGTATGGGTCAAGGCCTGCCGAGCACAAAAGCAGCTGTGTATATCTCCTCCGCCGACATGATGCCGCGCAACCTCGACCGCCGCGTCGAAATCCTTTGCCCGCTGCAAAATCCCACGGTGCATCAGCAGGTTCTCGAACAGATCATGGTCGCGAATCTGAAGGATACCGAACAGAGCTGGCAATTGTTGCCCGACGGGTCGTCAACGCGTATGAAGGCCGCGAAAGGCGAAGAGCCGTTCAATCTGCACAATTATTTCATGACGAATCCGAGTTTGTCAGGCCGTGGAAAGTCTCTCAAGGAATCTTCGCCGCGCCGCCTCACGCGCCGTAACGAGCGTCAGCAATCGTCATAAGGGGTTTGGGCCGTGAAGCGGCCGCACAAGCGCGCTTCCAGCATCGCCGTCATCGACATCGGTTCGAACTCGGTTCGTCTCGTCGTCTATGAAGCGATGGCGCGCAATCTTGTCACCATCTTCAACGAGAAGGCGCTGTGCGGGCTCGGTCGCGAGGTGCAGAGCACCGGCCTGTTGGCGCCCGACGCGGTCGCCAAGGCCCTGATCTCGCTGCGGCGCTTTCGCGCGCTGTGCCGCATCCAGAAGGTCGGCCGGGTCTACGCGATCGCCACCGCCGCCTGCCGCGACGCCTCCAACGGCGCCGATTTCATCGCCAAGGCCGAACGCATCTGCGGCGCGCCCATACAAATCCTGTCGGGACCGCGCGAGGCCAAATTGTCGGCGCTCGGCGTCGTCTCCGGCGTGCACAATCCCGACGGCATCGTCGGCGATCTCGGCGGCGGCTCGCTCGAGCTGATCGACGTGCACGGCAACCGCGTCCGCAGCGGTGTGACGCTGCCGCTCGGGAGCCTGGCGCTGCAGGATCTGGCGCACAAATCGCTGAAGCGCGCCGAACGTATCGTCAAGAACGAACTGTCCGACGTGGCCCAGCTCAAGGCCGGCCGCGGCCGCACCTTCTATGCGGTCGGCGGCACCTGGCGTGCGCTGGCGCGCATCCACATCGTGCAGAGCGGCTATCCGCTGCGGGTGATGCACGGCTATTCGATTCCGGCGGCCGACGCGCTCGACTTCGCGCAGCGGCTGCGACGGCTGGCGGCAGCCAACATGCTCGCCAATATCGAGATCGTCGCCGACGCTCGGCGGCCGTTGCTCACCTATGCGGCGCTGGTGCTCGAATACATCATTCGGGTCGCGCGCCCGAAGACCATCGTGTTCTCGACCTTCGGGGTGCGCGAAGGCCTTTTGTACGAAAAGCTGCCGCAATCCGAGCGCGCCAGGGATGGCTTCATCTGCGCCGCGCGAATGCTCAACGGCCTGTTGTCGCGCTCCGCCCGCCATGCCGAGGAACTGGTGTCCTGGACCGATCGCCTGGTCCGGGTGGTGAGGCTGCGCGAGACCGAGGAGGACCGCCGCCTGCGCCATGCCGCGTGTCTCTTGTCCGACATCGGCTGGCGGGTGCATCCCGACCATCGCGGCGAAGAGACGCTGAGCCTGATCACCAACGGCAATTTCGGTTCGATCAGCCACCAGGGCCGCGCCTTTGTCGCGCTCTCGGTGTTTTACCGCTATGCCGGCCTGAGCGAGGAAAACGAGCCGCCGGCGCTGGTGCGCGAGCTGGTGCCGCCAGCGATGGATGAACGCGCAAGAATCCTCGGCGCGGCATTCCGCGTCGCGCATCTGATCTCGGCGGCGCGGACCGGCGTGTTGCCCTCGACCCATTTCCGCGGCCGCGGCCGCAAGCTGATGCTGGTGTTCGAGCACCGGATGGTCGATCTCGTTGCCGACCGCGTCGGCAGCCGCTTCAAGCAACTGGCGCGGCTGGTCGGGCGATCGGGCTCGATCGTGCGGCGCTGATTTCCATTCAGCCTGAGCAGGTGATGCACGGGCCATTAGCGGCCGTGCGATGCGAGAGCTTGGCGTGTTTGGAGCAACCTTTTTGCTGCCTGCGCAGCTGAGTTAGCCCAGCCTGGATCGCCATGGATGAGCATGAGCGCCATGGCGCCTTCCGTTAGCAGCATGACTTCTCGTGCGCGCTCGCCGGGCGAGAGAATTCCCGTCGAGGCCAGTTCGTCGGCGAGCCATTTTTCGACTGCCGACTTGTGCTTTCGCGCAATTGCGCGCGCGGGGTGGCCGCGCAGATCGGCGAGTTCAACCACGGCACGCGTGAAACCCCCTCCGGAATATTTCGGCTTCTTCGCCCATTCACGCAGCTGAGCGAAGTAACTCTCGATCAGATCGTCGCCTGTGGTAACCGGTCTATGGAACTGTCTTAGTCGCTCGAGCGCCAGCTCGCTGGAATAGGCCAGAGTAGCCGCCATCAGCGCGTCTTTGCTCCGAAAATGTTGATACAGCGCTCGTTTGGTGATGCCGGCGCGTGCCGCAATCTCGTCCATGGAGACTCTGAGGAATCCCTGGCGCCAAAACAGTCCGTAAGCGGCGTCGAGAATATGCAGTCGCGTCTGCGCAGCCGATCGTCTCATAGATCGCCCCTTAGTATACCGATGAGTGAATTTACATCGGAATACCGGTGCAGTCAGATGAATTCGCCTGATGCGGGCAAGGACGCGATTCCATGGGCGAGTTGCTCACGCTACAGTCGATCGATGCGCGAGCGATTTTGCTGCCGCTGCGGCGCCCGATCGTCTCTAAAGTCGGCCGGTTCGACGATTGGCCGATGATCCTGATCGATGTTTACACGCGCGAGGGCATCGTCGGACACAGCTACCTGGAGCCGTACCTGAAAGATGCGCTGGGGTGCATCATTGCGCTCGTTCAAACGCTTGGTGCGGCGCACATCGGCAAGCCAATTGCGCCGCTCGACGTTTTCCAATCCAATCGCAGGTCGCAAAACCTGATCGGGTACGAAGGCGCCGCAATGATCGCCATATCCGGGATCGACATGGCGATCTGGGACGCACTGGCGAAAGCGGCCGCACTGCCGCTGACGCGCTTGTTCGGCGGGACGGTCGGTCCGGTGCCTGCCTACAACAGCAACGGGCTGTGGCTAACCGAAGTGTCGACATTGGCGAACGAGGCGACAGAGCTCTGCGCCGAAGGCGGCTTTACGGCACTAAAGCTTCGCCTTGGTCGCGACCAACTCGCTGCCGATCTCGCCGCGATCCGCGAGGTTCGACAGGGTGCTGGTAACTCCGTAAAACTCATGGTCGACTTCAACCAGGGGCTTTCACTGGGCGATGCGTTGCAGCGCTGTCATGCGCTCGACGAGCATGGCTTGTATTGGTTGGAGGAGCCGATCGCCTACGACAACCTGGCGGGTTACGCGCAATTGACGCGGGAGCTCAAAACGCCGGTGCAGCTTGGTGAGAATTTCTACGGCCCCCGTGAGCTCTACAAGGCGATTCACTCGGGAGCCGGCGATTACGTGATGCCTGATCTGATGCGGATTGGCGGTGTGAGCGGCTGGTTACGGGCGGTTCCGATTGCTGCCGCGGCCGGCATCCAGGTCTCGACGCATCTGTATCCGGAATTTGCAGCGCATCTGATGCGCGCTACCGAAACGGCGCATTGGCTCGAGTGGCAGGACTGGGCCGATCCGGTTGTGCAAGAGCCGTTCGCGATCAGGGACGGCAAAATCGAGATTCCCGAACGTCCCGGCGCTGGCATCGAATGGGATGAAGCCGCCGTCAAACGATACGCGATCTGATCCATACAACACAGCGCCGACCCTGCATCAGCCGCGCCGAGCCCGGAAAATCTAGGCCGCCTTGGCCGATTGCTCGGCGTTTTGCAGCGAGCGCTTGCGCCAGATCGCTCCCGCCACCAGCACCACGACCACGCCGAGCACGGCGACCGCGAGTTCGCCGCCATTGCCATGATTGGCGAAATGCGGCGCCATGCCAAGCGAGGCCAGCATGGCATCGAGCCTGGCGCCGAACGGGCCTGCAAGCAGTACATCCAGCCTCGGATGGACTGCCGGATCGGTCGCGATGACATCGCCCGCGATCCAGCCGAGCAGCGCCGCACCCGCCCACACCAGAATCGGCAGCTTGTTGAGCAGCGCCATGATCAGGGCTGCGCCCGCGACGATCAGGGGAATGCTGATGGCAAGCCCCAGGATCAACAGCGGCGCGCTGCCGTTGGCGGCGGCCGCCACCGCGATCACATTGTCGAGGCTCATCACGATGTCGGCGACCACGACGATCTGAATCGCCGCCCATAGATGGGCCGCGGCATGCACGCTGTCCTCGTCTTCCTGCTCGGGCACCAGGAGCTTCGCCGCGATCACGATCAGCGCGAGACCACCGACCAGCTTCAGGTACGGTAGTTCCATCAGGCTCGCGACAATGCCGGTAAAGATGATGCGGAGTATGACGGCGGCACCGGCGCCGAAAATCATGCCCCACAGCCGCTGCCGCGGCGCCAGTCCCCGGCACGCCATCGCGATCACCAGCGCGTTGTCGCCGGATAGCAGAACGTTGATCCAGATGATCTTGCCGACCGCGACCCAGAATGCCGGCTGGGTCATTTCGCTTTGAAACTGGGTGACGAACGCTCCGATGTTCGCCGGATCGAAGATCTGCCACAACCAGTTCACAGCGCGTCCTTTCGGCCCCGCGGCCGTCTTGGGCGGCGACGATGCGCCGCTCTTTTTGAATTAGCCGATGATTTCGTTGCCCGAGAAGAATTGTGCGATTTCGATCGCGGCGGTCTCCGGCGCGTCCGAACCATGCACCGAGTTCTCACCGATCGACTTCGCATGGACCTTGCGGATGGTGCCTTCGGCCGCCTTCGACGGATCGGTGGCGCCCATCACGTCGCGGTATTTCAGCACGGCGCCCTCGCCTTCCAGCACCTGCACCACGACCGGACCCGAGGTCATGAACTCGACCAGTTCGCCGAAGAACGGACGCGCCTTGTGGACGGCATAGAAGGTCTCGGCCTGATTGCGGGTCATGCGAATGCGCTTCTGGGCCACGATCCGCAGCCCCGCCTTCTCGATCAGCGCGTTGACGGCGCCGGTCAGATTGCGCTCGGTCGCGTCGGGTTTGATGATCGAGAAAGTGCGTTCAATCGCCATGATTACGTCCTTACAGCACGCTGGGTGGGAGTTGCCGGGCTTATATCGGCGCCGTCCTGCGACGGCAAGCGACCCGATGCCGCGTTATTGCCCGTTTTGGGCGGGTTTTCTGCACGCGAAACGGCCGCCGAGGCAGCCCCCAAGGGGAGCGTTTCGCCTGAAGACGCCTTGGCCGTCCGGATTACGACAATTTCACAAAGGTGAACCCTATCTGCAACCGCCATGGCGGCTGCGTTCAGCTTGGCAGGGCTAGGCTTTCAGGCAACCGGACGCTCTGTGGCTCATCCGCCATCCAGGGCCGTCACGGGAGGCGATATCACCAACGGCGCTATTGGCGCCGAAACCTCGAGGAGACGATCATGCTTCGCAAATTCTCGCTTGTTGCAATTGCCGCGGCTTCGCTGGGTGTGGCCGCGCTGGCGCCGACCTCCGCCTCGGCCTGGGGCGGCTGGCATCATGGTGGCTGGCACCATGGCTGGGGCTGGGGTGGCCCGCGCATCATCGTCGGCGGCCCCGCTTATTACGCCGGCGGCTATGACGGCTGCTATGTGCGCCGCCTGGTCGGCACCCCCTGGGGCCCGCGCTGGCGGCTGGTGAACCGCTGCTACTGATCTGATTAAGCTCCCCCTGACTAGACCCCGGCCACTGCGCCGGGGCTTTTTTTGATCGGGAACCGACGCTCAACAGCTCATTCGGCTGACCGCGTTCAGGCGAATGTGGGGTGGCGGGCGGAAACAAATCTCCGCCTCGCGACTTGGTTCGGCGTGATTCCATTATGTGACGTGGAACTCGTTATGAACGACCGAATCACCGACGAGATCGAGCAAATCGATCACAGGACTTCGCGGTCGATCTGCGATGCCGTTGCTGAACGGCTGCAGCAGAACATGCGCCCGGAAACCAAGCTCTCGCCCCGTCTGCAGCAACTGATGGATGAACTGCGCAGGCGCGACAGGGAGCTGCATTGAGGCGAAGCGAAAGCGCGATTTCACCGATAAAATGGGTTGCCTTTGTCGGCCGCTCCGGTGACAACGCCGCATGCTTTCAATCACCGACATCTCGATCCGGATCGCCGGGCGGCTTTTGATCGACAACAGTTCGGTGCAGATCGTGCCCGGCGCACGCGTCGGCTTTGTCGGCCGCAACGGCGTCGGCAAATCGACGCTGTTTCACGCCATCCGCGGCGATCTGCCCACCGAATCCGGCAGCATCTCGATTCCACCCCGCTGGCGCATCGGCAGCCTCGCGCAGGAAGCGCCCGACGGCCCCGAAAGCCTCGTCAACGTGGTGCTGAAGGCCGATCTCGAGCGTGACGCGCTGTTGCAGGAAGCCGAGACCGCCCACGATCCGCACCGGATCGCCGAAATCCAGACCCGGCTGGTCGACATCGACGCCCATTCGGCGCCGGCGCGCGCGGCCGCGATCCTCTCGGGCCTCGGATTTTCGACCGCGGATCAAGCGCGGCCCTGCTCGGAGTTCTCCGGCGGCTGGCGCATGCGCGTGGCGCTGGCGGCGACGCTGTTTTCGGCCCCCGATCTCCTGCTGCTCGACGAGCCAACCAACTATCTCGATCTCGAAGGCACGCTCTGGCTCGAGGACCATCTGGCGAATTATCCGCGCACCGTGATCGTCATCAGCCATGATCGCGATTTGCTGGACACCTCGGTCGATCAGATCCTGCATCTCGATCGCGGCCGGCTGACGCTCTACAAAGGGACCTATTCCTCATTCGAGGAACAGCGCGCCACGCGCGAAATGCTCGACGCCAAGCACGCCAAGCGCCAGGCCGATGAGCGCAAACGGCTGCAGGCCTTCGTCGACCGTTTCAAGGCCAAGGCCTCGAAAGCCCGCCAGGCCCAGTCGCGCGTGAAAATGCTGGAACGGATGAAACCGGTCACTGCGCTGGTGACGCAAGACGTGCGCGAGATTTCGTTCCCGGCGCCGGAAAAGATGCTGTCGCCGCCGATCATCGCGGTCGACGATGTCTCGGTCGGCTACGATCCCAAAAAGCCCGTCCTCAACCGCGTGACGCTGCGCATCGACACCGATGACCGCATCGCGCTGCTTGGATCGAACGGCAACGGCAAGTCGACGCTGGTCAAGCTCCTGGCCAACAAGCTGCCGCCGTTCTCGGGGCGGATCACGCGCGCGGAAAAACTGTCGGTCGGCTATTTCGCGCAGCATCAGGTCGACGAACTCAACCTTGATGGCTCGCCCTACGACCACGTCCGCAAGCTGATGCCCGATGCGCCCGAGAGCAAGGTCCGCGGCCGGGTCGGCGCGATCGGTTTCTCGGGCAAGGCCGGCGACACGCTGGTGAAGAGCCTGTCGGGTGGCGAGAAGGCACGGCTGCTGCTGGGACTGGCGACGTTTTTCGGCCCCAACATGATCATCCTGGACGAGCCGACCAACCATCTCGATATCGACAGCCGCGCAGCTCTTGCCGAAGCGATCAATGAATTTCCAGGTGCCGTCATCATGGTCTCGCACGACCGCTATCTGATCGAAGCCTGCGCCGATCAATTGTGGGTGGTCGCCGATCAGACGGTTGCGACCTATGACGGCGATCTCGACGAGTACCGGCGGATGGTGCTGTCGATCCGCGACACGCGCCCCGCTTCGCGCGAACGCGGCAACGACCGCGCGAAGGAAATCTCTAAGCCCGAGCGCGGCAGGAGCGAAAAGCGCACGCCGTTGACTCGGCGGATTTCCGAGGCGGAGGCCGAGATTGCCCGCATCAACGGCATCATCGCCAAGATCGACGCAGCCCTTGCGCTGCCGGATCTGTTCACACGCGATCCAAAGCAGGCTGCCCAGCTCAGCAAGGCGCGCGCCGGTGCGGCAAGCGCGCTGCAGCGCGCCGAGGAAGACTGGCTGGAGGCAAGTTCGCAATATGACGAAGCGGCAGGCTGAATGGTTTGCGGTGAAGAACCGTAGCGGTGGGCAAAGCGCCAGCGGCTTAAATCAAAACGAAGACTTTTGCCGGAATTTAGCGGGACGGTTTCCCCAGGGCCGATTAACCCCTTTTGCGGCCCCAATTACTCCTAACCCAGCGACTTGGTCGCCCGATATTATTTCGAAACGGCACGCCGAAGCGGAAGATATCGAAGGGGCCTTGGCTCCTCCTTAAAGTGGTCTTTTTGGCACTCCCGGGAACGTCTCAAACAGAGTTGGGCACTACGTCCCAGGGCCAGACCGCTCTTCGCCCTTTTGAAGGCGGCCTTGCGGTCACCCGGCCTTCATCTTCAGGTTCTTGTCCGACCTCCGGCATCTGCTTGGCTCGAATCGAGACCCGCACCACGGATCCGAAATCTTTGGCGGGTTTAGTCCTTTTTAAGGCTTTGGTTCTAGATCCTTGGAGGAAGCCGCGATTGTTAACCTGACCTTAGGATTTCATCAGGACGGGCGACCAACGAAAATGATTCGGGACCGGCCGCGGCGGTCAAATTTAGGAAGTTACATAGCGTAGGGTAAAATGGCGAGAAAATGCGGCACATGCCAGCACATCAAGCGGGCCGAGATAGACCGACGGTTGGCGGCGGGGGAGCCAGGCGGCCAAATCGCGCGTGACTA
>CAWGSN010000021.1:0-189995 GCA_963825225.1 uncultured Alphaproteobacteria bacterium
GCAGAAGGTCCGCTTGATCCGAGCGGGAAAAGTCAATGACCACAGAACCGGTAGCGGCAGAGGCGGGGCGGGATTTCATCCGCGACATCGTCCAGGCCGACCTCGACTTCAAGAAGCATAGCCGGATCGTGACGCGATTCCCGCCGGAGCCGAATGGCTACCTGCATATCGGCCACGCCAAGTCGATTGCCCTTAATTTCGGCATCGCGCAGGAGTTTGCCGGGCGCTGCCATCTGCGCTTCGACGACACCAATCCGACCAAGGAAGAGCAGGAATATATCGATTCCATCCAGGCCGACGTGCACTGGCTCGGCTACGACTGGGGAACCGACCTCTATTACGCCTCGGATTATTTCGACCGGCTCTATGATTGGGCGGAGGGCCTGATCAAGGCCGGCCACGCCTATGTCGACGACCAGTCGCAGGAGGAAATCCGGCTCGCACGCGGCACGCTGACGGAACCCGGCAAGAACAGCCCGTTCCGCGACCGTTCCGTGGACGAGAACCTCGATCTGTTCCGGCGCATGAAGGCCGGCGAGTTTCCAAACGGCACCCGCGTGCTGCGCGCCAAAATCGACATGGCCTCCGGCAATATCAACCTGCGCGACCCCGTGCTCTACCGCATCCTGCATGCCGAGCACCCGCGCACCGGCACCAAATGGTCGATCTATCCGAGCTATGACTACGCCCACGGCCAGTCGGATGCGATCGAGGGCATCACGCACTCGATCTGCACGCTGGAATTCGAGGACCACCGGCCGCTCTATGAATGGCTGCTCGACAAGCTGCCGGTGCCCTCAAAGCCGCGCCAGTATGAAATGGCCCGGCTCAATCTCACCTACACGCTGCTGTCGAAGCGGGTGTTGACGCAGCTGGTCCGTGACGGCCATGTCTCCGGCTGGGACGACCCGCGCATGCCGACGATTGCGGGATTGAAGCGGCGCGGCGTGCCGCCGGCGGCGGTCCGCGAATTCGTCAGGCGCATCGGCGTGGCGAAAGCCAACAGCGTGGTCGACGTCGGCATGCTGGAATTCTGTATCCGCGAGGAGCTCAACAAAACCTCACTGCGCCGCATGGCGGTGCTGCGGCCGCTAAAAGTCGTGATCGAGAATTATCCGGAAGGCCAGATCGAGGAGTTGGAGGCCATCAACCATCCCGACGATCCCGACGCCGGCACCCGCCGCATCGCGTTTTCCCGCGAGCTCTATATCGAGCAGGACGATTTCATGGAGAACCCGCCGAAGAAGTTTTTCCGGCTCTCGCCGGGCACGGAGGTGCGGCTGCGCTACGCCTATTTCATCAAATGTACCGGCGTGATCAAGAACGCGGCCGGCGAGGTGGTCGAGCTGCGCTGTACCTACGATCCCCTGACAAAAGGGGGCAACGCGTCCGACGGGCGCAAGGTCAAGGCCACCATGCACTGGCTGCCGGCTAAGCAGTCGGTACGCGCCGAAATCCGCGTCTACAATCAGCTGTTCGCAAAACCCAATCCGGACGCCGGCAATTTCGCCGCCGACATCAAGCCGCAATCGCTGGAAGTGTTGTCGGATGCGCGGGTCGAAATGGCGGTTGCCGAGAGCAATTCATTCGAACCGATGCAGTTCGAGCGGCAGGGTTATTTCGTGCGCGACAAGGACTCGACGCCGGAGAAGCTCGTGTTCAATCGCACCATCGGCTTGCGCGATACCTTTGCCAAGGAAGTCGGCAAGGGCTGAGACGACTTTCCCAACCGCTCCGGGCGTGACGCCCGGTGTCGATCGATTGGACCATCCGATGCGAAGCGCGGCAGAGGAGATCGTCTCCGCCATCCTGGCGAAATGGGCAGCGGCTTTCAGCAAACTGGACGATGACGCGCTCGCCTCGCTCTATTCGCGGAATGCACTGTTCTTCGGTTCGAACCCGAAATTGTATCGCGGCAAAGACGGCGTCAGGGCCTACTTCCAGGGGTTGCCGAGATGGCGGTCGTCCGCCGTTCAATTCACCGATGTGGTTGCCGAACAGGCCGGACCCGATCTGATCAATGTCGCGGGCACGGCGTCGTTTGACGCCGACGAAGGCGCGCTGAAATTATCGGTCAAGATAACCTGGGTGATCGCCCGCGAAGATGGCGACTGGAAAATCGTCAGCCATCACGTGTCGTCGAAGACGCCGCTGATCGAGCAGTAGTGGCGTCCGGCGGCGCGATGACGAAGGCGCGTAGTATCCCCGATATTCCTCATCCGTTCCGCTAGCCCGGCGATAACAGCTTCCGGTAGTCTCCCGGCCGGTATGTATCGCAGGACGTAGCGCGATGGCGGAGCAGGGCACCACGCCCGGTGGCAGGCGAGGTTATGCCGGGACCTGGCCGCCGCGCACTGCTGTGCCGGCCGGCGGCTTCGCGCCGTCACGTCCCGCGATCTGGCCGCCGCTCATCGAGACCTTGCGGCGATGGGTTCGCGCCGAAGCGGGCGCCGGGCGTTTGCTGCCCTGGGTGCCAATCGCGTTCGGCACCGGGATCGCGTTCTATTTCGCCGCCGATCACGAGCCGGTGCTGGCGGTCGCCGCCATCGCTGCGATCGCGCTCTGCGCCACCGCCTTCCTGCTGCGGCGGCACAAGGTGTTTCCCATTGCCGTGATGATCGCAGCACTCGCCGCGGGCTTTGCGGTGGCGACCTGGAAGACCGCGCGGATCGGCCATGGCGTGCTGGCGCGGCCGATGTTTTCGGTGCAGCTCACAGGTTTTGTCGAAACCCGCGACATCCGCGAGCGCACCGATCGTTTTGTGCTGCGGGTCGTGACGATGGAAAGTCCGCGCGCGCAGACCAAACTCGAGCGCGTGCGGCTGTCGGTGAAAAAAGGCACCGCGCCCGCGGTCGGCAGTTTTGTCGAACTGAAGGCGCGGCTGTTGCCGCCGCTGGCGCCCCTGCGCCCTGGCAGTTACGATTTCGGCCGCGACATGTTCTTCTCCGGCATCGGCGCCTCCGGTTTTGTGATGGGCGCGATCAAGACGGCGGAGCCGTCGGCGGGCGGGGGAATAAGGCTGCGCTATTCGGCGTTCATGCAGGGCTTGCGGGATGCGATCGATACGCGGATCAGGACCACGCTGGAGGGTGACCAGCGCGCCATTGCGACGGCGCTTCTGACCGGCCGGCGCGACGCGATTTCGGAGCCCGTCAACGACGCGATGTTCATTTCCGGCCTCGGCCACGTTCTGTCGATTTCCGGCTACCACATGGCGGTCGTCGCCGGCGTCGTGTTCTTTGCGGTGCGGGCGCTGCTGGCGCTGTTCCCCGCGCTCGCAGCCGGCTTTCCGATCAAGAAATGGTCGGCGGCCGCAGCGCTTGCCGCGTCGTTGTTCTATCTGTTGCTTTCGGGCGCCGAGGTGGCGACGCAGCGATCGTTTTTCATGACGGCGGTGGTGCTGATCGCGGTCATGGTCGACCGCCGTGCCATCACCTTTCGCACGCTTGCGGTCGCGGCCCTGATCGTGCTCTCGATCGCGCCGGAGGCGCTGGTGCATCCGAGTTTTCAGATGTCGTTTGCGGCAACGCTTGGCCTGGTGGCGCTGGTGCAGATCGGCATGCCGCGCCTGTTCGCCGCTCCCGATCATTCCGCAACCGCCCGGGTGGCGCTGTGGGGCGGCCGCGAGGTCATGATGCTGATCTCGGCCTCGCTGATCGCGGGGCTGGCCACCACGCCTTATGCGGCGTTTCACTTCCATCGCGTCACGCCCTATGGCGTGCTCGCCAATCTGGCTGCGATGCCGGTGGTCTCCGCGCTGGTGATGCCCGCCGGCCTGTTGGGTCTGGTCGCGATGCCGTTCGGCTTCGATGGCGTGTTCTGGGCGATCATGGGCGCCGGCATCGACTGGATGATTTGGGTGACGCGATGGGTCGCGGCATTGCCCGGTGCAGTCGGCCGCATGGCAGCGTTCGGCACTGGCCCGCTGATCGCGGCGAGCGCCGGCGTCATCCTGCTCGGCCTGTTGCGGACGCCGCTGCGCTGGTCAGGCGCGGCTGTGCTTGTGATTGCGGTCGTGTGGGCGGTGCGAGCGCCGCAGCCGGACGTGCTGATTTCCGCCGACGGCCGCAATGTCGGCGTCCGCGGCCAGGACGGGCGGCTGCATTTGATGCGCGCGGCCAAGAATGGTTCCAAGGATGGTTTTCTGGTGAAAGAATGGCTCGCGGCGGATGCCGATGCGCGATCGGCCGGCGATGCATCGCTCACCGAGGGCGTTTCATGCGATGACAGCGGCTGCGTGGCGCAAGGCGCGGGTGGCGCGTTCGTCGCGATGGCGCTACGGCCGCAGGCCCTGGCGGACGATTGCGAACGGGCCGCGCTGGTCGTGACCGCGCGGCAGGCGCCGGCGTCGTGTGCGGCTTCCGTCATCGATGCCGAACGCTTGCGGCGGCAGGGCGCGCTGGCGCTGCGGCGAAGCCGCGACGGCTATGCCGTCGCTGCGGTCAAGCCAAAAGAAATCGACCGGCCGTGGTCGCCGGCGATCACGGGGGAAGGCGAGGCCGAACCGACCCTTGTCGCGCCGCGCCCTGTCGCGCCGCGCGCCGTCGATGCTACGCCGTCGGAAGCCGACCTGCAGGCGGAAGAGTAGCTGATTTCAAAGCTTCCCCGGCAGGGCCCGCAACCGAATTGCAAAACTCAACCGGTGGGGAGCGAGGCAGCCGGAGCTGGCCTGGTCTCCGTCGTGGCGTGCTCATGGACCGGATGCACCACCGGCAATTGCAGCACGGTCACGCGCTGGCCTTCGCAGAGCTGCGTCACCAGTACATAGCTTCCGTCGGGGAATTCGATCGCGTCATGGTGCCGTTCGCGGACATGCGGATCGATGGCGTTGAACTTGCCGACGCGGAAACCTGTGGTTCGCGTCCATATCCAACGGTTGTCGTATTTGACGTTTTCAGCGAACGCCAGTTCGGTGCCGGGAAGCATGCAGACCGCGACCGCGGGCTCGCGCTCGGATGCAAAGCCGCGGGTCGACGTGCCGCGGAAGGTGGTGGTGATCAGCGTCTCGCCGACCACGGCGGGACGCGTTGCCAGGGCATGCAGGCTATAGTCACACATCGGATCGCTCCCTCGTTCGAGATACAGACCCGTGCCTCCTTGAGGCGCAGGCCTCTATCAGAGTGGACTTGGCGACAGAGATATTGCCCTGTTCTGGGCAAATCTACGACTCCGGGCCGGCGGGTCTGATCACAAACGCGCTACGGCCTCGCCGGTTGCTATGCGGCTTGCAGAATTCGTCAATGCTCGTCGGGCGCAGGCGGCAGCGGCAGTTCGAAGGCGCCGAGATGGAATTCCTCCCGCCCGTCCTCCGCAACATGCGGCAGGTCGACCAGCGTGAACGCGGCCTCCGGAAATTGCTGCCAGATCGCGAGATCTTCGGCCGTCACCGTCAGCCAGCCGAACCTGAACATGTACCGGCCCGGCTCGGTGACGCGTCCCGCGCGTTGCCAAGTGATTTTAATGATGTCTTTGGTGACCACCTGTCGTCCCCACGGCGCAAGCTCACCCTCGCCAGCTTTGGCTGGCTTCTGGGCAATTCTGCGACGCGCGGCCGGGCGGCGGCTTCGCCGCCGACCCGTGTCCTCAAAGCCTTGCGCGCTCAATACTTCCGGTAGAGCCCGATCAGCTTGCCCTGAATCCGGACCCGGTTCGGCGGCAGGATACGGACCTCGTAGGACGCATTGGCGGGCTCGAGCGCGATCGAGGCGCCGCGGCGGCGGAAGCGTTTTAGCGTGGCTTCCTCCTCGTCGATCAGGGCGACTACGATATCGCCGGTGTCGGCGGTCTCGTTGCGCTGGATCAACGCCATGTCGCCGTCGAGAATGCCGGCGTCGACCATGGAATCGCCGCGCACTTCGAGCGCGTAATGTTCGCCGGAGCCGAGCATGTCAGGCGGCACGCTGATGGTGTGGCTGCGGGTCTGCAGCGCCTCGATCGGCGTACCGGCGGCGATCCGGCCCATCACGGGCACCGCGACCGGGCGGTTGCCGTCGTCCTCAGTGGCGGCCGCATTGGCGCGGACCTTGCCGAGCGTGCCTTCGATGACGCTTGGTGTGAAGCCGCGGCGGCTGTTGCCGTTACCGCCCGCCAGCTCGGGCAGCTTGATGACCTCGATGGCCCGGGCGCGGTTGGGCAGGCGGCGGATGAAGCCGCGCTCTTCCAGCGCGGTGATCAGGCGATGGATACCGGATTTCGAGCGCAGGTCGAGCGCGTCCTTCATCTCGTCGAAGGAGGGTGGCACGCCGGCTTCCTTGAGCCGTTCGTTGATGAAACGCAGAAGTTCGTACTGTTTGCGCGTAAGCATCTCGAGCATTCCCCCGGTTGCAGTGTCGTCTTAAGTCCGTCGTCGTTTGGTTTCGCAGTTGGTCGGCATCGCTGCTGTTGGGCTTCGAGAGGGCGGGAGTTCTGAAAACTCTCATTTGTAGACACTATCTCTCGAAACAAATCATGAACGGACACTATATGTTCGATATGTGTTCCGCAACCACTTAATTTCAAGTGAATGTTCGGCGGTTTTGTTGGAACACGCTGCTCAGAGCGTCATTCCGGCAGGCGCAGCAGCTCGATCGGCGTGCCCTGAGCGGCTGCCGGCGCAAACGGCGGACGTATCAGAAGTGCCCGTGCCACAGCGAGATTTCCAAGCAGCGAGGAGTCCTGGTGGTTGACCGGGACGGCGATCAGCGTGCCGTCCGCGCGCGTCTCAAGCCGCGCACGCAAATAGTCTTCGCGCTGGTCATTGGCGGCGAGATCGCGGCCCAGCAGGGCGGTCTCGCGCGCATGATGGACGCTGGCACGGCCCGACAGAGCGCGAATCAACGGCACCAGGAACAGGAAACCGCAGACATAGGACGAGACCGGATTGCCGGGCAGACCGATCACCCGCATCGCGCCCAGCCGTCCGTGCATCATAGGCTTGCCCGGCCGCATAGCTATTCGCCAGAACGCCATGGTGACGCCCTCGGCCTCGAGCGAACGCTTCACCAGATCATGGTCGCCGACCGAGGCGCCACCCATGGTGGTCAGGATGTCCGCGCCCGTGTCGCGGGCGCGGCGGATGCCATCCGTGGTGGCCTCGACGGTATCGGCGGCGATGCCGAGATCGATGGTCTCGGCGCCCTCGGCCCGCGCCAGCGCGCGCAGCGCGTAGCCGTTGGAATAGACGATCTGGCCGGGCCCGGGGGTGGACCCCGGCATCACCAGTTCGTCGCCGGTGCCGAGGAATGCGACCTTCGGGCGGCGATGCACGGCGAGTTCCGGATAGTTCATGCCGGCGGCGAGCGACAGATCGCGGTCGGTGAGACGGCTTCCCTTGGTGAGCAGCACGTCGCCCTCCCGGAAATCGACGCCGGCGGGGCGGATGTGCCGTCCCGGTTTGGCGGCCTCCGTAATCGTGATGCGATCGCCGTCGATAACCGTGTCCTCCTGGATGATAACGGCGTCGGTGCCATCGGGAATCACGCCGCCCGTGAAGATCCGCACGGCTTCGCCGCGGCCTACCTTGGATCCGAACGGGCGGCCGGCTGCGACCTCGCCGATCACCCTCAGCCGCGCGGTGAGATCGGCGGCATCCGCCGACCGAACCGCGTATCCATCCATCGCCGACATCGCCTGCGGCGGCTGGGTGCGGCGGGCCGCGAAATCGCGCGCGAGCACGCGGTGAAAAGCGGTGTCGAGCGCGGCCATTTCCTCAGGCAACGGATCGGCGCCTGCAAGGATCGCGGCCAGGGCATCGGCAACCGGCATCAAGGGCACTGGCAGAACTCCCTAAATCCCCAACGCAGCGAGCGCCTTTGCCACGTCATCAGGCGACGTCACGTGTACCGCGGTCAAGCCCCGCGCCCGCGCGCCTTCGATATTCTCGGCGGAATCGTCAAAGAAGACGATGCGCGCAGCGGGAACGCCGATCGAGCTCACCACGTGATCATAGGCCGCCGCGTCGGGCTTCCGGAGCCCGATCGAAGACGACAGGAAGATTTCGCGGAAGTGGCTCAGCACATCGGCGTAGGCTTTCGAAAAATATTCGACGTGCGGGCGATTGGTATTGGAAAAGGCATAGAGCGGCAGCCGCTCGGCGGCGCGCTGCAAAAGCGGCGCGATGCCCGGCATTTCGCCGGCAAAGATCGCATTCCATCCTTCGAGGAACTGGGCGTCCGAGATGGTTATGCCGAGCGAGGTGCGCAGACTGTCGAAGTACGCCGCGTCCTCGATCTTGCCGACTTCGTGGTGCCGGTAGGACTCTTCGCGGACGAACCTTGCTGCGAGGTCGGCAGGCGGGCAGCCGGCATGACCGGCCCAGCAGGCCAGCGCCTTGCCAAAATCGATATCGAGCACGACGCGGCCGAGGTCGAACAGCAGCGCCTCGGCGGAACGGGGGAGAAGCGGGGATTTCATCCCCCTCGTTTACAAAACCGGGCGCATCTCGGCAACGGCCGATCGGTCCCGCGGCTGCCGCTGGTGCACGACCCGCTTGTCACCGATTATTCATGTCGTTGATCATCTGTTGCTGCTGTTGCTGGAACATCTGGTCGTTCTGCATCTGCTGGTTATTGATCATCTGCTGGGTGTTGAGCATCTGCTGGAGATTGTCCTGGTCCTGCTGCCGTCGGACCCAATCGTCATTGGAGGAATTGTCGACCGGCGGGGCGGTGTCGTCGTTCGAACGTCGTGCGTGACGCGATACCGGATCGGGGACGATGTGATCGAGCGCCCAGCCGCGCGCGAGCATGCATTGCTGCATGTTGGGGGCCGCCGTGTCGTTGAAGGACCGTCCGCCCTGCGCCGCGCCGCATTTGCGGGCGTCCGCGCGCTTGGCCGCCATCGACCGCTCATGGCCGTTGCGGCGCAGCGTATCCCGCATCACCCAGGTATCGGCGTGGGCCGCTGTCAGCATGCCGCCCAGAATCAGCATCGTCCCGAGCAATTTCCGCTTTATTGTCCATCTCCATCTTGCGTGGCCCTTGGCCCTTCGCGGATGGGACGTTGCCAGGCGGGCGGATGGTTCGATCTGCGCCGGTTACAAATTGGACAGGAAAGGCGTGATTCCCGTGAGATTTGGTGTTTCAAGATCTGCCCATCTGGCGCTTAGGCCTTGGGCGCCGGCTGTGCTAAGCCTTGTCTTGAATTTGGGAATCGTCGCATGAACATGAAAATCGCGGGCCTGGTGGCTGTCATCGCGTTGCTGGCCGGGCCGGCCTGGGCCCAGACCCAACCGCATGTTCAGGGTCCTGGCGAGCCTGACAAGGACAAGACGGCCGCAGAAATCGCGAACGAGAAAGAGGCGGAGAGAGCCTACAAGCGGTCGCTCGGCAATATACAGGAACAAAAAACCGCGGATCCCTGGGGAACGGTGCGCAGCGACAACGCGACCCCCAAGGCCGGCGCTATGGCCGCACCGTCCAAGCCGAAAACCCCGAAGACTGCCGCAAAGCCCGAGACGTCGCCTAAGCAATAAGCAGACGGAGGCATCTGCCGGTGTCCTGCCGGACAGGGATGCAAAAAAAGTTGGTTTGGATGCGAGGAAACCAGAAATGGCGGGAACGTTGCTGTTTTCGCCGATGACGATCCGGGGCGTCGCGTTGAAGAACCGCATCGTGGTGCCGCCGATGCATCAATATTCGGCCGCAAAGGGCTTTCCGACCGACTGGCACCTGATGAATGCCGGAAAGTTCGCCGCCGGCGGCGCGGGTCTCGTTGTCGTCGAGTTCGACCAAAGTCGAGCGGCGCGGCTGCAGCACGGTCGGCGATCTCGGCATCTGGGATGACGGCTTTGTCGAGCCGCTCAGCGTCTCGTCACATTCATCAGCAGCAGAATTCGGTTGCGGGCAGTCGCAGTCATTGACGAAAGCAAATGTCGTTTTAACCACCCCAGTTCGGATACCGATTCTCATACGGGCTCGGTTGGTCATTGTAGTACGGTACCTGTTGGTCGCGGATCGCCGGCCCAACCGGTGCATAGGCAAAACCCGAGCGGACACCCTGCGTATAGCCCTGGTTGGGGCTAACAACGGCATGCCGTCGGTGATGCACTGTCGCGGCATCAGCAGCAGCAGACAAAGCGATTAAAAGGCCCAAGGCCAAGATAGCGCGCATCGCATTTTCTCCAGTCGCCCCGCCACGCGTCGTTACGTGGGGCTGAGGCCGCACCGCACCAACCTGTTGCGGCTTCACGATCCATCACATTGGCGGCATCATGAGGTGGTCGCGCCGATCCATCGCAAGCGCGATGCCGGTCATCGAATCCGCTTCTCGAAGAACACACTGGTTGCAAGGGCTTGCGGCGCCATCGATGCATAAGCGCCGAATGCCGGACACTCCCGGAACCCGGCGCGCGCATAGAGCCGCATCGCCGCGACCTGGCGCTCTCCGGTCTCCAGAAGCAACAACGAAAGGCCGGCGCTGCGCACCTCCGCTTCGATGCGTGCCAGGATGGCGTCGGCTACGCCCTGTCCCCGTGCGCTGTCCCGCACATACATCCGTTTGACCTCGGCGTAGTCAGAGAAGAAGGCAGCGCCGCCGCAACCGACTGCCGCGCCGCGCAGTCTTGCGAGGAAGAACCGGACGTGCGGTTGGAAGATCGCGTCGAGGGACAATCCGTGCGGCTGCTCCGGCGGATATTCCGCCGCGAGCACGGTCTCGAGTTCACCGACCAGCGCGCGCACTTCATCGGTCGCGGTCGGCGCCGCTTCGATCCGAACGTCATCGCGCTGGCGCATCCGCGGCCTCAGGGTTTCTTCGTCACCCGGGCAACAAGTTCGTCCGCTCTTGAGAGAAATCGCTTCAGGGTCGGCGACGTGTTCGCCTTGTGATATCCGATCACCAGATCGATGGTCGGCGCTTCGCCCTTTAGCGGACGGCTGACCACGGAGCGCGGCAGCAGGTTCTTCGCATAGGCGGGCATCAGCGCCATCCCGCGGGTAGACGCAACCAGGGACATGGCCATCGCCAAATTGTCCACCCCATGATCCAGTTTGATGTCGAGCCCGGAGCGGCGCAGATAGTCCTCGGTGACGGCGCGCAGCACCGTGGCCTTGTTCGAACCGCCGATGAAGATCTCGCCGACGAATTCACGCGGATGAATAGCTTCGCGGCCGGCGAGGCGATGGTCGCTCGGCATCAGAACGATGAGCGGCTCGCGGTCCACCACCTTGTAGGTGAGGTCGTGGCCCGGCTCGGCGCGCATAAAGGCCAGGTCCAGCCGGCCGCGCGCCAGCGCCTCGGCGAGATCAGGTGAATAGTCGCTGGAGACCGTGACCTGGATATCCTTCAACTCGTCGCGCAGCAGGCGCATCGCTCGCGGCAGCCAGTCGAACTCCTGTCCGGTTTGGAAGCCAATGGCGAAAGTCGGCTTGGCGGGTTGCGCGGCGCGCCGCGCGGACTCCACCGCCGCCTCGGCCTGCGTGAGCGCCAGCCGCGCATGGTCGAGAAAGGCGCGCCCGGCGTCGGTCAATTCGATGCCGTGCACGCTGCGGTTCATGAGCTGAACGCCGACCTCGTATTCGAGATCGCGGATTTGCCGGCTCAGCGAAGGCTGCGCGGTGTGCAGCCGTTTTTCGGCGGCGAGCGTCAGGCTGCCCTCTTCGGCGACCGCGACGAAATAACGAAGGTGGCGTAGCTCCATAGCGCTGTTCCATATCCATCAGGCATGCCCATCAACCTATAAAGTCTTTGGTGCAGGCGCCAGGGGTTCCTACTTGCCCAATCACTGAAGCGCCCTCAGGAGACGCCTGTAGGGGCTTATCAGCTTCCCGGCGGGACAATCCATGCTCCGTCGGCAGGAAACATGAAATCACAGGGAAACGGAAAATGAGCAACCCAGTCGTATTGATCACCGGCGCTTTGACCGGCATCGGCCGCGCCGCCGCCATCGCCTTCGCCAGGAAGGGCGCGAGGGTCGTCGTGTCCGGCCGGCGTGATGAGGCCGGCCAAGCCCTCGCCAAGGAGTTGCGCGCTTTGGGTTCGGAGGCCGTATTCATCAACGCCGACGTCCGCAGGGAAGACGACGTCCGCGCGCTCGTCGACAAGACCGTCGCACGGTTTGGCCGCCTCGATGTCGCGGTGAACAACGCCGCCACCGAAGGTCAGATCGGCCCGATCACCGACCAGACCGCGGAAAGCTTTGCCGCGACGTTCGAGACCAACGTTCTCGGCGTGGTGCTGAGCATGAAGCACGAAGTGCGCGCCATGCAGGCCCAGGGCAGCGGCAGCATCATCAACATCTCGTCGACCTATGGGCACGAAGGCGCGGCCGGGGCCTCGATCTATGTCGGCGCCAAACACGCCGTCGAAGGCATCACCAAGTCGGTGGCGCTCGAAATCGCCAAATCGGGAATCCGCGTCAATGCCGTAGCACCCGGTCCCACCGACACCAGCATGCTGACCCGCTTCACCGGAACGCCGGAGAACAAGGCGGCCCTGGCGACAACGGTTCCGATGGGCCGCCTCGGCCTCTCGGAGGAGGTCGCCGACGGCATCGTGTTCATCGCGTCGGACGAAGCCAGGTTCATCACCGGTCATATCCTCAACGTCGATGGCGGCAAGACCGTTAATTGATCCTGTCCGGACACAGAACGACGTCGATTACTGGCGCTCGTAATCGATGCTGTGCCGGCTCAGTAACAAGGAAGCGACCACATGATTCATACTCGCCCACAAATGATTCATTCCCGCCCCGAAATAATTCATACCCACCAGACCGCGCCGACGCAGTTCGTCGAGGCCAACGGCATCCGCTTCGCTTACCGACGCTTCGGCAAAGCGGGAGGCGTGGCGCTCGTCTTCAACATGCATTTCACCGGTACGATGGACCACTGGGACCCGCTGGTGACCGACGGCCTCGCGGCGACGCGGGAGGTGATCCTGTTCAACAACGCGGGCATTTCCTCAACGGGCGGCGAGGTGCCAACCTCGGTTGAAGCGATGGCGGCCAACGCGGCGGCGTTCATCAGGGCGCTTGGTCTTGCGAAGGTGGACATCCTCGGTTTCTCGCTTGGCGGCCTCGTCGCGCAGCAGTTGACACTCGACAATCCTGCTCTGGTTCGGCGATTGATCCTGGTAGGGACAGGCCCGCGGGGCGGCGAGGGCATGGCGACCCTGACACCGGAGGCTCAGGCCGTGTTCGGCGCGACATACACGAATCCGGACGAGTTGTGGCTTGGCGTTTTCTTCACGCCTAGCAAGGCAAGCCAGGCTGCCGGCCGGGCGTTTCTGAGGAGGTTCCGCCTGCGCCAGCAGGGACGCGATCCGGAGGTGAGCGAGAAGGTCGCGCCGGCGCAGATCGCCGCGATCGGTAAATGGGGTGTTCCGCGCTGGGGCGCGTTTGACTACCTCCGGGAGATTATCCACCCGACACTGGTGATCAACGGCAGCCACGACATGATCATCTATACCGCGAATTCCCTCATTCTTCAGCGGAACCTGCCCAACGCGCAGCTCATCCTCTATCCGGATTCCAATCACGGGTCGCAGTACCAGTATCCCGCGCTGTTCGTCGCCGACGTGACGCGGTTTTTGGATGCCAAGGTGCCGTTTCCAATTCAGAAGGACAAAGATCTCGGCCGACAAGACGATGAAAATCCCTGGGCCTGACCATCCCATTACGATCGATGCGAACCCGTCTCGCGTGGTGGTCAAAGTCGGCGGAAAAATCATCGCCGACACGAGCGATGCATTGACGCTTCGCGAGGTGTCCTATCCGCCTGTTCAGTACCAAGCAGTTCACACAGGTCGATCTGACCGACGCGATCTCGCGCCATGGTTATGCGTTCTGGATCTGCGCATCACGCGAGGCGTTCGATGCGTTCACCGCGCAATACATGCAATGATGATGCAGCCAATCACCAAGATCCCGCTCGCGCTGCTGACGTTCGTTATGATGACCGGCGCAGCCTCGGCGCAACAGCGCACGTTCTACGACACTCATGGGGGTACCTTCAGCCGAGCGGTTCGGGCACGGCAAAGTGGACCGCTACAGCGACGTGATCCGCGCCATGCAGGAAGACGCCGCCGCGCTCGTCGACTGGCAGCTTCACATACCACCCCAGTTCGGATAGCGATTATCATACACACCGGGTTGGTCATATATCGGTGCCGACCGGCGGTCGTTGACCATCGGTCGAGCCGGTGCGTAGGCAAAACCCGAAATGGGGCCCACGAATTCGGCCCTGGTTGGAACGCACGTGCCGCCCGTGTCCGTGATGCACGGTAGCTGCGTTGGCAGCGGCACACAGAGTGATCAAAAGGCTCAAGGCCAAAACAGAACGCATCGCATTCTCTCCAATCCACCAGCCACCCGTACCCCATGTAGGACCCAGGCCGCGCCGCCCAATTCCCGGAGAGACTTCACGATTAGTTCACATCAGCGGCATCAACACCGGGCCGCCACGTGCCGGTGATCCGGACCCATAATCCTTTCCAGGGCCACGCTGGCTGATACACCCAGACCTGTGCGGCGCCGAACTCATCCTCGACCAGGGATATGTCTCATGGCGAGCACAGCTCGTTGTGCGAAACTCCTGTCGATCGGCTGGATCGGCAGGGGCCACAGAGAACGGGCCGCTCCGTCGAGCAGCCAAAGCATCGAGTTGCACGGACAAAACCGCCAGAGCCAGCTTGATGTAGGCCAATTCCTGCAAGTGTTCATCTTGCTTCATTGGATCGCCCTCACGCCCTTACGGCCTTTTTGAGGTAGATCGTTCAAGACGGCGATCTGTCGTTTCGCTGATCTGAAAATCCTGAATGCTTATTCCTGCATCGAGCAACTCTGTTACCCAATGCGGTCGCTTGCCTCGTCCGGACCATGTTTGGTTCGGCTCAGCGGGATTGCGAAACTTTGGCGGAAACGGGGAGGATCGACGGCGAGACGGCTCTTCTGGCGGCGCAACATCTGCACCCAACCGGCGCAACCGATCCTCAAGCTCATTTTTTTGGGTCTTTAATCTCGACGCGAGAATAGATGCCATGCGCTGATGCAGTGCCCACAATTCATCGAGCGCCATTTTCTTTAATATGCGGTCGTCTAGTATGCGGTCGTCCATATTGCAGCTTCCGTTGCCCCCTAACAAAGAAGGCCGCTTATGAGGCGGCCTTCCCGGTTCTAAGCGGTCGGACCGCAACCTATGCGAGACGGAACGCGCCCTGCCTCTTGCGGCGATAGGCCATGAAGCCGACGCCAGCAAAGCCGAGGATCATCATGGCCCAGGTTGATGGTTCGGGGACGCCGTCGACTGATCTCGAGAAGCAGCCGCTCCCAGCGCCTGTGCATGGCGACCAATCCATCTGCTTCACCTCCTTGAAGCTGAAGCCTGCGTCAGCGAACAGCGTGATCTTCGTGATCAGCGTCGCATTGGCCTCGTCGTCGAGGTTCGTGCCCGCGATCTTCGGCTCGTCGAAGCCGAACGGCCCGGTGTCGGCGTTGAACGACGTCGTGTACTTGAACGTCGTGGTGCCGTTCACGGTGATGCCGAACGTGCCCTGTGTCAGCGAGGTGTTGCCGGTATTGTTCAGCAGCTGAAGGTGAGTGAAGAAGCCGTCGTAGAAAGAGGATGAAGCGCTGCTGAGTGCAGGCGTGATCTGGATGCTGGTGAGCGGCGTGCTGCCCGCAGGCGTGATGGTGGCGTTGCCCGACCAGTGTCCACGTTGACCGGGGTCGTGTCGAACGTGAGGCCGTTGGTGAAGTGACTGCCGTTCCCGTCGTCGAACCGTGGAACGTCATGATGCTTGTGGCCGTTTTCAAGGAACATCGATGATTTCGTCGCCGTCCTCGACTGTCAACTGAACGAACGAAGCATAGGCGGGTGACGCAAGCCCCGCGGCGAGCGCCGTAGTCATTAACAGCTTTCTCAAAATGCTGACTGGACGCTTCATGTCAACCTCCCTTCAGTGGTTTAAAAAATAGTTCAGTTCAATATTAAAAGCCCCTCGCAGGCTTGAATTTCCGAGCTTCCCCAAACATAAACGATTGTTAAGGTTTTGTAAATAATGGCTACCACACTGCAATACCGAAGGTTTAACTATTTTTTACAACCGATAGCTTATTCTAGGTTGTATGAAATTATATGCACACGTTCGTGGTATTTAAATTTTCTCAGGAATTTAAATATTCGAATCCAGTTTTCGAAGGTGACATATGCAGTTTCTCACGGGCCCTTTTTGGGTTGCTCAGCTTTTACGGCAGACTTGCCGGCATCGTTGTGAGCCCCATATTTCGTTGCCTGACGGGCAAATCAGCAAAATCCTGTCAAGCCCCTCTAGAGAAAATATTCCTGTTCTCATTTGACCCAAATCAGTGGCAGATCATTGCCATCCTGTCCCGGGAAGAGGGGCGTTGGCCATCGTCACGAACGTTGGGACGGGTTGCGGTGGACGCGGCAGCGTCGGCGCGCAAGGTGATCGCAGGGCGGGCTTTGCCGTGAGCGATCGACGGCGCGCAAGACGAACAACGCTAGCTTCGTACGGCAAAACCGTGTGGTCCTGGCACCCGTTGCTGGTGTCAAGTTGATGGAGACGTGTTCGGCCCCAACCGGGCGCGAACATGTCGCTAATTCGCCAATGACGGTGACAAGACGAATTCGTCGCCGGGGAGAGCGCGACATAAGCCGTAAAGCCATTGCGCAGGGAATGCCGGAGTGTTTCCGCTGAACCTGTATGCTCGTGTGCACTTTCTTTTGTGCACGTCGCACACGAGACCGCGGGTGCAGCGCGCACCCGGCATTCCCTGCGCCCTCTCTGTTTCAAGGGCGAGAAATTCTTGCAACAACTCGGGCGCAATGCGCGGCGAGATCGCGAAGGCATATCCAGTCGTCATCGCCCGCGACCTGTCCGCCGTCGCTCAACAAGCGAAGGCGGAAGGCGGGTGACCAAGTATTCCAGAGGCGCCGATGATCCGAACCGAGAAGCCGCGGCGTACTGGATACCCGCCGGAGCCTGTCATCGGGCGGCCATTCGGCCGACCTGTTGGCGGGTATGACGGCTCTTTGATGCGGCAGGTTGAGTGGCAATAGCCAGATATGCCCATTCCGCGGCCATCCAGCCGCCAACATCCCGTAATGACCCGGAACCCGCCGCCTTGATCCGACCAAAATGCCATAGTGTGCTCCGCCGCGCCGTGCCCGGGACCCCGATTCAACAGGAATCGTGGGGGTCGACGGTGAGAAGGATGCAAAATGCGCAGGAACTTGACCTTTTTCCTCGGCACGGTCACGGGCGCGTGCCTGGCCGTTCTGGTCGCAGGGCCGCACGGCGCGCAGCTGGTCGCCGCCGCCAAGGCCGCCGCCCGCTCCGATAATACCTACTCGCAGCTCAATCTGTTCGGCGACGTGTTCGAACGCATTCGCGGCAGTTACGTCGAGAAGCCCGACGATTCCAAGCTGATGGAAGGCGCCATCAACGGCATGATCTCCTCGCTCGATCCGCATTCGCGCTACATGAACGAGAAGGGCTGGAGCGACATGCAGGAGACCACGCATGGCGAGTTCGGCGGGCTCGGCATCGAGGTCACGATGGAAGACGGCCTCATCAAGGTGGTCGCGCCGATCGACGACACGCCGGCCGCCAAGGCCGGCATCATGTCGGGCGACCTGATCACGCAAATCGACGACGACGCCTTATCCGGCCTCACCCTCGATCAGGCCGTGGCCAAGATGAAGGGGGCTCCCAACAGCAAAATTCGTTTGAAGATCATCCGCAAGGGCGCGGATGCGCCGGTCGACATTGCGATCGTGCGCGAAATCATCCGGGTGCGGCCGGTGCGTTACCACGCCGAGGGCGGCGACATCGGCTATATCCGCATCACCAACTTCAACGAGCAGACCACGGATGGTCTGCGCAAGGCGATCACGGAGATTTCGAAGGCGATCCCGCCGGAGAAACTCGCCGGCTACGTCGTCGATCTCCGCAATAATCCCGGCGGCCTGCTCGATCAGGCGGTCTCGGTGTCGAGCACCTTCATGGCGCGCGGCGAGGTGGTCTCGACCCGCGGCCGCACGCCGGAGGAAACCCAGCGCTTCACCGCGCGCGGCGGCGATCTCACCCGTGGCAAGCCGCTCGTGGTGCTGATCAACGGCGGGTCGGCGTCCGCGTCCGAGATCGTGGCCGGCGCCTTGCACGACCACAAGCGCGCAACCCTGATCGGGACGCGCTCGTTCGGCAAGGGCTCGGTGCAGACCATCATCCCGCTCGGGACCGGCAACGGTGCGCTGGCGCTGACGACGGCGCGCTATTACACGCCGTCGGGAAAATCGATTCAAGCCCAGGGCATCACGCCGGATCTCGAAGTGCTGCAGGATGTGCCGGATGAATTGAAGTCCAGAGCAGACCTGCGGGGCGAGGCGTCGATGCGCGGGCACTTGGCGGCCGATGGGGGGGCCGAGCAGACCGGTTCGCAATCCTACGTGCCGCCCTCGGAGCGGGACGACAAGGCGCTCCAGGCCGCCTTCAACCAGTTGCGCGGCGTCACCGTCAATGCCAATGCGCCGGGCTCTGTGAAGCGACCGGTTCCGAACTAAAGCGTCAAGAAATCAGGCCTCAGGCGATGCGGGCGATGGGCTTGCGCGTCTTGCTCGGGCTTGCGGCCTCAGGGCCTTGCTGATGCGTGAGCAGCAATTGTTTGACGTCGGGTGCGGGTTTTGGCGCGCTGAACAGATAGCCCTGCATCTCCGAACAGCCGAGCGCGCGCAGCAACTCTCGCTGCGCTTCGGTCTCGACGCCTTCGGCGGTCGTGGTCATGCGGCGCGCGGCGGCGATATTGACGACCGCCTCGACGATGCTGGCCGAGCCTTCCGGCTCCGCGATATCGGTAATGAAGCAACGGTCGATCTTGATCTTGTCGAACGGGAAACGCTGCAGATAGCTCAGCGAGGAGTAACCGGTGCCGAAATCGTCCAGCGCAATCCGGACCCCGATGGCGCGGAGCTGGTGCAGCACCGCAAGCGCCGCATCGTCGTCGCGGATGAGCACCGCCTCGGTGATCTCGAGCTCGAGCCGGCTTGCGGCGAGGCCGGAGGCGGCCAGAGCCGCAATGACTCTTAGCGCCAGCGTGCCGCTCTTGAACTGAACCGGCGAGACGTTGACGGCGAGGCGTACATGCTCCGGCCAGGCCGCGGCCTCCATGCAGGCCGTGGTCAGCACCCATTCGCCGAGCTGGTTGATCAGGCCGGTCTCTTCGGCGATCGGCACGAATTCGGCCGGCGAAATCATGCCGCGCAGCGGATGGCGCCAGCGCAGCAACGCCTCGCAGCCGGTGATGCTGTTGTCCTGCAGGCTGAGGCAAGGCTGGTAATAGACCTCGAAACCGCCATCGACGATGGCCTGGCGCAGGTCCGTTTCAAGCACGCGGCGGGCGCGGACCTGGGCATCCATTTCCGGCTCGAAGAAGCGAAAGGTGCGGCGGCCGGCGGCTTTGGCGGCGTACATCGCCAGATCCGCGTTCTTCAGGATCTGGTCCAGGTCGGAACCGTCCTGCGGCGCCAGCGCGATGCCGATCGAGGCATCCGTGGTCACCTGATGGCCGAGGCATTCATAGGGCGTGCGGATTGCCGCATAGATACGGTGCACGAACTCGGTGACGTCGTCCGCGTTCTTGACCCCGGTCTGGACGATGGCGAATTCGTCGCCGCCGAGCCGGGCCACGAAATCGCTCTCGCGCACGCAAGCACCGAGACTGACGGCGACGGCCTTGAGCAGTTCGTCGCCGATCATGTGGCCGAGCGAGTCGTTGATGCTCTTGAACTCGTCGATGTCGATATAGAGCACCGCGAGCTGCCGGTCTGGCGCGATGTGCGGCATTTCGTGCTTGAGCTGCTCGTGGAACAGCGCGCGGTTCGGCAGGTCGGTCAGCGCGTCGTAATGGGCGAGGTGGGTGATGCGCTCCTCGGCGCGGCGGCGTTCGGTGATGTCCTCATGGGTCACCACCCATCCGCCGTCCGCCAGCGGCTCGTTGACGACCTGAACCCAACGTCCGTCGGGCGTGGCGATGACCATGGCGTTACGCTGCGCGATGTCGCGCAACACCAGGGCGACATAGCGGTCGACCTCGCCGTCGAACGAGCCGGTTTGCTTGCGGTGGGCGATCACGTCGCGGAAACTGCAGCCCGGTTTTACCACCTCGGCCGAGAGCCCGTACATCTCGATATAGCGCTGGTTGCAGACCACGAGGCGCTGCGAGGAGTCGAACAGCAGCAGGCCCTGAGTCATGTTGTTGACCGCGGTGTCGAGGCGAAGTTTTTCCAGCGTCAGCCGCTGCTGCGAGTTGCGGTGCTGCTGCGACAGCTTGCGGACGACCAGAAACAGCAAGCCGGCGATGGCGAGCACGGACAGGCCGGCCACCGCGATCAGGATGCCGATCTGCTCGCGCCAGTCGGCCAGCGCGGCGGCGGTGGTGGTCGCCGCGACGATCACGATCGGAAAGTTGGTCAGCGCGCGCGAGGAGATCACGCGGTCCCTGCCATCGATCGGGCTGGTCAGGCGGGATGTGGTATGGGCGAGCTCGAATACCTGCTGCTGGCTTGCCGGACCGGCTCTGAAGTTCTTGCCGATCAATTCGGGGACGTGCGGATAGCGCGCGAGCAGCGTGCCGTCGCGGTGATGCATGCTGATGGAGGCCCCGTCTCCAAGCGCAACGGTGGCAAAGAATTTCTCGAAATTGGCGGGCTCGATGCCGCGGCCGATGGCGCCCAGGAATTCGCCGTTCGATCCGGTGAACTTGCGCGCGATCACGGTGGTCCAGGCGCCCGTGATGCGGCTGTAGACAGGTTCGACCACCATGGCCGGCGATTGCGGACCGGACTGGAAGGTCTTGAAGTAGGCCCGGTCGGCGACGCTGACAGCCGGGACGGGCCAGACGGCCGAGGCGTTGATTAGCTTGCCGTCGGCGTCGAACACGTTGATGCCGCCAACATAGGACAACGCGTCCATCTTGGACTTCAGCATCAGATGGATTTCCTGGGTGGACATCCGACGCCGGTAATCCTCCGGCGTGCCGATCCCGCTGGATCGCATGAAGCTGATCAGGTCTTTTTGGACGACCTCGAAGTCCTCGAGTTGCTGGTCGAAATGGCGGGCCAGCAGCAGCACGGTGTTTTCCAGCTCGCGCTCGCTGTTGCGCAGCGCCCGCTCGCGGAAATTGCCCGCCATCAAGGTGGCGCCGATCGCGATCGCGGCGATCAGCAGCATGCCGCCCAGGATCAGCCAGCGGATCGGGCCGCCGCGAAAGGCGGACGTGATCTTGAACCAAGCGGTGCCGATTGAAACCATTGAACGCGATCGCTGCCAGGAACTACCCCCGGAAGCAGTTTCTCGCACTCCCGGCCCATGACTCTGGTACCGCTCCGAGATGGAATTGGCGTTAGCAAGTCTGGTTAAGGAAGGGTTAGCCCGGTAGCGGATGCCAGCAATCAAACCGCAGAACGCGAAGGCGAGCGGCCGGGGTGGCCTCGAGATGAGGGCGCGGGCGTCCACGTGGAGTTCCGATTTCGGAGCTGCGATCATCGGTGCGGTGCAGGGCGTCGGGACCAAGCTGCCGACCAATTTCGGAAAGGTCAGCGCGTCCCTGAAATAATCGCGCTCTAATCTCCCGCGCGATAATGTCCGGACTTGCCGCCCTTTTTTTCCAAGAGGTGAATGCCCTCGATGCGCACGCCGCGCTCGACCGCCTTGATCATGTCGTAGATCGTCAGGCACGCGACCGACACTGCGGTGAGCGCTTCCATCTCGACGCCGGTCGGCCCGGTCACCTTCACGAAGGCACGGACGATGCAGCCGGGCAGCTTCTTGTCGGGCGTAATGTCGAGCGTGACCTTCGATAACGCCAGCGGATGGCATAGCGGTATCAGATCCGCGGTGCGCTTCGCCGCCATGATGCCGGCAATGCGGGCGGTGCCCAGCACATCACCCTTTTTGGCGTTGCCGGAAACGATCAGGTCGAGTGTCGTCTTGGCCATGACGACACGGCCTTCGGCGACTGCTGTGCGTTCGGTCGCGGACTTGGCCGACACATCGACCATCCGCGCTTCGCCACGGCCGTCGATATGGGTGAGGGCGGCGCCGCCTTTGGAAGCCTTCCGCGCCATCATCTAGCGCGTGCCCGTGGCGCGGGCCGCGTCAGCACGGGTCAATAGCGCGCGAGTAGCCGCAGTGACGTCGTTCTGGCGCATCAGGCTTTCGCCGACGAGGAAGGTCGCCATGCCGACGCGCTCCAGACGCGCGAGATCCTCCGGCGCAAAGATGCCGCTCTCGCCGACCATCAGGCGATCGCTCGGGATCAGCGGCGCCAGCGCCTCGCTGCTGGCCAAACTGGTCTCGAAGGTCCGCAAATTGCGGTTGTTGACGCCGATCATCGGCGAGCCAAGCTTTAGCGCGCGATCGAGTTCGGCAGGGTCATGGATTTCGATCAGCACGTCCATGTCGTGCGCGATGGCGGCGTCCTCGAGATCTTTCGCCGTGGCATCGTCGAGTGCGGCCATGATAATCAGGATGCAGTCGGCGCCATGGGCGCGGGCCTCAGTCACCTGATAGGTGTCGAACAGGAAATCCTTGCGCAGCACCGGCAGATTGGTCGCCGCGCGCGCCGCGACCATGAAATCGAGATGGCCCTGGAACGACGGCGTATCTGTCAGCACTGACAGACAGGCCGCGCCTCCGGCTTCATACGCTTTGGCCAGCGACGGCGGATCGAAATCGGAACGGATCAGCCCCTTGGAGGGCGAGGCCTTCTTTATCTCCGCAATCAGCGCGTAGTCGCCACGCGCCAGTTTCTCGCGGATTGCACGCACGAAGCCGCGCGGCGGCGGCGCGGATCTGGCGAGCGCTTCAAGTTTGGCCTGCGGGTGCTCACGCTTGGCGGCGGCGATCTCCTCGCGCTTGTAGGTCTCGATCTTGCTCAGGATGTCGGACATGTCAGTCGCTCCGCGCGGTCAGCCGTTGGAAACCGCGATCAAATGCTTCAGCCGCGCGGCGGCCGCACCGCTGTCGAGCGATTTTGTGCCGATCGCCACGCCTTCCTTCAGGTCCTTGGCGCGACCGGCCACGATCAGGGCGGCTGCGGCATTCAACAGCGCGACGTCGCGAAAGGCGCCAGGCTTGCCACTCAGCACGCCTTGCAGCGCCACCGCGTTGGCGTCGGCATCGCCGCCCTTCAGCGCCTCACCGCCGACGCGGGTGAGGCCTGCGTCTTCCGGCGTCACCTCGAAGGTGCGGATATTGCCGCTCTCGAGGCTCGCGACGAAGCTGGGGCCGGTGAGGGTGATTTCGTCGAGCCCATCGGAGCCGTGCACCACCCAGACGGAGTCGGAGCCGAGGTTCTTCAGCACCTGCGCCAGCGGCTGCACCCAATGCCTTGAGAACACGCCGACCATCTGGCGTTTGACGCCGGCGGGATTGGAAAGCGGCCCAAGCAGGTTGAAGATCGTGCGGGTGGCGAGCTCGACCCGGGTCGGTCCGACATTCTTCATGGCGGGATGATGGGAGGGCGCGAACATGAAGCCGATGCCGGCTTCCTGCACGCAGCGGCCGACCCGTTCAGGCGAAAGATCGATCTTGACCCCGAGCGCGGCCAATACGTCGGCAGCGCCCGAGCGCGACGACAGCGCGCGGTTGCCGTGTTTGGCCACGGGCACGCCGGCGCCGGCAACAATGAAAGAGGCGCAGGTCGATACGTTGACCGAACCGGAACCGTCGCCGCCGGTGCCGACCACGTCCACGGCATCTGCCGGCGCCTTGACTCGCAGCATCTTTCCACGCATCGCCGCGACCGCTCCGGTGATCTCGTCGACGGTCTCGCCGCGTACCCGCAGCGCCATCAAAAGCCCGCCCATCTGCGAGGGCGTCGCCTCGCCGGACATCATGCTGTCGAAGGCGGACGCTGCCTCGTCACGCGACAATGTGGCGCCGGTGGCGACTTTTCCGATGATAGATTTGAGGTCGTCCATCGCTTTGCTTTCAGGATTGGGTCAGTTGTTCGCGCCCGTCACCTGTGCGAAGGCCGCCTGATTGATCGTGGTCCCGATCTGGGACTCGAGTTTCGTGACATATTGCGCGACTTGTTCGTCGGTCAGGCCGCGCTGAAGCGTGTCCTTGAGTTTCTTCATCTCCTCCGACGCAAGATCGGCCGACGGGACATTGACATCGGTGACGCGGAACACGATCCACTCGCTGCCGCCGGCGCTGGGTGTTTGTCCGACGCCATCCTTGGCGGTGCGGAACGCCGCGGTGATCACGCCGGAGGGCACGCCGGGCGGCGAGGCGTCGCGGCGGAAACCGGTTGCGGTTTCGACCTTCGATCCGATCGCCGCCGCTTCCTCGGCCAGGGTGCCGCCGCGCTCGAGCTTGCCGACCATTTCGGTCGCTTTCGCCCGCAACTTGCTCGAGACTTGGTCTTCGCGCCACTTCGCCTCGACCTGGCCGCGGACCTCGTCGAGATTGCGTTCGCGTGACGGGGTGATGCCGAGCACATCGTACCAGACATAGCCGCCGGCAAACTGGATCGGGTCGTTGTCGACGCCGACGTCGCTCGTGAAGGCCTGCGAGACCACGTCGAGGCCGCGCGGGATATTTGCGACCGGCTGACCGCTCGGGGTGCGGCCGGAGCGATCGACGGCGTCGATCGTGACGGCGGTCAGCCCGAGCTTCTGGGCGGCTTCGATCACGCTGGCGCCGCCGCCGCGCTCGTCTTCCATCTTGTTGTGGAGTTCGGCAACCTTGGCTCGGGCGCGCTCGGTCGCGATTTCCTTTTTCACCTGGGCAGCCACGCTTTCATAGGAAGGCGTCACGCCCGGCTCGATCTTGCCGATCCTGACCAATGCCACGCCGAAACGGCCTTGCACCGGCTGGCTCACCTCGCCGGAGGGCAGCGTAAACGCCGCGTCCGCGACGGCGGGATCGATGATCGCGGATTTCGTGATCATGCCGAGGTCGACGTCGGACAGATTGAGGTTGCGCTCCTTGGCGAGGTCGTCGAACGACATTCCGGATGTGATGCGGCCACGCGCGGCGAGCGCTTCTTCCGCGTTCGGAAACACCATCTGCTGGACTTCGCGCGTCTCGGGCGTGCCGATCTTGTCGCGGCGCTGCTCGAAAACCTTCTTCGCATCCTCGTCGGAAACTTCCGACCACTTGCCGACTTCCTCGGGGTTGATCACGACAAAGGAAAGCTTGCGATATTCGGGTGCGCGGAACTGGGTCTTGTGGTCGTCGAAATAGGCGGCGAGCGTCTCCGGCGAGGGCGTCTCGATGGTGCCGGCCTGGGCGGCGTCGAGCTTGACGTAGTCGACCGAGCGCTGCTCGTTCTGGAACCGGGTCAGCGCTTCGATCAAGACTTTCGGCGGCTCGAGACCGGCCGTGATGGTGCCCGCGATCTGGCGCCGCAGCCCGACGCGCCGTTGTTCGGCGAGATAGCGCTGTTCGCTGTAGCCGAACTGGCGGATCGTGGCCTGGAAACGCGCCGGCTCGAAATTGCCGCTCAATCCCTTGAAATTGGGATCGGCGTAGATCATCCGCATGGTCTCGGCCTCGGACTGGCCGAGCCCCATGCGCCGAGCTTCCTCGTCGAGGGCGGCTTCCGCAATGATCTGCTGCAGCACCTGGCGATCAAGTCCGAATGCGCGGGCCTGATCCATGGTCAGGGGACGGCCGAACTGCCGACCGAGCTGCTGGAGTTTGTCGGTGTAGATCTGGCGGAACTGTTCCGTCGAAATCTCGGTGCCGCCGACCCTGGCCAAAGACGATTGCCCGAATCCCTTGAAGATGTCGGCGATACCCCAGATTCCAAAACTGACGATCAAAACGCCCATCACCACGGCCATGACAAGCTTGCCGAGCCAGTTTGATGAGGCTTTCCGCATTCCTCGAAGCATGGGTCCGTCTTCTATTTGAAAATTAAGGGGCTGATTTTACTCGGCTTTTCGGCTTCCGGCCCACACCTCAGCCGTAGGTGCGGGAATAGATGGTTCTATTTTCGGTCTTGGCACGATCTAACTTGCCGATGGCCCCCGCGGCAAGCCTGCCTCGGTTGCGCTTTTGGTGTACAAGGTCGCCATCCGCCCTCCGGCCAGCCGAAGACCGCCTCCAATTCGCGATCGCCCCGCGCGCAGCCGAGCGGGCCGCCGAAGTAGCCCCAACCATCGCTCGATTACAGGCGGGCAGCACAACAAGCCTTAAACCATCGCGACCATTCCGCACCACAATTGCACGGCGTCGCCGACATTGACCTCGTAGGACCGGACAAAGGTGAGTTTGCCGTCGGGTCCGACGTGGTAGGTCGCTAGATTGGCCGGGACGGCTTTTACCCCGGCGCCGTCGCGTACCAACATCGGCATGGTATTGGCTGCAACCAGCATGCGCCCGCTTGGATCGAGCGAGAATGTTCGCGGGTGGATCCCGCGCACGTCTTCATTCTGAATCAGCGTTGGCTCACTGGTCGCCTGGTCGATGGCGAAGACCGCAATGTTGTTCTCGCCACCGGGAAAGACTTTCTTGCCGCCGAAATTCACGGTGTCGCTGGCCCGATTGCTTACATAGACGGTGCTGCCGTTTGTATGCACGTGCACGGCGCCCGCTGCCTGGCGGGAGCGTATATTTCCGGGCTCGGCCAGTGTGTCTTTAGCGAAGATCACCTGGGGATCGAGCGAGCCGTTCGCTAGTCGATAGACACTGAGCTTGTTCTCGCGCTCACGCGAGACGTAAACCATCGGCAGAGTGGGGTGGAAATCGAGGTGCCGCGGTCCGAAGCCGTAGCCGCTATTCGGCGCGATCGATGCCCGGTTGGTGAGTTGGCCTTCCTTGAAGCCGAACACCTTCAGCGCGCCGGGATCCTCCGGCTTGCCGCCAGCGGCATCGTTGCCACGCGTCACCAGAATGATCGCGTCGTTAGCGGGCGTAGCGAGAATCTGATGTGCGAAAACACCAGTATCCACCTTTTCGGCTTGCTTCACCTCCCCACCGACGGTGCCGTCCGCATTGATCCGATGCACTGTGACACTGCTCGGACTGAAATAGGCGACCAGCGCGAAGGCGCCGATACGATCGACTGACACGTGGACCGGGCTTGAGCGCAGCGCAGCCAACGGGCCGTGAGCTTGCAGAGATCCACTGCTGGGATCGATACGCAGCGCGCTCAGATAGAACTTGCCGCGGCTATCGTCGCTCGAAGCCACATAAAGGAATGGCGCTGAAGGATGCGGCCAAGCGTATTGGATATTGCCGGGCAGCATCACGGTGCCCTGCAGGGTCAGCGCAGCCTCATCTGTGTCGACCCCATATACACTTAGCCTCGGCCCGATGCTGGCGTAGAAAACTGACTTAGTTGCGGTAATTTGGCTCCAGGCGGTGCGCGGCGTCGCGAAGGTGCTGGCGAAAGCCGCCGCGAACGTCCGGCGATTGATCATAGTTTATTCCTGTGATTGAGGCTGATCAGAAACTTGCCTGATGAGGCCCGCCCTGTGCAACTTCACAATTTCAACTGCACCCGCTCCCCGGTACCCGCAGCTTCAAAAATGGAGGCAATGATCCTCACGTCGCGCAGCCCCATTTCGCCCGGAACACGCGATGGTCGATCCTCGATGATACAGCGAGCAAAATCATCCATTTGCAGCGCTTGCAGGCGGACAGGCGGACGCGGATTGTAGGTCAGCCGGTTGCGACTGGTGACACCCTCCAGATCTCGATAGGCAAAAGCGTTCTTGATTTTAATCCAGCCTTGCGGCCCCTCCGCCCGGAAATCGTTTTGCTGCCGCTTGGTTACATAACTCGTGGTACCATCGCAAACCAACCCGTTGGCAAACGTCATGGTCCAAGCCATAAATTCCTCAACGTCGACGATGAGTTTCGGCTGCGTCGTCGGGCCCTGTTGGGCCGTAATTGAGACGGATGCGACATCCCCCGCCGCCATGCAAGCAGCCTGGATGACATAGATACCCAAATCCCTGAGCGGTCCGCCACCAAGCGCCTTGCCCAGGCGCCAACCAGCTGATTCGCTTAACTGATAGGCATGCTCACCGCGCGCCGATGTAAAGTTGCCGAATTCTTTTTCGCGCGTCAGCCGCATCAGCTCGATGTAATAGGGATGGAAGTGCAGCCGGTAACCGATGGAGAGCTTTACTTTCGCGTCGCGGCAGGCAGCGATGACGGCTTCCGCATCAGCCACAGAGGTTGTGAATGGTTTTTCTGAGATCACGTGCTTGCCCGCTCGCGCCGCGGCGATTGCATGTTGAGCGTGCAGTGCGTTGGGCGTGACTACATAAACAATGTCGATGTCAGGCGCGTTCTTGAGGTCTGCCATGGTCTCGTATGAAAAGATATTCCGTTCGGGGAAACGGAAGTCTTGCGCCCACTTCTTACCTTTTTCGAGCGAGCCAGTGACGACACCGGCGAGATAGCAAGACTTGGTTTCAAGCAGCGCGGGCGCCAATTCGTTCGTGCTGTATTTTCCCAAGCCGACAAGCGCAATGCCGAGCTTTTGGTCTGGCCGCGCCGGCTGACCATGCCCGGCCGTTCCCGCCACGAACGCCATGGCGCCAATGCCTCCGTTAAAGGCGCGGCGGGAAATCAACGTGCGAGAAACAATAGTTTCAGATGACCGGTCGGACGATAGGAGCGATTTCTGCGCTGGTATCAAACGTATTTTCATGCAAATAGCCTTCTGCCCTTATAAAAATCTTTTCAGGTTATTTGTTCGTCGTCAGATAATTTGAGACTTGTCAGGCGTTTCGAGAAGGGAGGCTCTGGTTCATCAGGGTTAGAGTTTAAGCGGCCAGCAGCTGATGCTGCAAGCGGCGGTTTGCGATGGTTGCACGCTTGATGCGTTCACGCTCGACGAGGATTGTCTCGGCCCTGCCGAAGTAGACGTCTCGCTGACTTTGGAACAGCACCGCGATCACTGCTTGATCCGCGCGCCAACCTGCGCGCGGCCGCCTGAGGTCAGCCGACCAACTGGCGCAACCTGTCAGCCTGACTGCGCCAGGCGTCCCGATTATTATCGAGTTCGTTGCGGATCAACTCGCCAACTTGGAATAGCCGATCGATCTGCGCCTGCATCAAGGCCCGTTCCAGATCCGTTGTGTCCCGTTTCACCGACACGGTGGTGTCGGCCGTTCCAACGGAAAATACGCGGTGAAGCTCGGCGGAGTCGATCTGGTAGTCGCCGGTGTAGGTCCTGGTCGCTGACAACCGGCCAGAATTAACGGCGCGCCAGATTGTAGACTTCGATTGCCCCGATACCCTGGCAGCATCGCTCAGGCTCAACATCGGCAGGCCTCGTTTCCGGTGATCTGCCGTGCAACGTGTCAGAACCGGCTTAACCGTTCCTTAACAGACATTAATCGTTGCTTGAGGGTACAACGAACACTGAGATCGCCGCGATGTATGGCGTCACTCCCGGCACCCGGCGATGCTGTGCAGTCATCGCGGCATGCGCAAAGGCGGGTGCGTGTACCAACCTGACGCTGCCAGCCGATGAACCGTTGCCACTCTGAAGTCGCTGCGTGAGGCCACGCGGGCGATGGGCAAGGACAACACGGCACGGCTATCAGCTATCTCTTGGAGACCGCCCGAGCCGTACATCTGGGCCGGGCGCAAGGCTGACGCACGACCCGCTTCCTAGGCGGGGGCTGGCGTAAGGCGCGATACGATCCAGCCTGCGTGGCTGTCACCGTTAGGTCCGTCGGTGCGGGAGGCGCTCAAAATGAAGGTTGCGCTTCAAAGGACTGATATTCCCGCACTTTCGATCTAAGCCGTTGCGATCATTACAATCGCTGACTTTGGGTCCAACCTGTTTTGTAGGAGGGGAACCGGGTCGTGTCCAAGGCGGATCCGTATAGAATGCCGCAACAGGGCGTCTACCCGAGTTGAGAACGCATCATAAAGTGGCAGTCGCCCCCTCGCAACGTCGCCCGCGCGGACGAATTGAAGCGGTTAATGGCGGGGGGTTGCATCACCCTTGATCTGGAACTGGCGGCGGGGCTCTGCTAGCGGATGAGGGCCCCATATTGGTGAGAAATTGACATGACCGACGCCATCCGGCCGCTGATCGCCGGCAACTGGAAAATGAACGGCCTCAAGTCCTCCGAGGCCGAATTTAATGCGATGCGCGAAGGCGCAGCTAGTCTGGCGGCCAAGGCCGACCTGCTGGTCTGCCCGCCGGCCACCCTGATCGCTGGCTTGGCCGACAGGGCGAAGGGTTCAAAACTCGCGGTCGGCGCCCAGGATTGCCATCCCAAGGCCTCAGGCGCCCATACCGGCGATCTCTCGGCCGAAATGCTGGCCGACGCGGGCGCCAGCGCCATCATTGTCGGCCATTCCGAGCGCCGCGCCGACCATGGCGAAACCGACGCGCTAGTACGGCAGAAGGCGGAGGCTGCCTGGCGCGCGGGGCTTGTCGCCATCGTCTGCATCGGCGAGACGCAGAAACAACGCGATGCCGGGCAGGCGCTGGATGTCTGCGGCGGCCAGCTTGCGGGCTCGCTGCCGGACGGGGCGACATCAGCCAATCTGGTCGTGGCCTACGAGCCGGTCTGGGCGATCGGCACGGGGCTGACGCCGACGGCGAAAGATGTCGAACAAGTTCATCGGTTTATCCGGGGTGTTCTCACCGACCGATTTAAGGCCGACGGCGGCAAGATCCGCATTCTCTACGGCGGTTCGGTCAAACCCTCCAATGCCGCAGAGCTGATGGCGATCGCCAACGTCAACGGCGCGCTGGTTGGTGGCGCCAGCCTGAAAGCGGCCGATTTCCTGGCGATTGCGGCGGGGTGTTAGGCAGCCACTGCATCCCTAAGGCGCTTCCAGTAGATCATCGTGCCGGTCAGGCCGCCGTGCGGTCTGAGCGCGTAGTCCGGAATGATTCCGGACAGTTTGAAGCCGGCTCGCTCGTATAGTCCGGAAGCGCCTTCATCGACGGCGGTATCGAGCACCAAAAGCCAGCGCCCGCGGTCGATCGCCGCGCGCTCGGCTTCGCGCAACAGCGCTGTGGCAACGCCGCGGTGGCGGTGACTGATCCGCGTCATCATCTTGGCAATTTCGGCACGGTGCGGCTGGTTGGCCGCAAGGTCGAGCAACAGCGTCACGGTTCCGACCAGGCTGTCGCCGTCAAAGGCTCCGAAAACGATCCGCCCGCCGCGCACCGCACAGGCAAGCGAATTCTCCCAGAACGCATTGGCCGCCTCCAGCGACAGTGGATGCATGAAACTGACCGAGCCGCCATTCGACACGGTTTCGACCAGCATTTCGCTGAGCATATGGAGGATGTCAGGCGAAGGGCGTAGGGCTTTGATTTCGATATCCGGCATGATGTTCAGCTTCGTTTCCTGGCTGTGCGGGCCTGCTTGATCGCTGCAATCCGTTCGACATCCTCGACTTGCAGATGACGGCCGCGTTCGAGAATTTCCAACGTGTACTCTTCGTAGGTGAGCCCGAGCCGTTCGGCTTTTTGAATGCGAAACGACACGATGCCGGGCGAGGGGCTGTGCCAGGCCGCCCGATGCGCCGCCTTCCAGTAGAAATAATTTCCGATTCCGCCGCCACCCCATTCCGGCACATGTGCGTCGTCGAGCGGCGGACCGCCATTGTGACCGGACGAGACGGCATTCGCAGGATTCGCCTGTTCGATTACGAAGCTGCCGATTTCGAGCTTCGACATCTCGGCCTAGCTCCGCGCGAGGGCTACGACATAGGTGCAAGGCTCCGCGGTCTCGTTGGCAAAGGTCACCTCCGCGGGCGGGCCGAATCCGAGGCAGTCACCGGTGCCGAGCAAATGCCGTTCGCCGGCCTCGATGATGACGAGTGCGCCTGCCTGCACCCAGACGGCCTGACGGATATGCGCGTAGGACGAAGCCGGCAGCGTCACGCGTTGCCGCGCCGGCAATTCGACCCTGATGATTTCGAGCGGATGATCGGGGCGGTTGAATATCTGCTTGCGCAAATAGCCGGTTTCGGGATCGCGCCACACCGGCTGTTCGCTGGCGCGCGACAGACGATTGCCCTGGCCTTCGGCGCGCAACATCAGGCCGGCCAAGGTGAGGTCGAACGCGCTCGCCAGCCGCACCAACACCACTGCGGTCGGACTGACCTCGGCGCGCTCAATCTTGCTGATGGTCGCCTTCGAGACGCCGGATCGCTCGGCGAGATCCGCCAGCGACCAGCCGCGGCTGTCACGCTCGAGACGCAGGCGCTGCGCCAGCCGATCGCTCAGATCGTCTACAATAGTATCCATTTGTCTATTATATGAGAAATATCGTCCATCTCAAGTTCAAAATGAAGATGCGGCGCCAAGCGCTACAGCTTGTTCTGGAAGCCGCGGCAATTATCTCCTGGGCTGCCGTCGGGGGTGACAATGCCCCGTCCGATCGTGTAACACCTCGCAACTTCAGGAAAAACCCGCAAGCCCAATGGTGCAGCCGAAGATGCGGCGCTCTTGGCTTGTGACGGAAGGTTAGAGATGCAGACCGTCGTTATCGTCGTCCACCTCATGATCGTCGCCGTAATGATTGGCACCGTACTGCTGCAGAAATCCGAAGGCGGTGGCCTCGGCATGGGCGGCGGCGCCGGCTTTATGTCGAGCCGCGGCACGGCCAATCTGTTGACGCGAACGACTGCGATCCTGGCGGCAGGCTTCTTTATTACCAGCCTCTTCCTGGCCTGGGTTGCCGGCGCGGATCGCAAGCCGAGCTCGATCCTCGGCACGGCGCCTGCCACACAATCACAGCCGGCCGGAGGCGCCACTCCGATCACGCCGCCGACCAGCGGCGGCGTTCTGGACACGCTGAAGAAGGTCGACGAACAGCAGGGCCAGCCGGCACCGTCGGGCCCGCAGGCGCCACGTTCGCAATAAAGCTGGGTGGCTATGCAGGACGGCGACTACCGTCCTGCATCAGAACTTCCCATCAATGCTTTGATTTCGCTTTAAATTTCACGTCACCCACAGCCCGGCAAAATGTTCGCCAGTGCCTGCGATTCGTTTTGGCGAATCGGAGCAGTGGCCTTAAAGGTTGAGTCCCATGGCGCGGTACATATTCATCACCGGCGGCGTGGTTTCCTCGCTCGGCAAGGGTCTCGCTTCAGCGGCACTCGGTGCACTGTTGCAGGCTCGCGGGTACAAGGTTCGTCTCCGCAAACTCGACCCCTATCTCAACCTCGATCCCGGAACGATGTCGCCGTATCAGCACGGCGAAGTGTTCGTGACCGATGACGGCGCAGAGACCGATCTCGATCTCGGCCATTACGAGCGATTCACGGGACGACCGGCCACCAAGGCCGACAACATCACCACCGGGCGCATCTATCAGGACATCATCACCAAGGAACGCCGCGGCGATTATCTCGGCGCGACGATTCAGGTGGTTCCTCATGTCACCAATGCGATCAAGGAATTCGTGCTGTCAGGTAATGACGACTACGACTTCGTGCTGGTCGAGATCGGCGGCACTGTCGGCGACATCGAGGGCCTGCCGTTCTTCGAGGCGATCCGTCAGCTCAAGAACGAATTGCCGCGCGAGCACGCGGTCTACATCCATTTGACGCTGCTGCCGTTCATCCCGAGCGCCGGCGAGTTGAAGACCAAGCCGACGCAGCATTCGGTCAAGGAGCTACGTTCGATCGGCATCCAGCCGGACATTCTGTTGTGCCGCACCGACCGCGAGATTCCGAAGGAGGAGCGGCGCAAGCTCGGCCTGTTCTGTAACGTGCGCGAAAGTGCTGTCATCGAGGCGAGGGACGTCGACAACATCTATGCCGTGCCGGAGGCTTATCACGCCGCCGGCCTCGACGACGAGGTGCTGGCCGCGTTCGGCATCGCGCCCAAACTTCCGCCGGCGCTGCAGAGCTGGAACGTGATTAACGAGCGGGTGCGCAACCCCGAAGGAGCGGTCACGATCGCCATCGTCGGCAAGTACACGGGCATGAAGGACGCCTACAAATCGTTGATCGAGGCGCTGTCGCATGGCGGTATCGCCAACAAGGTGAAGGTCAATCTCGACTGGATCGAGAGCGAAGTGTTCGAGCACGAGGACCCCGCGCCGTTCCTCGAACACGTCAACGGCATCCTGGTGCCCGGCGGATTTGGCCAGCGCGGCGCGGAAGGCAAGATCCGCGCGGCGCAGTTCGCTCGCGTCCGCGACGTGCCGTATTTCGGCATCTGCTTCGGCATGCAGATGGCCGTCATCGAAGCCGCGCGCAATCTGGTCGGCATCGAGGACGCCAATTCCACCGAGTTCGGCCCGACCAGGGAGCCGCTGGTCGGCCTGATGACGGAATGGTTGCGCGGCAACGAGCTCGAGAAGCGGTCGAAGTCCGGCGATCTCGGCGGCACCATGCGGTTAGGGGCCTACCCGGCCGCGCTCAAGCGCGGCAGCCGGGTGTCGGAAGTTTATGGCGGCGCCACAGAGATTTCGGAGCGCCACCGCCATCGCTACGAGGTCAACACCGCCTACAAGGATCGCCTCGAACAACACGGCCTGCGCTTCTCGGGCCTGTCGCCCGACGGCGTGCTGCCGGAGATCGTCGAATATGAGGACCATCCCTGGTTCATCGGCGTGCAATTTCATCCCGAATTGAAATCGCGGCCCTTCAAACCGCATCCTTTGTTCGCGTCCTTCATTCAGGCCGCCGTGGTGCAATCGCGGCTGGTGTGATGCTGCGCATCGGCTGCCTTTGACGAACGCGTCAATTGTTGCGACAAACCACTTCAGTTACCTGCAAGAGCAATAAATCAGGGGAGTGAAGCTGATGATTATGGAAATGCGCGTCTATCGCTGTCTGCCGGGCCGGTTGCCGGCGCTGATGAAGCGCTTCGATACGCTGACGCTGAAATTGTGGGACAAGCACGGCATCAAGCAGGCAGGCTTCTTCACCACTCTGATCGGAACCTCCAACCAGGAACTGACCTATTTCGTCGCCTGGGATTCGCTTGCCGATCGCGAAAAGAAATGGACGGCATTTCAGGCCGATCCCGATTGGATCGCTGGCCGCGCCAAGAGCGAAGAGGACGGCCAGATCATCGACAACATCGTCAGTCAGTTGCTGGTGCCGACCTCGTTCTCGTCGGTAAAATAACCGACCGTGCAACCCTGATATTCCGGAGTTAATCAGGGTTGATCCGGATGCTGCGGACCGGCATGGTCCGCGGCTGGAAAAGGACACACCATTGAGCGCGAATATTTCTGCGGCACCGGTCGTGACAGTCGGCCAAGTCAAATTCGGCAATGACCTGCCGATTTCGATCATCGCAGGCCCGTGCCAGCTCGAAAGCCGCGCGCATGCGCTTGAAGTCGCGGGCGCGCTGAAGGAGATCGCTTCCCGCCTCGGCATCGGGCTCGTCTACAAGACCTCGTTCGACAAGGCCAACCGCACCAGCGGCACAGCCGCGCGCGGCATCGGCCTTGCGCAGGCGCTGCCGATCTTCGCCGAGATCCGTTCCTCGCTCGGACTGCCCGTGCTCACCGACGTGCACGAGCCGTCGCAATGCGCCGAGGTCGCGCAGGCGGTGGACGTGTTGCAGATCCCGGCGTTTCTGTGCCGGCAGACCGATTTGTTGCTGGCGGCGGCGGTGACCGGTAAAATCGTCAACGTCAAAAAGGGACAATTTTTGGCACCGTGGGACATGGCGAACGTCGTCGGCAAGATCACCGGCGGTGGCAATCCGAATGTGCTGGTCACCGAACGCGGCGCGTCCTTTGGCTACAACACGCTGGTGTCGGATATGCGCGCGCTGCCGATCCTGGCGCGCACCACCGGCGCGCCGGTGATTTTCGATGCCACCCATTCGGTACAGCAGCCGGGCGGGAAGGGCGCTTCATCGGGCGGCGAGCGGGAGTTCGTGCCGGTGCTGGCGCGGGCTGCGGTCGCGGTCGGCGTCGCCGGCGTCTTCATCGAAACCCACCCCGATCCCGACCGCGCGCCGTCGGATGGACCGAACATGGTGCCGCTGCGCGAATTCGAATCTCTCGTGAAAACCCTGATGGGGTTCGACGCGCTCGCCAAGAACTCCCGCGTCAAGAACGCAAGCGTCTGATGGCGCGGACCGCGCCGTGACCGCGAGCAATCGCCTGCCGCCGGCGCTCAACATCATTGCGCTCGCGACCTTTGCGGCCAGCCTGTCGGCCCGCGCCCTCGACCCGGTGCTGCCGCATATCGCCGACGATTTCGGCGTGACCATCGCAACCGCCGCAGGTTTTGCCGCGGTCTTTGCCTTCACCTTCGCGATCATCCAGCCCGTGCTCGGCGCCACCGCCGATCTGTTCGGCAAGGCGCGGCTGATGATCGTCTGTCTGGTGCTGCTTGGCCTCGCCAATATCCTGGGCGCGATGGCGACCTCGTTCCCGCTGTTGTTCACCACGCGCATTCTCGCCGGCATAGGCTCCGGCGGCGTGTTTCCGATTGCGCTCGGGTTGACCAGCGACCTCGTCGGCCCCGAAAAACGCCAGATCGCGATCGGGCGCACGCTGATGGGCTCGATGTCCGGCAATTTGCTGGGTGCGTCGTTTTCCGGATTGATCGGCGATTTCATGGGCTGGCGCGGCGTGCTCGCGATCCTCGGCGCGCTGGTCGTGGTGGCGGCGATTGCGGTGGCCGCCGGATTTCGCGGCGCCGATCTGCAACGTCCGCCGCGCTTGAACCTGTCGGCGCTCAAACACGGCTACCGTACCATCTTCACCAACCCGAACGCCCGCATCTGCTATTCGGCGGTCTTCATCGAGGGCTGCTGCGTGCTGGGCCTTTTTCCCTTCATCGCGGCGTTCCTGTTCGAACTCGGCGAAACCTCGCTCTCGATCGCCGGCATCGTGATCGCCGGATTTGCGGTCGGCGGCCTGTTCTACACCATGACGGTTTCGCGCCTGCTGCCCACGATCGGCGTCAAAGGCTTGATGCTGTCGGGGGCGACGCTGGTCGCGCTGCAACTCGTAGCCGTGGCGACGGGACCGCAATGGAAGGTGCAGGCGCTGTGCCTGCTGTTCATGGGCTGGGGTTTCTACATGATCCACGGCTGCTTGCAGGTGTTCGCCAGCGAGCTCTCAGTGGAGGCGCGCGCGACCGCGCTGTCGCTGCATTCGTTCTTCTTTTTCATGGGCCAGACGCTCGGCCCCATCGCTTACGGATTCGGCATCCAGCATGCCGGCAAGGTCCCGACCTTGCTCATCGCCGCGAGCGTGATGATCGCGCTCGGAATTGTCTGCGCAAAACTGTTGCGGCAGACGCGGCCGGCGGATGCGCGCACGACCTGACCTTCGGTCGCTTAGAAAAATGTCATGATGTATTCGATAAAATAAACCGTCGTCACATAGGTGACGGCTCCGATTACCATCAGCCCAACCGAAAGCCACACCCATAAGGGCGTCGTTTCCTTTTCCATCTTGGTTGCCCACATATCGTGCGCCGCGTCTCTGCCGCGCTGATTTCCCTCCGGCCGGGCGACAATGCCGCAAGTTGCATGCAATTTGTCAGGAAATGGCTGAGTAGCGTCAGGATGACGCACGTCTGACGCGATGTGGCCGGGTATGAATACCCAAAGCAAGTAGCTGCAATGGCACGGGGATTGCCTGAATTTGCGACACTTAGGGTGACAACGTGGACGCCCAGGTTACCCGCCCGATCCCAACCGATTTTGCGGCTAACCTAGCTCACTCGATTACTTCGTCGGCGCGGGCAAGCAGCGAAGGCGTGGCCGTCAATCCGAGCGCCTTGGCGGCCTTCAGGTTGACTGTCAGCTGGTACTTGGTCGGAGCCTGCACCGGCAGATTGGCAGGCTTCTCGCCTTTGAAGATGCGATCGATGTACTTCGCGGCGCGCAAGAACGGTTCGATCGTATCAGGTCCATATGAGATCAGCCCGCCATCGGTTGTGAAATAGCGATACGGGTAGATGGCAGGCAATTTGTACTTGGCCGCGGCGGCGACGATCACATCGCGACGAACCGCAGTTCCGCCTACCGTCACGATCATTCCGGCATTGGGGGTCCGGGCAAATGCCGCTATTCCGCGCTCCATCTCGGCGGGATCACCGGCGTTGATGGGACTGAGCTCCACACCGTGTGGCGGCGCCATCGCCTGGATGACAGCGAATTGGCCAATTCCGGGGCCCCGCGTGGCATCGCGCAACACCGCCACCCGTGACAGATGGGGCGCAATCTCCTTGAGCAACTCCAGCCATTTTCCTGCGAGGCTATACTCGAACTGGGTAAAGCCGGTGACGTTGCCGCCCGGCTGCGCCATGCTTTCGATCAAGCCTGAGCCGACGGGGTCGATCACTTGCAGGAATACGATTGGGATATTGGCGGTAGCCCGCACCATCGGCGCCACGACGACACTGCCCGAGGTCAGGATAACATCCGGCGCCAGGCCGACCAGTTCTGCGACGTATTTGCGGATCAGTTCGGGGTCGTTCCCCGCCCAACGATACTCGATCCGCAGGTTGCCGCCCTTGGTCCAGCCTAATTCCTTGATCGCTTGTTCGAACGCCGCAAAGCGGGTCATCGACTCCGGATCGTCTTCGGTAAGCGAATTAAGCACGCCAATGCGCCGCCGCACTGGTTCGGGCTGCTGCGCGCGTGCTGTGAGCGGCAATACGGCCGCGGTACCACAGAGAAGCGCGATGAACTCCCGCCGCTGCATTGCCACGTCCCCGCTCAACCGAAATCCTAACACGATTATGGTTGGAGGGCTGGGCTAATTACGACTACGGCGGCGATCCGCCCGCTACCTGCCCATGGCTGCGGCCAGCAGCGCCTGTGCCTGCCTCGTCGCCCGGGCAAATGACGGTTGCTGCGGTGCGCGCTCGGCGAAGCAGCGCTTGTAGGCGTCTTCGCTCTTTTGACGAAGGTCGCCGAGTTTGTCGTAGGCCTTCTTGTCGATCCGCTCGAACCGCAAATCGTCGTCGGCCTTTTCGGCCTTCTTGTTGAAGCCGGTCCGGATCGCGACACAGGCCGGAATCTGCACCTTGGGCCTGATCGATCCAGAGGCGATATAGGCCTTGCCGTTTGCCAGCGCGGCAACAAACACCTGGTCCGCGGCGTTTGGGATGGCATCCTGGGTTCGCGCCGCCAGCATTCCGTAGGAGAAGGTGGCGGAGGCTGGTTTCGCAATCGGCAGGGTGTTGAAGTTCACCACGGCCGAGCCGCTGGAGATGGCCTGGGTGTAGAAGCTTTCATCCTTCAGCGCCGCACCGATCTGCTGCGGCACGTTCTTGATGTCCTTGCCCCACCAGTCCTTGTGGGTGCGCAGCCAGCGCTCGAACATTGACTGCGTCGTCACGATGATGTGGGCCTTCGGTTCGACATATTTGCCGTCGGCGCCATTGGCGCCGGCTTTTTCGCTGTTACCGCCAAGCTCGGAATCGAAGCGCAGGCCGTCGAGCGTGCCAAAACCTTCGTCGCCCTTGTAGAAGGTTTCGAGATTGAGCTTGGCGGGTCCGAACCCCTTGCGGCCCGGCTCGGCCAGGATCGCACTCATCTGCTCCAGGAGATCGGCGCGAACCGCGTCCTCGGCCTTTTGCGCGGCATCATCGAATTTGTTGTCGTCGTAGAGCTTTGAGATTTTCTCGATCGCCGCGTCGCGCACGGCAATGTAGCGATCCTCGGATGACGATGAGGCCGCGCTGGCACTGGAGAGCATCCCGATGAAACACGGGGCGGCAAATGTTAAAATGGCGGCGAGGATCTTATGCATGTTCCATGGTCGGTCTCACCAGCCGTTCGGTTCAAGGAAGCTCCGGGCCGGCCAGACGGTTAACCCCGTCCGCGATAGGGCGGGACGCCCTGATCGGGGACCCACATGCCCTTCGGCAACCTTCCGGTTTGCCAGAACACGTCGATCGGGATGCCGCCGCGCGGATACCAATAGCCGCCGATGCGCAAGAATTTCGGCTTGATCTCGGCGGCGATCCGCTTGCCGATCATGACCGTGCAATCCTCATGGAACGCGCCGTGATTGCGGAAACTCGCGACAAAGAGTTTTAGCGATTTTGACTCCAGCAGCCAGCGGCCCGGCACGTAGTCGATCACGAGATGGGCGAAGTCAGGCTGTCCCGTCACCGGGCAAATCGAGGTGAATTCGGGCGCGGTGAAGCGCACCAAATAATTCGTATCCCCTTGCGGGTTCGGCACGCGGTCCAGCGTCGCCTTCTCTGGGCTATCGGGCCATTCCACGGCGCGGCCGAGCTGGAGTGATTTTTTGGCCATCATGATCGTCCTGTTGCGACCGCTGACATGGACGCAACCGACGTGGCCGTCAACCGTCAACGCGAGGCTGGATCGGAGAGAAACCGCACCAGCGCCTGCCGTTCGGCGGTATCCTCGATCCCGCGCATCGACATCCACAATCCAGGAAACATCGCGGCGGGATCGGCGAGGAAGGTTTGCAGGCGCTGCGCATCCCAGCGCAAACCGTCGTCGCGCGCCTTGCGCAGCACCGGCGAATAATCAAAGGCCGAATCGCCGCCGATGCTGCGCCCGACGACGCCTGAGAGATTGGGGCCGGGCAGACCGCGCTCGACGGGATCGAGGCTGTGGCAGGCCCGGCAGGGCGTGAACGCGCGTGCGCCGTCTTCCTCCGCGGCAACGGGGGCCGAACCCAGCATCGGCAGCAGCACCAGGAACGCGAACAAGCTCACGCAGGCGCGACCGTCTGGATCACGACCAGGCGGTCATTGCCGGACTCGCCGCCCCAGGTTTCGCCGGGCCGGCCATTGACCTGCCGCACATTGGCGCCGGGTTTGTCGCTCGGGAAGGCGTTGAATTTCTCGCTCACGGGATCGAAGCGCACGATCGCGTTGGCGGAGAAGTCGGTAAGCCAGACCTTGTCCTTCTCGTCGACATAAACCGCATAGGTGCGTGGATTGTTGCCGGGCAGCTTCCATACCTTCCAGGAGCCGTCGGCAGGGTCGTGCATCGATACGTTGCCGCTGTTCCATTCGCTGACCCAGATCCGGCCCTTCGAATCCGACCACACCCGGCGCGCGCCCTGGTTCGGCGTCGGCGGTTCGACCACGGTGGCATTGCCGGTCGCCGGATCGATTTTGGCAATGTGATTGCCGGCCAGCGAGGCGTACCAGACGTCGCCCTTCGGCGTGATCGTCATGCCGTAGGTGCCGCGGCCACGCGGCGACTTGAACACGGTCATGTCACCCGATTTCGGGTCGAGCCGGCCATAGATGCCGGACTGGCCGGTGAACCAGTAGATGCCGTTCTTGTCGAACACCGCGGTGTTGAGATTAGCGTAGGCTTCCTTTTCGGGCAGACGGAACAGCGTCACCTTGTGATCGCCGGGGTCGACGCGGGCAATCGCGTTCTGTCCGCCCTCCGTCACCCAGGGGGCACCGTCCGGGCCGATGATCACCCCATGGGGCGCGGCGCCCTTGCCGAGATCGACCTGCTTGAAGGAGCCATCGCGCGGATCGAGGCGCCCCAGTGCACCGTTGCGCTGGCCGCAGAACCAGATCGTGCCGTCGGGCGCGGGGGCGACGTCGCGTGAGCCCATGCCGGGCGCGACCGGATAATATTTCACCCGGAACGGGCCTTCCTGGGCGTCGACGAGCCGCACAAGCGCCGGTGTGACTAAAATTCCGGCAGCGGATGTTTTGAGAAACTGGCGGCGATTCATTGCGTTACCCCGATCTATGAACGAGAAGGTTAGGACGCGAAGATCAACCCTGCACCAGCATAGTCTTACCACATCTCACCGTCAGGCGAAGCGGGCAGACTGGGCGTTCACATTTGCTTGCGCGCCGTGTATGACGCGCCCATTCCAGCCTCGAACCACCCAAGGGAAATGCAAGACATGACCGCCATCGTCGACATCATCGGCCGCGAAATCCTCGATAGCCGTGGCAACCCTACCGTCGAAGTCGATGTGGTGCTGGAAGACGGCTCGGTCGGCCGCGCCGCGGTACCCTCGGGCGCCTCCACCGGCGCGCACGAAGCGGTTGAACTTAGGGACGGCGACAAGAAGCGCTATCTCGGCAAGGGCGTGCGGAAGGCGGTCGAAGCCGTCAACGGCGAAATCTTCGAGGCGCTCAGCGACCGCCCGGTCGAGGAACAGGTCCAGATCGACCAGATCATGATCGATCTTGACGGCACGCCGAACAAGAGCCGGCTCGGCGCCAACGCCATCCTCGGCGTTTCGCTGGCCTGCGCGAAAGCAGCCGCGGAATCCTTCGACATGCCGCTCTATCGCTATGTCGGCGGCACCTCGGCGCGGACGCTACCGGTGCCGATGATGAACATCATCAATGGCGGCGTGCACGCCGACAACCCGATCGACTTCCAGGAATTCATGATCCTGCCGGTGGGGGCCAAAACCTTCGCCGAGGCGCTGCGCTGCGGGTCGGAAATCTTCCACACCCTGCGCGGCGAACTGAAGAAGGCCGGCCACAATACCAATGTCGGTGACGAGGGCGGTTTCGCGCCGAACCTGCCGTCGGCGGACGCCGCGCTCGAGTTCGTCGTCAGTGCAATCGGCAAGGCCGGCTACACTGCGGGCAGCGACGTGATGCTTGGGCTTGATTGCGCCGCAACTGAGTTCTTCAAGGACGGCAAATACGTCTATGGCGGCGAGAACAAGACCCGCTCGCGCTCCGAGCAGGCGAAATATCTCGCCGATCTCGCGTCGCGCTACCCCATCGTCACGATAGAGGACGGCATGTCGGAAGACGATATGGACGGCTGGAAGCAATTGACCGACCTGATCGGCAACAAATGCCAGCTGGTCGGCGATGATCTGTTCGTCACCAATGTCACCCGGCTTGCCGACGGCATCAAGAACGGCCGCGCCAACTCGATCCTTATCAAGGTCAACCAGATCGGCACGCTGACGGAAACGCTCTCCGCGGTCGAGATGGCCTACAAGGCCGGCTACACCGCCGTGATGTCGCACCGTTCCGGCGAGACCGAGGATTCCACCATCGCCGATCTCGCGGTCGCCACCAATTGCGGCCAGATCAAAACCGGTTCGCTGGCGCGCTCCGACCGCACCGCCAAGTACAACCAGCTGCTGCGCATCGAGCAGCAACTGGGCGCTCAGGCGAAATATGCCGGGAAAACGGCGCTGAAGGCACTGGTGTAGCCCGCCGGCGTATCCAGATACAACAAACACAAAACGGGGAGGATTGCGATGAGTGACGGCAAGACCGGGCTGCAGCTGCGTTCGCTGCTCAGGAAAAACGGCGAACTCGAGCTATCGCTGGTGAACATCCCGACGCCCGAGCCTGCCGACGACGAAATCGTGGTCCGGGTTGAGGCCTCGCCGATCAACCCGTCCGATCTCGGGCTCCTGATCGGCCCCGCCGATATGTCGACCGCAAAGGTCTCGGGCACCAAGGAACAGCCGGTGGTCACGGCGAAGATGCCGGAAGCCGCCATGGGCATGATGGGGGCGCGGCTCGATCAGTCGCTTCCGGTCGGCAACGAGGGCGCCGGGGTCGTGATCAGGACCGGATCGTCCGATGCCGCCAAGGCGCTGATGGGCAAGACCGTCTCGATGATCGGCGGCGCGATGTACACGCAGTACCGCACCATGAAGGTGAGGGACGTCATGGAACTGCCCGCCGGCACGACGGCTGCCGACGGCGCGTCATGGTTCGTCAATCCGCTCACCGCGCTCGGCATGACCGAGACCATGCGGCGCGAAAATCACAAGGCGCTGGTGCATACCGCGGCCGCCTCGAACCTCGGGCAGATGCTCAACAAGGTCTGCATCAAGGACGGCATCGGCCTCGTCAATATCGTTCGCAGCGAGGAGCAGGCCGACATCCTGCACAAGATCGGCGCCAAATACGTCGTCGATTCCACCGCGCCCGGCTTCATGGATGATTTGACCAACGCGCTGGTCGAGACCGGCGCCACGATCGCGTTCGACGCGATCGGCGGCGGCAAGCTCGCCGGGCAAATCCTCACCTGCATGGAGCGCGCGGCCAACAAGACCGCCAAGGAATACAGCCGCTACGGTTCGAACGTGTACAAGCAGGTCTATATCTACGGCAGCCTCGATAACCGTCCGACCGAATTGAGCCGGGCCTTCGGACTGACCTGGGGCGTCGGCGGCTGGCTCCTGACGCCGTTCCTGCAGAAGATCGGCCCGGCCGAGATCGGCAGGTTGCGCCAGCGCGTCGCCTCCGAACTCAAGACCACCTTTGCCAGCCACTACACCAAGGTGGTGTCGCTGCAGGAGACGCTCGAGTTGTCGAACATCGACGTCTACAACAAGCGCTCCACCGGCGAGAAATTCCTGATCAACCCGGGCAAGGGCTGACCGCGCGGGCAACGCACCGCGCGGACATCACAATAAGAAATCAAGCTTCAGGAGTTGCAGAGATCGCGTATTGAAAAAGGGGGAATTCAATGTCGACGGACCTCAAATATCTCGCTCTTACCGCCATTCTCACGGCCTCGCTCTGGATTCCCTATGTGGTCGCGCAGGTAAAAACCAACGGACCGCTGCAGCCCGAGAACTATATCGACCCCACGCCGCGGCCGCTGCCCGATTGGGGCAAGCGCGCCAACAGGACCTATGTCAACGCGGTGGAGACTTTTGCCCCGTTCGCAGCGCTGGTGATCGTGGCGCATCTGGCCGGCAAGGCCAATGCGATGACGGCGTTCTGGGCGACCTGTTACTTCTGGCTGCGGCTCGCCCATGCCGCGGTTTTCCTGCTCGGCCTCCCGCTGGTGAGGACCATCCTGTTCACGCTGGGCTACATCGCCGTCGCCGGGATATTCTGGGAAGTCGTCAAGTAGTTGCGCTGCAAAAATCGCGGGCGGCGAGCGGTTGCGCGTTAGCGCGCCGCTTGGGTTCGCCTTGCAACAGGAGGAAAATCCGCGCGGAAAGGCGTTGGTGGTGGGCTTCCACTTCACCTTCCCCTCGATCGGCCATGTCGAGAAGGATGGTGCGAAATACCGGCTGGTCTCGATCGCCTGGAATCCGGTGATCTAAGTTCTTCCTGGTTTACACGGGCAGGGCCGTCCCTCAGGGGCGGCCTGCTTGTTTTTCTGGCATCTCCTTCTTTTCCTGCGGGGACAGCCGGATTTTCAAATGCTGCGTTTCCAGGATTGCACGGTTCATGCACTTGCATGTTTCTGCCGATATGGCTTAAGTGGGGGCAGGCGCTTCTGCTTCAAAAGGGAAATTCAATGGCCCACACCATCGTCACGATCGTAGGCTCGCTCCGCAAAGAGAGCTTCTCGCTCAAGGTCGCCAATGCGCTCGCCAAGCTCGCGCCGGCCTCGCTGCAGCTCGACGTCACCACGCTGGGTGGAATTTCCTTCTTCAACCAGGATCTGGAAGCTGCTCCTCCGGCAGACTGGCTGGCGTTCCGGGAAAAGCTGCAGAAATCGAACGGCGTGTTGTTCGTGACACCGGAGTACAACCGCTCGATCCCGGGCGTCTTGAAGAACGCCATCGACGTCGCTTCGCGCCCTTATGGCAAGAGCTCGTTCCTCGGTAAACCCGTCGGCATCGTCAGCAACTCGCCCGGGCCGCTCGGCGGCGTCAGCGCGGCCAAGCATTTGCAGAACATCCTGCCCGGTATCGCGGGGCCGATTCTCGGTCAGCCCGAGATCTATCTGAATGGCGTCGGCGATGCCTTCGACGACAAGGGCGCGCTCACCAAGGAATCGCTGCAAAAGGTGTTGCAGCAATATCTCGAAGCCTTTGCGGCCTTTATCGACAAGCAGAACCGGTAAGCTCGACCGGTATGCGGCGGTCTTAGGATTCCATTAACCGGGACCATCGCATCTTGGAGCCATGGTCTCCCGCACCCGACTGAAATCGCTGCTGACCGGGCTCGCCCTCTACACAATGGCGGCGCTGATGGTCGGCTATTTCGGCGTCAACGCCTATACCGGCAAGTATGGGCTCAATGCGCGGCAGGAACTCGACCAGGAGATCATCGCGCTGACCTCGGAACTGGCGCGGCTGAAGCGCGAACGAGCGGAGGGCGAGCACCGCGTTTCGCTGCTCCGGTCCGACCGGGTCGATCCCGACATTCTCGACGAGCGCGCGCGCTTCCAGCTCGACTACGCCAATCCGCGCGACCTGGTCCGGATCGTCAAGTCGAACTGATCGTCTCAATTTCGTCATCGACACAACCGGCTTCCTTCGAGGCACTCAATCGCTCTCAGGACCGCCGCCAGATTCCGCAAATTTCAAAATCCCGCGCTATCGATTACAAAAATGTCGCGCCGCGTTGCACTGCGGCATAGCAATATTTTCTTCAGCTCACGCAATCCTTTCACGACGGTTTGAGTTGGGTTAGAGAGGGTTTACGTTCACCCCTCTGATACGGAATTGCCAATGGCCTCACCAAAAAAAAGCGTCACGAAGGAAGCAGGTCAGGACAAGGCAAGCGGTTCCCCTCCGGCATTCACCAAGGCGCAGGAACTGGCCGCACTCCGGGACATGCTGCTGATCCGCCGCTTTGAGGAAAAGGCCGGCCAGCTCTACGGCATGGGCGCGATCGGCGGCTTCTGCCATCTCTATATCGGCCAGGAGGCTGTGGTGGTCGGGATGCAGATGGCCCTGAAGCAGGGCGATCAGGTCATAACCGGATACCGCGACCACGGCCACATGCTCGCCTGCGGGATGGAAGCCAAGGGCGTGATGGCCGAACTGACCGGCCGCCGCGGCGGTTATTCCAAGGGCAAGGGCGGCTCCATGCACATGTTCAGCATGGAGAAGAATTTCTTCGGCGGCCACGGCATCGTCGGCGCCCAGGTCTCGCTCGGCACCGGGCTCGCGTTCGCCAACCGTTACCGCGGCAATGATTTCGTGAGCCTCGCCTATTTCGGCGACGGCGCTTCCAATCAGGGCCAGGTCTACGAGAGCTTCAACATGGCGGAGCTGTGGAAGCTCCCGGTGATTTACGTGATTGAGAACAACCGTTACGCCATGGGCACGTCGGTGACGCGCTCGTCGGCGCAAACCGATTTTTCCAAACGCGGCATCTCCTTCAACATTCCCGGCCAGCAGGTCGACGGCATGGACGTCCGCGCCGTGAAGGCTGCGGGCGACGAGGCGGTGGCATGGTGCCGCGCCGGCAAGGGGCCGTTCATCCTGGAAATGCAGACCTACCGTTACCGCGGCCATTCGATGTCGGACCCGGCGAAGTACCGGACCCGCGAGGAGGTCGAAAAAATCCGCCACGATCAGGACCCGATCGAGCAGGTGCGCAATCGCCTGCTGGCCGCCAAGGTGAGCGAGCAGGAATTGAAAACCATCGACGCCGAGGTGCGCGAGATCGTCAATGCGTCGGCGGATTTCGCCCAGCACGATCCCGAGCCCGAACCGTCCGAGCTTTGGACCGACGTCTATCGCGTCTAACCAAGTAGCGCAGAACAAAACTAAAGAGTGATTTCGGGAGCCGATATGCCCATTCAAGTCCTGATGCCTGCGCTTTCGCCGACCATGGAAAAGGGCAACCTTGCAAAATGGCTGAAGAAGGAAGGCGAGACGATCAAGTCGGGCGATGTCATCGCCGAGATCGAAACCGACAAGGCGACTATGGAAGTCGAGGCGACCGATGAGGGTACGCTCGGCAGGATATTGATCCCGGAAGGGACCGCCGACGTCGCGGTCAACACGCCGATCGCAACTATTTTGGCGGACGGCGAAAGCGCCGCCGATCTCGGTAAAGCGCCAACGCCGGCACCGAAGGCGGCCGAGCCCGCACCATCAGCCGAGGCCAAGACAGAGACGCCGCAACCCAAACAGCCAGCGCCGGCCGCGCCCGCCGCCGTCGCCGCGCCCGATCCGGAGGTGCCGGAAGGCACCGAGATGATCACCCAGACCATCCGCGAGGCGCTGCGCGACGCGATGGCGGAAGAGATGCGGCGCGACGCTGACGTGTTCATCATGGGCGAAGAGGTCGCCGAATATCAGGGCGCCTACAAGGTGACGCAGGGGCTGTTGCAGGAATTCGGCGCAAGGCGCGTGATCGATACGCCGATCACCGAGCACGGTTTTGCCGGCGTCGGCGTCGGTGCGGCGATGGCGGGGCTAAAGCCGATCGTCGAGTTCATGACCTTCAACTTCGCGATGCAGGCGATCGACCAGATCATCAACTCCGCGGCCAAGACGCTGTACATGTCGGGCGGCCAGATGGGCTGCTCGATCGTGTTCCGCGGGCCCAACGGCGCGGCCGCCCGCGTCGCCGCCCAGCACAGCCAGGATTACTCGGCCTGGTACTCGCAAATTCCGGGCTTGAAGGTGATCGCGCCGTTCTCGGCCGCCGATTACAAGGGGCTTCTGAAGGCCGCGATCCGCGATCCCAACCCGGTGATCTTCCTCGAAAACGAAGTTTTGTACGGCCACACCGGCGAGGTGCCAAAGCTCGCCGACTACGTGATCCCTATCGGCAAGGCGCGCATCGTGCGCACCGGCGGCCATGTCACCATCATCTCCTGGTCGAACGGCATGACCTACGCGCTCAAGGCCGCCGACGAACTCGCCAAGGAAGGCATCGAAGCCGAGGTGATCGACCTGCGCACGCTGCGTCCGATGGATACCGAGACCATCGTCGCTTCCGTCAAGAAAACGGGGCGCGCGGTCACGGTGGAGGAGGGCTGGCAGCAGAGCGGCGTCGGCGCCGAGGTCGCCGCTCGCATCATGGAGCACGCCTTCGACTATCTCGATGCGCCGGTCGCGCGGGTATCCGGCAAGGACGTGCCGATGCCCTATGCCGCGAACCTGGAAAAGCTCGCATTGCCCAACGTGGCCGAGGTGGTCGCGGCCGCCAAAGCCGTCTCATATCGGTAAGTCCATGGCCGGTCCCAACGAACAGCCATTGCCTCCCGACGTCATCGGCCGCGCGGATGCCACCGAAGTGCTGCGCGCCTTCGTGGTCGACGGCGGGCTCTCGATCGCGTTCACCCGCGCGTTCGAGGAGCCGGATATGTGGGGCCTGCTGCTGGTCGACATCGCCCGCCATGCCGCCAGGGCCTATGCGCGCGAGAGCGAATACACCGAAGACGAGGCGCTGGCGCGTATCGTCGACATGTTCGAAGCCGAAATCAATCGGCCGACTGACGTGGGCAACACCACGCTTCGGTCGCAACAAGGTCACTGACAATGCCGATCAACATTTTGATGCCCGCGCTGTCGCCCACGATGGAAAAGGGCAACCTTGCCAAGTGGCTCAAGAAAGAGGGTGATAAGGTCAAGTCCGGCGACGTGATCGCGGAAATCGAGACCGACAAGGCGACGATGGAGGTCGAAGCGGTCGACGAGGGCACGATCGCCAAAATCCTGGTGCCCGAGGGCACGCAGGATGTCCCGGTCAACGACATCATCGCTGTCATGGCCGGCGACGGCGAGGACGTGAAGGCGGCGGGTGCGGGGGCTGCGCCGGCAGCGAAACCCGCTGAAGCACCCGCCGCAAAACCTGTTGCTGCCGCACCGGCGCCTGCGGCAGCACCCGCGCCAAAGCCCGCGGCACCCGCAGCTGCACCGCAAGCGGCCGCACCGGCTCAGCAAGCTAACGGACATGCCCGCATTTTCTCTTCGCCTCTCGCAAGGCGTCTCGCGAAAGAAGCCGGTATCGAACTCGGACGCATCAACGGCTCCGGGCCGCATGGCCGCATCGTCGCGCGCGACGTCGAAGACGCCAAGTCCGGCAAGGGCCTGAAGGCGCCTGCGGCGGCGCCCGCTGCGGGACCAAGCATTGCGCCGTCGATGTCGGACAAGCAGATCCTCGCTTTGTTCGAGCCGGGCTCCTACGAAGTGGTGCCGCATGACGGTATGCGCCGCACGATTGCCCAGCGGCTCACCGCGTCGGTGCAGACGGTGCCGCATTTCTATCTGACGATGGACTGCGATATCGGAAAACTGCTCGCGGCGCGCGAGGAGATCAATGCTGCGGCACCCAAGGACAAGGAAAAGAAGCCGCTCTACAAGCTCTCGGTGAACGATTTCGTCATCAAGGCGATGGCGATCGCGTTGCAGCGGATTCCGAATTGCAACGTGAGCTGGACCGAAAGCGGCATGCTCAAGCACAAGCATTCCGACATCGGGGTTGCGGTCGCGATGCCCGGCGGCCTGATCACGCCGATCATCCGCAAGGCCGAGACCAAGTCGCTGTCGACGATATCGGCCGAGATGAAGGATTTCGCCGCGCGCGCCCGCTCGCGAAAACTCAAGCCCGAAGAGTACCAGGGCGGTACCACGGCGGTTTCCAACCTCGGCATGTACGGCATCAAGGATTTCACCGCCGTGATCAACCCGCCGCACGCGACGATCCTGGCCGTCGGCACCAGCGAAGAGCGCGCCGTGGTGAGAGGCGGCAGAATAGAAGCCGCCCACATCATGAGCGTGACGCTGTCCTGCGATCATCGTGCGGTCGACGGCGCGCTCGGCGCCGAATTGATCGGCGCCTTCAAGATGCTGATCGAAAACCCCGTCATGATGATGGTGTGATGTGGGGGCGAGGGCGCACCGTTGAACGTTCGAACGCGCTGGCCTTGGATATCGGTACTGCTCGCGGCCATTATTTCGTTCAATCCCCTTGGCCTCGATGTGATCTACGCGGCGTTCCTTTCCGGCGAGGCGCTCTCGCGAAACATTTGGGGATCGATTGCGCTGACCGGGATCGCGATCATGGCTTTGGTTGTGGTGCTGGAATGGCGGATCAGGGTGTTGCTTATCAATCGCCGCCAACGCGGCACAGGGACTGCTTGAGCTGAACGGGAACCGATCATGGCCGATACATCCTTCGACATCATCATCATCGGCTCCGGTCCCGGCGGCTATGTCACCGCGATCCGCGCCGCGCAGCTTGGCTTCAAGACCGCGATTGTGGAGAAATCCTATCTTGGCGGCATCTGCCTGAACTGGGGCTGCATCCCGACCAAGGCGCTGTTGCGCTCGGCGGAAATCTACCACTACATGCAGCACGCCAAGGATTACGGGCTGTCGGCGGAGAAGGTCTCATACGACCCCAAGGCCGTGGTGCAGCGCTCGCGCGGGGTCTCAAAGCGCCTCAACGATGGCGTCGGTTTTCTGATGAAGAAGAACAAGGTCCAGATCATCTGGGGCGACGCCTCGATCGACGCGCCCGGCAAGGTGACGGTGAAGAAGTCCGCCGTCGAGGCGCCGAAGGGCGCGGCCGGCGAGGGCAGCTACACGGCCAAGCATATCATCATCGCCACCGGCGCGCGGCCGCGCGTGCTGCCGGGGCTTGAGCCCGACAAGAAGCTGGTCTGGACCTATTTCGAGGCCATGGTGCCGGACAAGATGCCGAAGTCGCTCCTGGTGGTTGGCTCCGGCGCGATCGGCATCGAATTCGCGTCGTTCTTCCACACCATGGGCTCAGACGTCATCGTGGTCGAGGTGTTGCCGCAGATCCTCCCGGTTGAGGATGCCGAAATTGCCGCGCTGGCGCGCAAGCGCTTCGAGAAGCAGGGCATCAAGATCCTCTCTGACACCAAGGTGACGAAGCTGGAAAAGAAGAGCGACAGCGTGGTCGCTACCATCGACGACGGCAAGAAGCCGCAGACAATGGAGTTCGAGCGGGTGATTTCGGCCGTTGGCGTGGTCGGCAACATCGAAAACATGGGTCTCGAAAAACTCGGCGTCAAAACCGATCGCGGCTGCATCGTGATCGATGGCTTCTGCAAGACCAACGTGCCCGGCATCTACGCCATCGGCGACGTCGCGGGACCGCCGATGCTGGCGCACAAGGCCGAGCATGAAGGCGTGGTCTGCGTCGAGGCGATCAAGGGCCTGCATCCGCATCCCATGGACAAGAATCTCATTCCTGGCTGCACCTATTGCCACCCGCAGGTGGCTTCCGTTGGCCTGACGGAAGCGGGCGCGAAAGAGGGCGGCCGCGAAATCCGCGTCGGGCGTTTTCCGTTCGTCGGCAACGGCAAGGCGATCGCACTCGGCGAGGACCAGGGCCTGATCAAGGTGGTCTTCGACAAGAAGACCGGCCAGTTGCTCGGCGCCCACATGATCGGCGCCGAGGTGACCGAACTGATCCAGGGTTATGTCGTGGCCATGAATCTGGAAACGACCGAAGAGGAATTGATGCACACCGTATTCCCGCATCCGACGCTGTCGGAGATGATGAAGGAGGCGGTGCTGGATGCCTATGGCCGCGTGCTGAACATTTAAAAGCAAGAAAGTCCAACCCGTGAAAGATAACGATAATCTGACGATCGAACGTCCGACGTTCGTGACCCATCTCGAATGCGCGATGGAGGGCGATCATTATCCCGCCGACCAGATCCACAATCTGTCGAAGGCAAACAAGCCGCTTTTGGTGCGCTACGATCTCGCAGGCGTCAGGAAGGCGCTGACCAAGGAGGCGCTGGCGCAGCGGCCGGCCGACATGTGGCGCTATCGCGAGATGCTGCCGGTGCGCAAGGTTTCCGACATCGTCAGCCTCGGCGAAGTGACGACGCCCCTGATCCGGCTGTCAAAGCTCGGCAAAAAACTCGGCGGCGGCGAGATCATCGTAAAAGACGAAGGCCGGCTGCCGACCGGATCGTTCAAGGCCCGCGGCCTTGTCATGGCGGTGTCGATGGGCAAGGCGCTCGGCATCAGACACATGGCGATGCCGACCAACGGCAATGCCGGAGCGGCACTGGCCGCCTACGCCACCTCCTGCGGCATCAGGACTACGATCTTCTGCCCGGCCGATACGCCGGAGGTGAATGTCAGCGAGATCGAGTTGCAGGGCGCCACCGTCTATCGCGTCAACGGGCTGATCGACGATTGCGGCAAGATCGTCGGCGAGGGCAAGGCCACGGCCGGCTGGTTCGACACCTCGACCCTGAAGGAGCCGTACCGGATCGAAGGCAAGAAGACGATGGGGCTGGAGCTCGCCGAACAGCTCGGTTGGGAGGTGCCCGACGTGATCTTCTATCCGACCGGCGGCGGCACCGGCCTGATCGGGATGTGGAAGGCCTTTGCCGAACTGGAAGCGATCGGATTCATCGGCTCCAAGCGGCCCCGGATGGTCGCAGTGCAGGCCGCGGGCTGCGCGCCGATGGTGCGGGCGTTCGAGAACGGCACCGAGCACGCGCCGCGCTGGGAAGATGCGCACACGATCGCCTCAGGGATTCGCGTGCCGCAGGCGGTTGGAGATTTTCTGATCCTGCGCGCGGTCCGCGAGAGCAAGGGTTTCGCCATTGCGGTCGACGACGAGAAGATTTCTGCTGCGCTCAACGAAGTCGCGCGCGAGGAGGGTTTGCTGCTGTGCCCCGAGGGCGCTGCGACCTACGCCGCCTACCAGCAAAGCCTCGCTGACGGGCGCGTGACGAAAAATGATCGCGTGATGCTGTTCAATTGCGCGACAGGGCTTAAGTATCGGTTGCCGCCGGTCACGCGCACGCTCGATCGCCACCAGCCGATCGACTACGCGAGACTCTAAGCCGTTATTGCGAGCGCAGCGAAGCAATCCATAGCGCGGCACCGGAAGCATGGATTGCTTCGTCGCTTCGCTCGCTTGCGCAAACGCTTCGCGTTTGTCGCAGGCAATGACGATGGTGATGCGTTTTTGAGGGAGTTCGTGATGCATAGGATCATTCTGGCGGTGCTTGCCGTGTTGGCTTTCGGCAGCGCCGCGTCAGCACAGAATTATCCATCGCGTCCCATCACCATCATCGTGCCGTTCTCCGCGGGCGGTCCTTCCGACGTGATGACGCGGATTCTCGCCGAGCGCATGAAGGTCACGCTGGGCGAGGCCATCCTGGTCGAGAACGTGACGGGGGCGGGCGGTTCGATCGGTGTCGGCCGCGCGGTGCGTTCGCCGCCCGACGGCTACACCATCAGCTTCGGTCATCTCGGCACCCATGTCGCCAACGGTGCAATCTACAAGCTGGGCTATGACCTCCTCGCCGATCTCGAGCCGGTGGTGCTGCTGCCGAGCAACACGATGATCGTCGTCAGCAAGAACGCGGTTCCGGCGAAGTCGCTTAGCGAGTTGCTGGCGTGGCTGAGGGCGATGCCTGCGCCGGCGGCAGCCGGTACCGCGGGTGCCGGATCGGGCAGTCACATCGCCGGGCTCTATTTCGAGAACATCACCGGCATCAAGCTGCAATATGTGCCCTATCGCGGCACCGGGCCTGCGATGAACGACCTCGTCGCCGGACAGATCGATCTGATCGTCGATCAGCTCTCCAATTCCATCAACCAGGTGCGCGCCGGAACCATCCGCGGCTATGCCGTCACCGATAGCAAGCGCGCGGAATCGGCTGCCGACATCCCGACCGCTGACGAGGCGGGGCTACCCGGTTTCCACATGACGCTGTGGTCGGGCATGTGGGTGCCGAAGGGGACGCCGAAGGAAATCGTCACCAGGCTCAATGCCGCGGCCGTCGAGGCGTTGAACGATCCGTCGGTACGCAAGCAGCTTGAAAATCTGGGCTTGCAGATGCCGCCCAAGGATAAGCTCACGCCCGAAGCGCTGGGCGCCTGGCAGAAGGCCGAGATCGCAAAATGGTGGCCGATGATCAAGGCCGCCAACGTCAGGGTGGACTGAACTGGTTCTTCCCGTGCCTGCGTTTTTCGCACGTCCTTCAACTCGGCATCATGCAGGCGGTCCAGGTGCGCAAGCCGAAACGACTGAAGCAAGCGACGGTCCATTTTCTCCGAACGGATTGATGTCGTGCCGTTAGTCAGCGCCAAACCCATCAAGCAGCGTTTTTGCTTCGCGAGCGTCGGCAATCTCAAGTCCCTCGAATGCGCCATATGCCGGAGCAAGGATTTGCCTTGCGTCGGTCTTCCGACCTTGCTCGACGCGGAGCCGCGCGAGGCTTAGCGCGCTTCTCAACTCCCAGAAGAGCGCGCCCTGTTGCTTTGCCAGCTTCAAGGCCTCCGAGAAGCATTGTTCGGCCGACGAGGCGGATTGATGCTGTGTATCCTTCAACATCAATTCGCCCCTAATGCGCAATAGCTCCGGAACGTACCACTGTTCATGCCTGGCTTTGCAGCGCTCCAAGGTCTCGTCGACCGCCGCAAGCCCCTTTTCGATTTCATTTGCTTCGCCGAGACAGGCCGCGAGCTCGCCTAGCGGAAGGAGAAAGCGCGGCAAGAACCTGGCGTCGCCTGCGCGATCGATTTCACTGCGCAAGAGAGCCAGCCCAGCGTCGATGTCGCCGCGTTTGGCCATGACGATGCCCTTGAAACAGCCCGCCCAAAGCCGCCAAAGCCGTATCGCGTGGCGCTCAGTGTGCTCGAACAGAACTTCACCATAGCGCTCCGCTGCGTCGAGATCGCCGGCCAGGAAAGCGATCGGGCACGCGGCCTGCCCCAGCACACTGCAGAAGGTCAAGGCGTGACCATTCGCGCGTCCTTCCTCGATGTTGTGCTCGACAAGGCGCAGCGCCTCATCGGCGAGGCCTTGCAGCCAAAGGATGCGGGCGCGGAAATAGTGCGTCGAGATCCGCAGATCGAGCGGGAACATCTTGGGCTTTTCGACCAGGAGATCGAGAGACGCGTCCACTTGATCGATGTGGCGACGTGCGCCGTGTTGGTCGCCGAGAAAGTGAAGTGACACGGCGAGAAGGCGATCCGCCAGCATCAAGTCGGTCGGATCGGCGGAACTCTCCGCTGCCTTGGTGAAACGTTGCGCGAACTCAAGTGCCTTGAGAAATTCGCCATTGTTGAACTGGTCGATGCACAGCCCCCAGAGGGCACGCAGGCGATAATCCTTGTCATCGAGCCGCTCCGCCAGTTCGAGAGTGATCTCGAGTGCCGGGCCCGCATCCCGCGCACGACCCTGGCTATACGTCAGCGACCAGCCGAGGGCCCCCGAGAGCTGCATGCGCAAGCGCGTTGGATCCATAGCGCCATCGTCCAGCTGCGCGAGCGCCAATTCGGTGCGCTCGCGACATTCGCCGAACAGCGACAGGTGGACCCAGAGCGGCACCGCAGCGGCAGTCAACGCCGCGCCGACCCGCAAGTCACCGTCCGCGGAGAATGCCCATTCGAGGGCGGCGCGGACATTGCCGAGGTGTCGACCATAGCGTCTCTGCCAATCGGCTTGCGGCAGGGAATTGGTCTCTGCCTCAGCCTGAATGAGGGCTTCCAGGAAATATTCCGCATGCCGGCGTGCGGCTTCCCAGTGCTCTCCCGCACGGCGCAGCTTTTCGAGGGCGTAGGCGCGTGTCGTGTCCAGCAGACGATAGTGATCGTCCCCGACCTGAAAGTCGACGGCGACGAGCGACTTGACGACCAGGCCCGCCAGGCTATCCGCGACGGTGACAGCGTCGAGATTTCCCATCACAGCGGTAGCGGCATCGAGAGAAAAATCGGCGTTAAACACCGCAAGGTGGCGCAGCGCCCGCGCCTCCGTCTCAGACAGCAGTTCATAACTCCAATCGAGGGTCGCAAGCAGGGTCTGGTGCCGCGGTAACGCCGTTCGGAGGCCGCGGGTCAGCAGGCCGAAGCGATCGTGCAAGCGCGCGGCAACCTGTTGCAATCCAAGCGTTGCGATGCGAGCCGCCGCGAATTCGATGGCCAGCGGGATGCCGTCGAGTTGACGCGAAATCGCAGCGACCAGCTGAAGGTCTTCCCCGCGCGGCGAGAAGTCGGCGTTCAATGCCTTTGTCCTGGCAATCAGAAGCTGCACTGCGCTGCGTCCGAGGATATCGTGATCTCCATTCCCGCCCTGTCCCGGAACATCGAGCGGGGGAACGCGATAGACATACTCGCCGTCGATGCGAAGCACCTCGCGGCTCGTCGCCAGAATCGTCGTATTTGGACAGGATCGTACGAGCGTCTCTGCCAACCTCGCGGCCCCTTCAATGAGATGCTCGCAATTATCCAGCACGAGCAGGAGTTTTCTTGCTCCGATTTCCCGCGCAATGGATTCGAAAGAAATCTCGCCGCCCTGTTTAAGGCTGAGTACGGTCGCGACCGCAAATGGCACCAGCGCTGGATCCGACAGCGGGGCCAGTTCGACGAGCAAGCCGTCACCTCCGAAAGTCGCGAGCAGATTGCGGGCAACTGCCTGCGCAAGTACGGTCTTCCCGATACCGCCGGGCCCCGTCATGGTGACCATTCGATAGGTCGAAAGCAGCTCTAATAATTGCGCCTCGGCAGTCTTTCTGCCGATCAACGCGCTGGGTGCCACCGTAAGATTGCTGACATGACTTCGAGCGGGTTCTGCAGCCGGCATGCCGGCCGCGGCGAAATCCTCCTGCTGAATGACCCAGTCGCCCAGCAATCGATAGCCGCGACCCGCGATCGTCTTCAATAGCCCTCGATCGGGACCCAACGCCTTGCGTATCGCGGAGATTTGAGCCTGCAGGGTATTTTCCTCAACCGCTGCACCCGGCCATACACGGTTCATCAAATCATACTTGTCGATTAGCTCGCCGGCCGACTGGACCAGCGTCTCGACGATTTCGAAAGCCCGGCTGCCAACGTCAGTCGCAATCCCGTTCAACCGCATCTCGCGGCGCGCAAGATCGATTTCCCACACGCCGAACTTGTAGACGGGCCGTTGATCATGGCCTGGCATCGGTGCTCCCTTCGGACATTTTAAGGCCATTTGGACAGTTTCGCGCAAGAAATCTGTGTTCGTTGGGCGACGCCTTTTCAGGACTTTTCAGAACTGCCTCAAGGATGGATGCGCCTGTTGAGGGTAGGGTCAGCCTGTCGCAAATGCTTTGGGACACCAAGTAATGGCAGCAGATGGACTGATTACGATCGAAAGCCGCTATGGGCCGGAGGAAACGATGAACCGGTTCGAGGCCGAGGTCAGGGCCAGAGGAATGACGGTCTTTGCCCATATTGATCACGCCGCGGGCGCGGCCGCCGTCGGGCTACCGCTGCGGCCAACAGAACTCCTGATCTTTGGCAATGCAAAGACCGGCACACCGCTGATGCAGTCGACTCAGATGTCGGGCATCGATCTACCACTCAAGGCCTTGGTCTGGCAGGACGCGTCCGGCACCGCGTGGCTGTCTTACAACGATCCTGCATTTATTGCGCGCCGCCACGGCCTGGACGGCGCGGACAACACGACACTCAACGCTATGGCAGCCGCATTGGAAGCGATTGCAAGCAAGGTAACAACGCCACCGTGAGCACAGTTCTCCTCACCGAACCAACGCCGAACTTTGGAGCACGCCGATGACTACGATAACGCCCATGATCCGCGCGAGAGGTGACGGCATTCCCGGTCTGGCGGCGAAAGGCCACAGCGAACGGCAGTCCAGGATGGGCGACCAGAGCCTTCAGCTCCGCCAGGATTCGATCGATCGGTCGAGCTCCGTCTGCAGGAGCGTTTCGATCAGCAACCCGTCCATCGATATTCCCGAGGCGGGCGGCAACGGACGAATCCCACTTGTTCAAGCCGAACTCGTCCCGAAAGCGTTTTCCTTCGGGCCATTCCGCATTGTTCCGCGAACTCGCCTGCTGGAACGCGATGGCTCACAAACGCGCGTTGGCAGTCGTGCTTTCGATCTTCTCTGTGTTTTGGTCAGTTGCCCTGGCGAAGTCGTCAGCAAGAGCGACCTCATGGCCAGAGTTTGGCCCGACCTAACGGTCGAAGAGGGCAGCTTGCGATTCCACATCGCTCAGCTACGGCGCACCCTGGGTGACGGTCAGGAAGGCAAGCGCTATGTCGTGAACGTCCCCGGACGAGGCTACTGCTTCGTTGCGCGAGTGGATCGCACCGCATCTCCGTGCATTCAGCACCTCCACGGTTGAGGAGATTTGTCATGCTAACGGGTCAATACTTGTTGCGGCCGGAGGGAGCTGCTCGCGACACGAAGGGCCAAGCGCCATTGCAGACCTCGATGGAATTCTCGCGCACCTATGATGCGCATGCCCACGAGATAGTCGACGCGATCACGGCGGCGGTCACTAATGCACAGGCCGGGTTAAACTGGCTGTGCGCTCAACCGGTAGACTTGGAAGAAGTACGGCGCGCGCTCAATCGTATCGCCAAGGACGGCAAGCGAGCGGGCGAAATCGTCGTTCGACTTCGAGCGCTCATGAATGAAGGTGCCGACAGCGGATGAAGCTCCTGATCCTTGAGCTGATAGTTCCGAGGTAGCTGAAGTGACGTCGCCTTTTGGGCACCTTTCAGACCTCACGTAACGTCCGACTTGAGTCCGGAATGCGCACCATCCGCTTCCTGCCCGGAAGGATTGGCTTCATGCCTACCCGCCGCAACTTCACTGCTCAGCCGGCGCCTCGGCGGCCGGCAGCGGCGCCGCATTCGTCTCCTGCGTCACGACGCGCGCGTCGGTCTTCGCCACCAGCGCAGGCCCGCTCTCAAAACGGGCGCGGTAGACCGCCACATTCTCGATCACGCGCTGGACATAGTTTCGCGTTTCGGAAAACGGAATCCTCTCGACCCAGTCGACCGGATCGACCCTGGGATCGCGCGGATCGCCGTAGGCTTTAACCCAGTCCCGGACGCGGCCCCGGCCGGCATTGTAGCCGGCAAAGGTCATGATGTGAGAGCCGTTGTATTCGCTCAGCAGCGCGCTCAGTTCGCCGGCGCCCATTTGCGTGTTGTAAACCGGATCGGAGACCATGCGGTCCCAATCATAGCTGACCTTGAAGCGCTTGGCGGTATCGCGTCCCGCTTCCGGCGTCACCTGCATCAGGCCGACTGCATTTGCCGCGGACTTGTCGCGCTGGTCAAACGCGCTCTCGGTGCGCGCCACCGAATAGATGAGGCTGCGTTCGATTTCGGGACCGATCTGGTTATGCTTGGGAATCCCGATCGTGGGAAACGCGTAATGGTCGAGCCGCAGCCCGCGGCCGAGCGAGGGCTTTCCCACCTGCAGCATCGCGCGGGCGTCGTTGCGGCGGCCGGTGAGTTCGCCGAGTGCTTCGAGCAGAGTCACGTCGGAACTCTCTTCGCCGAGATCGGTGACAAAATACAGGACAACGTCGCGCTCGCCGATCTCGTAGAGCATGTCGGCGGCGCGCACGCGTTCGTCGGTGGCTGGAGCATCGGCGGATGCCAGAACGGGCGAGGGCGCGCGCAGTTCGATCTGGTCACGGCCAAGCTTGGCGCGCGCGAGTTGGCCATAGTAGGCGGTGGGATAGCGCGCGGCCGCTTCATAACTCGCGCGCATCGCGTCCGTCTGTCCGAGGGCTTCGGCGGCGCGTCCGCGCCAGTAGTTCGCCCGCGCCAGCACGATCGGATTGGTCGCGCCATCGTCGATATGGGCGAAATGCATTGCCGCCGTTGCGGGTTCGTTAAGGTAACGCAAGGCGATCCAGCCGCACATGAAGTGGACGTCGGCCCGGTAGTATTCATTGGCCGGCGGCGCAGCGGGGCGGATCACCTGATAGGCCATCAGGAACTTGCCTTGATCGAGCAGCTTGCGGGCGAGCGAGCGGCGCTCGCGCCACCATTGATCGGTGTCCTGCAGCGCCATCGTCTCCGGCGATGCCGCGACCATCAGGCGGGCCGCGTCGTCAATCTTGTTCTGGGCGAGCATCCACTGGATGCGGCACAGCGTGTAGCCGAGATCCTGCCGCGCCTCGGTCGCAACCGTATCGAGCGCATCCAGCGCCTTGTTGGCTTTGCCCCTGACCGCGGCACAGGCCTTCACGATTGCAAGCTCGTCGCTGCCGAGACGTTGCGCCGCGCGCCTGGCGCCTGCCAGATCCTTGGCGCCGATCCGCCTGTCCATGCGCGCCCGGTGGTCTTCGCGGGTCAGCAGGTCGCGGAAAATTTCCAGCGCCTCGGCCTCGACCCGCTCCGACAATTCGTCCGATCGCCACGCGTCGCGCACCAGCCGGCCCGAAGCGTCGCGATCGCCCTCCGCGAGCCGCACGCGCGCGAGCGCCAGTTTGCCCCTGGCGCTGATTGGCTCGTCGCCGGTGAAGCCGCGAACCGTGGCGGCATCGCTGCGCTCCTGCCACAGCCGAGCCTCCGCCCGCCGGCGCAGCAACGCTGCGCTCGGCCATTCCGGGTTGGCGGCGATGAAGGCTGCATAACGGCTGAAATTCGCCGTGGTCTCCGAATGACGCAGCATGAACCATTCGACGAGTTTCTGCCCCGCCGGATCCATGATTCTGTTCTTCGTCGCGGTCGCTTCGTCTGTCTTGGCCTTGCGCGCGAGATCGATTGCTTCCTTTACCAGCGCAAGATCGCCGGTGAGAGGCGCCGCGGCCTCCTTGCGGGGCGTATCCTTCGACGGCTTCGACTTGCGATGGGCGTCGGCAAGCTTGGTGTGCCGGCGTTTGCCAACCGCGACGTGGCGATGGGGGCGCGCCTCCTTCGCCTCGTACGTCTTCCTGGCGTGTTGTTGCTTGGGATTTTGTTGCTTGGGATTGGTCCGCGCTGTCGCCTCTGTCGAGAACAGGGCGAGGGCGGAGAGCGTGAGGACACAGGACAGCGAGCGTAAGCAACGGTTCATTCCAAGGTCCCCCTGCGAACCATCAGTCACAAACCAAAAGAATCGCACGACGCGTGCGCCCCAGCCATCCCTGAGGTAGCACGACGTCGATTAATCAATTGTCGCCTCTAGGCAACAGCGCCCGAAAAACGGAGGCGCGAATGGAACTCGAAGGTAATGGAACCCGCTTTCTCGCCAGTCGCCACGCGTGCTTTTACAAAGCGAATTGTCCAGAGATTCCAACGTGATTTGGCCTGTCCAGTCCCACACGCGAAAATATTCCACTTTCGCCGTCGGGCAAATCAGTGATCTGAATCCGCCCGTCTCACCCGACAAGAGGGGCGGCTCGCGATCGTCACGAACGTGCGGTGGGATGCGGTGGACGCGGATGTGCTTTTGACGAACAGCACTGAAGCGTACGGCGAAGTCGTGTGGTCCTGACGCCCCGATGCTGGCGTCAAGTTGGCGGATTCATCCGCAAGCGACGGTGGCAACAAAGCCGGTCACCGGGGAGAGCGCGATATAAGCCGTAAAACCATTGCGCAGGGAATGCCGGATTGCCTCCGCTGAACCTGTATGCTCGTGTGCACTTTCTTTTGTGCACCTCGCACACGAGACCGCGGGTGCAGCGCGCATCCGGCATTCCCTGCGCCCTCTGTCATCGAGACGAGGGCGAACTTCAGTCAAAACCCGGGCGCATCGTGCCGCGGGAACGCGCAACCGCGCTCAGGCGTGCAAAACTCCCTGATCCGCTATGCGCCGCCCGATCTGGCATTGTCGCGATGGCTTCGCATATCGGGCATCGGTCGTTAGCGAAGGAATAGCTCATGACGTTGCAGGCAGACTTCGCCAGCCAGGACTACTTCCGCAACCCCACTGCTGCGATCGAGAACCTGCGCAACATGGGTCCGGTCGTGGAAGTGCGCTTTCCGATCATCGGCAAGGTCTGGGCGACAACCACCCAGGCGCTCGCCGATCAGGTGCTCAAGGACACCGCGACCTTCACCATGCGCAGGGAGGACGGCAATGTCGCCGGACTGCAATGGTGGATGCCGGGCATCGTGCGTACGCTCGCCAACAGCATGCTGTCGATGGACGAGCCCGGTCACAAGCGGCTGCGCGACATCGTCGACGAGGCATTCCGCCGCCGCGCCGTGCTCGGAATGGAGCCGCACATTCAGGCGATCGGCGACGAACTCGCCGGTGAGCTGTTTGCAGAAGGGGCCCCCGCCGACCTCGTCGAGCGTTTTGCGCGCAAATTGCCGCTGTCGGTGATTTGCGAACTGCTCGGCCTGCCGCTCGCCGACCGACCGAAATTCGTGGCCTGGGCGAGCGGCTTCACCCGCTTCACCGGCGTACTCGGCTTTCTCAGCCTGTTGCCCAACGTCGTTGCGATGAAGCGCTACATCGAACGGCACCTCGAAACCGTTCGCCGGCAGGGAGGTGAGGGCTTGATCGCCGAGATCGTGCGCGTCGAGAAGGACGGCGGGCAAATCAGTCACAACGAGATCGTGTCCATGGTGTTTCTGCTGCTGTTCGCCGGCCACGAGACGACCACGCATCTGATCAGCGGAGCGGTATTCGAGCTCCTGAAGAATCCCGAGCTTCGCCACTGGCTGCAACAGGACTGGAGCCGGCTCGATCTGGCGATCGAGGAGTTTCTGCGGTTCATCACGCCGGTGCAATTCACCAAGCCGCGCTATGTGCGCAAGGATATCGAATTCGGCGGCGTCCGGTTGCGGCGGGGCGACAAGGTCATGGCCATGCTGGCCGCCGCCAACATGGACCCGCAGGCCAATCCGCATCCCGAGCGGCTCGACCTGCAGCGGAAACCAAACCGCCACATCGCCTTCGGCACCGGGATCCATTTCTGCCTCGGCCACCAGCTCGCCCGCATCGAAGGCAGGTGCGCGCTAAAATCCCTTTTTCAGCGTTGGCCCGACCTGGCGCTCGCCGTCGATCCATCCGAAATCACCTGGCGCAAGCGGCCCGGCCTCAAGGCGATCAATCGGCTGCCGGTGCGAACGACACGGGAAGCACTCGCGCCGGTTGTGGCCGGACAGGGGTAGTGTGGCAATGGCCTCACAGCTTGTGCGGGCCTAGCGATCAAGGGTCGAAGATCGTTGCCGTCGCGCCACGATTGTTGCCTGGTCGCAACAGTTCCTGAACATTTAACCGTTTTTGTAGCTGCCTCTTGCCTGCGCCGCTTTTTAGCCACACCCCTCCATGAAATCATTCTTTCGTTAGGCTGCAAGCCACGGCACTCGCGAAGGCGAAGGGAATTATCTATTTCCCGGGTCAACAAGAGACGGCTGGGGAAACGGACTTCGCGATGGACGCCAAGACCAACATCAAGGCCAGGTTGCCGAGTCGTCACGTGACCGAGGGGCCATCACGCGCGCCGCATCGTTCCTATCTCTACGCCATGGGTCTCACCTCCCAGCAGATCCACCAGCCTTTTGTTGGTGTGGCCTCGTGCTGGAATGAAGCCGCCCCCTGCAACATCTCGCTGATGCGCCAGGCGCAGGCGGTCAAGAAGGGCGTCGCTGCCGCCGGCGGCACCCCCCGCGAATTCTGCACCATCACCGTCACCGACGGCATCGCCATGGGCCATGACGGCATGCGCTCGTCGCTGCCGTCGCGCGAATGCATCGCCAATTCGGTCGAGCTGACCGTCCGTGGCCATGCCTATGACGCGCTGGTGGGGCTGGCCGGCTGCGACAAGTCGCTGCCGGGCATGATGATGGCGATGGTCCGGCTCAACGTGCCCTCGATCTTCATCTATGGCGGCTCGATCCTGCCCGGCAATTTCCGGGGCCAGCAGGTCACCGTGCAGGACATGTTCGAGGCCGTTGGCAAGCATTCGGTCGGCGAGATGTCGGATGCCGATCTCGATGAAATCGAGCGGGTGGCTTGCCCCTCGGCCGGTGCGTGCGGCGCACAATTCACCGCTAACACCATGGCGACCGTATCCGAAGCCATTGGCCTCGCGCTGCCTTATTCGGCCGGCGCGCCTGCGCCCTATGAGATCCGCGACGCGTTTTGCACCACTGCGGGCGAAAAGGTGATGGAGCTGATCGCGGCCAATATCCGGCCGCGCGACATCGTCACCCGGAAATCGCTGGAGAACGCGGCCGCCGTCGTGGCCGCCTCCGGCGGGTCGACCAATGCTGCGCTGCACCTGCCGGCGATCGCCAACGAATGCGGCATCAAGTTCGACCTGTTCGATGTTGCGGAAATCTTCAAAAAGACTCCGTATGTCGCGGATTTGAAGCCGGGCGGCCGTTATGTTGCCAAAGACATGTTTGAAGTTGGCGGCATACCGCTTCTGATGAAGACGCTGCTCGACAATGGCCACCTGCACGGGGATTGCATTACCGTCACGGGCCGGACGATCGCCGAAAACCTCAAGAGCGTGAAATGGAATCCGCACCAGGATGTGGTGCGGCCTGCCGACAAGCCGATTACCGTCACGGGCGGTGTCGTCGGCCTGAAGGGTAATCTCGCGCCGGAAGGTGCGATCGTGAAGGTCGCGGGCATGTCGAAGCTCAAATTTACCGGTCCTGCCCGCTGCTTCGATCGCGAAGAAGACGCCTTCGAGGCGGTCCAGAACAAGACCTACAGGGAAGGCGAGGTCATCGTGATCCGTTATGAGGGGCCGCGCGGCGGTCCCGGGATGCGGGAAATGCTCTCGACCACGGCGGCGCTGACCGGGCAGGGCATGGGCGGCAAGGTGGCCCTTATTACCGACGGCCGGTTCTCGGGCGCCACCCGCGGCTTCTGCATCGGCCATGTCGGGCCGGAAGCCGCGATTGGCGGGCCGATCGCGCTGTTGCAGGATGGTGACATCATCGAGATCGATGCCGAGGTCGGGACTCTTAACGTAAAATTGAGCGACGCCGAACTCGCAAAACGTAAGACCAAATGGCAGCCCCGCGCGACTAACCACACAACGGGTGCGCTGTGGAAATATGCCCAACAGGTTGGGCCGGCGGTGGATGGCGCTGTGACCCATCCGGGCGGTGCGCACGAGAAACAGTGTTATGCGGACATCTAGGCGTATCATTCTTGCGTTGATGTTAGGGGCCGCGCCGGTGGCGGGTTCCGGATTCGCGTTTGATGGTGCGCCGGTCAATCCGAAGGATGCTGCACTTCCGGTGGTTTCCCAGCCCGCAGCACAGGCTCTAACGTCCCAGGCGCTGAAGAAGGCGGCGGTCGCGCCGGTGACCCCAGCGGCTGCGCCTCCCTCGCTGAATTCGCTGCAATACGCCGCGGAAGGCGGTCATCCCGTCGCCCAGTGGAAACTGGGCCGGATGTATGCCGATGGCGATGGCGTGATCCAGGACGATTTGCGAGCGTTCGAATATTTCAGCCGCATCGCCAACGCGCATGCGGAGGACAGCCCGTCAGCGCCGCAGGCGGCGATCGTCGCCAACGCCTTTGTGGCGCTAGGGCGGTACTATCTTAACGGCATTCCCAATTCGAAGATCAAGGTCGATACCGAACGGGCGCGGGAGATGTTCTCTTATGCCGCGTCCTATTTCGGCAATGCCGATGCGCAATACGATCTGGCGCGGCTCTATTTGAAGACACCGGACGCCTCGCGGGATGATTTCCGCTATGGCGCGCGTTGGCTTGGTCTTGCCGCCCAGAAGGGCCAGCATCAGGCGCAGGCGATGCTCGGCCAGATGCTGTTCAACGGCGACCGGCTGCCGCGCCAGGCCGCGCGCGGGCTGATGTGGCTGACCTTGGCGCGCGACAGCGCCGCGCCGGACGAAGTCTGGATCAACGAAAGCTACAACCGGGCGATTGCGAAAGCGTCCGACGACGACCGCGCCATGGCGCTGCAGATGCTCGAGCATTGGGTGCAGGGCCGCAAGGACTGACCTGTCCGATCTCGCCGAGGGCGCTCGCTCACGCCGTTTCAAGGTCGAGATCGGCCCAGACCGGGACATGGTCCGACGGCTTTTCCCAAGCGCGCACGTAGCTATCGACGCCAACATGGGTCAGCCGGTCGCTCGCCTGCGGCGAGAGCAGGAGATGGTCGATCCGCAGGCCCCAATTCTTCTGCCAGGCGCCGGCCTGATAGTCCCAGAACGTATACTGGCCGGGGGCGTCGTTCACCGCGCGCAGCGCGTCCGTCAGCCCAAGGCCGAGCAGCGACTGAAAGGCCTCCCGGGTCGCCGGGCGAAACAACGCGTCATTGGCCCAGGCGGCCGGATTGTAGACGTCCTGGGCTGCCGGAATGACGTTGAAATCGCCGGCCAGGATCAGTGGTTCTTCCGCCTTAAGCTGCCCTCTCGAATATTCAAGAAGCCGCGACATCCATTTGAGTTTGTAGGGATATTTATCCGAGTCCGCCGGGTTGCCGTTGGGCAGATAAAGGCATGCGATCCGCAGCACGCCTTTTTTCAGCGGAACCACGCCTTCGAGGAACCGGGCATGGGCATCCTCGTCATCGCCGGCGAGGCCCGATTTGGTTTCGTCGAACGGCAGTTTCGACAACAGGGCGACGCCGTTGAAAGTCTTCTGGCCATGGGTGACGACGTTGTAGCCGAGCGCCTCGATCTCCAGCCGCGGAAACGCTTCATCCACGCATTTGATTTCCTGCAGGCAGACAACGTCCGGCGAGCAGTCCTTCAGCCAGGTCAGCAAATGGTCGATCCGCTGCCGGATCGAATTGACGTTCCACGTAGCAATACGCATTGCCAAGACCCGGATTGTGGCCACACATTTTCACCGCAGTGGCATACCATGTGCCGCTAGGCTGTGATAACCATCTAGAAATAAGGCGTAAAAGTCGCCGTCAAGGGGCAGGGTCGAGCCGTCCCGTCCTTTTACGGACCGGCGGACGTGAAAAATTATGAAAAAACGTAACCTGATACTTTTTGCCGGCATTATCGGTATCGCCGCCGGCGCCGCGTACATAACCCGATCGTCGTGGATGGGTGGCGGTGCCAGTGCCCAGGGGCCGCAGCGCCCACGCATGGTCTCGGTCGAGCTCGCCAAGGCGGAGCGCAAATCGGTACCCGTCGATGTCGACGCGATCGGGATGGTGACGCCGATTTCCAGCGTGGCGCTCAAGTCGCGGCTCGAGACCACCATCGTCTCCGTGCATTTCGAGGACGGCGCCAAGGTCAACGAGGGCGACCTGCTCTTCACGCTCGATGCGCGGCAGATCGACGCCCAGATCGAACAGGCAGAAGGTGTGCTGGCGAAGGATCAGGCTCAGCTCGAAGGCGCGCAACGCGATGTCCGCCGTTACAGCGAATTGATCGGCAAGGGCGCGACCACGCAGGTCAATCTCGACAACGCCAAGACGGCGGCCGACATCCTTATCGGGACCATCAAGGCCGACCAGTCGGCGCTCGATAATCTGAAGGTCCAGAAAAGCTACACCCTGATCCGCGCGCCGTTCTCCGGCCGGATCAGCGCGGCCAACGTCAAGGTCGGAAATTTCGTGCGTCCGGCCGACACCGCGCCGCTCGCGATCATCAACCAGATGGCGCCGGTCTATGTGGCCTTCGCGATCCCGCAGCGGGTGCTGGTCGATCTGCGCGAGGCGATGGCCAAGGGGGATTCCGGTGTAACAGCGACGATCCCCGGCCATCAGCGTTCCGAGACCGGTAAGGTCGCGATGGTCGACAACACGGTGGATGCCACTACCGGGATGGTCACTGTGCGCGGCATCATGAACAATGAGAACGAGACGCTGTGGCCGGGAACCCTGGTCGCGACCAAGTTGGTCATCCGCAGCGAAGACTCGGTGGTGGTGCCGACGGTCGCCGTCCAGCGCAGCCAGAACGGCAATTACGTATTTCTGGTCAAGGATGGCGTCGCCAAGGTCCAGCCGGTCAAGGTCGACCGCACCTTCCAGGGCACGTCGGTGATCTCCGAGGGACTGTCCGGCGACGAGAGCGTAGTGGTCGACGGACAATTGTTGCTGTCAGACGGATCGCGGGTCGAGCCGCGGGCCCCCAAGGCCGGGGCGTAAACCATGACGCTCTCCGAGCTCTGTATCCGCCGCCCTGTGATGACAACGCTGATCACGGCGTCGATCATCGCCTTTGGCGTGTTCGGCTTCCGCCTGCTGCCGGTCTCGGCGCTGCCGCGGGTCGACTTCCCGACTATCGCGGTGACCGCGACCCTGCCGGGTGCGAGCGCGGACACCATGGCGGCCTCGGTTGCCGGCATCATCGAACGCCAGCTATCGACGATTGCCGGCATCTCCTCGATGTCGTCGAGCTCTTCGCAGGGCACGAGCGTCATCACCATCCAGTTCGACCTCAACCGGAACATCGATGCTGCAGCCCTCGATGTGCAGACCGCGTTGACGATCGCGCAACGCCGCTTGCCGATCGAAATGACGATCCCGCCGAGCTTCCGCAAGGTAAATCCGGCGGATTTCCCTGTGCTGTTTGTGGTGCTCGGCTCATCAACGCTGCCACTTTCCGCGGTCAATGAATATGGCGACATCACCATTGGCCAGACTGTGTCGCAGATTCCGGGGGTCGCTCAGGTCAGCGTCTACGGAGCCCAGAAATTTGCCATTCGCGTCCAGGCCGATCCGGAAGCCGCCGCGGCAAGGGGGCTCTCGCTGGAGGACATCCGCGCGGCGGTATCGCGGGCCAATTCATCGACGCCCGTCGGCACGCTGAATGGTCCCAAGCAGGACGTTGCCCTGCAGGCCTCCGGCCAGATGGACAAGGCGGTCGATTACAGCAAGGTCGTGGTAGCGTGGCGCAACGGCTCGCCGGTCAAGCTTGATGAAGTCGCGCGGATCTACGACAGCGTCGAAAACGACAAGATCGCGAGCTGGCTCAATGGCGATCGCTCCATCGTGCTCGGCATCCAGAAGCAGCCGGACGCCAATACGGTCGCGGTGGTTGACGCCATACTGGCCAAATTGCCGGCGCTGCGCGCGCAGATCCCGCCATCGGTCTCAATCAACGTTTTGATGGATCGCTCGATTTCGATTCGTCAGGCGGTAGCCGATGTCGAGGAAACGCTGCTGATCGCGATCGGGCTGGTCATTCTGGTGATCTTCATGTTCCTGCGCTCGGCCTCCGCCACATTCATTCCGGCGCTGGCGGTTCCGATCTCGCTGTTCGGCACCTGCGCCGTCATGTATGCGCTCGACTACTCCATTAACAATATGACGCTGTTGGCGTTGACGCTCTCGGTCGGCTTCGTGGTCGACGATGCCATCGTCATGCTGGAAAATATCGTCCGCCATATCGAGCATGGCATGCGGCCCTACGAGGCAGCGCTCAAGGGCGCCCGCGAAATCGGCTTCACGATCATCTCGATCACTTTCTCGCTAATTGCCGTGTTCATTCCGGTGCTGCTGATGGGCGGCATCGTCGGCCGCGTGTTCCGTGAATTTGCGGTCACCGTATCGGTCGCCATCGTCGTGTCCGGATTCGTCTCGTTGACGCTGACGCCGATGCTGTGCGCGCGCGTGTTGCGGGCGCATGATGAGACCAAGAAGCCGAACATCGTGCTCCGCATCTTCGAGGCGATGTTCGATTCATGGCTGCGGGCCTACGAATGGACGCTCGACTGGGTACTGGCGCGGAAAGCGCTGATGCTGGTCATGACGCTGGCGACGTTGGGGGGCACGGTATATCTCTACATGATCGTGCCGAAGGGATTCTTCCCTCAGGAGGACACCGGCTTCCTGATCGGCGTCACCGAGGCCGCCACCGATACCTCCTTTGAGGCGATGAAGGTGCGGCAGCAGGCGCTGGTCGACGTGCTCAAATCCGATCCCGCGATCGACTATATCAATTCGACGGTCGGCGCCGGCGGGCCCAACACCACGGCAAATTACGGACGGCTCTTCATTGCGCTGAAGCCGCAAAAGACGCGCGATAACGTGGTCACGGTGATCGGGCGTCTGCGCGGAAAGGCGCGGCAGATCCCGGGCATGCAGGCGTTCTTCCAGAGCATCCAGAATCTAAATATCGGCGGCCGGATTTCGAAGAGCCAGTATCAATACGTGATGCAGAGCGGCGATACCGAGTCGCTCTACCGTCTGGCGCCGGAGATCCGTGACAGGATCGAGAAGGTGCCGGGCCTGCTCGACGTCACCACCGACCTCTACATCAAGAACCCGCAGATGACGGTCGACATCGACCGCGAGAAGGCCGCCGTCTACGGTATCACCGTCGATCAGGTCCGCAACCAGCTCTACAACGCCTATGGCGCGCGCCAAGTCGGCACCATCTACATGCCGTCGAACGACTACCAGATCATCCTGGAAGTGCAGCCACAGTTCCGCGTCGATCCGTCGGATCTCTCCAAGCTCTATATGAAGACCCAAAACAACGTGACCATTCCGCTTTCGGCGGTGGCCAAGCTGGTGCCCTCGGTCGGTCCGTTGCAGATCAACCACCAGGCCCAGCAGCCCGCTGTGACGATCTCGTTCAACCTCGCGCCGGGCTATTCGCTGGGCTATGCGGTGGACCAGATCACTACGCTTGAACAGAGTTCGAAATCTTCCGGCGACGATTGCCACCGGCTTCTCCGGCACCGCGCAGGTGTTCCAGGATTCGCTGCGCGGGCAGGGTGTGCTGATTCTCGCCGCTGTCTTCGCGGCGTTCGTTATCCTCGGCATCCTCTATGAAAGCTTCATCCACCCGATCACCATCATCTCCGGCCTGCCTTCGGCCGGTATCGGCGCGATCCTGACCTTGATGCTGTTCGGCATGGAGCTATCGGTGATCGCGATGATCGGCATCGTGATGCTGGTCGGTATCGTCAAGAAGAACGCCATCATGATGGTGGACTTCGCGCTTGAGCGCCGTCGCGTTGGCCTCAGCGCCGAACACGCGATCCGCGAAGCCGCGCTGCTGCGGTTCCGCCCGATCATGATGACGACGTTTGCAGCGATCTTCGGCACGCTGCCGATCGCGCTCGGCGCCGGCGCCGGCGCCGAACTGCGTCAGCCGCTCGGCATCGCCGTGGTCGGTGGCCTCTGCGTGTCGCAGCTCCTGACGCTGTTCATCACGCCGGTGATCTACATCTATCTCGACCGCATCGACCGTCGCCTGAAGCGTCGGCTGGAGCCGCAGCTCGACGAGACCAGCGAGGGTGAACGGCCGCACGTGGCCGCGGCCGAATAATGATCGGGATGATGATCCCATGGCGGGCGATGCGGACCGCCTCGGGATGCATCGCCGCCACGATCGCCATTGCAGGGATCGCCGGGATGGGCGGCGGTGCCATTGCGGCCGAGCCAATCGAAATCTTCGACGCGCATCTGCATTACAATTGGGAACCTAAGCCCTACTATCAGCTCGACGAAGTGCTCGCGCTGTTCAGGAAGCATCGCGTGACCGGCATTCTCGCCACCAGCCGTCCGAACACCGGCACGCACGCGCTGATGGATGCCAAGCCTGAGGGACTGCAGGTGGTGCCGTTCATCCGGCCGTATCGGGTCCGTGCCGATATCCAGAGCTGGTTTGGCGATCCCGTGATCTTCGATCTGGTGCAGGATGAGTTCAAACGCGGCTATTACCGCGGCATCGGCGAATTCCATCTGTCGGGCAAATCAGCCGAAAACGAGTGGGTGAAGAAGACCGTCGATTTCTCCGTCGCCAACGACCTCTACCTGCACGCCCACGCCGATGACGAAGCAGTCGAGATTTTGATGCGACATAATCCGAAGGCGCGGATCATCTGGGCGCATACCGGCTTTGGCCTGTCGACCGACCGCGTCTCGGCGATGCTCTCGAAATATCCGAAGCTGTGGGGCGAATTGTCCTATCGCGGCGGCATTGTCGATGGCGGAGGGAGGCTTACACCGGAGTGGCGGGGGCTGTTCGAGCGGTATCCGGACCGGTTCCTGCTCGGCTCTGACACTTGGGTCAATGAGCGCTGGGCGACCTATGGCGACATCATGGCGGGATACCGCGCTTGGCTCGACCAGCTATCGCCAGAGATCGCGGCGCAGATCGCGCACGGCAATGCGAGGGCGCTGTTCGCAGCCCAACGCTGATCCGTCGCCGGTTGTCCTAGATCGAAAAACTGGTGCCGCAGCCGCAGGAGGCGGTGGCGTTCGGATTGACCACCCGGAACGAGGCGCCGATCAAATCATCGACAAAATCGACCTCCGATCCGGCTAGGAACGGCACCGAGGCCGGGTCGACCAGCACCACCGCACCCTCGCGGGCGATCACCAGGTCGTCTACGGCCTGGGCGTGTTCGACGTCGAATTTGTACTGAAAGCCGGAGCAGCCGCCACCTTCGACTGAAATGCGCAGCATCGCGCCGTCGCCCTCGGTCTTGAGGATCTCCCCGATGCGGCGGGCGGCCCGGTCGCTAACGGTGATGGCAGTGGTCATGAAGGCTCTCCGGTAGACGGCGTCATACCCAATTCATTTGGTATGCCTTATCAGACATAGTTAAGTGCGTGATGTTGCGGAATCAAATGGATAAGGACTAAAAAACCGTGTCGGTCGGAATGGCTGCCCCCCGCGCTCCTTATGCCTGCGACCCCGATCGCAGCCGCGGCCGGCTGTTTGCGGAGCCGCCGAGCAAGACCCGCAGCCCGTTCCGGCGCGACTGCGACCGGGTGATCCATTCCACCGCGTTCCGTCGCCTCAAGCACAAGACTCAAGTTTTTGTGTTCCACGAAGGCGATCATTACCGCACAAGGCTGACCCATTCGCTGGAAGTGGCGCAGATCGCACGCGCATTGGCCCGGCAGCTCGCGCTCGACGAGGACCTCACCGAGACGCTGGCGCTGGCCCATGACCTCGGCCACCCCCCGTTCGGCCACGCCGGCGAGCGGGCGCTGGATAAATGCCTGCGGGCGTATGGCGGCTTCGATCACAACGCGCAAACGCTGCGCGTCATAACTGCGCTGGAGCACCGCTATCCCGAGTTCGACGGGCTCAACCTGACCTGGGAATCGCTCGAGGGCATCGTTAAACACAATGGCCCGCTGGCGGAGCGGAGCGGGGCTCCGGCCAGGCGTTATAGGGAAACCGGCATCCCGGTCGGGATTGCCGATTTCAACAGCAAATACGATCTGGAGCTGTGGAGCTTCGCCTCGCTGGAGGCCCAGGTCGCAGCCTTCGCCGACGATATCGCCTACGACGCCCACGATATCGATGACGGCTTGCGCGCCGGCCTGTTTGGCGTCGACGACCTCAAAGTGATGCCGCTCACGGCTGCGATCATCGCCGACATCGGCAAGCACTACCCCAGCCTCGATGACATCAGGCGCGGCGCGGAACTGGTGCGCGAACTGATCTCATACCTGATCTCGGCCGTGGTCGCGGAGGCCGGCAAGCGGCTGGCGGCGGCCAAGCCGCAATCTGCGCACGACGTTCGCCATCACACGCAGCCGCTGATCGCTTTTCCGCCCGCGGTGGCGGCGGAGGAGGCCGACATCAAGACGTTCCTGAAGCAACGGATGTACCGCCACGATCGGGTGATGCGGGTGATGGGCGAGGCCGAAGGGATCCTGTTCGATCTGTTCGCGCGCTACCAGCGGTCGCCGGGCGACCTGCCGGCCGAATGGATCGAGGGTACCGAGCGCCAGACCGAAACGGAACGTGGCCGGCGGATCGGCAATTTCATCGCCGGGATGACCGACCGCTTCGCCCTGACCGAGCACCAAAGGCTTTTTGACTCGACCCCGGATTTGCGTTAGGCGGCGGCCCAGGTACTTTAGCAAATGGCCGAAAACCCCACCTCACCGCATCTTTTTGCCGATGTGCTCGCGCGCGTGCACGCGATCTGTGCTGCCCTTGCCACGGAAGAAAATTGGCCCGAAGGCATCGATTTCTCCCGCGTGGTGGTCGAACCGCCGCGCGATGCCACGCATGGCGACATGGCGACCAATGCCGCGATGGTCTTGGCCAAGGAAGCCAAGGCAAAGCCGCGTGATCTCGCCGAGAAATTCGCCGAAAAACTGCGCGCCGACGATCTGATCGCCTCCGTCGAGATCGCCGGCCCTGGTTTCATCAATCTCACCCTGGAGCCTCAGGTGTGGGCGGATGCGCTGCGCACCGTGCTGCGCGAGGGCGCTTCCTACGGGGCCAGCGCGATCAACAAAGCCGAAAAGGTCAATGTCGAATATGTCTCGGCCAATCCGACCGGCCCGATGCATGTCGGCCATTGCCGCGGCGCGGTGTTCGGCGATGCCTTGTGCAGCCTGCTGCGGTTCGCGGGCTATGACGTCACGCGCGAATATTACATCAACGACGCCGGCGCGCAGGTCGATGTGCTCGCCCGTTCGGCCTATCTGCGTTATCGCGAGGCGCTCGGTGAAGACATTGGCGCTATTCCTGAGGGGCTCTATCCCGGCGACTATCTGATTCCGGTTGGGCAGGAGCTCGCGGCCGAACATGGCGACAAGCTCAAGGCGATGCCGGAAAATGCCTGGCTGCCGATCGTGCGCCATAAAGCCATCGACATGATGATGGAGATGATCAAGGGCGATCTCGCCGCGCTCCACATCAGGCACGACGTGTTCTTCTCGGAGCGGTCGCTGATCGAGAACGGCAACAACAAGGTCACCGAGACCATCGATTATCTGCGCTCCAAGGGCGACGTCTACGAAGGCCGCCTGCCGCCGCCGAAGGGCAAGCCGGTCGAGGATTATGAGGATCGCGAGCAGACGTTGTTCCGCGCCACTGCGTTCGGCGACGATGTCGATCGTCCCCTGATCAAGTCGGACGGCGCCTACACCTATTTCGCGTCCGACATCGCCAACCACAAGAACAAGTTCGACCGTGGCTTCACCAACCTGATCGACGTGTTCGGGGCCGATCATGGCGGCTACATCAAGCGCATGCAGGCGGCCGTGAAGGCGGTGACCTCGGGCAAGGCTGCGCTGGACGTCAAGATCGTGCAGTTGGTCAAGCTGTTGCGCGACGGCGAGCCGGTGAAGATGTCGAAACGCTCCGGCGAATTCGTCACCTTGCGCGAGGTGGTCGACGAGGTCGGCTCGGATGCCGTGCGTTTCATGATGTTATTCCGCAAGAACGACGCGGTGCTGGATTTCGACCTCGCCAAGGTGATCGAGCAGTCTAAGGACAACGCTGTGTTCTACGTCCAGTACGGCCACGCCCGCGGCCACTCGATCTTCAAGAACGCGCGGGAGGTGTTCCCGGACCTGCCGGAGGACGATGCCACCCGGGCGGCCTATCTCGGGGATGCTGCCGTGGAGCGGCTGACGGACCCGGCGGAACTCAGCCTGCTGAAGCAGCTGGCGCTGTACCCCCGGATGATCGAGGCGGCGGCGGTCGCACATGAGCCGCACCGAATCGCTTTTTACCTATATGATCTCGCCAGCGATTTTCATGCGCTTTGGACGAGGGGGCGGGATTTGCCCTATTTACGCTTCATTATCAATAATGATGCAGAGATCACGAAGGCGCGACTGGCGATGGTCCAGGGCGTCGTCTCGGTTCTGGCATCGGGCTTAGCCGTTCTCGGCGTCCACGCCCCAACCGAGATGCGGTAGGCAGGGGCGAAGGCCCTCATAATGGGGATTTGTGAGGGTATCTGGCAGGGGCCAATTCGTTTATCATGGCTCGTTGTGGCCATGGCGGGTTGGCGCTGCCCCGAAGGGGATGCATCTTCACGATGGCTGATCGTTATCAGGACCGACCTTTTCCTACAGACGCCGACTATGATCGCGGCGCCAACCCGAATGCGCCGGCGCGGGTCGAGAGCGATCCGCTCGCCGAACTGGCGCGACTGATCGGGCAGACCGACCCATTCGGCGCCGCCACCAAGACTCCGCATCCGCTGCAGTCACGGGCCAATGTCCGCCCGCAATACGATGCCGCGGACGAAGATCCGCCGTCGCCCGCAGGGCCGCCGCCATGGATGCAGCGCGCCAGGCACGAAGCCCCGCCACAGCAGGAATACGAAGAGCCGGAGCAGGACTACCAGCCGAGCCCTGTGCATCCTTTGCATCGCTATGCGGCCCAACCGGCGGCGGAGCCCGAGCAGGGTTATCACGAGCCGCAACATTATGCGGACGAGCGGCCGGTCGATCCGTCGCGCTATGACGATGCGCTGTATGGCCAGATCGAATCCGGCCAGCAGGAATATGCGCGCGATCCGGCCTTTCCGGACGATCCCTACGCCTATCAGAGCGGCTATGAGGAAGAGCCCGAACCGCGCAAGCGCAGTAGCGGGCTGATGACGGTCGTCGCGGTGCTGGCACTGGCCGTGGTGGGGACGGGGGCGGCGTTCGCCTATCGCACCTATGTCGGATCGCCCCGCACCGGTGAGCCCCCGATCATCAAGGCCGACAACAGCCCGACCAAGGTCGTGCCGGCGCCCGGCGATGGCGCTGCCGCCAAGACGCCGGACCGGATGTTGCCCGGCGATGGCGGCGAGAAGATCGTTTCGCGTGAAGAGGCGCCCGTCGACGTCAATTCCAAGTCCGGTCCCCGCGTCGTTTTTCCGCCGCTGAACCAGAACGGCAGCCCACCGCCGGTCGCAAGCGTCAGCCCGGCGGGGCCGCCGCCGGCGACGGTCGCGAATGGCACTATGCCGAACAGCGAGCCGCGCAAGATCAAAACCTTGGCTGTGAAGGGCGATGCCGCGGAGAACGGCGGTGTTCCGGCGGGTGCTACGGCTCCGGTTGCAAAACCAGCGGCGGCTGCCCGAACGACTGCGCCGGCCGCAGCTGCGCCAGCCATGCGTAACCCGTCGGCCGCCAACGCCAGCGCCAATGCGCCGCTATCGCTGTCGCCGCAGGGCGCGCCTGCGCCTGAGCCGGCCCAGACCCGTGTCGCCGCCACCAATCCGGTGCAGACCGTGCCTTCGGCGGGCGGTGGATATCTCGTGCAGGTCTCCTCGCAGAAGAACGAGGCCGACGCGCAGGCCTCCTACCGGGCGCTGCAGGGCAAATTCCCAACAGTGCTGGGCTCCCGGCCGCCCGTCATCAAGCGGGCTGACTTGGGCGACAAGGGCGTCTATTACCGCGCCATGGTCGGCCCGTTCAGCTCCACCGAAGAGGCCGCCCAATTCTGCAGCAATTTGAAAACCGCCGGCGGACAGTGCGTCGTCCAAAGGAATTAACGGCCGTTTCCTTGACCGGTGAGCTGTGAGGGGCCTAATCGGTCCCATGAACAGCCGCGCATTCATCACGGGCATATCGGGATTGGAACTGAGCGCCGTAGAGCGCGAATTCACCCGTCACGAGCGGCCATGGGGCTTTATCCTATTCAAGCGTAACATTGCGACCCCGGCTCAAGTCTCTTCGCTTGTTAGGGAATTGCGCGATTCAATCAATAGCCCGGACGCGCCCGTGCTGATCGACCAGGAAGGCGGCCGGGTTGCCCGGCTGGGACCGCCGCACTGGCCGGTCTATCCGCCGGGCGCGGTCTTTGGCGCGCTATACGACATCGATCCCGAGCTGGGCTTCGCGGCGGCCCGCCTGAGCTCGCGTCTGATCGCGGCCGATCTGATCGACCTCGGCATCACCGTCGATTGCCTGCCGTTGGCGGACGTGCCGGTCGAAGGTAGCGACGCGGTAATCGGCAACCGGGCCTATGGAACCGAACCGGGCAAGGTCGCGGCGATTGCCCTGGCGGTCACAGAGGGGCTGGAGCAGGGCGGCGTGCTGCCCATCCTGAAGCACATCCCCGGCCATGGAAGGGCCACAGCGGACAGCCATTTTCGGTTGCCGATGGTCGATGCATCGCGGGACGAGCTGGATCGGACGGATTTCGCCGCCTTCCAACCGCTGGCGGATCTGCCGATGGCCATGACGGCACATGTTGTGTTTAGCGCGTTAGACCCCGTCCATCCGGCAACGACTTCTGCGACAATCATCCAGCAAGTGATTCGCGGCGTGATCGGGTTCCAGGGTTTGTTGATGAGTGATGATGTCTCCATGAACGCGTTGGCGGGATCGATCGCCGAGCGGACCCGAGCGATCGTCAACGCTGGCTGCGACATGGTTTTGCATTGCAACGGCAAGCTCGACGAGATGCGCGACGTCGCGTGTGAGACACCGGAACTGACGGGCGAGGCCTTGACTTCGCGCCAATCGGGCGCTGGCCTCGCGCAAGCCGGCGCAGCCGCTCGATCGGCAGGCGGCGCGGGCTGAACTGGACGCGTTGATGGATCGGGTAGGGACGGCATGACCGCGGAGATTCTATCGTTTGAAACGGGACGGCCGGCCGAAATCGCCGACGGCGAGCCTGCGCTGGTCGTCGACGTCGAGGGCTATGAGGGCCCGCTCGACCTGTTGCTGACGCTGGCGCGGCAGCAGAAGGTCGATCTCGCCAAGATTTCCATCCTGGCGTTGGCCGATCAGTACCTGATCTTCATCGAGGCGGTGCGAAAGATCCGCCTCGAACTCGCGGCCGACTATCTCGTGATGGCGGCGTGGCTGGCGTTCCTGAAATCGCGGTTACTGCTGCCCGAACCGGCGACGCCGGACGGCCCGAGCGCCGAGGAGATGGCAACCGCGCTGGCCAACCGGCTGCGCCGGTTAGAGGCGATTCGCGAGGCGGCGAACAGGCTGATGAACCGCCCGCAGTTCCAGCGCGATATCTTTCCGCGCGGCAATCCGGAATCGATTGCGGAAATCCGCCACCCCAAATTCACCGCGACCCTGTTCGACCTGCTTACGGCCTACGCCGCGCAGCGCCAGCAACGCGTGCTCGCGACCGTGCATCTGGCTAAGCGCACGGTGTGGTCGCTTTCGGAAGCGCGCGCCTCGCTGGAGCGGCTCGTCGGCATGGCCGACGACTGGAGCTGCCTCGATGAATTTCTCCTCAGCTACGTCGTCGATCCCTCGCAGAAAGCGACCGTGTTTGCCTCTAGCTTTGCCGCGGCGCTCGAATTGGTGCGGGAAGGCGAGATGGAACTGAACCAGAAAGAGGCGTTCGCGCCGCTGTATTTTCGTAAGCGACAGCCGCAAGCCTCCGGGGCGATGTTCGCGCCGGATTTCTCGGTCGAATAGTGGAAGAAGGAGACCAAGCCATGGCGAGCCTCGCGGAAAAGCGCATGGAAGATGCCGAGGAATATCCCGCAGATCCGAACCTCGAACCGGAGGCGCGGCCCGAGGAATTGCGGCTGCTGGAAGCGCTGCTGTTTGCGTCTGCCGAACCGATCGATCAGGCGGCTTTGGCCAAGCGCATGCCCGACGGCATAGACATCAAGGCGGCGCTGGCGCGACTGCAGGCGGAATACGCCACGCGCGGCGTCAATCTGGTGCGCGTCGCCAACAAATGGACCTTCCGCACCGCCGGCGACCTGTCATGGCTGATGACGCGGGAGAGCACGGAAACCCGCCGGCTTTCGCGCGCGGCCATCGAGGTGCTCGCGATCATCGCCTATCACCAGCCGGTGACGCGTGCCGAGATCGAGGAAATCCGCGGCGTGATCACCTCCAAGGGGACGCTGGACGTGCTGCTCGAGACCGGCTGGATCCGTCCCCGTGGCCGCCGCAAGACGCCGGGCCGGCCGCTGACCTTCGGCACCACCGAAGCGTTCCTGTCGCAGTTCAGCCTGGAGGCGCTGGGCGATCTGCCGGGCCTGGAAGAGCTGAAGGGTACGGGGCTCCTGGATTCGCGGCTGCCCTCAGGCTTCCGCGTTCCGACCCCCTCTGACGATATGGCGCTGCGTGAGGACGAGGAGCCGCTGGATGCCGGCGATAGTCTGGAACTCCTGCTGGCGCCGGCGGCCGAGCCAGAAAAGGGCGGCGAGGACTAATTCCGAAAGCTGTGCCGTTTGTTTCCGCAAGAGCGGATTAACGGTAAGCAATAATGCGTAGCCGTGACAGCGATTTGCCGCGGCCTAAGTCCTTGTTTTTGACACCTCCCGGGCCTACCTTCCGGCAAAGCTCGGGCCGGGTGCCGGCCGTCTCTTTTGGAGGGTTGCAGGATGGGTTCGCTTAGCATTTGGCACTGGATCGTCGTGATCGCAGTGGTCCTGCTGTTGTTCGGACGAGGCAAGATTTCGGACCTGATGGGCGACGTAGCGCAGGGCATCAAGGCCTTCAAGAAGGGCATGCAGGACGATGACAAGACTGCAGAAAAGCCCGAGCCGACCAAGAGCATTGATCACAATGCGGCGGCGCCGTCGGCGGCGCGCACTGATGTCGGCAGCAAGGCTGTCTGACGATTTGCGTCGACGCGTTGTCCTCACGCGGGCAGGTGTCGCCTGAAAGCGCCATGTGTGCCGGTTGAGAAAACACGCGGGCCGCCCCAAATCCTGTTAAAGGGATCGGGCTGGGGCTCGCGTAAGCGGAAATTTTCATGTTCGACATCGGGTGGAGTGAACTGGTCGTCATCGCGGTTGTCGCCCTGATCGCCATCGGTCCGAAAGAACTGCCGGGCGTGCTGCGCATGGTCGGGCAATGGATGGGCAAGGCGCGCAAGATGGCCGCCGAATTCCAGGGCCAGTTCCAGGAGGCGATGCGCGAGGCCGAGATGGCCGACCTCAAGAAGAGCTTTGACGAGGTCAAGGACGCCGCGACCGGCCTCACCTCCGGCAACATCATGACCTCGCTGCAAAAGGACGTCGGCGACGCCTTGCAGATATCCGACATCGACAAGCCGGTTGATACGCAGGTGGAGTCCTCGATCGGCGAGACGGTTACGCCGACGACGCCGGCGGCGCCTACGCCAGAAACCTTCGTCGAGGCCGAATCTCATGCGGCGATCTCCGAGCCGCTGGCAATTACCGGCGAAGTTCCGCCCGCGCCGCAGGACATGGTGCCCCCGGCGCCTGACGTGCTCAAGGACGCCAAAGTGTCATGAGCGCCGAAGACATCGAGGCCAGCAAAGCGCCGCTGATGGACCATCTGATCGAGCTGCGATCGCGGCTGATCAAGGCGCTGTTGGGATTTGGCGTTGCCTTCATCTTCTGTTTCTTCTTTGCCAAGCAAATCTACAACGTGCTGGTGTGGCCGTTCGTCTGGATCGCGGGCCCTGAGAATTCGAAATTCATCTACACGGCGCTCCTGGAATATTTTCTGACGCAATTGAAACTCGCGTTGTTCGGCGCCGGCTTCATCTCGTTCCCGATCGTGGCGACGCAGATCTACAAATTCGTGGCGCCCGGTCTCTACAAGCATGAGCGCGGCGCGTTCCTGCCGTATCTGATCGCAACCCCGTTCTTCTTCGTGCTCGGCTCGCTGCTGGTCTATTTCGTCGTGCTGCCGATGCTGGTGCGGTTCTCGCTCGGCATGCAGCAGATGGGCGGTCCGGAAACCGCGCAGATTCAATTGCTGCCAAAGGTCGGCGAATATCTGTCACTGATGATGTCGCTGATCTTTGCCTTCGGCATCGCGTTTCAATTGCCGGTCATCCTGACGTTGTTGGGCCGGATCGGCATCATTACCTCGAAGCAGCTGCGCGAGAAACGGCGCTATTTCATCGTGGTCGCCTTCATCATCGCCGCCGTCCTGACCCCGCCGGACGTGCTGAGCCAGGCCTCGCTCGCGATCCCCTTGCTGGCGCTTTACGAAGGTTCGATCATTGCCGTCCGCATGGTGGAAAAGAAGGCAGCCGCAACCCAAGCCTCGGCCGGGGCGCCGCCCGCCGCCAATCCGGCCGAGTAGGGCCGCTTCGCTGTTTCAAAAACCGTCTATTCGGGTTACTGGATGCGCGCCTTTGCCGGCACGATTCACGAATGGCCCGCCATGCACGACATCAAATCGATCCGCGACAACCCAGCTGCCTTTGACGCCGGCCTGAAGCGCCGTGGGCTGGCGCCGTTGTCGGCCTCGCTGCTTGCGATCGACGAGAAGCGCCGCGCGGCGATCCTGGCCTCCGAGCAGGCGCAGGCAAGGCGCAACGCGGCGTCGAAGGAGATCGGCGACGCCAAGAAGACCAAGGATGAGGCGCGCGCGTCGAGGCTGATGGCGGAAGTCGCCGAGCTCAAGACCACGATGCCGGAGCTCGAACTGGCCGCGAAAATCGCCGACGAGGAGCTGGCCATGGAATTGGCCGCGATCCCGAACCTGCCTCTCGATGAGGTGCCCGACGGCACAAACGAGCACGGCAATGTACAGCGCGCGGTGTTCGGCAAGGCGCGCGACTATGGTTTCGCGCCGAAGCCGCATGACGATCTCGGTGGCGCGCTCGGCAGCATGGATTTCGAGGTGGCGGCGAAACTCTCCGGCGCGCGCTTTGTCGTGCTGAAAAAGGGTCTCGCGCGGCTGGAGCGCGCGATCGGGCAGTTCATGCTCGATCTCCACACAGGCGAGCACGGCTACACCGAGATCAATCCGCCGCTGCTGGTGCGCAACGACGTGATGTTCGGCACCGGGCAATTGCCGAAGTTCGAGGACGACCAGTTTTGGGCGATCAAAGGCGAACTGCTTGCTGCGCCGGATGATGGCCGCCTGAAAAGCGAGCGCCTCGGCCTCATCCCGACGGCTGAAGTATCCCTGACCAATCTCGTCCGCGAGTCGATCGTCGACGACAAGGAACTGCCGATGCGGCTCACCGCGCTGACGCCGTGCTTCCGTGCGGAAGCAGGGGCTGCCGGCCGCGATACCCGCGGCATGATCCGGCAGCATCAGTTTACGAAAGTGGAGCTGGTCTCGATCACCACGCCAGAGACCAGCAAGGACGAGCACGAGCGCATGCTTGCCTGCGCGGAGGAAGTGTTGCGCCAGCTCGATCTGCATTACCGCGTAATGACATTGTGCGCCGGCGACATGGGTTTCTCCGCTCAAAAGACCTACGACATCGAGGTGTGGATGCCCGGGCAGGGCGAGGGCGGCGCCTACCGGGAAATCTCCAGCTGTTCGGTGTGCGGCGATTTCCAAGCGCGGCGCATGGACGCGCGTTACCGCGGCTCCGACAGCAAGCCGCGTTTCGTGCATACGCTGAACGGCTCCGGCACGGCGGTCGGCCGTGCGCTGATTGCGGTGATGGAAACCTATCAGCAGCAGGACGGATCGATTGCGGTGCCCGACGTGCTGCAGCCCTATATGGGCGGCCTCAAGGTGATCGAGCACGACAAATAGCAAAGCTGCGAAATGGCGCTGCATCGCGACATCTACTGGGTGGGGAGGCAATGGGCGGTCACCGGTTATGGCGTGCAGGCGTGCGATCAGAAGCTGAAGAGCCAATTTGACATTGAGGTCAACAGGCTGTGGGAAGACGATGTGCTGGAAGGCCTCCGTGCCCACAAATGGCTCAACATCGAGGATTTCGACAAGGCGATTTCCATCGCGCGGAAGCGCTTCCCCGAGCCACCTCGCAAGATAGCGCCGCCGGAGGATACGGTTGTGCCGGCTTTGCCCATCGCACCGGCTCCGCCCATCGAGCCGCTTCCCCAAACACCTAAACAAGTTGCAACGCCAGAGGCGCCAAGGCCTCGAAAGGTTGATCCCGTTGAACCGCCTCCGGCGCCGCCCGTCGCGCAGCAAGCGCCCGCGATCAAAAAACCTGATCCCGAGCCGACCAAGCCGGTGCCGCCTAAATTCCACATGCTGTTTTCAGGCTACGCCAAGTTCATTCGCCCCTGGCGCGTCCGGATGCGGAAATGACCGCAAACTCAGGGGTTTGCTTCAAGCGCGATAGCCGGATAAGACGGCCCGGCGGCAAAACAGGCCTCGAATCGAACCAGAAGGCATTTTGACGGATGCGCATTCTCTGCACCAATGACGATGGCATCCATGCGCCCGGCTTGAAGGTCGTCGAGGACATCGCGCGCGCGCTGTCCGACGACGTCTGGATCGTGGCGCCGGAGCTCGATCAGTCCGGCGTCTCGCATTCGCTGTCGCTGAACGATCCGCTGCGGCTGCGCGAAGTCGGCCCGCGCCATTTCGCGGTACGGGGCACGCCGACCGATTGTGTGATCATGGGCGCGCGCCACATCCTCGGCGAGAAGCTGCCGGACCTCGTGCTGGCGGGCGTCAACAAGGGCCGCAATGTCGCCGAGGACGTCGTCTATTCCGGCACGATCGCGGGTGCGCTGGAAGGCACTATCCTCGGTATACCGTCATTTGCGCTGTCGCAGGAATTCTCCATCGAGACGCGTCATGCGCCGCTGTGGGACACCGCGCTGAAATTCGGGCCGGATATTTTGCGCAAAGTGATCGACGCCGGCATCCCGAAGAACACCGTGATCAACGTCAACTTTCCGGCCTGCACGCCCGACCAGGTCAATGGCATCCGCGTCACGCGGCAGGGCAAGCGCAATCTCGGTTTCCTGAAAGTCGACAAGCGCCATGACGGCCGCGGCAATCCCTATTTCTGGATCGGCTTCGAACGCGCCGCGATGATGGACACGCCGGCCGAGGGCTCCGATCTCGCCGCGCTTGCCGCGCGCTACGTCTCGGTGACGCCGCTGCGGCTCGATCGCACCGATGAAGCATTTTCGGAAGCGCTGACGACGACGTTGAAGTAGAAGCGCCGCAAGCACAGACGTCATCCTGGGGATGACGTCGATTGGCCAGCTGTCACTTCGGTTTCGAAGAAGCTACGCTGCCGCACTCTTCAGTGCGCTGTTGATCGTTTGCGCCAGCGTTTCCAGTTGAAACGGCTTCTGCAACGCCGGACGATCGCGATATTCCTCAGGGAGGCCCGACGAACCGTAGCCGGTCGCGAAAATGAACGGGCGGTTGCGCGCCCTGATCAGTTCGGCCACCGGCGTGATGACCTTGCCGTTGACGTTGACGTCGAGAATAGCGAGATCGAATTCGGTCGATTGGGCGAGCTTGACGGCTTCGCCGATCTCGCCGGCTTCGGCGGCGACGCTGTAGCCGAGCTCTTCGAGCATGTCGGCGACCATCATCCGGATCATGACCTCGTCTTCGACGAGAAACACTGAACAGCCCGGCGGCCGTATCGACATCATGATGGAATCCTTGTGATGGAATCCTTGCCCTTCCGAGCTTTAAGGTTCGCAAATAACGTCCGTTGGCGCAACGTCAACATGGGCCGTGAAATGACGGTGCCTGATGATCGCCGGAACCTAGTCCCCAGCGATTTCCGGGCTTTAACGTCGATCCGGAACAACGGTTCCATGGCCGGAACCAGATTTCTCGGGAATTCTTGCTTAAAGCCCCGGGGGCTATTGCATCCCATCCCGGCCGAAGCACTAGATGAATGGCCAAGCCCGTGCGCGCCCTGAGTCGATAATGTCCCAAGAACCGCCCGAAAAGATGATGTTCCAGCTCAGCCTGCGGCGGCGGGGGATCAGCGATCAGACCATCCTGCGCACCATGGAAGAGGTGCCGCGGGAGGTGTTCGTGACACCTGCCGATCGCGGCCATGCCTATCGCGACAGCGCGCTCGGCATCGCCTGCGGCCAGACCATCAGCCAGCCCTTCGTGGTCGCCTATATGACCGAGCAATTGCAGCTGCAAAAGCACCATAGAGTGCTCGAGATCGGCACCGGCTCCGGTTATCAGGCCGCGATCCTCTCCCGGCTTTGCCGGCACGTTCTCACCATCGAGCGCTACCGGACGCTGGCCGACACCGCCCGCGCCCGGCTGAAAAAGCTTGGCTACGACAATATCGAGGTCCTGCTCGGCGACGGCTTCGATATCCCGGCGGGTGCCGGGGATTTTGACCGCATCATCGTGACCGCGGCGATGGAGGAAATCCCGGAGAAGCTGCTGGCACGGCTCGAGCCGGGGGGCATCCTTGTGGCGCCGGTCGGACCGCATCAGGGCGTCCAGACGCTGGTCCGCGTCACCAGGACGGATGCCGGTTTCGACCGTAAGGCGCTGGTCGACGTACGCTTCGTACCGGCGCTGCCGGGGATTGCGCGCGAACTGTAGAATCCCGGATTGGCGGTTCCCGCCAACATCTTATTCCGAGGGTTAAGCGGTTATTTACTCGGGACGTGTTTACTCAAAAGAGTATTTTGTTGCGTACGAGTGAGTAACCATGTCCCGTGTCGTCGAGTTGCTACGCTCGCGTCGCGTGCCGCAGGTGGCGGTGCTGACGCTAATGTTGGTTGGCTTTGCCGGCTGCAGCGCCGATATGTCGACGCGTCTTTCGGAAAACCCATTATCCAATCCCTTTAACTACCAGCCCGAAGCGACGGGCTCGGTGCCCGTGCCCGCCGCCGAGCGCCGCGAGCTGCCGCAATATGCACGGCCGCAAACTCAAGCGCCGCAGTCGCAATACCAATCTTCGGCCTTGCCGCCGCCGCCCGTGGTGGCGGCGCCGAAATCCTATCCGGTCGCGAGCAGTGGCGTATCGGGAGGAGGGCGCGGGCTTTCGTCTTACAGCGCGCCGAGCCAGCCGCAGCTTGAGACCACCGGCACGGTTGCCTCGCGATCGGTGGCGGCCGCGCATGCGCCCGCGCAGGGTACCACGATCATTGTCGGCACCAGCGATACGCTCGACATCCTGGCAAAACGCTACAACGTTTCCGCCGCCGCGATCCTGCAGGCCAATGGCTACAAGGGACCGCGCACTCTCTCTCCCGGTCAGCAGCTGATCATTCCGCGCCAGACCGCGGCCGTTGCCGCGCTAGCGCCGGCATTGGCGCCGCCGGCCAGCAAGCCGGTCGCCGCGCCGGCAGCACCGCCGAGCGTCCACGTCGTCAATCGCGGCGACACGCTGATGAGCATTGCGCGTCGCAACCACATCTCGGTCGCCGAACTCGCCAAGGCCAACAATCTCGACACCTCGGCCAAGCTCAGCCTCGGCATGAAGCTCGCTGTGCCCGGCGCGAAGGGTGCCGCCGCCGCTCCCGTGGTGCAGCCTGCCGCGCCGATGCAGCAGGTCGCAGCCGTCGCTGCGCCCGCCGCTCCGCAGCAGACCGCGCGGCTGGCGCAGGCGACCACCAATGTCGAAGAAAAGGCGGTTGCGGAAGCACCTGCTGTCAAGCCCGGCGAGGCCACCGGCGCACTGCCGACCTTCCGTTGGCCCGTGCGCGGCAAGGTGATCACGAGCTACGGCGCCAAGACCAACGGCAAGGCCAATGACGGCATCAATCTGGCGGTGCCGGAAGGCACGCCGGTGAAAGCCGCCGAAGACGGCGTCGTCGCCTATTCCGGCAACGAGTTGAAGGGTTACGGCAATCTGGTTCTGGTTCGGCACTCCAACGGTTACGTCACCGCATATGCCCATGCGAGTGAATTGATGGTGAAGCGCGGCGACACGATCAAGCGCGGCCAGGTCATTGCCAAATCGGGTCAGTCGGGCGAGGTAGGGTCGCCGCAACTTCACTTCGAGATCCGCAAAGGATCTTCACCGGTTGACCCGCTTCAATTCCTCAACGGGGCGTGAGGCGCTCGGCGGCGTCCACAATCACAACTGTCGTCGCCCGCGAAGGCGGGCGATCCAGTATTCCAGAAACGTTCGATTGAGTTGCGAGGCCGCGGCCGTACTTGGATCCCCGCCTTCGCGGGGGATGACGTTGCGAGATTTTGGCGGGGAGTTCGCGCGAACAGCGAGAACTACATCCCCGTCAGTCGCACACCCAGCCGTCCCGCCAGTTCCTGCGTGAACTGCCAGGCAACGCGGCCCGAGCGGGAGCCGCGCGTGGTCGACCATTCCAGCGCTTCGCGCTCCAGTTCTTCGTCGGCGAGCTTGATGCCGAAATGGGCGCAATAGCCTCGCACCATCGCAAGGTATTCATCTTGGCTGCAGCGATGAAAGCCGAGCCACAGACCAAAACGGTCCGACAGCGAGACCTTTTCCTCGACCGCTTCGCCGGGATTGATCGCGGTGGAACGTTCATTCTCGATCATCTCGCGCGCCAACAGATGCCGCCGGTTCGAGGTGGCGTAGAGAATCACATTGTCGGGGCGTCCCTCGATGCCGCCTTCCAGCACCGCTTTCAGCGATTTGTAGGAGGCATCGTTGCCGTCGAAGGAGAGGTCGTCGCAGAACACGATGAAACGGAACGAGGCGTTGCGCAGCAGGTCCATCAGGCCGGGCAGGCTCTCGATATCCTCGCGGTGAATCTCGATCAGTTTCAAGCGGTCGGCCGGCTTGCGGCTGGCGTTGATGTCGGCATGCGCGGCCTTGACCAGCGAGGATTTCCCCATGCCGCGCGCGCCCCAGAGCAGCGCATTGTTGGCGGGCAGGCCGTCGGCAAAGCGCACGGTGTTCTCGATCAGGATGTCGCGCATCCGCTCGATGCCCTTGAGCAGCCCGAGGTCGACACGGCTGACGCGGGGCACGGGCGCCAGTCGCCCGTCCGGGTGCCAGACGAAGGCGTCGGCTGACCCAAACGACTCAAGCCCCGTGGTGGCCGGGGAGGCCGCGGAAAGGTGGCCGGCGATGGCCTCCAGCGCGTTTGCGATCCGCTCCGCGGCCACGTCGTTCGGGGGCATTGCCGGACGTTTTGTCGCGGTTTTTACAGGCCTTTGCATTGCCGCCCCGGATGTGGCGCGAGCCGCTGTTTTCTTGGGTTTTTTCGACATTTTCGCTGTTCCTGACCGCGCAGCCTTATCGGGCCTTGGAAGGTCTCGCAAGCGCCCTAAATGAGGGGGCCGGCCACGTTGCAATTGGGCGAGCCGCCGCTATAGTCCGCGCGAATTTGCCCGGACCGGCCGGATGCCCATGCATGGCTGGTTCTTTCCCGTCTCACGAGGATAGTTCGAATGCTGATTACCCCTGCGTACGCCCAGGCTGCAGCCGGCGGCGATGCCAACAGCATGTTGATGTCGCTGCTGCCGTTCGCACTGATCTTCGTCATCATGTACTTCCTGATTCTGCGTCCGCAGCAGAAGAAGGTGAAGGACCACGCCGAACTCGTCAAAAACATCCGCCGCGGCGACACCGTCGTCACCTCAGGCGGCCTGGTCGGCAAGGTGACCAAGGTCGTCGACGACGACCAGATCGAGTTCGAGATTTCGGACGGCGTGCGCGTGCGGCAGATGCGGCAGATGATTTCAGGCGTTCGCGCCAAGGGCGAACCGGCCAAGGAAAAAGCCGACGCCAAGGACGAGACGTCCGCGAGCTGATTTTCCACAGGCTTGCATCCTCCTGATCTGACGGGTCAACTCGATGTTGTATTTCACGCGGTGGAAGGCGCTGGCGATCATTCTGACGGCGCTGGTGGTGTGCCTGTGCGCCGTTCCGAATTTCTTCTCCGAGGCCAGGGTCAAGACCTGGCCGGTCTGGGCGCAGCGCCATATCGTGCTCGGGCTCGATTTGCAGGGCGGTTCATCCCTGCTGCTGGAAGTCGACTCCAATTACGTCAAGAAGGAGAAGGTCGATCAGGTGCGCGACGACGTCCGCCGCGTACTGCGCGAAAACAAGATCCAGTATACCGGCCTCAATACCCGTACCGATGTTGTCGAAGTCCGCATCACCAAAGACACCGATGCGCAGACGGCGCTAAGCAAACTGCGTGAATTGTCGCAACCGCTTGGTGGCTTGCTGGGGTCCAGCGGCCAGCGCAGCCTTGAGGTCACCGACGGTGGTGGCGGGCTGATCCGGCTAACAGTCCCGCCGGGCGCGATCACTGACCGCATTCGGCAGTCAGTTGAGCAGTCTATCCAGATCGTCGAGCGCCGCGTCAACGAACTCGGAACGGTGGAGCCCTTGATCCAGCGTCAAGGCGACGATCGCATCCTGGTGCAGGTGCCGGGCCTGCAAGATCCAACCCGGCTAAAGGAATTGCTTGGCAAGACCGCCAAGATGGAATTCCGGATGGTCGATCTCACGGTGCCACCGGATCAGGCTCAACGGGGAGGCGTGCCGCCGGATTCGGAATTGTTGCCCAGCGCTGACCCGTCGAACCCGCAGCCCTATGTAATCAAGAAGCAGGTGTTGGTCTCCGGCGGCGACTTGATCGACGCCCAGCCCGGCTTCGACCAGCGCACCAACCAGCCGATCGTTTCTTTCAAGTTCAACAGCTCCGGCTCACGGAAGTTCGCGGCGGCGACAACCGAACACGTCAAGGAACCATTCGCCATTGTGCTGGATGGCAAGGTGATCTCGGCGCCGGTCATCCAGGAACCGATCACCGCCGGCTCCGGACAGATTTCCGGCAGCTTTACCGTGCAGCAAGCCAACGATCTGGCGATCCTGTTGCGTGCCGGTGCGCTGCCTGCACCGCTGACGATCATCGAGGAGCGCACCGTCGGTCCGGGCCTCGGCCAGGATTCGATCGAGAAGGGCGAGCTCGCGGCTTACGTCGGCTCGATCATGGTGATCGTGTTCATGCTGGTGACCTACCGGCTGTTCGGGGTGTTCGCCAACATCGCGGTCGCCATCAACGTCGCCATGATCTTCGGCCTTCTTTCGCTGCTGAACGCCACGCTGACCTTGCCCGGCATTGCCGGCATCGTGCTGACGGTCGGCATCGCGGTCGATTCCAACGTGCTGATCTATGAGCGCATCCGTGAGGAATTGCGCGGCGGCCGCAACGCGATTTCGGCGATCGACGCCGGTTTCCGGCGCGCGCTGTCGACGATTCTCGATTCCAACATCACCACCTTCATCGCTGCTGCGGTGCTGTTCTACATCGGCACCGGTCCGGTTCGCGGCTTCGCCGTGACGCTCGGCATCGGCATCATCACCACCGTGTTCACCGCATTTACCCTGACCAGCCTGATCGTCGCCGGCTGGGTCCGATGGAAGCGGCCGAAGACCGTGCCAATTTGAGAATGCGGAGCCGGCTTTGACACAACTCGTTCTCATCGGGCTGGGCATTCTGATTGGCGTGCTGACCGTGGTCGCCGTGCTCGATCTGCTGCCGCCGCTGCGCATCGTGCCCGACGACACGCATTTCGATTTCACGCGCTTTCGCCGCATCAGCTTTCCAATCTCGGCAGCTCTCTCGATCGTCGCGATTATCCTGTTCTTTACCCACGGCCTGAATTTCGGCATCGACTTCAAGGGTGGTACGCTGCTGGAAGTGCAGTCGAAGTCCGGTACGACCGACATCGCCTCGATGCGCGCGACGCTGAGCGGCCTTGGCCTCGGCGACATCCAGTTGCAGCAGTTCGGCGGACCGGCCGACGTGCTGATCCGGGTGGCCGAACAGCCCGGCGGCGACGCGGCGCAGCAGCAGGCGGTGCAGAAGGTGCGCGGCGCGCTTGGCGACGCCGTCGAATACCGGCGCGTCGAAGTGGTGGGCCCGCGCGTTTCCGGCGAGTTGCTGGCCTACGGCATGATCGGCCTGATGCTCGCGATCTTCGCCATCCTGATCTATCTCTGGTTCCGGTTCGAATGGCAGTTCGCGCTGGGCGCCATGATCGCCAATGTCCACGACATCGTGCTGACCATCGGCTTCATGTCGATCTCACAGGTCGATTTCGACCTCACCAGCATTGCTGCGCTACTGACAATTCTCGGTTACTCCCTGAACGACACGGTCGTGATCTACGACCGCATCCGGGAAATGCTGCGGCGGTACAAGAAAATGCCGATGCCGCAATTGCTGAACGAATCCATCAATTCGACGCTGTCACGCTCGATCATCACCCACGTTACGGTGACGCTGGCGTTGCTGGCGCTGCTGTTGTTCGGCGGGCACGCGATCCACAGCTTCACCGCGGTGATGATGTTCGGCGTCGTGCTGGTCGGCACCTACACCTCGATCTTCATCGCGGCCCCGATCCTGATCTATCTCGGCGTCGGCACCAACCGGGCCGATGCGCCGGACACGCCGCCCAAGAAGAAGTAGCCATGGCCGCATCCTCGGACGTCCCGCATCTTCCGAGGTCGGCGCCGATCGAGGCTTACGGCAAGGGCGGCTTTGCCTTCGCCGACATGTCGCATCGCGGTTCGCTGCTGTGCCTGCCGGACGGTATCTGGGCCTGGCCGGTGACCAAACCAGGCGAAATCGACCAGTATTCGCTGGTGCGGGTCTTCAAATCAGCCAATGCCATCGACACCCTGATCGTGGGGACCGGCACGGACGTCTGGGTGCCTCCGAAAGGTCTGCGCGAGGCGCTGCGCGCGGTGCGGGTGGTGCTGGACCCGATGCAGACCGGACCCGCAATCCGCACCTACAACATCATGTTGGGCGAGCGGCGTCGCGTCGCCGCGGCGTTGATCGCGGTGCCATGAGCGCGAGCGACGCTACCAAGGATTCCGCCGGCTTCTGCGCCGATCTGGTTCGCACTCACGATTTTGCCCGCTACGCATCGACGCTGTTCATGCCGGCGGATCAGCGCCGCGCGCTGCTCGCGATCTACGCCTTCAATGTAGAGATTTCACGGGTACGCGATCACGTCAGCCAGCCGTTGCCGGGCGAGATGCGGCTGCAATGGTGGACGGACATGCTGGCGGGCGCGGGCCATGGCGGCATCGAGGGCAATCCGGTCGCCGCCGAACTGCTGCAGGTGATCCGTGATCACCGCCTGCCGGTCGACCCGCTGTCCCGCCTGATCGATGAACACCAGTTCGATCTCTACAACGATCCGATGCCGTCGATGGCGGCGCTGGAAGGCTATGTCAATGACACCTCGTCGGCTCTCTTCTCACTCGTCGCCCGGGTTGCGGCGCGGCCGTCGGAGGCGATCGATCATCTGGCGCGCCATGCCGGCCTGGCCCAGGGCCTGGTGCAGGTGATCGCGACGCTGCCGTGGGATGCCGCGCGGCGTCAGCTCTTCGTGCCGCTGCAATTGCTGGAGAGCCACGGCAGCGGCATCGAGCAGTTTTTTTTAGGCAAGCAGACACCGCAAGCGCGCGCGGCGATCGATCAGCTGATCGGCGAGGCGCGGGGGCATCTGAAAACCGCCTTCGAGCTGCTCGCCGGCGTACCGCCGGAGGTGAGGCCGGTATTCCTGCCGTTGGCACTGGTCCGCCGCGACTTGATGCGGATGTCGCGGGCGGATTCCGATCCGTTCGTGCCGCGGATACCGTCGCGATTCCGGACCCTATGGACGCTCTGGCGTGCCTCGCGCTCGGGACGATTTTCCTGAACTGAGCGGCCACACTTCCGTTAGTTGGGTTGACCTTCTCGGATCGGCTTTCATAATCGCCTATGGATCTGAGCTATAGATCCCCGGTAGCAGGCATTGCGAAGGCCGATCGGCTGGACCTTTGGGCGGGCAAGACCTTGGGGTGTCTTGATGGCGGCTGTCATTGACCAGTGTTCGAGGCGTCGCTGCCGTCGTCATCGTGGTTTATCGTTTCGGAAAATTTCACCTCGATCGCGCCAGCGGAGTGAACGTCTGGAGCGTTCCTCATGGGTATCTGCCGGTCGACCTGAGCGGATTTGTGACGGGGTATGTCTACAAGGGCACGTTTGTTTCGCAGCCCTTGGCGAATGACCGGTCGTTTCTTATCAAGCGGGTTGCACGGCTTTACCCGGCCTACCTTGCGATCGCCGCCCTATACGTCCTGAAAATAGCGCTGGGCCTGACCGGCGAAGAGACGTTTGCCCGCTTCAACGCCTTTGACGCCATCGGTAATCTGTTGATGCTGGTGGGCTGGGGGCTACATATCTATCCGCTCATCGGCCCGTCGTGGGCATCAAGTGCCGAATTGGGATCTTACCTGGCACTGCCCGTCCTGATGAAATAGACCTTGGAGAGAGGCATCGCCTGGTGGGCAATTTGTGTCGCGTTGTCGTTGCTTGGCATCTGCCCAATCAGCATCAGCGGCAGGCTTCCGCTGCTGCGTGCCGTGGTCGGATTCACCCTTGGACTGGCAATCTTTCGGTTCGCGGGATATCTGGACAGGCTTTCAGCCGTCGCCCAGGACGTCCTCGTCGTCGTCGTTCTGGTTGGGATCGTGGCCGCCGCCGCGTTCAACCCCTACGACTGATCTCCTGGCTGGCACGCGACGAAATTGTCTGGGTCGATTGCCGCAAGATCAGTTGGTTCGGGGGCAACTCGCCAAGGGCGCTACCGCCGGGTGAAAAGTGAGTTGCGTTGGGATTTGCTCGACTTCAGCGATCCGGCGGGGCGGTTATCTGGTCGGCCCATCGAGATCCGCCACTTCGAAATTGAATCGGTCGCGCAAATTCTTGCGGCTCTCGAGAATATCCCTGAGGAATTCGCGATCCGCGTCGCTTCGCATCATTGGTTCGATCAAATCGATCTGGTTCATCGCGACCAGTTGCAATATCTCGGTGCGGGGCTTGCCGGCGCTGTCACGCGGCAAGGTGTGGACGACCTGGATGTGTTCCGGCGGCTTGACGCCCCTGGCCGACGAAAGCTCGCTGCGCAGTTGTTTTTCGAGCGCGACCTGGTCGGCCTCGACAAAGGCATAGAGCCCGATACCGGTGCGCCGGTCGGCGAAGGCGACGATCGCGGTGTCGCGCACATCAGGGTTTTTGCGGATGATCTCGATCAGGACGGGCGCGTCATTGACCAGGCGTCGGCCGCCGCCCTCGCGATCGGTGAAATTGAACAGGCCGCGGGTTATCGCCTGATAGACTTTCTTGCCGGTGACAAGCCAGACGCTGGCGATGACCGATTTGCGCGAGAGAATCTTGCGTTCCATCGGCGTCAGCGCGGCCGGAGCGTAGCTGCGCTTGTGTTTCAATAGATGCCGCAGATCCTCGTAGGCTGCGATGCGGAACAGCCGGCCGCGGGTTTTGAAGCATGCCGCCAGCTGAAAATCGGTGAGATAGGCCTGCCCATCGCTGCCGCGCAGCCAGTTCTGTTCCTTGGCAAGGTCGTTGTGGCAAATGCCGGCGCGATGCAGTTTTCGCAAGGCCTGCTTGGCGGAGCGGAAATAGCCGAGATCGCCGTGGGGTTTTGCAAGGTGCAGGGCGACGCCGTCGATGAAGCCGCGCACCAGCGCCCGCCGTCCGGCCCATAACAATTTCGGTCCGACATCGAGGTCGCGCGCCAGCGCCAGCGCGCGGCGCTCGCGGGCGAACAAGTGCCGCGCCAGAAGATAGGACCACACCGGCACCTGATCGAGCCGGCGCAGCACCGCGTCGACCTCGCCCGCATCGCTCTTGAAGCGGCCGCGCTCGACGGTCGAAAATACGTCGCGCTTCAAGATCACGCCTTCGGTCCATCGCGCCGACAGAACCGCGGCGTCATCGCTTGGCAAAGCCATGATGCTAGGCCGCCGCCGCAACGCGCAAATGGTCGGCGATCCAGCGGTCGAGATCGGCAAGCGCCCGCGCGCTCATCGCCTGCTTCCTGGCGACCGTCTTCTCGTTGCCGCGCAGCCGTGTGCCATCGGGCTTTTTGGTCGGCGGCGCGGCAAGCGGCGGGAACAGGCCGAAATTGATGTTCATCGGCTGGAACGAGCGCGGCCCGGCCTCCAGCGTCTCGATGTGGCCGCCGGTAATGTGGCCGAGCAGCGATCCCAGTCCCGTGGTCGATGGCGGCGGCGCGAGTTCCTGCGCGCGTGCATTGGCCGCGGCATAGAGCCCTGCGATCAGGCCAATGCTGGCGGATTCCACATAGCCTTCGCAGCCGGTCATCTGGCCCGCGAAGCGTAACCGTGGCTCGGCGCGCAGCCGCAATTGGCCGTCGAGCAGTTTCGGCGAGTTCAGGAACGTGTTGCGATGCAGGCCGCCGAGGCGGGCGAATTCGGCCTGCTCGAGCCCCGGAATGGTCCGGAACACGCGCTGCTGGGCGCCGTGCTTCAACTTGGTCTGGAAGCCAACGATATTGTAGAGCGTGCCGAGCTTGTTATCCTGGCGCAGCTGCACGATGGCGTAGGGCTTCACCGTCGGGTCATGCGGATTGGTCAGCCCGACCGGCTTCATCGGTCCATAGCGCAGCGTCTCGTTGCCGCGCTCGGCCATCACTTCGACCGGCAGGCAGCCGTCGAAATAGGGCGTGTTGGTTTCCCAGTCCTTGAAGTCGACCTTCTCGCCGGCCAGCAGCGCGGCGACGAACGCATCGTATTGCTCCTTGGTCATCGGGCAGTTGATGTAGTCGGCGCCGGTGCCGCCGGGCCCGACCTTGTCGTAGCGCGACTGAAACCACGCCACCGACATGTCGATGGAATCCTTGTGCACGATCGGCGCAATCGCGTCGAAGAACGACAGCGCGTTCTCGTCGGTGAGTTGGCGAATGGCGTCCGCCAGCGGTGCCGAGGTGAGGGGGCCGGTGGCGACGATGACATTGCCCCAATCAGCCGGCGCCAGGCCGGCGATTTCCGTGCGCTCAATTGTGATCAGGGGATGCTCGTGCAGTGCCCGGGTGACGGCGGCCGAAAACCCGTCGCGATCGACCGCGAGCGCGCCGCCGGCCGGCACCTGGTTGGCGTCGGCCGCACGCATGATCAGCGAGCCCAGCCGGCGCATTTCGGCGTGCAGCAGGCCGACCGCGTTGTTGACCGCATCGTCGGAGCGGAACGAGTTGGAGCAGACCAGTTCGGCAAGGCCATCGGTCTGGTGCGCTTCGGTCATCCGTACGGGGCGCATCTCATGGAGCACCACAGGGACGCCTGCATTGGCGATCTGCCAGGCGGCTTCCGAGCCGGCGAGGCCGCCGCCGATCACATGCACGGATTCAGTTGCAGATATGGCTGGGGTCATGGCGCATGGGTTAGCGCGTTTTCCCGCCAAACGCACCTGCGGAAGAAATAGTTAGACCCAGATACGACAACGCCCGCAGCGAGGCGGGCGTTATCCGTTCGTGATGCGGCGGCTGGGGGATCAGCCGTTATAGGTCCCGGCTGCAACACTCGGAATGTCCGAACGATCGAGGCCGATATCGGCGAGCTCACGATCGCTAAGCTGCGACAGTTCGCTGACATTGCGCTGATAGTCCCGGAACGCCTGGATCATGCGGATGAGCGAGAGTAACATGGTAGTCTCCTTGTAGTTACAATTCAGCTCTTGGAGGGAAGCCTCATCGTTGAAATGAATATAAACCAGACTCCGTGGTGCGGAAGTTCCAATGCTGCGATGCAGCTAGACCAAAAACGCATGACGCAAGTAATAATCGACTAACCTTTCGGCATAGCTTCCTCATCGAGTGGCCAGGCGCGACCGGAGGTCCAATTCGAGCACTGGGTGCCTGTAAATTCGTGAGATTGTCGTATTCGCGACTGACCAATACTGAACTGGGAAAGTGGTACGCTCGGAGCCGCAGATCAAGGCAGACCAACTCAGGCGCTGAGAAAGTACTTGGAATTTCAGGAGCTTCGCATGCGCGATTCGCATGCAATCTACGACATAAAAATGAATTAAGGATCATTTCTTATCTAATCTCGATCGAGCTTTGGTAGTTCCCTTAGGTCGACCGGCCGGGGACTCCAACACGAGCGCAATCCTGCGGTTCAGCGGCAACTGCCGAGGCTTCAGGACGGCTCAACAGAGCAAATCATTCCACCTCCCCGGTCGTGGCCAACTGCGAATCGACTGGCGATTCGAAAGGCCTTGAACTGTCAAACGCGCGCGTGCTGACGGGCGGCCTTGCCGGACAACGTCGGCGCGCGCCATGCGGATTCGTTCTTGCTCGTCACGACACTCGATCGTTGCAGCGACCAATCGCGCAGCCGCACCTCGTTACAGCGCCGTAATGAATTACAGGTCCGTAATGAAAGACCGCGGGAACGCATAAGCCGGTTGCGCATCGCGCTTATCACCTCGCGTGAAATTTATTCTGAAATTTCCTGCGAACGGCAAACAATCTCGCCGCAGATTCCGGCAATGGCGCCGGTTCTGTCAAAAAACAGAAAATGGAAAGGTTTACATGCTCAATAAATTATTCGCGGCAGCCGCAATGGCTGCCATTGCCTACGCCGTCGTTCCCGCCAACGCTGCCAGGATGAGTGCCGGCTGCAGCGGAGCCAATCTCACCAAAGCGGAATCCTCGATCGAAGCCATGGCTGACGGTGAGGGCAAGATCGCGGCGCAGAAGGAAGTGGCGCTCGCTCAGGACGCCATGCTCAACGGTAAGATGGGTGCGTGCGGCATGCATCTCGGCAAGGCAATGCACGACGCAGGTATGGCGAAGTAAGAAGTAAACAGAGCTTGCAGAGGGCCGGTTGCCTTGCGATCGGCCCTTTGAAATTCCCGGCTACTCTACTCAAGGCGCGCGCGCAAGCTGCGTCGCAAAATAGCCGATGGTCTTCGCATAGACCTCGCTCTTGTTCCACTGCTGAATCACGGCGAAGTTCGCGCTGCCGGGCTCCCAGTCCTTGCCGCGCTGCCAGCCATAGCTGGAGAGAAAGTTTGCGGTTGAGGCCAATACATCGGGGGCGCTGCGCAGGAGATCGCGGCGGCCATTGCCGTCGAAATCGACCGCGAATTTGATATAGGACGACGGCATGAACTGCGTCTGGCCGATTTCACCGGCCCAGGCGCCGCGCATATCCTGTGGTGCGATATCGCCGCGTTCGATGATACGGAGCGCGTCCATCAGTTCGGCCTTGAACAAGTCGGCGCGGCGGCAATCATAGGCCAGCGTCGCCAGCGAACGCAGCGTCGGGAATTTTCCGATGTTGACGCCGAAATCGGTTTCTAGGCCCCAGATCGCCACCAGCACTTCGCCGGGAACGCCATACGTCTGTTCGATGCGCGCGAGCACCGAACCATATTGCTTGAGCATGTTGGCGCCCCTGGCGAGCCGGGGCGGAACCATGCGGCCGGAGAACTCCTCAAAACTCTGGCTGAAAACCTTTTGCGAATGATCGCGGGCCAGCACGCTCTTGTCGAGGGCGACGCCGGTCAGACCCGCCTGGATCGCCGATTGCGAAATACCTTTTGCGGCGGCTTCCTTCTTGAAGTCTTCGAGCCAAACCTCAAACGTGCCGCTGCCGCATTTTGCCGCAAGCGCGGGCGCCGCCGATGTCAGGACCAACGCACCTACGGCCAAGGCCCGAGCAGAAAAGCGAGATGTCATCGTGTCGTTCGCTCCAAGGTCGACTCCTCATCGACATTAGTATCGAAACCACATCGAATGTTCGGGGCAACAGCGGCCAAAACAAGGCTTCCATTTCGCCATCGCTGCCGCGAAATGCGGTCGCTGTCGTTGACGCCCAACGACGGCGGAACGAGGCCGGAAAAACCGCCGGTCGTTCACCGCCCGGCGGCTTGGTAGCCCTATTCGCACTGAGGGCTATGGGCCGCCCTTGCGCCGCCACGGAAACAGATTGGCCGGGAAATCTGCCGCGGGCCGACGCTCGCGCGGGGCGCGGGGCGGAAGCGGCTGCGGATTGAGTTCGGGTTCGATCGTTTCCCGATAGAGGTGCCAGGTGGCATGGCCGAGCAGCGGAATAACGATGGCAAGGCCGACGAAGAACGGCAGCGATCCCGCGACAAGCAGGCATGCGACGATCAATCCCCAGATTGCCATCGGCACGGGATTGCGCGCGACCGCGCGGAGCGAAGTCACCATGGCTTCGCCGGCGCCGGCATGGCGATCGAGCATCAGTGGGAACGACACCACGCTGATGCAGAGCGCGACGAGCGCGAACAGGAATCCGACGCCGCAGCCGACGACGATCAGCCACCGACCCTCCGGCGTTGTCAGCACGTGCGTCACGAAATCCCTGGCGCCGGTCGCGCCTTGATAGCCGAATGCTGCGATATAGATCGCTTGCGCGGTGGCCACCCATGTCACGAACAATGCCAGCAGGAGAACGCCGAGGCCGAGCATGGCGCCGAACGAAGGCGCGCGCAGCACCTCGAGTGCGTCCCACGCGGTCGCCTGCGCGCCGCTCTCGCGACGCCGGCTCAGCTCATAAAGGCCAAGCGCTGCGAACGGGCCGAGCAGGGCGAAGCCCGCGGCCAACGGGAACAGCAGCGGCAATACCGAGTAACCGAGCATCGTGCGCGCCAGCACCAGTCCGAGCACGGGATAGATCACGCACAGGATAATGGCGTGACTTGGAACGGCCTTGAAATCCTCCCAACCGAGCTGCAAGGCCTGATGCAGATCTGAAAGGCCGATAGTGCGGATCACTGGCGCATCCGCGGCATCTTGTCCGCTCTGCGTCAGCGATGCGACATTGCCTTGATATGGGGCGGCCATGGTCGTCGTCTCCCGTTGGCGGCTGCATTTTGCGCGCGCGGAAGAGGCGCAAACGTGGCGTTTCCAAAAACAATCACGATCAGGCCAGACGTGCAGACAGGAAGAGGAACTGGCCATGTCGCGAACTGAAACATCAGCGTACTCTCAAACCAGGACAAACGCACTCACGCTTCAGTGAAAGTTTCGTTGGCAAGCCTCGCCTTGCTGGCTAAACTCTAAGGCGAGCCCGGCCTGGTGCTGCCCGGTAAGACAGTGCCGCTAAAGACTCACCCACCGTCAAGTCCACTGGGAGCGAGCGATGAGCATTTTTGGAAAAATCATGAACGCGATCTTCGGCACCAAGGCAGACGCGGCTCCGGCTGCCGGCAGCGCTGCTGCGGGCGGCGCTGCTGCAGGCGGATCGTCCGGCGGATCCTCATCCGCGGCACCGGTGGCGGTGACCGTCGATGTCGCTCCGATCCTTGACAAGGCCGTGGCCGCCAAAGGCGAGAAGCTGGAGTGGCGCACCTCGATCGTCGATCTGATGAAGGCACTTGACATCGATTCGAGCTTCTCGGCGCGCAAGGAGCTGGCGAAAGAGCTGGGCTACACCGGCGACAGCAATGATTCGGCGAGCATGAACATCTGGCTGCACAAGCAGGTGATGACGAAGCTGGCGGCGAATGGCGGCAAGCTCCCGCCGGAAATCAAGCACTGACACTTCGTCCCAGTCCGACATGCGAAGGCCCGCGACAATGCGGGCCATTGACGCGGTTCGATGCGCAGCGGGCTATCCCGTCAAATCCGCGAATTGCGGGTTCTTGTGCAGATAGTCCACGACAAAGCCGCAGCCGGCGATCACCTTGCGGCCGTCGGCGCGGATCAGTTCCAGCGCGCCCTTGACCAGTTCGGAGGCGATGCCGCGGCCACGCACCGCGCGCGGGGTCTCAGTATGGGTGATGATCACGGCCGACGGTGTCAGTCGATAATTCGCAAACGCCACCGAGCCCTCGACGTCGAGCTCGAAGCGGTTTTGCGCCTTGTTGTCACGGACGGCGGCCATGTCATGCGTTCCCATGCGATTCACCTCATTCATTTAGGCGCGTGAACCCGGCGATGCAAACCGGCGACCATGGGAGAAATCGACCGCCTGGATGACTGACATACGCATTTTGACCTGTCTCGCCGCGTGGCTGCTGGGCGCCTTGACGCTCGCACGACCGCCTGCCGCATCGGCCGAAGGCGACCTGAACTGGCAAACCTGCGTCAGCACGGCCACCGCGCCAACAACCGCGGCGACGCCTTCTTCCAAAAAGGCGACCTTGATCGCGCGCTGGCCGATTTCGACGCCGCCATCAAATACAATCCGTCGCTCGCCATCGCCTACGGCAATCGCGGCTATGTCTATTACCGCAAGCGCGACATGGCGCATGCGATCGCCGACTACACCATGGAGATCAAGCTCAAGCCGGATGTGCTTGCCTATATCAATCGCGGCAACGTCTACCGGGATATCGAGCAGCTCGAGCACGCCGACTACGGCGAGGCGGCCAGGATCGCGCCGACGGATGCGCGGGGCTGGCGCAATCGCGGATTTCCGCAAGGCGCTGGAGATCAACCCCGGCCTGCGCACCGCGCGCGACGGCCTGCAGCAGCTTGGCGCAGCGCAATAGCGCATGACCCCGGTTCCGCTGGGGCGCGTTAACGAACAAGATCGCTGAGAGCGGGCCTTGCAGGCTGGCTTGGCATGCCTAATTCTGTTCGAAGACATACGCCCCGATGCGGCCGGATAGGTTCGAGATCGGAAATGTCAGGGATGGCCGGCCGCTGACGTATGCCTCTTTTCTTTAAGGGAGGTCTACAATGTCGGACTTTCGTTTCTTCAGTACACATCGACCGTGGGAAGATTGGTTCGGCATGCTGCTTGGCGTGCTGATCGTGGTGTCGCCATGGTTTCCCTTCCAGTCCACGCATGAGGTGATGGAATCCGAACGCAGCGTCATGATCCTCAACACTTTTGTGGTTGGCATGCTGATATTCGGGCTTGCCCAGCTGGAATATGTCGCGTTGCAGCGTTGGGAGGAGGTGGCTGAAATCGCCCTTGGGCTCTGGCTGATCGCCTCGCCCCTGATCTTCGGCTATGCCGGTGACGATTTTCTACGGGCCTGGCATGCCATGCTCGGTGGAGTCGTGGTCCTGCTCGGCGCGCTTCAACTATGGCAGGACTGGCGCCTGAGCGATCAGGATCTCGCCAACCATCCGCAATAATCGTTTGCGTGGGCCTGCCGGTTCGTCACGATCGGCGGGCCCGCTACTTCCTAAGCGACGTGACAAGCATCTCCCGGATCGACCATGGCGCGCCGTCGCTGGCCGGTCGCGCAGACCAATCGCCATGACGATGCGAATAATCCTGCTGCTGATGGCTTGCGGGAGGACGCGCATGGGCCTAGGACGCAGCCAAGCCACCGAGCTGCACGGCGCTTACTGCGGCGGACACGGCACGCCATTCTGCCCCAAGGACAGGCGCATCACCACGACGCCGTTCGAATTCAAAATGCCGAAAGTGATCGCGGCGCGTCCTCTGTTGGCCCGGCGCAGTAGCGCGTAGCGTTGGCCGCATCGGGCGTCCGCTGAATGCCGGCGTCCTGATTGCAAACATTAGTAGTTCGGTTGGCTCCGAAGGTTGACCGGAATTTATCGAATATTATTCGGAGCGCGAATCCGCGGCCGATAGCCGCGCGATCGGTGTGGACGGCGCGCCACGCGCTGGCAGCGGCCGGGCATTCTGCTAACGTCGAAACGGGGACTCATGTTGGTTTTGAGAAGCGTAATGAAGGCTCTGCGTGCCTTGTTGGCGGTGTTGACATGACGGGAACCGTGACCACGGCCACGCCGCGCGGCGGCTTGGCGCGGATGTCGCGCCGGGTGATGAATCTCGCGCATCTCGTGACCCAGAACGCCCGCCGCCATGGCGACCGCATCGGCTTTATCTGGGGCGACAGGTCCTGGACCTGGCGCGAGATCGACCGCGCGGTCTCGGCGCTGGCGGCGGCACTGTCCGAGCGTGGTATCGTCAAGGGCGACCGGCTGCTGGTGCATTCCAAGAACAGCGACGAGATGTTCTGGTCGATGTTCGCGGCGTTCCGGCTCGGCGCGGTCTGGGTGCCGACCAATTTCCGCCTGATGCCGGACGAGGTCGCCTATCTCGCCACCGCCTCCGGCGCCAAGGGGTTTTTGTGCCACGGCGATTTTCCCGATCATGCCAAGGCGGCCGCCAATCCCGCGCTCGAGTTTATCTGGCGGATCGGCGAGGGGACCCTCGGCGAGAAGTCGGTCAGCGAAGCAATTGCGGCGCATGGGGGCGTAGAGGTCGCGAATGCCGCGGTGGACTACGACGATCCCTGCTGGTTCTTCTTCACCTCGGGCACCACGGGGCGATCCAAGGCGGCGGTGCTGACCCATGGCCAGATGGCCTTTGTGGTGACCAATCATCTCGCCGATTTGATGCCGGGCACCACGGAAGCGGATGCCTCGCTGGTCGTGGCGCCGCTGTCGCATGGTGCGGGCGTGCATCAGCTCGTGCAAGCCGCGCGCGGCGTGCCGACCATCCTGCTGCCATCCGAGAAGTTCGACATCAACGAGGCGTTCCGCCTGATCGAAGCGCATCGCGTCAGCAACATTTTTACGGTGCCGACCATTTTGAAGATGATGGTCGAGCATCCCGCCGTCGATCGCTACGATCATTCCTCGCTCCGCTTCATCATCTATGCCGGCGCGCCGATGTACCGGGAGGACCAGAAGGCCGCGCTGAACAAGCTGGGTAGGGTGCTGGTGCAGTATTTCGGCCTCGGCGAAGTCACCGGCAACGTCACGGTGCTGCCGGCCAATCTGCACGACCCCGAGGACGGCCCGCACGCGCGCATCGGCACCTGCGGCTTCGAGCGCACGGGCATGCAGGTCTCGATCCAGGACGACGACGGCGGCGAACTTAAAGCCTTCGAGACCGGCGAGATCTGCGTGATCGGCCCCGCCGTGTTCGCCGGCTATTACGATAATCCCGATGCGAACGCGAAAGCGTTTCGCGACGGCTGGTTCCGCACTGGCGATCTCGGCCATATGGACGAGGAGGGTTTTGTCTACATCACCGGCCGCGCCTCCGACATGTACATCTCCGGCGGCTCCAACATCTATCCGCGCGAGGTCGAGGAGAAGATTTTGACCCATCCCGCGATCGGCGAGGTCGCGGTGCTGGGGGTGCCCGACAAGTTCTGGGGCGAGGTGGGCGTCGCCGTCTGCGTCGCGCGCGAGGGCGCAACCAAAGTGAGCGAGGCCGAGCTGGCCGCGTTCCTGGCGCCAAAAGTGCCGCGCTACAAAATGCCAAAGCGTTTCTTCTTCTGGGAGGCGCTGCCGAAATCCGGCTACGGCAAGATCCCGAAGCGCCTCGTGCGCGACGAGCTCGAGGCGCGCGGGCTGCTGGATTTGACCAAGGATGCATCGTAATGACCGTGGCAAAGCCACATCGCGCAGCGCCCGAGCCGATGCGCAGCATTCTCCAGCCGGGCCCGCCCGCACCGGAGCGCATCCAATGGGTCGAGGCACGGGGCCTCGCATTTTCCTTCACAGTCGAAGCAGGCCTGCCGCTGCTGGAAGCCGCACGCCGCGGCTTTGCCGACGCCGGATTTTCGGGCGGCGTCCTGAGCACGCGAGGCGGCGCGCTCGGGCCCCTGGCTTATGTGATGCCGGCGCTGTCGAAGACCGGGGCGAACGCCGCGTTCTACAGCGACACGTTCCGGCCCGCAGGTGTCACGCAATTGAAGTGTGCTGCGATGACACTGGGCGAACGCGACGGCGCGCCGTTCTTCCATTGCCACGGCCTGTGGACCGAGACCGATGGGCATCTGCACGGCGGCCACATCCTGCCCGAGGAGACCATCGTTGCCGAACCCTTTGCGGTGGAAGCGTTCGGGATCGACGGCGCTGTGTTCGCCGCTGACGTGGATACCGAGACCAATTTCAAATTGTTCGGGCCGGTGGCGCGGGCTGCGACCGACGCCGACACCGACAGCCGCGCCTTTGCGCTGCGGTTGCGGCCGAACCAGGATTTTGCCTGCGCGCTGGAAACATTCTGCCGGCAGCACGGGATCTTTAACGCGCGCATTCATGGCGGCGTCGGCAGCACGATCGGCGCGCATTTTGCCGATGGCCGAAAGATTGTGCCGTTCGCGACCGAACTTGCGGTGCGCGCGGGCAGCATCGCTGCGGGTGCCGACGGCCCGCTGGAGGCAACACTCGATATCGCGTTGGTGGATTATCTCGGCGGCCTCGCCGAGGGCCGGCTGATGCGTGGCGACAATCCGGTGCTGATGACGATGGAGCTGGTGCTCGAAGTGCTCTGATCAGAGTGGAAAGCCGGATCGTTGGATCCAGCCTTCCATCTGAACATCAATTATCCGGTCTGCACGGGATTGGTGGCCGGCCGTGCACCGCAGGTTCACCGGCATTTGCCGAACTTCATTCGGCTTGCTAGTGTGTGTGATCCAAATCACGCCGGAGCCATCATGGCCGAGATCGACGATACCGACCTGATGCTGATCGAACTGTTGCAGAAGGACGCGCGCACGCCGCAGCATGAACTCGCGAAGATCGTTGGCCTTGCGGCATCCTCGGTCAATGAGCGCATCCGCAAGCTCGGCGAGCGCGGCCTGATCACGGGTTACCACGCGCGGATTTCGCCTGACGTGTTCGGCTACGATCTGCTCGCCTTCGTCTATGTCGGCTGGAGCAGGCCCGAGACCGAGAAGGCGTTCCTGAAAAAGGTCCTGGGGCAGTCGACCGTGATGGAGATCCACCACGTCACCGGCACCTGGAACTACATGCTCAAGGTGCGCGTCAAAAACACCCGCATGCTGGAAGGCCTGCTCGCCAAGGTCATCAAGTCGATCGCCGGCGTCGAGCGCACCGAGACCATCATCGTGCTGTCGTCGCTGAAGGAGACCGCGCAGATCCCGACGCGCGAGCCGGAGTGGATGTAGGGGAGGGGGCGCGCAATCTCACCGCTCGTCGTCCCGGCCCAAGGCCGGGACTACGAAGATGGTTGGTGCGTCGCTCGCGCGCATTTCCAATTCACATTTCAAACAGCGACTGCCGTCATTGCGAGCGAAGCGAAGCAATCCATCGCGCCGCAAAGTAAGAATGGATTGCTTCGGTCGCTCCGCTCCTCGCAATGACGGCTGGACGCACCTTCTCGTTCTCGCCGCGCATTGCGCCCGAGTTGTTAAAAAATCTCTCGCCCTCGAAAGAAGAGGGCGCAGGGAAGACCGGGTGCGCGCTGCACCCGCGGTCTCGTGTGCAATTTGCACAAGAAGGTGCGCACACGAGCATACAGGTTCAGCGGGAGCATCCCGGCCTTCCCTGCGCAATGGCTTTACGGCTTATATCGCGCTCTCCCCGGTGAACGGGCTTTCTTGCCACCGTCACTTGCAGATCTCGCGCTCGATTCCATTTGGATCGATGCGCAACCACAAGCTTGACACCCGCGTCGCGGTGTCAGGACCACGCGTCTTCGCCGTACGCTCTCGCGCCGTTCGTCGTCGGCACTGCCAGCGTCCATCGCATCCCACCGCGCGTTTCGTGACGATCGCGAGCCGCCCCTCTTGTCGGGTGAGACGGGCAGATTCAAATCACTGATTTGCCCGACGGCGAAAGCGGAATATTTTCCGAAAAGGGGCTTGACTCGCGGTGCCCGAAAACACCCAAGTGATTTGCCCGTCGGGCAATCGGAAGCCAGGTTTCGGTTGGCACGAGCCGCCAAATGTTCTCTTTTTGTTCTTGATTTCCCTTGCCCACACGTATTGGATGTGTGGGCATATCCCTCTGGTCCGAGTATTCCCCCCGTGGCTTCAAAGCGAAACCGTACGATCAATCTGCCGGCGCCATATCTCCGGCGGGTCTGGCTCGATCCCGAACGCGTCGCCGACCGCGAGGCCTATCCGTTCTGCCTGCCGTTCCTGCGCCACGAATTCGAACTGGAGTTCGATCGGCCGATCACCATCATCGCCGGCGAAAACGGCACCGGAAAATCCACGCTGCTCGAAGGCATCGCGGTGCTCTCGGGCTTTGACGACGCCGGCGGCGGCAAGGGTTACCGCGCCGTCGACCACTCGGATGCGCACGAGGTGATGGGTGGCGAATTGTCCAGCGCGCTACGGGCGAGCTGGCTGCCGAAGATCACCAATGGCTGGTTCTTCCGCGCCGAGACCTTCTTCTCGATCGCCAGATATCTCGACTCGGTCGGAAGCAGCTCGGACTTCCTGTCCTATTCGCACGGCGAGGGTTTTCTGCGCTTCTTCGAGGAGCGTTGCCAGCGGCAGGGCCTCTTCATCTTCGACGAGCCCGAGGCCGCGCTGTCGCCGGCGCGGCAGATGGAGTTTTTGAAGCTGATGTACCGGATGGAGCAGTCGACGATCTGCCAGGTGGTAATGGCGACGCACTCGCCGATGCTGATGGCCTATCCCGGCGCACGCCTGTTGCGGCTGACCAAGTATGGGCTGGAGCCGGTGACCGTCGAACAGACGGATCATTACAGGGTCACGCGCGAATTCTGTGCCGATCCGAGGGGATTCGTCGAAGCGGTGATCGAGGAATGGACACCGCGTCGCCGGGAGGATGACCAGTTCTGATTCCACCAGGTTGGCTGGTGGAAGGGGTGATGGCGGAGTGATCGCCGGCGCGGGGCGGGGCGGAGAGCATGGCCTCAAGACGAAGTCGACCAATCAACATGCCGGCGCCGTATCTCCGCCGCATCTGGCTCGAGCCGTCGCGCATTGCGGACCGCGCGGCCTATCCGTTCTGCCTGCCCTTCTTGGGCGACGATTTCGAGCTGAATTTCGACCGGCCGATCACCATCATCGTCGGCGAGAACGGCACCGGCAAATCCACGCTGCTCGAAGGCATTGCCGTGCTGGCCGGCTACGATGAGGCCGGCGGGGGCAAGGGCTATATGCCGGTCGATCATTCCGACGCGCTCGAGAAGATGGGCGGCGAACTGTCGAAGGCGTTTCGTGCCGGCTGGCTGCCGAAGATCAGCAACGGCTGGTTCTTCCGGGCGGAAAGTTTTTTCTCCGTTGCCAGATATCTCGACACGGCCGCTCGGGATGCCGGCAAGACGCCACCGGACTTCCTTTCCCATTCGCACGGCGAAGGCTTTTTTCGCTTCTTCGAGGAGCGCTGCCAAAGCCAGGGCATCTTCATCTTCGACGAGCCGGAATCGGCGCTGTCGCCCACGCGCCAGCTGGAATTCCTGAAACTGATGCGGCGGATGGAGACGTCCACGATCTGCCAGGTCGTGATGGCGACGCATTCGCCGATGCTCATGGCCTATCCCGGCGCGAGGCTGCTGCGGCTGACGAAGTATGGACTGGAGCCGGTGACTGTGGAGGCGACGGACCACTACAAGGTCATGCGGGAGTTTTGCGATGATCCGGTGGGGTTCGTGGAGGCGGTGTTGGCGGAATAGGGATGTAGAGTAGGCAGAGCGAAGCGAAACCCACCTTTTTGCGAAGATGGTGGGTATCGCTGCGCCCACTCATCCTACGCGCTATTGCAATGGTGCCACATGCTACAAAAGCAGACTAGATAATTTACGAAGTTCATGACGCTATAACGGAAGGTGGCAAAGTGACTATGATCAGTGAAGCGAAGGTACGTGCAGAGAGCCGGTCGCGGAAATTTAGACAGGACGATAAGTGGAATTTCTGCCTGACAACGGCGATAGTCGCCGTGAACAGGAGAAACCATGAGCAGACGACCCCGGCGGAACCACTCAGCGGCCTTCAAGGCAAAGGTGGCTCTGGCCGCCGTCAAGGGCGACCGAACCGTCGCTCAACTGGCGGAGCATTTCGACGTCCATCCCAATCAGATAACGACATGGAAATCGCAGCTTGAGGCAAGCGCTTCCGAGATTTTCGGACCGGGAGGCGGGACACCGGCCACGCCAGCGATCGATGTGAAGTCGCTGCACGCCAAGATCGGAGAGCTGACGCTGGAGATCAGTTTTTTAGAAGGCGCGCTCACCAAGGCGGGATGGCTGAGCGCAAAGCGATGATCGATCGTAAACACGATCTACCGATCACCAAGCAGGCAGAGATTTTGAAGGTCAGCCGCGGCAGCGTGTATTATCTGCCGCGTCCAGTCCCCTCAGCCGACCTTGAGATCATGCAGCGTCTCGATCGGCTGCACCTGGAGTATCCCTTCGCCGGTTCGCGCATGCTGCGAGGCCTGCTGGCTTTGCAGGGGTGCAAGATCGGCCGCCGGCATGTGAAGACGCTGATGCGGCGGATGGGGATAGAGGCGCTCTATCGCCGTCCGCGCACCACCAAGCCCGAGCCCGGTCACAAGATCTATCCGTATCTGTTGCGCGGCATCGAGATCACGCGACCGAACCAGGTCTGGGCCATGGACATCACGTACATTCCAATGGCGCACGGCTTACGTTTATCTCGCCGTGGTGCTGGACTGGGCGACACGTCGCGTTCTGTCGTGGCGGCTGTCGATCACGATGGAGGCGGCCTTCTGCGTCGAGACGTTGGAGGATGCCCTCGCTCGTCATGGCAGGCCGGAAATCTTCAACACCGACCAAGGTTCGCAGTTCACGGGCGCGGCGTTCACCAGTCTGCTTGCCAGCCACGGCATCGCCATCAGCATGGATGGCAAAGGGGCCTGGCGGGACAACGTGTTCGTTGAGCGACTGTGGCGCAGCGTCAAATACGAGGAGGTCTATCTGCGAGCCTATGAAAGCGTTAGCGAGGCCCGTAACTCGATCGGCCGATATCTCGACTTCTACAATCGCCGTCGTCCACATTCGAGCCTTGACGACCGCACCCCGGATCAAGCCTACTTCGATCTTCCTCCGCTCCGCGCGGCAGCCTAACCCCGGCAGAGGCTCCACTTATCGACGCGGAATTCTTGTTCAGACAACCGGGACCAGTTCAATTATCTATTTGTCTTTGAGTGCAAAAATAAGGGCCTCTCTAACAATCACCCGATACGGTCCTACTATTTCCGAAAAGAAAGAGATGGCTTCGTACAGCAGATAAAAAGGCAAATCCGGGGATTGCTTCAATATCCAGACATGTCGATAGAAGCCCGAGCGGGATTGATCCGAATAACAAGATAATCGTGCCTTGTGTTCTCTACGAGTTGCCCTATTCGGAATCGGGATCGGTTGATGGCGTATTCATTGCTGATTGGTCCAGCGTAAGCCGCTTTTTCAAGGATAGATATATTCGTTCTAAAGTGCCGTATGACTTATTTGAAAAGGATCGATTGCTTCATCGCACTGCCCTATATTCATTTTGGGCTGATGAGCAGCCAACACCGAAGGATTTATTGCGTCAACTAGCTGACCCGGTACAAGTTCGAATAGTACGCAGTCGCATAACAAAAATCGATAGCCTATTCGTCGTTGACGAAAACGGGTTCGGCTTAACTAGTGAGTATCAACGGAAGCCTCAAACGTTGCATGAGCTTGCGAAAGTTCTCGGATTCGATGGTAGGGCTGCGATAAAAGAAGATCGACGCGTTAAAAAATTTGTGGGCTCACTAAACAAAAAGTTTGAAAAAAGAAAGCTCATACGGCAAATGCGAGCTTTTCGAGAAAACCAAAAACGTGATCTCCAATAGCTCACTCCGCCGCCTCGCTCGCTCCCGTACTCTTCCTTGGCTTTCCCGCCGCTCGCTTCAGCACCGGCTCCAAAAACTTGCCGGTATAGCTCCTTGGCGCCTTGACGATGTCCTCCGGCGGGCCCCAGGCGACGATTTCGCCGCCGCCGTCGCCGCCTTCGGGGCCGAGGTCGATCACCCAGTCGGCGGTCTTGATGACTTCGAGGTTGTGCTCGATCACGACCACCGTATTTCCCTGCGACACCAGCTCGTGCAGCACTTCCAGCAGCTTCTTGACGTCGTGGAAATGCAGTCCCGTGGTCGGCTCGTCCAGGATGTAGAGCGTGCGCCCTGTCGCGCGCTTTGACAGTTCTTTCGCGAGCTTGACGCGCTGGGCTTCGCCGCCGGAGAGGGTCGTCGCTTGCTGGCCGACGTGGATGTAGTCGAGGCCGACGCGGTGCAGGGTTTTAAAAGTTTCGCGGACGCGCGGCACCGCCTTGAAGAATTCGGCGGCTTCCTCGACCGTCATGTCGAGCACGTCGGCGATGCTCTTGCCCTTGAACAGGACTTCGAGCGTCTCGCGGTTGTAGCGCTTGCCCTTGCAGGCGTCGCAGGTGACGTAGACGTCGGGCAGGAAGTGCATCTCGATCTTGATGACGCCGTCGCCCTGGCAGGCCTCGCAGCGGCCGCCCTTGACGTTGAAGGAGAATCGCCCGGGCTCGTAGCCGCGCGCCTTGGCTTCGGGCAGGCCGGCAAACCATTCCCGGATCGGCGTGAACGCGCCGGTATAGGTCGCGGGATTGGAACGCGGGGTGCGGCCGATCGGCGACTGGTCGATGTCGATGATCTTGTCGATATGCTCCAGCCCTTCGATCCGGTCGTGCGGCGCCGCGCCTTCGCTCGCGTTGTTGAGCTTGCGCGCAACGGCGCGGTAGAGCGTATCGATCAGCAGCGTCGACTTGCCGCCGCCGGATACGCCGGTGACGCAGGTGAACAGCCCGAGCGGAATTTCCGCCGAGACGTTTTTCAGATTGTTGCCGCGGGCGTTGACCACCTTGATGGTGCGGCGATGGTTCGGCGGCTTGCGCTCGGGGATCGCCACCGATAATTCGCCGGTGAGATATTTGCCGGTCAGCGAGTTCGGGTTGTTCATGATATCGGCCGGCGTGCCCTGCGCCACGATGTGGCCGCCGTGCATGCCGGCGCCGGGACCGATATCGAGCACGAAATCAGCGAGGCGAATGGCGTCCTCGTCGTGCTCGACCACGATCACGGTATTGCCGAGGTCGCGCAGCCGCTTCAGCGTCTCCAGGAGCCGCGCGTTGTCGCGCTGGTGCAGGCCAATGGACGGCTCGTCCAGCACATAGAGCACGCCGGTCAGCCCCGAGCCGATCTGCGAAGCGAGGCGGATGCGCTGGCTTTCGCCGCCGCTCAATGTGCCGGAAGCGCGCGCCAGAGTGAGGTAATTCAGGCCGACGTCGAGCAGGAAAGTCAGCCGCTCGCGGATCTCCTTCAGCACGCGCGCGGCGATCTCGTTCTGCTGGGCGTTGAGGGTAGCAGGTACGCTCTCGAACCATTCGCCGGCGCGGCGCACCGACAATTCGGAGATCTCGCCGATATGCTTGCCGCCGATCTTGACGCACAGCGCCTCCGGCTTCAGCCGGTGGCCGTTGCAGCCGGCGCAGGGAATGTCGGAGAAATATTTTGCGAGCTCCTCGCGCGCCCATTCGCTCTCGGTCTCCCGAAATCGGCGGTTGAGATTGGTGATGACGCCCTCGAACGGTTTTTTGGTGTCGTAGGAACGCACCCCGTCCTCATAGGAGAACTTGATCTCGTCCTCGCCGGAGCCATGAAGAATGGCGGCTTGCGTCTTCTTCGGCAGGTCCTTCCATTTGGTGTCGAGCGTGAACTTGTAGAATTTGGCGAGCGCCGTCAGCGTCTGGATGTAGTAGGGCGAGGACGATTTGGCCCAGGGCGCGATCGCGCCCTTGCGCAAGGTCATCTCCTTGTCGGGAATGACGAGGTCCTCGTCGATATGCTGCTCGACGCCGAGGCCGCCGCAGGCCGGGCAGGCGCCATAGGGGTTGTTGAACGAGAACAGCCGCGGCTCGATCTCCGGAATGGTGAAGCCGGACACCGGGCAGGCAAATTTTTCCGAAAACAGAATCCGTTCCGGGCCGCTTTTGTCGTGGATCTTTGCGGTCTTCTTGTCGGATTTCTTGTCGTCGCCGGCGCCTGCCGGCGCATCGGCATATTCGATCACCGCGAGCCCCTCGGCGAGTTTCAGCGCGGTCTCGAAACTTTCGGCCAGGCGCTGGCCGATGTCCGGCCGCACCACGATGCGGTCGACGACGACGTCGATGTCGTGCGGGAATTTCTTGTCGAGCACGGGCGCGTCGGCGAGTTCATAGAAGGTGCTGTCGATCTTGACGCGCTGAAAACCCTTCTTGAGATATTCGGCGAGCTCTTTCTTGTACTCGCCCTTGCGGCCGCGCACGACCGGCGCCAGCAGATAGAGCCGCGTGCCCTCGGGCAATGCCAACACGCGGTCGACCATCTGCGAGACGATCTGGCTTTCGATCGGAAGACCCGTGGCGGGCGAGTAGGGCACGCCGACCCGCGCCCATAGCAGGCGCATGTAGTCGTAGATCTCGGTGACGGTGCCGACCGTCGAGCGCGGATTTTTCGAGGTGGTCTTCTGCTCGATCGAGATCGCCGGCGACAGACCGTCGATCTGGTCGACGTCCGGCTTCTGCATCATCTCCAGAAACTGGCGCGCATAGGCCGAGAGCGACTCGACGTAGCGGCGCTGGCCCTCGGCATAGATGGTGTCGAAGGCGAGCGAGGATTTGCCGGAGCCGGACAGCCCGGTGAACACGGCCAGCTTGTCGCGGGGAATCTCGACATCGATGTTTTTCAGATTGTGCTCGCGCGCGCCGCGGATCGTGATCGCGCGCGTTCCCGAGCCGGCGTTCTGTTGGCGCTTCGCCCTGAGCACTTCATCCATATCGGCATTTCCAGGCGCTTACGTCGCGCCGCGTTTGGGCGCGCATCGCCGGGGATGCCGGGAAACAGCGCCGATGGGTGATGCGTGGAACATAGGAAGAACGGGAAAGAATTTCCAGTGCTCAACACACACCATCAACGGTTTGTTTTGCAAGCGGTTGCGATGGCAGCAGTTGGCAACGTGGCGACAAAAACAAAATTTCCACCTCACAACAAAAAGGCCGGTGAGGCCGGCCTTTTCAGTATTCCGTTTTGGATTTCAGCGAAGCTCAGTACTTCGCGATGACCGGGCCACCCCAGCGATAGTTGACGCGAACGGTAACGAGATCGACGTTCTGACGGATGCGATCATTGCCGAACACCGTGCCGGGCACACCGACCACGCCGTTGTTGAAGAAGGGGATGGTACGATCCTGCAAGAACAGGTGATCGTATTCGATCGCGGCCGACCAGTTCGGGACGAAGCCGTATTCGAGGCCGGCGCCGACCGCGCCGCCCCAGCGGGCGTCATCACCGGTATCGGCGACTTCCAAGGAGCCTGGGAAGGCACGCACGCGGAAGCGATCCGCCACGACAGCCGCGCCGCCCTTGACGTAGAACAGCGCGTTGTTCACGGCGTAACCGACCTGGCCGGTGAACAGGCCGAACGCATCGATGCGCGTCTCGTTCTGGAAACCCGGGAAGGCAAGGCTGACATTGCTGCCCTTGAAGTCCGCCCAGTTGCCCTGCGCCTCAAGGCCGAACACCCAGGCGCTGGACTGCCAGCGAACGCCGACCTGACCGCCGGCGGTGCCGCCGGTCGCGTCATGGCAACCTTCGGCGGCGATGAAGACACGGGCTGCGTCGACCGCATCCCAGCACTTGCGGCTCGATCCCCAGCCGCCGTTGACGCCGATGTAGAAACCGCTCCAGTCATAGACGGCCGCGATCATCTCAGGCGCCTTGGTGTAGGGACGCGCTGCGAGATCGGCGGCGACTGCAGGAGCCGCGAACGCAACCAGCGCAACTGTGCCAAGCAGAAACTTCTTCATCTTCCCCATTCTCCAGCCCTTGTTCGCTTCTCGTTGGTCCCGAAGCGTTTCGTCCAAGACGCGAGCGCCGCGCCCTTCGACGGTAAATCTACGGTTATTCGCCCGGAAATGCCGTCGCCGAAATGCAACACTGGCGGGCGAAGTGGAGGTTACAACGAGTTAATGATTTGGCTAATCGGACCGGCGGCCAGTTCGGGTCGGGTACAATTCCGGCTCCCGAGCGTTGAACTCCCGGCGCTGACATTTACGCGAGGTTGCGCGGAACAAAACTGGAACATTCCTGCCGGCGATGCTATATGTGGATAACCGCGGGATAGCAGAGGGATGAGTAAGTAGAGGCGGCCATCGGGCGTATAGGGTCGTCTCAAATATCCCGGGATTGATGCAGTGGCATGCTGGCCGCTGAAACCGGCGGGTGGTTTTGCGAATTTTGAGTGGAGAGCGGCGATGGCGGGAAGCGTGAACAAGGTGATCCTGGTTGGAAACCTCGGCAAGGATCCGGAAATCCGGCGGACACAGGACGGGCGGCCGATCGCCAATCTGAGCATCGCCACCTCGGAAACCTGGCGCGACAAGGCGACCGGCGAGCGCAAGGAAAAGACCGAGTGGCATCGCGTCGTGATCTTCAACGAGGGGCTCTGCAAGGTCGCCGAGCAATATCTGAAGAAGGGTGCCAAGGTGTACATCGAGGGCGCACTGCAGACCCGCAAATGGACCGACCAGAGCGGCGTCGAGAAATACTCGACCGAAGTGGTACTGCAGGGTTTCAACTCGACGCTGACGATGCTCGACGGCCGCTCAGGCGGTGGCGGCAGCTTTGGCTCCGATGATTCGGGCGGCGATTTCGGCTCTGGCGGATCGGTCAGTTCGGCGCCACGCCGCGCTGTCGCCGCCGGCGCCCGCAACAGCGACATGGACGACGATATCCCGTTCTGATCGGGCCGGGGCCCGACGGAAGCTTGCGAGCGGCCCGAAAACCGGCGGCTGGTGCGGGCGTATTTCTTCTTAACAGTCTGCTCCAACTTATTGATATTCAACAGAAATCCAACTTTAGCGAGAGTGCTGTTCCGCGCTTTGACTTGGCTTGATGTTAATGATATTTACACGATGTGAATGATATTTACATGGGCCGATTAATCTAACGGTTTCGTCCAGGGATCGAACCTTGCGGGAGCGCCTGCCGTGAGCCTTGCGCCGCTTTTCAATGCCGCTCCCCCAATTCCGCTGCATGCCTTCGCGGCCATGACCGCATTTGCGCTCGGCCTCGTCCAGTTCGCGGCGCCGAAAGGGACGCTGCCGCACCGGACCATCGGCTGGATTTGGGTGTTGCTGATCGTGACGGTTGCGATCAGTTCGTTCTGGATCCATCAGATCAGGCTGCTCGGGCCGTTCAGTCCGATCCATCTGCTGTCGATCTTTACGTTGATCGTGCTGCCGATCGGGGTGTGGCGGGCGCACAGGCATCGCGTCGCCGATCATCGCCGCATCATGAGCTTCATTTTCGCCGGCGCGCTCGTCGTCGCGGGGCTGTTCACGTTCGTGCCCGGACGGATCATGCACGCAGTGGTTTTCGGCCCCTAGGCGGGGCGCGAAAGCTGGCGTTTGGCGGCTCGTTTTTCGGCCCTCGAAATCACGGCTCCGGCGATATGCCGCTCGACCTGTAAGTCCATGAAAAAACGAAGGGAAAAACTGCGCACCGGGCGCGGTTGAGGGTGGTTAAAACCCACCCGATACGCTATATGATTCCCAGTTAAGAACTGACCGGATTCCCCCTTTGTCTGACAGCGATGATAACAAGCCCGGCGAGCCGCCGGCGCCTTCCGATATTCGTCCCGTTTCCATTCTCGACGAGATGAAGCGCTCCTACCTCGATTACGCCATGAGCGTCATCGTTGCGCGGGCGCTACCGGACGCACGTGACGGGCTCAAGCCCGTGCATCGCCGAATTCTCTACTCGATGTATGAGCAGGGCCACACGCCGGACAAGAAATACGTGAAGTCCGCGCGCGTCGTCGGTGACGTGATCGGTAAATATCATCCGCACGGCGACCAGTCGATTTACGACGCGATGGTCCGGATGGCGCAGGATTTCTCCATGCGCGTGCCGCTGATCGACGGGCAGGGGAATTTCGGGTCCGTCGATGGCGATCCTCCGGCGGCCTATCGATACACCGAAGCGCGTCTCACCCGATCGGCACTCGCCGTTCTCGGCGATATCGACAAGGACACGGTCGATTTCCAGTCCAACTATGACAATTCCGAGAAAGAGCCGTCGGTTCTGCCGGCCAAGTTCCCGAACCTTCTCGTCAACGGCGCCGGCGGCATTGCCGTCGGCATGGCGACCAACATTCCCCCGCACAATCTCGGCGAAGTCATCGACGCCTGCCTGGCGTTGATCGACAATCCCGCGCTCGGCATCGACGAGCTTATCAACATCATCCCGGGACCCGATTTTCCGACCGGTGGCATCATCCTCGGACGCCAGGGTATCCGCGCGGCCTACCACCTCGGCCGCGGCTCGATCGTGATGCGCGGCAAGGTCACGATCGACACCCGCCGCAAGGACCGCGAAACGATCCTGATCACCGAAATTCCCTACCAGGTGAACAAGGCCTCCATGGTGGACCGGATCTCCGAACTGATGCGCGAGAAGAAGATCGAGGGCATCTCGGAAATCCGCGACGAATCTTCCCGCGAGGGCCTTCGGGTTGTGATCGAACTGAAGCGCGATGCGATGGGTGATGTCGTTCTGAACCAGCTCTATCGCTTCACGCCGCTGCAGTCGAATTTCCCCGCCAACATGCTGGCGCTGGATTCCGGCCGGCCGCAGACCATGAACCTGAAGGACCTGCTGACGCTGTTCATTGCGTTCCGCGAGCAGGTGATCACGCGCCGCACCAAGTTCCAGCTCAACAAGGCCCGCGACCGCGCCCATATCCTGGTCGGCCTTGCCATTGCCGTCGCCAATATCGACGAGATCATTCGCGTCATCCGCACCTCGCCCGATCCGAACACCGCGCGCGAAACCCTGATGTCGCGGGACTGGTCGGCGCGAGACGTCGAGGCGATGATTACCCTGATCGACGACCCCCGGCACCGGATGGCCCCCGACGGCACCGCGCGGCTGTCGCTGGAGCAGGCGAGGGCCATTCTCGATCTGCGCCTGCAGCGCCTGACCGCGCTCGGCCGTGAGGAGATTTCCGAGGAACTCGACAAGCTGGCGGCGGAGATCGGCGATTATCTCGACATCCTGCGGTCGCGCGCACGCGTGCAGGCGATCATCAAGACTGAACTTGCCGAGGTGAAGAACGAGTTCGCAACCCCGCGCAAGACCGAGATCATCGAGCAGGAAGGCGAGGTCGAGGACGAGGACCTGATCCAGCGCGAGGACATGGTGGTCACGGTCTCGCATGCCGGCTACGTCAAGCGCGTGCCGCTCTCGACCTACCGGGCGCAGCGCCGCGGCGGCAAGGGCCGCGCAGGCATGCAGACCCGCGACGAGGATTTCGTCTCCAGGCTGTTCGTGGCCTCAACCCATACGCCGGTGCTGTTCTTCTCCTCGCGCGGCCAGGTCTACAAGGAAAAGGTCTGGCGGCTGCCGGTGGCGGCGCCGAATGCGCGCGGCAAGGCGCTGATCAATATCCTGCCGCTGGAGCAGGGCGAGCGCATCACCACCATCATGCCGCTGCCGGAGGATGAATCCTCCTGGGGCAATCTCGACGTGATGTTCGCCACCACAGGCGGCACCGTGCGCCGCAACAAGCTGTCCGACTTCGTCGATGTCCGCCGCTCCGGCATCATCGCCATGAAGCTCGAGGAGGGCGAGTCGATCGTCGACGTGCAGATCTGCACCGAGCGGGACGACGTGCTGCTGACGGCGGCCGGCGGCCAGTGCATCCGCTTCCCTGTCACCGACGTGCGGGTATTCACCGGCCGCACCTCGATGGGCGTGCGCGGCATCGCGCTCGCCGCAAACGATACGCTGATTTCGCTGGCGATCCTGCGCCATGTCGAGACCACCTCGGACGAGCGGTTGGCCTACCTGAAGATGCGCCGTGCGGTGGTCGGCGAGACTTCTGCCGAAGAGCCCGCGGATACCGAGGGCGAGGAGACGTCAGGCGCGATCCAGCTCAGCCCGGAGCGTTATGTCGAGATGTCGGCGCAGGAGCAGGTGGTGCTGACGGTGTCCGTCAACGGCTACGGCAAGCGCACCTCGTCCTACGAGTACCGCACCACGGGGCGCGGCGGCAAAGGCATAGTCGCGATGTCGGTCAACAACCGCAACGGCAAGCTGGTGGCCTCGTTCCCGGTCGAGGATTCCGACCAGATCATGCTCGTGACCGACAAGGGACAATTGATCCGTTGTCCGGTCGAGGGCATCCGGATCGCCGGCCGCTCCACCCAGGGCGTCATCGTGTTCGACACCGCCGAGGACGAGCATGTGGTCTCGGTCGAGCATATCGGCGACGACGGGGAGAATGGCGAGAACGGCAACGGCGGGTAGTGTCTATTTCTCCTTTGCGGCATCCGCTGAAGCGCTCCGCAACGGCGCGCGGCTTAGTTCGTTGCCCGCAGCGATGGCCTTGCGCAAAAGGCGCATGAGAGTCGCAGCCTCGTCTGTGGTCAGGCCACCCAACATGATCCGCTGTGCCGCCTCGACCGCCGGCTCGATCCCGTCAAGGGTCCGACGGCCCTCATCGGTGATCTGCAATTCGTGGGCGCGCCGGTCCCTGCGACTGGGCTGGCGCACCAGCAAGCCTTTCTGCACCAGCCGATCCACAACGCCGGTGATGGTCGTCCGGTCATAGGCAATCAATCCGGCAAGCGTCGCTTGATCGATTCCCGGCTGCGTCGCAATGGCGTTGAGCGCCGCGTACTGCACGGGCGTGAGGTCATATCCGGCCTCCTCGACCGCGGCATGGAAGACCGCCACGGCGATCTGCTGGAACCGGCGCGCCAGGTGCCCCGGCTTGTCTTTGTTATCGGTCACCAAATCCTCCAAATCGTTGCCAGCTTGACACGTATACTGATAATAAGCATACTGAGCAAATTGGTAAAGGGCTTTTTTGGCGCCCGGACCGGGAGTACCCGGCCCGGGAGGCGCGTGATGCACAGGGAACGTTTCATGCAATTTCATCTGAACGGATTCGAACCCGGCGACCCCGAGATTAAAAAACCGGCGCAACGGCCTGTGGCGTCAGGATCTTCCGGCACCGTTCCGGCGGAGGTCGACGTCCTCATCGTCGGCTGCGGTCCGGCCGGATTGACGCTTGCCGCCCAATTGTCGGCCTTTCCCGACATCAAGACCTGCATCGTTGAACAGAAGCCGGGCCCTCTGCTCCGCGGCCAGGCTGACGGCATCGCCTGCCGCACCATGGAGATGTTCGAAGCCTTTGGCTTCAGCGAGCGTGTGCTGAAGGAAGCCTGTTGGATCAATGAGACGACCTTCTGGAAGCCCGACCGCATGCAGCCCGACAACATCGTCCGCAGCGGATGGGTGCAGGACACCGAAGACGGGCTGTCGGAGTTTCCGCACGTCGTCCTGAACCAGGCGCGGGTGCACGATTTCTACCTCGACGTCATGCGCAAATCGCCGTCGCAGCTTGAGCCGTATTATTCGCGGCGCCTACTCGACCTTCAGATCGATCCTGCGGCCACCTCCGGCGACAAAGCTGATCCCTATCAAGTGACCGCCAGGCTCGAGCGCCTCGATCCTGCGCACGAGGGACAGATCGAGACGATCAAGGCGCGCTATTTGGTGGGCTGCGACGGGGCGCGCAGCACGGTGCGCAAGAGCATCGGGCGCACGCTGCATGGGGACTCTGCCAATCACGCCTGGGGCGTCATGGACGTTTTGGCCATCACCGACTTTCCGGATATCCGTTTCAAGTCATTGATACAATCCGCCACCGACGGCAGCAGCATCATCATTCCGCGGGAGGGTGGCTATCTTTTCAGGCTCTATATCGAACTGGACAAGCTCGATGCCGGCGAAAGGGTTTCCAATCGCAACATCACGGCCGACGATCTGATCGCGGCGGCGCAGCGCATTTTCAAGCCCTATTCGTTCGACGTGAAAGAAGTTGCGTGGTGGTCGGTCTATGAGATCGGCCAGCGCCTTTGCGACAAGTTCGATGACGTGCCGGAAGAGGACGTCGCGAAACGCTTGCCGCGCGTGTTCATCGCCGGAGACGCCTGCCACACCCACAGCCCGAAAGCGGGCCAGGGCATGAACGTATCGATGCAGGATGGCTTCAATCTCGGATGGAAGCTGGCGTCCGTCTTGCGGAAGGGTAGCGCACCCAGCCTCCTGCATACCTATTCGGCGGAACGCCGCGCCATCGCCAAGGAACTGATCGACTTCGACCGCGAATGGGCCACCTTGCTTGCATCGAGCAAAGGGTTCGATCCAGCTGAGACGCAGAGCTATTTCGTCAGGCACGGACGCTACACGGCGGGAACCGCGGCCCATTACAGCCCCTCGATCCTTACCGGCGAGGCAACCCACCAGCATCTGGCCAAGGGGCTTGAGATTGGCATGCGCTTTCATTCCGCGCCGGTCACTCGCCTCGCGGACGCCAGGCCGGTTCACCTCGGTCACGTGGTCCAGGCGGATGGCCGCTGGCGCATCTTCGCCTTTGCCGGCGCGGAGGATCCCGCGATGCCCAACTCCGGCATCCGCGCCCTGTGCGACTTTCTTGCCGAGGCGCAAGACTCCCCGGTGAGGAAATACACTCCTGATGGCGAGGATATCGACGCGGTGATCGATGTCCGTGCGGTTTTCCAGCAAGATCATCACGCGCTCGCCGTCGAGGCCATGCCGTCCTTCCTGCTGCCACAGAAGGGACGTTACGGACTTCGCGACTATGAAAAAATGTTCTGCGCAGACCCAGGAAGCGGCAATGACATTTTCACGATGCGTGGCATCGATCGCGAAAGTGGGTGCATGGTGGTTGTGCGGCCAGACCAATACGTAGCGCACCTTCTTCCGCTCGATGGCTACGGGGCGCTAGCGGCATTCTTCGATGGTTTCATGACGCGACCGGACTGAACGCAGCGTGCAATTTGATCGGGTACCGGCCCATCGTGAGAGATTGAAGGGCGCCGCAGCGATCGATCGTTTGCGTGAGGTCTGCAACTGGGCACGTTTGAGACATGCCGCGATGTCCGCAGTTCAGTCGCTAACGGTGAGAAAGCGGACTTGGCTCGGATATCTCCAAATCGACGTGATTGACCCGAAACGGATATCGCAAGATCGTTCAATGGGACGCGTCAGGACTTGCAGCGTGCTAGGTTGGGCATAGTGACACAGTGCCTCGGGTAGTAATGAGACGGCGCGAATTCATCACTTTGCTAGGTAGCGTGGCCATGACCTGGCCTGGCGATGCCCGTGCGCAACGACGAATCCCTCGTGTCGGCGTGCTGATGAGCACATCGAGTAGCGAGCCGCAGGAGAAGCAATTCGTCTCCACCTTTGTCGATACGCTTGATAAGGCTGGCTGGTCGGCGGGACGCAACGTTGAAATCATCTCGCGCTGGGGCGACGGGGATGCTGATCGCATGGCAGCCAACGCGCGCGAACTGGTCGCCATGGGTCCTGATGTCATGCTGGTTAAGGGCGCAAATGTGCCCGCAGTGCAGAAATCCACAACTACGATTCCAATCGTGTTCGTGCTGCTGAGCGAGGCAGTCGCCGAGGCTATTGTCGGCAGCTTTGCGCGGCCGCAGGGCAATTTGACGGGATTTACCAGCTATGAGCGTGAGCTCGTTGGAAAACGTCTGGCCTTGTTACGAGAGCTATCTCCCACGCTGAAGCGAGTACTCTATGTCCGGAGCCAGAGAATTGGTGTGGACACCCGCGGCTTGTTGACGCGCTTTTCCGGCGATGCCGCCGGACTCGGCCTGGAAGTGATCGACGGCGCGGCGGACAGCGCCGCCGACATCGAACGTGCGTTCCAGTCCTTCGGACCGAAAGGAAACGGAGGAATCGTCGTCGCATTTGACGCGTTCGCTGCGGTCCACCACGGCCAGATTGTGGAGCTTGCCTCTCGATATGGTCTTCCCGCGATCTATCCTTTGAAGATATTCGTGCAAAGCGGGGGACTGATGTCGTACGGGCTGGATCAAGAGGATCAGTTTCGCCAAGCGGCATCCTACGTGGCGCGTATCCTTGCCGGTGGAAAGCCCGGCGACCTCCCGGTTCAGGCCCCGACGAAGTTCGAATTTCTTCTCAATCAGAAGGCTGCAAGAGATTGTGGTCTGACGATTCCGCCTACGCTGCTTGCCCGAGCCGACGAGGTGATTGAGTGAGTCGACCACTTCCGTTATTGGCAGATAGTGTTGCAAAAGTCTTTTTGGGGTGACGACAAAAATTTTTCAGGACCGCTGATGCGTTTCGCACGCGGCGATATGAGGGACCACATCGTTCCACACAAAAACGACCACGGAGCTTCGTATGGGTGCTACGGAGTATTGCGGTGGCGGAGCCAGCTAAAAATCAGCTTTTGCGAGATTTTCGAAGCAGCTCGATTTTCGACTTTTGCAACACTATCGGCACTGTTCAGACTTCGCGCGATGTCCGGCTTGAGTCCGCGGTTCGCTCCAAAGCGGAAGTCCGCCAACAGCTGCCGATGAACTAGCGCCCCTCAAATCTCGATCTCCGTCCCGAACTCCACCACCTGCCTGGTCGGCACGCCGAAGAATGCGGCGGAGCGCTCGGCGTTGCGCTGCAGGAACGCGAACAGCGATTCCCGCCAGACCCACATGCCCGGAACATCCTCGCGGGGGATGATAGTCTCGCGGCCGATGTAATAGGTGATGTCGGTGAGATCGATGCCGGGCAGCTTGCCCTGCTTGCAGGCGAGGGTCAGCCCGTCATAGATCGTCGGATACTGCATGAAGCCGTAATGCAGGATGACGCGGGTGATGCCCGGAATCACCTCGATGACCTCGGCGCGGTCTTCGTCCGGAATGCGCGGGGATTCCTCGATCAAGACCGTGACCAGCACCACGCGCTGGTGCAGCACGTGGTTGTGCTTGACAAATTGCGTCAACGCCAGCGGCACGCCGTTGGGCGAGGAAGCCAGGAACACGGCGGTGCCCGAGAGCCTGGCGCGGCAACGGTTGACCGCGGTCTCGACCAGATCTTCTTCCGGCTGGCGCAGCTTGCCGCGCGCAGCCTCGACCAGCTTGACGCCGCCGCGCCAGGTCAGCATCACGAACGCGACGATGAAGGCGAGCAGCAGCGGAAACCAACCGCCTTCGAACAGTTTGACGGAATTCGCGGCGAAGAAGATGCAGTCGATCGCGAAGAAGAAGCCGTTCACCGCGATCACGATGACCGGCGAGTAGCCCCACTGGATCGCGACCAATGCCGCGAGCAGCGTCGTGATCGCCATCAACAGCGATACCGCGATGCCATAGGCGCCCGCGAGCGCATCCGAGGTGCCAAAGCTCAACACCGCCCCTAACGTCGCTGCCGCCAAGAGCCAGTTCACCAGCGGCACATAGATCTGGCCGATCGCGTCGCTCGTTGTGTGCTCGATGTGCATCCGTGGCAGGAAACCGAGCTGGATCGATTGCTGGGTCAGCGAGAACACGCCCGAGATGATCGCCTGCGACGCGATCACGGTGGCAAGGGCTGCGAACGCGACCAGCGGGTAGTGAACCCAGTCGGGGGCAAGTTGATAGAACGGATTTTCGATCGCGGTCGGATCGGTGATCAACAGCGCCGCCTGTCCGAAATAATTCAGCACCAAAGCGGGCAACGCCACGGCAAACCAGGCAAGCCGGATCGGCATCCGTCCGAAGTGCCCCATGTCGGCATACATCGCCTCGCCCCCGGTCACGGCGAGGAATGCCGCGCCGAGAATGGCGAAGCTGACATGGAAATCCTGGTGGATCAGGAAGTTGAAGGCGTAGAGCGGGCTGAGCGCGGCGAGCACGGCTGGCGCCTTGACGATGCCGTGGATGCCGAGCGCGGCCAACACCGCAAACCAGCCGAGCATCACGGGTCCGAATATCCTGCCGATGAAGCCGGTGCCTTTGCTCTGCATGGCAAATAGGCCGATCAGGATCACGACGGTGACAGGCACCACGGCCGGCGCCAGCGACGGCGCGTCCACCTTCAACCCTTCGATGGCGCTGAGCACGGAGATCGCTGGCGTGATGGCGCCGTCGCCATAGAGCAGGGCGGCGCCGACGAGGCCAACCACCAGAAGCTGCGCGCGCCATGTCCCAGGCCTGGCATTGCGCGCGGAGAGCAATGCCAGCAGCGCCACGATGCCGCCTTCGCCACGGTTGTCCGCGCGCAGGATCAAAAGCGCATATTTGATCGAGATGATCAGGATCAGCGCCCACAGGATCAGCGACACCACGCCGAGGATCGCCGCATGTGTCAGCGCCCCGCCATGCATCGCGGCCTTGGCCGCTTCCTTCAGTGCATAGAGGGGGCTGGTGCCGATGTCGCCATAGACGACGCCGAGGGCACCGATCGTGGCTGCGGTGGGGAGGGGGGTGAGATGGCCGGAGGTAGCAACTGGCGTACTGGTCACTGGCGCGCCCCCATTGGCAACGCGCCCGCCGGATCAGCCGAAGGGCGCGATCAATTGCCAGTCTGCGACGGGACGCCGCAAATTACCATGGGGTTGCGTGGTCGGAAAAGCCCTGCCCAAGCATTTGCGCGGTTATGGGGTGCGGTCGGCGGTAACCAGACGCACTTCGCGGATCATCGACTTGGCTGTGGACTTGGTGCCGGCAACGCGAAGGCAGGACGTCTCGAAATTCGGCCAAGCCTGTTGCGAGCAATCTCTGCCAACCAGGCGGATATCCAGCCGGTCACCCTTGGCGAGGGCCTGCGGTACGCTGGCTTCCACCTGGGGGGCAAAGCCGGGCAAAATGGTCAGCGCGGTAGCAATCAGCGCAGCAACAGCGATCGCAGAAATTGCCTTGATCATGACGGTCCCCTGCCATGGGCCGTTTCGGCCCGTCGTTTCGTTGGATGGTTGTGTACCCAGCGTAAGTTTCCGGCCGTCTTCGCCGGCTCCGAAAATGGTTTCGTCCGGGCCAGGTTTTGTTTCGTCCTCCCGTGGGATGAAACATTGCCGGCTCGCATGGGAGACGCTTCGAGCCCGAAACTGGTTCATGCGCCGATCTCAAATAAAAAGACGGCCTGGCGGGGAACTCCTGCGTTTTCGAAGCTCCAGGCTGGCTTGCCCGGCCGCCCGGGGCGGGTTAGGACGGTCCTATGCCTCGTATCGCGCTTTATCCCGGCTCTTTTGACCCCGTTACCTGCGGCCATCTGGACGTGGTCCAGCACGCCGTCACCTTGTGCGACCGCCTGATCGTCGCGGTTGCCGTCCATCCCGGCAAAAAGTCGCTGTTTTCGACGGAGGAACGCCTGGAGATGCTCAAGGCGGTATGTGCGCCCGTGGCCAAGAAGGCCGGTTGCGCCTTCGAGGCCACCACCTACGACAACCTGACGGTCACGGCGGCCCGGGATGCCGGTGCCACCATCATGATCAGGGGTCTGCGCGACGGCACCGACCTCGACTACGAGATGCAGCTCGCCGGCATGAACCAGGCCATGGCGCCCGAGGTGCACACGGTGTTCGTTCCGGCGTCGGCTGCGGTCCGCCCGATCACCGCCACACTGGTGCGCCAAATCGCTGGCATGGGCGGTGACTTCTCCACGTTCGTGCCGCCCTTGGTCGCAGCCAAACTCAAGGCCAAATTCGCCGGCTAGCGCGCATGCCGCGCTCCCTAAGCCTTACTCGTGATCCCGGAGTTTCCATGATCCGCATTCTCGCTCTTGTCGCAGCCCTTGTTTGCGCGGCTCCCGCGATCGCCCAGCCGCTGCCGGCCAATCTGGACAAGGCGAACGCGATCGTGATCGACACCACCAAGGGCCGCATCGTGATCAAGCTGCGGACCGATGTCGCGCCCCAGCACGCCGAGCGCATCAAGCAGCTGGCGCGCGAGGGCTATTACAACAACGTGCCGTTCCACCGGGTGATGGATGGCTTCATGGCACAGACCGGCGACGGCCAGAATTTCAACGGCACCGGCGGTTCGAAATATCCGAACCTGAAGCAGGAATTCTCCAAGGTGCCGTTCACTCGCGGCATCGTCGGCATGGCGCGGCGCGGCGACAGTGTCGACAGCGCGAATTCGCAGTTCTTCATCATGTTTGCGGAAGGCTCGAGCCTGAACGGGCAATACACAGTGATCGGCGAGGTGGTGTCGGGGATGGACGTGGTCGACAAACTGAAAAAGGCGCCGCCGGGATCGTCGGGCGGCCAGGTCACCGACCCCGACAAGATGGTGAAGGTGCAAGTCGCATCCGATATCAAGTGAGCCATGGCGACGCCGCGCAGCAGGCCGCTCCCCTGGTTTGCCGCGCCATTGTTGTGGCTTGCATTGACCGCGCAGGCCTCGGCTGAACCGCAACAGCTCGACACCATCAAGGACGTCTTTGCGAGGTTGTTTTCCTGCTGGAAGCCGCCGCCGCTGTCGGAAGCCAATCCGATCGACATCACCGTGGTTGTCAGTTTCAACCGCGAGGGCGCGATCCTCGGCCATCCCCGGATCACCTATGAATCGGAACACGCCAGCGACAACGACCGGCTCAAGTACCGGATGGCCGTGATGGAGACATTGCAACGCTGTACGCCGTTGCCATTTACCGAGGGACTGGGCGGTGCCGTTGCCGGCCGGCCTTTCGCGGTCCCTTTCAGAACGCGCAAACGTCCACCCAAACCCGAAGAGAAGAGAGCATGGCAGTTACAGAGAATACTTTGATCCTTGAAACCACCCAGGGTCCCGTCACCATCGAGATGCGCCCCGACCTGGCGCCGGGCCACGTCGCCCGGATCAAGGAACTGGTGCGCGAGGGATTTTACGACGGCATCGTGTTCCATCGCGTGATCGAGGGCTTTATGGCGCAGACCGGCTGCCCGCACGGCACCGGCACCGGCGGTTCCGGCAAGAAGCTCAAGGCCGAGTTCAACAAGGAACCGCATGTGCGCGGCACCACCTCGATGGCGCGCGCCGCGAGCCCGGATTCCGGCGACAGCCAGTTCTTCATCTGTTTCGACGATGCCTCGTTCCTCAACGGCCAGTACACGGTCTGGGGCAAGGTGACGTCAGGCATGGAGAATGTCGACAAGATCAAGCGCGGCGAGCCGGTGAAGGATCCGGACAAGATCGTCAAGGCGCGCATGGCCGCCGACGCGGCCTGATTTGATCCGTCATTCCCGGTTCGACGCGCTCGCGTTGCCCCGGAATGACGTTTCTGCCGGCCTACTTCGCCGTGAGCTGACGGACCGCGCCGATCCAGTCTTCGACATGGTAGGAGCGGACCATTTTGCCGCCTTCCAGCGTATGAACGTCGATCGACATCAGTCTGAATGATTTCCCTCTGGGCGGGGCGCCCATGAACTCGCCGACCGGTGTGCCGCTGGCTTCCCCGCGCACGGTGACCTGATTGCCTGCGATCGCGATCTCCTTGATCTCCCATTTCAGGTCGGGGATGGATTTCAGGCGCGCACCGATCCCGGCGATGACCTGGTCGCGGCTGCTGCAGTCAGAGTTGCCGCGGCAGGATACCCAATTCGGTGCCGTCGCCTGACGGATCAGGTCGGCGCTCTCGCCCGCGAACTCGGCATTGAGCGATTTGTAGAACGGCGCAACGCTGGCACGCGCGGCCTCTGGGCTGATTTCAGCTTTTTCAGTTCCTTGGGCGGGCAGGATCGTCGGGCCGATCGCAGCGGCAGCGGCGCAAATGGCGGAAATTGATTTCATGATGGCTCCAACGGCTTGATCAGAAGGGGGCCCGTGGTATGAACCGGAATCGGTCATCGATCCAATGAGTAATCATGGCCCACCATGAATGAAATCGATTTACGGCGGTTCGACCTCAACCTGCTGGTGGTATTCGAGGTTTTGATGATGGAGCGGAGCGTCAGCCGGGCCGCGGAGCGGCTTGGCCGCACCCAATCGGCGGTCAGTCACTCGCTGGCGCGGTTGCGCGGCCAACTCGGCGATCCCTTGTTGATCAAGGCCGGCGTGCGCATGCAGCCGACCGCCTTTGCGCTCGACCTGATCGAACAGACGCGGCCGATGCTGAGGGGGATCCAGCGCGTACTATCGCCGCGATACGTGTTCGATCCCGCGCACTCACAGCGACTCTTTCGCGTGGCCGCGCCGGATTTCATGCTTACCGTGTTTGCGCATCTGTTGTCGCGGTTGCGGAGTGAAGCGCCCGGCGTATCCGCCGAGTGGACCGCGCCGCGCGAGCCGACCTTGCTCGATGTCGCGGAAGGCCAGATTGATGTCGCGATCGTGCCCGCGGAACTGCGCCTGCCCGAGGGCGTCGCCGGCGAAGCCGTGGGCGCGCTCGGCTGGCGCTGCTTTGGGCGCAAGGATCATCCGGCCTTTGCCAAATGGAGCCGCCGGACCTGGACGCAATGGCCACATCTCGTGGTTCGGGTCGGCGACAGCCTGACAAGTCCGGTCAATGTTGCAGCATCGGACGCCGGCCTGGAGCGCAGGATTGCTGGCTGGGTACCGAATTTCTCTGCTATCGCACCCGTGTTGGCGAACTCGGACCTGCTTGCGACGTTGCCTGTCGTCGCGATGGCCGAGACCATGCACGTTTTTGACCTGGAGAGCCGGGAGGTGCCGTTTCCAATCGCGCCGTTGCCGCATGCCATGGTCTGGAGCACCACACGGAGCCGGGATCCAGCGATGATCTGGCTGCGCGACCGGCTGCGCCCGATCGTCAAACGTAACTTCGCAGGTTCCTAGCATGCGCACCGATCTTTTCGATTTCGAATTGCCTGCCGCCAGCATCGCGCTGCGGCCCGCCAGCCCCCGCGATACCGCGCGGATGCTGGTGGTGCAGCCGGACGGTGTGTTGCGGGATCGCAGCGTCGCCGAGCTTCCACAATGGCTGGAGCCCGGCGACCAATTGGTGGTGAATGACACCAGGGTGATTTCAGCCCAGCTTGGAGGTCGCCGCATCGGCCGCGAGGCCGAACCGAAGATCGAGGCGACGCTGATCAAGCGGCTCGACGGCTCACGCTGGCGGGCGCTGGTCAAGCCGGCCAAGAAGCTCGCACCGGGCGACGTGGTACGCTTCGGCAATGAGGGCAAGGTCTGTCTTCTCGGTCATCTAGACGCCGAGGTTGAGGCCAAGGGCGAGGAGGGCGAGATCACGCTGTCGTTCTCGTTTCATGGGCCTGCGCTCGACCAGGCCATCGCCGATCTCGGATCGCCACCGTTGCCGCCCTACATCGCCTCCAAACGTACACCTGACGATCGCGACGCCGCCGACTATCAGACAATGTTCGCGGCCAACGAGGGCGCCGTCGCGGCGCCCACCGCCGGATTGCACTTCACGCCGGCGCTGGAAGCAGCGTTGCGCGGCCGCGGCGTCGAATTGCACCGGCTGACGCTGCATGTCGGGGCAGGGACTTTTCTGCCGGTCAAGGTGGAGGAAACCTCCGAGCACCGGATGCACGCCGAATGGGGCGAGATCTCGGCCGAGACCGCGAGTGCCTTGAACGCCGCGCGCGGCAACGGCGGCCGCATCGTCGCGGTCGGGACCACGTCGTTGCGGCTCTTGGAGAGCGGCGCCGCTGAAGATGGCACCATTCAGCCGTTTTGCGGGGAGACCTCGATCTTCATCACGCCGGGCTATCGCTTTCGCGCGGTCGATATCCTCCTGACCAACTTCCACCTGCCGCGCTCGACGTTGTTCATGCTGGTGTCGGCCTTCTCAGGCCTTGACACCATGAAGCAGGCGTATGCGCATGCGATCGCCCGAGGCTATCGCTTCTATTCGTATGGGGATGCCTGCTTACTGTTTCGCAGCAAAGAGCTGTAGGCAGGCGACGGCTGAAACCGTCGAGAAATTAAGGCGGAGGCCGCGCCGAAAAACGGAGGCCTGTCCGTCCGTGGTTTAGAGGCCGGAATGGTCCTGCCCAAACCACACGGAGAACTACCATGGCAATCCTGCGCAAAGTTCTGACCACCACCGACGTCCGGCATCGTGCCCGTGCGTACCATCACGACGCCCGGCCTCGTGCGGATACGTTGAGTAAGTCTACGCGGCGGAGACTCTAAGGGGCTCGAATGCGCGAGCCCCTTAGCTCTCGCTTCCGCCTACACTCGTTACGCCATCGCGGGCTGCGGCAATAGCTCAGCGATCTGGATGGCGTTCAGCGCGGCGCCCTTCAGGAGCTGGTCGGCGGAAACGAACATCGCGATCGAATGGCCGCTTGGGTCGCTCAGATCCTTGCGGATGCGTCCGACCAGGACGTCATCCTGGCCCGACGCGTCGATCGGCATCGGAAAATAGTTCCTGACCCGGTCGTCGACGATCCTGACACCCGGCGCATTGGCCAGGATCTTGCGCACCTCGCCCTCCGAGATCGGCCGTTCGCATTCGAAGGTGATGGCCTCGCAATGCGCGCGCAGCACCGGCACCCGCACGCAGGTCACGCCAATGGCGATACGCTCGTCCTCGAAGATCTTTCGCGTTTCCTTGATGACCTTCGTCTCCTCGTCGTTGTAGCCGGTCTCGGGATCAACAGTGGTGTTGTGGCTGAACACGTTGAAGGCGTAGGGGTGCGGGATCACCTTCGGCGTGAAGGGACGCCCGTCGAGGCTGGCGCGGGTCGATTCCACCAGCTCCTCCATCGCCGCAGCACCGGCGCCGCTGGCGGCCTGATAGGTCGACAGGATCACGCGCTTGATGCGGTTCGCCTTGTGGATCGGCCACAGCGGCACCAGCGCCGTGATCGCCGAGCAGTTCGGATTGGCGATGATGCCCTTGTGATCCCTAATGCGGTTGGCGTTGATCTCGGGAATGACCAGCGGCACGTCCGGATCCATCCGGAAGGCCGACGAATTATCGACCACCACAGTGCCTGACTTCACCGCGATCGGCGCATACTTCTTTGAAATGCCGCCGCCCGCCGAGAACAGCGCGATATCGACGCCATGGAAAGAGTGAGGGGTCAGTTCCTCGATCAGGATCCTCTCGCCGCGGAAATCGACAGTCTTGCCGGCCGAACGGGCGCTCGCCAGCGCCTTGAGCTTGCCGACGCGGAAATTGCGCTTGTCCATGGTGGCGATGAATTCGGCGCCGACAGCGCCGGTTACGCCGACAATGGCTACAACGGGATCGTTGGTCACTTTGGTCTGTCCTCTCGGTTTGAGCATGCTGCAGGCAATAAAAAAGCCCCGGTCCTTTTCAGGCGGGGCTTCGGTTCAGATTGGTGCGATCGTTCGATTACGTGCGCACGGCTCCCGAGCCCCCGGAGGGTGCTTTGGTTTTCGCGGTGCGTTTGGTGGTCGCATTCATGGGACGGTCTTATGCGGGAGCGGGGGGCCGCCGTCAACGGGTTTTGGACGGAAAATGTGCGTCTACGAGGTTGAACAGGGCGCAATTGTTACGCCATAAGCTGGCGTATGGACGTTCCCAACCATTTTGAACTGATATCTGTCGACGGCAACGCCCGCACCGGTCGGCTGACCACGCCGCATGGCGTGGTGCGGACGCCGGCCTTCATGCCGGTCGGCACCGCGGGCGCCATGAAGGGTATGCATTGGCGCGAGGTGCGCGATGCCGGCGCCGATATCGTGCTCGGCAACACCTATCATCTGATGCTGCGGCCCGGCGCCGAGCGGATCGCTGAGCTCGGCGGCTTGCAGACATTCACGGGATGGCGAGGGCCGATGCTGACCGACTCCGGCGGCTTCCAGGTGATGTCGCTCTCTGAGCTGCGCAAGGTGAGCGAGCGCGCCGTGACCTTTCGCTCGCATATCGACGGCGCCAAGGTCGAGCTGTCGCCGGAACGCTCGATCGAGGTGCAGCGGCTGCTTGGGTCCGACATCGCCATGCAGATGGACGAATGCGTGCGGCTGCCGGCCGGGCGCGATGATATCGAACGCGCGATGCAGCTCTCGCTGCGCTGGGCCGAACGCAGCAAGCGCGCCTTCGAGAGCGCGCCCTCGGGCACCATGCTGTTCGGTATCGTGCAGGGCGGCGACGTGCCGGAGCTGCGTCACGCCAGCGCAAGCGGGCTGGTCGAGATCGGTTTCCATGGCTATGCGATCGGAGGCCTTGCGGTCGGCGAGCCGCAAGCGGTGATGCTGGCCATGATCGAGGAGACCGCGCCTCGGCTGCCATCGGATCGCCCGCGCTACCTGATGGGCGTCGGCACGCCCGAGGATTTGCTGGAGGCCGTGGCGCGCGGCATCGACATGTTCGACTGCGTGATGCCGACCCGCAACGGGCGTCACGGCATGGCGTTCACGCGCTTCGGCCAGATCAATCTGCGCAACGCCCGGCACGCCGACGATCCGAGGCCGCTGGATGAGGAAAGCCCATGGCCGGCCGCACGCGATTACTCGCGCGCTTACTTGCATCATCTGGTCCGATCGGGCGAGACGCTGGGCGCGATGCTGCTGTCGGAAATCAATGTCGCGTATTATCAGCGCCTGATGGCTGACATGCGCGTGGCGATCGCTGGCGGCAGTTTTGCGGCGTTCCAAAATCAAACGCGCGCCGGTTGGGCGCGCGGTGATATTGCTGCGAGATAGAGCCGGGCGTCAGTTACACGCGAACCTTTTCACAGAGTGCTTGGTCACGAAACCGTATCCGCAGGTATCGCAGGTCCAGAGATAACTGATCACGGCGTTGTGGAGATAGGCGGACGCCTCCGCAGCCACCATGGAGTCTGCGCAAACCGGGCAAGTCGGCAGATCACACCCGCGCGGGTCGGGGTTAGACGCGACGGTCGACAGTACTTCAGCGACTGCTGGCATCTTGACCTCCTTTGCGATCTGAACCGGAAACCCTGCCCAAGACGAAACTATACTCTGATTTATTTGACGATGTCGCAACACAAATGCGTTGGTTCTGAGTTATTTAGCGACGTTTTCTTTTTGCATTGCAGCGAATTCTTAACGTCAATGTTTCGGACTTGCGCATCAGCACAGCCACCTTCTAAGTAGGGAAGGCCCCAATTTCCGGGCGCATTCTCACCACAGGAGTGTCGCGATGGACGCATCGTCAGCCACGCGTGCAGTGCACCGTCCCGGGCGGGGCCGGGTATTCGACTCCATCGTCGATGCGATCGGTGACACGCCGACCGTCGCCCTGCGCAAGTTGCCGCAGGCGCACGGTGTGAACGCTACCATCCTCGCCAAGCTCGAATATTTCAATCCGGCCGCGAGCGTCAAAGACCGCATCGGCGCCGCAATGGTGATCGCGATGGAGAAGGCCGGCGTGATCAACGCCGACACCGTGCTGATCGAGCCGACCTCGGGCAATACCGGAATTGCGCTTGCGTTCGTCGCGGCCTCGCGCGGTTACCGGCTCAAACTCGTGATGCCGGAATCGATGTCGATCGAGCGGCGCAAGATGCTGGCGTTTCTCGGCGCCGAGATCGTGCTGACGCCGGCAGCCCAGGGCATGAAGGGTTCGATCGCAACCGCCGAAGAGCTGGTGCGAACGACGCCGAATGCGGTCATGCCGCAACAATTCAAGAACCTCGCCAATCCTGAAATTCACCGCCGCACCACGGCAGAAGAGATCTGGAACGACACCGGCGGCGATATCGATTTCTTCGTCGCGGGCGTCGGCACCGGCGGCACCATCACCGGCGTCGGTCAGGTGCTGAAGCCGCGCAAGCCGTCGTTGCGGATCGTCGCCGTCGAGCCCGAGGAAAGTCCGGTGCTGTCGGGCGGGCAGCATACGCCGCACAAGATCCAGGGCATCGGCGCCGGCTTCATCCCGGACATTCTGGATCGCACCGTGATCGACGAGATCGTCAAGATCAACTCGTCGACCGCGATCGAGACCGCGCGCGCGCTGGCGCGCAACGAAGGCATCCCCGGCGGCATTTCCTCGGGCGCCGCGATCGCGGCAGCACTTGAGATCGGCAAGCGGCCGGAAGCCGCCGGCAAGACCATCCTTGCCATCGTGCCGTCATTCTCCGAGCGCTATTTGTCTACTGTGTTGTTTGAAGGAATTTGACGATGGCGGATCAGCCGAGGCGGCCGAGGACCCTGAATGACGCGCGCACCGAGGCCGAGGCGGCGTTCAAGCGCACCACCACCAAGGTGGCGGAAGCGCCGCAAAAGCCTGTCGCGCTTCCCGGCGTGAAGCAATTGGTCTCGCTGCGCATCGATCAGGACGTGCTCGAGCATTTCCAGGAAGGCGGGCCTGGCTGGCAGGACCGGATCAACGACGCGCTTAGAAAGGCCGCGGGCAAATAGGACACCGCAACATGCGTCCCGATTTGGCCCGCTTCCGGGCGGTTGCGTTGCTGACCCTTGTGCTCTGCGGTCTCACAGACGCGGCAACGGCGGATGAGGTGCCGTTTGCGTGCACGATCCTCCCCGGCGAGGAGCTCGCCAGCATCCTGATGACGAATTCGCTGGCGATCAACGCCTCCTGCATCGTGACGTGCAGATTTTCGACCACCAGATCCGACAACAGTCCGCAAATCACCTGCGCCAAGGCGGTGCCGCCGGGCAAGGAGGTGGAAATGTGCCGGCTGACGTCGGGCGGCGACAAGTTCGTCGATTTGATCGAAGGCCACGCGGATTGTCTAGAATTGAGATTGTCCAATCCCGAATGAACAAGCCTAGGATGATCCCGGGCTTGTTCAGATCGTATGTTTTTGTAGGTTTAGCGGAGCATGCCTCCGCCGATGATATCACTTAAGGAATTGATATAACTAGATTATATAATCGAACGGCGATCAAGGCCCCCAAATCAGTCCCCAAATTGTGCCCAGCCCGGCGGTGTTGCGGAGGACTGGACGCCTGCATGATGGAAACTTCCATCCGTGCCAGCAAGCGCCAAGTCGCGAAGGTAGTCCGCCGCTTTGGATGCCTGACTGCACGCTGTAAAGAATGCCCGTTTGTCGGCCTTTAGAAGCTCAATCCAGTTGCCGATATAGCCCGCGCTCCGGACGTCGCCGTCAAAGCCAAATTCCGCACACAGGAACGCGGCGCCCAACTCTGCAACCAGTTCCTCGGCCGCGTAGCTCCGGGAGCCGAACCGGTTCTTCAAATCCCGATCGAGACGCGACTTATGGCCGGACCAGTGCGTAAGTTCGTGGAATGCCACATTGTAAAAGTGATCGGCGCCCTTGAAGCCTGCGAATGCAGGCATCGAGATAAAATCTCGGCTCGGAACATAAAATGCTTCGCCGTGGCCCTCGCGGATGTCCGCGGCGCCGGCTTCTAGCTCCGCTACAATGCGCGCCGATACCTCGGCGTAGAGATCACGTTTCATGGCTCGCCTCGCTTCTATGGTTGACGCGACCACGATCGGCCGCATGCCATCGGCGCGACGAACAAGGCTTCTACGTTGGGTCAGGCCGAAAGGCGCAAAAAACTGACCGGCAGGGGGCATGGATTGGGCGGCGTCTCTCGCGCGCGAAGAGGTGCTTGAGAAAAAATCTCGGGGCCAAAAAGGGCCGTTAAGAAGATATTAAGGTTTGACGGTCGTGCCTCATTCGATCTTGGAATTTCGGAACCAAATGCGCCAGCAAGCGCGATGAGATTGCCCCATGAAAAAACCGAGCAAGACAGCCGGCGAACTCGAAGCCTCTATCAAGGTGGAAATGGAGGATATCTGCGATTGGCCGACCGACATGACGATTTCCATTCAGCCTGATGGCGACAGTTGGAAGGTGGCAGTTTCGCAAGAAGGATCAGAAGACGACGCCGATCGTCGGGAAATGATCGAGCAGATCGCTGCGCGGCTCAAAGCTGAATATGATTTGAAGTGATGAAGCGACCCGCGCGAGGGCCACGAACACTTAGGTGGTGGCAGCGTGGAAGAGTAATACCGGGTAAGGCCACCTACTGAAACGGCTACACCGCGCCTGATCTATCGCACACTTCTCGTAGTCGTCTGCGTCGACCTTGTATTCGATCACGAAAATATGGCCGCCAGGAACGACGATAGCGTCTGCCCGCTTCCCCATGCGAGGGATTGCGAACCCTAGGAAAAAGAAGCTGTCGCGTAGATCATTTCGCGACCTCCTGTAGGTGGACAATCTCCGCTTGCCATGCGTTGCGCTGGTTTTGATCAACGGCGAACGTGTGATGGGCGACAAGTTCGCCGAGGACGCAGCGGGTGAGGCCATCAGGAATTCTGTCGCACTGGCCGCGTAGTAGGAACGGGAGAACATTTGGACCATGCTCGAAGGTACTCCGTCGGACTAAATACTGAAAGGTGGGGTAAGCTGCGCACCAACTTGCCAGACCACCAGCTATGCTTCGTGCTATGTTTCGATAAAAATGGTCAGGAGATCGCTAGATGTTTATCGCCATGAACCGCTTTCGTGTAGCCAAGGGGTCCGAAGCAGCTTTCGAGCATGTTTGGATGTCGCGCGACAGTCTTCTCGACAAGGTGCCGGGCTTTGTAGAGTTTCACCTTCTCAAAGGTCCCGAGGCTGAGGATCACACGCTATATGCCTCCCACACCATCTGGGAAAGCCGGTCTGCGTTCGAGGCGTGGGCCAAATCTGAGGCGTTCCGGGCAGCGCATAGTCAGGCAGGGGACAACAAGCCACTGTATCTCGATCATCCCCAGTTCGAGGGTTTCGAGGTTCGCCAGACGGTCGGGCGCAGAAACGCGGCCTGAAAATACATGTGAACGAAATCGGTGTGCTAACCCTGCCACTGGCGAATTCGGGGACGCCACGGTGATCGGGAAGTTCGGCGATGTGCCGGACGATCTAAGCGCGCTGTAGAGGTGCGGCAATCGGCTCCTCGGCGACCCCTCAACGCTCTGAAATCGAGCTTTTGGCTTCCCAAATCTGTTGCCCCTTCGCGACGAGGACGGCAAGATAACCACATGGGCAGCGAGCGAATTACACCGATGATACCTAACCTCTTCTCGACGGAACCACCTCGAGAACAGGCTGCCCCGACGCCAACTCCAACAACACCCTCGATCGAAAAATCCGCAGCATCCTCACGGCATATCCTGCCGAGCGATCTGCCAGCTGCGATCAAGCACCTCAGCGACCAAGAACTTGAGCAGTTGCATGTTGCGGTGACCGTGGAACAGCAGCGGCGTGGTAAGAAACCGCTACCGTCGAAGACTGAAAGTAAGCGGACGGAATTGCCTGCCATAACTTTGACAATCGGCAAACAAAACGCTGTGCGCGCTGCCTTCAAGGCAGGCGTCACACCAGCTAAAATTGCTAAGCAGTTCGGAATTCCGCAATCCGATGTTCGGAGAGTGATTGCGAACGAGACGATGAAGCAGTGATTGTACGTCTCTTGCCGCCGCCAAACGCATGTACATTCTTTGGATTGATGCAGGGTCAAAGCCGAAGCGTTTGCCCTGCGGCAGCGTGGAAGCGTGGTAAGCAGCCGCATGCGGCTTGTTACAGGCGGTCGATGGACTAGCAAACTTCGCGTAATCTGCGGTAAGTTGACCTCAGTTCGTCCGCCGCAAGGGCTCGGCCCATGCCGAGGATAAGGGGAGCGGCCATGAGCGAGACCCTCGACTTCGATCCTGATGCCTTGCGCGAAAAGTACCGCCAAGAGCGCGACCGGCGGCTACGCCCCGAGGCCAATGACCAGTACCTCGAGATCGCCGCCGACTTCCGGCACTATATCGACGATCCGCACGTCGATCCCGGCTTCACCCGAAAGCCCCTAACCGACGCGGTCGACGTGGTGATCGTGGGCGGCGGCTTCGGCGGCCTTTTGGCCGCGGCGCGCCTGCGCGAGTCGGGGGTCAGGTACGCGCGCGGGTGGACGCCACGGTCAAGGACCGCAAGACCGCCGAGGCACTGAAGCCCTGGTACCGCCAGTTCTGCAAGCGGCCGACCTTCAATGACGACTACCTGCCCACCTTCAACCGTCCGAACGTGACCCTGGTGGATACCTTAGGCCGCGGCGTCGAGCGAGTGACCGAGACCGGGCTGGTGTTCGACGGCGTCGAGTACAAGGTGGATTGCATCATCTTCGCCACGGGCTTCGAGGTGGGCACCGCTTACACGCGGCGATCCGGCTTTGAGGTCCATGGCCGCGGCGGGCGCAAGCGTCGCGAAGGCCGCATCGGAGCAGCAGGCGCATATGGTGGAGCCTACTCTCGAGGCCGAGTCCGGCTGGCTGGAGACCATTCGCGCTACCGCAATCGACAACCTCGCCTTCCGACAGGCCTGTACCCCGGGCTACTACAATGGTGAAGGCCGCGCCGGGGAAGGCCAAGGCCTGTTCGACGGTCTATATGGCCCCGGCTCCGACGCCTTCTTCGCCCTCATGAAGGAATGGCGCGAGGCCGGCGACATGCGCGGGCTTGAGGTGCGCTGACACCAACCCGGCTAGTGGCAATGGTGGTCGGCGCCTGGGCATGGCGCCGGTCTCAATCTGCCGGGCGCCTTCCGTGTTCGACAATGTCCGGATCGCGGAACGATAAACGATCAGGCTTCGACATCGGGTGATGTCTTTTTGCCGATCCAGTTGTTCCGGCAAGAGACCTCGAACGCCGCGAGCATCAAAGACAGTGGCGACGCGGCAGAGTGATACCAGAAGAAATGGTGCGGAGGGGACTATCGATGGGTCCCAGATGGCGCCTCCCAAGGCTGAAACAGGGTTTCGATCCCCCTATGGAACGCCAATGACTTCAATGGCTTAGCGTAGATTTTGTATCGGTGTCCAAGGAATGTCCAATAAACGGGCGCGCACGAGGGTGGGCGGGCGCGCACGAGAGTGGACACAGTTGGACATCGGTTCGGCTATACGCGCGCGAGGAAGGTGTTTCCTATCATTAGGGGCTAGCGCGTCCGGAATCGAATTTTCAAGGTCAATCTTTCCGTCGCCATCGCCGTCTGCCGCGAACTTCTCGAAATCAGAGGGGACAGGCTTCGCGACTAAGCATCGAGCGCATAGCTCGCCAGACTCGCCTGCAACATCTTTAACATCTCATCTCTGGTGGAATCACGGGATCCGCGAACCCACGCCGCCGCGAGTGGTAATCTATACTCGCCAGATGCCTCGAGCGGCACGTAGCAAACACCGCGTGACGAAATGCGCGATGTCCAGCGAGGAACGATCGCGACGCCGAGGTTTTCAGCTACCAAGTTCACGATCGTTTGCTTTTCTTCGGCGTATTGCGCGATGTGTGGCTGTAGATGCGCTTCGGCAAACAATTTGATCGTGAGGTCGTGACTGTGGGGACGCGACCGACGCTCCGCAACAATTAAGGGCTGATTGGCGAGATCTTCGATCGCGACACGCGACCGTCGCGCAAAAGCGTGACGTTCGGGAAACGCAACCACTGGCGTCTCGTAAAACAGAAATAGGAACTCGATTCGCTTGTCCTGAACTTCGGGCGGTCGAACCAAAGCGAGATCGATCCGGCCCGAAAGTAGCTGCGGTAGCAAGCGAATAGTTTTGTCTTCAAATAGCCGTATCTCGACGTCTGGCCGCTGGGTCCGAAAGTCGTGAAGGAGCCGAGGCACCATACCCACTGCCGCGCTGTCGATAGATCCAAGGCGAAGGGTTACAGATTGCTTTCGTCCGCTTGCCCGAAATCGCGATTCAAGACCAGCGGCGTCGGCAAGCAAGGCTCGGGCGTGATCTAGAAGAATAGCACCGTCGCCGGTGAGGGCGACACTGCGCGTGGTGCGATCAATGAGCCGCGTCGCCAACTCTTCTTCGAGAAGCTTGATGTGCCGCCCAAGTGCCGCAGGCGCCATTCCGAGTTTTTGGGCTGCACGTCCGAAATGCAGTTCTTCCGCTGTCACCACGAAACATCGTAGCTGCTGCAGATCCATACGGCCCTCCCCACAGCTCGATTATATCATTTTTCTATATAAAAGAACCCGAATTGATGGTGCAGCGCAATGGCCTTAATGGAGGCTACCGCCGTGCAACAAGGCGTGGCGAAAGAAGATAAAGACGGAGGAGACGGCATGCCGAGCGAGCTTGAAACGCGCGTGATGCGAAAGATTAGCTTCCGCATCGTCCCGTTCATTATGCTTTTGTACTTTATTGCGTTCATCGACCGCGTGAACATCGGTTTCGCAGCGTTGACGATGAACAAGGACTTGGGCTTCTCGCCGGCGGTATTCGGCCTCGGCGCAGGCATTTTCTTCCTCGGCTATTTTCTTTTTGAAGTGCCCTCCAACTTGATCCTCAATAAGGTCGGAGCACGCCTTTGGATCGCGCGGGTGATGATCACCTGGGGCATCATTTCCGCGATTTTCGCGTTCATCCAGGGGGAGACAAGCTTCCTCATCTTGCGCTTTTTACTGGGCGTTGCCGAGGCTGGCTTCTTTCCCGGTATCATCCTTTATCTCAGCTTTTGGTTCCCAGCGCGCTACCGCGCCGGAGTGGTTTCACTGTTCATGGCTGCTGCTCCGATATCGGTAGTTCTTGGCTCGCCGCTTTCGAGCGCCTTGTTGGAGATGGACGGCTTGCTTGGCCTCAGGGGTTGGCAGTGGATGTTCATCATGGAAGCCATCCCGGCGTTCCTTCTTGGCTTCGTCGTTCTGAGTTACATGACCGACAAGCCGGAAAAGGCGACGTGGTTGAAGGATGACGAGCGTGAGTGGCTCGTCAACGAGATGAACGCAGAACATGCGGCCAAGGCTTCCACCGCCAGCCACAGCATCTGGCGCGGATTGGCCGACTTGCGTGTCCTGGCGCTGTCGCTGATATACTTCGGCACTTCGGCCGGTCTTTATACGCTTGGCATCTGGGCGCCTCAGATCATCAAGGAATTTGGCCTGTCGACATTTCAGGTTGGACTTCTCAACGCCGTGCCGCCGACCGTCGCCGTTGTTGCAATGGTCCTCTGGGCTCGCCATTCGGACAAGACCAACGAACGCACCTGGCACGTCGTTGCAGCCTGTATCGCGGCTGCTGTGGGCCTCGCACTCGCAGGCTCCGCCGGGTCATGGGTATCGGTCATTGCCGCACTCACGCTCGTCAATATCGGCATTAGCTCAGCGAAGCCGCCGCTTTGGGCGATGCCGACCATGTTCCTTTCGGGATCAGCGGCGGCCGCCGGCATTGCGACCATCAACTCGATCGGTAACCTCGGCGGCTTCGCAGGGCCCGCGATCATCGGCTGGATCAAGGATGCGACCGGCAGCTTCCTGGGCGGGCTCTACTTTGTGTCCGGCTTACTCGTCTTATCGGCTGTTCTCACGTTGGTTCTCTCGCGTGCGCAGCGCACGGCGCCGACGTCGACTCAACCTCACTTCGATCACTAAGCGCAAATTCCAATAGTGCGTTCATCAAACATAAGGAGCAACAAATGCGTACTCACCGAATTGCCGCCATGGGCGGAGACGGAATCGGACCCGAGGTTGTCGCCGCAGGTGTACAGGCTCTTAAAGCCTGCGCCGAGCGCGATGGTCAATTCAAGCTGGACTTTCAGGATTTCGATTGGGGCTCGGACTACTACAAGAAGCACGGCGTCATGATGCCGGCAGACGGTGCCGATCAACTCCGAAAGTTCGATGCCATCCTGTTTGGCTCTGTCGGCGCACCCGACATCCCGGACCACATCACGCTTGTGGGGTCTGCGTCTCGCGATCTGCCAGCCGCTTGATCAGTATGCCAACGTTCGTCCGACCCGGATCCTGCCGGGCATCACCAGCCCGCTGCGTCACGTCTCTGGTCCGGAGCTGGACTGGGTGATCGTGCGCGAGAACTCCGAAGGCGAGTATTCCGGCGTCGGCGGTCGCGTGCATAGGGACTTGCCGGAAGAAGTCGCCACCGACGTTTCGATCATGACGCGAACCGGCGTGGCTCGGATCATTCGCTTCGCCTTCAAGCTGGCCCAGTCGCGTCCGCGCAAGCTGCTGACGGTCGTGACCAAGAGCAACGCGCAGCGCCATGCCATGGTGATGTGGGATGAGATCGCCGCCGAGGTCGCCAAGGAATTTCCCGATGTGACATGGGACAAGATGCTGGTCGACGCGATGACCATGCGAATGACCATGAAGCCTCAAACGCTCGATACGATCGTCGCAACCAACCTCCACGCGGACATCCTCTCGGATCTCGCGGCGGCGCTGGCCGGCTCGCTCGGCATCGCCCCGACCGCGAACCTTAACCCGGAGCGGAAAACGCCTTCGATGTTTGAGCCGATCCACGGCTCCGCCTTCGACATCACGGGCAAGGGCATCGCCAACCCGGTCGGGACGTTCTGGACCGCGGCCATGATGCTGGAGCATCTGGGTGAGAAGGCCGCTGCCGACGCGACTGATGAAGGCGGTGGAGCGCGTGACAGCCGATCCGTCGCTGCACACGCCCGACCTCGGCGGCAAGGCAACTACGAAGCAAGTCACCGAAGCCGTGTGCGAGGAGTTGCGAAAGGCCAACGACTAGAAACCGTTCTGCCGGCCCGATCTGTCGGGCCGGCATCCTTTCAGTTTGATGCCAAAGTCCGCTGTTCGCGGTGTCGCAGGAAAGTCCAATGCTTGGTGAGCCACGACAACTGCTCAAGGCGATGTTCGATGCGGCCATTGGCGCCGCTTCGCCCAAGCTTCGTATTCCCGCCTATCTTCCCCCGCCGCCGAAGGGGCGCACGGTCGTGATCGGCGCGGGAAAAGCGTCGGCTGCGATGGCAAAGGCGGTCGAAGATCTTTGGCCCGGCCCGCTGACCGGACTTGTCGTGACGCGATACGGCCACGCCGTACCATGCGAGCGCATCGAGATTGTCGAAGCCTCGCACCCCGTTCCCGATGAAAACGGCCACCAAGCCGCCCAAGCGCATGATGGAAATGGTGCAGGGACTCGGACCCGACGACCTCGTTCTGGCGCTGATCTCGGGTGGCGGATCGTCTCTGCTGAGCCTGCCCGCGATGGGCCTGACCTTGGAAGACAAGCAGGCTGTTAACGCCGCTCTGCTCCGGTCCGGCGCGTCGATCGGCGAGATGAACGTCGTACGCAAGCATCTTTCGGCGATCAAGGGAGGCCGGCTTGCGGCGGCGGCCTATCCGGCCAGGCTCGTAACTCTCGTGATCTCAGACGTGCCGGGAGACGATCCGGCCGTGATCGCTTCTGGTCCGACCGTCCCCGACAGTTCGACCTTTGCTGAAGCCCGCGCGGTGATGGAAAAATACCGGATCACCGAACCGCGTTCCGCAATTGAGCACCTGATGCGTGCTGCGGATGAAACTCCAAAGCAAGGTGCCCCTCGGCTGGCCAACACCAGCACGGCCATCATCGCCACGCCCCAGCTTTCGCTGGAGGCGGCGGCAGACGTGGCTCGGAAGAACGGAGTGACCCCACTCATTCTGGGTGACGCCCTTGAGGGTGAGGCGCGCGAGGTCGGCCGGGTCATGGCGGGGATCGCGCGTCAAGCGGCGTTGCGAGGCCAACCGGCACCACCGCCCGTCGTCCTGCTGTCCGGGGGCGAAACAACCGTCACTGTCAAAGGGAACGGACGCGGAGGCCGCAACGTCGAATTTCTGCTTTCGCTGGCCGTCGAGCTTGACGGCCTACCGGGCGTGTTCGCACTGGCCGGTGATACCGATGGCGTGGATGGGGCCGAAGAGATCGCCGGCGCCATCGTAACTCCCGACACCCTGGCCCGCGCCGTCGACCGTGGGATCAATGCCAAGGCGCGACTAGCCGACAATGACGGTCACTCGTTCTTCGAGGCCCTCGGTGACCAGATCATCACCGGTCCCACCCTGACCAATGTCAACGATTTCCGCGCCATCCTCATCATCCAAGCCCAGGAAAGGCCGGCCGGTTAAGGCCGCGACACAAAATGCGCCGTCACCGCAACGCCAAGATCATCGCCACCCTCGGCCCTGCAAGCTCTAGTCCGGAAATTGTTCGTACGCTTGTTCGATGCTGGGGCGGACGTGTTCCGCTTAAACTTCAGCCACGGTACCCACGAGGATCATAAAAAGCGCTACGACATTATCCGCTCTATTGAGAAGGACGTGGGTCGGCCCATCGGAGTTCTCGTAGACCTGCAAGGGCCAAAGCTGCGAGTTGGCACGTTCACCGCCGGCCGCGTGATCCTTACAACTGGGGCTAAATTTGATTTCGACCTTGATGGCGGACCGGGAGACGACAAGCGGGTAAGTCTGCCGCATCCGGAGATCTTCCAGGCGCTCTCTCCCGGTGTGCAGCTCCTGCTTGACGACGGCAAGGTCCGGTTGGAAGTCGAGTCTTGCGGTCCGGGTAAAGCAACGACACGGGTTCTCGTGGGCGGCGCTTTGTCCGACCGTAAAGGGGTCAGTGTTGTCGGAGCCGTTCTGCCGCTTTCAGCCCTGACGCCCAAAGACCGAATTGACCTAGCCTACGGTCTGGAACTCGGCGCGGACTGGATAGCATTGTCGTTCGTTCAACGTCCGGAGGACGTCGAAGAAGTCCGCAGCATCGTTGCCGGGCGCGCCGGAGTAATGTCAAAGCTGGAAAAGCCATCCGCCGTCGAGCATCTCGATGCCATCGTGGCGCTCTCGGATGCGGTGATGGTCGCGCGTGGCGACCTGGGAGTTGAAATGGCTCCCGAACAGGTGCCGCCAATCCAACGGCAAATCGTTCGCGCTTGCCGGCTCGCAGGAAAACCCAGCATCGTCGCAACGCAAATGCTGGAGTCGATGATCGAAGTCCCGACGCCCACACGCGCCGAAGCTTCCGATGTGGCCTCGGCTATCTATCATGGCGCCGACGCGGTGATGCTTTCGGCAGAATCGGCATCCGGGAAGTTTCCAATTGAGGCGGTGACGATGATGGACCGCATCATCAAGGCCGCGGAGAACGATCGGGGATATTACCGGCCGATGAGCGATGCGGCACGTCCCGCGCCCGCCGCGACGATTCCGGACGCGATCTGCGCCAGCATGCGGTTGGCAACCGATCTGCTGCCCATCGCCGCCGTCGTCACTTATACGAGTTCGGGATCGAGCAGTCTGCGCGCTTCGCGTGAACGACCGGCGACTTCCATTCTCAGCATGGCCGCGAGTGTGGAGACGGCACGACGGCTGACGCTGGCCTGGGGAATTCATTCGGTGGAAGTGCCGGCGATTAGTTCACTGGACGAGATGAGCTCGTTTGCCTGCGAGACAGCCCTCAAAGAGGGGTTTGCCAAGAAGGGTGACACCATTGTCGTTGCGGCCGGAACCCCAGTTGGTGTCTCGGGAACAACGAACATGCTCAAGATTCTGAGCGTGTAGCCGCCGCAAAGGAGGAAATGACTCATGACCGAAATTACTCAAATCGCCGCTCGCGAAATACTCGACAGTCGCGGAAATCCGACCGTCGAGGTCGACGTGACGCTCGCCGACGGCGCGACGGGCAGGGCCGCAGTCCCCTCCGGCGCGTCGACGGGCGCTCACGAAGCGGTCGAACTTCGCGACGGCGACCGAAAGCGCTTCCAGGGCAAGGGCGTGCTGAAAGCCGTGCAGGCGGTCCGGACGGAGATCGCTAATGCGGTCCGCGGAATGATCGCCACGGACCAGGTCGCCATTGACAAGGCTCTTATCAAGCTCGACGGAACTCCGAATAAGGCACGGCTCGGCGCCAACGCGATCCTTGGCGTGTCGCTGGCCGTCGCGAAAGCAGCGGCACAGTCTACGGGACTACCGCTCTACCGCTACGTTGGCGGAACGCAGGCGCGGACGTTGCCGGTACCGATGATGAACATCATCAACGGCGGCGCGCATGCCGACAATCCGATCGACTTCCAGGAATTCATGATCGTCCCGGTCGGCGCGTCGACTGTCGCCGACGCTGTCCGGATGGGATCGGAAGTGTTCCACACGCTGCGCAAGGCGTTGAGCGACGCAGGCCACAACACCAACGTGGGCGACGAGGGAGGCTTCGCGCCGAACTTGTCTTCGGCCGAAAACGCGCTCGACTTCATCATGAGTTCGATCGAGGCCGCCGGCTATAGGCCCGGCGAGGATATGGTGCTGGCGCTCGACTGCGCAGCGACGGAGTTTTTCAAGGACGGCAAGTATCAATATGAGGGCGAAGGCCTGGTACGAGAGCCGCAGGCCCAGGCCGAGTATCTGACCAGCCTTGTCGGCCGTTACCCGATCATGTCGATCGAAGACGGAATGTCCGAGGACGACTGGGAAGGTTGGAAGCTCGTGACCGACTTGGTGGGCCGGCGATGCCAGCTCGTCGGCGACGATCTTTTCGTGACGAATGTGGAGCGGCTATCCACAGGCATCGCCAAGGGCGTCGCCAATTCCATCCTCATCAAAGTGAATCAGATTGGCTCGCTGACCGAGACGCTGGCCGCCGTCGATATGGCGAACCGGGCCGGATACACGAGCGTGATGTCGCATCGCTCGGGGGAGACCGAAGACACCACCATCGCCGATTTGGCGGTCGCCACCAACTGCGGCCAGATCAAAACGGGATCGCTCTCGCGCTCGGACCGCTTGGCAAAATACAACCAGCTAATTCGGATCGAAGAAGAACTCGGCTCTGCGGGAATTTACGCAGGAAAGAGCGTCCTCCGCGGCGGCTGACTGAAACTCGACTGATTGCCCTTGGGAGCGACCATCATCTCGGTCTCCGTTCCGTAGATAAATGCACGGCCGAAATAGGAGAAGACATTGGACCAGGATCGCGATCCCGCAGAAACACGTGAATGGCTCGATGCGCTGGATTCTGTCGAGGCCTTCGAAGGCATCGGTCGGGTCGACGAATTATTGGACGGGATCGTTCAAGCGGCCCGGCGCAAGGGCGCGAAGCTGCCTTTTGCCGCCAACACCGCGTATGTCAACACCATCGCGCCACATGACGAGCCGGCCCATCCCGGCGACCGCGCGATCGAGCACAAGATCCGCTCGCTGATCCGGTGGAACGCCGCCGCGATCGTGCTGCGCGCGAACAAGACCTCTTCCGAACTCGGCGGGCACATCGCCAGCTTCCAGTCGGCGGCGACGCTGTACGATACCGGCTTCATGCATTTTTGGCATGCTCCGACCGACACGCATGGCGGAGACCTTGTTTATTACCAAGGTCACTGCTCGCCCGGCATCTACGCGCGCGCATACCTCGAAGGGCGCTTAAGCGAGGAGCAGCTTCTCAATTTCCGGCAGGAGGTCGACGGCAAGGGGATGCCCTCCTATCCGCATCCTTGGCTGATGCCGGATTTCTGGCAATTTCCGACCGTGTCGATGGGCCTCGGGCCGTTGATGGCGATCTATCAGGCGCGCTTCCTCAAGTATCTCGATTCCCGCGGCCTGGCGGATACCAAGCCCCGCAAGGTCTGGGCCTTCATGGGCGACGGCGAGATGGACGAGCCGGAGTCGCTTGGCGCGATATCGCTGGGCGGACGCGAGCATCTCGACAATCTCGTCTTTGTCATCAACTGCAATCTGCAACGGCTCGATGGTCCGGTGCGGGGAAACGGCAAGATCATACAGGAACTCGAGGCCGATTTCCGCGGCGCAGGCTGGAACGTCATCAAGGTCCTGTGGGGATCCGGCTGGGATCAATTGCTGGCCAACGACTCCAACGGCATTCTGAGGAAGCGCATGGAAGAATGCGTCGACGGAGAATACCAGGACTACAAATCGAAAAACGGCGCCTATGTCCGCGAACATTTCTTCGGGAAATATCCCGAGCTAAAGACCATGGTCGCCCACATGAGCGACGACCAGATTTGGGAGCTGACGCGCGGAGGCCACGACCCACGAAAGGTCTATGCGGCTTACAAGGCCGCCACCGAGCACAAGGGTCAACCCACCGTCATCCTCGCGAAGACCGTCAAGGGCTACGGGATGGGTGAATCCGGCGAAGGCCAGATGATCTCGCATCAGGCCAAGAAGATGAACGAGGAGGCGCTCCGGCAGTTTCGCGACAGGTTCGCGATTCCGGTTTCGGACGAGCAATTGAAGGAGGTGCCCTTCGTGCGCTTCCCCGAGGGTTCGCCTGAAATGAAGTACCTCGCCGAACATCGCGCTGCGCTCGGCGGACATTTGCCGGCCCGGCGCAGCAAGTCTCAGCCGATCGAGATTCCGCCTCTATCCGCCTTCGGCGCGCAGCTGAAGTCCACCGGGGACCGCGAAATTTCGACCACGATGGCGTTTGTGCGCATTTTGACGACGCTGCTGCGGGACAAGGCGATCGGCAAGCGCATCGTTCCGATCGTGCCTGACGAGAGCCGCACCTTCGGCATGGAGGGCATGTTCCGTCAGTTCGGGATCTTCTCGCAGGTGGGACAGCTTTATCGGCCGCAGGATGCCGACGAACTCATGTTCTATCGCGAGGACAAGACCGGTCAGATCCTTCAGGAGGGGATCAACGAACCGGGCGCCATGGCGTCGTGGATCGCGGCCGCCACGTCGTACTCGACATCGAACACCCCGATGATCCCATTCTACATATATTACTCCATGTTCGGGTTTCAGCGCGTCGGCGATCTTGCGTGGGCGGCGGGCGACATGCGGGCGCGCGGATTCCTGATCGGCGGCACGTCGGGCCGCACGACGCTCAACGGCGAAGGGCTGCAGCACGAAGACGGTCATAGCCATCTTATCGCCTCGACCATTCCGAACTGCGTTTGTTACGACCCGACCTATTCCTATGAAGTGGCGGTCATTGTGCAGGACGGCCTGCGCCGCATGTACGGCGAGAACGAGGACGTCTTCTACTACATCACGACGCTGAACGAGAATTACCCGCATGGCGACATGCCCGAAGGCGCGGAGGACGGCATCCGCAAGGGCATGTACAAGCTGAGATCCGTGGAGGCGAAAAAGAAGGCCGCTCGCGTGCAGTTGCTGGGCTCGGGCTCAATTCTGCGCGAAGTCGAGGCCGGCGCGGCCCTACTCGCGGACGATTTCGGCATCGCGTCCGACATCTGGAGCGTCACGAGCTTCATGGAGCTGCGCCGGGACGGTCTCGACGCCGACCGCTGGAACATGCTGCATCCGACCGCGGCGCCAAAACGCTCGTATGTCGAGACGTGCCTGGAAAAAGCCGGCGGTCCGGTCATTGCGGCAACCGACTACATGAAGCTGCTCGCCGACCAGATCCGGCCGTTCGTGCCTGGCCGCTATCGCGTCCTGGGGACCGACGGTTTTGGCCGTTCCGACTACAGGCGAAAGTTGCGCAGCTTCTTCGAAGTCGACCGATTCCATGTCGTCGTGGCTGCGCTGAAGGCGCTGGCCGACGAAGGAACTGTGCCGGCCACGCTCGTTGCCGACGCTCTCCGCAAATACGGCATCAATCCCGACAAGCCGAACCCCGCTCTGGTCTGAGATCAGGAACGTTCGCCCAATCGATCGGAATTGCCGCCGCCCGACGCGCCGCGCAGAGTCCAAGGAGGTTGTTTTGACCAGCATCATCGATGTGAAAGTGCCGGATATCGGCGACTTCAAGGACGTGCCGATCATCGAAATCTCCGTGAAGCCCGGCGACATCGTCAAGCTGGACGATCCGTTGATCACCTTGGAATCCGACAAGGCCTCGATGGAGGTCCCTTCGCCGTCGGCCGGCACGGTCAAGGAGATCTTGGTGAAGATCGGCGACCGGGTCGGGAAGGACTTTCTCTTCGCCCGGCTGGAAAGCGGCGAGGAGGCGTCGCCGGCGCAGGCCGCGCCTGCCGTGATGCAGCAACAGGAAGAACCCGAGCCGCCGAAGAGTGCGGCGTCGTCACCTGCGGCTCCCAAGTCCGCTGGTCCGGCAATACAGGACTTTTCCGGTGCACATGCCAGTCCAGGCGTTCGTCGCATGGCGCGTGAACTCGATATCGATCTGGCCACGATCAAGGGGACAGGCGAAAAGGGACGCATCACGAAGGAAGATCTCAAGGCCTCGCTCGGCGGCGGCGCCAAGGGGTCGGCCGCCGGCGCAGTATCTGGCGGCATGGGAATTCCCGAAATTCCCGCGGTCGACTTTTCGAAGTTCGGGCCGGTCGAGATCAAGCCGATGGTGCGGATCAAGCGCATCTCCGGACCGTACCTGCATCGCGCATGGCTCAACATCCCGCACGTCACCCACAACGACGAGGCGGATATTTCCGAGATCGAGAAATACCGGAAGGAACTCGACGACGCCGGCAAGGCCGACAAGAAGAAGCCGTACCGGGTCTCGCTGCTGCCTTTCCTGATGAAGGCGTCCGTCAACGCGCTGAAGGCGTTTCCGGACTTCAATACGCTCGCTCACGCCGGAAAAGGACGCTCTTGTCTACAAGAAATTCTACAACATCGGCATCGCCGTCGACACGCCGGAAGGCCTGGTCGTTCCGGTCATCAAGGACGTCGATCGCAAGGGGGTCATCGAGATCAGCCGCGAACTCGGCGACATCTCGGCAAAGGCGCGTGACGGCAAGTTGACCCCTTCGGAAATGCAGGGAGCGACATTTACGATTTCTTCGCTCGGCGGCATCGGCGGCTCGGCGTTTACTCCCATCGTCAATGCGCCCGAAGTGGCGATCCTCGGCGTCGTGCGCTCCAAGATGGCGCCGGTGTGGAACGGCGAGGCCTTTGTGCCGCGCCTGATGCTGCCGCTTTGCCTTTCCTACGATCACCGCGTGATCGACGGCGCCGCTGCGGCCAGATTCGCTCGGCACCTCGCCACTGTTCTTGAAGATGTGCGGCGCCTCGTCCTCTGACGGACACGAACGGGAGAGAGACGATGACAGACACGATCAAAGTTCCCGACATCGGCGATTTCAAGGACGTGCCGGTAATCGAGGTATACGTAAAACCGGGTCAGACGATTGCGGCGGAAGAGACGCTCATTACGCTGGAATCCGACAAGGCGGCCATGGATGTTCCCGCTCCCTCGGCGGGGGTCATCGGCGAGGTCAGGGTCAAGGTCGGCGACCGGGTGAGTGCGGGCTCGGTCATCGCGACCTTCGTCGGTGCGGATTCAGCGAAGGCAGCATCGACGGCATCCTCGCCTGCCGCCGCAACGTCTGCCCCATCTGCAAAGGGCGATCTGCACGCCGAGGTGCTTGTGATCGGCGCCGGTCCCGGCGGCTATTCCGCCGCGTTCCGGGCCGCCGACCTCGGCAAGAAGGTCATTCTGGTCGACAAAGGCGCGACCCTGGGAGGCGTTTGCCTCAACGTCGGCTGCATTCCGTCGAAGGCGCTGCTGCACGCGGCCAAGGTGATCGACGAGACGCAGGAAATGGCCGGCCATGGAATTGCATTCGGCGTTCCGACCCTGGACATCGACAAGCTTCGCGGCTGGAAGGACAGCATCGTCAAGAAGCTGACGGGTGGTCTGTCGGGTCTTGCCAAGCAGCGCAAGGTCACGGTCGTGAACGGTGTCGGCACATTTCTGTCGCCGAAATCGCTGCTTGCGAAGACAGCCGACGGCGACAAGACGATCTCGTTCGATCAGGCAATCATTGCCTGCGGGTCCGAACCGATCACGTTGCCCTTCATCCCGCACGACGATCCACGAGTCATCGATTCGACCGGCGCTCTCGAACTCAACGGCCTGCCCAAGCGGCTTCTCGTGCTTGGCGGAGGAATTATCGGGCTTGAAATGGCGACCGTCTATCACTCGCTCGGCGTCAAGGTGACGGTTGTGGAATTGATGGACCAGATCATCCCCGGTGCTGACAAGGATATTGTTACGCCACTGATGAAACGCATCAGCAAACGTTACGAAAACATCCTGCTGAAAACCAAGGTCACCGCCGTCGCCGCCGAAACCGACGGACTTCGCGTGACGTTTGAGGGTCCGAACGGGACGTCGAACGATCTATTTGATCGTCTGCTCGTTGCTGTCGGTCGCCGTCCCAGCGGAAAAATGGTTGGCGCAGACGCCGCGGGCGTCGCCGTCGATGAGCGCGGCTTTATCGCAGTCGACAAGCAGATGCGCACGAATGTTCCGCATATTTTTGCCATCGGAGACGTGGTCGGCCAGCCGATGCTCGCCCATAAGGCCGTGCATGAGGCGAAGGTCGCGGCCGAAGTGGCTGCCGGCCAGAACAGCGTTTTCGACGCCAAGGTCATTCCCTCGGTTGCCTACACCGATCCGGAAGTGGCGTGGGTCGGCGTGACCGAAATCGAAGCCAAGGCCAACGGTGTCAAATACGGCAAGGGCGTCTTTCCCTGGGCGGCGAGCGGACGATCGCTGTCGCTGGGCCGCGATGAGGGCGTCACCAAAATCCTGTTCGACGAAGAGCACGAGCGGATCATCGGGTGCGGCATCGTCGGACCGTCGGCAGGCGATCTCATCGCGGAAGCGGCCCTTGCGATCGAAATGGGCGCTGACGCGGCCGACATCGGCCTAACGATCCACCCGCATCCGACTCTTTCCGAAACGATCGGCATGGCCGCCGAAGCTTTCGAAGGAACGATTACCGATCTGTACATGCCAAAGAAGAAATAGGCACGGAGCGGACGCCATGAACAGCATCCCACCATCTGCCGACGCACAGGGATATCTCGAAAACCTGATGCAGGCCGGGCAAGATGCGATGAAGCAGTTTGACGATGCTCTCGCCTCGGCTACGGGGGTGCAGACTGAGGAGTCGCTCTCATCGGGGCACCCGTTCTTTCCCTTTGCGTTGATCGCCGGATCTCCAGCGCGAATATCTCAAGCAGGTATGGCGACTTTGGAACGCGATGTTTCTGCAGACATTTTGGGCGGCGCACATGCGGACGTTGCGCCTGGCCAAGGGCGACAAGCGGTTCAAGGACGCATCGTGGCGGGAGCAGCCTTATTACGATCTTCTCAAGCAAACGTATTTGCTCGGCTCAAGACAGTTGCATGAGTTCGTGGATCAGGGCGCAGGTAGACGATAAGACGAGACTTGCAGCTTCGGTTTTATGCCCGTCAGTTCATCGACGCGATGAGTCCGTCGAATTTTCCCGCGACCAATCCCGAGGTGATCCGCAAGGCGATCGAGACCCGCTCGGCAAGCCTCACGGACGGCATGAAGAATTTGATTGATGACCTGCAAAAGGGACGGATCACGCGGGTCGACGAGTCGGCCTTCGAAGTCGGCCGCAACCTGGCCACGACTCCGGGAACCGTGGTTTTCGAGAATGAACTGATCCAGCTGATCCAGTACGCGCCGCAGACGAGTGAGGTCGAAAAGACGCCGCTGCTGTTCGTGCCGCCATGCATCAACAAGTATTACCTGCTTGATCTTGGCACGGGGAACTCGCTGGTCGAGTACGCGGTTGCGCAAGGTCATCAGGTGTTCCTTGATTTCCTGGCGCAGCGCGGTGCCCGAAACCGGACATCTGACGTGGGACGATTACCTCGAGATGGGACCGCTCAAGGCGATCGATGTTGTGCTCGACATTACGGGCGCCGAGCGAACGAATGCCCTCGGATTTTGTGTCGGCGGCACGATCCTGAGCTGCGCGGCGGCCGTGCTGGCCGCGCGACAACAGGACAAGCTCGCGACCATCACGCTGCTGACGACCATGCTGGATTTTTCCGATACCGGCGAAATCGGACTGCTGATCGATGCCGGCTCGGTCGCCTTGCGGGAAGCGACTATCGGGAAGGGTGGCATTCTGCCTGGCAAGGAACTGGCGTTCACGTTCGGTACGCTGCGCGCCAACGATCTGATCTGGCGCTACGTCGTCGACAACTATCTCAAGGGCGCAACGCCGGACGCTTTCGATTTGCTGTACTGGGATTCAGATAGCGTCAGCCTGCCGGGCCCGATGTATTGCTGGTACACGCGCAACACCTATCTCGAAAACAACGTTAAGGAACCCGGCAAGACCACGCAGTGCGGCGTGCCGGTGGATTTGTCGAAGATCGACGTGCCGGTCTATCTCCTCGCGTCGCGCGAGGATCACATTGTGCCCTGGAAATCGGCGTTTCGTTCGAAGGATTTGATCAGCGGAGAAGCGCGTTTTGTCCTTGCTGCGAGCGGACATGTCGCGGGTGTCATCAACCCTCCGGCCCGGAACAAGCGAAGTCATTGGATCAACAACGCATTTGGAGTGCGATCCGCAAACTGGTTTGAAGCCGCCGAAGAGAGGCCTGGAAGCTGGTGGCCGGATTGGGACAGCTGGATGAAGAGCCATTCCGCCGGAATGATTCCGGCATCGGATAAGCCGGGCAATATGCAATACAGCCCAATCGAAGCCGCGCCCGGTCGGTACGTAAAAGAGAAATCAAACTAAGTAGAGGGTGCAGATCAACCGGTTTGCGCCCGCCAAAAGCCCCAGTAAAGAAATAGCCATGTCAAATGATATCGTCATCGTCAGCGCCGCCCGAACCCCGGTCGGCAGACTGGTTGCTCAAGCGGCTCGCCGAGCTGACAGCGGCTACTATTGGTTTCGCAAACGTTTCTTGACGTGCTCGGGCTCTACTTCAAGCTCCACCGCCACGATCTCATAGATAACGCGCAGACCTGACTAGCAGCAGCGCCCCGCACTCCGTCCATTGAAGCGCCGCTCGATGAAGATGTTGACGTATTCACGCTCAGCCATCGGTGCCGTGCCGGGATGACGCGCCGCATGGTGGATCAAATAGGCCTTATAGTCGGGCGCACCAATGACCCTAAGCCAACCCTGGCGCAGTTGTGTGGCCGCGTCCCGCGCGCACGCAAAGCACTCTTCTACCGTCGCCCCCGTGACTTCTCGGCACGACAGAACCGATTTCCGAGCATTACGCAGGAGCACCGGACAATCCTCCCTTGCGAATTGCTGGCGGCGTCTCAGCCGCACTCGGCATGGCGTTGCGGAACGCTTTCAGCGACATTCGCAGCGTGAAATAAGCCATGACTAGCACGAGAGCAACGAACATCACTGTGAGCGTGCCGCATATGTAGTTGTTGAAAGCCACACGCTCCATGTCGGCAATGCTCTTGGCCGGAGCGAGCACAGTGCCGGCCGAAGCCGCATCGCTGTACTTGTTGGCCAACGCGAAGAATCCAATGCGCGGATCGGACGAGAATGCCTTCATCCACCCTGCCGTGAGGGTGCAAACCAGAAGCCATGCCGTGGGCGCAAGCGTCACCCAGGCGTAGCGCTCGCGCTTAAGCTTGATCAGCACGGTAGTGGCCAACAGAAGCGCAATGCCGGCGAGCATCTGGTTCGAGATGCCGAATAACGGCCAGATCGTATTCACTCCGCCAAGCGGGTCGACCGTGCCCTGATAGACGAAGTAGCCCCATGCGGCGACACAGAGCAGTGTAGCAACCACATTGGAAAACAGGGACTCGGTGCGGCCGAGCGGGGCATAGATGTTGCCGAGCAGATCCTGAATCATAAATCGGCCTGCGCGGGTGCCGGCATCAACCGCCGTGAGGATGAACAGTGCTTCGAACAGGATGGCGAAGTGATACCAAAAGGCTTCGAGCGCCTTGCCTCCAAAGGCCCGTGCCATGATTTGCGCCATGCCCACCGCCAAAGTCGGGGCGCCGCCGGCTCGGTTGAGGATAGTGTGTTCGCCCACGTCGGCTGCGGTCTGGGTGATCGCTTCGGGGGTGATCACCCAACCCCAATTGCTGATTACCTCGGCTGCCTTTTGAGGCGTGTCGCCGATTACCGCCGCCGGACTGTTCATGGCGAAGTAGATGCCAGGATCGAGCACACATGCGGCGGAAAGCGCCATTATGGCGACGAAAGACTCCATCAACATGCCGCCGTAACCGACAAAACGGGCGTCCGACTCCCGCTCGATCATTTTTGGCGTCGTGCCGGACGAGATCAACGCGTGAAAGCCCGACACGGCGCCGCACGCGATGGTGATGAAAAGGAACGGGAATAGCGGGCCGGAAAACACTGGTCCGCTACCGTCGGTGAAACGGGTTACCGCCTCCATTTTCAGATCGGGCTGGACAAGATAAATGCCGATCGCGAGCGCGACAATGACGCCGATCTTGAGGAACGTGCTGAGGTAATCGCGAGGCGCGAGGAGGAGCCACACGGGCAGCATAGAGGCGATGGCGCCATAAACGATGATTGCCAAAGCTAGAGCCGGCGCGCTGTAGGTGAAAGCTGGCCCGAGCGTTGCGTCCTGGGCCACGTACTGGCCGTACCAGATGGCGAGCAAGAGAACGATCACGCCGAATGCAGAGGCTTCTCCCACTTTGCCTGGCCGGATGCTCCGCATGTAGACACCCATGAGCATGGCGGTCGGGATCGTGACGGCAACCGTGAACGTGCCCCACGGGCTTTCGCCCAATGCCTTCACGACGACCAGGCCGAGCGCGGCGAGGATTATGATCATAATCCCGAGGGTGCCAACGAGGGCGACGCCGCCCGCGATTGGGCCCATTTCCATTTTCACCATTTCGCCGAGCGAGCGGCCGTCGCGTCGCATCGAGCAGAATAGAATAACGAAATCCTGCACCGAGCCCGCAAACACCACTCCTACGAGGATCCACAGAGTTCCCGGCAGATAGCCCATCTGTGCAGCGAGCACCGGCCCGACCAGTGGTCCGGCCCCCGCGATGGCCGCGAAGTGATGACCGAAGACGACGTATCTGTTGGTAGGAACGTAGTCGAGGCCATCATTATGGCGCTCGGCCGGCGTCATGCGCGTGTCGTCCAGCTGCAAGACCTTCTCGGCGATGAACTTGCCGTAAAAGCGATAGGAGATGAGGTAGACGCAGATAGCCGCGGTCACCAGCCACGCCGCGCTAACCGGCTCATTGCGATTGAGCGCGATGCCAGCAAGTGCGAATGCGCCCAGCGCGATTATAGCCGTCCATATCAGCCAAGATAGTGCCCGCTTCGCAGGATTTGAGAGTGCGCGTTCCGACATGGCCTTCCTCCCTAGGTTGGCTCCAGTCTAAAGGTTTTGCCCATGAAGTCCCCACTCGGCTACCTGCGATAAGTAAGTTTACCAGGCCGACATGGTGATGATTTGCGCATTGAGCAGATAAGGGTGGCGCGGCAAGGACAGCGACCATGCTGAGGTAATGGCGCCGACCTATGTACCTGAATCGGCATAGTCCAATACCGACCTGATGAAGTTTTATTCTCTACCTTCTCGCTCCGCTTTTCAAGCCGAGAGCGAAGGTGTTAGCGTTTTGTCTTCTTTCCCTGTTCAAGGGCCTCCGACAGATCAATCAGAACTCCACTCACCAGGGTCGCATAATTCCGTGTCATCGCGTGCTGGCTTTAAGCCGAGCCCTCTTGGGGGTCGGCGCGAGCGTGGGCGGCGGTTGGGCTTAGCGCGGTGGAAGGCCAACGAGCGCACATCCGCTACAGCAACTGCGCTCCAAGAAATGGTCGTGGCTCAAGGCCTGGGCCATGCAGATTGCCAGGCGCCGCGGGATGAAAAAGGCGATCGTGGCGTGGCACGCCGACTGGCCGTGATTATGCACCGCATCTGGGTTGACGGCACCGAATTCTGCTGGACCAGAGAACAAGCCACGGCAGCAGCATGAACCCGAAGGAGAAAACTAGAGCTCCACCGAGCGGTGGAAAGATGTCCCTTGCGGGACGATGGATGAGGTGAGTTCGTATGTCCGCTTCGACCCGCCGTTCTTCAACGGCAAGGCCGACTAACAGATTGTTCCGCCTCGTCCTCGAATCCCATGATGGAAAGGCCCCGGTGCCGATTCCGAAGAGAAGCGCGAGCCCGCGAGCGACATCGACACCGCATTGGTGGATAGTCTGAAAGTGCTTGACCCCGAAGGGCCGATTAGACAAGCGGACATCGTCAGGCTGTTGCTGCATGTCCGTTTCGTGTCACTTTCGGGCTCATGCACCGCAGCAAAGAACCGTCTATTCGATCACCTCGTCGGCGCGGGCGAGAAGCGTTGGCGGAATTTCTATGCCGAGCTGTTTCGCGGTCTTGAGATTGATCACCAGCTCGAACTTGGTGGGCTGCACAACCGGAAGTTCGGAAGGCTTTTCGCCCTTAAGGATGCGTCCGACATAGACGCCTGCCTGCCGCCATGTGTCCGGCAGGTCGGGACCGTAGCTGACAAGGCCGCCAAGAACGGCGTCCACGCGCCCGTTGCAGATCGCTGGAATCCCGTAGCGGTAAGCCATTGTGATGTGCAGGCCTCGACCGCTAAGGCCAAACAAGGGATCGGTGCTGGGGAAGAACGCGCCCACCTTCAACCGGCTCATCGTTGCGAAAGCCTCGTCGAACTCGCTCTCGCTGGTGGCGTTGACAATATGAAGGACTAACCCCAGGGCCTGAGCGGCTGCTTTTGCTTCGCCAATCTGGCCTTCCGCGAGAGTCCCTTTCGGGTTCACGAGCAGCGCGACATCTGAGACATGGGGGAGGATATCCCGCAGCAGGCCCATCCGTTTTGACGTGAGCGCCGTTCCGATGAAGGTTGCCCCGGTGACATTCCCGCCAGGCCGGTTGAAGCTTGCAACAAGGCCGTCGCTAACGGGATCGCCACCATAGGCAAAGACGATCGGTATGGTTGGCGTGGCCGCTTTCGCAGAACGCGCCGGGACCGGCGATCCGGTCGCGAAAATGATCGACACCTGGCTGTTCACAAGCTCAGCCGCCAACGCTGGCAACCGGTCGAATTGGCCCTCTGCTGAACGATAAATGACGGTCAGGTTGCGGCCTTCGACGAAGCCACCCTCCGCGAGACCCGCACGAAAGGGCTTGATTGCCCAATCGGCCATTTCACTTGAGCTGAGCAACCCCAGCGTCGGCCGCTGCTGTGCCTGTGCCAAGGCTGGCCATACCGTCGACAAGCTGATCAGAGCGATGAATTTGCGCCGCTTCATTATCAATCCCGTGCCCGATGTTCTCAACACGAGAGTAGGCAATTTTCGGCATAGGTCCAACCCGTGAGATGTCCGGGTTGGGTCAAACTGAGAAGTCCGGGCGCGCAACTAGGAAGTCCGCTTTACCCTCAAGAACGGAAGTGCCGGCCGGGCCGGTCAGGTCCGAAAGGTGGCACTAGGAGACCTGCCTCTCACGGACTTGGCAGAATGCTTTAGTATCCACTCCTGCATGACCGGCAATTCAGCGGCGATAGCAATTTTCAGATCGCGTGGGACGCAGTTCCATCGACATATCTTTGCCGCGCGCTCGTCACGACTTCCGCGCCTTTCAAAGACAAACCAACGATCCTCCCGATTTGTGGAACACCCATCATGCCAGCCGCGAAAAAAACGCGCATGCACGATTCTCGGCGAGTTCGAGCGAGCCCAGACTGAGCTTGTCGGCAAGGCCGTGATCCTTACCGACGGCAAGGCCGGTACGGTTGAGAGCGTTTGGCTCGACGAAATACATGGCCTTCGCATCTCTATCCGAGGACACGAAGGGAACTGGCCTGTCTCGACCATCAAATTCGCTCAAACGGCCAGAGACGTTGGCGGGAAATGAATGCGCTGGGCTTCGGCGCCGGTCATCGTCTCCGGGTGCACCAACTTGCTAGGCGTGAGCTTCCGCGTCTCGGTCGGTTGAATCATGTGCACCGGCGGCGCGTATCTCTCGCGCGGTGGGGACAAAGAAGATCGCTAACGGCTGCGCTACCCTTGGACTACCGAGATTCCGATCAGGGTGTGCTGGATTGATTTAGCTCAATGCAAGCCAAGACCGCTGAGTGAGAAGCTACCGCTGTCATTACCGAACTACCCAAAGAAGGTGCCGACCGCCGGATGCGGGTAGCTTAGGTTCTGACAGGAGCCTCGGCGGCTTTCGCTCGGGGCTCCGTTTCTGCTGCGCTGCAAGCGTTTGATGATTGGTTCCGTCCTGTTGATAGCGTGGAAATCTCGACGTTCGCGTTCGAAGCAGGAGGTAGGATTGCCCTTTGTTAATCGAAGGGTATGAACATGGCAGGCATCAACATCACCCACGGCGTCTCAGAGATCCCGATTTCGTTATCGATGAGATTGTTGCCCGGTGCGGCGACGATATGCACGGCGCATTGAGGGCCCTGTTGTTGATCAACGAACACCTTGAAGCAGAGCTAAGCCACCTCCGCAGCGCGACCGCTTACGGTAGGCGAGCGGCCCGCCATACAAACTTTTCGCTGCATTGACGCGTTACCAAGGAGTTGCAGGTGTTGGTTCGCCCTCGGGATTTGGCCGACCGGATCGCTAGTGTGCACCAGCCAGAAACAATCCGGTTGCCGATTGACGCGGCACGTTACAAAGCTCGCGAGATCATCAATCAGTTGCCGCAAAGCGGCTTCTTTTCCATCGTTGAGAATTGGCGACAACTTCCCGACGGTCAGATCGAGTTCACAAAACGGTACTTACCAACCGAGGACTCGATCGATTGCCCGTTCATCTGATACGACTGGCTGAGCGACTTATGGCGCAGGGCGCCGTCCGGCATTGGGTTGGAATTAGGTGTGGCGCGTTCTTCGGGAAATGAAGGTATCGCTTCAGGCGGCGAGGTCAATTGGCTGATCGACGGGTTTTGTGGCGAGCGTCTGCCATCCATCGACCTTGCGCGCTGCATTTGCTCGGGGTTCGAAATCTTTCTCCGACGAACGGGAGTAACAGCGCTCTAACCACACCACGAGCTTTCAACCGCCCCGGCCAGGCCCGCTATCGGCGGAACAGCGGAAAACACTTTGTCATATTGAGATCTTTCTCACTATGAACCCACTGAGACATGTCGCGAACCTTACTATCTGTTGTCGTCCACGTCGTTTGAGGGTTGTTCTTGGGTTGAAATCGACCTAGCTCAAGACAGCAGAGACGAACCGGGTATGGATCGGTATCCAGGAGGTCAATTCCCGTATGCGGCGTTCTTTTGGCCAGCGCTCGCCGCTGCGTCAGCCGGTGAAATTGCGTCGTTTTTGCGGCGCATTTTCTGGGATCCTCAGACGATGCTGACGGCGACCGCACCCCGCAAGAGCCGGAAGGTGCCACGCCAAGCAAGATTGCGCTCGAGCTGCATTCAGTCCGGCTCCGTGACTTTACTACGGTCAAGAGCGGCGTCCCCACGCTGCTATGCACACCGCTGGCGCTGCATGGGGCCACTCTTGCCGACCTAGCCGCCGGACACAGTCTCGTTGCCGCGCTCCGTGGTGCTGGAATTGGGCGACTGTTCATGACCGACTGGCGCTCGGCCAGCGCTGACATGCGATTTCTCGGAATTGATGAATATCTTGCCGATCTCAATGTCCTTGTCGATCGTGTCGGTGGCTTGGTTGATCTCATAGGACTTTGCCAGGGAGGCTGGTTATCCCTCGTCTATGCCGGACGATTCCCAGCCAAGGTACGTAAGCTCATTATGGCCGGCGCGCCGGTTGATATTGCTGCTCGGCAATCCCCATTGTCGGCTCTCGCACGAGGCGACCCCCCTGATCATGTTTCAGAGCCTGGTTAATCTCGGGAATGGTCGCGTTATCGGCCGCGATCGTCGCGAAGTTCTGGGGAAACGAGTACCGACGCAACTGTATTCGCGAATCTTTGCAGACGCTTCAGCCGATCGGCTCGTCAGAATTCACGCAGCTCGAAGCGATCTTCAAGAACTGGAATTCTTGGACAATCGATCTTCCGGGCACATACTATCTGGAAGTTATCGAGAAATTATATAAGCGCAACGAACTCGCGGGCGGGAAGCTTCGTCGCCTTGGGGCAAAAGATCGACCTCTCGCGCCTGCGACTTCCAATGTATCTTCTTGCTGGGAGCGCCGACGAAGTGGTTGCTCCGGAACAATTGCTTGCAGTGGAGCGGCTGGTAGGAACGGAGCCGGAGTATCTCCGCCACGAGGTCGCGCCATGTAATCATCTGGGTCTGTTTATGGGAAAGCGGACGCTTGAAGAGTATTGGCCGAGGATTGCGCGGTGGATGAAAGAGGTTGATTGAATGAGTTTGGCCACTTCCGTTAATGGCACGGAAATTGAAATGCCGTCCCGCCCAACGCAGTGTCCGCTGATGATGAGGGCTGAACGGAGCGGCACGAACGTTCAGTTCATGACCCGTCTGAGAAATGGCCGCTACTTTGTGCTCTACGCTGGCCATCTCACCCGCACGTAAGAGCCCGGCGCCTCTTCGATAATCGTGAGCTTACCACCGCCAGGTTCACGCGCAGGAACGCGGCCCGGGTCCAGTTGCGTTACCCATTCGTCCCAGACTGGCCACCACGACCCTAGATGAGGCGTCGCGCCAGCGAACCATTCGTCAGGGCTTGGCGGTAAATTGTCGTTCGTCCAATGGCCATATTTGCTGCCCGGTGGGCTGATCACGCCAGCCATATGGCCCGCATCGGTTAGAACGAATTTGGTCGGCCCGGAGTACAAGCGTGTCGCGGCATAGGTCGATTTCCACGGCGCAATGTGGTCTTCACGCGTAGCCAGAATGAAGGTCGGAGCGCTGATTTTCGACAGATCAATCGGCGCATCCGCCAACGTCATGCCGCCGGGTTTTGCCAGGAGATTTTGCTGATACATCTTACGCAAATAAAACGAATGCATCGCCGCTGGCATGCGTGTCGAATTGGAATTCCAGAACAGAAGATCAACGGGAATTAGCTCCTTGCCGAGCAGGTAATTGCTGACGACGAAGGACCAGATCAGGTCATTGGCGCGTAACATATTAAACGCTGCCGCCATATCCTGCGCTTCCAGATAGCCGCGCTCGCGCATCCGTCTTTCGAGAGACGCCAGCTGCCTTTCGTCGATGAAGACGGCCATATCCCCGACTTCGGTAAAATCGACAAGCGTCGCGAAGTAGGTGGCGCTTGCAATCCGGTCGTCGCCCTTCGCGGCCAAATATGCCGCCGTCGAGGCGAGCAGGGTTCCGCCGAGGCAATAGCCGATCGCGTTGACGTTATGCTCGCCGGTCGCGGAGCCGATCACGTCCAATGCCGCCAAAGGTCCCTCGAGCATGTAATTTTCAAAGCCCTTTTCAGCAAGCTTCTCATCGGGATTTACCCGAGGAGATGGCAAACACCGTATGTCCCCGATCGACGGCCCATTTGATGAAGGAGTTCTTCGGCTGTAAATCGAGAACATAGAACTTGTTGATCCATGGTGGGACCATGAGCAGTGGCCGCCTCCGGACATCTCTTGTCGACGGCGCATACTGGATCAGTTGCATGAGCTCGTTCTGGTAGACGATTTTTCCTGGGGTCGTTGCGATGTTTTCGCCGGGGCGGAAAGCCTTCAGGTCAGTCATCGTAATCGCAAGCCGGCCATTGCCGCGCTCCAGATCGGCAAGAAGGTTCTCCAACCCGCGCAGCAGGTTCTGTCCGCCGGATTTCAGGGTTGCGGTGAGGACCTCCGGATCGGTGGTGACGAAATTGGAAGGCGACAAAGCATCGACAAATTGGCGCGTGTAGAAATCTACCTTGCGCGCGGTGACGTCGTCCATGCCTTTGACTTCGCGGACTGCCGAAAGAATTGACTTCGCAGCAACGAGATAGCTGTCTTTCCAAAGCTCAAAATGGCATTCTCGCTCCATTCCGGATGTTTGAAGCGCTTATCTTTCGAGCATTCGCCCCGTGTGCGCGCAGCATGAGCATGCGTTCCGCCGTTTTCTGCCAGAGATCTAGAGAGTTGTAGAATAGGTCGATCTGGGCGCGCGCGACTGCAACCGGGTCAGTCATCATCCTCGTCGTGAGCTCGAAGAAATCGAATCCGAGCGTTGACGTGCCGCCAATGCCGAACTTGATCGCGTTCGGCTGATGAGACACGAAGCGCTGCATCAGTAGCTGGCTTTGTTCCGCGATATTCCGCAGTTGCGCCGCAAGAACGAGCGGATCCCATGTGGGCTGCATCCGTTTGTCGGCCATACTTCTCCCCTAGTGGTTGTTAGGGCCTGTACCAGGAGCTTTGGCTCTGAAAGACTACCACCTTGCGACCGGGCGCGATTGATAAATGACCGCACGTCGATTCCGCAGTCAGGTCATTCTTTTTGCGGCGCAGTTAGGATTGTGCGTTGCGAGATTCCTCCTTGCCCCGTCGCCGTACTTGGAGTTTCGAGACCGGCGTGCGCTACCGGATCGTTAATGCAACCCGAAAGAAATGTCCTTTCTGCAAGCGAAAATACCTAGGGTCCACACCCGAGGAGCAACAACATGAAGCAACGCATCCCGGAGGAATGTTCCACCAGGTTGATCGACTGGAATCCCTTCGTGATCATGGGCAACACGATGCCGCCTCGAGATCCTGAAGAAGACGAAGAGGACGAAGAGGACGAAGAGGCAGAGATGACAACGCCGACGGACCGCCGGTCGTGCGCGAGCCGGACGAAGACTAGGCTAGCCCGTAGTTGGCAGTCAGCGTAAAGTATCTCCCATGAGTTGGGACGCGAATGACGTAGTGCTGCTCAAAGAACTCTGGTCCGTAGGACAGAGCGCCTCGCAGATCGCGCGCCGTCTCGGGTGTAGCCGTAACGCGGTCTGCGGCAGGCTAACTCGTTTGGGCCTGAAGCGTGGTCACAAGCCGCCAACTGCAAAACCCAAGATAAGGTCGGTTCCGAAGCGAAGGCCGGCGTTATTGGCCGCCTGTGCCCGCCCGGTGGTAAAGAAGTTGTCGCGGAAGACAGTAGGGAGGCAGCCTGAGAAATTCAGCAAGCGCCAGCTTTACGCCATGCTGGCTGACGCGGTCAGGAACACGGGCTAGCCCGTTCACGGCGACATCGTTGCGGCGCTGCCTCCGCACCTCGTTCAGTTCGACGTTTTCCTTATTGCCGGCAATCCCCAATGCACCTGAACGCGCCATCCGAGACTTCGTCCAGCAGTGGCTGAACGATATCGTTCAGCGTCGTACTTCCCGATTGCACGCCCGGATTTCTGAGTTTGAACCAAAGCGGCCATTGCGGTTGAAAAATGCTAGCCTTGCGAGTTCAATAAAGCGTGGTTCTCACGCTAGCCCCCGGGGGAGGGAAGGATGAAACCGTTCACTGCTGTCACAGTTGCTTTCCTTACCATTATTGCCGTCGTGCATTTACTTCGGCTTGTTGCGGGCTGGGAGGTCACTGTATCCGGGTTTATCGTTCCGGTTTGGTGGAGTGCGCCGGGCTTCATCGTCGCCGCGGGCCTGGCATTCATGCTTTGGCGCGAAGCGCGCCGGTGAGATCTTCAGTGAAATGACAATTGGAGCCACCTTCGCCGCCGCAACCAAGGACCAACACAGAGGTGCCAATTTCGCCGCGTCGCGTGATCGTGTTTAAGCCGTCGGCGATCCTGAAACAGCAGATCAACGGTAAGCCGTCCGGCACCACGAAGTCTGCAGTTGCGGAGCTTGGTGCGTCAGCGCCGGCCCGTTGAGGCTGCGTTCAAACAATGCCAGCCCGACGAGCGATGAAGTTTGCTCCGGCACCGGCCGAACTCGGCGTGTTGAACGAGAACGGAAAAGCCCTCGAGCGGCGCGACGCTCGATCCCACGGTGATGAACAAGCCGCACGATCCGACGGTTTACGATCTCGCACTGCGCGTCTCCGATGTCCTTGCAGTGCTGGATGAGCTCGGCACATCCAGAAAGCCGATTTTTTTCGGATACTCGCTGGGTTGGATCGGATTTGGCCTCGCAAAAATGTAACGCTGACACGTTTCGAGTCATTCTTCTCTGTTGGGTCACATCCCTACGCCGAAAAAATGCCGTGCGACCGCCAAGCTCAGCTTATCTGCGATACCCGTAATTTTACTGGTACAAGTATCTGATTTGCAACAGTTTTGTTATTTCTCGTCTGAACTTGCCTTTTTGATTCACGGGTTCTCGCTGCTTCGACTACTCATTGAGCAGGGGCTGCCGGGTTCATACCAATTCACTTTATTTTACTCCGGAGGCCGCAGAGCGATGTGTTCTGCGGCAATATTCGTTTGTTGGACACCAAGGTGAGTAGTGGCGAGTAATTGTAGACTAGACGATCGATTCCATGAAGCCGGCTGGAAGGAACAAGCCGTTGATTGGTGGATTCCCCGTTTGCGATTGGCAGAACGAGGAGCGGCATCATGGCAGGATGGCGGCATGCGATCGAGCTGGCGATGAACGAGGAGGAAGTTGGGCAATTGGGGGCGATTTCGCGCTCGCGCACGGAACGCGCAAGCCGGGTGGCGCGCGCGCAAATGTCGTCCAGCGCAATCGTGAGACACCGTCGTTCTTCACGGTGGGTCGAAGGCTGGGGGTTCATCATCAGACGGTGCAACGCTGCATCGAACTGGCTATGGCCTATGGCCCGCTGGCGGCACTTGATGACCGGCCGCGACCGGGGAAGGAGCCTGTGATCACGCCGGAGGCCAAGGCTTGGCTGTATCGCTGGCCTGCGACAAGGCCAAGGACCATGGCTATCCGCACGAGTTGTGGACGACGCGGCTGCTGGCACGCCATGCGCGCGAGCACGGGCCGGTGGCAGGGCACGCCTGTTTGGCCAGTTCTTTGTCGAAGGCACGGTGTGCAAGATCCTCGGCAAAGAGGAAATCAAGCCGCACAAGGTGCTGGCCAGGACTATCTTGAGAACCGCGACGCCGAGTTTGAACAGAAGATGGCCGAGGTTCTGTGCGTCTATCGTGAAGTCGAGGTCCTGAAAAAAGCTCCTGCCAAATCGAATAGGCGGCGCAAGCCGGTGGCGATCGTCTCGTGCGATGAAAAGCCCGGATTCAAGCCATCGCAACCACAGCGCCCGATTTGCTGCCCCGAGCCCGGCGTTCACGCCACTTTTGCGCGGGATTATGAGTACAAACGCCATGGCACGCTCAGCCTGTTGGCAATCATCATCTGCTTACCGGCAAGGTCCATGCGCTCGTGCGAGATCGCCATCGCAGCCTGCGAGTTCGTCTACTGCTTCAAGCCTCGATACTGCTTACCCGGCCGGGACTGCAATCAAGTTGATCCTCGATAATCATTCCGCGCATATATCGAAAGAAACCCGAGCTTGGCTCGCCACTCGACCGGCCGGACGCTTCGAGCTCACCTTCACTCTGAAGCACGGCTCGTGGCTCAACCTTATTGAGGGCTTCTTCTCCAAGTTCGCCCGCTCGGTCCTGCGCCATATCCGAGTGACCTCGGAAAAATGAGCTCAAACAGCGCATCATGGCTGGTATCGATGACGTCAATCGCCATCCGGCTACGACACTGGTCTTCGGAGCAAGCTCGCCGAGGCCGCCTCAGACCACTGACGCCATCGATGCCGTCGATCGCGGCCAGCGCCTCGGCGTCGCTCATCGCGCCGAACTCGGCGCCGGTGATGACCTTGCCGCCGATGCCGAGCTGGTCGGCGACCGTGGCCGCGGTGACCGCGTAGTCGCCGGTGATCATCCGGATCCTGATCCCGGCGGCCTTGGCCGTGGCGATGGATGCCTTGGCGGTGGGGCGGGGCGGGTCGACGATCCCGACCAGGGCGAGCAGCTCCAGGCCGGTGACCTGGGGGAGCAGGTCGGCGGACGGGTCGAAGGTGGCCGGGTCGAAGTCCTTGCGGGCGGTAGCGATCACGCGCAGGCCCTGCTGGCCCAGCCGCTGGTTCTCGGCCAGGTACCGCTGCCGGAAATCGCCGTCGGCCGGCGCCGGGCCAGCGTCGGCGTCCGCGACCGTGGCGGCCCGCGCCAGCAGCTGGTCCGGGGCGCCCTTGACGAAGCACCGGATCACTTCTTTGCCGGACGCGCCGGTCATCTTGTGGAAGGTGGCCATCAGCTTGTAAGCGGCGTCGAACGGAAGCTCGGCGATGCGCGGGTACCGCTCCCTGGTGGAGATGGCGTCGATGCCGCCCTTGGCGGCCAGCACGACCAGCGCGCCCTCGGTCGGGTCCCCGATCAGCTCGCCGTCCCTGACCACCGCGTCCGAGGCCAGCACCATCGGCACCAGGAACTCATCCGGCGGGATATCCGCCTGCCCGCCAACCCGGGTAATCCGCCCGGCGGTCGAGTAGCCCTTCCCCTCGACCGCGTACCGGCGGCCGACGGCCGTCATCTGGACCGCGGTCATCTGGTTCAGCGTCAGCGTGCCGGTCTTGTCCGAGTTGATCGCCGAGGTGGAGCCGAGCGTCTGGGTCGATGCCAGCCGTTTCATGATCGCGCCGGCCCTGGCGAGCTGCTGCGTGCCCCAGGCGAGGATGGTCGTGACCACCGTGGGCAGCCCGACCGGGATCGCGGCGATAGCGAAGGCGACGGCGGCGTTGAAGACGGCGATGAACGTCTCGCCCCGGGCCAGGTTCAGCGCCATCGACGCGACCAGCGCGATGCCCGCGATCACCAGGATCTGCCCCGTCAGCCGGTCCATCTGGCGGGTGAGCGGGGTCTTGACCGCCTGCTCCTCCTGCAGCATCCCGGAGATGTGGCCGACCTCGGTCGCCATCCCGGTCGCGGTGACGACGAACTCGCCCGCGCCGCGGGTGACGTTGGTGTTCATGTACACCATGTCGGTCCGGTCGCCGAGCGGCGTGTCGGCGCCCGCCACCGGCTCGGTGCCCTTGGCGACGGGCAGGCTCTCCCCCGTCAGCGCGGACTCGTCGACCTCCAGCGTGGCCGCCTTCAGCAGCCGCCCGTCCGCGGGCACGATATCGCCCGCCTCTATCGCGACGATGTCGCCGGGAACCAGCTGCCCGGCGGGGATCTCCGCCAGCTGGCCGTCCCGCCGCACCCTGGCTTTGATGATCACCATCTTCTGCAGGGCGGAGACGGCCGCGGTGGCCTTCCCCTCCTGATGCAGGCCCTCGACCGCGTTGAACAGCGTCAGCAAGATCAGCAGGATGCCCGTGCCGAGCTGCTTGAGCGGGTAGAGGCTGCCAATGCCGGCGGCGAGCAGCACGATCTGCATCGGGTCGCGGTACTGGCGGAAGAACGCGTGCCAGCGGGATTCGCCCCGGCCGACGGCGAACTCGTTCGGACCGAACCGCTGGGCCCGCGCGGCCGCCTCGGCCGAGCTGAGGCCGCGCTGCCCGTCCACCCCTTCGGAGTGGAGGACCTGATCGGCGCCGAGCGTGTGCCATACGAGCTCGCCAGCCGCGGGCGGGCTTCCCGATCTCGGTGTACCCGTCACTCCCGAAGTCATGTGGTGCTCCAGTGATCTGGCCGGTACCGCACAGAACGCTCAACCTGTGCTGCCAAAGCCTGGCAGCCGATCGCCGCCCCTGTAAATACAAAGCGGCGGGTTCCCGTTCGCTCTGAGAGTTGCGGTGTGTCATGGCGCTGAAGTGGTCAGATCAGCGGCCGGCAGCTTCGCCCGGCGGCTGGCCTTACCACCGGTTTTACCTACAGCTCCGGCGACTGATCCGGCGCGCACGAACCGGGGCGGATGCCGGTGGCTGTGCGATGGCGCCGCGGGTGGAGTTGCTGGCTGACCGGCTATCGGGCCACCTTGAAATTGCTGGACGGGTGTTTCTTTTCGCAGGCAGGCTTGCATATCAGCGGCGGCGGTGCTAGGGCAAGAGTGTGGCCGTCCGCCCCGCGGACGGAGCCCTGCGTGAGGGAGGGGTGACGTGAGCTTTTCTGTTGAGGGGGACTATTTCGAGGTGTGCAACTGCGATGTCAGTTGCAACTGCGTGTGGCTGGGGGCCGCGACCAATGACAATTGCGACGTGTTGCTGGCGTGGCATGTCACCAGCGGCAGCAAGGACGGTGTGAACCTGTCGGGTCTGAACGCTGTGATGGCGGTGCACTCGCCGAAGCGGATGACCGATGGCGGCTGGAGGGTGGCGCTGTATCTGGATGACCGTGCCTCCGCGGAGCAGTCCGAGGCCCTGGGTGCGGTGTTTTCCGGGGGTGCTGGCGGCTACCTCGCCGGCTTGGGCCCGCTGATCGGCGAGGTCGCCGGGGTACACCCGGCGGCGATCACGTTCGAGAAATCGGACGGCTCGCTGCACGCTGAGGTCTCGGGTGCTCTTTCGATGAGCAGCGACCAGCTGGTGGGGATGGACGGCGAGGGGCCTGCGGTGATCACGAACGCGCCGTTCGGCGCTGTCACCCAGCCGGTCCGGCAGGCCAGGGCGAAAGACGTGAGCTACCACGGTCACTGGAGCGCCGATTTCTCGGGTACCAACAGCTTCGTCACCGATTTCCGGTACGAAGGCTGACCGAGGGCTGCGCGATGGCTGACCATGCCGGCTCGGCTTCGGTCATGCGGCCGGCGCAGGCCCTGCCGCCGCGGCAGCTGGCTGTGCCGTGGATCGCGGTCGCCGCGCTGGCGGCTGTGGCGTGGACGGTCACCGTCGTGCTGGCCCGGACCATGGGCAACGGGCCCGGGACCATGGGCCTGGCGTTGCTGCCCTTCCTCGGGCTGTGGGTGGTGATGATGGCCGCGATGATGCTGCCATCGGTGGCGCCGGTCGCGGTGCTGTGGACCCGTTTGATCACCGGCGCCTCGGCCGGCCCCGGCCGACTCGTGCGGATGAGCGCCTTCCTGGCCGGTTACCTGCTGGCCTGGGCTGTGGCCGGGACCGTCGCCTTCGCGGCCCTGACCGGAGCCGGGCGGCTGCTCACGGCGTCCCCGACGGCGGCGAAGTGGCTGGGGGTGGCGATCTTCGCCGCCGCGGGCATCTACCAGCTCACCCCCTGGAAGGACTGGTGTCTGCGCCGTTGCCGCTCGCCGATCGGCGCGCTGGTGTACTACCTCGGTTTCAAGGGCCGCAGCCGCGACGTCCGCGTCGGCTTGCATCACGGAGCGACGTGCGCCGGGTGCTGCTGGGGTCTGATGCTCGTGCTGATCGCGGTCGGGGTGATGAACGTGGCCGTCATGGCGGTGCTGGCGGTGGTCATCTTCGCTGAGAAGCTCTGGCGCCATGGAAAGCGGTTCGGCCAGGCCGTCGGTGTGCTCCTGGTGGCGACCGCTGTGCTGGCCATCTGGTTCCCGTGGCTGCTTCCTGGCCTGCACGCCGCCGCCATGCCGGCGATGTAGGACCAGGCGCATGACCCGCGATACCTTCCCGGGCCGGGTGCAGCCCGGATCTGCGTTGCGACATGTCCACCCCGCTGGTACCGCACGGAATTTGGGTACCTATGGGCTGTTGCCGCATCGCCTTCAAAGGAGAAAGCCATGAGCTACGCCCGGCAGATGCTGGACACGTACCCTCGCACGGTCAACGTCGACTCCGGTCTGCTGGCCGCCGCCATCGACGCGCTCAGCAACTGCGTCCAGGCCTGCAACGCCGACAACGCCGCTGACCTGGGTGAGCAGAACGTGACCGAGATGGTCACGTGCATCCGGCTGTGCCTGGACTGCGTCGATATCTGCGCCGCCACCGCAGGGGTCATCAGCCGCCAGACGGAGTACCACGCCGATGTCATCCGGCCGCTGCTGGAGGCCTGCGTGGCCATCTGCAGGAACTGCGGCGATGAGTGCGAGCGCCATGCCCGGATGCACGAGCACTGCCGGGTCTGCGCCGAGGCCTGCCGACGCTGTGAGCAGGCCTGCCGGGAGCTCCTGAACGCCATGAAGTAACAGGCCGGCCATTTACCTGCCTGCCGGTCCAGATTCGCGATGGGGTGCCTGATGGCGTCGACGATGCTCGGGCGCGCGCCGCCGCTGCGGTTGACGCCCGGTTCACGGTGGCCTCGCTGACTCCAGCCTGCCGGGGCGGCTTCCCGGATCGGGCAGAGTGCGACGCGCTTCCGTCCTGATGGATTTTTGATGTTCTCATGTATAGCGATCGCAGGCGATCTACGGTCGTCGTTGGCCACCATGAGTCCTCGGGTTCCGACTAACCGCGCGAGCCAACTCCGTTCGGCCGGTCTACGTCATCAGCTGGTACGGAGACCAGGCTCGAAGGGTTGCGGGCTATGCCGGACCGGCACGCCAGTGCGTCGACAGCGTGACCTATCGTAAAAATGATGGATTTTTGATGGACATGATTCTGTTGACTTGACGGATACGGTCATGCAATGTCGGTTTCGTCTCGACATGCGCACAGACAGGTGCAGGTTCATGACCGGTAAGGTGACCGCGGCCCCTATCCGCATCGGCGTTCTTGGTGCCGCCCGGATCGCGGACCTCGCCATCGTCAGACCCGCCCACGCCGCCGGTCCTCTTATACCTATCAGCTCGAGGTATTCGCCGAGCATCTGCGCGATGGCGCCCCGCTGCCCACCGGGGCCGACGACGCGGTCGCCAGCATGCAGCTCATCGACGATTGTTATCGCGCCGCCGGCCTTCCCCTACGGCCAGCCGACCAGCCGCTCATCAGTGAAGCAGCCCGTTGATCCGGGGCCACGGGCTGCCACGACGACCGGTGACGCGATGGTGCCCGCGCCCGAACCCTCCAGGAGCAAGCAGATGACCTTTGATGCCGAGCACTATTACCTGTCCGCCGATGACTGCCGCCTGGCCGACCTCATCGACCTGGTGAACCAGAAGACTGACCTGGCCGATTACCCGTACGCCAGCATGGTCGACCAGAACGTGCTCATCTACGACGGCGCGCGGCTGCGGACGGAGCTGTCCCGGCCGGCGTGCCGGCCGGGCGTGGAAGCCGAGCTGGCAAGCGCCCTGCTCGATGGCCCGGGCATCGTGGTCCTGGCCGGTGCGTTCGATGACCCGTGGGTCATCGACCGGGTCACACGCCAGTTCGAGGCCATCATCACCGCCCAGCGGGCGGCGGGCGGCACGGTCGGCGACCACTTCGCCGCCGCCGGGCAGAACGACCGGATCTGGAACGCTATGGAAAAGCTGGCCCTGCGCGCCCCCGAGGTGTTCGCGGACTACTACGCCAACGACCTGATCGCGACTGCGTGCCGGGCCTGGCTGGGACCCGGCTACCAGGTCACCTCCCAGGTCAACGTGGTCAACCCGGGCGGCGCCGCGCAAGAGCCGCACCGGGACTACCACTTGGGCTTCGCCACGGACATCCAGGCCGCGCGGTTCCCGGCGCATGTCCACCGGCTCTCTCCGGTGCTGACCTTGCAGGGCGCGGTGGCGCATACGGACATGCCTGCCGAGACCGGCCCCACGATGTACCTGCCGCACTCGCAGAAGTACCTGCCTGGCTACCTGACCTGGCGGCGGCCGGAGTTCCGGGAGTATTTCGAGGCGCACCGCGTGCAACTGCCGCTGCGCAAGGGCGACGCGGTGTTCTTCAATCCGGCGCTGTTTCACGCCGCAGGCGCCAACCGGACCGCCGACGTCAGGCGGATGGCCAACCTGCTGCTGGTGTCCTCGGCGTTCGGCCGGGCCATGGAGGCCGTCGACCGGTCCGCGATGTCAGTCGCCGTGTCCCCGGCGCTACAGGCCATGGCCGACGACGGGGCATCGCCAGCAGCGATCGCTAACGTGATCGCAGCGTGCGCCGAAGGCTACCCGTTCCCCACCAACCTGGACCTGGACCAGCCCATCGGCGGCCTCGCCTCGCCGACCCAGGCCGACATTCTGGCGCGGGCCGTAGCCGAAGGCTGGTCACGGCAGCAACTGGAGACCGAACTCATCGCATGGAGTACCCGGAGGTCGTCGTGACCGTGCCCCACAGGACCAGGCCATACGCCCTGCTGCGGGACCGGGTGGTACTGATCACCGGCGGTACGGCGGGGCTGGGCGCGGGCATCGCCCGGGCGGCGGCCCGGGAGGGGGCGCTCGTCGCGGTCACCGGACGGCGCCGCGAGCCGGGTGAGGCGATGGCTGCCGAGCTCACCGAGGCCGGGACCAAGGCGCTGTTCGTGCAGGCCGATGTGAGCGACGTGGCCCAGGCGCGGGCCTGCGTGGCCGCGGTGACCGGCGAGATCGGCCGGGTGGACAGCCTGGTCAATGCGGCCGGGCTCACCGGCAGGGGTACCCTGCTCGACACCACGCCCGGAACTGTTCGACGCGCACATCGCGGTCAACCTGAAAGCCCCGTTCTTTCTCATGCAGGCCGTGGTGGCCGACCTGGTTGCCCGCAAGGCCCCCGGCACCATTGTCAACATCGGCAGCACGTCGGCGTACGCCGGCCAGCCCTATCTGGCCCCGTACGTGGCGGCCAAGGCCGGGCTGGCCGGGCTGACCCGCAACGCGGCGCACGCGCACCGCTGGGACCGGATCCGGATCAACGGCCTGAACATCGGCTGGACCGACACCGAGGGCGAGGACGCCACCCAGCGCCGGTTCCACGGCGCCGGCGACGACTGGCGGGCCAAGGCCGGCGCATCGCTGCCGATGGGCAAGCTCGGGCAGGTCGGCGAGATCGCCGACTTCGTGGTGTTCCTGCTGTCCGACCGGTCCGGCGTGGTCACCGGCTCGGTCATCGACTGGGATCAGAACGTACTAGGAGGGATGGACTGATGAGGCTCGGACTGCTCGGCCTCGGCCGGATCGGCGCCTTCCACGCCGAGACGCTTACCAGCTTGCCTACCGTCGACTCGCTGGTGGTGAGCGACCCGGTGCCAGCGCTGGTCGAGGAGGTCGCGGGGAGACTCGGCACACAGGTGGCAGATACGCCGGAGGCGCTGCTCGCGTCCGGGGTTGATGGGGTGGTCATTGCCGCACCTACCGACCTCCACCCCGAGTTCATCCTGCTCTGCGTCGCCGCAGGCATCCCCGCATTCTGCGAGAAGCCGGTGGCGCGCGACAGCGCTTTGGCAGCCGAACTGGCTCGCCGGGTCGCCGACGCGGGCGTGCAGGTCCAGATCGGGTACCCACGCCGGTTCGACCCGGCCTTCGCCGCCGCCCGCGCCGCGGTGGCGGACGGCGACCTCGGCATGGTTCATACGGTCCGGTCCACGACGCTCGACCCCGCGCCGCCGCCACGGGCCTACCTCGCCGCGTCGGGCGGGATCTTCCGCGACTGCGCCGTGCACGATTTCGACGCCGTCCGGTGGGTGACCGGGCAGGAGGTGACCGAGGTGTACGCCGCGGGCACGAACCAGGACGCGGAATGGTTCGGCGAGCTCGGCGACGTCCACACCGCCTCGGCCGTGCTGACCTTGGACGGCGGCGCGCTCGCAGTCGTCTCCAACACCCGGTACAACGCGCGTGGCCACGACGTACGGCTGGAGGTGCACGGCACCAGGGACAGCATGGCGGCCGGGTTGGGACCGGGGCTTCCGCTGCGGTCGGCCGAGCCGGGCGTGTCGTTCCCGGATGGCAAGCCGTTCACCTTCTTCATGGACCGGCTAGCCGAGGCGTTTCACGCCGAACTGACGGCGTTCACCGAGGTAGTGGCCGGCCGACGCGCATCACCCTGTACGGTCCTGGATGCGGTCGAGACCGGCTGGGTAGCCGAGGCCTGCGCGCTGTCGCTGCGCGAGCACCGCCCGGTCCAGATCGAGGAAGTCCGGATCTATGATCTCGTGCCCGCCAGGGCTATTTCCGCCAAAACGGCGCCCAATGGCTTCGCCCTGTCAGCGGGCGGCAATACACCGGTAATCGGAAACATAGGCGTTCCGGCCGACGAGGAGCTGGTCCGGCGGGTCAGTTGCCCAGAGTTCCCAGAACAAGGCTCCGGGGCCCATCCTCTGCCCGCAGGTCCCAAGATCGCACAGCTCAGCCGTCCGGGTCTGTCAGGCCGAAGAAGCTAGGGTGGGACGGTGGCGCTCTTGGACGTGACGCGAACCGACGACCGTCATACCGCCCAGCGGCTGTCGGCAGAGCCGATCATCTGGCTCGGCACGGTCCGCCCCGACGGGCGCCCGCACAACGTTCCTGTCTGGTTCGCCTGGCACGACCCGATGGTGCTGGTCTTCAGCATGCCCAAGACCACGAAGGTCCGCGATGTGCGGCTGTCGCCTGCGGTCAGCCTGGCGCTGGACTCGGCCGACGGCGGACAGGACATCGTGCTAGCCGAGGGCCGGGCCGAGCTCATCGCCGGGGCGGATCGGCATCCGCACTTCCTGGCCGCGAAGTTCCGGGAGAAGTACGCGCAGTCCTTGGGCACCTTGTCCTTTGAGCAGTGGCGTTCGACGTTCTCTCAGCCCTTGCTGGTCCATGTGGAACGCATCATCGCCTGGACCAGAACGGCCGCCGGAGTCGCCTACAGGGTCGTGCCCTAGCGTGGGTTTCAGGTCGGTGCTGCTTCCTTGTCACCGACTTGCCGGCGGTCAGCGACTGGCGATTGAGCGTGTCCTCGCTGTCCGGCCGACACGATGCGGCGAGGGTTCCTGCGGCGTGCCGTGATGACCTGGCCGGCTGTGACATCGGCCCGCTGTCCGCGGTCGTGGCAACTGCGGGGATGACGCCGGGATGGGCGCGGCGCTACGCTTCCCCTTGATCGTGATGGCTGGGGTGGCGGTGGTGACAGGGCCGGGAGACGAGTTGGCAGCGTCCTCGGCGGGCCGCGGGTACCTGCGAGTATCGGATGCTGAGCCCGAGCAGGTGATCGGCACCCTCAAGGCCGCGTTCGTGCGCGGCATGCTGGCCAAGGACGAATTCGACCTGCGAGTGAGCCAGGCGTTCGCGTCGCGGACCTACGCGGAGCTGGCCGCGGTCACCGTCGGCCTTCCCGCCGGGCCGGGCGCAGCCCAGCGGCGCGGGCCCGTCCGGGCCCGGGCGGGCAGCCAGTTCTGCGGCCGGGCCCGGTGATGGCGGCGGCGACCGCGCTTTATGCAAGCGTGCAGGCGTTCGTGTTCCTCTCGCCGTGGCCTGCGGGTACCGAGAACGATCCCGCGCGGGCAAAGATCGTGCTGTTCGTCGCGAGCAACCCTGTGTCCTGGCCGTCTTGCTCATCTGCGTGGTGATCCTGATCGCCGGGCGGCGTCAGAGGCGTTTCGGCGGGCTGCCCGCGCCGGGCGCGGGCGGCCGGGCAGCCCGGTACCCGTCCTCAGCCGGCCCGGGCGGAGAGCTCCCGGTCGACGAAATCTTGAGGCCGTCCTGCGTCTGATCCGTTGCGACTGATCCGCCGGAGGCCTCATCGGCTGTGGTCAAGCGGCCCAGTTCATGATGCCCCCTCAGCAAATATGCTGGAGTTTGCCATGGCTAACCCGACCGGCGAGATCGGCCGGCTACGCGAAGAAGAATTGCCCGTTGTCCGGGTGATCGTCCCGCCCGACCCTAGCGGCCGGGTGTTCGAGGATGACCTGGATCCCGGCGACCTGGTATTCGACGGCAAGCTGACACCCATGCTGGTCTGGCACGAGCACTACCCGGTCGGCCGCGGCTGGCGATCCGGCTGGGTGCTCAGCTATGACACCGATGGCAAAGGGAACTCAGACGACTACATCGTCGGCCTCAGCCTGCCCGATGTCGATGCCGCCGTGGCACAGGCACGCCAGTACTTGCGTTCCGTCGGTTACCCCGCCGCCGGCTGGCCGTCATCATGATCCCAGCAGGCGGACTCCGCGCCCCGGCCGGCCGCCAAGGCAGCAACAATCAGGCACTGACAGGCGGCCCAAGGTCGAACGTGGCGAGAGATTCACCGCGCCGCTGAGAACGACGGAACTACCTGACAGGGATCATCGCGCCCTCGGGCAGGCTCACGCTTGAGCAGCTCCCGTCTGGGGCGGCGGGAGATGACGAGACCACACCTGAAGCTACTCACAGCCGGCCGGTTCCGGGCGGACAGATGGTCCGGCGCGCGGGGAGGCTGACGGGTTCCAGGCGTAATATCCAGGAGGCAGACGAGCGTATTTCCTTAGAGGATGGACGGGCAGGCGGCAGTTCGATCCTGGGATAGCGGATTGCCGGCGAAGATCCAGGGACGCTCGATCCACCATGTCGGCGCGTCCAAGTGATTGCAGAGTTTCTACTGACTGGCAAACCCGGCGGCCCTTGACGAATCTCCGGGGTTAAAATGCCGCCGGCGTGGCCGCCGAAATGCCCGCTGTCGTGGCCGCCGGATGAGCCGTCGTGGCCGCCGTGCGTCGTGCCGTGGCTATGGTCATGGCCTGCCGAGCTGTGGTGTGGCTGGGACCACTGATGAGCGAAGTCGAGCCCGTGCTCGCCGGGCCGGTGACCGCCGTGGTTTTCGGCCAGGCGGGAACAGGCCTGCTGCCAGGCGACGGCAAATTGCTGGTGGGATGGTGACCACAAAGATGACGGCCCGGGGACCTCCGGCTCGCCGCGGCGTGCGGCTGACCCGGTCGGCGTCCCGGCCCGAAGCGGGACAGCGGCGCTCAGGCCGAACGCCATAGCGTACGGGACTTGACAGGGGGCACGCCGCCAGCGCGGGCGGCCGAGCGAAGCTCGCGGCGGAAGTCCTGGATAGCGGCGAGCAGGTGCTCGCCGCGCGTGGTGCGCGTCTCGCGCCGCCAGCGGCGCAGCCAGCCGCGCCGGACTGCATCGCGGATGAGCTGGCGACGCACCCGGTTCAGGGTATGCAGGAACGGCGAGCCGAGCCCCGACAGGCCCACCTCGCTGCGTCCGTCAAAAAGCCCCTCCAGTAGCTCGCCCTCGTAGCTGAGCAGGTCGCCGCGGCCGGATGCCGCCGACTGGCTCAAGTCAGTAAGGACCCAGTCAGCACCAGATTCGTCCATCCGCAGATATCCCCGTGCGGCAAGGTCAGCGATCGTCGCGCTGATGTGCCCCAGAACCACCCGGCCGACCAAGACGACGCCGAGCTGCGCCGGCCGCAAGTCCTCGGGCGGCCCGAGAGGATGCCCGTCCATGCAAGCAATGTAACGCCGCATCCCCGGTTGTCCAGGCCGCCACGGGAACCGGGTGACGGCGCGAGCCTGGCGGAACCACCACGCACAGATTGCCCATTCTGCGGGATCGGTGCGGAGTGGCGCATTCCCGCGCCTGCTCAGCCGGCAGGCCTTGCGCTGCTCCGCCACGGCCGCCTGACCTGTGCCGTCCGATGGGCCAACGAGCACCACGACCAGAGCAACGAGCGCGGGCACGCCCGCGCGGCATGAGGCAGATCGAGACTGTCAGCGGTTCATCAACGCGAAGACCCCCCAGCCGAGGTACTCACGCCGGTACCGGACGTGGCGTGCCCGATTGGATGCGAGTTCTGCGCGCATCTCAGCAGCCAGTTCGTCATGAGGATGGGCATCGAGCCAGCGGCGGATGTTGAGCCATTGCGCTGCGGCGTAACGGTCCCAGCTGTCCTGGTCCGCTAGGACCATCTCCACGACATCGCAGCCGAGCAGGCCGAATGACTCGATCAGCTCCGGCAGCGGGAGCCACTCCTCCTTGCCTATCCCGTAGCAGCCTTCAACGGTGGCCTGATCGGGAGGATCGCGGCGCCAGTACGGCTCGCCGATCAGCATGATGCCTCCCGGGCCGAGGCTCTGGCGGAGCAGGTCAACAGTCCCGGCAACACCCCCGCCGATCCATGTTGCCCCCAGGCATGAAGCGATGCCCACCGGCTGGTCGGCGATGTAGCCCGCCGCGTCCCCGTGGATGAAGGTGACCCGGTCAGCGACATCCAGTTCAGCGGCACGTGCTCGTGCGGCGCCGATGAAGGCGCTGCTGATATCAACCCCGGTGCCGGTCAGCCCGTGATCGTGCGCCCAGGTGCACAGCATCTCACCGGACCCGCAGGCAAGATCGAGCGCGCTTGTTCCGGGTGACAGATGCAACGCGCGCCCCAACGTGGCCAGCTTTTCGCTGGTGAACGGATTATGGATGCGGTGGCTGCTCTCTCGGATCACGAAGCTCCGCGGAAGATCGTCCATATTCGTCAATCCCTCGATGCAGGATGCCACTGTGGCCAGGGCGAACCTAGCTGGTTGCCGTCCGCAGTGCATCCCGATTTACACCGGCTCGACATCGCGACATGGACGGGTCCCCGGGAGCCAACTTGGGAGCCACCCGGGCGGACAGCTTGCCAGGTCCCCGGCCGGGGATGAACACCCGGCGGTGGTGCTGGCCCAGGGCACGGCCTGATCTGAACGAGACCGGACGGCCTCGCGGGTACCTACGGATCAGAAGGTTGGGGCCGGGACGAAGAGGCTGCGATCCGGGGCAAAGAGGCACGGCGTGCGATCCGCGTGCGATAGCACAAGCTCGGCCAGGAGGCCGTACCGGAGCTGCATGTCTCCTCCTTCCCGTGCTCGCCGGGCTAGCCGAGGAACGGCAGCAGGTGCTTGAGCAGCAGTTCCGGGCTTTCCTCCGCGACCCAGTGACCGCAGGGGAACACGGCGCCCGTGACGTCGCCGGCGTACAGCTGCATCTGGTCGGGGATGGCCTGGCCCAGAGCGCCCTCGCCGCCGATCGCCAGCACCGGCATGGCCAGCGGCGTCTCGCGGTGGCGGATCGTGGCCCCGGCGTCGCCGCCGAAGGTCCGGAAGTAGGCGTACGACGCCCCCAGGTGCCCGGGCCGGCGCAGGTGCGCGGCGTACTCCGCTACCGCGCCGGGATCCACCGCGCCCTTGACGACCTCAAGCCAGTCCACGAAACCCGCGATCCACGTGTCCTCGCGCCCGCTCACCATGCGCTCGGGCAGCCCGTTGCCGAGCATGAAGAAGCCGAAGTTCCAGAAGCCGGGACCTGCCGGGGTCACCGACGGGAACTGGTAGAGGCTCTCGTCGATCTGGGGCGCCTCGACAACAGCCAGGCGCCGTACCGAGTCCCTGTGGGCAGCCGCGTAGGCATACGCCACGGTGCCCCCGATGTCGTGCCCGACCACGCTGACCTCGCCGGCATGGCCGAGCGCCAGCAGCAGCTGGTGAATGTCGTCCGCCAGGCTCGCTTTGCCGTAGCCGGCTGCGGGCGCGTCCGACCCGCCCGAGCCGCGCAGGTCCGGCGCGATCACGGTGTACTGCCCGGCGAGGGCGGGCATCACCTTCCGCCACATGTACCAGGTCTGCGGGTAACCGTGCAGGAGCACCACGGCCGGCCCCGTGCCGCCTGTCGCGTAGTTGAGCGTGACGCCGTTCACCCGCGCTGTTTTCTCGGTGAACCCGCCGGGGATCCTGGAGGTGCTGAGCTGTGTCACTTGCCTACTCCTTTTCTTTTCTTTTTCTTTGCGGATCATCTGATCCACACAAGCGGGCGTGCGTGTCCGCGGCCCGCCCGCGCGGAAAGGCCCGTCAGGGCGCGGAAAAGCTAAGGACCCGGGATAGCGGTCAGTCGAGGACGGTGAGCGCCGCCTCCATCCGCTGAATCAGCGCGCGCTCGTCGGGGTTGGTCTTGGCGGCGCAAGCAGATGCTCGCCGGTGGGCCTGACGCTCCAGCCCTGCGCGGACAGCGCCGGCAATAGCTGGCTCGCGCAGTGTCCGCACAGGTAAAGCTCACCGTCCCGGGCCACGCGGCAGGCCGCAGGGACCGCAGGTCCGCACCGATCACATGTCTCGTTCATCTCCCGCCTCCGTCGCTTGCCTGGTCTGCGGTTGCGGCCGCCTGAGGACTCCCGTCATGCTGCGGCGACCGCAGCACAGCCAGGCGCTCCCGCTCGACCGCCAGCAGGCTGAGCGGGTCACTCACCGCGGCGCCGCCGGCGAATCGCCCAGGATCAGCAGTCAGGAACCTGCGCAGGTGCTTCCGCACATTGCTCGCTTGCTTGACCATCGGATTACGTTCCTTCGTCCGTCAAAGGGTTGTCTTCGGGGCAATCGCAGGACAGCGCAGGGGAAGGCCATGACGGGCCTGGAGTGTCCGGCGAGCCCGCACCACGAGCCAGATGGTCCAGCCCGGGCGCAGAGCGCCGCCCGTCAGCCGGCTCGTGCAGTGCCGGCCCAGGTGCAGCTCGCCGCGCCGGTGCACGCGGCTCCAGCCCGGAGACGAACTGCGCCCCGCACCGCGCGTCGTGCACGTTCAGCGGTACCGTGATCGCCTGCCCGGCTCCTGCGGGAGCGTTCGCGGTGGTTTCCATGACTCCACCGTGCGCCTGCCACCAGGACCGGCGCCACGACCGGCTTCCTCGCTGCTGGTAGGCGCAGCCTCGCACCGGCTTGCTGAGGTGCGGGGTACCTACTGCTTGTGCGGGTCGCTGGCGGGCAGCCAGGCGTTCGGCCGGTGGATTCCGAGGTCGCCGACCCCGTCGGTGAGGGCGTCCGCGACGGCGAGGACGGCGGCGCGCTCCTCGCCGCGGCGCCAGACCAGGGACCAGGTCCAGTACACCTCGGGCGCGGTCACCGGGCGCCGGACCAGGTCGGGCGGCAGCGGCGCGGTCTGACCCTTGGGCGCGTTGATGATGGGGCGGCGGCTGCGGCGTACGTGGTCGAAGAAGGCAGGGCCGGTGATGCCGCCGTCGGAGATCCGTACCGCGCGGGCGCCGGTGTCGCGGGCCAGTTGTGCCGCGTAGAGGTTCCACGATGCCCACGAGGTGGTGTCCTCATCGAGGAGAACAGCGGTGTCCTGGGCGTGCACATCGCTGGTGTCGTCACCGGCGGCGACCGCGTAGAGGCGGTCGGCGCCGATGAGCCGGGCCCGGAGCTCGTACTGCTCCAGGTCCTGTGTGCGCACCCAGCACACGGCCAGGTCCAGGCTGCTGTCCGCGACCCGGGCGGCCTGGGCGTGGGAGGGCTCGATCCATACGTCTGTGCGCAGCTGTGCCACCGCGGAGGCGCGGGCGGTCAGGTCTGCGGGCAGCCAGTTGACGTAGCCGAGCCGGACTGGTTCGGAGCCGGACATCTGGGCGGCGCGGCGCTGCAGGTCGTCGGCCCGTTCCAGCAGATGCGCGGGTGGGCGGGAGCAGGGCCGCGCCGGCCGGGGTCAGCGCCACCGAGCGGCGGTCGCGGTCGAATAGCCGCACCCCGAGGTCGTGTTCGAGCGCCTTGATCTGCTGCGACAGCGAGGGTCCGGCGATCAGCAGCCGCTCGGCGGCCCGGCCGAAGTTCAGCTCCTCGGCCACCGCGACGAAGTACCGCAGCTGGCGCAGCTCCACGCCTTTCACGTTACGCGCCGTGGGAGGCTGCGCCTACCAGCAGCGAGGAAGCCGGTCGTGGCGCCGGTCCTGGTGGCAGGCGCACGGTGGAGTCATGGAAACCATCGCGAACGCTCCCGCAGGCGCCCGGCAGCCGGTCACGGTACGCCTGGTCGGCGGACCGGCCGCGCTGATCGAGATCGGGGGCCCGGCACGGTCCGAAGACGGCGCCGACCGCCACCAGCCTCGTCATCGGGTTCGCGCTGACCGGCCCGGACGTGCCGACGATCTACGTCAGCGGCGACAACTCAACATCAACTCTTGGAGGTCATCATGAGTACCACTGACGTGCCCTCAGCAACGAAGGCCGCGCAAGTCAGGCTCAATCGAGTTACACCTTCACACTGTCGAGTCGTACTCGACAACCCGCCGCTCAACCTCATGGGTCCGGAATTCGTTTGGCAGATCCGAGAGATTGTCACGACGCTCGAGAACGACGACCGAGTGAAGGTGGTGGTCTTCGAAAGTGCCGTCGACGGCTTCTTTCTGAATCACTCCGACTTCCTCGCGAACTTCGAGGATCTGACCAGCATCCCGCAAGGTCCGACCGGCCTCGAGGCATGGCCCGACGTCCTGGTGCGCCTGACGCGCGCCCCGTTCGTTTCGATCGCGCTGATCCGGGGGCGGGCGACCGGAAACGGCAGTGAGCTGGCGCTCGCCTGCGACATGAGCTTCGCGAGCCGGGAGAAAGCGCTCTTGTCGCAGTGGGAAGTGGGCGTGGGCCTCGTCGCTGGTGGAGGGCCCATGGCGCGATTGCCGCGGGTCATCGGACGGGGACGCGCCCTCGAAGTGCTCCTGAGCTCAGACGACATCCGAGGCGCCGATGCCGAGCTCCTCGGCTACGTGAACCGTGCGCTACCGGATGCCGAGCTGGACAATTTCGTCGACGCACTCGCAACCCGGATCGCCTCGTTCGACAAGTGGGCGATCGCCAACACCAAGCGCCTCGTGAACGAAGCCAGCCTGCCGCCCGACGTCGAAATCAGAGCGGGCTGGGACGCCTGCATGGCCTCCGTCAAGCGACCAGCGGCGCAGGAAAGAATCAAAGCCCTCCTGGAGCAAGGGCTCCAGAAGCCTGGAGACACGCGAAAATCGACTCGGATTCTACGTGGGACAGCTCGGCCTCAAGGGCGAGCGCTGAAATCCGAACGGCCTATCTCACTCTCTGAAAGGAAGCACAAGACCATGGACTTACTCATCATCGCGAAGAAAATCGCTGACCGCGTCGAGGCCGAGTCGTTGCAAACAAAACGTACCCGTCGCGGTTACCGTCATCGACATCCACGGCAACGTCGTTCTCATCCACCGCATGACCGGAGCGCCCGCATTCTCCCTCGAGCTCTCCGAGCGAAAGGCCTACACGTCCGCGCTCGTCGGCATGCGCACCGCTGACCTCGTCCCCCTCGTGCAACCAGGCGCGGAACTCTATCCCCTCCTCGCCGTCTCCGGCGGTAGATACTCCGCGATGGGCGGCGGCGTGCCGCTCACGAACGAGGGCCAGGTCATCGCCGGCGTCGGAGTCAGCGGCGGAACGACGGAGCAGGACATTGCCATCGTCGAAGCGGCGATGAGATAAACGGTGGAGTCATGGAAAACTACCGCGAACGCTCCCGCAGGCGCCCGGCAGCCGGTCACGGTACGCCTGATCGGCGGACCGGCCGCGCTGATCGAGATCGGGTCCTGCGGCTGCTGACCGACCCCGTTCTCGACGCCCCTGGCCTCATGGCCAGCAGTACCCGCAGCCCGGCTGCTGTCAAACGGGGAGCCACAGGGGAGCCAAACAACCGTCCGTGCTGGTCAAAACTGGTGGTCAGGGGCAGGGTCGAACTGCCGACCTTCCGCTTTTCAGGTGAAATTTGACCGTCGCGCACTGTCGCTGGCCGTCGCCTGATGTGCCACTTGACCTGCACGATTGTCGCGGGACGTCGCCTGGCGTCGCTTGGCGTCTGCCTCCGTTGGCTCCCCGTTTGGCTCCCCGAATCGGCAGGCGGAAAGTCACCAGCGGAGAGTCATCGGGTTACATATTTATAGCCTCGCCGACAGTGCCATCCGGACGGTAAGTCGGCGTGAGCCGGATCTGGCTCACGGGTCGGATCGAGCAGCAGGCCCCGCCATCATCGGCAGGAGCCAGGCACGCGCAAGCGTCGACTATCCACTACTTGAAGGCCATTCTTCAAGTAGTGGATAGACAGCCCGCCCCGGCGCTCTTGCCCATCCTGCGCTCCCAGCAGCAGGCACGCCCTTGCCACTCAGGCCTCTGGGGCTCTGCCCGCCGACAAAGCCGATGGCCTTACAGACCAGTACAGCCGCGTCCTAAGCCGGCATGAGCCCCAATTGAGTCATGAGCTCCGCTCGGTCGAAGATAAGCCGGAAGCTTGAGCACTTGCCTTCACGGTAAGTGAGGCCCAGCGTATAGGGGATTGCCACCCTCTTCCCCGTCGGAGGAATGTCCTGTCCGTCGGGCAGGTGAAATGTCTCCGTGTGCGTGCCTGCGAAGACCGACTCCTGGATGGCCTCGTCCCCTTCCGCGACTGCGACGTTGATCGTGGCCACGTTATCCGGGAATGCGTCCTGCCACAGAGACCAGAACATACGGCCGGTGTCGAAACCCTTACCAGCTATTCCCCCCGGGGCGCTGAAGGTAATGTCTTCGTTGCAGCATGCGAGCCAGCCATCACGATCGCGCGCATTCCAGGCGTCGTAGAAACGCGTAACGAGGCTCTTGATGTCGTCCATTTGTAACTCCCCACCCATTTGCCCCCCGAGAAGGAACGTAGCGGCCTGCCGCAGCCGGACCATGCCGCCGATTCCCCCGCGAGCTGTGGCCCTTGTCACCTAGCACCGCAACTCGGATGGATGCAGGAGCGATGCAGAACGCGTGCAGATGGCATGGAGATCTTCCTCCCGCGGTGTCCACGCGGCCGCGCTGGAAGCCGCATGCAGCCGGTGTCTGGTCCGCAGGTATGTAGTCCGCGCGTCTGGCCCGGAGCCCGGTGGGCATATATCGTCGTACCCCGGCCACGGGGACAGGGAGGGTAAGCCATGGCAATCGAACTGGTACCGCTATGCACGATGCGGCTAACGGCCAAGCCGCCGATCGAGATCGGTGCAGGACCGGCCGGAATCCGGATGATCTTTGAGGAGACAAGCGTCGAGGTCCAAGGAGACCGTCTGCGTGGGCAGCTGGAGGGATCTGCCAGTGACTGTGTGCTCCTCGGCCCCGACGGGACGGGAACAGTGGACGTCCGCGTGGCGCTTCGCACCCATGACGGCGCAACGATCTTCGTGCAGTACCAGGGTCGCGTGGACCTTTCACAGGGTTTTCAGTTCCCGCTGACCGCCTACGTTGCGCCTCGCTTCGAGACCGGCGACGAGCGCTATGCGTGGCTGAACCGGATCCAGGCAGTGGGCAAGGGCACCATCAACGAGGATTTGTCGGTCGATTATGAGTGGTACGAGGTTCGCTAGCGGAGGTTCGCCGCATGCGCTCCGGCCCTGGCCTGTGGCCCGGCCCTTGATGGTCCTTACGTTGATCCACTGGACTGGGCAACTTGTCCTGACGTCGGAACGGTTATGGGGAGGATCAACGCTGCGCGGTCCAGAAAGCGCCATCAGTGGCGAGAGCCACGGCGGTTCCTTTAGTCCTGCCCGCTGTCCGGTTGGCTGCGGTGTCGCTCGGTCAGCTCGTCGAGCTTGTTCAGCAGCTCGCGAAGCGTGTACCGACTGATGACATGCTCGCCGTGAGGCTCGGGAATGCAGGCCTGCCACACCCCGAACCCCAAGTCGCCGATGATCACCTGCGGGTGCGCGACCCGGAACTCCTGGAGCCGCAGTACCTGGTCCGGCTCCTCACGGGCAAGCCGCAGCGCAGTTCGGCTCATCCCTGCGTAGCCTTCGGTCACGGCCGTCGCTCCTCGGCAGAAATACCGGTGACCTGGCGCGTCCGGTGCCGCTCGACCGCGAACAGCACCGCGCGGAGCACCACGCCGTAGTCATATTGGAACTGGTGGCCGATGGCGGCGAGCAGTTCCTCGCCGGTCCCGGCCGGGTTCCGGTCGCGCCAGGCCGCGACCGCGGCGCGGGCCCGGGCCAGCTCCCCGGCGGTGTCCTCGCGGTACCTCACGGCGGCCATGCCTCCCTGTCGCGTATGCGTGTTTCGCGTACACCGGCAGTCAAGCCGCTACCGGGCGTAGCCTGGAAGTGTTGTCCTGTGGTCACCCGCAGGGCGGTCCACAGGTCCACACCCGGCGGGATGGGCACACGCAATGGCGGAGTTCGCCGCCGAGGTCCGGCGGCTGATGGCCGAGCGCGGCATGTCGCTGCGCGGCCTGGCCAAGGCGGCCAGCTACGACCCGTCCTACCTGTCCAAGGTCCTGTCCGGGCACAAGCCGTCATCCCCGTACCTGGCCGCGCGCCTAGACGACGCCCTCGGCGCGGGCGGCGCGATCCGGGACGCCACCCAGCAGCCACCGCCACGCCGGGAGAGCAGAGCCAGCGCACCGCGGCGGAGGTCATCGGGCGCGGTCGAGGCGCTCCAGGTCGCGATGACCGGTGACCCGGCCGGCCCGGACATCGGCGCCGACGGGCTGGCCGAACTGGTGCAGCACTACTGCGCACGCCCTGGCCGTAGCACCCTCGGCCGCGGTCTACGGCGAGCTGCTGAGCGCCCGGTCGTTCGCCGGGACGCTGCTGGGCCGGTCCGCGCCCCGGCAGCGGCCGGACCTGACGGTCACGGCCGGCTGTCCAGCCTGCTGGCGATCTCGGCGGCCGACCTCGGCGACCACGCGGCCGCGGTCATCTGGTGTGCCGATACCGAACGGCGCGGCCGGGACGCCTCCTACCCGGAACTGCTCGGCTGGGCGGCGCTGACCCGCTCGCTGATCCGCACGATCGAACCGCTGCGCTTGGCAGAGCCAGCCCTGTCAGTGGCGCTGAACGGCAGCACCCGGACCTGACCCCGCAGCAAAGGAGCGGTGAGATGGCCCGGATGAGCGACCTCAAGGTACAGCGGCAGGCCTTCCGCGCCGCGATGAACGAGCACCGACACCTGGTCCCCGGTGAGGATGCGACCCGGGGCAACCTCGGCGAGGCATCTTCTGCCTCGCGGACGCCATGGCGGGATGCGATCTTGCACCCGCCCGAGCCGCAGATCACCCCATCGGCGGAGATCCTCCAGGTCGCCGCTGAGCATGACATCGAATACGAGGCTGGAGGCTAACCACTGCCCATCGCGGCAAGCCGACCCGGACCGCAGACAGCACCGGCGACCGGGGACGGGAAGCGGCGCGGCAGCATGAGCTACTGTTCTGTCTCGGCCAGCACCGCGTCGATGCGGGCCTGATCTTCTGCCAGGCGGCCACGCCTGGCCGGGTCGGCCTGCCTCTCGCGTTGAGCCTGCGACTCGCGCAGGGCATACTCTCGCCGCCGGGCCAGCAAAGCCTGATATTCGGCGTCAGTGTCCCGCGCCGCTAGCCGGACAGCCCGGATGAAGTCCTCAAGTTGACCTCGCGGGACCTCGATCCTGATCCATCCGTCTGGGTCGGACCCCATCTGGCCATGGTTCCAGGCGAGACGCACCCGATGACGGAACTCCCTGAACCAGGGGTGCTCGCCCGGGCGGTCCTTCCACTGGCTCGCCCGGCTGCAGCCGACGGTGATCTCCAGTTCCACAAATCCCTCGCCGGGCTCGTTGATGGCGCGGATTCCGGTGACCGTGCAGGGATCCTCGCCGAGGGCATCCGGGGAGTTGACCATGCCGTTCATTCTGCCTGGCGCGCTGACCGAGGACCGGAAGTGGCGTGGCAGCATGATCAACTGCTTAGAAAGGTCGGTTTGCGCAGCTGGTCAGCCCGCCTGTCCGCAGGTCAGCCGGTGTACCGGGTTGCTCGGGAGTGACCGTAGTTCCGGCGGCGACCGGCCGATCGGGCACGCAACGGGCACGGCGGCCTATTCGTCCCCAACTAGCGGCGCCGATGGTTCGTTGGTCAGTCAGCCTGAATGGCAAACATTCAGCTCCCCTGCCTAGGTCACGTGCCAGGCCCGGACCCGCCTTGTCGCTCCGTTCCCGGCGGGCCGGGCGGGCGGGCGCGTCTGCCGTGCGGGGAAGGCCGCGCCAGCACCGGGCGCCACCGCAGTTCCATGGCCCGGTTGCGGGGAACTGCAGGCCCTGGGCTCAGGAAGTCGGTAGCAGCACCGCGGCGCGTTCGGCTTCGCTGACTACGAAGGCCCCGAACTCGGCGGGGCTCATGTGCATGGGATCCGCGTCGTGCTGCGTCAGCCATTCCGATAGTTCTGGCGTGGCGAGGGTGTCCGTGATGTCGCGGGCGAGCGTGCTGACGATGCCGGCCGGTGTTTGCGCTGGCGCCCAGATCCCGTACCAGATCGGGAAATCGAAGCCGGCGACGCCAGCCTGTGTGAGCGGCGGCACGTCCGGCAGCAGGCGCGAGCGGCGCGCTGTGCTGACCCCGAGCGCGACGAGCCTGCCGTCGTGAAGGTAGGGAGCGGCGGGCGGGATCGGCAGCATCGCGTATGTGGTGTGTCCGGCCGCCGTGCCGGCGATCACATCGGTGATTGCGTCCGTGGCTGCGGGCGGCGTGTGCACTGCGGCGATGCCGAGGTCGCGATTGAGCGTCGCTACCGCGAGGTGGGTGCCGGTGCCGGTGCCGGCGGAGGCGAAGCGGATCTCGCCGGGCCGGTCGCTGGCCGCGGCGGCGAGCTCGTCGATGGTGGTGATGCCGGACTCGCGCCGGCGACGAGTACATAGGGCTGGCTGGTGAGCGCAGCGACGGGAACGAAGTCCCGCAGGGGGTCGTACGGCAGCTCGCCCGCC
>CAWGSN010000022.1:0-19580 GCA_963825225.1 uncultured Alphaproteobacteria bacterium
AGCGCGACGACCTCAACGTCGACGCCGTGTTCGCCAAGCTGAAGACGATCGGCGGCAAGAAGGCGGACGAGGAATAGGTCACCTTCGTTTTTGTTGGAAAGATTTCGAACGCGGCGGGGCAACCCGTCGCGTTTTTGTTTTGGTGTGGCCGCGAACTCGCGGGCCGACGGGCTACACTCCATCCGTCATTCCGGGATGCGCCGCTTGGCGCAGGCCCGGAATCCATACGCCCGATCGTGGTTATGGATTCCGGGCTCGTGCTTCGCACGCCCCGGAATGACGAGGAGTGTGCAATTTCGAATGGCATCAAACACACCTTCGCGATCTCGTCGCGCGTTTCGCGCGAGTTTTGCTTTGAACATTTCGCCCTCTCCGAACAGAGGGCGCAGGGAAGACCGGGTGCGCGCTGCACCCGCGGTCTCGTGTGCAATGTGCACAAGGAGTGCGCACACGAGCATACAGGTCCAGCGGAGAGCATCCGGCCTTCCCTGCGCAATGGCTTTACGGCTTATAACGAGCTCTCCTCGGTGAACGGGCTTTCTTGCCACCGTCGCCGGCGGGAAACTTCCCGCCAACTTGACACCAGCGTCGCGGTGTCAGGACCACACGTCTTCGCCGTACGCTTCAGCGCCGTTCGTCAAAGGCACTAATAGCGTCCACCGCATCCCACCGCACGTTCGTGACGACCGCGAGCCGCCCCTCTTGTCGGGTGAGACGGGCGGATTTAAACCACTGATTTGCCCGACGGCGAAAGTGGAATATTTTTGATTCTTGGGCTTGACACGATTTCGGAAAATCCGAAGTGATTTGCCCGTCGGGCAATTTTGTTGATTGCGCTCGACTTTTTGGTCTTCGTCATCCCTGAGAAGCTTACTGCTCACGAACTTGACGCTGGCTCAGCCCAGTTCGATCTCACCCGATATCTCGTGTGTGAAACTGACGCCGCCGAGCGTCAGCGTCATCTTGGCCGGCAGTTTCTCGTTGCCCTTGAGCTTGCCGCCGGCGATCGCGTCGCGGACCGCTTTTTCGATTTCGCGTTGCGAGGTGATGCCGACCTTCTTGAGAAATCCGCGCAGGCTGGTGTTGAAAACGTCCTCGTTCATGATCGTCTCCTTCAAGCTAAGGCCGGGTCGGATTGTTCAGCATGTATTCGCCGAGATCGCGCTGGCGGCGGTCGACGCGGGCGTTGGCGTTGACGCGCTGGACGTCGCGGTTCTTGCGGCAGGCGACATATTCCGGCGAGCCGACCGCGACATTGTTGGCGCGGCAGAACGCGTCGTCATCGCCGCTGGAATCGACCATGGTCGGCTGTCCGCGCTCGAGGCAGCCGGCGAGCAAGGGTGCGAGCAGGAGCAGCCAGATGAGAGGTCGAGAGTTATGTCGCATATCTGATCCGTTGTTCCATTTTCGTCGTTGCCGGGCTTGACCCGGCAATCCATCGAAATCAAGGCATTTGCTTGATTGGAGTGGAATAAGTCCCTCCTTCGTCATTGCGAGGAGCGCTAGCGACGAAGCAATCCATTCTTTCTGTGTGGTGAAATGGATTGCTTCGCTTACGCTCGCAATGACGGCTTCACACCCTGCCCTTCAGCGCGTCGCCGATTTCGTCGAGCACCTTGGGATCCTCGATGGTCGCCGGCATGGTCCAGGCCTCGCCGTCGGCGATCTTCTTGATGGTGCCGCGCAGGATTTTTCCCGAGCGGGTTTTCGGCAGGCGGCCGACCGTGATCGCGAGCTTGAAGGCGGCGACGGGACCGAGCTTTTCGCGCACCAGCGCCACGATCTCACTCTCGATCTCGATTGGGCTGCGGCTCACGCCGGCCTTCAGCACCAGGAAGCCGCAGGGCACCTCGCCCTTGATCGAATCCTTGATGCCGAGCACCGCGCATTCGGCGACGTCCGGGTGCGAAGCGAGAATTTCCTCCATGCCGCCGGTGGAGAGCCGGTGGCCGGCGACATTGATGATGTCGTCGGTGCGGCCCATCACGAAGACATAACCATCCTCGTCCTTGTAGCCGGCGTCCGAGGTCTTGTAGTAGCCGGGGAATTCGGTGAGGTAGGCCTCCTTGAAACGCGCATCCTGCTCCCACAGCGTCGGCAGGCAGGCCGGCGGCATCGGCAGCTTGATCACGATCGAACCCATGGTGCCCGCGGGCACCGGTTTTGCGGCCTCATCGACCACGTCGACCTGATAGCCCGGCATCGGCACCGTCGGCGAACCATGCTTGACCGGCAGCATGCCCAGGCCCATCGGATTGCCGGCAATGCACCAGCCGGTTTCGGTCTGCCACCAATGGTCGATCACCGGCACCTTCAATTGCTGCTCCGCCCATTCCACCGTCGGTGGATCGGCACGCTCGCCGGCGAGAAACAGCGTTCGGAATTTCGACAGATCGTATTTGCGAATGAAGGTGCCGTCCGGGTCTTCCTTCCTGATGGCGCGAAACGCGGTCGGCGCCGTGAACAGCGCCACGGCTCCGTGTTCGGAGATCACCCGCCAGAACGCACCGGCGTCCGGCGTACCGACCGGCTTGCCCTCATACATGATCGAGGTCGCGCCATGGATCAGCGGCCCGTAGACGATGTAGCTGTGGCCGACCACCCAACCGATGTCGGAGCCGCACCACCAGACTTCGCCCGGCTTGACGCCGTAGAGGTTGAACATCGACCATTTCAGCGCGACCAGATGCCCGCCATTGTCGCGCACGACGCCCTTGGGGATGCCCGTGGTGCCGGAGGTATAGAGGATATAAAGCGGATCGGTCGCCTTGACCGGCACGCAAGGAGCAAGCTTGCCGGCGTCGAGCGCGGCGCGGCGCAGGCTGGCCCAGTCATGGTCGCGGCCGGCTGTGAGGTCGCAGGCCTGTTGCGGCCTTTGCAGGATGATGCAGGCGGCCGGCTTGTCGCTGGAAAGCCTGATCGCCTCGTCGAGCAGCGGCTTGTATTGCACGATACGGCCGGGTTCGATGCCGCAACTCGCCGAGAAGATCAGTTTCGGCTTGGCATCCTCGATCCGCGTCGCAAGTTCTTTTGCGGCGAAACCGCCGAACACCACCGAATGCACCGCGCCGATCCGCGCGCAGGCCAGCATCGCGAATACGGCTTCCGGCACCATCGGCATATAGAGGATGACGCGATCCCCCTTGGCGACGCCGAAATCGGTCATGACTGCCGCAAGCGTCTGCACTTCCTTCAGCATCTGCGCGTAGGTGAATATGGTGACTGACTTGGTGAACGGCGAATCGTGGATCAGCGCCACCTGATCGGCGCGTCCGCCCGCGACATGGCGGTCGAGCGCATTATAACAGGTGTTGACCACGCCACCGGCGAACCAGCGGCCGTAAGGCCCCAACGAGGGATCGAATATCTTCTTCGCGGGCTCGATCCAATCGATCTCGCCCGCAGCCTCCGCCCAAAAGCCCTCGGGATCCCTAAGCGAGCGGGCGTGGACCTCGTGATACCGGCTTTTTTCGTGGACGTTCATGGCGCGCTCCCGCTCAACGCAATTCTGGTGGTTCTGCAACAACCCAGAGATGGACGGGCGGGACGAGCCCGGCCATGAACAGGATCAAACAGGCCACATTTTCCAGACGCATTGTCACGGGAAGCGGCGCAAGATCAAGCCGGAACAGCCTGGAGTCCGGCTAGAGCCCGGTTCTGATTGAATCAGAGCCGGGCTCTAGCTTCTTGTATTGACGTGTTTTCTTCCCGCGAACCGTTACCCACTTCGCTCGAAAACGCTATGAGCCCTACTGCCGGGCGATGGCATTGAGCTTCTCCAGCCGCTCCTCCATCGCCTGGCGCAGGTCATAGCCGCGGCGGCCGAAGGAGGCGTTGCGCTTGCCGATGAAATCGCGCTGCTCCCGGGTCAGCGCCAGCGCCGCGCGATGGCTGTCGGATTCCGCGCTCGCGATCACCCTCAAGAACACGTCGTTGATGCTGCGGTCGAGCTGGGCGAGGCCGGGATCGGCGCAGATCGCCTTCTCCGCCTGACGCTTCGCGGTGGCGCAATTGAAGCTCGGCAGGTTCTTCTGGTAGGTCAGCGAACCCAACCGTTCCATCTCTGTCGCAATCTCCTGATGATTGGAGGCCGCGGTCTTGTCGGAGGGATCAAGACGGACCGCCTCGGCGTAATCCTGCAACGCACGGGCGCGGTCGCCCTTTCCGCGCCAGGCCGCGCCGCGGTTGTTGTAGGCGCGCTGGAATTTCGGATCGAGTTTCAACGCCGCATCGTAATCTGCAATGGCGCGGTCGTAGTCCTTCCGCGCCTGATACGCGTCGCCGCGGTTGGTCAGGAATTTCGGCTGGGAATTGATCTTGATCGCTTCGTCGTAGTCGGCGATCGCGCCGACGTAATCGCCATTGGCGGCCAGATGCAGCCCGCGATTGTCAAAAAATTCCGACTGCGACGGATCGATCCGGATCGCTGAGGTGTCGTCCTGCAACGCGCGGTCGGTGCGGCCAAGCTTTCTGTAGGCCGAACCGCGGTTGGTGAAGGTCCGCGCGTTGGTCGGATCAAGGCGGATCGCCTCGTCATAATCGGCGATCGCCTTCTGATACTCGCCCTTGAAATACCAGGCGGCGCCCCGGTCGGAAAAAGCTTGAGCGAAATCGGGCTTGATCCGCAGCGCTTCGTTATAGTCCTCGATGGCGCGATCGTATTTGCCGGCATTGTTGAAGGTGTTGCCGCGGTTCTCGTAGCCGTTGGCGTTGTCGGGATCGAGCCGGATCGCCTGGTTCAGCGCTTCGAATGCGGCCTCGATCTTGCCGCTCTGGCGGAGGATTTCGCCGCGGGCGCGGAAGGCGCGGGCACGATTGGGATCCCTGGCGATGACGGCGGCGATTTCGGCCAACGCCTTGTCGGTCTGGCCGCTGCCGTGCAGCGCGGCAGCGCGGGTAATCATGGCATCGAGACGGGTGGCATCCGCCGTTGCCGGATTATCGATCAGCGCCGTGCAGCTTTGGCTCAGCAGCGCGGGGGCGGCATCTGTCAGCGGTGCGCAAATGACGGGCTCGGCGGCCGCCTGGGCGCTGGCTCCGTTGGAGCTCAGGATAGCAATGGCAAGCACCGCGCTTGCGGCAAACGGCGAAACGAATGATCGCATAACGGGTTCTCGGAATATGGGTGTGCTGCGCGGGAATGCTGCGCTCGAGGCTTTGTCGCTGCAGCGCTCCCCGAGGTTCGAAAGTGGCCCGTACCTCCCTGTTGGGAAAGGTGGACCGCGGCCGGACGGTTAGTAGCCTTCTGCACCCACCAGGCTCCGCAGCCGCGCTTTCATTGCCTTGCGCAGATCATAACCCGGACGACCGAACTCGGCATTGCGGCGCGCGATAAACGCGTTCTGCTCGCGCTGCAGCGTGCGGGCTTCATCGAGGCTCCTGGCTTCGCCGATGATCCGGACATTCGTCGCATGGATCTCGCGATCGAGATCGGAAAGGTCGGGATTGGCGCAGATCGCCTTCTCCACCGCGCGGCGGGCGGTCTTGCAATAGAAGCTCGGCTTGCCGGCAACCGCCATGAGCGCGCCGAGGCGCTCGAGCTCCTGCGCCAGCGATTTGTAATTGCCGCGCGCGGTGGGGTGCTCGGGGTTGAGCTTGATCGCCATGCCGAAATCCGCCAGCGCCTTGGGACGGCTGCCCTTCCTGCGCCAGAGTTCGCCACGGGCGTTGAATATATCGGCCAAAGTCGGGTCGAGCGACAGTACGGTATCATAGTCATCGATGGCGCGGTCGATCGTGTCCTTGCGGCCGAAGGCGGCGCCGCGCGCGATCAGCGCCTTGATGCGGTCGGGTTTCGCTGTTTTTTCGTTGTCGATCAGGACGCCGCAGGCGCTGATGGTCTTGTTGTCATCATTCGCCGCGGCCGCAGCGATGCAGGGCGCGAGATCGATCTGCACATCCTTGGCCGGCTCGGCGCCGGTTGCAAAGACGCTGTGCGCGAGCGCGATCCACAACAGGGAAGCGGCGACGATATCGCGGATGGTGGGACGACCTCGAATCAACTGGTCCGAAAAACGCTTGTACGGCAGAGCAATTCTAGGCGACATGGTTCTCCGACAACAGCCGGTGCGAATTTCCCTGTCCATCGAACCCATTTCCTGGCCAAAACGTGACGCACTGGATGCGAGGTGGTTCGATATGCGAGAATGCGCACCGATTCGGGAATTATCTTAAACCTTTCACCGATTTCGTGGACCCAAAAACCATGGCTACTGTTACCGACTACACCCCGCCGCGTGCGATCGCCTATTCCCAGACCGGCTATTTCTACTTCTACATGGCGCTGGCCTGCATGGCCGTCGCCTTTCTCGGCTTCGCGCCGACCTACTGGCTGCCGCTGGCGTCGCGGTCGTTCCAGGCCACGCCGGTTATCCACTTTCATGGCTTGCTGTTCTTCGCCTGGACGCTCTATTTCGCATTCCAGGCCTGGCTCGCCACATCCGGAAAGATAGCCCGGCACCGCACGGTCGGGATGATCGGCGTGTCGTTCGCCACCGCCATGACGATTTTCGGTTTCCTGGTCGGCGGTCGGCACCATGAAGCGGTCGGCTGCGGCCGGGCTCACCAATGAAGGCATCGCCTTTGCGATCGTTCCGCTGAGCGGGATCCTGTTCTTCGCGGTGGTGTTCACGCTGGCCATTTCGTCCGTCCGCCGGCCGGAAACGCACAAGCGGCTGATGCTGCTGGCCGGTATTTCGCTACTCGACGCCGCCGTGGCACGCTGGTTCCTGACCTTCCTCGCGCCGCCCGGGCCTCCCGGCCCGCCGCCGGTGCCGGTGACGATCGCGCCTGCCCTCGCCGCCTATCTCCTGCTCGTCGTCGCCATCGTGTTCGACTGGCGTACGCGCGGCCGCCCGCATCCGGTCTACGTCTATGGCGGCATTGCGCTGGTGGCCGTGAAGCTTCTGAACTGGCCGATCAGCCTCACGCCGGTCTGGCATTCCTTCGCGGGCGGAATACTGGCGCTGGCGCAGTGATGCACGTTACGTCGACTTCACCGTGATCCCGCCGTCGACCACCAGCTCCAGCCCGGTGACGTATTTCGATTCGTCGGAGGCCAAAAACAGCGCCGCGTTGGCGACATCCCAGGCGTCGCCCATGTGGCCCATCGGCACCTGCGCGTCGCGCGCCCGCCACATCGCCTCGACGTCGCCGGCGGAATAACTCGCAGCCAAGCCCGCGGAGTGCTCGATCATCGGCGTTTTCATCAGGCCCGGCAGAATGCAGTTGACCCGGACATGATCGCGCGCGAACTGCACCGCCGTGGTGCGCGTCATCTGGTTCATCGCAGCCTTTGATGCCCCATAGGAGACATAGGAAATGCCGAGATGGCGGATCGAGGCGATCGAGGAAATGTTGATGATCGAGCCGCCGCCCTGCTTCTGCATGACAGGGATGACGTGCTTCATGGCGAGAAAGGCGCTCTTGAGATTGACCGCGAAGACACGGTCCCATTCGGCTTCGCTCACCTCGACCACGCTGCCCATTTCGGCGATGCCGACATTGTTGTCGAGCACGTCGATACGCCCGTAAGCCTTCAGGCACGCCGCGACCATCGCCTCGACATCGGCGGCGCGGGAGACGTCGGCGGTGAAGGCGGTTGCCTTGCCGCCCTCGCCGGTGATGATCTTGACGGTCTCTTCGGCGGCCGCGGCGTTGCGATCGACGCAAAACACCTGCGCGCCCTCACGCGCGAAGGTCACGGCGGTCGCCTTGCCATTGCCCCAACCGGGACCGATCGAACCGGCGCCGACCACCATTGCTGCCTTGCCCTTGAGCCGTTCCATCGACTTCTCTCCCTTTCGATTTCTTATGTAGCCCGGATGAGCACTTGCGACATCCGGGTCCTTATCCCCGGATATCGCTTCGCTCATCCGGGCTACAGATCATTACAGGCGCCGGACGTACCGCCCGTCAGCACATTGATGAATTGCGCGATGAAACATTGCTTCAGGTGCGGCGGCACTTGCGAACCGGCAGCCCGACCACGGCAACGAGCAACTATTGGGCGTGACGCTGTCGTGACGGCTCAATTCCTTGCCGTAGTCGTTACAATTTTATTTTCAGTCGCGTCTTTAACCCTACCGGGGCATTCATGGCCCCGTCCAGAGAATTCCATCTTTGCAGCCAGCGCCCCGATGTAGAACTACGCGTGCATCTGTTGAAGGAGGCGGACATGTCTCAATTCAATCCCAAGGAGGACACGCGATTCGCGGGCTTCGGTCAGCGAAAGGTGATGCCAAGGGCCTGCGTCACCGACAGCAAAAAGCACCTTCGGACCTTTCTTTCCGATGCTCTCGAGGATCTTGGTTTCATCACCAGCGAATGCGGCAAGGCCAGTGAGCTGGCCGGAGTTCTGGACGCGCAAGAGCCCGACCTCTTCGTCTTCGGCGTGTCTTTCGACGGGACCGAGGTCGGCAACATTCTCGAGATTCTCGTCAGGAAGGATTTCAACGGCAAGGTTCTCGTCATCGGGCAACCGGATTCGATCGTGGTAAAGGCCGTTCGACAAATTGGCGAGGAATACGGTATCGCGATGCTGCCCTCCCTGCAGACGCCGTTCAGCGCCGGGACGCTGCGCGCGAGCGTGGCGACGCTACTGCCGGCGGAGCCTGCTCCGAGTCCCGCGGTCGACGTAGCCGAGGCGCTGAAGGCCGGCTGGCTCGAATTATGGTATCAGCAAAAAGTCAATGTCCGCACCCTGGTGCCCAGCGGCGCCGAAGCGCTGGTGCGGATGCGGCATCCCGCCTGGGGTGTGGTTCCCCCGGCTTACTTCATCCGCGATGACAAGGATCCGCATTTTCGCAGCCTGTCCGAATTCGTGATTGGCCGCGCCATCGAGGACTGGCGCTACCTTGTCGAACAGCAGGGTCCGATTGATCTCTCGATCAACATGCCGGTTTCGTTTCTCGGCGATCGAGGAGCGGTACGCGATCTGTGCCGTGCGCTGCCCGACCATCCGGCATTCAACGGCTTGCTGATCGAGATCGACAGTATCGAAGTCATCGACAATCTGGACCTTGTGATCGATGTCGCAAGGCAGGTGCGCCTTCATAATGTTGCGATCGTGATCGACAATATTGGCACCGAGTGGCCGCCGCTGATGGGGTTACGAAACTTTCCGTTCGTCGAGCTGAAGGTTGATCATCAATTTGTCACCGGCTGCGCGGATGACCGGCTGAAACAGGCGGTGTGCCGCCAAATCATCGAGCTGGCGCGGGATCATGGTGCGCGATCGGTCGCCCAGGGCGTCGAAACCCGCGCCGATTTCATCGCCGCCCACAACCTGGGTTTCGATCTGATGCAGGGCTACCTATTCAGCAAGCCGATGGGCGTCAGGAAATTTGTCCGCTCGCGCCCTTTGTTGCTGTCCAACCCGGACCAGGGGCCTGAGCGGACCGCCGGTCCGGGCGTTCGTCACTGAAACGCCATGTCGAGGCATTTCGAGATGTCGGAGCCGAGGCCGGACGAGATGGTGATGCAGCCGCGCACCTTCAGCGCATTGTTGTCACTGGCCCACACCGCATAGCCGCCCGGACCGAAGAACGAATTGGTGTTCGGCGGCTCGGTTTCGGTGGCGTCGAACGAGTAGCTGGAATCGGCCTCGAAGATCCGCGGCTTCTTGGTGCAGCTGCCGTCGGTCTGCACGTTGATCACTTCCTTGTTGTCCCGCGTCAGCGCCAGCGAAACCTGGCAGCGGTAATATTCCGAGGTCTTGGTGTTGAAGACATAGGCATAGGATTTGCAGGTCGCGGTATTGAGCTTGCCCGCGCTGAGGCCGCGGCTGCAGGAAATCCGCTGGTTGTTGCTGAGCTTGAATTCGTCGGCCAGGCCAACGGAAACCAGCGTCATGAGCGACAACGCAACACCGAAACCAATTTTCATGACGAGGTTCATCCGAATCATCCCTATGACGTTTCTGGCAACAAGAGTGTTTGTAACCGGAAAGTGGAACATAGTCGCGATGCGTGATGCGGGAAATCACAAAGTCGCTGGGAAAGCCTGATGCGGCGAAGGTGGCATTGACGGAATGACAGCGTTCGTGATTTGTTCAGAAGCGATGGGGCAGAGCCATGTTGGCGGCCGGGAGGGACGAAGATGACGGGATTTTCAGTAAAGACCATTTTGATGGCGGCCGCGCTGACGGGGTTTGCGACATCCGCGTTCGCACAAGCGGCGGCGCCGACGCCGTGGGAGCTGAAGCCGGACATGGGTTATGGCTACGACAAGGAGGGCAAGACCTTCGCGTACAAGATGGGCACCAACAATGCAGGCCTGTTGCTGAAGGGCGCCAAGAAAGTGCCAAAGGGCACGTTGTTCTTCATCGGCCAGAACGGCCAGCTCTATATGCGCAGCGGCCCATACATCGAGGGCGACGGCAAGTTCATGTTCGGCACAAATTGAGTTGGGAATGGGGCTGTTCTCGACCCTCCCCCTCCAGGGGAGGGTAAGAGCTAAAACGCCGCGGCCAATTCCTTCGCGCCCGGCTTGGTGCTGTTGCTGTCCATGCGCTCGTCGGTGACCGCCAAGAGTTTCGCTACCGTGTTGTGGCGGATCGCCACGGGGTTGCGCTCGTAGCCGCCGCGCTGGAAGAAATTCGAAGTCGGCACCTGCTCGCGCATCGCCTGCGGCATCGTCACCATGTCGAGCCCGGTGCCGTCGCCGGTCAGGTTCATCATCTCGAGTTCGGCCGCCGTCAGCGGGCGGCTGTAACCCTTGGCGCGCGCGAAGATCACCGAGGTCAGCAGCTTGTGGGTCTGCAGCATCGGCCCGACGTCGATGTCGAGCACCATGGCGTGCACCGCCCAGCCCTGTGGTGTGTCGGCAAGCTTCTCATGCGCGCCCCATTCGTCCGGCACGGTGCGCGTGAACGCCACCATCTTCTTCAATACGGCAAGCTTGTGATCCATCGCCTTGCGCGCGGGCCCGGTCAATGAAGCGGCCATGGCCGCAAGGTCCTTGACGAATTCGTGGCCCTGCTCGGCCATCAGCTCGACGCTGTTGGTGGTGAGCAACTGGTTGTAACCGATCGCGGTCGAGATGGCGCGCGAACCTGGGCGCGAAGCGCTCAGCCCCGATTGCATGTCGTGATTGCCGTTGCCACCGGTTTCGAACGAATAAACCCGAATTGCCTGCTCGGGCGTCAGCCCCGCGGCCCGCGCGTAGCGCGCATAGGCACGCTTGAAGTCGACCTCGCTGGCCGGGCGTTGCGGCGCGAACTGGAACTGCTCGGCGGCCGCCTTCAACAGATCGGCGACGACAGGGATGGCCTTGCGCGGGCGCGGCTTCTCTTCTTCGGGTTCCGGCGACGGATTGACCGGCCGCTTCGGCCCACTATAGACCGGCGGCTGGGTCAGCACATAATCATCGAGCGCAATGGTCTGACGATCGCGCCGCTTGGCGTTGCGGCCCTTTCGCTTTTCCGAGATCGAGGCCCAATAGGCACCGGCCTCTTCCTCGAACCCGGCGCGCGCGGCCTGATATTCCTTCAGTTTGCGGCGATATTCCGCAATCGCCTGCGGCGAGGCCGCCTGCGCCATCGCGTCCACCGTCGTGGCCGGCAGCGTATCAATGGCCACGGCGTTCGACGCGCTCGCCGGAAGCGCGAGCGCGACAAGGCCAAGACAGAGGCGAATCAATTGCGGGCGCATCGCCTTGTTGTAGCAACTGCGCGGCTCAAGTCAGCCCCGAAACACCTTCCTTCACCTCTCCCTAAGGGAGAGGTGAAACGGAGTCCGCGGCGACAATTTTCGCCGCTCACTCCTGCTCGACGCCAGAGACCTTGAGCAGCTGCGACCATTTCCTTTCATCCTTGTCGATGAAATCGGCATAGTCCTCCGGCGTACCGGGCGTGATCGCGGTGCCGTCGTTGCCCAACTGTTTCTTCACCTCGTTGGAGGCAAGTGCCTCGCGTAGTACTTTGTTGAGCTTGTCGATGATCGGACGCGGCGTGCCGGCGGGCGCGGCGAGGCCGTAATACAGCGAGGCGTCGAAGCCGGGCAGCCCCGCTTCCCCCATCGTCGGCACATCCGGCAACAGGCTCGAGCGGGCCGTGCTGGTCACGGCCAGCGCCCGCAACTTGCCGGCGGTGACGTTGGGGTGCGAGGCCGGGATCGGCGCAAACGCCATCGGGATGTGGCCGCCCAACAGATCGGTCAGCGCCGGGCCGGTGCCCTTATAGGGAATATGCACCAGCGTGATGCCGGCGGAACGGGCGAAATATTCGCCGGTGATGTGGCTTACGGTGCCGGCGCCAGCCGAACCAAAATTGACCTTGCCGGGATTGGCCTTCGCATAGGCAATCAGTTCGGCTACGGTTTTCGCCGGAAACGACGGATGCACCACCAGCGAATTCGGCGCGTTGCCGATCAGGCCGATCGGCGCAAAGTCCTTGCGCGGATCGTAACCGGCGTTCTTGTAGAGCGACGGCCCGATCGCGAGCGTGCCGGTGTAACCCAGCACGAGCGTGTAACCGTCGGGCGCGCTTTTGGCGACCGCCTTGGTGCCGACCGTGCCGCCGGCGCCGGGGCGATTGTCGACCACGACCTTCTCGCCGAGCAGTTCGCTCATCTTGTCGGCGATGCCGCGGCCGACGATTGAGGTCGAGCCGCCCGGCGCGAATGGAATCACCAGCGTGATCGCCCGGGTCGGATAGTTTTGCGCCCGTGCGTCGTTGATGCCTGTGGCGAGGCCGATGGCGACAGTAGCAGCTAAAGCGTTCCAGATGCGCATTAGGCGCCTCCCTTTTGGAATCTTGTTGATCGTATGGTCGTCGAAACGGCCAGCGTACGCAACGGCCCACTCGTCATTGCGAGCGAAGCGAAGCAATCCATAGTGCAGCAAGGGAAGTATGGATTGCTTGTCGCTGCGCTCCTCGCAACGACGGCTCGGGACGGCTCGGCCCTACTTCCACGCAAACACCGGCTGTTCGAGCTCGGCCACGCGGGTGTTGCGGCCGGCCAGCACTTCGCGGAATTGATAGATCAGCGCCGCCGTCGGCGCGTGGATGAAGTGACCGGCAATGTGAAAGCGGATCACGCGCCGCGTGCTTTCCGGGATCGTGGTGAAGCTGAAGGCGTCTTCCCGTTCGATACCATCAAGGGCGATGCGATGCACGGAAGCAACCTCCGACGGGTTGGGCTTTATTGCACTATTGCTGCTCACCCACACCACGATCGGGGTGATCAGATAGCCGGACCGGGTCGGATAATCATCGAGCAGGCCGAGCACGTCGCCCTCATCCAGTTCAAGGCCGAGTTCTTCATGAAGCTCGCGCAGCGCCGCCTGCGCCTGGGTTTCGCTCGCGTCGCAGCGGCCGCCCGGCAGCGCCCATTGCGCCGCGTGGGAGCGCAGGCTGGCGGCGCGCCGGGTCAGCAGAAACGAGGTTCCCGCGCCGGCCTCGCTTGCCGTGAGCGCCAAGACGACCGCGGCCCGCTTCAGCGCGGGCGTCGTTTCATCCGACGGCAGGCGGGTGAACGCCGCGCAGAGCTCTGCGATATTCCGCCGGGTGGTATCGTCAAATGGCCTGACCATCCCGCTTGACTACAACACAAGCGCGACCGATGAAATGACTGTAAGAACATGACCGCTTGCAGGAAACGGAATGCATCAGATGACGACCAAAGCCGCCGCGGACAAGCTCAAATCCGACGGCTGGAAAATCGTCGATACATCGGGCTTCCTGCACCTGGTCGGCCCGCTGTGGCAGCGCCTCGTCGATGGCAAGCATGAATACGCGCTGATCACCGAGGACAGGCACCACAACCGCAGCGGCCTGGTGCAGGGCGGCGTGCTGATGACGTTCGCCGACCGCACCTGCGGCATGACCGCCCGCTACGTCTCTGGCAAGCCGAAGCTGGCGACCGTGCAACTCGATACGCATTTCGTCGAGCCCGGCAAGATCGGCGAGGTGCTGATCTCGAAACCGCACGTGGTGCGCTCCACCCGCAGCCTGATTTTCATCACCACCGAAGTCACCGTCGACAAGCGCTGTATCGCGATGGCCTCGGGCGTGTTTAAGATATTGAAGAACGATGCGTAGTCCATCGCCGTCATTGCGAGGAGCGAAGCGACGAAGCAATCCATACTTCCTGTGTTGTGCGATGGATTGCTTCGCTGCGCTCGCAATGACGGCCAGACATTAGGACCCCACCCAATGCAATATCGTCAACTCGGCCGCAGCGGCCTGAAGATTTCACCGATTTGTTTGGGCACCATGATGTTCGGCGGGCCGACTGACGAGGCGACGTCGTCGCGGATCGTGGCGAAAGCGCGCGAGGCCGGCATCAATTTCATCGACAGCGCTGACGCCTATAATGACGGAGGGTCCGAGCAGGTGGTCGGCCGCGCGATTTCGAACGGCCGGCAAAACTGGGTGCTCGCGACCAAACTCGCCAACCAGATCGGCGACGATCCCAACCGCGGCGGGCTGTCGCGGCGCTGGGTGCTGCAGGCCGCCGAAGAAAGCCTGAAGCGGCTCGGCACCGATTACATCGACATTTACTATCTGCATAAGGAAGACCACGCGACGCCGCTGGAAGAGACCGTGCGCGCGATGGGCGATTTGATGCGGCAGGGCAAGATCCGCTACTTCGGCGTTTCGAATTACCGCGCCTGGCGCGTCGCCGAGATCTGTAACATCTGTGATCGCAACGGCATCGACCGCCCGGTCGCAAGCCAGCCCTATTACAACGCCATGAACCGCATGCCGGAGGTCGAACACTTTCCGGCCTGCTTCTATTACGGCCTCGGCATCGTGCCCTATAGCCCCTTGGCGCGTGGCGTGTTGACCGGCAAATACGCACCCGATGCTGCGCCCGACAAGGACACCCGCGCGGGCCGCAACGACAAGCGCATGATGCAGACCGAATGGCGGCCGGAATCCTTGCAGCTCGCGCAGCAGATCCGGCGGCACGCCGAAGCACGCGGCATCACCGCCGGGCAGTTCGCTGTGTCGTGGGTGCTGAACTCGTCGTTCGTCTCCGCCGTGATCGCCGGCCCCCGCACCGAAGAACAATGGGACGATTATCTGAAGGCGCTCGACTATCGCTTCACCGCGGAAGATGAAGCGTTGATCGATAAGCTTGTGGTGAGTGGCCATCCCTCGACGCCCGGGTTCAATGATCCGGCGTATCCGATCGAGGGGCGACGGCCGCGAACGGGATGGTTTTCATGACTGGAGCAAATGCTCACATCCCGGAAAGCAGGCTGGGCTCGGTGAAGTCCGCCCCAACGGAGTCGATCATTTCTGATTCACTTGCCAAACAGCCACTGTCGTCATTGCGAGGAGCGTCAGCGACGAAGCAATCCATTCTTTCGTTACGTCATACTATGGATTGCGTCGCTTCGCTCGCAATGACGCAAATCACACCTTCGCGTTCTCGCGACGCGCTGCGCCCGAGGTTTGCAAGTAACGTTCGCCCTTGAGAAATAGAGGGCGCAGGGAATGCCGGATGCACGCTGCACCCGCGGTCTCGTGTGCAAGATGCACAAAAAATGCGCACACGAGCATACAGGTTCAGCGGAGGCAATCCGACATTCCCTGCGCGATGGTTTTACGGTTTCCTTCGTGCTCTCCCCGGTGACCGGCTTTGTTGCCACCGTCATCCCCGAGAAGCTCGCTTCCCAGGAACTTGACGCCAGCGTCGGGGCGTCAGGACCACACGACTTCGCCGTCCGCTTCAGTGCCGTTCGTCGAAAGCACCTCCACGTCGACCGCATCCCACCGCGCGTTTCGTGACGATCGCGAGCCGCCCCTCTTGTCGGGTGAGACGGGCGGATTCAAACTACTGATTTGCCCGACGGCGAAAGCGGAATATTTTTATCCGAGGGGCTGGACAACTTTTGCTGATTTGCCCGTCGGGTCAATTGGTCGCACCCGCTCGCTACCGTTTGTCATTGCCAGCGGAGCGACTCGGCCGCCGGTCGCCGCAAACTCCGAAACTAATGATCCTCAATCCTCGCTAGACTGCTCATTTCCTATATCGGTCATTCACTTTCGCCGATAGGATGCTCGTAGAAGTTAGCTTCCCGGGGAACGGCGATGCGCTTCTGGCTGGTTGCTTTGCCATGGCGGTTTTTTTGCGCGCGGAGCTTCACCGCTGCGCTGACCATTGCGATAATGCTGGCGACGCCGCCCAACAGTCAGGCAGCGAATACCGACCCCAAGCGCGTCCTGATGTTGCATTCGTTTGGTCCTCGCTTCAAACCCTGGAGCGACTATGAGCAGACCATTCGGTCGGAGATAAGCCGGCGTTGGCTAAAACCCGTGGACTTTCTCGACCACTCGCTGGTGAACGCCCGGCAGGATGATGAAAACTCCGAAGCTGCATTTGTAGAATATCTTCGCGCCCTATACGCCGATCGGCCGGTTGATCTTATTGTCGCGATCGGCGCGCCCGCCGCCACCTTCGTCCAGGGCCATCGCCAGCGGCTGTTTTCTGCGACGCCAATGGTCTTTACGGCGGTGGAGCAGCGCCGCGTCCAATTCGAGAAGTTGACGGAAAATGATACGGTAGTTGCCGTTGCGCACGATTTCCCCGCTGCCTTCGATAATATCCTGCACGTCCTGCCCCTTACAAAAACCATCGCGGTCGTCAACGGGGCTTCTCCGAATGAGACGTTTTGGCTGGAGGAGATGCGGCGCGAACTCGCGCCATTGGCCGGGCGGGTCGAACTAAGATGGTACAATGAAAAATCGTTTGAAGAAATTCTGATCGACGCAGCAAGACTTCCGCCTCACAGCGCGATCTTCTGGCACCTGATGAATGTCGATGCGGCGGGGGTTGCGCACGAGGCCAACGACGCGCTGAACAAACTCTCTTCCTCGGTTAACGCGCCGATTTTCTCGTACGATGGTTCCTTCTTCGGTGAGGCTATCGTCGGCGGTCCAATGCACTCCGTGCTTGAGTTGAGCCAGAACGCTGCCGCGGTTGCCATTCGCATCCTTAACGGCGAAAAGCCAGGCGACATCAAAACCCCACCCACCGGGTTCGCAGCGCCAAAATTCGACTGGCACCAAATGCAGCGCTGGGGAATTGCCGAGAGTATTCTGCCGCCCGGCAGCACAATCTACTTCCGCGAGCCAACGGTGTGGGAGCGGTATTGGTGGCAGATCGCGCTCACCACCACCGTTATTCTCTTGCAAGCTGGGCTTATCTCGGGCCTGATACGCGAGCATCGTCGGCGTCAGCTTGCCGAAGTGCAGTCACGGCAGCGCCTGGCAGAGCTTGCCCGTGTCATGCGCTTCTCGACCGCTGGCGAACTGACCGCCTCAATCGCGCACGAAATTAACCAGCCGCTTGGGGCTATTCTGACCAACGCCGAAACCGCACAGGCAATCCTGAAATCTCCGAACCCTGACACGGCCGAACTGAACGAGATCGTGGACGATATTTTGAAAGATGACCGGCGCGCCTCCGAAGTCATCCGGAGGATGAGGAGCCTCCTGAAAAAGGCACCCTTCGAACTGAAGGGTCTCGACCTCAACGACGTCGCGCGGGAAACCATCGAATTTCTTTCAACGCTCGCTGTCGCACGAAAAGTCGAACTGACCAGTTTGATTACACAGAATGCGCTGCCGATCCTCGGTGACCGCATTCAACTTCAACAAGTCATTCTGAACCTTGTGGTGAACGGGATCGACGCGATGAGGGATACGCCTCAAGAAAACCGCATCATCAGTATCCGGACTGCGCGCGTCGAAAAGTTTGCCAAGCTATCCGTCTCGGATCTCGGACCGGGCATTCCCGAAGACAAATTGAAAGAGGTCTTCGAACCGTTCTTCACCAGCAAGGCCGATGGCATGGGCATGGGATTGTCCATCGCGCGCACCATTATCGAGGCGCACAATGGGCAGATATCGGCAAAAAATCGGGATCACGGCGGCGCATCGTTTAGGATCAGGCTTCCTCTTTTGGGATAGGATCAACAGCCGGATCGAGGCCACCGTCCGAGGTGGTTTTGGCTTTCGGCCGCACGAATGCCCCCACATGAACAACGTCGATAAAGAATGCGAGAGGCCGCCAATTGAAGCGGCCTCTCACATAACCGTTTCAATAGAGTTTGGACGTGCCCCACTTGCCATAGTGCGCGCCATTGTCGATAAAGTGCTGGATGAGGCCCTTCCCCTCGGAGTCGCGGACACCGAAGACCCGATTCAAGAAATTATCGATGTCGGCCCCCGCGCCACCGCCGTTGACCTGATCCAACTCAGTGTCGGACAGCCCATCCATTCCAACCTGCTTCTCCTTATTCATAGTGACTTCTCCTCCTGCTCTGCCGGATGCGACCGTCGCACCAGTGATGGGCGGGAGAATGCCCTACCTTCTTGCCCGACGCTGTCACCCAGGGAACAAGCACGGGGCAAGTTAGATGCGAATCGAATTCAAGATTCCGGCTTGGTTCAACGCAATCAAAAGCAAGGCAGTTTTGGTGAAGCGGCAGGGTCAAAAAACGCCGTTTTGGCAATCTGTCGGCCAATTCCGGTCTACCCCCACAAACAGACATGCTGAGGGTCCGTCGGCATGTCTCAAACGAGCCAGCAACGGTCATTCAGTCATTCACGTTTGACGAAACGCGATCACAGCCGTTCCAAAGGTCGGTTGCTCACCGTAGCGCCGCTGGCGCAGAGATGGATTGAGGCGTTGACCTCGACGGCCCGGCGCTTGCGCGTGGTATCTCGTCAAGATACGAAAGCCTTGCAATACGTATCTCGATGGGATACGCTGCTCCATGATCAAGAACTTCAAGGGGAAATTTGCCGAGCTGATCCTTCAGGGCCGCACGGTCCCTAAGGGTTTCCCGGCAAATCTTGCCAAGGCAGCTCGCCGTAAACTGATTATGGTGGACGCCGCCGCCTTTCTGGAGGCCTTGAACTCGCCTCCCGGCAACCGCCTTGAAGCTCTCAAGGGCGATTTGGCGGGTAAGCACTCGATCCGCATCAATGATCAATGGCGGGTCGTATTCAGATGGACCGATGCGGGTCCCGAAGACGTGGAGATAATCGACTATCACTAGCCAGACCTCGGCCGAATGTGGCCACTGATAAGGAGTTCGAACATGGCAAAGAAACTTCCGCCGGTTCATCCCGGCGAAATCCTGCGGGAGGAATTTCTCGTTCCGCTCAAGCTGACACCTTATGCGGTCGCGGCCGCCTTGCACGTGCCGCGCACCCGGATCGAACGCATCGCGCGCGAGGAAAAGCCCGTTACGGCCGACACCGCGCTGCGGCTCGGCAAATTCTTCAAGACCGGCGCTGCGTTCTGGATGAACATTCAGGCGCGCTTCGATCTCGAAACGGCCGAAGACGTGCTCGCCCCGCAGATCAAGAAGATCGCATCCTACGAGGCGGCGTGAGAGCGATGCTCCAGGAATTACGGTGTCAGTGCACCCAATCAGGCGGGAATGTCTAGTGTACCTTCACCGTAATTCCCAGCAGGTGACCGGATCAAAAACCCATGCGGTGCGTCAGGGCCTTACATACGACCAGCCCTGCTCTTGCAACTCCAAGATACGGACGACGCCGGACTTTACGACCTGTGCCTGTGGAATGAGCGGAATTTCCTTGGTTTCCGCCTTGT
>CAWGSN010000023.1:0-47443 GCA_963825225.1 uncultured Alphaproteobacteria bacterium
GAAACCGGATTTTGACCGAGAAGGAGATCGACGCGGTGGTGGATTTCCTGCAGACGCTGTGATGCGAAATGCCTTTAGGAGCTTTTTGAACAATGATGACCGATAACGGATTTTCGGCGAGGCGACGGCTGGTCCTGAAAGGCACCGGCCTGGTCGCGCTGATCGGGCTTGGCGTCGTCCCGTTCGGCCTGTCTCCGGCGCCCGCCGCGGCCAACGACAAATATCCGGAAGATGCCTTCAAGCAGAAGAACGAGGCCGACGCGATCAAGGCGCTCTATGGCAAGACCGCCGAGCCGTCGGACAAGGTGAAGATGGATGCGCCCGAGATTGCCGAAAACGGCGCGGTGGTGCCGATCGCGGTGACGACGACGCTTGCCGACGTGACCTCGATCTCGTTCCTGGTCAGCGAAAATCCGATCACGCTGGTGGCCTCCTACAAGATTCCCGCAGGCACGGTTCCGGGCATCGCCAACCGCATCAAGATGGCGAAGACCAGCAACGTCACCTGCATCGTCGAGGCCGGCGGCAAGCTCTATAGCGCGACCAAGGAAGTCAAGGTCACCGTCGGCGGTTGCGGCGGCTAGATAGGGAAATTCACGATGGCTTCAAGCATTCGCGTGCGCGCCACCGCCAACGGCGACATCACCGAAGTACAGGCGCTGATCCAGCACCCGATGGATTCCGGCTTCGTCAAGGACGCCAAGGGCGAAACCATTCCGCCGCATTTCATCCAGCAGCTGACGTTCGAACATGACGGCAAGAATGTATTCCTCGCCGACTGGGGCGGCGGCGTTTCCAAGGACCCCTATGTCAAGTTCGCATTCAAGGGCGGCAAGAAGGGCGACGATCTCAAGATCAGCTGGGTCGACAACAAGGGCGCGACCGACACCATCACGGCGAAGATCCAATGAAACCGCGTTTCGCCATCCATCTCGCCTTGGCGATGTTCGCGCTCTCGCTTGTCGTGACGCCGATGCGCGCCGCGGACAGGATCGATCCCGAGGCGGACAAGAAGGCATTTCAAAAATTCTTCACCGACAAATTCCCAAAGCTGAAGCTGGAGGATTTCGTCAACGGTCCGTATTCGATGGACGAGGGCCTGCACAAGCAGTGGGAGGAGAAGGAGCAGTTTCCGCCATACGAGTTCTCGCTCGAGGCCGGCAAGGAGATGTTTTCAAAGCCGTTCAAGAACGGCAAGACCTACGCCGACTGTTTCCCGAACCAGGGCATCGGCATCCGCCAGAACTATCCTTACTTTGACGAGAAGGAAGGCAAGGTCATCACGCTCGAACTGGCGCTGAACCGCTGCCGCGAGGCCAATGGCGAGGCGCCGTTGTCCTATGTCAGGGACGACATGGCGGCGCTGACCGCCTACATGGCCTTCACCTCGCGCGGCAAGCCGTTTGACATCAAGATCCCGAACGATCCGCGCGCGCTGGAAGCCTATCAGAAAGGCAAGGAATATTTTTACACCCGCCGCGGCCAGTTCAATTTCTCCTGCGCCACCTGCCACGTGCAAACCCCGGGCGAGCGCATCCGCGCCGAGGTGCTGGCGCCGGCGCTGGGTATCTTGAACGCGATGCCGATCTATCGTTCGGAATGGGCCGGCATGGGCACCACCAGCCGTCGCTTCACCACCTGCAACAGCCAGATCCGCGGCGTGCCGCTGACGCCGCAGGACGACGAATACCGCAACCTCGAATATTACCTGTCCTATGTCAGCAACGGACTGCCGATTTCCGGCCCGGGAGCGCGGCCATGAGCATTGCCAAGCCGCTGCTGGTCTCGATGCTGCTGGTCGCAAGCCCGGCGCTCGCCGCATCCGAAGCCGACTTCAAGGCGGCCTATGCCGCCGCCGAAGCCGCCAACAAGGAGGCCGGCAGCCTGCGCAATCAGTGGACCACGACGGCATCGACGCTGGCCGCTGCAAAAAAAGCCGCAGATGGCGGCGACTTTGACACGGCTGTCGCGCGGGCCAAGGAAGCCGAAGCATTGGCAAAAGCCTCGATCTACCAGGCGACCAGCGAAAAGGAACGCTGGAAGGATATGGAAATACGCTAGAGCGTGGCGCGGAGAGATCAATGAGGTTCCGCCGCCGGGATCTTTTGAAGGCAGGTGCCGCCGTCGCGTTGTCGGGCAGCTTGCCGCGCGCGGCGCGCAGTGCCGACACCGCCGGCGTCTACGACCTCGAACGCTTCGGCAATGCGCGCATCCTGCACACCACGGATATTCATGCGCAGCTGAAACCGGTCTATTTCCGCGAGCCCAGCGTCAACCTTGGCATCGGCGCCATGGCGGGCAAGCCGCCGCATTTGGTCGGGAAAGCCTTCCTCGAGCGCTTTGGCATCCGCCCCGACAGCGCCGACGCCTATGCCTTCACCTGCACCGAATTCGAAAAATCCGCCGCGCGCTTCGGCAGGCTCGGCGGCTTTGCCCATCTGAAGACGCTGGTCGACCGTCTGCGCAGCGACGTCGGACAAGGCCGCTCGCTGCTGCTCGATGGCGGCGACCTCTGGCAGGGCTCCGGGCTCGCCAATGTCATGCAGGGCGCCGACATGGTGGAAGCCGCAAACCTGCTCGGCATCGAGGCGATGACCGGCCACTGGGAATTCACCTATGGCGAGGCGGCGTTGCGGAAAAATCTCGCGCACTTCAAGGGCGAGTTTCTGGCGCAGAACGTCTTCTTGACCGAGGAGGCGGCCTTCAACGACGCCAAGGCGTTCGACCCCGCCTCGGGGCGCGTGTTCAAGCCATCGGTCATCAAGGAAATCGGCGGCTACCGTATCGCGGTGATCGGGCAGGCCTTTCCCTACGTCCCGATCGCGCATCCAAGGCGTTTCACGCCGGACTGGAAGTTCGGCATCCGCGAAGAGGAACTGCAAAGACTGGTCGACGCGCATCGCTCTAACGACAAGGTCGATGCCGTGATCCTGCTGTCGCATAACGGCATGGACGTCGATTTGAAGCTCGCGAGCCGCGTCACCGGCATCGACGTGATCCTCGGCGGCCATACCCACGACGCCGTCCCGCAGCCGATCACCGTGACCAATTCCGGCGGCGTTACGCTTGTCACCAATGCCGGCTCCAACGGCAAGTTTGTGGGCGTGCTCGATCTCGAACTCGCCAGGGGCAAGGTGGCCAATGTGCGCTACCGGCTGCTGCCGGTGTATTCCGAGCTGTTGAAACCCGATCCGGCGATGCAATCGCTGATCGACAGGATGCGCGAGCCGCATGTTGCCGACTGGGACGACAAGCTCGCCACCGCGGATCACCTGCTCTATCGCCGCGGCAATTTCTTCGGCACCGTCGATCGATTGATCTGCGATGCGCTGCGCGAGGAACTCAATGCCGAGATCGCGCTGTCGCCGGGCTTTCGCTGGGGCGTGACTGCGCTCGCCGGCCAGCCGCTGACCATGGAAGACGTGCTGTCGGAAACCGCCATCAGCTATGGCGAGACCTACGTCCAGACCATGACCGGAAGCCAGCTCAGGGATGTGCTGGAAGACGTCTGCGACAATCTCTTCAATCCCGATCCCTATTATCAGCAGGGCGGCGACATGGTCCGCGTCGGCGGCCTCTCCTATGCCTGCACGCCGGCCGAAACGGTCGGCAAGCGCATTTCCGATCTCAAGCTCGACAACGGCCACGCCATCCAGGCTGGCAAGCATTACAAGGTCGCCGGATGGGCCTCGGTCAACGAGCAGGCCGGCGCGCCGGTCTGGGATGTCGTGGCAAACCATCTGCGCGCGGGCCGGCCGCCGAACCGCCAGCCGCCCGGCGTCACGCTGAACGGCGTCGAAGGCAATCCGGGCATCGCGGGATTGGGATGATGGGCCTTTCGACCATGCTTCGCGCGATGATCGCGGCCGCGCTGCTGATCGCCGCCGCGGCGGGCGCCCGCGCGCAGCAGGCGCCGTTGCAGGACAAGCCGTTCGCCGAGCACAAGATCGTGCTGCAGCTCTCCGACAATGACGCCCGCAAGCAGGGCCTCGTCATCAGCGTCGCCAACAATCTGATGAAATTCTACGACCCCGACAAGGTCGCGGTCGAGATCGTGGCATTCGGCCCGGGCATCGAGTTGTTGAAGCCGGACAATCCGAATCGCAAGCTGGTCGAAAGCCTGGTCGCGCAGGGCGCCCGCGTCGACATCTGCCTCAACACCGTCGATACGATCGAGCGCGACACCGGGAGGCGGCCGGAGTTTATTGCCGCCGCAACCCCGGTCCAGGTCGGCGTCGCGCAGATCCTGCTGCTGACGGAAAACGGGTACACGCTGGTCCGGCCGTGACGCGCTGCCGCGAAGGGGTGACCGGCCCCGGTCGCCGCGGTGGAGCACATCACTTTCGCGAAAACCTGGTTTGGGAGATGAAGATAGTTTGAATCGGCCGCTCCATTAGAATAATATCCTCCTCAAGACTCCAATTGAGGAATCGGCAGCCGTCATGATCTTCCGTCAGCTCTTCGACAGCGTCTCCGGCACCTATAGCTACCTGCTCGCCAGCCGGCACGGCGGCGAGGCGCTGATTCTCGATCCCGTGCTGGAAAAGGCCGACCGCTACTGCCAGTTGCTGCGCGAGCTCGATCTGCGCCTGGTCAAGGCGGTCGATACCCATCTGCATGCCGACCACGTCACGGGTCTCGCCGAACTGCGCGACCGCACCCAATGCATCACCATCATGGGCGAGCAGAGCAAGGCCGACGTGGTGTCGATGCGGGTCTCCGACGGCGACAAGGTGATGATCGAGGGATTGGGCCTGCAGGCGATCTACACCCCCGGCCATACCGATGATTCCTACAGTTATCTGATGGGCGATCGCGTCTTCACCGGCGACACGCTGTTGATCCGCGGCACCGGCCGCACCGATTTCCAGAACGGCAGCGCACGCGCGCAGTATGATTCGATCTTCAACCGGCTGTTGAAACTGCCCGAGGAGACGATGGTGTTCCCCGCCCATGACTACAAGGGCGACACCGTCTCCACCATCGGCGAGGAGAAGCGCTACAATCCGCGGCTGCAGGTGCGCTCGGTCGACGAATATGTCGAGCTGATGAACAATCTGCATCTGCCGAATCCGAAGATGATGGATGTCGCGGTCCCCGCCAACATGCATGTCGGCCTGCATCAGGAAGAACTGGCGAAACAGGGATTGTCGCTCTCGGCGCGCCAGGCGATCGCGAGCCTCGGGAAATCCCGACATCCTGCTGGTGGATTTGCGCGAGAGCGGCGAGCGGGCAAAGCACGGCACGCTGGCGGGCGCGCTGCACGCGCCCTATCCCGGCATCGCCGAGAGCCTGCAAGCCGGCGGCGTGCTGCGCGAGGTGGCGGCCGCGACCGGCCGCCGCGTGGTGTTCTTCTGCGCCTTCGGCGAGCGCTCGGCGATGGCGGTGGCGGCGGCGAAAAAGGCGGGCCTTGCCAACACGGTTCATATCGAGGGCGGCATGGACGCCTGGAAGAAAGCCGGCGGGCCGGTGGTGACGGGATAAGTACCGGCCACTAAAACGTCGTCCCGGCGAAAGCCGGGACGACAGCAGTGTCTGGGACCGGCCCCTCGCGATTACCGCGCCACCCGCTGCAACTCCGCCGTCAGCGCATCCAGCGCGTCCGCCAGCATCACGCCGCCGCACACGGTGAGCCGCTCCGGCAGCACGATGCGCTTGTCCGGCGGATAGAGGCGCGCAAGCACGGGATGCAGCAGGAACGCGCGGCCGTCATCCTCGGCGCGGTCGCCCGCATCCGCCACCAGCAGGAAATCGGGCTTCAGCTGCACGATCGCTTCCAGCGAGGCGAAGCCGCCGGTGGCGAGGCCGAGATTGGCGGCCTGATTGAGCAGGCCGGTTTCCGTCAGCAGCGAACTGACGAGCAACTCGCTGCCCGACACCCAGCCGCGGCGCGACAGCGGCAGCACGCGGTAATGGTGATCGGTCACAGCCTGGCGCGCGCGGGCGATCGCGGCATCGAGCCGGGCGATGGCTGAAGCGGCGCGGTCGGGATGCTGCACCACCTCGCCCATGTCGCGGATCTGCTGCTTCACCTCGTCGAGCGTGCGCGGCACGGTGAATTCGACGAGATTGAGGCCATTCGCCTTCAACAGCTCGCGCGTCGAGCGCTTGTCGAACAGGCTGGCGACGACGATGTCGGGCTTTGCCTCCAGCACGTCCTCCGCGCCGCCGGACAGGATCGGAAAGCGCCGCGCCTGGTCGGCGGCAAAGGATTGCCAGGCGTCGCGGGAGAAGCGGCTGAGGCCCAGGATCTGCCCGGGATCGGCGAGCGACAGCAGCAACTGGTCGCTGCAGACATTCATCGAGACGATGCGTGGCAGTCCGGCCGCGCCGGCGGCACTGTCGAACAGTGCGAACGCCAACACCAAGGCCAGCCGCCAGCGCATCAGATTTCCGCCCACGGCACGATCACCGCCTCGCGCTCGTGTTCGGCGCGATAGGCGCTGATCCGAAACACATCGGCCATCACCGCTTCCGACAGCGCCGCTCCCGGCGCGCCCTGCGAAACCAGACGCCCGCTCGAAAGCACCAGCACATGGTCGGCGAACCGCGCGGCAAGCCCGAGATCATGCGTCACCACGATCACCAGCACGCCGGTGTCGGCAGCCCTGCGCAAACCCTTCATGACGTCGATCTGGTGGCGCGGGTCGAGCGAGGCGGTCGGCTCGTCGGCCAGAATGATCGGCGCCTCCACGGCGAACACGCGGGCCAGCGCGACGCGGCTGCGCTCGCCGCCGGACAGTTCGGTGACGCGGCGCTCGGAAAATTCCGTGACATCGGCGGCCTGCATCGCCCGCAGCACGGCTTCCGCGTCGCGCGGCGACAATCGCGCCGGATCGGTCGCGCCATGCGGATAACGGCCGAGCGCCACGATATCGCGCGCCGGCAGCGGCCAGTGCACCATGTGCCCCTGCGGCAGATAGCCAAAGCGCTTGGCGCGCTCGCGCAACGACAGCGCCGCCAGCGCGTCGCCGCCGACATGGATGGCGCCGTCGGACGGGATCAGCCCGGCCAGCGCCCGCAGCAGCGTGGTCTTGCCGGCCCCGTTTGGCCCAACCAGCGCGACCAGATGGCCCGACGACAGCGACAGCGAGAGGTCGTCGAGGACAAGGCGCCGTCCCAGCGCCACGCGCAGGTTTTGCGCTGTCAGCGCCGTCATGCGACGCCTCCGCTGAGCGCGCGGCGTTCGCGCATGATCAGATAGAGGAAGAACGGCACGCCGATGATCGAGGTCAGGACGCCGACCTTGATGTCCGAGGTCGAGGGGATGATTCGCACGGCGATGTCGGCCGCCAGCAGCAGCGCCGAACCGGCGAGCGCGCTCGGCACCAACAGCCGCGCGGGGTCGTGGCCGATCAAAGGCCGCATCAGATGCGGCGCGACCAGGCCGATGAAGCCGATCGTGCCGGTCACGGCGACCGCGCCGCCAACGCCGAGCGCGACGCCCAGGATGACGAACAGCCTCAGACGGTTGACGTCGACGCCAAGACTCTGCGCGGTTTCCTCGCCGAGGGTCAACGCGCGAAAGGCGCTGCGCTGGCTGAGCAGGATGATCGCGCCGGCTAGAATGAAGGGCAGCGCCAGCATCACATGCTGAAAGCTGCGGTCCTCCAGCGAGCCGAGCAGCCAGAACGCGATCTCCAGCACCAGGAACGGATTGCCGGCGAGGTTCATCACCAGGGCGGTCGCCGCCCCCGCGAGGCTCGAGATCGCAAGCCCCGCGAGGATCAGGATCAGCAGTCCGGCATTGCGGCCGGCGATCGCGAGCAGCACGAACACCGAGCCGAACGCCGCGATGATCGCGGCGACCGGCAGTGCGTAGGAGCGCACGTCGGCCAGGCCCAGCGCGATCACCAGCACCGCGCCGAAGGCCGCCGATTGCGGCGCGCCGAACAGCGACGGCGAGGCCAGCGGATTGCGAAGCAGGCCCTGCAGCGCCGCGCCGGACAGTCCCAGCATGGCGCCGATCGCGAGCGCCAGGATGGTGCGCGGCAAGCGGATTTCCCGGACGATCACCTGCGCCACGTCGCTGCCGCCGCCGAACAGCGCCTCGACGACGGCCACCGGCGACAGCCGCACCGGGCCGATCCCGAGCGAGATCACGGCCAGCAGGACGACGAGCGCGATCATCGCCATGGTGGCGCTGATCCGCCGCCGCGCGGCGAGATCGGCCGCTATCGTCATGTCGTGAACGCTCATCCCGCCATGCTCTTACAGCGATTGAGGTGGCAGACAAGCGACACCGGAACAAAAAGCGCCCCCCAAAGCCCCTGCCGCACTTCCGCCGGGATTGACTCTGCCGCGCGCCAAATCCTAGATGATTGCGACGGTTCCTTGATTGGGATCAAAAGGGAATGCGGTGCGGGGAAACTCCCCCAATGCCGTGGCTGCCCCCGCAACTGTAAGCGGTAAATCCTTCGTCTTATGCCACTGGGCACTCGGTCCTGGGAAGGCGACGAAGGGTAACGACCCGCGAGCCAGGAGACCTGCCGTCAGCCGTGGTCACACGCGAAGATGTCGGTCGGGGAGTACAGGCATTAGCTTCACCAGAGTTGCGATCGCACGATGGTGAGACTTGGTTCGCTGTGACGTGCCACTGACGTCATACCGAGGTCTCACCGATGTTTTCCACCCCGCTCACCACAAGGCGACGACGTCTGCTCCTGCTTGCCTCCAGCATGCTTGCGCCCGTGTTTACCGTTTCCCTGGCCCATGCCCAGCAGCCGCCATCCGAAACCTTGCCGCCGGTCGAAATCAGCGCGCCGGTCGACCAGAACAAGACCCGGGCCAAACCCACTTATGACGAGTTTTCAGGACCGCGCCGTCCGGCGCCGGGCGTCACGCCGGCCGATGCACAGCCTGCCGGCGGCGCCGGCTCGGGCGGCACCGCCGCCGCCGGCGCAGGCGGCAGCGGCGGCCAGCAGTTTTCCGGCATCGTCGGCACGTCCTCGTCCGTGATCACCGCCAACGATATCGCGCATTCGCCCTACCACACCCTGGCGGAGATCATCGCGCAGGTGCCGGGCGTGCAACTTCAGTCTCTGTTTGGCGGCGTGAACGGCGCCAAGACCTCGGTCGATCTGCGCGGCTTCGGCGCATTCGCCACCGCCAATACGCTGTTCCTGCTCAACGGGCGCCGACTCAACGAAATCGACATGGCCCAGGTCGATCTCTCGACCATCCCGCTCGATTCGATCGAGCGCATCGAGATCATCAAGGGCAACAGCGCCGCCGTACTCTACGGCGACAATGCGATCGGCGGCGTCATCAATATCGTCACCAAGACCGGCGTCGGCGGCCCGCCGGTCTATATCCGGGGCGAGGCCGGTTATGGCTCCTTCAACTACCGCACGGCCGCACTCTCAACCGCGGTCAATTCCGGACCATGGACGGCGTCGTTCTATGGCAACGGCATCAAGTCCGACGGCTACCGGGTCAACAATGCGCTCGACCAGCGCAACGGCGTCGGCAACCTCAACTACACCACGCCCGACCTCAAGGCCTTCCTGACGGTGACCGGCAGCGACCAGAAGCTCGGCTTCCCCGGCGGACGGATCGTCGACCCGTCGATCGGCGCTCAACGAACTCGTCACCGACCGGCGGGGCGCCACCACGCCGTTCGACTACGGCAACCAGCAGGGCGCCAGCGCCACCACGGGTTTCACCAAGACGCTATTGAATGGCGTCGACCTGATCGTCGACGGCGGCTATCGCAAGAAGGATACGCAAAGCGGGTTCTTCGGACACGGTACCGTTTGCGTCGCCGCTGATCAGTTGTTCCTCCACCTTTAATGATGCGACATTGCAGACAATGGTCGATCACGCCACGGCTGAGCGTCAAGAATTCGATCTTCGGAATTCCCTCGGCGATCCTGACCGGTATCGACTATTACGATGCCACATTCCATCAGGAACGCGGTGCGTTCAAAGGGGTTCCGCCGATCCACACCTACGACCTGTCGCAGCAGTCGCTGGCCGGTTATTGGCAGCAGACGGTTGGCCTGTTGCCGACAACGGACTTCGCCTACGGCGCCCGCGTGCAAAACACCTGGCTGAGTGCGCGTGATCGCTTCGATCCATTCGCGATCAACGCATTCGACGCCCAGGCGACACCGCTCGACCAGAGCGAAACGAATTACGCATTGCATATCGGCGTCGAGCATCGTTTCACCGACGTGTTCTCGGTGTTCGGCCGCGCCGCCCATGCGTTTCGTACACCTGATGTCGACGAGCGCGTGGCATCGGGTCCGGCGTTCGACGCCTTCTTCACGCCGCTCGCGCAGAATTTCAGGTTGAAGACCCAGACGTCGCACGACGTCGAGGGCGGCTTCCGGATCAAGACCAGCCAATTCCAGGTGCAGACCAGCATCTACAACATGGACCTCGAGAACGAGATCCATTTCAATCCGGTGCTGTTCTTCAACACCAACCTCGATCCGACCCGTCGCTATGGCTCGGAGACCAGCGCCTCGCTGCGCGTCAGCGACACCGTTTCGCTGCGTGGCGGCATGGCCTATACGCGCGCGGTGTTCCGCGAGGGACCGTTCGCCGGCAGCGACGTGCCGCTGGTGTCCCGCTATACCGGCAATGCCGGCGTGACCTGGAACATCTGGCAGAACTACCTCGTCCTCGACGCCACGCTGCGCGCCTGGAGCGAGCGCATCATGGACAACGACCAGGCCAACAAGCAGACCCGCATTCCGGGCGACGCGACGATCGATCTGAAGCTCAGCGGCGCCTATGACCACTTCTACTGGTCGGTGAGCGCAAACAATCTGCTCAACGCGCTGTACTATGATTACGCGATCGCCAGCACGTTCACGCCGGGCCGCTTCAGCGCCTACCCGCTGCCGGGCCGCACCTTCCTGGTGAAGGCCGGCGCGACGTTCTGAACGCGTCAGCCGGCCCGCGAGAACCGCGCGGGCCGGCTTGCTGCGGTCGAATCAGCCATTATGTCTCCAGTGGGCGCGGGAGGCTGACATGGGCAGGATCGGCAACAAGAGCGAACCTCCGAAGCAGGACGGCGACAAGGCGAAGAAGCCGTTGCCGCCACCTGCGCCTCACGATGCGGACGACGACTTCGAGGATGGCGACATCGCCACGCCAAAGCGCGATCGCCACGGCAATGACGACGAGCCGTTGTGAGGCGATTGCGCTCGGGTAGGCAAAGCGCAGCGTGCCCACCATCAGGAGCGAAGTGTCTGGATGGTAGGCACGGCGCGATAGACGCGCCTTCCGCAAAACCACTCCCTGGGGTTATGCGCTTCGCATTCACCGGGACGACGATTGAGGGTGGTCGTGAAGTTCACCGCGCTTCACGCGAACTCCTCGCTCTCGATCGTTCTGATGCTGCCGACATCGAGCAGATGCGCGCCGAAGCCACCGCGGGCGAGCTGGTGGGCGAGCTTTGGTGAGGCGAGCAGCATGGCCGCCGTCATCGCCAGCGGCACGGCGCTCGGCCAGTCGAGCCGCACCGGCGTCAACTCTTCGACGCTTTCGGCATAAGGCCCGCTCCCTGTCATCAATTGGCAGCCCTCCCGGATGACGTTCGCGGCGCGTGCCCTCGCGCGACGCGACGCCCGAGCAGGGCCTGCATCGCAAGATGCGTGCGCACGCCGGCGCGGCTTTCCGGCAACGCCCGCGGCCGCTCGCCAAGCGAGACACGAAGCAGGATTTCGACGAGATCGGTGCCGGCGCGATAGGCGTTGAAAGGCTCGACCAGTCGCGGATTGCAGTCGATCAGGAGCGGCGTGGCGCTGTCGAGCGGCATGATGTAATCGACCGACAACGCACCGTGCCAGCCAAGATGCCGGCCGATCCTCTCGATGAAGCCACGCGTGGCGGGCCGGTCTCACGCTTTCCTTGATCGCCTCGCCGCCGCCGACGCCGGCGGCGACCTGGCGATAGGCGTGGAAGCCGATCAATTCGCCGCGGCAAAATACCGATTGCGCCTTCTCGGTGGTGCCGGTGATCAGGTCCTGCACCAGCACCTCGTCGGCGAAGCCGTCGCCTGAATCAAGCTCATAGAGCGCGATGTTGAGATCGCTCTCGTCGCGCACGAACCAGACGCCGCGGCTTGCGGTCCCGACCGACGTCTTGACCACCGACGGAAAGCGGATCGCGTCGCGCAATTCCTCCTCCGACGTCACGAACCGGGTCGGCGGCTGCGGCAAATCCAGCTGATCGAGCAGGCGGTTGAAGCCGGCCTTGCTGTGCACGGCGCGGTAGCTTCTCAAAATCCGGCAGCGCCACGCCGACATGTCCCTTGAGCCGCCCCTCGACGCGCGCGAACAGGAAACCCTGCTCATGGGTCGGCAGCAGCACGTCGAAATGCTGCGCCGCCAACAGATGCTCGACAAAGCGGAGGAAACCGGCCGGATCGGTCCGCAAGCCGCGGGCAGCGATGGAATTTGCGGACAAAGCGCGAATACCGCGCCAGGCACCAAAGCGAGGGATCGCAGACCTCGACGTGATGACCGGCGAGGCCCAAAATCGTGATCGCCTCGCGCGCCGAGGTGCTGGACCCCTCGGACAGCAGGATGCGAAGCGGTTTTGGCGGAGCATTCATGTCCGATCATCGCTGCGCAGCCCCGGATTGTCTCCCGGTTTAATGCCACATGTGGCGTTCCGGCGCGGTAGCCATGCAGCTGCATTCATGGACAAATAACCGCCAGCCGATATTTATCGGCGGTCCCTGATTTATCAGGAGGCCTTGCGCGGGCCGTGGATTTTTGACGGGGTTTTGAAACAGACATGGTCGACGTTCTGACCGCACCGCAGCAAACGAGGGCGGATAGCGCACTGCGCACGCTGACCGGGATTTCGGTCGCGCATTGGCTCAGCCATTTCCATCTGTTCGTGCTACCGATGCTGTTTCCGTTCCTGAAAACCCAGCTCGGCGTCGGCTATATCGAGCTCGGCTTTGCGCTGACCGTGTTCGCGGTCGTCTCCGGCCTGACGCAGGCGCCGATCGGCTATCTCGCCGACCACGTCGGCGCGCGCAAAATCCTCCTGAGCGGGCTTTGCCTCGGCGGCTTTGCGCTGATCGGGCTTGGCATGCATCTGAGCTATCCGGCGCTGATCGTCGCAGCCGCGCTGCTCGGCCTCGCCAACAGCGTCTATCACCCGGCCGATTACGCGATCCTGTCGGCGCATATGGACGAGGCGCGGATGGGCCGCGCGTTTTCGATCCACACCTTTGCCGGCTTCGTCGGTGGCGCGGTGGCGCCAGCGATCATGGCCGCGCTGGTGGCATGGATCGGCGGCCTGGGGGCGCTGATGGTCGCCGGCGCGCTCGGCCCGCTGGTGGCGTTGCTTCTGGTCATCATCGGCATTCCCGATGCCGGCGCGAGCAAGAACAAGCCGAGGGGCGAGCAGGCGCCGCAGGCCAGTGTGTTCACGCCGGCGATCATGGTGCTGACCATCTTCTTCATGCTGCTCAGCCTGTCGAATGCGGGAATCGGCAATTTCGGCGTGGTGGCGCTGATGAGCGGCTATGGCGTTTCGTTCCCGTCGGCCAATATCGCGCTGACGGCGTTTCTCGGCGCCAGCGCCGCGGGCGTGCTTGCCGGCGGCTATCTCGCCGACCGCACCCATCGCCACGCCCAGGTGGCCGCGGCGTGTTTTGCGATCAATGCGGCGATCGTGCTGGTGATTGCGCTGGTCGGCCTGCCCGTGTTCGTGCTGACCGCGGCGATGGGGCTTGCCGGCTTCCTCGGCGGCGTGATCGCGCCCTCGCGCGACATGCTGGTGCGCAACGCGGCGCCTCCCGGCGCGGCGGGCCGCGCGTTCGGCATCGTCTCCACCGGCTTCAATCTCGGCGGCATCGTCAGTCCGCTGTTGTTCGGCTGGATCATGGACCAGAACATGCCGCATTGGGTGTTCGGCGCCTCCGTCGTGTTCATGGTGCTGACGGTGTTTTTGGCGCTCGTCACCGACCGCAAGCCGCAGACCTCCGAAATCCCCGCCACAATTTGATGCATTCCTGAGCCTCATCCCCAGCGGTTGACAGCATCAGGGGACAACCCATGATGCGCGCCAACAAAAACCAGCATCGGGATGAAATGCCATGAGTGGAACTCCTGACCTCGTGATCCGCGGCGGAACCGTTGCCGATGGCGGCGGCGGCGATCTCTACGAAGCCGATGTGGCGATCGCCGATGGACGCATCACCGAGGTCGGCAAGGTTTTGGCCAAGGGCAAGGAAGAGATCGACGCGCGCGGAAAACTGGTCGCGCCCGGCTTCGTCGACGTCCATACCCATTACGACGGCCAGGTCACCTGGAGCCAGGACATCACGCCCTCCTCGCAGAACGGCGTCACCACGGCGATCATGGGCAATTGCGGCGTCGGTTTTGCGCCGTGCCGGCCGAGCGACCATGTGCGGCTGATCCAGTTGATGGAAGGCGTCGAGGATATCCCGGAGCCGGTCTTGAGCGCCGGCATTCCGTGGCAATGGGAGAGTTTTCCGGACTACATGGACTGGCTGTCGCAGCGCCGCTTTGACGTCGATATCGGCGCGCAACTGCCGCATGCGGCGCTGCGGGTCTATGTGATGGGCGAACGCGGCGCGCGGCGCGATCCCTCGACCGCCGAGGACAACAAGCAGATGGCGGCGCTCGCGGGCGACGCGGTCCGCGCCGGCGCACTCGGCTTCTCGACCTCGCGCACCCTCAACCACCGCACCTCGACCGGCGACTTCACCCCGACGTTGAAGGCGGGCGAGGATGAACTGACCGCGATCGCCGGCGCGATGCACGGCGTCGGCCGCAGCGTATTGCAGTTCGTGCTTGATCTCTCGACCCTCAACGAAGACCTGCCGATGATGCTGCGGGTGGCCGAGAACACCAAGATGCCCGATCTCGTTCTCGATCACCCAGAACGACAAGGCGCCACATCGCTGGCGGCAGACGCTCGACACCATCGGTGAAGCCACCCGCCGCGGCCTGTCGATCACCGCGCAGATCGCCGCGCGCCCGGTCGGCCTGATGCTCGGGTTGGAGCTGTCGCGCAACCCGTTCCAGACCCATCCGAGCTACCGGGCGCTCGCGCATCTGCCGCTTGCGGAGCGCGTCGCGCGCCTGCGCATGCCCGAGGTGCGCGCCGCGATCCTGAGCGAGAACGCCACCGCGACCGACGATCCGCTGTTCTTCCGCCCGAACTACGACAAGATGTATCTGCTCGGCAATCCGCCGGATTACGAGCAGCCGCCGGAGAACACGCTCGGCGCACAGGCCAAGCGTCAGGGCAAGCGGCCGGAAGAACTCGCCTATGACGCGATGCTCACCGATGACGGCCGCGGCATGCTCTATGTGCCGTTTCTCAATTATGCCGACGGCAATCTCGATGCCACCCGCGAGATGCTGAGCGATCCGAACGCGGTGCCGGGCCTCTCCGACGGCGGCGCGCATTGCGGCATCATCTGCGACGCCAGCTTTCCGACCTATCTGCTGACGCACTGGACCCGCGACCGCACCCGCGGCGAAAAACTGTCGATCCCGTTCGTGGTCGCCGCGCAATCGCGCAAGACCGCACTCTCGGTCGGCCTTTACGATCGCGGCCTGCTCGCGCCGGGTTTTAAAGCCGACGTCAACGTGATCGACTATGACCGCCTGCATTTGCATCCGCCAAAGGTGCATTACGACCTCCCCGTCGGCGGCCGCCGCCTGCTGCAGCAGGTCGACGGCTACGATGCGACCATCGTGTCAGGCGTGGTAACCCGGCGCGGCGGCAAGGCGACCGGTGCAAGGCCGGGCAAGCTGGTGCGCGGCACGCAGGGGCGCCTGCATTAAGGTCTTGCGCTCGCACGCTCCGCGTCGTCCCGGCGAAAGCCGGGACCGATAGCCACAGCGATTTCGTGGTGACGCCGCGCTCGTCGCCCCGGTTTTTCTCAACCACTGACTTCAGGGGTCATGGGTCCCGGCTTTCGCCGGGACGACAAGCTCCCGTCATCGTCTTTGCGGGCTCTGTTGATCGGCCCGGCCAGATGCTACCCATGGCCTTCCCTGCAAGGCAACATCGCATGGCAAGCGGCAACACTCCCGTCCTCAGCGTCACCGGTCTCGTCAAGAGCTATCGCTCGGCGGGCGAGGAGGTCGCGGTGCTGCGCGGGGTCAACCTTTCGGTCGCATCCGGCGAAAGCGTGGCGCTGACGGGAGAATCCGGCAGCGGCAAGAGCACGCTCTTGCATCTGATCGCGGGCCTCGATGCCGCCGATGGCGGCGAGATCACCCTCGACGGCACCGCGATCTCCGCTCTCGGCGATACGGGCCGGGCGGCGCTGCGGCGCGACCGATTGGGCCTCGTGTTCCAGCAATTCAATCTGATCCCCAGCCTCAGCGTGGCGGACAATCTCGCCTTCCAGGCGCGCATCGCCGACCGTCACGACGAAAAATGGCATCACGAACTGGTCGAGCGGCTCGGGCTTGGTCATCTTCTCAAGCGCTATCCCGAGCAATTATCCGGCGGTCAGCAGCAGCGGGTCGCGATCGGCCGGGCGCTCGCAACAAGACCTTTGCTGCTGCTCGCGGACGAGCCGACCGGCAATCTCGACGAGGCGACCGCGGACGAGGTGCTGGCACTGGCGCGCGACCTGGTGAGCCGCACCGGCTGCGGCTTTCTGATGGTGACGCACAGCGCGCGGCTCGCGGCAACGCTCGACCGCCAGGTCAATCTGCATGCCGGGGTGGTCGCATGAAGCGCGCGCTGTGGATTCTGGCCGTGCTCCTGAGCCATTGGCGGCGGCATCCGATGCAGCTGGCGACACTCCTGATCGGCTTGATCTCGGCGACCGCGCTGTGGAGCGGCGTGCAGGCGCTGAACCAGCAGGCGCGCAACGCCTATGACCGCGCCGCGGCCACCTTTGGCGGCGCCCGCACCGCGATGCTGGTCGGCCGCGAGGCCGCGACGTTTCCGCAAAAACTGTTCGTCGACCTGCGCCGCGCCGGCTGGCCGGTGTCGCCGGTGCTCGAAGGGCGCGTCCAGATCGGCGGACGATCGTTCCGCCTGCTCGGCATCGAGCCGGTGACGCTGCCGCCGCAAGTCGGCAGCGCGCCCGCGATCGGACGCGGCGATCTGCAATCCTTTGTCACGCCGCCCGGCCAAATGCTGGTGGCACCGGAGACGCTGTCCGATCTCAACCTGGTCGAGGGGGCAACGCCGTCGGCCAATGGCGGCTTGCTGCCGCCACTGCGCGTGCAACCGCAGCTCGTGCCCGGCGTGCTCGTGGTCGATATCGGTATCGCGCAGCAGATTTTGAAGATGCCGGGTCAGGTTTCCCGCCTGCTGATCGGCAAGAGCAAGACAAGGCGCGCAGCCCTGGAAACGATCGCCGGTGAAAAACTTCGCCTGGTCGAGCCCGATGCGGCGACCGACCTCGAGCGCCTCACCGACAGTTTTCATCTGAATCTGACCGCATTCGGATTGCTGTCCTTCTTCGTCGGCCTGTTCATCGTGAATTCCGCGGTCGGCCTGGCGTTCGAGCAGCGGCTGCCGATGCTGCGCACCTTGCGCGCGTGCGGCGTCTCCGCCCGCATGCTCAACAGCGTGCTGGTCGTCGAACTGGTGTCGCTGGCGCTGGTCGCCGGCCTGGTTGGCCTCGTCTGCGGCTATTTCATCGCGGCGGCGCTGTTGCCCGATGTCGCGGCCTCGCTGCGCGGCCTCTATGGCGCGCAGATTCCGGGCCAACTGACACTGAAGGGGGAATGGTGGATCGCCGGCATCGCCATCAGCATTTTGGGCGCGCTCGCCGCCTCCGCCGCGAGCCTGACCCGGGCGATCCGCATGCCGGTGCTGGTTTCCGCGCAGCCGCAAGCCTGGCAGCAGGCGCAGCGCCGCTGGCTCGTCTTTCAGAGCGCGCTGGCGCTCGCGGTATTTGCCGCGGCGGCGGGCCTGATCTGGTTCGGCGATTCGCTGATCGCGGGCTTTGCCGTGCTCGCGGCGCTGATGCTCGGCGCGGCGTTGATCCTGCCGATGATCCTCGAAATCGTGCTGTCGTTCGGGCAAGCCAACGCGCAGCGCCCGCTTCATGTCTGGTTCTGGGCCGACAGCCGCCAGCAGCTGTCCGGATTGTCGCTGGCATTGATGGCGCTGTTGCTCGCGCTCGCGGTCAATGTCGGCGTCGGCACCATGGTGGAAAGCTTTAGCCGCACGTTTCTGGTCTGGCTCGACGGACGGCTCGCCGCCGACGTCTATGTCAATGCGGCCAGCGACGCGCAGGCGACCGAGATCAGGGCGTGGCTGCGCGAACGGGGCGAGGTCACGGCCGTGCTGCCGGGCGGCCGCGCCGATACGCAGCTTGCCGGCATGCCGATCGAAGTGCTGGGCCTGCCCGATCACCCGACCTATCGCGACAACTGGCCGCTGCTCGAATCCAGCGACAATGCCTGGGTCAGGCTGCGCCCCGGTGACGCCTGTCTGGTCAGCGAGCAATTGGCGCGGCGCGAAAAACTTTCGATCGGCGACAGGATCGAGGTGCCGGCACCTGGCGGCACCTGGCCGCTCGAGATCGTCGGCATCTACGCTGACTATGGCAACCCCAAGGGCCAGATCGCGGTCAATTTCGCCGCGCTGACCCGGCGCTTTCCCGAAACGCCGCTGACGCGGCTCGGCCTGCGCGTCGAACCGTCAGCGGTGCCGACGCTGATCTCGGCGCTGCAGGCAAAATTCGGCCTCGACGATCGCAATGTCGCCGACCAGGCGACGATGAAGGCGGAATCGAAACGGATTTTTAGCCGCACCTTCTCGGTCACCTCGGCGCTGAACGCCTTCACGCTTGGGGTCGCCGGCATCGCGCTGCTGACCAGCCTGCTGACGCTGGCCAATTCCCGCCTGCCGCAACTGGCGCCGCTATGGGCGATCGGCATCACCCGCAAAAAGCTCGCGGGAATCGAATTGCTGAAGACGATGTCGGTGGCGCTGATCACCGCGTTGTTCGCGCTGCCGCTCGGGCTTCTGGTGGCGTGGTGCCTGCTCGCGATCGTCAACGTCAAGGCGTTCGGCTGGCGCTTGCCGTTTCATGTCTTTCCGGTGCAACTCCTCGCACTGCTCGGCGTTGCGCTTGTCGCCGCGTTCCTGGCCGCGCTGTTGCCGGTCTTGAGATTGGCGCGCATGCAGCCGGCCAGCCTGATCCGGATCTTTGCCAATGAGCGGTAGTCACAAAATATCGCGCCGCGCCTTGATTGGCGGCACTCTCGCGCTCGGCCTCGGCGGAGGCGCCCGCGCGCAGGGCTTTGCCGGACTCGGCGAGAACGCGGAAGGATTTGCACCCGTGGTCCCCGGCAAAGCCTTCGCTTTTCCGGCCGATCACGGTCCGCATCCGGAGTTCCGGATCGAATGGTGGTATGTGACCGCCAATCTCGCTGACGCCAATGGCGTGGCCTATGGCGCGCAATGGACGCTGTTTCGTCAGGCGACCAGGCCCGGCGCGCAGCTCGAGGGCTGGGCCAACCAGCAGGTCTGGATGGGACACGCCGCGGTGACGCGCGCCGACACCCATCGATCGACCGAGACTTTTGCACGCGGCGGTGTTGGGCAGGCTGGCGTCGAGACCGCCCCGTTCGTCGCCTGGATCGATGCCTGGGAGATGCGCGGCCTCGATGGATGGGATGCCGACCGCATCGCCCCGCTCCAACTCACGGCGACGGCGACCGATTTCAACTATGCGCTGAAACTCGACGCCGACCGGCCGCTGGTGCTGCAGGGCGACCACGGCTTTAGCCGCAAGTCGGAGCGCGGGCAGGCGTCGTATTACTACAGCCAGCCCTTCTTCAAGGCGGCCGGCCGCATCACCATCGACGACAAGGCAGATCGACGTCACCGGCCGCGCCTGGATGGACCGCGAGTGGAGCAGCCAGCCGCTGGCGTCCGACCAGACCGGCTGGGACTGGTTCTCGCTGCATCTGCCGGGCGATGAAAAGCTGATGCTGTATCGCTTGCGGCAGAGGGACGGCCGCGACAATCTGTTCGGCAACTGGATCGAGCCGGACGGGCGCTCGAGCGAAGTCGCAGCCGCCGACAACAGCATCGCGCCGACCGGCTTCACCGACATCGGCGGCCGCAAGGTGCCGACCGCATGGCGCGTCGCTATCCCCGCGCGCGGCCTCAAGATCGAGACCACGCCGCTCAATCCGCGAAGCTGGATGGGCACCAGCTTTCCCTATTGGGAAGGGACCGATCAGCTTTGCCGGCAGCCACGCCGGCATCGGCTACCTGGAATTGACGGGGTATTAGGGGCGCCGCACGAAGAGGAAATCCCAATGCTTCACTACACCGCGATCGTCACCTGCCTTGCCGTCGCGTTCTACTTCTTCACCTCGACGCAGGTCGCGCGGGCGCGGGTGCGCCTCGGCGTCAAGCTGCCCGCGATCACGGGAAATCCCGAGTTCGAGCGCATCTTCCGGGTGCAGATGAACACGCTGGAATGGATGCCGATCTTCCTGCCGTCGCTGTGGCTGTTTGCGATCTATCTCAGCGATCGACCGCGGCCGCGACGGCCCCGTCGATGGAAAAATGGATCGGCACGCCCTGGCCGTTGCGGCAGCTCAGGAGGCCCTGATAGGACGACGACGCCGATGCGACGATCCGGCAATTGTCATCCACCATCGTCAGCGTTCCCTCCAGCCGCGCGGCCGAGACCTTGAGCTGCACCACGCCGGCCTTTTCCTCGACGCCATTGGTGCTGCAGAGCCCGACATGGCGGAGCGTCACCGGACCTGCGTATTCGGCGCCGGAGCGGGTGATGGTTTTGGCCAGGCTGCCCTTGATCTCCCATTCCTGGAGATAGCCGATCTGCCCGCTGGCCGAATAGGACTGCGCCAGCGCCGCCTCGCTGCCGGCGCAGATCAGCATCACGGACACGATCGCTCGCATGATCTCTCCGCGCGAGAGCACCGTCACTGCAGATCCCGCATCACGCGAAAACCGTTGGCGTAATAGCGCACGTCCACGTCGTAGCGGAACCGCGAAGCGGACCTGACCTCGGTTGCCTTGCTGAGGAAATTGCCGCCGCGCAGTACCCTCAGGCGGCAATCGCCCGACGTCCAGGCGGCGCCATCCCTGGGCGCGTTACGGTAGTTGTCGTTCCAGCAATCCTCGACCCATTCGGCGGCATTGCCGGCGGTGTCGTACAGGCCAAAACCGTTGGGACGATACGAGCCGGTAACGGCGACCTGCTTGGTGGTCTGGCTGCCGCACGTGTCGCACTGCGCATGGCCCGTGCCGGCCTCGCGTCCCCACCAGAACGGCGTCTTGGTGCCGGCGCGGGCGGCATATTCCCACTCGGCCTCGCTGGGCAGCCGGTATTTCTGACCGGTCTTCTGCGACAGCCAGGCCACGAACAGCTTGGCATCATCCCAGCTGATGTTGATCGCCGGCCGGTCGCCGCGTCCCCAGCCGTGATCGTCGGGGCGGTGCTTGCAGATTCCGGCGTCGGCGCACTGGTCCCACTCGGCGAACGTCACCTCGCGGCGGCCGATCGCAAACGACCGCCGGATCATGATCGCATGTTCCGGCTTTTCATAGGGCGTGTCATTCGACCCCATCGTGAAGTCACCCGGTGGAACCACCACGAGTTCGGGACACGCCTCGCAATCGCGAAAGATTTCTCCGGGATCAAGACTGGGAGGTTGGTCACGCTGCGCCACCACGGCGTCTGCCGACACCGGCCGATCAGCCGACGGACTGTTGGTCAGCCCGCGCTGTGCGTTCGCTTCGGTGCTTAGCGACCCAGTCAGCGCTGTGAGCAATATCACAGACAGCAAATGAAATTTCATGTCTTTGTTTCCGCGGAAATCACACAGAACTCCCAAAAAAGTGAACGTCACTCGCAAAAATATGAACGTCACTCCCAAAAATATGAACGTCGACATCCAATGGGCGATAGCATGCTTTATCTGGCGTTTATCGGCAAGGCGAGGCAGTCGGCTCCCTCCGAGGGATTTTGGGGGCTGAATTTCAGTTTACAATGCACGGCAAACGAATATCGTTTGGCGAACCGTGCGTCATTATGCGCCGGTCGCGCGCTGACGCATAATTTATTTGAGCAGATACCGCACCGTTTTGCGGTTCAATACTGGGAAAGATTTGCGATGATCCGGGAGAATGTTGAGATCAATTCCTGTCGCGCTTTTTCGGCGTCTTGTTGCTCTGCGATGCCGCGCTGTCCCAGACCGGCGGCCCGACGCCCTCGCCTGCGGGCGCTGCCGTCTACTTCATCGGATTGAAGGACGGCGACACGCTGCCCACCAAATCCACGCTGCATTTTGGCTTGCGCGGAATGGGCGTGGCGCCGGCAGGTTCCGACCGCGCCAATTCGGGCCACCATCATTTGATCATCGATTCGCCGACGCCGGCGCTCAACACCGAAATTCCGAACGACTTCCAGCACCTGCATTTCGGCGCCGGCCAGACCGAAACCGAAATCACGCTGACGCCGGGCGAGCATACGTTGCAGCTCGTGTTCGGCGACAAGAATCACGTGCCGCATTCGCCGCCGGTGATGTCGGACCGCATCAAGGTCAAGGTGGCCGATCAGGCCGCGCCGCCGGCTGCCGCCGCAGCGCCCGCCGCCCCCGCCGCCGCTGGACGGCGGCCGTCGCCCAAGGACGCCAAAGTCTATTTCATCTATCCGACCGACGGCGGCTATATCTCGCAGAACCCGGTGATCCGCTTCGGCCTCTTGAACATGGGCGTCGCGCCCGCGGGTTTCGACAAGCCGAACACGGGGCATCATCATCTGATCGTCGACGCCGAGCTGCCGCCGATGGACCAGCCGATCGCCAACGACTTCAACCACCTGCATTTCGGCGCCGGGCAGACCGAAGCGAAGATCACGCTGCCGCTCGGCAAGCATACGCTGCGCCTGTTGTTCGCCGACTTCGCCCATGTGCCGCACAATCCGCCGGTTTATTCCGAAGCCATCAACGTAACCGTCACCGAGAGCGGCCGCCCGCCCAAGAAGCGCTACAAGCGCCACCGTCGCTTGCGGTATTACTGATAGCGATGCCGCGATGAGACTGCGCCAACTCCTGATCTACCTGTTCTGCCTCGCTGCGGGGGCGCTGTTTGCGACAGCCGCCGCCGCAGAGCGGCGCGTCGCGCTGGTGATCGGGAATTCGTCCTACAAGAACGCCACGTCGCTGCCCAACACGATCAACGACTCCAACGCGCTCGCGACGACGTTCAAATCGGTCGGCTTCGAGGTCGTCATCTCGCGCACCGATCTCGGCGTCGTCGACTTCAAGCGCAGCGTGCGCGAATTCCTGATTACGGCCGAGAACGCCGACATCGCGGTGGTCTATTATGCCGGCCACGGCATCGAGATCGGCGGCACCAATTATCTGGTTCCGGTGGATGCGCGGCTCAGCCGCGACTACGACGTCGACGACGAGGCGGTGTCGCTCGACCGCATCGTCTGGGCGCTGCAGTCGGTGCGCCGTCTGCGGCTGATCCTGCTCGACGCCTGCCGCGACAATCCGTTTGCCGCAAAGCTGCGCTCGGCGGGAATGCGCGCGCCCTCACGGGGCGGCCTTGCCAAGATCGAGGAAGTCAGCGCCGACACGCTGGTCGCCTACGCCGCCAAGGCCGGTTCGGTTTCCTACGATGGCGACGGCGTCAACAGCCCCTACGCCACCGCGCTGATCAGGCATCTCGGCGAGCCCGGGCTCGATATCCGCATCGCGCTCGGCCGCGTCCGCGATGACGTGGTCGCCATGACCGGCGGACGGCAGGAGCCGTTCATCTACGGCTCGCTCGGCGGCTCCACGATTGCGCTGGTGGCGCCGGGCGCCGTCGCGAAGAAGGTCGAGCCTGCAGCGGCACCTGCGCCCGCAGCCCCCGCGCCGGCGGCGGTCGTCAGACGCGAGTCCCCGGCCGTAGCCGTCCCCGCACCGAGCCCGCCCGCGCCAAAACCCAGCGTGGTCGTCACCGCACCGCCCCCTGTCCCGCCGGCCATCAAGATCGAGCCGCCCAAGCCGCCGCTGCCGGCACAGGCGGCGCTGGAGACGGTCGATCCCTGCGTGCGCGACGAGCAACGTCTGGTGCGGCTGCGTTCCAACCCGGCGCCCGACGAGATCGCGAGCTTGCAGCGCGAGCTTGGCTGCCCGCGGCTGCGCGCGCAGGTGCAACGCCTGTTCGAGAGCTACGTCACCGAACCGCGCTCGACGGCGCCGGTCGCAACGGCTCCCGCCGCGACCGCTCCGGTCAATGCTGCGACGAAACCGCCGCCGCAAGCACAGGCGCAGGCTGCGCCTGCCGAAGACCCTTGCGTGCGCGACGTGGCGCGGCTCGCCCAACTGCGCGCCGAGCCGAACGCCGATGCCATCGCCCGGTTCGAGCGCGAACTCGGCTGCGAACGGATCCGCCCGCAGCTCAAGCGGCTGCGCGAAAGCCTCGGTCTCTAGAAGTCTTGGTCTCTAGAGACTTGGTCTCGTGAGTCCTGGCCTCCAGGACCAAGGCGCATGCTCATAAATCGAGATTGATTGACGTGGCCCGCCTCAGGGTCCGCTATGCCCCGATAGCGGCCAAAATTCAGTTCGCCGCGAAATGACGCGATGTGCCAGCCCACGCGGATAGCTCAGAACGAACCCACCAGGGAGCCGAGCGCGATGACGGCGGCAAGCGCTACAAGGCCGCCGATGATGCCGACCACCACGATATCGCGATAGCTATCCCGGTGCGTCGATCCACAGACAGCAAGCAAACTGACCACCGCGCCATTGTGCGGCAGGCTATCGAGTGTGCCCGAACCGATCACCGCTACACGGTGGAGCAGCTCGGGATTGAGCCCTATCTCCGCGGCGCGCGTCACGTATGTCGCCGCGAGCGCGTCCAGCGCAATGGTCAGCCCGCCTGACGCCGAGCCGGTGAGTGCTGCCAGCAGGTTGGTGGCGACCGCCAGCGACACCAGCGGTCCACCGCCGATGCCGAGCACGGCGTCACGCACCACGGCGAAAGCAGGCATCGCCGCCACCACAGCGCCGAAGCCGACCAGGCTCGCCACGCTCATCGCCGGTAGTACCGCAGCATTGGCGCCGGCATCCATGGTGGCGCGCAGGGCCGGCAGTCGGCGAAAATTGACCGCGATCACGGTGACGATCGCGCAGGCAAGCGCGGTGATCACAGCCCACACGCCACCGACAGCTGCGAGTGACGTCTCGCCCCAGCGAGCTTCAGCGAGAAAGCGCGTGTCGAGTGCCGGCAGGATGAACAACGACATCGCGAGATTAACCATTATCACCACGATGAGGGGCAGCGCGGCGAGCATGGTCGGAGGCGGCACGTCGGTCGTCTCGCCGTGCATGATCTCTGCTGGATCGAACTCGCGCGCGGTGGTGGCGCGTTCACGCAATTTTTCGTCGGTGGCGAGACGGTCGGACGGCATGGGCGCACCGTCGCCAAAGCTTTCGCCGTTCTTCCTTGCAATGGCCTCTTCGCGATTGAGCCACCACAGGCCGAAACCGAGCATGATCAGCGACGCCAGAATGCCGAGGCCGGGTGCCGCAAAGGGGGTGGTGCCGAAGAACGGCATCGGGATCGCGTTCTGGATGGACGGCGTGCCGGGCAGCGCCGACATGGTGAAGGTCGAGGTGCCGAGCACGATTGCCGCTGGCATCAGACGCCGCGGGATGCCAGCCGCACGAAACAGCTCCTGCGCCATCGGCGCCAGCACGAAGAAAGCGACGAACAAACTGACGCCGCCATAAGTGACGAGCGCGCCGGCGAGGACTACCGCCAGCATGGCCCGCTGCGGGCCGAGCCGCTGCGTCATGAAGCTCGCGATCGCGGCGACCGAGCCGCTGTCCTCCATCAGCTTGCCGAACAGCGCACCAAGCAGAAACAATGGAAAGAACTGCGCCAGAAAGCCTGTCGCGCTGGCCATGAAGGTTTGGGTCCAGTGAGCAAGCAGCGGCTCGCGAGAAAACATCGCTGCGATCAGTGCGGCGAGCGGCGCAAGCAGCAGCACGCTCCAGCCCCGGAAGGCGAACGCGATCAAAAGGCCGAGCCCGATCAGGATGCCGAGAAGCCCTGACAGCATCATGGCCTCAGCATTCCGCCAGCAGCACGTCGAAATCGGCCGTGGAGCGCTTGCCGATATCCTCGCCGTGGGCCGCGAGGAATGCGTCGGCGCTCTTGCGGCCCTCTTCTTTCAGCAGCGAGACGAACGCCCACTCGGCGTTGAGCTTCGACGACGCACCGAAGTCCGCGAGCGCGTCGGTCATGATCCGGTGCGTGCGCATTCCGGCCCAGCGAGCGCCCTCGCCGTGTCCGGGGTCCGCCACCTGGCGCAGCAGCGCGATCATGCGCAATTCCTTCATCAGCGGCGAGTTGAAGGAAATCTCGTTGAGCCGGTTGAGGATCTCGTTTGCGGTGCGCGGCGGCTCCGGCCGTTCGCGCGGATTGATCTGCACCAGAATGGTGTCATGCGCGTCGCTTTCGCGCACCAGCGGGGTAAGGGTCGGATTACCGGCATAGCCGCCATCCCAATAGGGCTCGCCGTCGATCTCGATCGCATGGAACATGGTCGGCAGGCAAGCCGAGGCAAGCAGGACGTCGGCCGTGATCTCCGCGTTGCGGAAGATGCGACCGCGGCCGGTGCGCACATTGGTCGCGGTGATAAACAGCCTGATGGGCGCGCGGGCCAGTCGGTCAAAATCGATGCTCTCGGCGAGGATAGTGCGCAGCGGGTTGAGGCCGAGCGGATTGAGATCATAGGGTGAAACCACGCGGGCCATCAGGTCCATGGCGATATAGGCGGGTGACGTGTCGAGCGTCCAGCGGCCCATCAGCCGATCGAGAGGCGAGCGCTGCAACGGGCTGAACGCCGCAGCCTGCGACACCCGCCGCCAATAGGTCTCGAGCACCGCCCGCGCGCCTTCGGCTCCGCCTTGCGCCCATCCGTCCGCTACCAGGGCTGCGTTCATTGCGCCGGCCGACGTGCCGGAGATCGCATCGATCCGTAGCCACGGCTCCTCGATCAGCCGATCGAGCACGCCCCAGGTGAACGCGCCGTGGGAGCCGCCGCCCTGCAAGGCGAGATCCACCAGAACCGTTTCGCGTGCTGCTGCGTCCATCGTCATCCTTCCGGTCGGAGAGGAAACGGCACCTGATCAGGAGGAGCCCATCACACTTCGTCTCGACCCTGCGTACGATCGACGCAGCAGCGCGAACAGGCTGCCACCCGTCGCCGCACCCAGGAGGTAGGCGACGGCGACCAGCAGCGCGAGCGGCACGCGGGCATTGATGCCGAGAAACGTCATGGTGACGATCTCGAGATTCTGCACAGCGAAGATGATCGCCGCCGCGGCGAACAGGATGATGACGGCAAGGTAAATCCAGCGCATCAGCGCCTCCTTCTCGTCGATCAAGTGCGCGGCGAGCAGCCCGCCAACCGCACCTCAACGATCGCGGCGCAGGCCGAAGCCCAATCCGATCCAGCCCGCGCCCGCCTGGATCAGATCGATGCCGAGGAACAGGCCCAGAATATAGAGGCTAGAGACCGGCCAGCGCGCCAGGATCAGTACGCCGAGCAGCAGCGTGATCACACCGGACAGCAGCACCCAGACCCAAGGCGTTTCCCGTTTCATGCTGAAGGCCAGGATGATCCGCATGACGCCCGAGGCCAGCAGCGATGCGCCGAGAATGAGGGTGAGCAGCACGGCGGCAAGCAGCGGATTCTCAAACGTGACGAAGCCGGCGACGATGTAAAGCACGCCCAGCAGGGCCCAGAGCAGAAATTTGCCCCAGCTCTTGATCTGGAAGGCGCTGAACACTTCGGCGACGCCGGCGATGATCATCATCACGCCGACGACGAGGACGCTCGCGACGGTGGCCGTCACCACGCTGCCCAGCGCGATAAGCCCGGCGACCACATAGACGACGCCGAGTGCGATGATCCAGCCCGACTTGGCGCGCAGCGGCGCCGTATCCGAGCCGGTCTGAGTGTCTCTGATTGTGTCTGAAGCATTGGTCATGACGGTCCTCCGATGCGGAAACCTATCCGACGTTCGTCTACAAGAAACGAGAAGACGAAACATACCGAACAAGTGATACCGGCGACAATCGCTATTTCTTGCCAATTTCGACTTTTCCGTTTTCGATACGGGCTCGCACTTGCTAACGATTTTAGTGAACGATCCGCACCGGAGCAGTCGCGTTTCGTAGCGCATCCGTTCTTCTCTTCACGGTTTTGTCATGTAACCGCCTCCGGCCCCCGGCGGGCTTGGGTGACGCAACGGAACGAGTACCCCGCATCCACCGTTCGCAAATGGCTTCGGATAGCAGGTGGTGCGACGGGTCTCGTGCTTTCCAAGAGGAGCATGCACGATGAACTCAAGAGATCTTCTGGGTGCGTCATTCGTCCGGGCGGCGGTCTGGAACTTGCGGCGCATGTTGTGCACGCCGCTGCTGTCGGCGGCGCTTCTATTCGGACTCTGCCAGCCGGGCCTGGCGCAATATGAGGCGCTGGAGCTGGGGCCCGAGCAGCCCGCTCCCATTTTGCCCGCCGCCGGGGTGACGGTTTTTCAGAACGTCCGCATCTTCGATGGCAAGAATGCCGCGCTTTCGGCGCCTTCCAGCGTGCTCGTGAGGGGCAACATCATCGAGCAGATATCGGCGAACCCTGCTGCCACGCAGACGGGTGCCGACGTCCGCGTGATCAACGCCGACGGGCGCGTGCTGATGCCGGGACTGATCGACGCGCATTGGCATATGTTCATGGCGGCGGTGTCCCCCGCAATCCTCGCGACGGCGGACCCCGGCTACCTCAACCTGTTGGCCGCGCATCAGGCTGAAGCAACCCTGATGAGGGGTTTCACCACCATACGGGACATGGGCGGTCCCGTGTTCGGGTTGAAGCGCGCCATCGACGAGGGGGTCACCGTCGGTCCGCGCATCTATCCCTCGGGTGCGATGATCTCGCAGACCTCGGGCCATGGAGACTTTCGGTCTCGCTACGAGGTTCCGCGGACACTGGGAGGACCGTTAAGCCAGTCCGAGCTCACGGGCGTCGCAGCCATTGCCGACAGCCCCGATGAGGTACGATTGCGCACGCGCGAGCAACTGAGACAGGGCGCCAGTCAGATCAAGCTGATGGGGGGCGGCGGCGTCAGTTCGCCCCACAATCCGATCGAGTCGACCCAGTTCACCGAACCGGAGCTTCGCGCCGCGGTCGAGGCGGCCGAAAATTGGGGCACTTATGTGGCCGTGCATGCGTATACGCCGGCTGCCATCCGCCAAGCGGTCGCCGCGGGCGTCAAATGCATTGAACACGGCCAACTGATCGACGAACCCACCGCCCAGTTGCTGGCGGACAAGGGCATCTGGTGGAGCTTGCAGCCGCTGACCTACGATGCAGACGTTTTCGCACGGATGAGCCCGGTGTCGCAAAAGAAAGCGCTGGTAGTGTTCGCGGGAACCGAGAGCGCCTACAAGCTCGCAAGGAAGTACAAGGTCAAGACGGCTTGGGGAGCCGACATTCTGTTCGATGCGGGGGCTGCCAGCCGCCAGGGGCAGTATCTCGCCATGATGGTCCGCTGGTATACGCCTGCGGAAGCGCTCAAGATGGCAACCGCCGACAATGGTGAATTGATGGCGCTGTCCGGGTACATCAATCCCTATCCCGGCAGGCTCGGCGTGGTGGAAGTTGGGGCACTTGCGGATCTGTTGCTCGTCGATGGCAACCCCCTCGACGACATCAACCTCGTCGCAAATCCCGACAAGAATTTTGTAGTCATCATGAAGGATGGCAGAATCTACAAGAATGCACTGAGCAAGTGATGTCGCAACAAGAAGCGGGGCGGAGGAGCCGTTGATCTTACTTCGCGGGTTCCTGTCCCGTCCTTTCGGGTGGCTGATCGCAACGATCTGGTTTCTGTGCCGGGCCGCACTCGTCGCGTGGGCCACCCTTGCCATCTACTATTCGAATCTGCCGTCCGCAGGGCTGCGTCTGGGGTTGGCGGGCGCCTTTGCGGCGTTCGCGGTCTGGGCTCTTTGCCTTTCGCGCCAACGGCACATGACCGTGATCGTGATCGTGCTGTTTCTCGGCGTGGCCGCCTGGTGGATCAGCATCAGTCCCTCGCACGATCGTCCCTGGCGGCCAGAAGTCGCGGTGATGCCACGGGCATTCATCGACGGCGACCGCGTGCGCCTCACCGGGGTCCGTAACTTCGACTACCGCACCCGGGATGATTTCACGGTGCGCTACGAAGAGCGCGAACTGCAGCTGTCGCATTTGACAGCCCTCGATTTCTACGTGTCCTACTTTATGCCAGGTCCGGTCGGACACACCTTCCTGAGTTTCATCTTCGACAACGCCCCGCCGCTAAGTATCTCCATCGAGACGCGGCCGGAGGTCGGAGAAAGCTTTGCGCCAATAGCCTCCCTCTTCAAGCAATTCGAGTTGATTTATGTGGTGGGTGACGAGCGCGATCTCGTAGGCGTGCGCGCCAACTACCGGCACGAGGCGGTATACCTCTATCGTCTCAACACCTCACCCGACGATGCCCGCCGGCTGCTCCTGGTTTATCTGACGCGGATCAATGAACTCGCCGATCGGCCAGAGTTCTATCACCTGCTGACCAACAGCTGCACCATCAACATCGTGCGATACGCCAACGCCGCCGGCCGGACCGGTCGCCTCGACGTCCGGCATCTGCTCAACGGTCTGATCGATGGCTACCTCTATTATTCGGGCCGGATCGACACAACGCTGTCGCTTGAGGAACTGCGGCGTCGCTCGCTGATCAACGAGGCCGCGCAGGCCGCCGATAGCGCACCGGATTTCCCGCAGCGCATTCGAGCATCCCTGCCGACGATGCCTCACTGATGCCTTTCAACCGCCGCTCTCGTCGACGGCCCTTGCGCTGGGCCATCCAGGCTCCATTGTGCAAACAGGATCAGTCCGCGCCGGGTCCATTCGCGACGGATTCGAGCCGACAGCTAGCCGGGCAACGCCGGCTAGCCCACCGAAAGCGGGTAAATCAGCCCTTGTGAGAGTACACGCCCCAGGTCATCACGATCGGAGCGGCGACGCCTGATCTGGTGCTTCGTTCATTTCACCAGCGGACAGCCCGAATCCTTGGCGGCCGGAAAAGCCTTGTCGCCTGGCACCACGGCGAGTTGCTTGTAGTAATCCCAGGGCTTCTTCGACTCCGACGGCTTCTTGACCTCGAACAGATAGAGGTCGTGCACCATGCGGCCGTTCTCCAGCACCTTGCCCTTCGCGAACTGGTCGTCGACCGGAAGCTCCTTCAGCTTTTTCGCGACCGCCTCGGTGTCCTTGGTGCCGGCCGCCTTCACCGCCTTGAGATAGGCCAGCGTCGCCGAATAGGTGCCGGCCTGGATCATGTTCGGCATCCGCCCGGTGCGCTTGAAGAAGCGGTTGGCGAGCTCGCGGCTCTTGTCGTCGCGGTCCCAGTAATAGCCCTCGGTGAGCACGAGGCCCTGGGCGGCCTCGAGCCCGAGGCCGTGCACTTCGGCCAGCGTCAGCAACAGCCCGGCGAGCTTCTGGCCGCCCTTGACGATGCCGAATTCGGCAGCCTGCTTGATCGAGTTGGTGGTATCGAGGCCGGCATTGGCGAGCCCAATGATCTTGGCCTTGGAGCTCTGCGCCTGCAGCAGGAACGACGAAAAATCCGACGAGTTGAGCGGGATGCGGACCGAGCCCACGACCTTGCCGCCCTTCTCCTTGACGAGATCGCCGGTGTCCTTTTCCAGCGCATAGCCGAACGCGTAGTCCGCGGTCATGAAGAACCAGGTGTCGCCGCCGGCCTGCACCAGCGCGCCACCGGTGCCGACCGCAAGCGCGTGCGTGTCATAGGCCCAGTGGAAGCCGTAGGGCTGGCAGGCGTCGCCGGTCAGCCGCGAGGTCGCGGCGCCGACGACGATGTCGATCTTCTTCATCTGCCTGGAGAGATCGTGGATCGCGAGCGCGACCGATGAGGTCGTCAGCTCCGTGATCATGTCGACGCCCTCGACCTCGTACCAGCGCCGCGCGATCGCGGTGGCGAGATCGGGCTTGTTCTGGTGGTCGGCGGAGATCACCTCGATCTTGTGGCCGAGCACCTCGCCGCCAAAATCCTCCACCGCCATCTTGGCGGCTTCAAACGACCACTTGCCGCCGTAATCGGCATAGACGCCGGACTGGTCGTTGAGAATGCCGATCTTGACGCCCTGTGCCAACGCCGGCGCCGACAATAAAAGACCGCCGAATGCTGCGGCCGCAAGTAATCCCGATCTCATAAGGTTCTCCCAGAAGTTTCTGTTCAGATTATCCGCGCGACAGTATTTTATAACCCTGCGGCTGCCCATCTATTTCAGATCAGCCAATAGTATGGGGCAAGACTGCCGCGTCATTCCGGGGCGATTGCGACGGCATCGAACCACGATGTGCAGTGCACATCCGAGAATTCGAGATTCCCCCATGCGCAAGTGCGCATCTGAGGCCTGGTGCTGACGCACCATCCCGGAATGACAATAGCGGTGAGCGAAATCCTGTCAGACTGCGACAGGCTTCTTCTGCCGGTCGTCCGCGAGGTTGCGCACCACCATGTAGAAGATCGGCGTGAAGATCAGCCCGAACAGGGTGACCCCTAACATGCCGAAGAACACGGCCACGCCGACCGCCTGGCGCATCTCCGAGCCCGATCCCGTCGACACCACCAGCGGCAGCACGCCGAGGATGAAGGCGAATGAGGTCATCAGGATCGGCCGCAGCCGCAAGCGACAGGCCTCGATCACCGCCTCCAGCCGCGGCTTGCCCTCGAGCTCGATGTCGCGCGCGAACTCCACGATCAGGATCGCGTTCTTGGCGGCCAGTCCCACCAGCACCACGAAGCCGATCTGGGTCAGGATATTGACGTCCTGCCCCATGATGCGCACGCCGATGGTGGCGGCGAGCAGGCACATCGGCACGATCAGGATCACCGCGAACGGCAGGATCCAGCTGCCATATTGCGCGGCGAGCACGAGATAGACGAACAGCACGCAGATCGGGAACACATAGAGGCCGGCGTTGCCGCCGGTGACCTGCTGGTAGGACAGATCGGTCCACTCGAAATCGAAGCCGCTCGGCAGCGTCTGCTGCGCCAGTTGCTTCATCGTTGCAATGGCGGTCGCCGAACTGGTTCCGGGCGTGGTATCGCCCTGAAGCTCGGACGCAGGATAGAGATTGTAGCGCGCGACGCGGTCGGGACCCGAGACATCCTTGAAGTCGACCACGCTGCCGAGCATCACCATGTCGCCGGCGGCGTTGCGGGTGCGCAGCCGCGCCAGATCCGCGGTCTCTTTGCGGAACGACAGGTCGGCCTGCGCGGTGACGTGGTAGGTGCGGCCGAACAGATTGAAGTCGTTGACATAGGTCGAGCCGAAATAGGTCTGGATCGTGTCGGTGATGCCCGCGATCGGCACGCCGAGCTTTTGCGCCTTGACGCGGTCGATGTCGACGAACAGCTGCGGCGTGTTCGCGGTGTAGGGGGAGAACACCGAGGTCAGGCCGGGGGCCTTGCGCGCGGCCGCGACCAGTTCATCGGTCGCCTGGGCGAGCAATTCGGAACCTCTGCCTTGCCGGTCCTGGATCCGCATGGTGAAGCCGCCGCCGGTGCCGATGCCGGGCACCGCAGGCGGCGGGATCACGATGATGAAGGCGCCCTCGAGCGCCGACAGGCGCTTGCGCAATTCGCCGGTGATGGCGGCCGCCGAAAGCCCCTTCTTGTGGCGAGCTTCCGGCTCGTCGAACACCGGGAACAGCGCCGCGGCATTGCTGTTTTGCGTCCGCGTCGCGCCCGAGAAGCCGGCGAACACCGCCACGCGGACGATTCCCGGCGTATCGAGCGCGATCCTTTCGATTTCGCGCACCACGGCCGTCGTGCGCGCCAGTGAGGCGGCGCCCGGCAGCTGCACCGAGACGATGACATAGCCGCGATCCTGCGCCGGAATGAAGCCTTGCGGCGTCGTCGCCAACAACCACCCGGCGCTGCCGATCAGCGCCACATAGATCAACAGCATCACCCTCGAATGGCGGATCACGAAATCGGCGGCACGGGCATAGCCATGCGACAGCCGGTCGAAGCCGCGGTTGAAGACGCCGGTGAAGGCTGCCCAGCCCCGCGCGACAAGGTTCCAGCGCGCCGGCGGGCGCTTGTCCTCATGCGGCTGCAGGATTTGCGAGGCCAGCGCCGGCGACAGTGTCAGCGAGCAGAAGCAGGAGATCGCGGTCGCAACCGCAATGGTGACGGCAAATTGCTGGAAGAACTGTCCGGAGATGCCGCCGAGGAACGCGGTCGGCACGAACACGGCGCACAACACCAGCGCGATCGAGACCAGCGCGCCGCCGACCTCCTCCATCGTCTTGAGCGCGGCATCCCGTCGGCTCATGCCGTGCTCGAGATGCCGCTCGACGTTCTCCACCACCACGATCGCGTCGTCGACCACGATGCCGACCGCGAGCACCAGGCCGAACAGGGTCAAATTGTTGATCGAGAATCCGAGCGCCGCCATCACGGCAAAGGTGCCGACCAGCGACACCGGGATCGCGATGATCGGAATGATCGCCGGACGCCAGCCCTGCAAGAACACCAGCACCACGATCACGACCAGCGCCATCGCCTCGTAGATGGTCTTGATCAGTTCGCTGACGGACTGCGCGATGAATTCGGTCGGGTTGTAGCCGATGTTGTAGTCCAGGCCCCGCGGGAAGCTGGCTTTCAACCGCACCATCGTATCGGAAATATTCTTGGCAGTTGCCAGCGCGTTCGAGCCGGGGCGCTGCGTCACCAGCATGGCGACGGCCGACTTCTTCAGGAGAAAGCTGTTGGTCGTGTAGGCCAGCGCGCCGAGCTCGACCCGCGCGATATCGCGCAGCCGCACGGTGCGGCCGTCGCTGCCGGCCTTGACCACGATGTCCTCGAACTGTCCTGGATCTTTCAGCCGGCCGGTGAAAGTGAGGTTTGGCGAAAAGGCGCGGTCGGCGATCGGCGGCTCGGCGATCTGTCCGCCGGTGATCTGCAGGTTCTGCGCCCGGATCGCCGCCACCACTTCGCCCGCGGTCAGGCCGAGGGTTGCGATCCGGTCCGGGTCGAGCCACAGCCGCATCGAATAATCGCGTGCGCCGAACATCTGGATGTCGCCGACGCCGTCGAGCCGCAGCAACTGGTCGCGCACCTGCAGCAGCGAATAGTTGGAGATGTAGAGCTGGTCGAAGGTGTCGTCCGGCGACAGCATGAACACGACCATCAAGATGTCGGGGCTGTTCTTGCGTGTCGTCACGCCGTTGCGCTGCACCTCCTCGGGCAGCCTTGGCTGCGCGATCGCGACGCGGTTCTGCACCAGCACCTGGGCCTTGTCGAGGTCGGTGCCGAGCTTGAAGGTGACGGTGATGGTCAGTTGCCCGTTCGAGGTCGCCTGGCTGTAGAGATACAGCATGTCCTCGACGCCGTTGATCTCCTGCTCGATCGGGGCGGCCACGGTGTCGGAGACGGTTTGTGCCGACGCGCCCGGATATGTCGTGGTGACCACCACCGTCGGCGGCACCACCTGCGGATATTCCGAGACCGGCAGCGTGGTGTAGGCGATCGCGCCGACGATCAGCAGCACGATCGACAGCACCATCGCCAGAATCGGCTGGTTGATGGAGAGCCGGCCAAGATTCATGACTTGTTACCTGCCGGCGCTGGCGCCGGATGCGGGCTGACCTTGGCGCCGACGCGGGCGCGCTGCAGGCCATCGACGATGACCCGGTCTTCGGCCGCGAGCCCGGTGCGGATCACGCGCAAGCCTTCGTCGAGCGGGCCGAGCGTGACCGGCTTGGCTTCGACCGTGTTGTCGTCCTTGACCACGAACACGATCTTGCGCGACTGGTCGGTGGCGACAGCCGTGTCCGGCAGCAGCAGCGCTTCGTAAGGCGAGCTGCCGATCAACCGCACGCGGCCGAACTGGCCCGGCAGGATCGAGAGATCCTTGTTCGCGATCACCGCGCGGCTGCGCAGCGTGCCGGTCGAGACATCGAGGCGGTTGTCGAGAAAATCCATCTTGCCTTCATGCGACGGCTTGGTATCGCCGACCAGCGTCACCTGCACCGGGTTCGCCGTATCGCGCGAACTCGGCCGCTTGCCCTCGAACCAGAGCCGGTTATTCCTCTGGAAGGTCGCCTCGTCGACGTCGAAATAAATGTAGATCGGATCGAGCGAGACGATCGAGGTCAGCAATGTCGCGCCGCCCTCGCTGCCCTGCACGAGATTGCCGGCGCTGACGAGGTGGCGGCTGACGCGGCCGGTGATCGGCGCCACGACATGGCTGAATTCGATGTTGAGCTGCGCCGCTTTCAGCGCGCCTTCAGCCTGCATCTCGGCGGCATGCGCCGCCTGCAGGGTCTGCCGGCGCTGATCGACGATGGATTCGGAAACCGCGCTGGTCTGGACCAAGGTCAGCGCGCGATCGAGTTCGCGCTTTGCGAGTTCAGCCCGGGCGCGGGCATCCGACAATTGGCCATTGGCCTGCAGCGCGACCGCCTCGAACGGGCGCGGATCGATCACATAGAGCAGGTCGCCGGTGCGGACGATCGCGCCGTCGCGGAATTCGACGCTGGTGACGAAGCCGCCGACGCGGGCGCGGATCTGGACCTCCTCGACCGCCTCGAAGCGACCGGTGAATTCATCCCAGTCGGTCACGGTGCGCTTGACCGGCTGCGCAACGGTGACCGGCGGTGCCGGCGGCGCCGCCTGCTGCTGCGCCTTGTCACCGCACGCCGACAACGCCAAGGCGACGACAAGACCAAGCGGCGCCAGGCGGCGAAGTCGGTGGATGTTCAGCCTCGTCGCCTGAGCAAGAGGCCCCGATCTCTCAGTCGCACCCAATGCCATCTCCCGAATTTGTAATCACGCCATGCCATTGCTGCAGTGCACGGCGGAAGACCAAGATGTGTCCCGCCTCCAGTCTGTTCAAGAGCCGGCCGGGATCAAGCAAAATAGCCATGCGTTCTGAGGATCTTGCGTCTTGTGCGGCGCAAAACTATGCCATTGTCTTGCAAGAGCCATTGTCTTGCAAGGGATGCATGACGCCGATCGGGGCGGACACGCCGATCCGATCCGGCTGCAATTGTCGAGACCAAAACCGGCCAACCGCGCTTCCGGCTGAGCATGACGCGAGCGTGACATCATGCAGATGTCGCAGAAGCCGACGGGGTTCGCGCATAAGCGCACCAGGATCGCGCAAGCCCGGCGCTCGTTTACCTTCCTCAACGTCAGCGGGCGTCGCCGAATAGGTTAATGTATCGGAAACATTGACTTACGGTTGTGCAACCAATACGGTCATGGTTGCCAATTCCTTAATCAGCGCCGTCTGCATTTTCTTGAACATTCATTTCGGCCTTGAGTAGTCAGTGGGGCGATTTCGAATGACGAGCGAATTTCAGCTCGCCGGGAGTTTGACTCTTGGCATTGCGCCGGCTGCGCGTCGTCGCATGCACCACCCGGGCCCTCGCCCGCGCTTCCCGTCAGATCGGCCATTGGCCGACGATCCATCGGCAAATGTGAACGAGTTCACACCCGACCTCACCCAGCGGTTGTAGTGATTGGCCGGCCAATGGCCGGTCGCAGGAGTACCCATGAAGTCCATTCCCGCCTATACAATCGCTGGTATCACCCGACCGGAACTGTTTCTCGATTTCGACGGGAACATCATTCTGACCCCTGCGGCGCTGGCCTTTGCGGACCAGTACGGGCTCAAGGCGCTCTATCTCGGCTGCCCTCCCGGCACACCTTTTCCGCCGGTCCCCGGCTTCATCATGACGACGCCGGTCGATACCAACACCGCCGACAATATCGTGGCCGAAAACGCGGCGGCCAATACGACGGTAGGTATCACGGCCGAGGCCCATGACATCGTCCACTTCCCGATCACCTATTCGCTGACCGCGGACTCGTCCGGCGGCGGCTTCAAGATCAATGCCACCACCGGCGTGGTGACGGTCGACAACCCTGACCAGATCAATTTCGAGGCCAGCGCCAGCCACAGCTACAACATCACGGTGCGGGCGACCGACGGCATCTTCGCCACCACGCAGACATTCACGATCAACGTGAGCGACGTCGCGCCGACCACGCCAACCGATACAAACGGCGCGGCCAACACGGTGGTGGAAGGCGCGGCCAATGGCACGGCGGTCGGCGTCACCGCCAATTCGACCGACATCCACGGCGGTACGGTGACCTATTCGATCGCGCCGGGCGGCGACACCTCGGGCGGCGGTTTCACCGTCAATTCGACGACCGGCGTGGTCACCGTCGCCGACGCCACCAAGATCGACTACGAGAGCGCGCCCGGACACGCCTACACCGTCACCGTCGTGGCGAGCGACGGCACGCTGACAAGTTCGCAGACCTTCACCATCGCGGTCACGGACGCTCCGGTCTCGACACCGGTCGACGCCAACAACGCCGCAAACAACGTGATCGAGGGCGCCGCCATCGGCAGCACGGTCGGCTATGCGCTGACCGCGGACACTTCGCTCGGCGGCTTCACCATCAATGCCGCAACCGGCGTCGTCACCGTCGCCGACTCCACCAAGATCAACTTCGAGAGCGCGCCGGGACACGCCTATAGCATCACCGTGCAGGCCACCGCCGGCCTGACCACCAGTTCGCAGACGTTTACCATCGGCGTCGCCGATGTCGCGCCGACCACCCCGGTCGACAGCGATGGCGCCGCCAACACCGTCGCGGAAGGCGCCGCGAACGGTTCGACTGTCGGCGTCACCGCATTCTCGACCGATATCAACGGCCCGGCCGGTGACCTACAGCCTGACCGGCGATAGCTCGGGCGGCGGCTTCACCATCAACGCCACGACCGGCGTCGTCACCGTCGCCGACGCCACCAAGATCGACTACGAGAGCACCGCACCTGGACACGCCTACAACGTCACCGTCGTTGCCAGCGACGGCACGCTGTCGAGCTCGCAGACCGTCAGCATTGCCGTGACTGACGTCGCGCCGACGGCGCCGACCGACAGCGACGGCGCGGCCAACACGGTCGTGGAAGGCGCGGCCAACGGCTCGACCGTCGGCCTCACCGCCGCCTCCACCGACATCAACGGAGGCGCGGTGACCTACTCGCTGACCGGCGACACTTCCGGCGGCGGCTTTGCCATCAACACCAATACCGGCGTCATCACCGTCGCGGATTCCACCAAGATCGATTTCGAAAGCTCCGGCGGCAGCTACACCGTCACCGCGCAGGCCAGCGACGGCACGCTGACGAATTCGCAGACCTTCACCATCGCGGTCACGGACGCTCCGGTCTCGACACCGGTCGACACCGACAACGCCGCGAACAACGTGATCGAGGGCGCCGCCAACGGCTCGACGGTCGGCGTCACCGCCTTCGCCACCGACCCGAACGGGCCGACCTCGACCTATGCGCTGACGCCAACTCTTCGCTCGGCGGCTTCACGATCAATGCCGTGACCGGCGTCGTCACCGTCGCCGACTCCACCAAGATCAACTTCGAGAGCGCGCCGGGACACGCCTATAGCATCACCGTGCAGGCCACCGCCGGCCTGACCACCAGTTCGCAGACGTTTACCATCGACGTGGCCGATGTCGCGCCGACCGCCCCGGTCGACAATGATGGCGCCGCCAACACCGTTGCGGAAGGCGCCGCGAACGGTTCGACCGTCGGTGTCACCGCATTCTCGACCGATATCAACGGCCCCCCGGTGACCTACAGCCTGGCCGGCGATAGCTCGGGCGGCGGCTTCACCATCAATGCCGTGACCGGCGTCGTCACCGTCGCCGATTTCGACCAAGATCGACTTCGAGACCGCGGCCGGACACGCCTATAGCGTCACCGCGCAGGCCAGCGACGGCCAGGGCGGCGTCAGCTCGCAGACCTTCACCATCGGCGTGACCGATGTTGCACCGTCAAGCCCGGTCGACAGCGATGCCGGTGCCAACACCATCAACGAAGGCGCCGCCAACGGCTCGACCGTCGGCGTCACCGCCTCCTCGACCGATATCAACGGTCCGGCGGTCACCTACAGCCTGACCGGCGATACCTCCGGCGGCGGCTTCACCATCAACGCCGCCACCGGCGTCGTCACCGTCGCCGATTTCGACCAAGCTCGACTACGAGACCGCGCCGGGACACGCCTACAGCGTCACCGCGCAGGCCAGCGACGGCACGCTGACGAGTTCGCAGACCTTCACCATCGGCGTGACCGATGTGGCACCGTCCATTCCGGTCGACGGCGACGCTGCGGCCAACACGGTCGCGGAAGGCGCTGCCAATGGCTCGACCGTCGGCGTCACCGCGACGTCGACCGACGTCAACGGCCCGGCCGTCACCTGGGCGCTGGTCGGCGACACTTCCGGCGGCGGCTTCACCATCAATGCCACGACCGGCGTCGTCACCGTCGCCGAATTCCAGCAAGATCGACTTCGAAAGCTCCGGCGGCAGCTATACCGTCGTGGCCCAATCCAGCGATGGCACGCTGACGAGTTCGCAGGCCTTCGTCATCGCCGTCACCGACGTCGCGCCGTCGACCCCGGTCGACAGCAACGCCGCCGCCAACACGGTGGCCGAAGGCGCCGCCAACGGCTCGACCGTCGGCGTCACCGTATCGTCCACCGACGTCAACGGCCCGGCCGTGACCTATTCGCTGACCGGCGACAGCTCCGGCGGCGGCTTCACCATCAATGCCGCGACCGGTGTCGTCACCGTCGCCGATTCCAGCAAGATCGACTTCGAAACCGCGGCCAGTCACGCCTATACCGTGACCGCCCAGGCCAGCGACGGCACGCTGTCGAGTTCGCAGACCTTCACCATCGCCGTGAATGATGTCGCGCCGGCCACGCCCGTGGACAGCGACGCCGCCGCCAACACCATCGCGGAAGGCGCCGCCAATGGTTCGACCGTCGGCGTTACCGCGTCTTCCACCGACGTCAACGGCCCCGCCGTGACCTACTCGCTGGTTGGCGACACCTCGGGCGGCGGTTTCACCATCAATGCCGCGACCGGAATCGTTACCGTCGCCGACAACACCAAGATCGACTACGAAACCGCGCCGGGGCACGCCTACACCGTCACCGCGCACGCCAGCGACGGCACGCTGACGAGTTCGCAGACCTTCACCATCGGCGTGACCGATGTGGCGCCCTCGTTGCCGATCGACGGCGACGCTGCGGCCAACACGGTCGCGGAAGGTGCTGCCAATGGCTCGACCGTCGGCGTCACCGCGTCTTCGACCGACGTCAACGGCCCGGCCGTCACCTGGGCGCTGGTCGGCGACACCTCCGGCGGTGGCTTCACCATCAATGCCACGACCGGCGTCGTCACCGTCGCCGATTCCACCAAGATCGATTTCGAGAGCTCCGGCGGCAGCTATACCGTCGTCGCGCAGGCCAGCGACGGCACGCTGACCAGTTCGCAGGCCTTCGCCATCGCCGTCACCGACGTCGCGCCATCGACCCCGATCGACAGCGACGGGGCCGTCAACCGGGTCGCAGTCAGTTCGCCAGTCGGCGCCTCTGTCGGCGTGACCGCGTCCTCCACCGACGTGAACGGCCCCAACGTGACCTATTCGCTGATTGGCGACACCTCGGGCGGCGCCTTCACCATCAATGCGACCACCGGCAAGGTCACGGTCGCCGATCCCAGCAAGGTCCTCATTGCCGACCCGAGCTACGACATCACGGTCGACGCCAGCGACGGCACGCTGCACAGCCAGCAGACCTTCACCATCGCCGTCGTCGTGGACGCGGCCCCGGTCGTCACCGCGGGCCACACACTGGCCTATACGGAAAACCAGGCCGCGACCGCGATCGATCCGGCGCTGACAGTGACCGATTCGGACGATGCCAATCTCGCCTCGGCGACGGTGCAGATATCAGGCAATTACGTCAACGGCGAGGACGTGCTCGGCTTCACCGACCAGAACGGTATCACCGGCTCGTTCAATGCCGCGACCGGCACGCTGACCCTGACCGGCTCGTCCAGCGTCGCGAACTACCAGACCGCGCTGGCGTCGGTGACCTATTTCAACACCAGTGACAACCCCTCGGGCGCCGCCCGCACCGTCACCATCATCACCAATGACGGCACCCTCGACAGCGCGCCGGCGACCGACACCATCAACGTCACGCCGGTCAACGACGCGCCCGTGGTGACCGCGGGTCACACGCTGAACTACACCGAGAACCAGGCCGCCACCGCGTTCGACCCAGCGCTCACCGTCACCGACGTCGACAGCGCGAATCTCGCTTCCGCAACGGTGCAAATCACCGGCAATTATGCCAACGGCCAGGACGTGCTCGGCTTCACCGACCAGAACGGCATCACCGGCTCGTTCAATGCCGCCACCGGCACGCTGACCCTGACCGGTTCCGCCAGCGTCGCGAACTACCAGACCGCGCTGGACTCCATCACTTACGTCAACACCAGCGAAAATCCGTCCGGCCTGGCCCGCACCGTCACCATCATCACCAATGATGGTACCGCCAACAGCGTCGCCAAGACCGACACCATCAATGTCACGCCGGTCAACGACGCCCCGGTCACATCAGCCGGCGGCACGCTGAATTACACCGAAAACCAGGCGGCAACGGCGATCGATGCGTCGGTGACGGTCACCGACGTCGACAGCGCCAATTTGTCCAGCGCGACCGTGCAGATCACCGGCAACTACATCAATGGCGAGGACATCCTCAGCTTCACCAACCAGAACGGCATCAGCGGCTCGTTCAATGCGGCGACCGGCACGCTGACGCTGACGGGATCGTCCAGCGTCGCGAACTACCAGACCGCGCTGGACTCCGTTAAATACGCCAACACCAGCGACAACCCGTCGGGGGCCGACCGCACCGTCAGCTACACCGTCAATGACGGCGCGCTGAACAGCAACACCAGCACCTCGACCATCCACGTCACCCCCGTCAACGACGCCCCCGTGGTCAACGCCACCGGCACGCTGGCCTATACCGAGAACCAGGCGGCCACCGTGATCGCGCCCGCGCTGACGCTGAGCGATGCCGACACCGGGACGATCGCGACGGCGTCCGTGCAGATTTCGGCCAATTACATCAACGGCGAGGATCTGCTGGCGTTCACCAACACCGCCACCATCACCGGCAGCTTCGATGCGCTGACCGGCACGATGATCCTGACCGGCACCGACACGGTCGCGAACTACCAGGCCGCGCTAGCCTCGGTGACCTATACCGATACCAGCGACAATCCGTCGACGGCGGCGCGGACCGTGACCTTCACGGCCGATGACGGCCAGGGGGTGAACCATCTGAGCGCCGGCTCCAACCACACCATCAACGTCACCGCGGTCGACGACGCGCCGGTCAATAACGGCGTGCCAGGACCGTTCACCGTGATGTCCGGGTCCACCCACGCCATCAGCCGAGCAGGGTCGGCCGTCGAGCGACGCCCTCGCCGGCAAAGCTGCCGGCCTTCATGTAGATGATTTCGAACGCCGGCCAGGCGGTCGATATCGACCAGGGCGGCGCGCTCAACGTCGCGCTGGAATCCGTTACTTCGACGGGCGGCGCCGAGGGCATTCAGCTCGCCGGCACCGCGGCGAGCGGCGCCGGATTGCTGTCCGGAACGTTTTCGGGCGGCAACGGCGCCATCAGCGGCTCGACCACCGCGGGCTTCCTCGTCGGCGACGGCGCCGGCGGCGCCAACACCGGCGGCACGCTGACGGTCACCTACAACGGCACCGTCACCGCTTCGAACGCGGCCTCCGTCGTCAATATCCAGGACCACGCGACCGGCGCGGTCTCGCTCTCCGGCAACCTGACCCACAGCGGCAGCGGCGCCGGCGTCGTCCTCGACGACAACTCGAGCAACTTCACCTTCTCGGGCACGACCAACAATCTGACCACCGGCACGTCGAACGCCATCAACATCACCGACCAGACCGGCAACACCACCGTTGCCTTCTCCAGTACGCTCAACATCGACACCTCCACCGGTGCCGGCATCAATATCGGCGGCACCAACGGCGCCAATACCAACTACAACTTCACCGGCGGCAGCCTCACCGTCGATGCGACCGGCGCCGGCAACGGTTTCATTGCCAATGGCGGCGGCACTGTCACCGTGACGGGCAGCGGCAATCACATTGCCACCGTCGGCGGCACCGCGCTCAACATCAGCAACACCAACATCGGCGGCGGCGACGTCGCCTTCCACGACGTCAACGCCAATGGCGGAGCCAACGGCATCGTCCTCAACAACACCGGCACAAACGGCGGTCTGACCATCGCCGGAGATGCCGGCTCTGCCGTCAATGCGTCGGGCGGCGTCATCCAGAGCACGACCGGAGCGGGCATTTCCCTCACCAACACGAAGAGCGTCTCGCTCGACCAGATGACGGTGCAGAACGGCGGCGACGACGGCATCAACGGCAATAACGTCAACGGCTTCTCGCTGACCAATTCGACCGTCACCAACAACGGCAACGCGCTGAACGAGCACGGCATCGACTTCACCAACCTGCTCGGCACCGGCACCTTCACCAACGACACCTTCAGCAACAACGAACACAACCAGGTCAATATCGTCAACAACACGGTTGCGGCGAGTGCGGCGAGCGTCACCTTCGACGGCGTTCACGTTTCCAGCACCGGCCTGGCCTCCGCGCCGAACGGCTCGATGGGTATCGAGTTCGACACCCAGAACGCGGCCAGCGCCGCTCTCACCGTCAAGAACAGCTCGTTCGACAATCTGTTCTCGAACAGCATCGAAGCCTTCGGCACCGGTACCGGCGTGCTGGAAGTGACCATCAACAACGACACGTTCACGAATGTCGGGGCGAGCGCCATCAACATCGCCCAGCAGAACAACAATTCGGGAACGCCGGGAACGGTCCGCTTCAACATTCACGACAACGGCACCGCCGCCGCCCCGACTTCCTCAAGGGCAGCAACAACGCGGTTTCCAATTCGATCAACATCAACCAGGCCGACGACGCCAACCACACCGGCGGTGGCGTGCTGGAAGGCCGAATCACCAACAACTTCATCGGCGACAACAGCTCGTCCACTTCGGCGAGCACCGGCGGTTACGACATCAGCGCCTCGTCGATCTCGCCCGGCACCATGACGGTCCAGATCGACCACAACAACCTCAAGGGCGCGCTGGGCGGCATCTTCGTCAGCCTGGGCGAGGACACAAACGCCTCCCACACGGTCAACGCCACCATCGACGACAACACGATCAACGTGTCGGACGTCAACGCGTTCAACGGCATCTTTGCCGACATCGGCGTGCTGGCGGGCGACGCCGGGACCGGCCGCCTCGACATGTTCAACAACAATGTGAGCACGACGGGCGCCGCCGACGGCAGCGCCAACGGGATTTCCGTGGGCTCCCGCTTCAATACGACGCTTCAGATGCCCGGCTATACCGGCGCGTTCAACAACTCCGCGGCCTTGCAAACCTATCTCGACAACACCAAGGCCAACAACTCGACCGGCAGCCTTCCATGGTTCCTGTTCGCCGACGCCGCGCCGGGCGGTTTTGCCAACACCTCGCCACCGGGCAGCGCCATCCCGCTGCCGACGCTTCCCTCGCCGTTGTTGGCCGCATCGGGCGGCGTGCAGAGCGCGACGCCGACCTTGGGCGAGATGCATCTGTCCCAGTCCGAACTCGACGGGGTGGTCGCGGCCGCCATCGCGCAATGGGCGGCGGCGGGCGCTTCCGCTACCCAGCTCGCGGCGCTGCATGCCGCCACCTTCAGCGTGGCCGATTTGGCCCCCGGTGTCATCGGCGACGAAATGGCGCCTGCCCACGTCACGATCGACATCAACGCCGATGGCCATGGCTGGTTTGTCGATCCGACGCCGTCAAGCAATTCGGAATTCACCCACGCCGTGAATGCCGCTGGAACGGACTTGTTCACGGATCCCACCAACGCCGCGGCGGGCCACCTCGGACCTGCTCACCACCGTGACCCATGAGTTGGGCCACGTACTGGGACTGCCGGACGCGACGGGCGCGAGCGCACGTCAACGATCTCATGTATATCAACCTCGTCGATGGCGAGCGCCGGCTGCCGGATGCGGCCAATGTCGCGCAGGCCGGCGGCAGCACCTTGTCCTTCGCGGCCGTCGGCACACCGACACCGCCCGCACCGGTCGTGACCTCCAACACGCGGCCGGCGACCACCGACCAGCACTCCAGCGGCGGCGGCGACAATTTCGTTTTCGCCCAGACCAATCCGGCGGGACCGACATTGCTGCCCGGCGCGCTCCTGAACTTCTTCAAGGGCGGCGGCTTCGACTTCGCCGCATTCGCGTCCCACTTCCACGCGCCCAGTAACGATGCGACGATCACTCACGCAGACGCGGGCTCGGCACTTGCTTCGTTGTTCGGCGCCGGCAACGGCGATGCAGGCCATGACCAAGGGATGTCTGGCGGCGGTGTCCCGACAAATTCACCTGTCACGCTGCCCGACTTCTTCCAGGCGTTTCACTTCGGGCAGAAATCATAGTCGACTTGCTGGTCTGATCTGGCATAATGCAACGCCAGATAGAACGACGTCGGATGAAAGCAGGGGCGGACTATGGCTGAGCCGTTTCTCTCGGAAATCAGGATGATGTCCTTCAATTTCCCGCCGAAAGGCTGGGCGTTCTGCAACGGCCAGCTTTTGCCGATCAATCAGAACCAGGCGCTGTTCTCGCTGCTTGGCACCACCTATGGCGGTGACGGACGCGTCAACTTCGGCCTGCCCAATCTGCAAGGACGGGTGCCGATTCACACGGGCAATAGCCATACGCTGGGCGAACTCGGCGGCGAGCAGGCCCACACGCTGAGCATCTCGCAATTGCCGACGCACACCCATCTCGTGAATGCGACATCGGTCACCGGCACCCTCAATAACGGCGCCAGCAATGTGCTGGGCGTATCACAGGCGCCGATCTACCAGGGTTCGGGCAATCTCACCAATCTGGTGCCTGACACCATTACCCCCATCGGCGGCAGCCAGGCCCATCTCAACATGCAGCCGTTCCTGGTCATCAATTTCAGCATCGCCCTGCAGGGCATTTTCCCGTCGCAGACCTGAAGGAGGGCGTCCATGGCGCAGCCATATGTGGGCGAAATTCGCATGTTCGCCGGCAACTTCGCGCCGGCCGGCTGGATGTTCTGCGAGGGACAGTTGCTGCCGATTTCAGAGAACGATACCCTGTTCAACCTGATCGGTACCACCTATGGCGGCGACGGTCAGAGCACGTTCGCGCTTCCGGACCTGCGCGGCCGCCTGCCGATGCATTTTGGCAACGGCTTCACCCAGGCCGAGACGGGGGGCGTCGAGGACGTCACGCTGACCGTTCCACATATTCCGAGCCACACGCACGCTGCGTTGGTCACCGACGCTTTGGCGGGCCAAACCAATCCATCCGGCAATTTCCTTGCCCAGTCCACACAAGCGAAATTGTACAACTCC
>CAWGSN010000024.1:0-30297 GCA_963825225.1 uncultured Alphaproteobacteria bacterium
AGCAACTGGGAACGCAGCCCCGCGATACGGCATTGGGAGGATTTGGCCTGGCGGGTGCAGGACGACACCGAAAACGTGCTGCTCGCCCGCGCAAGGCGGCTTCGTGAAACGACCGGAGCCAAAAACCTGACCATCGCCGGCGGCGTGGCCCTGAACTGCGTGGCGAATGGCCGGGTGGCCCGCGAAGCCGGCTTCGACAATGTCTGGATCCAGCCGGCGGCGGGCGATGACGGCATTGCGATCGGCTGCGCCTATTATGGCTGGCTCGAAATCCTGAAACAGCGCCGTTCGTTCGTGATGGACCATTCCTATGTCGGCAAGCTCTACAGCGATCAAGATATCGCCAAAGCGCTGCAAAAGTTTCTGGTGCGCATTCAGATCGAGGCGAAGCGCAGCGACAATATTTGCCGCGACACCGCAAAACTGCTGGCCAATCAGCGTGTGATCGGCTGGTTTCAGGGTGGCTCTGAATTTGGTCCACGAGCGCTCGGCAACCGCAGTCTGCTCGGCGATCCCCGCAAACCCGAGATGAAGGATATCCTCAACAGCCGCGTCAAGCACCGGCAGGCCTTCCGCCCGTTCGCGCCGATCGTACTGGCCGAACGCATGAAGGAGATTTTTGAGGGCGACGAGGATTCGCCGTTCATGCTGATCGCCAAGCCGGTCCGTAAAGAGTGGCGCGACAAGATTCCGGCGATCGTGCATGTCGACGGCACCGCGCGCATTCAGACCGTGCGCGAGGAGACCAATCCGACACTCTATCGGTTGCTAAAGGAGTTCGACGCGTTGACCGGCGTTCCCGTGCTCATCAACACGTCCTTCAATGTCAAGGGCGAGCCGATCGTGGAAACGCCGCGCGATGCCGTGGCCTGCTTCCTCACCACGGGGGTCGACAATCTGATCCTGCACGACACGTTGGTATCCAAGACCGCCATGCACAGAATCGTTGCGCCGCTGGTCAATACCTATACCGACGTGGCGACGCTGGTGTCGTCGAGCACGCAGGCGGCCTGAGTAGCTGCTTCGATTACGCGGGCTTGGGCACCGGCGGCTTTGGCAGCGGCTTGTCCTGCCGCTTCGACCACGAGATATAATAGGCGACGATGGTCATGATCGCGATGCCGGTCACGCTGACGAAGATCTGCGCGAACAGCGAACCCGAACTCATCGACAGCTCGAAGTGTCCGACAAACGACAGAAACACGCCGACACAGAACACGGCGAGCGATTGCTGACCGCAGACGATCAGGGGATCGAACACTTTCCACTCCAGACCGGGCCAGTCCTTCGGCACGAAACGGATCACCATGATCACGATCACCACGAAGTGCAGGAAGCGATAGGGCGCCAGGTTGGTCTTATCGTTCGGATTGAAGGTCGAATAGAGCCAGTGCGGGAACATATGCCCGAAATCCGGAAACCTGCCGGCCATGGTCATCACCAGTCCGAGCACTAGGTAAGCAATGCAGAACCAGAGCGTGGCGGGGTGGTTGATGATTGCCATCGATTTCCGCGCACCGCCGAGTGCGCACCACGAGCCGAACACAAACAGCACCTGCCAGCAGAACGGGTTGAAGTACCAGGTCCCGCCCGGATAGGCCGGCAGATTCCAGCCGGTCTGCCGCGACACCAGCCACAGCGCGATGGAGGCGGCCATGGTCCAGTTGGGCTGGCGCAGCATGATCCACAATACTGGCGGGAACAATCCCATCAGCACGATATAGAGCGGCAGCACGTCGAGGTTGACCGGCTTGAACTTCAGGAACAGGCCCTGCCGTAGCGTCTCGGTCGCGTTGTCGACCAGGCCGACGACGTTGAACTCGTTGACCAGTTCGGAATCGCCAAAGCGCAGCGCGAGATAGCTGATCGAGGCAATATAGATCACGAACAGGATGATATGGGCGATGTAAAGCTGCCAGACGCGCTTGGTCAGCCGCGTTGCGCCGACGATGAAACCGCGGTCCAGCATCATCCGGGCATAGACGAAGGAGGCGGTATATCCGGAAATGAAAACGAACAGGTCAGCGGCGTCGCTGAAGCCGTAATTACGGGTGGTGATCCAGTTTACGACATTGTCTGGAATATGATCCAGATAGATCGCCCAGTTCGCGACCCCGCGAAACAGGTCAAGCCGGAGATCGCGTCCTTTTTCAGGCAGGGTGGCGTTGATTTTCATGGGTGCCGTTTCGAAGTGTTTCGGGAAGATCGCGCGGGACCGGGCCAGGGCCGCGGGGCAGCCGAACATTGTCACATTGCAGCATAATGACTATACCGGTCCGGAAATGGTACATCCGGGATGATGAAATCACCGATCAAATCCCTGAAAGGTGTCTCTATACTATCACGGCCGTTTCCACCAAACGTCGCCAAATCGCATGTCTCAAGTCGCATGTCTGATGTCGCATATCTCTGGGGGGCCTACCATCCATGACCGCACGCATTTTTAAGCCCGCCAAAAACGCGATGCAATCGGGGAGGGCCAAGACCCGGGAATGGCAGCTCGATTACGAACCGGAGCAGCCCCGGGCGATCGAACCCTTGATGGGCTGGACCTCATCCGGCGACATGAAACAGCAGCTCACCCTGCAGTTCGACACCAAGGAAGACGCAGTGGCCTATTGCGAGCGCAAGGGCATCCCCTACCAGGTGATCGAGCCGAAGGAATTCCAAACCGCGCCAGGTCGCCTATGCCGACAATTTCGCATTCCGGCGCGTCGAGCCCTGGACCCACTGAAATCTCCGACACATCGGGCCGGACCAGCCCGGCGGGCGACAAGCCGCGTCACCCGCGCCTTTGGGGCAACGCGCGTTCCCGACGGTAAAATTGCCTCAGGAATGTCAGCGACATGACATTTCAAAAGTCAGGGTTGCGCTAGACCGCGGCCCAATGACACCATGACGCCAGCCCCAATGCCGGATTGCGGCGCACCATAACCCGCTCAAAGGCCATGCAGCTTCATTCCACCATCGATCCCACATCCCCCGATTTTGCCCGCAACGCCGAGGTGATGCGCGGCCTCGTCGCAGAACTGCGCGAAAAGCTCAAAGTGGTCGCCGGTGGCGGCGGCGCAAACTCGCGGGCGCGGCATACCTCGCGTGGAAAAATGCTGGCGCGCCAGCGCGTCGACCTGCTGATCGATCCCGGCACTGCGTTCCTTGAATTGTCGCCACTGGCCGCACACGGGCTCTACGGCGGCGACGTCCATTCCGCCAGCGTCATTACCGGCGTGGGGCGCATCTCGGGACGCGAATGCGTTATCGTCGCCAACGACGCCACCATCAAGGGCGGCACCTATTATCCGATGACGGTGAAGAAGCATCTGCGCGCCCAGGACATCGCGCGGCAGAACAATCTGCCCTGCGTCTACATGGTCGATTCCGGCGGCGCGTTCCTGCCGATGCAGGACGAGATCTTTCCCGACGAGCGCCATTTCGGCCGCATCTTCTACAACCAGGCGCAGATGTCGGCTCAGGGCATCCCGCAGATCGCCATCGTGATGGGCTCCTGCACCGCCGGCGGCGCCTATGTGCCGGCGATGTCGGATGAGAGCATCATCGTGCGCAATCAGGGCACGATCTTTCTCGGCGGCCCGCCGCTGGTGAAGGCGGCGACCGGCGAGGTGGTTACCGCCGAAGAGCTCGGCGGCGCCGACGTGCATTCGCGCCAATCCGGCGTCACCGACCATTACGCGCAAAACGATGCCCATGCGATCGGGATTGCCCGGCGCATCGTCGCCACCCTGAAGCAGCCGACGCGCGCCGCGCTCAACATGCGCGACCCACGCGAGCCACTGTTTCCGGCGGAAGAAATCTACGGCGTGGTCTCCGCCGACGGGCGCAAGCCGTTCGACGTCCATGACGTCATCGCACGCCTGGTCGACGGTTCGGAGTTCGACGAGTTCAAGAAACTTTATGGCCAAACGCTGATCTGTGGCTTCGCCCATATCTGGGGCTATCCGGTCGGCATCATCGCCAACAACGGCATCCTATTCAGCGAGAGCGCGCTGAAGGGCGCCCATTTCATCGAACTGTGCTGCCAGCGCAATATCCCGCTGGTGTTTCTACAGAACATCACCGGTTTCATGGTCGGCAAGAAATACGAGGCCGGCGGCATCGCGCGCGATGGCGCCAAGCTGGTGACGGCGGTAGCCACCGCCGGCGTGCCGAAATTCACCGTCGTGATCGGCGGCTCCTATGGCGCCGGCAATTACGGCATGTCCGGCCGCGCCTACAGCCCGCGCTTCCTGTGGATGTGGCCGAACGCGCGCATTTCCGTGATGGGCGGCGAACAGGCGTCCATGGTGCTGAGTCAGGTCCGCCGCGACAATATCGAGGCCAAGGGCGATTCCTGGTCGGCCGCGGAAGAGGACAAGTTCCGCGACCCCATCCGCGCGCAATATGAAAGCCAGGGCAATCCCTATTACGCCACCGCGCGGCTGTGGGACGACGGCGTAATCGATCCCGCCGATACGCGGCTGGTACTCGGCCTTGGGCTGTCCGCGGCCGCAAACGCGCCGATCGAACCGACCAGGTTCGGCCTGTTCAGGATGTGATGATGGATCGCTCGAAACTATACCGGCGTTTTCGCACGCTCCTGATCGCCAACCGCGGCGAGATCGCCTGCCGCGTGATCCGCACCGCCCGGGCCATGGGCCTGCGCACCGTCGCGGTTTATTCCGAGGCCGACCGAGAGGCCCTGCATGTTGCCATGGCCGACGAGGCGGTGCTGCTGGGGCCGGCGCGGGCGCGCGACAGCTACCTCGACATCGAGCGTGTCATCGATGCGGCGCGCAAGACGGGCGCAGAGGCGGTGCATCCCGGCTATGGATTCCTGTCGGAGAATGCCGAATTCGCGCAACGGTGCCTCGATGCCGGGCTGGTGTTCGTCGGCCCGACCGCCGCGATGATGACGGCGATGGGTTCGAAGTCGGGCTCGAAGGCGCTGATGGAAAAGGCCGGTGTGCCGCTGGTGCCCGGCTATCACGGCGAGGCCCAGGACGAGGTGACGCTGGCCAAAGGCGCCGACAAGATTGGCTTCCCGGTGCTGGTCAAGGCATCCGCGGGCGGCGGCGGGCGCGGCATGCGCGTGGTGAATTCGGCCGCAGACCTTGCGGCCGCCATCACCAGCGCCAAGCGCGAGGCAAAGGCGGCGTTCGGCGACGACCGCATGCTGATCGAGAAATTCGTGCAGAATCCCCGCCACATCGAGGTCCAGATCATCGGCGACAGCCACGGCAATTTGCTGTCGCTGTTCGAGCGCGAATGTACGCTGCAACGGCGGCACCAGAAGGTGATCGAGGAAGCGCCGTCGCCAACGCTCGACGCCACCCAGCGCGAGGCGGTCTGTGCCGCCGCGCGCAAGGCGGCCGCCGCAGTCGATTATGTCGGCGCCGGCACCATCGAATTCGTATCCGACGGCAAGAGCGTTTTCTTCATCGAGATGAACACGCGCCTGCAAGTCGAGCATCCCGTGACCGAACTGATCACCGGGGTCGATCTGGTGGAATGGCAGTTGCGGGTGGCGTTCGGCGAGAAACTGCCGCTGGCGCAGGACGAGATCAAACTGAACGGCCATGCCATCGAGGCGCGGGTCTATGCGGAAAACCCGCAGAAGAATTTCATGCCCTCGGTCGGCCGGATCAAGACCTGGCGCACGCCCGACGCCGTCGACGGCCTGCGGATCGATGCCGGCTACCGCAGCGGCGACGCGGTGTCGCCCTATTACGACGCCATGCTGGCGAAAGTGATCGCGTGGGCGCCGACCCGTCAGGCGGCGATCGATAGGCTCAACCGCGGGCTAGAAGAAACCGACGTTCGCGGCATCGTCACCAACATTCCCTTCCTGTCGGCGCTGGTGACGCATCCAGACGTGCGGGCGAACGCCATCGACACCAGCTTCATCGAACGCGAATTGAACGGCCTGACGGAGCGGAAGACCACAGTCGGCGATCTCGAACTCTGCGCGGCAGTGGCGGCCATCGTGGTCGAAGAGCGGAAAGTCGCCGCCAAGGAGGCGCATTCCCCTTGGCAGGCCTTTGGCTGGATGCCGGTCGGTCTGCGGGAGCGCCTGTTTGCGTTCCGCCAGGGGCAGGGCGCCGAACAGGAGGTCACGCTGAACTACGGCAACGGGCCGTCGACCCTGTCGATCGGCGGGCGCGACATCGTTTTCGCCGCCTCATCGGCCGATGATGGTGGTTTCGACCTGAGGCTCGACGGGGCGAAATCCCATGTCGTCGCCGTGATCGAGGGCCATGAACTCTATTTGCGCACCCGCAATGGCCGTTTCGACCTGCATTGGGTCGATCCGTTCGGCGGCGAGACCGAGGAGCAGGTCGGCGAGGACAAGATCGTGGCGCCGCTGCCGGGCACCGTCGTGGCGCTGCTGGCCGAGGAAGGCGCGACCCTGGAGAAAGGCGCGGCGATCCTGACGCTGGAAGTCATGAAGATGGAGCAAACCCTACGCGCGCCCTATGCGGGCGTGTTGAAAAGGATCAAGTGCAAGGTCGGCGACATCGTCGGCGAAGGCGTCGAACTCGCCGAAGTCGAGCCCGCAGTTTCGTGAGGCACCGATGAGCGGCATCGTTCGCATTGTCGAGGTCGGCCCGCGCGACGGCCTGCAGAACGAGAAGACCCCGATCAGCGTCGCCGACCGGATCGCCTTTACCGAGGCGCTGTTAGGGGCTGGCCTGCGTACAGTCGAAGTCGGCGCCTTCGTGTCGCCGAAGGCGATTCCGCAAATGGTGAACTCTGACGCCGTGCTGCGCGGCGTCAGCCACCACGGGGATTGCGAATTCCCGGTGCTGGTGCCGAATGAAAAGGGCTATGAGGCCTCCCGGCAGGCCGGTGCCAGATTAATTGCGGTATTCGCCGCCGCTTCCGAGAGCTTTTCGCGCGCCAATATCAACTGCTCGGTCGCGGAATCTATCGAACGTTTCAAGCCGGTGCTCGCCCGTGCCAGGGTCGACGGCGTCCGGGTGCGCGGCTATGTCTCCTGCGTGCTCGGCTGCCCCTATGAGGGCGAGATCAAGCCGCAGGCCGTCGTGGACGTCGCCAGGGTGCTGTGGGACCTTGGCTGCTACGAGGTCTCGCTTGGGGACACCATCGGGGTCGGCACGCCCATGAAGGCGCGGCACCTGCTGCGGGCGGTGGCTGGCACCGTGCCAATGGACAAGCTCGCCATGCATTTCCACGATACCTACGGACAGGCGCTGGCCAACCTCTATGCGGGGATGGAGGAAGGCTGCCGCGTGATCGACAGCGCCGCCGGCGGTCTTGGCGGCTGCCCCTACGCGCCCGGCGCCACCGGCAATGTCGCGACCGAGGACGTGGTCTACATGCTTGAGGGCATGGGGATTGAGACCGGCGTCGACATGGCCAAGCTGGTGGCGGCGACGAACACGGTCAGTCGATTGATCGGGCGCACGCCGGTCAGCCGTGTGGCGTCGGCGCTCAACGCCAAGCGGGCTGCGAAATAGCGTTACCTTCCCCCGTCCGGTCCCATCACCAGATCGGGCAGACCCGTCGAGATTCCCGGGAAGAAGCACAACAGCAGCACCGCCAGCATCATCAGGAGCACGAATGGCAGCGTGCCCCAGATTACCTCGCTCAGGGGGATGTCGGGCGCGACGTTACGGATCACGAAGATGTTCAGTCCGACCGGCGGGTGGATCAGTCCCATCTCCATCACGATCGTCATGACGACGCCGAACCAGATGATGTCGAAATTGGCAGCGCGCAACGGCGGCAGGATGATCGGCGCGGTCATCAGGATGATCGACACCGGCGGCAGGAAGAAGCCGAGCACGACGACCATGACGAGGATCGCGGCCAGCAATTCCCAGCGCGGCAGGTGCATCGCGACGATGGCCTCGGCCGCCGATTGCGAGATGTGCAGATAGCTCATTACATAGGAATAGAGCAGCGACATGCCGATGATCATCATCAGCATGGTGGAATTCTCGATGGTCGATTTCAGGATCGGCGCGAGGTCGCTCGGCCGCCAGACACTATAGATCAGCGCGATCAGGACCAGAGCCAATAGTCCGCCGAGGCCCGCAGTTTCCGATGGGGTGGCGTAACCGCCATAGAGCGCGATCATGACGCCGGTCAGGAGCAATACGAAGGGCAGCACGCGCGGCAGCACGTTGAAGCGTTCGGCCATGGTAAAATCGTCGCGCTTGAGGATCGCCGAATCCGCGCCCGTCGCGGCATACAGCGCCTTTGCCGCGGCGAATTCCTTGCGAAACCGGAACACCGCGTAGATGCCAAACAATGTCACCAGCAACAGACCCGGCCCGATGCCGGCGAGAAACAGCCGGCCGAGCGACTTTTCCGACGCTACCGCAAACAGGATCATGGTGATCGAGGGCGGCAAGAGAATGCCGAGCGTGCCGCCGGCGGCGATGATCCCTGCGGCAAAACCGCCGGAATAGCCGCGCTTGCGCATTTCCGGAATACCGGCCGAGCCGATCGCCGAACAGGTGGCAGGCGAAGAGCCGGCCATCGCCGCAAACAGCGCGCAGGCGAACACGTTGGCGACTCCGAGCCCGCCGGGCACGCGATGCAGCCAGGCATGCAGCGCCGAATAGAGGTCCTGGCCCGCATTGGACTTGCCGATCGCGGCACCCTTGAGGATGAACAGCGGGATCGACAACAGCGTGATCGAGGCCATCTCCTCATAGACATTCTGCGTCACGGTATCCAGCGAAGCCGCCGGCATGTAGATCGCCATGAAGACGACGGCGACGGCACCCAGGGCAAATGCGATCGGCATGCCCGAAAACATCGCAAACAGGGTTGCGATGCCGTAGCTGATTCCAATTCCGAGTACGGTCATCGGCGCGCCGCACCGGCAAGGGGAATGACGATCTGCAGCAGGATTTGTGCGCACAGCAGCGTCATTCCTGACGCCATCAGCACATAGGGAATCGCGAGTGGCGGCGACCACATCGAGTTTGAGACCTGACCATCGACCCAGGCCTCATGCGCCAGCGTCCAGGATTTCCAGGCGAAGAACGCGCAGAACAGCAAGCTTGCAACATCCACCAGCCACAGCCGGATGCGGTTGGCGAGCGGCGACATCAGGCCGACAAAGGCCTCGATGCCGATATGGCCGCGCTGTCCCTGAACATAGGCGGCCGTCATGAAGGTGGCGCCGACGAGCAGGAACACCGCCGCCTCGTCCTGCCAGTAGTTGGGGCTGTGGAACAGGGCCCGGCTGAGCACGCTGTAGCTGAGGATGATGCAGGCAGCGATCAACGCGATCGCGGCGAACACCACGATGATGTTGTTGCATAAGGTGAGCGCATGGCCAAGTCCCGCCATGAGCGCGTTGCCCGTGGCGGTGGTGTCGGAGCGGTCATTTTGATCCGGAAGCGGACCATGCATCATGCGGAGACGTCGCTTGCGAGCTTCAGCAGGCTGGCTGCAGTCGCCGTCTTAGCACTATAGTCCTTCCACGCGGTATCGCGCGCAATGTCGCGCCACTTGCCGACGGTTGCGGCATCCAGCACGCTGACCTTGGCGCCGGCCTTCTCATAGATCTTGGCGACCTCGATATCGTCGTCCTGCGCGCCCTTCTTGCCGAAGGCTTCCAGCTCAGTGCCGACGGCCAGGATGATGTCCTGCTGGTTCTTGGGCAGTTTGTCGAAGATTGCCTTCGACATCATCAAGGGCTCCAGCATGAACCAGTAGGACGCGCCGGCACCCGAGGTCAGCGACTTCGCGACTTCCTCGAGACGGAACGAGATCAGGCTGGTGGAGGAGGTGATGCCGGCATCGCAAGCGCCGGTCTGCATCGCCGCATAGAGTTCGTTGGAGGGTACCGAGAGCACGGCGGCGCCCGCGGTCTGCAGCACCATGTCCATCTCGCGCGAACCGCCGCGGACTTTCAGGCCCTTGGCGTCTTCGGGCGCGACGATCGGCTTGGAGCGGCTGGCGACGCCACCGGCCTGCCAGACCCAGCTCAGGAGGAGGATGCCCTTGTCGGCCAGGAAATCGGTCAGCGCCTTGCCGACCGGCTCCTTTTTCCAGCGCAGGCCCTGATCGTAGGTCGAGACCAGGCCAGGCATCAGGCCGATATTGGTTTCCGGCAATTCACCACCGGCGTAGGGAAGGGGGTAGAGGCTGATGTCGAGCGCACCTTTGCGCATCGCCGAGAATTGCGCGTTGGTCTTGATCAGCGAGGAGTTCGGATAAACCTCGGCGGCGATCTCGCCCCCGCTGCGTTTGGCGACTTCCTGGGCGAACATCCGGCACAGGCGATCGCGGAAGTCGCCCTTGTCGATGGTGCCGCCGGGAAACTGATGCGAGATTTTCAACGTCGTTGCGGCACGGGCAGTCCCCGTGCCGAAGTGCAGGATGGCGGGCGCCGCAAGCGCGGATGCAAGGACATGGCGTCGTGTGAGCATGGTATCTCCCGTGAATTCTGTTCTTGAGCGACGCGTTCAAGGCCGGCTTTGAGCGCAGTCTAGCCGGTCTTCGCCCGAAGTTTCTCTCATCTGATAGTTCGAGGCCGTCTGATGGATCGAGCCAGTGCGCGGCGGCAAGTCCCGATTCCGGACCAGGCCCGGTATTGCTGCAGTGCACACATTGGAACCAGAAGGCTTCGCAGAAGACTCCGTCAACAATACGTCCAACCCCGGTCGCTGTTGGATCGCGCGCCGTTGCGGGCCGGGCGGCTTCAACTATCCGTTATGTCGGTAACAAGGGGTATTCCCGTTGCGTCGTGGGGAAAGCGGCAGACGTCGCTTTCGAAAAACGACCCAACAAGGATGATCAACCATGACTATCACGACCCGTATCGGCCTCGGCGTTTCTGCCGCAGTTGTTTCGCTCAGCCTGGCGCTCGCGCCTGCCGCCTTCGCCCAGGACAAGATGGGCAAGGACGACGGCATGAACATGAAGAAGGATTCGATGTCGCATGATGCCATGAAGAAGGACGATGGCATAAAGAAGGATGCGATGAAGAAGGACGACGCGATGGCGAAGGACGGTACGAAAAAAGACGACGGCATGAAGAAGAACTAAGCCGTCGTTTGCTTTCAGGCAGGCTCGCTTCGCCCGGAAGCGGGCCTGCAATCATTTTCCGGCGGCGGATATCCCGCGAACACGGATGCCGTTACTTCTTCTTGCCTTTGCCCTTGCGGGCGGCGTAGCGCGCATCGCGCTTGGCCTTGGCTTCGGCCTCAAGCGCTGCCTGTCTCGCGGCCTCTTCTTCCTTTTGGCGGGCGAGTTCGGCGGCGGCTGCGGCTGCGGCTGCGGCTACGCGCGTCTTCTGCTCAGCCTTGGCGGCCTCGCGGGTTTCCCTGGCTTTGGCGCGGGTGGCAGCCTGCGCCTCGCGCTCGGCCTGGCGCTGCTTCACCTCGGGATCGTCGGGTCCCGGCTGGGCCCGAAACTTGTTGAGAATGTTCTGCCTCGCTTGCTGGGCGGCCTTTTGGCGGTCCGCGAAGCTCGGTTCCTTGAATCCACTCATAAAAGAGGCCTTGTCGTTTTCATTTTTGGTTGTGAGAGGCGGGATCGGGCGGTTTGGCGCTTCTGTTAAGTGAACCGGAGGCAGAATACCAGCGTCGAACGAGGGCAAACAGGGAGATTTCCGTGAACCGAAAATGGCCCAAATTGATGCTGATGAGTGCGGCAACCGCGGCCTGGCTGGTTTACGACATGGCAAGCGCCACCGAAACCCCAAGGCAGGCGGTTGCGATCCTGCAATATTGCCTGGTGGCCGGCGCGCTGATTGGACTGGTCGGCTCGCTGGTGATGGCGGCCTCGGAGAAATGATGGCGACCGCCTGCGCTCACGCCGATCCGGTACCGGCGCGTGGTGGCAAACCTGCCGGCGAAGTTTTCAATCGCCTCTGAAATCATCGCGACGCCCGCCGGGTCCGAGAATTTTGGCAACCGTCACGGCCGTCATCGCCACGCGATCGGACATCCGCTGGGCTTCCAGCTTGTCCCGGGCTCCCTCCCTGATCATGAGATCGATGAGTTCGAGCCGTTTGGTATCGTTATCCGCTTCCGCCAGCAATTTCTTGTAACGATGGTAGTCGTAACCCGCTTCCTGCTCACCCATGGCACGCGCTTTCTCCGAACGCCAAGTGTTGGATCAACCTCAGCGCGCATGCAACGGATTTGCGACAGTTAAACCCCTCCGCCGCGACTTATCCCGCAAGTGTTGCAGAATTGATCCGGTGGGCGGTGCGCAAGTTGTGGGCCGGTGGCCGAGTGGCACTGCCGGCGTGGGCCGCAGCGGCCACTCGTCGCAGGCAGCCAAATTGTGAACTGGCTCACAGGGGGGCCGGCGGCGCGATCCTATGCTGCGGTCTTTAAAGGAGTGACCGCCATGACCCGCAATTGGTGGACCCCCAAGAACCTCGTTTTCGCGGTGACGATCCTGTCGTTTGCTTGCGTTGCAGCCGTTGTCGCCTTCGGGCTCGTGTATCCGGAGCCGGTTCAGAGCGCTGCGCTTGGTCCGGACTGGCAGTGCACCCGGCTGGCGTTTGTCTGGACCACCTGCACCCGGGTGACGCGCGCCGGTGCTGCTTCGGTTCGCGTCGCCAAGGAACGTGTGGCCAGGGAACCGGCGTGTCCGGGGCGGCGGACGTAGCCACCGGCGCCTACAGGAGTTTGTCCGTCAGCGCGAACATTCCGGGGCGCGCAAGCCGCCATCGCTCTTCAAGTGATTGGCGATCCCAGCAGGATTCGAACCTGCAACCCACGGAGTAGAAATCCGTTACTCTATCCAGTTGAGCTATGGGACCGTTGGGGTCTTTCTAGCACTGCCAATATGAAAAATCCGCTTCCCCGCCAAGTCCGTTCCGAACCGATTTCCGTGAAGGTGCGACAAAGCCAGACGGTGGGCCATTGCCTTCGGTCCGCCGATCACTCAAAGCTGCTCCGGTAACCCCGCCGACGCGGCCGGGGACTGCCAGAGCCATGCGCATGCGACCTTTTCGCAAGCCCTCTCCACGGCCATCAGTCCGTCACCTTTTCGCGCCTTTTTCTCAACTGACGCGGCTGCCGTCCGCGGAAGGAGCTCCATCATGATCGGTTTGGTTCGCGCCGCAGTCCTTTGCGCCACGATAACGCTTGGCCTGGTCGCGGCACAGGCGGCGGATAAGGCCTTCAAACGCGACGATCTCGCCGATTCCGCGGTCAAGCTGGAGGCCCAGATCAAGAGCGAGGCTGGGCCGGTCGCCAAATCCGCCGCGACGCTGCGAACCGATGCGGACGCCGCCTTCAAGCGGTTCGACTTCCGGACCGGCCTGCAAATCCTGGGGCAAATCGCCGCCACGACTCCCGAAGACAGCGCCAACTGGCTCAAGCTCGCCAAGACCATCTTCCAGATCCGCTCTGCCAGCTCCAGCGAACAGACCTTCCTGCTCGAACGCGCATCGACCGCGGCCTACATCGCCTACCAGCGCGCCGGCAATGCGGCCGAGGAGGCCGACGCGCTTGCCGTACTGGGGCGGGCGATGTCCGATCGCAAGCTCTGGCGTCCGGCGCTCGATGCGCTGCGGCTGTCGCTCGACATGCGCGAGGTCGCCGAGGTGCGCGGCCAATATGAGAAGATGCGTGACGAGCACGGCTTCCGCCTGCTTGATTACACCGTCGATTCCGACGGGGCCTCGCCACGGGCCTGTTTCCAGTTTTCCGAGGACCTCGCCAAGCGTGTCGACTTTGCGCCGTTCCTGGCGCTGGCCGGCACCGACAAGCCGGCGCTGACGGCGGAGGGCAAGCAGCTTTGCGTCGACGGCCTGAAGCATGGCGAGCGCTACAACATCAATCTGCGCGCCGGCCTGCCATCCACGGTCAAAGAAACCCTGCCGAAATCGGCTGAATTCAACGTCTATGTGCGCGACCGCAAGCCATTCGTGCGCTTCACCGGCCGCGCCTATGTGCTGCCGCGCACCGGCCAGCGCGGCATCCCGCTGGTCAGCGTCAACACGCCTGCCGTGAACGTCAACGTGTTTCGGATCGGCGACCGCAACTTGATCAATACGGTGATCGACAGCGACTTCCAGAAGACGCTGTCGAGCTACCAACTCGGCGATCTCGGCGACGAAAAGGGCGTCAAGGTCTGGTCCGGCGAACTCGCCACCGCCACCACGCTCAACCAGGACGTCATCACGGCTTTCCCGGTCGATCAGGCGCTCGGCGACCTGCAGCCGGGTGTCTATGTAATGACCGCGATCCCCAAAGGCCCCGGCAGCGACGACGACGGCCGGCTGGCGACGCAATGGTTCATCGTATCCGACATGGGGCTGACCGCATTTTCCGGCAATGATGGCATCCACGTCTTCGTCAACTCGCTGGCTTCCACCGACGCCGTTGCCAAAGCAGAGGTGAGGCTGGTCGCCCGCAACAACGAGATCCTGGCTACGCGCAAGACCGACGAGGCCGGCCATGTGCTGTTCGAGGCAGGGCTGGCACGCGGCGAGGGCGGCCTGTCGCCGGCCTTGCTGACGGTCATGAGCGAGAAGGCGGACTACGCCTTCCTGAGCCTGAAGACCAATGCGTTCGATCTCACCGACCGCGGGGTTGCCGGCCGGTCGGTGCCCGCTGGCGCCGACGCCTTCGTCTATGCCGAGCGCGGCGTCTACCGCTCCACCGAGACCGTCTACCTCACCGCGCTGCTGCGCGACGGGCAGGGCAATGCCATATCCGGCGGCCCGCTGACGCTAGTGATCGAGCGCCCCGACGGCGTCGAATTCCGCCGCGCTGTGCTCCCCGACCAGGGTGCGGGCGGCCGGAGCATGACCGTGCCATTGAATTCCGCTGTCCCGACCGGAACCTGGCGGGTACGCGCCTTTACCGACCCGAAGGGCGCTTCGGTCGGCGAAACGACCTTCATGGTGGAGGATTACATCCCCGAGCGGATCGATTTCACCGTCTCCAGCAAAGAGATGATGATCAAAGCTAAAGTTCCAGTGGAACTTAAGGTCGACGGTCATTTCCTTTATGGCGCGCCGGCGTCCGGATTGCAGCTCGAGGGTGACATGCTGGTCGCTTCAGCCGCTTCAGGGCGGCCCGGCTATCCCGGCTACCAGTTTGGCGTGGCCGACGAGGAGACTGCCAGCAACGAGCGCACTCCGATCGAGAACCTGCCCGAGGCCGACGCCAATGGCGTTGCGACCTTCCCGGTTTCGCTCGCCAAGCGGCCATCCTCGACCCGGCCGCAGGAGGCGCAGATCTTCATCCGCATGGCGGAGGCCGGTGGCCGTGCGGTCGAGCGCAAGCTGGTGCTGCCGGTGGCGCCCGCGACCAACCTGATCGGCATCAAGCCGCTGTTTGGCGACAAGAGCGTCGCCGAGGGCGACAAGGCCGAGTTCGACGTGGTGATTGTCGCCCCCGACGGCAAACAATTGCCGCGCGACGGCCTGCGCTACGAGCTCCTGAAGATGGAGTCCCGCTACCAGTGGTATCGCCAGAATTCGTCCTGGGAATATGAGCCGGTCAAATCAACCTCTCGCGTGGCCGATGGCGATCTGACGCTGACAGCGGACAAGGCGGCGCGGGTGTCGCTGACGCCGCAGCCCGGCCGTTACCGCCTGGACGTCAAAGCGAGCGAGGCGGATGGGCCGGTCACGTCGGTCCAGTTCGATGTCGGCTGGTATTCCGACGGCAGCGCCGACACGCCGGACCTGCTGGAGACCTCGATCGACAGGCCGGAATACGCGTCCGGCGACACGATGGTCGTGTCGGTCAACGCCCGCTCCGCCGGCAAGCTCACCATAAACGTGCTCGGCGACCGCCTGCTGACCACCCAGACCGTGGACGTCAAGGAAGGCACCCAGCAGGTCAAGCTCCCCGTCGGTAACGATTGGGGCACCGGCGCCTATGTGCTGGCGACGCTGCGCCGTCCGCTGGATGCGGCGGCGATGCGGATGCCGGGACGGGCGATCGGCCTGAAATGGTTCGGCATCGACAAGAAAACCCGCACGCTGCAGGTCAACCTGTCGCCAGAGCCCTTGGTCCGCCCCGGAACCGCGCTGAAGATCCCGGTCAAGCTCGGCGGACTCAATCCCGGCGAAGACGCCAAAATCGTCGTTGCCGCGGTCGACGTCGGCATTCTCAACCTGACCAATTACAAGCCGCCAGCGCCCGACGATTATTATCTCGGTCAGCGCCGGCTGACGGCGGAAATCCGCGACCTCTATGGGCAATTGATCGACGGCATGCAGGGCACGCGCGGCCAGCTCAAGACTGGCGGTGACGCTGCGGGGGCCGAACTGCAGGGCAGCCCGCCCACGCAAAAACCGCTGGCACTCTATTCCGGGCATCGTCACGGTCGGCACTGATGGGATGCGCCGAGATCAGCTTCGACATTCCGGAATTCGCCGGCACGGCGCGGGTGATGGCGGTGGCGTGGAGTTCGACCAAGCTCGGCCGCGCCACCATCGACGTCACCGTGCGCGATCCCGTGGTGCTGACGGCGACCTTGCCGCGCTTCCTGCTCAATGGCGACCACAGCACCATGAGCTTTGATCTCGACAACGTTGAGGGAGCCCCCGGCGACTACACCATCGCCGTCAAGACGACGGGCCCGGTGAAGGTGACGGGTAATCCCACGACCACGGTAAAGCTCGCCGCCAAGCAGCGGACCTCGATGTCGCTGGCGCTCGACGCCGGTGGCGCCGGCACCACCAATCTCGACGTCGACATCAAGGGACCCAACGGTCTGGCACTGGCGCGGCACTATGCGCTCGACGTCAAGGCGGCGACGCAGATCCTCGCCCGACGCTCGATCCGGACGCTGGCCAAGGGCGAGAGCCTGACGCTGACCTCGGACATGTTCTCCGACCTGGTGTCGGGAACGGGCAGTGTGTCGCTGTCGGTTAGTCTTTCCACGGCGCTTGACGCCGCAACCATCCTGAAAGCGCTCGATCGCTATCCGCACGGCTGTTCGGAACAGATCACCAGCCGCGCCATACCGTTGCTCTACGTCAACGACCTCGCCGCTGGCGCCCATCTGGCGATGGACACCGCGGTCGAACAGCGCATCCGGGACGCCATCGAGCGGCTGCTGGCACGTCAGGGCTCGAACGGTTCGTTCGGCTTGTGGTCGGCCGGCGGCGATGACGCCTGGCTCGACGCTTACGTGACTGATTTCCTGACCCGCGCCCGCGAAAAGGGATTTGCGGTGCCGGATGTGCTGTTCAAGAACGCGCTCGACCGCATCCGCAACTCCGTGGTCAACGCCAACGAGCCCGAGAAAGACGGCGGCCGAGATCTGGCCTACGGCCTCTACGTGCTCGCCCGCAATGGCGCGGCGCCAATCGGCGACCTGCGTTATCTCGCCGACACCAAGCTGAGCTATCTGGCGACGCCGATTGCGAAGTCACAACTGGCGGCGGCGCTCGCGCTGGTCGGCGACAAGGCGAGGGCGGAACGGGTCTATGGCGCAGCGCTCGATGCGCTGGCGCCAAAACCGGTGATCGAGTTCGGCCGGGTCGACTATGGCAGCGCCTTGCGCGATGCTGCGGCCCTGGTCTCGCTTGCGAGCGAAGGCAACGCCCCGCGGGCGACGCTGACCCAGGCCGTGCAGCGGGTCGAGGTGGCGAGGGGGCTGACGCCCTACACCTCGACGCAGGAAAACGCCTGGCTGGTGTTGGCCTCGCGCGCGCTGTCGAAGGAAACCATGGCGCTCGATATCGACGGCTCGCCGATCAAGACGGCCGCTTATCGCAGCTACAAGGCCGAGCAGATGGCGGGCAAGCCGGTCAAGATCACCAACACCGGCGACGCGCCGGTGCAGGCGGTGGTCTCGGTGAGCGGTTCGCCGATCACGCCGGAGCCCGCGGCCTCGAACGGCTTCAAGATCGAGCGCAATTATTTCACGCTCGACGGCAAGCCGGCCGATGTCTCCAAGGCCAGGCAGAACGATCGCTTCGCGGTGGTGCTGAAGATCACCGAGGCCAAGCCGGAATTCGGGCACATCATGGTGTCCGATTATCTCCCCGCTGGCCTCGAGATCGACAACCCGAAGCTGGTCTCTTCCGGTGACTCCGGCACGCTGGACTGGATCGAGGATGGCGAGGAGCCCGAGAATACCGAGTTCCGCGATGACCGCTTTACCTCGGCGATCGATCGTGCCAGCGACGACAAGGCGGTGTTCACGGTTGCCTATGTCGTGCGCGCGGTGTCGCCCGGGAAATACGTGCTGCCGCAGGCCTATGTCGAGGACATGTACAATCCCTCGCGCTATGGCCGCTCCGGCACCGGCAACGTCGAGGTGCGTCCGGCGAAATGAGCGAGACGGGGGCCATAGCGCCAGCGACATCTCCCCCGGGTCGTTGGCGAAGCATCAAGAAGGCGGCGGCGATGTCGGCCATCGCCGGCTTGATGGTGGCCGGCGCCTTCGCAGCCTGGGTCGCTTCCCTCGGCCCGCTACCGCTCGGGCAGGCCCAAAAGGTCTCAACCACGGTCGTCGATCGCAACGGCAAACTGTTGCGGGCGTATGCGATGGCGGACGGCCGTTGGCGGCTGCCGGTCGATGCCAGGACCGGAATCGATCCCGGCTATCTCAAACTGCTGTTGGCCTATGAAGACCGCCGGTTCCTTGTCCATCGCGGCGTCGATCCGCTGGCGCTCGGCCGCGCCGCGTTTCAGCTCATGACGCGCGGCCACATCGTCTCCGGCGGTTCGACCATTACGATGCAATTGGCGCGGCTGATGGAGCCGCGGCGGGAGCGTTCGATCTCAGCCAAGCTGCGCCAGATGGTGCGCGCGATCGAGATCGAGCGGCAACTGAGCAAGGAACAGATCCTCGATCTCTATCTGGCGCTGGCGCCGTTCGGCGGAAATCTCGAAGGCGTCCGCGCCGCCTCGATCGCCTATTTCGGCAAGGAGCCTAAGCGGCTGTCGCTGGCGGAATTGGCGCTGTTGGTGGCGCTGCCGCAATCGCCGGAGACACGCCGCCTCGACCGCTATCCCGATGCCGCGCGCGCCGCGCGCGACCGAGTGCTCGAGCGCATGGTCGAAGAACATCGCGTATCCGAAGAGGACGCGGTTCAGGCCAGGGCGGTCGCGGTGCCGCGGCTGCGCAAGCCGATGCCGATCCTGGCGCCGCATTCGTCTGACTCGGCGATGGCGACGCTGAAAGATACGCCGGTCATCAAGCTGACGCTGGATTCGGCGTTGCAAAAAACCCTGGAAGCGCTCGCGCGTGACCGCGCGGTTGCACAGGGGCCGAACATTTCGGTCGCCATGATCGCGGTCGATAATGAGAGCGGCGACGTGCTGGCGCGGGTCGGGTCATCAGATTATTTCGATGAACGCCGCGCCGGACAAGTCGACATGACCCGCGCCGTGCGTTCGCCGGGCTCGACGCTAAAACCGTTCATCTATGGTCTCGCCTTTGAAGACGGATTTGTGCATCCCGAAAGCCTGATCGACGATCGTCCGATCCGCTTCGGCTCTTACGCGCCGGAAAACTTCGACATGACCTTTCAAGGCACGGTGCCGGTACGCAAGGCGCTGCAACTGTCGTTGAACGTGCCGGCGATCGCGCTGCTCGACCGCGTCGGCGCCAGCCGGCTGTCGTCGCGGCTGAAACAGGCCGGCGGCAATCTGGTGTTGCCGAAGGACGAAGCGCCGGGCCTTGCCATGGGCCTCGGCGGCGTCGGCGTCAGCTTGCAGGATCTGGCACAGCTCTATGCCGGGCTGGCGCGGCTCGGCACCGCAAAACCGCTGCGCGAGATCATGTTCGCGAAAGACGAGCGCGAACCCTTGCGGCTGATGGATCAGGCGGCGGCCTGGCAGGTCGGCAACGTCCTGATCGGCACGCCGCCGCCGGAAAACGGCGTGCACAACAGACTAGCGTTCAAGACCGGCACCAGCTACGGCTACCGCGACGCCTGGTCGATCGGCTTCGACGGCCGCACCACCATCGGGGTCTGGGTCGGTCGTCCCGATGGTGCGCCGGTGGCCGGCCTGGTCGGCCGCACCGTCGCCGCGCCGATCCTGTTCGACGCCTTCGCCCGTACCGGCAAAATCCCGGCAGCGCTGCCGAAGGCGCCCAAGGGCGCGCTGCTCGCAAGCAACGCCAAACTGCCGCTGCCGTTGCGGCGCTTCCGTCCCGTCGGCGAACTGGTCCGTACCGGCGGTGATCAGGCGCCGCACATCCAGTTCCCGCTGAATGGTTCGCGGATCGATGTCGATCGTTCGAACAACGGGCAGTTCTCGGCGATGCCGGTCAAGGTCGCCGGCGGCGTGCTGCCGCTCACCATGCTGATCAACGGTATCTCGGTCGGCGAGATCGACAGCCGACGTCAGCGCCTGGTCGACCCGCCCGGGCCGGGCTTTGCGCGCTTGACGGTCATCGATGCGACGGGGGCGACCGATACCGTGGTGATCAGGGTGCAGTGAACTTGCCGGCGGCTCAGCGGATGAACGACCAGTTCTTGTAGAAGATCGTCTTGAACGAGGACGCGATCAGCGCTGCACCCGCAATAGCCGCCTCGAACACCGGCTGCAAATGGTTCGGCCGCACGATATCCATGAACAGGCAGTAGCGCGCCTGGTCGACATCGTTCACCGAGCGGTGAAACAGCGTGTCGTCGAACACGAACAGCGGCTGCTGCTTCCAGAGGTGCCGCTTGTCATCGACATCGATATATACGTCGTCGCTGTCGATCGGATCAAGGTTATAGAGCACGCGGAACGTCAGCCGCAGCGGACCGAAATGCCACGAGGTTTTTTCGCGGGTGTTGAATACCGATACCGCGATGGTCTTGATGTAGCGATATTCCTGCTCGAAGGCCGGAATCCGCACGGTGATGTCCTGTTGTTTCGCAAACCATTTGAACGTCAGCATGCCGCGTTTCTTGTCGCCAAGCACCTCGGCGACGCGGGCCTTGATCAAATCGCCATTGTCGATGAAAGCCTTCACGCAAGCTTCGATCTCGGCGCGGTGCTCCGCCGGCAGGTCCTCGAGCCGATACATGCCGAGGTTTCGCGCCGACAGCATGTCGGCGAGCAGGTTGACGGGCGACAACAACCAGGTCGGAATGCCGTTGCCGAGGAAATATTTCTCGGCCATCTCGGGCGTGACCTTGAAATGGCGGCTGATGTCGAGCGCCCCGCAGGCCACAAAGAACAGCGTGACGTAAGGCGCAAAATAAAGCGCGGGAACGAGTATGATCAGGGCGATCGCGATGCGCCGCGCACGCTTGCGGCTGATGTAGTCAGCGATTGCCATCTCTAAGCGCCATTTTTGAACATGGTATCGGGCGGTGGTGTCCCGGGGATCTATCCGGGGCTCTATTAAGGCTTCCCCGGGGGCGCGACAAGGTCGCTGGAGGGCGCTGGATAGGTGGAACTGTGGTGTTGTTTGCAGTGCGGTTTCATCGTAAGCGAACAAGATGGTTGAAACCGTCCAACCCCGGCGATTTGGAGCAGGCCAACAGTCTGTGAAACCAGCGAATTCCAGCCGCAGGCTGCTCGCTGCGTTCGACGTCGCCACAGCCTCCCATTTTCGCGCGATGGTCTTTTTGACGCTGTGCGGAATGATATTTTTCCTGCCCGGTTTTTTCACCATTCCGGCGATCGATCGGGATGAGGCACGGTTTGCGCAGGCGACCAAGCAGATGGTCGAAACCGGCGATTTCGTCGACATCCGTTTTCAGGACGACGTCCGATACAAGAAACCGGTCGGCGTCTATTGGCTGCAGGCCGCCGTCGTCGAAACCGCCTCCACGCTCGGAGTGCCGCGGGCGCAGCTACGTATTTGGCTGTATCGCATTCCCTCCCTCGTCGGCGCCATCGGCGCGGTGCTGCTGACCTACTGGACGGCACTTGCCTTCGTGACGCGGGGCGGCGCGGCGCTGGCCGCGCTGATGATGTGCAGTTGTGTCGTGCTTGGTGCCGAAGCGCGGCTCGCAAAAACCGACGCGATGTTGTTGCTCACCGTCACCGCCGCGATGGGGGCGATGGCGCGGCTGTACCTGTCCTGGCAGCGTGGCGAAGACCCGGCGCATCCGCCCTGGATGTCGCCCGGGATTTTCTGGACGGCGCTCGCCGGCGGCATCCTGCTCAAGGGTCCGCTGATCCTCATGTTCGTCGGGTTGACCATCCTCTCGCTCGCGATCCTCGACCGGTCGGCGGTCTGGCTCTGGCGCCTCCGCCCGGTGTGGGGCCTGATGTGGACTCTGGTCCTGGTGCTGCCGTGGTTCGTCGCAATCTTCTGGCGCGCTGGTGATGCGTTCTTCGCCAATTCGCTCGGCGGCGACATGCTGAGCAAGTTCGCCGCGCAGGAATCCCATGGCGCACCGCCGGGCCTGTATCTCCTGCTGTTCTGGGTCACGTTCTGGCCCGGCGCGCCGCTCGCAGGGATGGCAGCGCCCGCTGTGTGGCGGGCCCGGCGCGAGCCCGGCGCCCAATATCTACTGGCATGGTTGATCCCGTCATGGATTGTGTTCGAACTCGTGCTGACCAAGCTGCCGCACTATGTGATGCCGCTCTATCCGGCCATCGCCATCCTGACGGTCGGCGCGATGGAGCGCCGCGTGCTGTCGCGATCCTGGCTGATCCGCGGCGCTGCTTGGTGGTTTGCGATCCCGGCGGGTGCGGCCGTGATCGCGATCGTCGGCGCAATCAAGTTGACGCATCAGCCGGTATTTCCGGCATGGCCGCTCCTAGCGGCGGCGATGATCTTCGGTCTGATCGCCTGGTGGCTATTCGAGGAAAGTCGCGCCGAGCGTTCGCTGCTGAACGCGGTGATTGCGGCGATGTTTCTGGCCGTCGGCGTCTACGGCATTGTGATGCCGTCGCTGACGACGCTGTTTCCAAGCGCCGAGGTCGCACGCGCGCTCCGTAACGTCGTCTGTGTCGGGCCAAAGGCTGCCGCTGCCGGCTTCCACGAGCCGAGTCTCGTGTTCATGACGGGTACCGGCACGCTGCTGACTGACGGATCGGGCGCCGCGGATTTTCTGGGGCAGGGCAGTTGCCGCTTTGCGCTGGTGGAATCACGATCGGAGCGTGTTTTTGTCCAGCGCGCCGAAGCGATTGGACTACGCTACAACGTGGCCACGCGTATCGAGGGGTATAACATCTCGCAAGGCAGGGCGATCTCAATCGCGATCTTCCGCTCCGAAGGCACCGAGTAAGATGTCCGTGCCGACCGCGATCGCCGAATCCCAAAACTATGCCTCGCGTTTTGTTGCACTCGCGTGGCGGTCGCTGACCCAGCTCGTGCGCGCGCCATCGCATTCGCGGCGGGCCGAAGCGGCGCGCCGCGCCGCGCGTCACATTCTTTTGCTTTCGGCCGTCACTGGTGTTGCGATCATCGCGTTGATGTACGCACTCGATGCATGGGAAATCGGCCAGATGCCGCCGCGGGGCTCGCCCAGCCTTTGGTGGATTCGCATTCTCACCGATTTTGGCAAGGATGCCTATTTGCTGAGCGCATTGGCGGTGCTGCTGGCGGCCGTTGCAGTTATTTCACCGGCGGTGCGGGGAATTCAGCGATCCCTGTTGCTTGGTCTGGGCACGCGTTTGCAGTTCCTGTTCTTCGCGGTGCTGGTGCCCGTGCTGATTGGCGAAGCGATCAAATGGTCAGTCGGCCGCGGCCGTCCGTTTGTCGGCGGCGACGCCAATGTCTTCAACTTCTCGCACTTCGCGGGAACGCCGGCCTATTCCAGCTTTCCCTCCGGTCATGCGACCACGGCGTTCGCGCTGGCCTTCGCCGTCTCAGTGGTGTGGCCGAAGGCGCGGCCCGCGATGATCGTCTATGCTCTCATCATCCTGGCGACCCGCCTGGTGCTGCTGGCCCATCATCCAAGCGACGTGGTCGCTGGCGCGCTGGTCGGCGTGATCGGTGCGATGTTCGTGCGCTACTGGTTCGCGGCCCGACGGCTCGGGTTTGCGATCCACCACGACGGCACCATCGTGCCACTGGTTGGACCCTCCTCGGGACGTCTCAAAAGGGTTGCCCGGGGCGCATTCGCCCCATAAGAAGCGGCCAAGTCATTCAAGTCCAACCAACCGATGAGCGTCGATTTGCCTTCTTCCGACAAAACCTCGGTGGCCGTTTCCATCGTCGTGCCCGTGCGCAACGAGGCGGATAACGTCGCGCCTTTGATTGCGGAGATCACACGTGCGCTCGACGGCCGCTGGGCCTACGAAATCATCTTTATCAACGATGGCTCGACCGACGCCACCGCCGAGCGGCTGACCGAGCTGATGCAGCAGTACGGCAATCTCCGGCAGATTGGGCATGATAAATCGTCGGGGCAATCGGCGGCGGTGCGCAGCGGCGTCCGGGCGGCGCGTGGCACGATCGTGGCGACACTCGACGGTGACGGGCAAAACAATCCGGCCTTTTTGCCGGACCTGATTGCGGCGTTCGAGAACGGCGGCGGCCGTATTGGTCTGGTGGCCGGCCAGCGGGTCGGACGCAAGGATACCGGTTTCAAAAAAATGCAGTCGCGGATCGCCAATTCGGTGCGCAGCGCCATCCTGCGCGACGGTACCCGCGACACCGGCTGCGGGCTGAAGGCGTTTCCTCGCGAGTTATTCCTGTCGATGCCGTATTTCGACGGGTTGCATCGTTTCCTGCCGGCGCTAGTGCGTCGCGAGGGTTTTGACATCGCCTATGTCGAAGTGATCGACCGCCCGCGCCATTCCGGCGTGTCAAATTACGGCTTCTTTGACCGGCTATGGATCGGGATCATGGATCTGGCCGGCGTTTGGTGGCTGATCCGCCGCAAGAAGCCGACGCCCATCGCGACCGAGGTGACGCCCGATGACTGACCTGCTGAATTATTTGCACGACGTCTTCGTCATCAAATTCGATGGCTGGGTAATATTGGGTTTCATTGCGCAGGGTTTCTTTACCATGCGCTTCGTGGTGCAGTGGATCGCCTCCGAACGTGCACGCAAGAGCGTGATCCCGGTGGCGTTCTGGTTCTTCTCGATCGGCGGCGGCGTGCTGCTGCTGATTTATGCGCTGTATCGCCGCGACCCGGTTTTCATTGCCGGCCAGGCGCTGGGATTGCTGGTCTACATACGCAATCTCTATTTCATCATCGTCAATGGAAGGCAGTCGTCCGCCAGCGATTAGGTGCTGCGGACCGAGCCCGCATCTTTCTGCACCAACGCCAGAAATGCGCTGGCGGGCGACGCCGGCGCATCGTCGCGGACGGCCAGGTTGAGCTGGCCTTTTGGATTGTGCGGACCGGACATCGGGCGGTAGACGACCGCATCGAGCTGCAGCCGCTGCATCGAGGAAGGCACCACGGAAATACCCATGCCCGCCGCCACCAGGTTCAAGGTCGTCACGATCTGGGGCGCTTCATGGGCGATATCCGGACTGAAGCCGCTGGCGATGCAGGCCGCAATTACTGAATCGTAGAGACCGGCGCCGGCGGCGCGCGGATAGCCGATGAACCTTTCATGTGCGAGCGATTTGAGCGTGAGCCCGCGACCGTTCTTGCGGCTTGCGAGCGGATGGCCGGCCGGAAGCGCCACGACCATCGGCTCTTCGATCAGCGGCAACACCCTGACGCCGGCGGGCTGGCCGATTGCGGTGCGGATGAACGCGACGTCGACGCGGCCGGCCTGCAGAGCCCCGATCAGCCCGGGCGTGCTGTTTTGCTCGAACTGGATCTTCACCTGTGGATTGGCGCGCCGAAACGATCGGATCGCCTGCGGCGGAAATGGGTGAAAGCAGGCGGAGGTCGTCAGTCCGATGCGGATCTCGCCTTGCTCGCCGCGCGACACGCGAACGACGGTATCGACGGCCCGCTCGACGCTCGCAAATATCGACGCCGCCTCGTTGCGCAGGGCCAGGCCTGCTTCCGTCAGTTCGACGCCACGCGGCTTGCGCCGGAACAGTTGGGCGCCGAGTGCCCGTTCAAACTGCTTGATCTGCTGGCTGAGCGGGGCCTGCTGAATGCCAAGCCGCGCCGCGGCTCGGGTGACGTTCAGTTCTTCGGCGACGACGACAAAGTAGCGGAGTAGGCGAAGGTCCATCGACATATCATATCCAAAATATATGGATTGGACTTATCCCATATATTGGATATGCCGTCCAAGGATTGCTATCGTCAGGGCATGACTCACAGTCCCGACGCCCTGGTGCTTGATTTCGTGGAGTGGATCGCGGCCAGCCCGCGACGCTACACCGACGTTATGGACGTGTGGAAGACAAGCTGTCCCCGCCTGACCATCTGGGAGGACGCCATCGATCAGGAGCTGGTGCAGCGTTGTCGCATCGATGGCGAGCTCTCGATCGAAGCCACCGAAGCCGGCCGCGACCTGCTGACGAAAACACGGCGCAAGTTTCAACTCACGCGCGAGGGGCAGGATGCGCAATACCCTCTATGACAAGATCTGGCGCGACCATCTGGTCGAGGAGGCTGCGGACGGCACCTGCCTGCTCTATGTCGACCGGCACCTCGTACACGAAGTCGACAGCCCGCAGGCCTTCACCAGCCTGCGGCGCGCCGGACGCCAGGTCAAAGCCCCCGGCAAGACGCTCCTGGTGGTCGATCACAACGTGCCGACCTCTGACCGCGGCAAACCCAACCCGGACCCCGGGAGCGCGGCGCAGATCGCCTATTTTGCCGAGAATGCGGCGCTGTTCGGCCTCGAATATTTCGGCGAATTCGACAGGCGGCAGGGTATCTGCCACGTCGTCGGCCCCGAGCAGGGCTTTACGCTGCCCGGCACGATGATCGTTTGTGGCGACAGCCACACCACGACCCACGGCGCCTTCGGCGCGCTGGCCTACGGCATCGGTACGACCGAGGTCGAGCATGTGCTCGCCACCCAGACGCTGATCCAGCGCAAGGCGAACAACATGCGCGTGGTCGTCGATGGCAAACTGCCTTCTGACGTCACCGCCAAGGATATCATCCTCGCCATCATCGGCGAGATTGGCGCCGCCGGCGGCATCGGCCATGCGCTGGAATTTTCGGGCGAAGCGATCCGTGCGCTGTCGATGGAAGGCCGCATGACGGTCTGCAACATGTCGGTCGAGGCCGGCGCGCGCACCGGCATCATCGCGCCAGACGAAACCACGTTCGAATATCTGAAGGGCCGGCCGAAATCCCCGAAAGGCAAGATGTGGGACGAGGCCATGCGCTATTGGGAAACGCTGCATTCGGATGCGGAGGCCGAATTCGACCGCGAGGTACGGCTTGATGTAACAGCGCTTCCGCCGCTCGTCACCTGGGGCACCAATCCGGAGCAGGTGACCTCGATCACCGGCCGCATTCCAAGACCGGCTGAGATCGCCGATGAAGGCAGGCGTGCTGCCGCGGCGCGCTCGCTGGCCTATATGGGGCTGGAGGGCGGCGAAAGGATCGTCGATCTCAAGCTCGACCGGGTATTCATCGGCTCCTGCGCCAACGCGCGTATCGAGGACCTGCGCGAAGTCGCGCGCATGGCGAATGGCAGGACCGTCAACGCCAGTGTCAGTGCGATGATCGTTCCCGGCTCTGGCCTGGTAAAGCAACAGGCCGAGGCCGAAGGTCTTCACGACATCTTCATCAGGGCCGGCTTCGACTGGCGCGAACCTGGTTGCTCGATGTGCCTTGCAATGAATCCCGACAAGCTCAAGCCCGGCGAGCGCTGCGCCTCGACCTCGAACCGCAATTTCGAGGGCCGTCAGGGCTATAAGGGCCAGACCCATCTGGTCTCGCCAGCCATGGCCGCGGCGGCTGCGATCGCCGGCAGGTTCGTCGATATACGCGGATGGGGCTGAGGCGCAGCCGTCGCCGGCGATTGATTACCGCGGCGTGGAGGGCGCCACGCCGTTGGGGAGCACGGCCAAATCGTGTTCGGTCGAGCGATAGGCGGCCAGTTCGCCGGCGGCATCGAGCACGGGATAGGCGACCGAACAGATGTGGGAGTGAATCCGCCTGAGGTCACGCAGCACGTCGAGATGGAGCGAGGTGGTCTCGATGCTCTCGGGACGGCCCGCGCGCAGCCGGTCCAGATGCCGTTCGGTGGCGGCAAGCTCGGTGTTGCGCAATGCGGCTTTCTCGGCCAGCAGCTTGCGTGCCTCGTTGACGTCTCCCGACATGAATACGCCGAACGCCATCCGCAGCGAATCCATCGTGCGTTTGTGGAAGGCAGAGAGTTCTTCGGCGCCTTCCGGCGAGAACTGGAACCGGCGCTTGATCTTCTTGGTCGCGAGTTCGCTCAGATTCTTGTCGATGATATCGCCGATATGCTCGAGGTTGATGGCAAAGGAGACGATCTCCATCGCCCGCTGTCCCTCGCGCTCGTCGAGGCTGCCCCGGGTGAGTTTTGTGACATAGAGCTTGATCGCCTCATCGAGGCTGTCGACGCTGTTGTCCATCTGCGAGACCTGATCGACCAGCGCGCGATCGTTGGTCATCATCGCCGCCATCACCTTGCGCAGCATGACCTCGACGTGGTCGCCCATGTGCAACGTCTCGCGCGCAGCATCCGCCAGAGCCAGCGACGGCGTCTCCAGCGCGCTCTCGTCGAGATAGCGCGGTCGCAACGGATCGGTCTCCTGGACGCGCGTTGGCAGCAGCTTCTTCAGCAACCGTGCCAAGCCGTCGAGCAGGCCGATGAAGACAATGGCGGTCGCGACGTTGAACGCGATGTGGAATTGGGCCGTCGCCTTGGCGGGGTCCGGCTGCCATGAGTGCAACAAATCGGAGATCGGGTTGAGGAATGGCACCACCAGCAAGATACCGGCGAGGCGATTGACGAGATTGCCGAGCGGCAGGCGATAGCTGGCCGGATCGTCGCGGCGGGCGCCTTCGAAGATCGGATTGATCGCGCTGCCGAGATTGGCGCCGAGCACCAGCGCCAGTGCGGCTGTGGGCGAAATGAAATGCGCGTAGGCCAGTGACATCACCAAAAGCACGCTGGCGACGCTGGAATGCACAACCCAGGTCACCACGGCCGCGAAGATGATGCAGAGCACGGGATCGCCGGTGATCGCGTTCATGAACACGCGCGCGCCCGGCGCGTTCTCGGCCGGCGCCAGCGTGTCGAGCAGGATATGCAGCGCCAGCAGAATCAACCCGAGCCCGATCGAGACCCGGCCGACGTCCTTGATGCGCGAGCGCGGCCCGCTGCGGAAGGCCACCAGGCCGATGATGAACAGGACTGCACCAAGCTGACCAGGCCTTTCGACGTGAAGGAGCTGGTGATCAGCGCCGTCGCGGTGCTGCTCTGGAGCAGCGCCGTCAGGCCGAGGCCGGCCGCAAAGGCGGTAAAGCGGTTGCTCAGGCCTTTAGCCAGCAGCGAGCGCAGGTCAGGGCCGAACGCGCGCAGGAATTCCGCTGTGGACCATGTGCAGGCCCCACAGCAGCAACGCCACGCCGCCCATCAAGTCGAGAAGAACCATCGTTCCCATGCGGGTATCCTCGTCTCGCGGCTGATCGCCGCGCCGATTCCGTGGCGGCGGGCGTCCGGCACGGTGCAGACAAAATAGAGGCCCGCCACGCCCGCCGCGAGGAACACTGAGGCGCACGCCACCGGGTCGTCGCCGGCTAGGCCGACGTAGTGCCGCCAAGGCACGTCGTCACCAACGCCGATGCGTGCATACATCTCGCGTACCCACGCCGCCTCCGGGGGTCCTTCACCGAAGCCGAGCGAGAGCACCTGCTGGTCGCCGGCAGCCGAGACCGGTGTCGGTCACGACGCGCGATCTTGGACGCCCGTCGACGCCTCGACGTCCGGGAGCGCCCGGACGTACGGCCATGCGGGCTCCGGGCCGCCCTCGAAGCCGTGCGCTTCGAGGCGGGTTCCGAGGTACGTTGGACGCATCGACGGCCCGACGTGCCCCACGACCGCGACTCCGCTCGTGCGCATCAGATTCTGCGACTCGGTTATCGCGGCGTCTGCGCGCTCGGGTTCGAGATCGGCTCGCAGCGACGCAGTTGTCGCGGTCGCGATCGGCGACCCGCCGATTACCCATGTGATCTCCGCGTCATCGCGCTCGCGACCTGCTGCCGCGCGTCCGAGCGCGAGCAGGAATTCCGCTTCGTTGTCCTCGACCGCGCGTGCGACCCAGGCGGCGGACACGTCCGTCAGTGTCTCGCATGCTAAGAGCCGCGACGACGAGGCCAGAGAGGAGCCAACCGACATCGCACTGTGGTTCCTGCTCGTCGGAATCGTCGCACCCTTCTGGCTGATCGGCGCGGCGTAGAAGATTGTCAACCGCCGGGCGCTTCGCGAGGTCGAGCGCAATATGGCCGTCTTGCGCGAACGATTCAGGTCGCCTCGAGACGCAGGAGATCTTCGATCGTCTCGCGCTGACGAATCACTTTCGCCGTCCCGTCGCTCACGAGAACCGCCGCAGGTCGGGGCA
>CAWGSN010000025.1:0-123126 GCA_963825225.1 uncultured Alphaproteobacteria bacterium
AATCAATTGCTTCCCGATAGCGCCCCGCTGTCGCTAGCACATCGCCTTTGGCCGCGTGAGCCGTGTGGTAACCGGATCGATCTTTATCGGCTAGGGAGGCAAGTTCGTCCGCGCGGCGAAGATCAGCTTTCGCATCGGGATTCGCAAAAAAGGCAACGCGTTGGGTGAACTTGTATGACAGGTTAAAGCCGGAACATTCTGAGGGTCGATCTGCGACAACGTTTGCTCGCGAGGCGGAAGGCGGAATCGCGTTCCGCCGTCCAAGCCGTTCGCATAAGCGCCGCGGTGCAGCGGAAAGCAAGGTCTTCCGCATTGGGATTGCCAGCGCGAGTTAGTGCCCGGCGAGATGTGTCTTGATAAAGCGTTTGGTGCCGATCGCAAACGCGATGCGGTGAACAATGGCATCTTGCACCTGCAAGAGGTCGGAACGGTTCTCGTCAAACCGGTCAGCTACAGAGATGCGCATTGCTCTCAGTATCGATGAGCTGGGCATTCACACGCAGCCGGTCACCGCTCGGCTGCACGCTGCCTTCCAGCGCATAGCGCACACCGAGCTCCTTGCCGATCTGTTGCACGTTGATTGGCTTGCCCTTGTAAGTGAAAGCGGTTGAATCGGGAGATGACGAAACTGTCCGAAAATGCGAGAGCCCGGTGGTGAGCTCGTCGCTTATGACGTCAGCCAGATAATCCTGATTTGTATCGCCGGATAGGTTGACAAAGGGTAGCACGACAATGGAGAAGCGCTCGGAGGGCTCACCGGCTGGTCCGGCAGCTGTATGGGCGCGCGCCCAAAGTACACAGCGCCGGCGATCAGCACGACTGCAGCTCCGATCGCCGTGACGCGCGCGCTCCACCCGGCGCGACGCACAGCCGACGCCGCATTGTGCGGCCAGATTGGCTAGGCAAGTCGTGCACCATCAAGAGCGACTTGGAAGACCCGCACTGGCCGCGCGATGTTCTTGAGTTGCCGTTCACCTACATCCTCGAAGGTGACATCGAACTTGCCCCGAACCTGCCGGTGCGCATCATCAAGATGCAAATTCCACCGGGCTTTGCCAATCCCTCCAGACGCGCTGCCACATTCAGGCCATCACGAAGGTGGTGCCGGCGCCTCGATGGATGGATGATGTTCGCCGACATTGATGCCCATGCGGAACTCGATGCGCTTCTCATCTGCTGCCCGGCATTGCGCTCGGCCATCCCGCGCTGGACATGAAGAGCGCAGCGCACTGCGTCCACTACGCTGCTGAACTCGGCCAACATACCAGTCCCCGGTGTTCTTGACGACCCGGCCACGGTGTTCGGCAACCTTCGGGATCGATAAGAGCGCGCAGATGGGCCTGAAGCTGGACGTGCGTGCCCTCTTCGTCCACACAGGTGAGCCGGCTGTAGCCAGCCACATCGGCCGCCAGTATGGCAGCAAGCCGGCGTTCGATGCGGTCCTGCCCCGACGCAGCCATGGCGCTGACCTCCAGCCTCCTTAATACACCTAATTGCGGGCCCGTGGATGGACCCGCGCCGGTAGGCGAAGCGGACATCCCGCCGCAGGGACGCGAGTTTGACCCTTTTCAGACCTCAGGCGAGGTCCGATTTGGGTCGAGATGGGGTGGAAAGCGGACCCTCCCCACCTGTCGCCTCGGAAATCTTGGTCAAGACTTCGCGCAATGCCGTGCGAACGGAATCGTTCCGTATAGGGGTCGTCTGGGTGCGGTGATCGAACCTTCTCTATTAAAAGAAATGGGGCCGCTCGTCCATCCTTCGTCCCCATTCCACATCGGCTTCGCGGACAAGTTCTTTCAGGTGATGATCCGAGGCGGAGAACCCGCTTGGCGGTCGTCTGCCAAAGCAACGAGCGGCTGATCAGAGGTGTTTAGCAGCAGCTGGCTTTCCTTGAGCCGACGGTGCAAGACGCCTGCCAATGCTCCCGTCGAATCCGTGAGGTTGCTTCTGCCATGTCCCGATCTCGGTCTCGGCCTGTTGCCCTCTGACGACCGCGGAACCGCCTTTCATCGCGCCCGGACCAAGCATTCGCCCCATGGCCTCTCTTGCAGTGAACTTTCGCCCTTGGCGGATTTCGCGTTCAAGTTCGGCGTCCGCCGCGGAGCGCTGCTTGTCTCCTCGTCATCGTTCATCGAATTGCCCTTTTGCCAGCGAATGTCCGGAGTGGGTCCCAGCGCAGACTTGCGCAACTCGGAGGATTGTCCAGCCCCGATTCGGCCGCGAAGATGTGCACTTTTTCGAAGCCTCGCGCGCGGAAGCTTTGCGCGCTTGATCTAGATCATCCTCGCCATTCAATCGACGTGTTGCATCATCACCTTCTTTCTGGCGTCTACCTTTGATGCGGCGCACAGGTCCGGTTATGGCAGATAGTGTTGCAAAAGTCTTTTTGGGGTGACCTGTCGATCCGAACTCTTGCAAGCTCCTGTTGACGAGGCGGAGTACAGGCGAGCTTTCGGTCGAATGACGCGCGATCAGGTCGATGGAGTTGCGATCATCGCGTCAGGAGTGCAGTACACCTATCGCGTACTCGCAGGTCAACTGGCACGGGAGTATCGTCTTCCCGCTATCAGCTGGTACGCAGACTCAGTCGATGCGGCGGCGCTTATGGCCTACGCATTCGATCTCAAAACAGGTTCACGCCGCGTCGCTGCACAGATTGTCGAGATTTTCAGCGGAGGCAATCCGGCGAGATACCCTTTTTTTCAGGAAAGTCTTTGGAAACTGGTCATCAACCTCAAGGTGGCCCGAGGAACTCCTTCGGGGAAATATTTGTCCATGAAGGCGGCCCATTCCTTGATCGCGGGATCGTCCTTCCAGGTTGGATCGGTAGGGTCCTTTGGGTCGTTGGTAGACGAACTCCCTTGGCGTTATCAAGCCCGGCGGGCTTGAGCACGAGGAGCCGACCGGTTCGAGATGCTGGCAAGGAACTGGACGGGCTTCCAGCCAATCTCGGCTGCCTTCCTGATCGCCTGCGCGCAAATTTCGGCGAGGCCTCGTTAAAAAAGATGTCGGCGCCAAGCGTTTTCAGCGTGACGATCTGGCGATCGACAGTCGGGTCAGTCGGCTCCGTCGGGGATTTCGCCAACGATCATGCGATTTGTCGCCTCCGCGCCGAGGCCGTCCTTGAAACCCTTGAGATAGTCGCGCCCCAAATCGTCGTTCTGATAGAGGATCCCGATCTTGCCCTGCGGCAGTTTCTCCAGAATGTATTTTGCATAGATTTTCCCCTCGGTCTGGTAGGTCGGTTGCCAGCCCATTGTCCAAGGGAAGTTCTTTGGATCACCGAACTTGGTGGCGCCGGTGGCGACTGGAGAGCTCCACTTTCTTTTCATTCAGGTATTTCTGAATTGCGTTGTTGGTCGGCGTGCCGAGGCTCTGGAAAATGAGTAGTACCTCATCGCCTTCCACGAGTTTGCGTGCCTCCTGCACGGTCTTCGCAGGGCTGAAGGCGTCGTCGTAGGAAATGAAGTTGATCTTCCGTCCGTTGATGCCCCCTTCGGCGTTCGTCTTGAAAAAGGCATCCTGGGTCCGGCCGATTAATGCGTAGGCCGATAATGGGCCGCTGTAGGGCATGATGTTGCCGATCTTGATCTCGCTGTCGGTAGCGCCGGGGTCATATTTCTTCTGCGCCGCCGCAGGATCCATGCTCATGGAAGGCCGAGCGCGATGATGCCAGTAGAATGCCGCGAGACTGCGCCATGTCGACCTCCCTGAATGCCGTCGGCTGCTTGCCGATCATGCGGCGGTCGGGGTTTTGGCGCTGAACTTGTCCAGCTACCGCGATTTCCGCTGCACTTGTCCGAGCATCGGGTGCAAAGCAGACATCCTGCCGACGCGCAGTACCGGTTTTGACAACGGACATCGGTGACCAATTGACGCGAATAACTTGGGCCGAAAGCCCACTCTTTTCGCCCCTCATTATGATCCGCGCTACATGATGTCTCCGGCGATCTTCGCCGCCGAGGCAAGGTCTTGACAAAAACCCTCTGACCTGCTCACGCCCTCCGCTGTATTTTACAGACTTCACAGGGTTCAAATAAATTTTCCCCACTCGACGGCGGCGCCAACTTTCTCCCTGTAGTTTGCTTCGCGTTCTACGCCGTCAAAAGCGTGCTGCAGGCTGCCTAACTCTCGCAAAAGTTCATCTTCCCCGATATCGTACTTGCGGATGCGTGTCCCGAGCAACGTCAATCGTTCCTGCAATTCATTCTAAATCTCCACCTGTTGCTCATTCCGTCAGCACCGCGCGTGCCTGGCGGTCGATCTCGGATACGTGAACGTCGAAAGATGACACAAGAGCGAACCAAGGTCACGTTCATTGCTGCTTTGTAAAATATCGTGCCGCCGGCTCCACGCAGGTCTCGAAACCTGACCGCCGCCAGCCCTGGGCCTCACGGTCCCGCAGGCGCTGCTGGCCCGCGCTGACGAGTTGATTGATTGAAGCAAGCCACTTCACACAAAACGGACCTCCGGGAGCGTCCGTCCAATGTCCGCTTCAACCGTCGTTTAGACCGATCATGGGCGGTCTAACAAACCTTTCAACGGCCCGCGGTTTCTCGCCCTTCATCGCGGACAGAGGTTAGGGCGAACTGGGTTTCCAGGGCACTTCCTTGAAAACTCTCTGCACGACGCTGGTACCGATGCCGAGGGTCTTGCCGATCTTGAGAATGCCGTTTCCCTTGGCTCTCAGTTCCACAATGCGCGCTTCCACCGCGGGACCAATTCGACGTCGACCCAATTTCACGCCATTGGCCCGCGCGCGAGCAAGACCAGCATTTACCCTTTCCCGAATAATACCTCGCTCGAACTCAGCAAATACGCCGAGCATTTGAAACATCGCCTTGCCTGCGGTCGTCGACGTGTCGAGACCTTGCTGATGAAGGAACAGGCCAACTCCCTTGTCGTGGAGACCCTGGAGAATGCTCAACAGGTCGGTGAGCGATCGACCGAGCCGATCCACCGACCACGACGCGACCATGTCAAACTCTTTCGCGTTCACCGCCTTCGTCATGGCATCAAGCCCTGGGCGTTGATCACGGCCCTTGGCGCCGCTTATGCCCGCATCCTCGTAAACTCGGACGACCTTCCAGCCTGATCGCTCCGCCACCGCCTCGAGCTCCCGACGCTGATTGTCGGTGTCCTGTTTTTGAGGTGCTGACCCTCAGGTAAATCGCGACGCGTTTCATGCCGACCTCCCCAGCTCCGAAGGGATCCTAACTTCTGTCAAATGTCGCTTTTGATATCTGCGGGTGCTTTTGCGTATCGGTCGCGCAAGGGGTTTTCGGTATGGGCAGGAGACTGCTTTGTCTTGGTGGCTCTGCTCCACACCGGCATCTTGGAAGCCGCGATCGATGATAGGCCAGCCTGTCCTAAACGGCTGGGGTCCTCTTGGAATACGCAACAGCCAGAGGATCGGCGGGGCCGCACATCAGTGGAGAGACTGATCTGCGGTGGCGGTGTGATCGGCGCCTGCGCGCCGCCTATTTCCTCAGTCGCCGCGGAATGGACGTCACCGTCGTGGAACGCACCGAAGTGGCCGCAGCAGCATCCGGCAAGGCTGGCGGCTTCTTGGCTCTCGACTGGTGCGCCGGAACCCCACTCGATGCGCTGGCGCGACGAAGCTTTCTACTTCACGCCGAGCTACCCAACGAGGTTGCGGGCGATTGGGGGTATCGCCGCATGACCGCCTATAGCGGGTTCGTCGTTCCCGAGCGTGACGCTCGTCGTCACGCACCGGCCAAGCTCACTTGGCTGTCCGACGGCGTAATCATCGCGTCTCGGCTTCGGCACGACGGATACGACCGCAATCGTTCCACCCTCGCGCCTTCACTGCCGCCATGATGAGCGCCGCGCAAGGGCACGGCGCCGAATTGCGCCACGGGCGTGTCACCGGCATTGTCGGACTGCGGATGGATCGACCGTGAGGGGTGTTGAGGTCGACGGTGGCGTCATGAATCGGATGCCGTCGTTGTGCGATGGGGCCTTGGTCACTGATGGCCGCCGAATGGATGGTTCTGCCCGCCGTCTTCGGACTGAGAAGTCCTAGTCTTGTCTACAACACCGGCATCGATGTCCCTGCGGATGCGCTCTTCCTCGAATATCATGAGGAGACCGGCGGCTTCCTGACGGTTGAAGTGTTTCCCAGGGCTAACGGGAACACTCTCGTCACGGCCTTCTCCAACGAGGCACCGCTTCCGCTCGACCCGGCCGCCGTGACGCCTGATCGGAAGGAGGTGATCAGCCTCAAGGTGATCTGTAAAAGGGTGTCACCGGCGTTCCAGGCGGAGAATATCATCGCTCGGCAAGCCTGCTTCCGTCCGGTCACTCCGGGCGGCATGCCGTTGATCGGCAAGGTGCCACAGATCGAGGGCGCCTACGTGGCCACAGGGCATAGCGTTTGGGGCATCCTCAACGCGCCCGCGACCGGCGAAGCCCTGGCGGAACTGATCGCCGAGGGCGGCGCGCGTACCATCGATACGACGCCCTCGATCCCACCCGGCTGCGACCGCTCAACCCGTCGCTGTTGCGCCCGCGGTCGAGTAGGTTACGCCCTCTGTTCTCCCAAAGCTGAATGCTGAACGAGCCGGGCGTAGCGAGCGAACCGGCACCCATTATCTAGGATGAGCCCTATAACGCAAATCACCCCCAACTCCTCGCCAAAACGGTCCCTCGCTAGTCGCGCAGTGGCCTTTCTACCGCCGTAACCCGGCAATGGTGGCAGCGGTTCCGGCTCCAATAATTTCACGAGGCATTGCGCGCCGGGGAGTCGGTAGAGCATGATGAATAGATGAAAGCCGAGACAGACCCACTCGCCCAGTTCGGTTCGTAATGCGGGAAGATGTCCCGCACCTGACCATTGCTGGGCAGAATACGACCTTGGAAGGATTAACGGCAGCGGCACGTTGATGCCGCTCTGGAAGCCGCCAAAGAGCCACTGCTCCTGGACTGCTCTGCGCCTGAACAACGAGGGCGTGGTGATGATGGCGGTGATGCCGATGCTTATGCGGGCGCCTCCGCGGCCGACATGGTGCCATAGCATCTACGATGAAGTCGCGAAGTGGCTTCGATTTGTCGCGCGGGCCGACACCGTTTGGAGGAGGGGGCGCTGGAAACGGTGCCCCACATGGCGGCACCGCATCCCGCTCTACCTAAGCCGCACGCAGCACGAAGGTGGTTTGGGTGATCCTGGCCACGAAGCCTTCGAGATGCACAACTCTCTGCCTGGCCATTTCGCTGTGGAGTTCCTGAATTTTCCGCAACTCAGCAAGAAAGGTCTCGAAGCCTGCCGCGCGAATTCCGTCTGAACTTCAAACGCCTTATCGAGCGACCACACGGCCGCGAGCTTTACCAGGAAGGACCAGGTCAGTTCGACTGATTTCCCGGTGTAGGCGCCATAGGCATTGGCGATCGTTGCAATGCTGGCCAGCGGGCTCGACCGATACGGCAGGGACGGTCGGGATCATCAGTCGCGGAAGTTTCAAGTGGAGACATGTCGATCGACGCGACCGGTGCGCCGATCTGCTCGTTGATCTGTTCTTGGTCCGGCAATCGATCGATCGACGCGACCGGTGCCGCCGATCTGCTCGTTGATCTGTTCGTGGGCGTCCTGCAATTGATCCGGCCTGGGCTCCGCTTCGAGGCCTTGTTGTCCGCCGGCTTGCTTCCGCAACTCGGCCTTCCTGCCCCGCCGCTCTGTCTTCCCCTTATTCCCACCCGCATTCGACATTAAGATTCGCTCCAGTTTTTGGTATAAATCAAGCCGCAAGCCTCCGCCCTGTCTGCGCTGGATTCGCGGTTGTGACTTGTTACTTGCGTGCCGGTCATGTGTCTACATTTGGAAAAATGATTAATAATCTCCTCAACACTCTTCTCCTGGTTATGCGAAGCCTTCACGGCACCCCCAGGGGTGGGGGCGGACCCCTGCCGGACTGCTGGCCCGGCCCCCTGCCTCGTGCTCATTTTTAGGGGGCCCCTTGAAAATAACCCGGTGTAAAAATCCAATGTTCTACTGGAAATTGGGCTAAAATCCATCCGCAACCACTCAAAAAATGCCATCCTGACAGCATCCCCCACTAAAAAATATGAAATGTATTATTGCCCGGTGACAGCACTTTAATGGTCCGTGAGCGCGATGCCTGGCATCGGCGCCAGGCTGCCCCTGAGTGGCAAGCAATCGCGAGACGCATCGGCGACGGGCGCGGGGCGGGCGCCAATGATCGTCTACGATATGGGAGAGAGAAGAATGCGGCCCCCAACCAACGCGCGTCTTCTAACCAATCTGAACCCCATGATCGACGCCCGAATTTGTGTGAGGCGGTGTCGAAAGTTCCAGGCATCAGGTGCCGATACGCCCTCGCTGATCTGGGTTGCCATTACGGTTGGCGCTTTGGTCTATGTGCTGATCGGCCTCAGGTCGCTCATGACGCTGCTCTCGCGGTCATAGCGCTGTTCTTGACAAACTAGCGCCCGTGAATAATTTTCCCTCGGGGCCTCGCCCCTTCACAAAAAGGAAAGTTTGTAAACGACCGTCAAAGGATGACGACGATGATCGACGAACAAATTGCTCAGATGCGAACGCACCGCAATAATATTCACCGCTACCGAAGGCTGTTGCGTACAAAACTAACGGAGCTTGAACGTCAGTTTATTGAAACACGCATGGCCGAGGAACAATCGAAGTTGGAGAGCTTGACCTCCTCCACGTTTCCGTTGGCTTTTAAACTTCCCTACCAGCCATCTGAGGTCGCAGCGGCAAACGCCGCCCCGCCAGGGTGAGCCGACGGCGGGAGAAGATCAACGGCCCGTTTCTGTTTCGGGAGCGCGCAACGCCGGCCGCATATAGCGCCGGCCTGAAGTTGGCGATCGAGCGCGGCTGGCTCGTGCTGCACGACAGCGGGACGTACGTGAAGTTCACGCAGGCGGGTGCGGAGTCGTTTGCCTGATGAAATTCTTCCGTTGCGAGGATCGCGGCTGGGCTTGTGAGAGCCATCCCGATCGGCCGTGGCAGGTGAACACGCCTGCACTTGCGGCGGGGCCGGAGCGAACGCCAGTTGCGCGGCGGCGGCCTGCGATGCTGAGATCAGCGCGAAGCGCTCGCTTCAGGCCCCGACCCGAAGAACGCGCGGCACGCGGGCGAAAGCTGCGACTTATTCCGGATCATGCAGGCTTTGATGCGATCGACATCAGGAATATGAGCGAAGCAAAGTCGCATCGCGTCGGGTGCGCAGGCCTGCCGCTGCTCGGGCGTATAGGCGGCGCCCGCGTGAGGCCACATCAACACGGTGACCGCACCTGTCAACACCAAGCCAACTCGAAAACCACCGAAGACGATCGCCATGATGATTCCCCCCGTTTGAGCGAATTGTCGGTGAGGGTTTCGGCGTTTTCATGGCCGCACCGGTCTTCACACCAAGCAGCCTATAACCCCACCTCGTCGGCACAGGCGAGTAGCGCGGAGCGCTCGCTACCCTTAGGCGCGGTTACGCCGTGTCCGGAAACTCTTTTCCGAAGGAGGACAATTCTTTGGCAATCTCGTTCGGTGTAGCTGAAATCCAGCTATTGGCCTTGGCATAGACATAGCAAGAGGTCGCACGACCGTAGGCAATGCAAAATCGGGGTCGAACTCGATCGCGCTGTTGAACAGACGCAATGCATCTTCGTTCGCTTGTCGAGAAAACTGATAAAACCTGGCCAAACCACGTAAATAGAGGGCATAGGCATCGATACTCTCGGTCGGCCTGCGCTTGGCGCGCTCGATCTCGGCTTTTTCCACCGCTGGCGCGATCGCCCCGGCAACGCTCTCAGTCACTTGGTCCTGCAGCTCGAAGATGTCGTCGAGCCCACATGCACGCACGCACCCGAGCTAGGCCATCTAGGCGATGCTGGAAGTGCCCAAAATGAGCCCTATACTTTCCATCCTCCAGCCTTGCTTTGGTCAAAACGGCGGTGGGGAGTGGTCTACAATCCGACGATCGCCCATTCAGTTGACGGCAAAACTGGGAGGAGGCGCCCGAATGGAATCTTCGCTGAACACCAGGCAAACCGATCCACACGATGTAAATCCGGGTTCGTCCACGCAAAACATAGAGCTGGTCTCGCGCGCCGATGAACGGCTCGTGAATGCTTATGCACAGATCGCCCGCGCGGATGAACAGCTCGCGCGTGTCAACGAACAGCTTTCCAAGCTGGAGTACGATGCCCGGCCGAAGAAGTCCGCGAACAGGTATCGTGGGCCATCGCATGGCAGGCTGGCGCTACGCGGCTTCGTCGGCATGCTGTTGACAGCGGGCATCTGTATTGCTGCTTTCGCTTGGCAGTCCTATGGCGAGACAGCCAGGCCGATGATTTCCCGGTGGGCACCGCAACTGGCTGCGGCTTCGCCGTTGCCGGCGGGAACACCGAAGCTCGCCGACCAGCAGAGCCCGCCTGCCGTTCAGGTGGCTGTGGTTGACGGTGCGCTTTCGCAATTGCCACCTCCGGCTGAGCCGGCACCGCAAGATACGATCCCTCCCGAGCTGACACAGTTGCTCCAGGCGATGGCGCGTGATCTCGCAAACGTGCAGCAAGGGATCGAGCAGCTCAAGACCAGCCAGGAAGAAATGGTCCGCGAGAATGCCAGGACCGCCGAGCAACTCAAGGCGAGCCAGGAGCAAATGGCCCGCGCGATTGCCAACGCCTCCGAGCAGAACCTGCGGCGTAGGACATCAGCGACACCGCCGCCGCCGATAGCCACCCCTGCGCGTAGACCCGTGTCGGCGCTTCCGCCGAGGGAAGCGAGAGCGCAAGCGCGCGTGCCAGTGACATTGCGGCCCGGACAACAGTAGTCGTCATCGGCGCCGCCTATGTTGTGGCGGCATTCTTGCTGGTAGAGGTGGGAAGGCGCTGCCTCCGGCACAAACCGGCGGTTGGAAATCGGGCAGAGCATGTCCGCTCTGCCCGATTCAACACGATCATGAAGACCTTGCTGCTGCGCCCCATGATCGAAACCGTCCGGCCTACGCCCGTTTCGACGCCAGTGCTGTGGGACAACAGGGTCTTGTTCTTGAGACCATGGGGCGAACGAAACGCCAGGCGTCCGGCGTCGCCATCTGAGCAACCGGTCCACAACCCACGTTCCGCTCTGCGATGCGTGTTTTGCCGACGGCGTGGATGGCCTGATGCGGAAGTACATCGACGCGCCCGACCTTGAGATCAGCGAAGGCGGCGTGAGCGACGCCCGAGCAGATGATCGCGCTGGCCGAGAGGCAGGACACGACGGAGCATTGAGCCGCCGCGCAATGCCATCGGTTAGCCACGAATTTCTGCCGATGAGAAGCGGCACCGTTATCAGTGGAATTTGAGGGTAGTCCAATTGGAGTACCCTTGAATGCCCACCTTACCGAGGCGCAGGCGGCTCGCGACGATGATAGGATCACAGCGGCTGCCATCGCGCCTGCCGGCCTGCTGGCAGCGGTGCCGGGATTTCCTCCATGCGGGAGAGGCCCGGCACACCATGCGCTGGCGCTGATCGTTTCGTGAGGGCCTCTAGGCCGGCGCGCTGCTCCCCCTTGTGGCGCCAAAACGCAAATCATTGGCACGCAATAACAAGCCATGGATGCGGGTGCTCCGCTAACCTAGCCTTGCTGGGGATTTTGATTGCCTGGCCATGGAAATGCCGACGCCGCCAAAGCGATCATACTCCGCTCGGGTGGCGTCGTAGACACCGATCGGCGGATTATTCTTTATTGTTTTTCAGAGATAGCTTCGTCTGCCGCCTTCTAGTTCCCTTGGCGGCAGGCAAGCTGCCGAGCTGCAGTCGGATCTGGCGCGTCTTGCCGAAGGGCCGTTGCGACAGGCCTACGATCAGCTCGCCAATCTGGAGCTGGAACATCGGGAAAGTGGGGCGGTCTATACCTGTCCGCAGGGGAAACATGATGACCTCGGCATATCCTGGCGCAGCACGGCACCGGCATTTGGAGGGATGGCTCCGAAATCTCGAAGTCGCCCGCAGGCCTCGCCGCACGCGGCAGAAGTTCGGTTGGCCAGCCTTTACATAACCCGGCTTAGGACCTGGCCAGCCGTTCTTCGAGACTGCCGCCATTCACGCCACGATCATTTTCGGCCCCGCCCAAAGCTCCGTCAGGACCCCCACTGTTCGACGCAGCGAGGGCATGGCGGAGGTCGAGGACTGGCCGCCATTGACCAACGATCAATGGAGAGCAAAATGGTGTTGTCAACACGAGACCGCCGCGGTTTTATCGGCGGGTCGGACGCCCGGATTATCATGGGGGACGATGAAGCGGCCCTGGTGCGGCTGTGGCGGGAAAAGCGCGGCGAAATCGACCCGGAAGACTTTTCGGCTAACTTGGTTGTCCAGCTCGGCATCGTGACCGAAGAGCTCAACCGGCACTGGTACGAACGCCACACCGGCGGGCTCGTCACCGCGGTTCAGCGCCAGGTGTTTCATCCGGTGAAGCCCTGGATGGCGGCAACGCTGGACGGCCTGGTGCAGGGGACCGGGGCGGTGTTTGAGGCCAAGTTCATGCTGCCCTGGACCTTTTCGGAAGAAGGGGCGGCCGAAAAGCATATGGCGCAGCTGCAGCACAACATGTGGGTCACCAACGCCAGATCGGCGGTCCTCTCCATCATCACAGGCGGCGGAAAATGGATCGAACTCACCGTTCATGCCGATCCGCTCTACCAACACCTGCTGCTGACGGCAGAAAAGAAATTTTGGGGCTGCGTCGAGACCGGCGAGCCCCCTCACCTGTTTGGCGTCGAGCCGCCACGGGCAAAGATCGAGGCGGTCCGCTCCGTCGATATGAGCGGCTCCAACGCCTGGGCCGAGTTCGCCGGCCTGTTTCAGGCGACCCGGCAGGCGGCCCAAGACCACGAGCGATCGAGGTCCGAGTTGAAGGCCCTGGTGCCGGAGGATGCCAGGGAAGCCTCAGGTCACGGCGTCCGCGCCAAGCGCTCGAAATCAGGCGCGATCAGCTTTGACATTGTGAGTGAGGAGCCGCGCCATGCAGCGATCCAGCAATAAGGTCGGCACGCTGGCGGCGGCGCTGGCCAAGGCCCAGGCCGAGATCGTCAATCCGGAGAAGTCGCTCACCGCCACCATCGAGTCGCCGTTCCCGCGCGAGGGTCAGCGGACGTTTCGCTATGCCTCCCTCTCCACGGGGCTGGACATCGTTCGCAAATGCCTGGGCCAGCATGAGATCGCTACCGTCCAAAGCACAGCGATCGATCGGGACAGCGGCCTGATCAGGCTGACGACCACGCTGGTCCACGCCTCCGGCGAATGGGTCTCCTCGGACTGGCCGGTTTGCCCGACCACCGAGACGGCTCCCCATCGGATGGGCGCGGCCCTGACCTATGCCCGGCGCTATGCCCTGTTCACCCTGGTCGGGATCGCTGGGGAGGATGATCTCGATGCGCCGGCGGTGGATCCAGCCCCGAAAAGCGGGCCGCCGATCAAGGGAAACGGTTCCGATGAACTCCGCTCGTTCCAGAAGGCTCCCAAGGGCCCAAATGGCAAGCCGACCCCCATCCTGTCGCGTGAAGCCTCGGCAACCCTCCGCGACCAGTTGCTCGCCGAGTTGGAAGCGTTGGAGCTCAAAGACGGGCTGGACGCGTGGACATTGCTGGCATGGCCAAAGGCAAACAGCCTGACGCCGGCGGATGGGGACGAGGTCAAACTGGCGTTTCAAACTCGGCTCGCCCGCACGACACCGGATGAGGACCTCTCGCCAGCCGAACGTGACCGGCCGGCAGCGACCCAAGAGATCCGCTCCCGCATCGACAAGAGCGTGCTGGCAATCCCGGTGGCGCGTCGCCTGCGCGACAAGACCCACCTGCGGTTCGTGGCCAAACAGCCGTGCCTTGTTTGCGGACGCCAGCCCTGCGATGCCCACCATCTGCGGTTTGCGCAATCCCGCGGTCTCGGTCTCAAGGTCAGCGATGAATTTACGGTCCCACTGTGCCGGGGGCATCATCGGGAGTTGCACTGGGGCGGCAAGGAAGTCGATTGGTGGACGAGAACTGGCATCGAGCCGATCGACACCGCGCGCAGGCTCTGGCTCGAAACACATCCGTTGGCAATCTCGGCAAATCGCGCAGATGGCGACGGTGCCGAAACAAAACCCGCGACCATTGGAAATGAGGCGACAGCCATTCCGCAGAGACGGCGAATGGAAGGTACAAAACGAATCCAGTTGCCGGGCACGCCAAGATGACCTCGCTTCCACTGAATCCAACCGCAACAACAACGCGCCAGAAGAGCACCGGCCCGCGGTCCGCGTTGTGAAGCGCGATTTTGCCGCTCATCACTGAGCGTCGCAACGATCCGCCGCGCCGAGCTGACAGATGACGAGACATCCATGACAGCAGCGAAACGACCTCGCGGTCCGTCGTGCCCTGGAAGCTGACGGCGTCGAGTTCATCGACGAGAATGGGGGCGGACCAGGTGTGCGCCTTAAGAGGCGCCCGCAGAAAAATCCCTAGGCTATTTTTCTGGTCCACGGCCGAGGTGCGAGCCGGGTACGCCGAGCACGGTTGTTGACATTGCTCGCGGCAGGTTCACGACCGGCACTTGGTTCGCGATTGAATCCAACGGGACCAAGATTCGCCTTTATGTCGTCGTCCGTGAAGAATTCGGCGTCGCTGCGATTTGACGTGAACAAGCATTCGATTTTGCAAGAAAGCCGTGGGTAGGTCTTGGTTTTCTTGCGTTTTGGGATTCCGGATTTGGCGGCTTCGTGATTCCTTTCACGGCAGGATTCGCTATTGGGGAGAACCCATGAGCCGGCCGCGCGACGATCGTCAGGACGATCTGTTTCGTCCATCTCTGGAGAAGATCATCAACCTTCACCATCCGCTGGTGCGTCTGGCGGCGGAGATTGATTGGGACTTCCTGGCTGGACGCTTCAGATCAGTCTATCGAACTCGGGCCGGGGCAGCCACCGTTGCCGCCACGATTGATAGCCGGACTGTTCATCCTCAAGCACATGCACAATCTCTCTGACGAGGCGCTGTACGACAGGTCGGGTCGAGAACCCGTATTCAGTATTTCTGCGCGAGGTGGTGTTCCGGCGCCTGCCGTTCGATCGCTCGTCGCTGCCCCCGCTGTTCGGCAAAGGCAAGGCCCGGGCACCTTACGAGAAGTCTCGATTGCCACGCCGGCCAACGTGCCTCAAGGCGGGCAGTTCGTGCTGCATGTCAAGGCCCTGCACGGCAATCCCCATGACGGCCACACGCTCGGTCCGGTCATCGCCGATCTCGAAGAGCTCACAGGTATCGAACCGCGCCGCATCCAGGGCGACAAGGGCTATCGCGGCCACAACTATCCCGACCGGTTCAAGTTTTGATCCGCGGCCAGGTTCGCCGTGTCACCAAAGCCATCCGCCGCGAGTTGCGGCGACGCGCCGCTCGCCGCCGCCGGCTACAACTTCAGCCTGCTCCGCCACTGGTTCAAGGAACTTTACGCGTCCTGTTATCGATACTCTGTCGCCGCCAATCGCAACCAAACCTTGCGTAAAACCGTGCTCCGAAAACGTTCTTCACAAACGAGTACGATTGGATGGTGGGCACGCTTCGCTTTGCCGAGCCTACGCCGCCGATCTGAACCGAAAGCGCTTTACGTCGCCGCCGGTTTTTTCTTCGGCTTCGGTTTTGCGACTTTCGGCGGCGCCACCGACTCGGGTCCGCGCTCGATCGAACTCAGGCGGCCCGCGGTGAAAGTGTAGATGCCGGCGCGCTGGCCGCGCGAATAATTGATGACGGTCACCCGGTCGCCGCGGGCATTGTTGGAGAAACTGACATTGTCGGCCGCGCCGATACCACGCACGACGTCGCATTCGGTATGGCCCAGCGCGACCGTTCCCGTCGTCGAGGGTGGCGGACTGCCGGCTGCGCCGTCAGCCAGCGCATTTGCGTCGGCCGCACCGGGCGGCGGCGCCATACCCGGACACGCGCCATCGGCACTGACAAGATCATCCGGCGTGACCGGCTTGTTCGGGGTGAGCGGCGGCGTCTCGATCGATATGTTGCGAATGAACACCCGGCCCGTACGCGAAAACCAGTCCGCATCCCGCGAGAACAGGTCGGTCTGCAGCCTATCCGCCGTGCCCGCACACCCGGAGATGACGGGAGCGAGCAACAACAACGCCAGCAATGGCTTTCGACCGATAGTTCCGTGCACGATAGATCAGGCTCCCGCCCCTGCCCCTAAAGCCTTGGCTGAACCAGGGCTTTAGTGATTCGTCTTGACTGTCTCGACGCGTTTCCTTTGCGCGGACCGCGACCTGCTTCGCGCAAAGACGCTCTAACCACTTGTCCCAACATCACTTTGCGGCATGACCGTGGCTGCCCGCAAGCCTAGTGCCTGAAATCTCAAATTATCATTAATTGCCTGATATCGCTATTGCCTCCGCTGCCAGCGGCCGCGCTCGTCCGCCTGCCAATAGGTGACCTCGAATCCCCTCGCCTTGCAAAGAGTCCAGCTCTCGCGCGCGGCGGACAGCGCGTCGGCGTCGTCGCCGTTGAAAACCAGAACCAGACGCTCGTAGCTGTCGCTGTCGGCGGGCAGGCCTGCATTGTCGATCAGGAAGCGGACATTGGCCCGGTTCGGATTGCCGTCCTCGATCGACAGGATGATGGGTTGATCCTGCGCATCGCCGGCGCGCCAGGTGGCGTGCGGCAGAAACGAATCGTCGCTGTAGGTCCACAAATGCGCATCGAGAGCATCGGTGCGCTCCGGCGAGGTCGACTGTACGACCACGCGCCAGCCGCGTTCCAGCGATTTCTCCAAAAGCGGCGGTAACACGCTTTCGAGCGACATGTTCTGCAGATGGTAGAACAGGACTTCCGTCATCCTTCTTCTACCTCGCTTCGTAATATTCCGCGACCAGCCGCTCGAGCAGGCGAACGCCGTAGCCCGAACCCCAGCTCTGGTTGATGTCGGTTTTCGGCGCGCCCATCGCGGTTCCGGCGATGTCGAGATGCGCCCACGGCGTATCGTCGACGAAGCGCTGCAGGAACTGGGCGGCGGTAATCGAGCCGCCGTTGCGCGTGCCGGTGTTCTTCATGTCGGCGAATTGCGAATCGATCTGCTTGTCGTATTCGGGGCCGAGCGGCATGCGCCAGACCTTCTCCCCGGTCTCGACGCCGATTTTGCTCAAGCGTTCCGACAGCTCGTCATTGTTGGAGAACAGGCCGGCATGTTCGGTGCCGAGGGCTACCATGATCGCACCCGTCAACGTGGCGAGATCGACCATAAATTTGGGCTTGAACTTTTTGGCGACGTACCAGAGCACGTCGGCCAGCACCAAGCGGCCTTCGGCGTCGGTGTTGATGATCTCGATGGTCTGCCCCGACATCGAGGTGACGATGTCGCCGGGGCGCTGGGCGTTGCCATCGGGCATGTTCTCGACCAGGCCGATGGCGCCGACCGCGTTGACTTTGGCCTTGCGCGCCGCGAGCGCATGCATCAGGCCGACGACGCAAGCCGCGCCCCCCATGTCGCCCTTCATGTCCTCCATGCTGGCGGCCCCCTTGATGGAAATGCCGCCGGTGTCGAAGCAGACGCCCTTGCCGACGAACGCCACCGGCTGGTCGCCCTTCTTGCCGCCGTTCCAGCGCATGATCACGGTCCGGCTCGGCTGTGTCGAACCCTGGCCGACACCGAGCAGCGCGCCCATGCCGAGCTTGGTCATCGCCTTGACGTCGAGCACTTCGACAGTGACGCCGAGCTTCTTGAGCTGGCCCGCGCGGCGCGCGAATTCGACCGGATAAAGCACGTTCGGCGGCTCGTTGACGAGTTCGCGCGCGACGATCACGCCATCGACGACATGGGATTCGGGGGCAAACGCCTTTCGCCCGGCGGCGACGTCCGCCACCGCAATCGAAATGTCGGCGCGCAAGGCGCCGTTCTCGCCGTCCTTCTTCCTGGTCTTGTAGCGGTCGAACTTGTAGGCGCGCAGCCTTAAGCCCGACGCGACCGCGGCCGCCTGGTGCGGCTGCATCGCGCCCTCTGGCAGTTCCGCCACGATGGTGGCCGCTTCGCTGGCGGCATTGAGCTTGCCGGCGATGACGCCGCCGAATTTGAGAAAATCTTTCTCCTTCAGCGCCGATGGCTTGCCAGCGCCGACGACGATCAGCCGCTGCGCCTTGATTCCCTTCGGCGCCGGAATATCCAGCACCGCCGCGCTCTTGCCCTTGAACTGGTGGGCGGCCGCGGCCCGCTTGATGGTATCGGCCGCTGCCCCCAACGCTTTCTGGCTCGCCGCGCCGAACTTCAACGCATCGTCGCAAAACACCACCAGAATGCCGCGCGACGCCGCGGAAAATGGGACAAAGCCGACCTTGACGGCGCCGGACATAGGCAATTCCTCCAGAATTCAGGGCTGTTTTCGGGACCGGGAGCCGGCCCAAGATACTCAGATTGTTCTCTTTGGTGGCGGTCCGAGTTCGAGGGGACCTTTGATTTGCCGCACTATGGCCTGTCAGCCACCGCGCTGCCAAGCACCGCCGTGGCCGCAAGGCCACATGGGCTTATTTATTAACCATATCGTAAGGGTGCCACGGCCCGGCCATTTTGTTGACGGATCAAAGGGATGGTAGTGAGAGAGTAGTCGGGTGGAAGGCTGGCGGCGCGACCATGGGGATCCCGGTTCCGGGATTGGTCGCAAGCCGCTGTTTTGGCGCGCAAGTGGGACCGTGCGGTAACGATGGGGTCGATCGACAAGTATATCTTTCGCACGACGCTTGCGTCGTTTGCGCTGGTCCTGGTCAGCCTGACAGGCGTGATCTGGATTACGCAGGCGTTGCGCGGCATCGACCTGATGACGAGCCAGGGCCAGACCATCGTCACCTTTCTCGGCATCACCAGCCTGGTGATTCCCGCACTCGTGCTGATTATCGCACCGATCGCGCTGATGATCGCGATCTCGCATACGCTTAACAAGCTCGCCACCGACTCCGAAATCATCGTGATGAACGCCGCCGGCTTCTCGCCGTACCGGCTGTTCCGCCCGTTTTTCTTCGCCACCTGCGTGGTGGCGCTGATGGTTGCCTTTATCGGCGCCTACCTCGCCCCCGACGGCATGCGCCGGATCAAGCAATGGGACGCCGAGATCACCGCCGACGTGCTGACCAACATCCTGCAGCCCGGCCGCTTCGCCCAACTCGACCAGAACCTGACCATCCGGATTCGCGACCGCCTGCCCGGCGGCGTGCTCGGCGGCATCTTTGTCGATGATCGCCGCGATCCGAAGGAGCGCGTCACCATCATCGCCGACCATGGCACGGTGCTCAAGACCGACACCGGCTCGTACCTCGTCCTCGAGGATGGAAATCTCGAACGGTTCGAGGCCGGCAAGCGCGACCCGGCGCTGGTGGCTTTCGGCCGTTATGCCTTCGACATGTCGAAATTCTCGCAAGGCCGCGACGCCGCGCTCGGGATTCGCGAACGCTACATCTGGGAACTGGTTTCGCCCGACGAAAACGACCCGATCTTCAAGCAATTGGGCGGACAGTTCCGCGCCGAACTGCATGACCGCTTCATGTCGCCGGTCTATCCGTTCGCCTTCGCGGTGCTGACGTTTGCGTTTCTCGGCACACCGCGGACCACGCGCCAGAGTCGCAATTTTTCGATCGGCGGTTCGATTTTCGCGGTGTTCGGCCTGCGCATGGCAGGATTCGCCTGCTCCGTCCTGACGGTGAAGACACCCGCGGCGGCGCTTGTCCAGTATTCAATGCTGTTCGCGTCGATCGCAGTCGGCATGTGGATGATTGTCGGCGGCGTGGTGGTGGAACCGCCGGCCGCCCTGATCGAGGCCATCAACAGATCGAATGCGCGGATCGCGCGGCTCCTCGGACGGCCCGCCGCAGCATGAGCATGATGACCAACACGCTCGGGCGATATTTTGCCGGCCGCTTCCTGATCGCGGCGGTGGGCGTGTTTGCGAGCATCTTCGTGCTGCTGGTGCTGGTCGACTACATCGAGATGGTGCGCAAGACCTCGGGCCTGGTTTCGGCATCCGCGGTCACGGTGGCGGAGACCTCGCTGTTCCGCGTGCCGCAATTGCTCGAAAAGCTGATGCCGTTCTGCGTCCTGATCGGCGCGATGACCTGCTACCTCGCGCTGTCGCGGCGGCTTGAACTCGTGGTCGCCCGCGCCGCCGGCGTTTCGGCCTGGCAGTTCATTGCGCCGGCGCTCGCCAGCGCCATCATCCTCGGCATCGTTGCGACCACCGCCTACAATCCGATCTCAGCGAATTTGCGCGAACTCTCCAAGCGGATGGAGGCGGAACTGTTCGGCTCGGCGCCCGGTGGCGGCATCCAGGACGCGGCCGGTTTCTGGCTCAACCAGATCAACAGCGAGGGCCAGTCGATCATCAACGCCGCCCGCAGCGAGCAGCAGGGCGTGCGGCTGACCGGGCTCACGGTGTTCCGGTTTGATACAGACCTGCAGTTCAAGGAGCGAATCGAAGCGCGCGAGGCTTCGCTGGAGGAAGGACGCTGGGCGTTCAAATCGGTGCGACGATACTCCCTCGACCAGCCGCCGATCGACCAGGACACCTATCACCTCGCGACCACGCTGACGCCGGCCCAGGTCCGCAACAGTTTCTCCACGCCGGAGACTGTGTCCTTTTGGCAACTCCCCGGCTATATCCGGTCTTCGGAGAGCTCGGGCTTTGCGACTGCCGGCTACCGGCTGCAGTACCACAAGCTCATTGCACAGCCGTTTTTGCTGGCTGCAATGGTGATGCTGGCGGCTTCCGTGAGCCTTCGCTTCTTCCGTATGGGCGGCGTGCAAAAGATGGTTTTGAGTGGCGTGGGTGCAGGCTTTCTGCTCTACGTTCTGTCGAAAGTAACTGAGGATTTGAGCAAGGCCGAGTTGATGCATCCTATCGCTGCGGCGTGGCTGCCCGTGTGCGTGGGCGGCCTCACCGGTTTTTTGGCGTTGCTGTACCAGGAGGACGGGTAGTGGCCGTTGTCGCCGCCCGCCAGTTGAGGTCGTCTGCGTTCGGGCGGAGCACCCCGGTGCGCCGCTACGGGAGCCGCTTGGCCACCGCCAGCGCCCCCATGGTCGCCCTGCTCGCCGGCTTCGCTCTCGCCGCGGTGATCGGTCTGGCCTGGACGGCGCCGGCTTCCGCGCAAAGCTTCACGTACAATCCGCGCCCGCCCAAACCGCCGCCACGGCCGGCCAACAATGATGGGCAGATGCTGGTGCAGGCCGTCGAGGTCGACTACGACTACAACAACCAGCGCGTGTCGGCGGTCGGCAATGTGCAGATGTTCTACAACGGCACCAGCGTCGAGGCCGACAAGGTTATCTACGACCAGAAGACCAAGCGTCTTCATGCCGAGGGCAACATCCGCCTGACCGATGCCGAAGGCAAAGTCACCTACGCCAACATCATGGATCTGAGCGACGACTACCGTGACGGTTTCGTCGATTCGCTGCGCGTCGATACCGAGGATGCGACGCGGATGGCGGCGACCCGCGCCGACCGGACCGGCGGCAATTACACGGTGTTCGAAAACGGCGTCTATACCGCCTGCGCCCCCTGCAGGGACGATCCGAAGAAGCCGCCGCTGTGGCAGGTCAAGGGCGCGCGCATCATCCACGACCAGACCGACAAGATGCTGTATTTCGAGAACGCCCAGCTCGAGTTCTTCGGCGTTCCAATGGCGTATCTGCCGTATTTCTCGACGCCCGATCCGACCGTGAAGCGCAAGACCGGCTTCCTGATGCCTGTCTTCAGCACCTACACGACCTATCGGCTACGGCGTGGAAACCCCGTTCTACTGGGCGATCGCGCCGGACTATGACGCGACCTTCAACCCGCGCTTCACGACCCGGCAGGGCGTGCTGTTCCAGGGCGAATTCCGCCAGCGCCTGATGGACGGCTCCTATCAGATCCGCGCCTACGGCATCGATCAGCTCGATCAGAAAGCCTTCGCCGGCCAGCCCGGCGATCGCCAGTTCCGTGGCGGCATCGACACCAAGGGGCAGTTCGCGCTGAACGACAAATGGACGTGGGGCTGGGACGGCGTGCTGCTGACCGACTACTTCTTCATGTCGGACTACCGGCTGGCCCAATACAGGGATCCGCTGGGATCGTTCGTCAGCCTGCCGACGGAAGCGATCTCACAGCTTTATCTGACCGGCGTCGGCAATCGCAGCTTCTTCGACGCGCGCACGATCTACTACCTCAGCTACTCCGGGAACCAGCAGCAGGTTCCGGTCATTTATCCGGTCGTCGACTATTCCAACGTGATCAACAGCCCGATCTTCGGCGGCGAAGTCAGCTACAAGACCAATTTCACCAACCTGACGCGTAACGACGCTGCCTTCGACCCGATCACGACACTGGCGAACACGGCCAGCCTGTGCACGACGACGTCCGCCGATCCGCTGGCGCGGACCCCCTCGCAGTGCATCCTGCGCGGCGCGCCCGATACCTACACGCGCTTGACGGCGCAGGCGCAATGGCGGCGGTCATACACCGACCCCTACGGTGAAATCTGGACGCCGTTCGCGATCCTCCGCGCCGACGCCATCAATTCCTCGATTTCGAACCAGCCGGGCGTTTCGAACTTCCTGCCGGTCGGCGACACCCAGGCGCTGCGCGTGATGCCGGTCGTCGGCCTCGAATATCGCTATCCCTTCATCAACGTTCAGCCGTGGGGCACCACCACGATCGAGCCGATCGCGCAGGTCATCATCCGCCCCAACGAAACCTATGCCGGCAAGCTCCCCAACGAAGACGCACAGAGCCTGGTGTTCGACGCCTCCAACCTGTTCTCCGTCGACAAGTTCTCCGGCTATGACCGCGTCGAGGGTGGCGGTCGCGCCAATGTCGGCGTGCAGGCGACCACGCAGTTCGACCGCGGCGGCAGCGTCAATGTGCTGTTCGGACAATCCTACCAGATGTTCGGCCTGAATTCGTACGCCGTCGCCGACGCGACCAACACCGGCCTCGACTCCGGCCTGCAGAATACGCGCTCCGACTACGTCGCCCGCGTCAATTTTTCGCCGAACCGGACCTATACGTTCAGCGTGCGCTCGCGCATCGATGAGGCAACGCTCAATATCAACCGCTTCGAAGCCGAGGGGCGCGCGGCGTTCGACCGCTGGTCGGTGAGCATGCTGTACGGCAATTATGCAGCCCAGCCGCAGCTCGGATACCTGACCCGACGCGAAGGCCTGCTCGGCAGCGCCGCGGTCAAGGTGGCGTCGAACTGGGTGGTGTCGGGCTCCGCGCGCTGGGATCTTGAAGCCAACAAGATCAATCAATACATCGTCGGGGCAGGCTATGTGGACGATTGCTTCGTGCTGGCCGCAAACTATGTGACGTCCTATACCTACTCCGCCGGCACGACACCGCCGGTCCTTAGTCACGCCTTCATGCTCCAGATCGGGCTGCGGACCATTGCGACTTCGTCCACAACAACGTCCGGCGCCGGCGCTCAGTATTAGAGCCAGGCCGTGCCGGAGAGTACCCCTGCATTGCGGATCGAATTGGTTGATACGGCTGACATGACTATGACAACCATCAAGCCTGGACCTCATCGCGTGCGGTCGCTGATCGCCGGCTGCGCCGTGGCGTTGGCCGTGCTGGCAGGCGGCGGCTCTCCGCTGCAGGCGCAGTCGGTAGCCGTGCTGGTCAACGGCGAACCCATCACCACTTACGATATCGAGCAGCGCAGCAAACTGATCGCCCTGACGGGCCAGAAGCAGATGCCGCGGCAGGAGGTGATCGACCAACTGATCGACGAAAAGGTCAAGATCAGGGAAGCCAAAAAATACGGCGTCGATCCCAGCGCAAGCGACGTCGATCAATCCTACGCAGCGATGAGTTCGCGGATGCGGATCTCGGTCGATCAACTGACAAAATCGCTGGAGGGCCATGGCATCCGGCCTGACACGCTGAAGGCCCGTCTCAAGACCGACATGGTCTGGACCAGTCTGGTGCGCGGCCGGTTCAAGGAAAGCCTCCAGGTCGGCGAAAAGGATGTTGCCGCCGCCGCCAAGGAAGGCGGCGAGCAAACCCAGGTCGAGGCCTTCGAATACAAGATGCAGCCGATCGTCCTGATCGTCCCGCCGGGTTCTGCACCCGCCGCGATCGAATTGCGGAAAAAGGAAGCCGAGGCCCTGCGCGAACGCGTCCAGACCTGCGAGGCGGCCAATTCCTACTTCAAGTCGATGCAGAACGCCGTGATCCGCGAGCCCGTCACAAAAACCTCGGCCGATCTTCCCGGCCCGCTTCGCGAACTGCTCGACAAGACTCCGATCGGTCATTTGACCGCGCCCGAGATCACCAAGCAGGGCGTGGAAATGGCGGCGCTGTGCGACCGGAAGCCGACCACCGTCGATACGCCGAAGAAACGGGAAATCCGCGAAAAGATGTACAGCGCGAAATACGAGGCGAAGTCGAAAGCCTATCTGCAGGAAATCCGCAAAGCCGCGATGATCGAATATCGTTGATGCATGGCAAAGCCCCTCGCGCTGACATCCGGCGAGCCCGCGGGCATCGGCCCCGACATCGCCATCACAGCGTGGTCGCGGCGCAATGAACTGGGCCTTCCGCCGTTCTATCTGCTCGGCGACCGCGATTTCTTCGAAGGTCGCGCGAAAACGCTCGGACTGAAGATCAAGCTCGCCGACGGCAGACCCGAGGATGCGTCCGCTCAATTTGCCAGCGCGTTGCCGGTCGTGGCGACCGGTCAGGTGGCGACGGCGCGGCCCGGCGCGCCGGATGCGACCAGCGCGGATGCGGCTTTGGCTTCGATCCGTCAGGCCGTCGACCATGTCAGGTCCGGCAGGGCCAGTGCGGTGGTCACCAACCCGATTGCCAAGAGCGTGTTGTATCGCGCCGGATTCCGTCACCCCGGCCATACCGAATTTCTCGCCGAGCTTGCGGCCAATGGCGGCGCAGCGCCGCAGCCGGTGATGATGTTGTGGTCGCCGGCGCTCGCCGTAGTGCCGGTGACGATCCATCTCTCGGTGCGCGATGCGTTGGCACAACTCTCAACCGACTTGATCGTCTCGACCGCCCGTATTGCGGTCGCCGATCTGAAGGCACGCTTCGGCCTCGCCAGGCCGCGGCTTGCGGTATCGGGCCTCAATCCGCATGCCGGCGAGGACGGCTCGCTCGGGATGGAAGATATCGAAATGGTGGCGCCCGCGGTCGAAATCCTGCGACGCGAAGGCATCCAGGCCCGTGGGCCGCTGCCGGCGGACACCATGTTCCACCCGGCCGCGCGAAAAACCTATGACTGCGCGATCTGCATGTATCACGATCAGGCGCTGATCCCGATCAAGACCATAGCCTTCGAGGACGCCGTCAACGTCACGCTGGGACTTCCCTTCATCCGGACTTCGCCGGATCACGGCACCGCCTTCGACATCGCGGGCACCGGCCGCGCCAATCCGTCGAGCCTCGTCGCGGCGTTGCGGCTCGCCGCGCGCATGGCCGCGGCCAAGCCCTAGATGAGCGCGATCGACAATCTGCCGCCGCTGCGCGACGTCATCCGCGAACACTCCCTGTCGGCACGCAAATCGCTCGGTCAGAATTTCCTGCTCGACCTCAATCTGACGGCACGGATCGCGCGGGCCGCAGGTCCGCTCGAAGGCGCCACCATCATCGAGGTCGGCCCCGGCCCCGGCGGGCTGACGCGCGCATTGCTGGCGCTGGGCGCGCGGCGCGTCATCGCGGTCGAGCGCGACGAGCGCGCGCTGGCACCGCTCGACTACATCGCCAGACGCTATCCGGGCCGGCTCGAGATCGTGCACGCCGACGCGCAAGCTTTCGATCCCCGTCCCCTGCTCGCCGGCGAACACGCAAAAATCGTCGCCAACTTGCCCTACAACATCGCCACCCAATTGCTGGTGGACTGGCTCTCGATCGAGCCCTGGCCGCCCTGGTACGACATGATGGTCCTGATGTTTCAGCGCGAGGTCGCCGAACGGATCGTCGCGAAGGAAAATGACGAGGCCTATGGACGGCTGGCCGTGCTCGCCAACTGGCGCGCGGAGACCAGGATCCTGTTCGACATATCGCCGGCGGCCTTCGTGCCGCAGCCCAAGGTCACCTCATCGGTGGTGCGGCTGGTGCCGCGCAGCGCGCCGGAGCCGTGCGAGCGCCGCGCACTCGAGCAAGTCGCGGCGGCCGCCTTCGGCCAGCGCCGGAAAATGCTGCGGCAGAGCCTCAAATCGCTCTCGGCCGATCCGGCCCGGCTGGCCGCGGCCGCCGAGGTCGATGCGACCCGGCGCGCCGAGACCATTCCGGTCTCGGGCTTTGTTGCCATGGCCCGTGAATTGACCGATATACGAAACGCAAAATCAAACGTCCCCCAGGAGAAAATGCCATGGCGCTGATGCGTCGCCAATCGCTAGTCAAATTCGATGCGCCGTTGTGCGAAACCATTGTCGACACGCCGAAGCCGGTAGGCACAGAAGTCCTCGTCCGCATCGAACGTTGCGGATTGTGCCATTCCGACCTGCATATCCAGGATGGTTATGCCGATCTCGGCGGCGGCAAGCGGCTCGATACCACGCGCGGCATGACGCTGCCGTTCACGCTCGGCCATGAGATCGCGGGCCTGGTCGAGGAAGTCGGCCCGGATGTCTCGAAGGATCTGATCGGAAAGAAGCAGGCGGTATTCCCCTGGATCGGCTGCGGCCAGTGCCGCGACTGCGCCAACGGCGACGAGAACCTTTGCGTCAAGCAGCGCTTCCTCGGCGTCTCGATCGACGGCGGCTTTGCCAGCCACGTGCTGGTGCCCGACGCAAAGTATTTGCTGGATTACGATCCGCTGCCGGTCAACCAGGCCGCCACGCTGATGTGCTCCGGCGTCACCGCCTACGGCGCGCTCAAGCGCCTGGTCGACCGTCCGCGGCAGCGCAATCTGCTGCTGATCGGGCTCGGCGGCGTCGGCATGATGGGGCTTTCGTTCGCGCAGGCGATGTTCACGCAGAGGATCGCGGTAGCGGATCTGAGCGTGGCCGCGCGAGAGAGCGCACTGAAGAATGGCGCTGCGGTGGCCTACGATCCGTCCGAGCCCGACGTGGTCAAGCGCATGATCAAGGAGACCGAGGGCGGCTTCGACGAGATCGTCGACTTTGCCGGCAACGAGAAATCGATGGCGTTTGCGGTCTCGGTGGTGGCGCGTGGCGGCAAGATCGTGGTCTCCGGCCTGATGGGCGGCAATTTCAGCCTGCCGATGGTGCAATGGGTCTACAAGCGCATGACGATCGAGGGCTTTATGGTGGGCACGCTGGCCGAGGCCAGGGAGTTGATGGCGCTGGCGCGCGCCGGAAAGATCAAGCCGACGCCGATGAGGGAAGAACCGATGGCCGACGTCCAGAAATGGATCGACGAGTTGCGGGCGGGCAAGGTGGTTGGACGTATCATTTTGAAGAACTGAGGCGGCGCAATCCACGAGGGGTCCTCGGATTAGGCCTGCACCAAATTCAACCGCGAGATCTAGACGCGCGCGGCAGATTGCCCTGGCGCTTTTCGCAAGGCCAGCTCGCTGGTATTCTCCGGGCCATGGCGGCGGGATTCATTGGCAATGCGTGGGGCTCTCGACGGTAAAATCAGGCCGTTTGCGGCGCTGGCGGTCATGCTTTCGCTGGCGTTCACCGCGCCTGCAGCGGCCGAGAAGCGGGTTGCGCTGGTGATCGGCAATTCCGCCTATCAAAACGTCACCCGGCTCGACAATCCCCGCAACGACGCGGCGCTGATGGCCGAGACGCTGGGTGGGCTCGGCTTCACTCTGATCGGCGACCGCGCCCAGCTCGATCTCGATAAATCGGCCATGGATTCCGCCGTGCAGAGTTTCGGCCGGCAGGTCCAGGGCGCCGATGTCGCGCTGTTCTATTATGCCGGGCACGGCGTTCAGGTCGCGGGTTCGAACTACCTGGTGCCGGTCAGCGCCAATCCGACGCGCGAGGCCGACGTCGATTTCCAGATGGTGGACGTCAATCTGGTGCTGCGCCAGATGCAAGGTTCGGGCACCCGGCTCAACATGGTGATCCTCGATGCCTGCCGTAATAATCCCTTCGGCGCGCGGGGCTTGCGCGCTTCCGACGGCGGCCTCGCCCAGATGCGCGCACCCGAGGGCACGCTGATCTCCTACGCCACGCAGCCCGGCAATGTCGCGCAGGACGGCATCGACGGCCACAGCCCCTACACCAAGGCGCTGGCCTCGACGATCAAGCAGTCGGGGCTCGACATCTTCCAGACCTTCAACCAGGTCGGTCTCGCCGTGAAGCGCGAAACCGGCGGGTCGCAGCAACCCTGGGTGTCGTCCTCGCCGATCGACGGCAGCTTCTATTTCGTGGCGCCAACGGCGTCGCCTTCGCCACCGCAAGCCGCTGTCATCCCGCCGCCCGAGCCGCGTCTCGCCGATACGCTGCGTCCTGATCCCGACCGGATACCGATCAAGGATACCATCCTGCTTCGTGAATTGAGCGACCGGCTCTACGAGCACAATTTCGACCCGGAGCCGCTCGACAGCAAGAACGGCATGCGGGTAGCGATCCGCCAGTTCCAGGAAAAGACCAACATGACGCCGACCGGTGAGGCTACCGAGGGCGTGCTGACGCGGCTGCGCAAGATGGATGATCTCAGGCCCTGGGGATCAATCGTCTACGGCCCCGACAGCAACAATTTTGGCATATCGTGGAAACATGCTTCGCGCCGCGCCGCCGTCGACGAGGCACGCGCGAGTTGCGTCGGCGGGAAATGTCCGATCGAATTGAGTTTTTATGGCACGCGCTGCGGTGCCTTCGCGGCCTCCGGCAGATCCTGGTCGCTGATGCAGCGTGATACCGTGCAAAGGGCGAAGGATGCCGCGCTTGACGAGTGCAACAAGACTGGCAAATCTTGTCGCATTATCGATGCCGTGTGCGCCGACGGCACCGGGCGGCATCAGAAATAGAATTTTTGGAAACAAGCCATTATGCGAAATGCCGTTCAGCGCTCGATCAGGATCAGCCTGTTCTCCCTGTTGATGCCGGCCGCGTTCGGCGCAGGCGCCGCGTTCGCGCAAGGCAGCGCCGGCGGCAGCATCGGCAACGACGAGAAGTCGCTGTCGGGCACACGTGAAGCGCCGCGGTCGGTCGAGAACCCGGCGCGGCGCAGCAAGCCCAGGCCCGAAGCAGAGGAGCCGCGCCGCGCGGCGCGGAAAAGTGGCGGTGGCGGTGGTGGTGGCGGGCCCGGCAGTTTCGACGGCGCGTGGGTCGTCAACTCAGTCGGCTGCGGCGGCACCAGCACGGGTGCAGTGGTCGTGACCAGCGGCAGGATTATCGGCGAGGGTGTCAGCGGAACTGTTAGTCCCAATGGCGCCGCCCGGTCGGTGGGCAATTACAACGGCATCATCGTCACCAGCTCCGGCCGCGTTTACGGCCGCAGGGGCTCCGGAACCTTCCGCCGATCGGACGGCTGCAGCGGGACCTGGACGTCGTCACAACAATAATGTTTGGGCCTGTTTTCTATGCTCACAGATGGGGCCGGCGAGCCCCAATTAAGCCCTACCGCCTCCGGAATTGCGGCCCATTACGACCCAAGTCTTTAACGAGAACGTGGGCGTGAACCGTTGCGTATCACCGGGGATGCACATGTCAAACCGATCAGCGAAATTCATCTCGGCGATCTTTGCCAGTATTTTGGCAGGAGCCAATTTCGCCGCCGTTGCGGAGAATAGCGCCAAAACGACGGACGATTGCCTGTCCAGTCCAAAGGGCGCGATACCCGCGGGCCATCATTGGTATTACCGCACCGAGCACCCCAGCAAGCGCCAATGCTGGTACAGCCGCGAGGAGTCCGACAGGAGCGCGCGCGCCGCGCCGCAGGAGTTGATTTCCTCGCCGGCATCGCAGGCCCCATCGTCTTTGGCCGCAGCCATTCCCGTTCCGCCGCCGCTGAGCCCGACGGTTCGCAAATCGATCGCCGATGCGCGCGCCGAACTCATCCCGTCGCAAATGCGCATCGAGCAGGATCCCGTCACCGCCGAACCGCGAGCCAGCGCTGCCGCAGCTGCAGCAAGCTTCCAGAACAACCAGCGCGCCGCCGCACCGGATGCGCCGTCATCGTCCGTCGCGTCGCGTTGGCCGGATTCTTCGGACCCGAGTTCAAGCGGGCAATCCCCGCCTGGCTTCAGCCGAACCGGCAGCAAGCCCGCAAAGTGATGCCGAGCCCCCCCCGCAGCCAACGGTCACACCGGCCGCGCTTGCCGCGGCGAATTCCCCGCTGGAAAAACAGTCGGGCTCGACGCAGATGCTGTTCCTGGTGATGGCCGGCGCGCTGGCGCTGGCGGGCATCACCGCAAGCCTGATCCAGCGGTTCGGCAGTGCGCGAGCGACGCAGCCGGAAATTCGCGGTGACCGGCGCGCGATCTGGGATGACATCCATACCGAGCGTTCGTCGCCATCGATGTTTGCGGACGAGGACACGCCGATCTGGCACGCCAACGCGCCCCGCGATGTTCCACGCGACCCGGGTGCGCCCGACGATGCGGAGCGGCGGGTGACGGAAATGCTGGCGCGGCTGGCGCGCAGCGCGCAGACGTGACCGATAACGCAAGCTGCGATTATTTTTCCAGCTGGCGTTGCAAGCCCTGCACAAACCCCGAGAGGCCAACCTGCCTCTCGCGCTTGAGCTGTTCGGCACGAAGAATAGATTTCACGGCTTCGAAGGCTATTCCAATGTTGTCATTGACTACAATGTAGTCATAGGCATCGAAATGGCTCATCTCGTCGCCTGCTTTCTTCATGCGGCCTCGAATAACTTCTTCGGAATCTTGCGCGCGCGTATGCAGACGCTGCTCAAGCGCCGCCACTGAGGGCGGAAGGATGAAGACGCTAACGACATCGTTCGGCGAACGGCTGCGCAATTGCTGCGTGCCCTGCCAATCGATATCAAATAGGACGTCTTTGCCTGACGACAGCGCGGCTTCAACGGGCGTGCGCGGAGTACCGTAACGATTTTCGAACACGGTTGCGAATTCGAGCAATTCGCCGTTTGCAATCATAGCGTCGAACCGTGCCTGATCGACAAAATAGTAATCTTTGCCTTCAACTTCGCCCGGACGCTTCTGTCGTGTGGTCGCAGATACGGACATCTGCAACGCCGGCGTCTCGGCCACCAGCATGCGAGACAACGTCGTCTTGCCCGCGCCGGAGGGCGAGGACAGCACGAACATCAGCCCGCGCCGCTCAACCCCATCGAAACCACCAGCCGTCATCGGTCACTCCAGATTCTGGACCTGCTCACGGAACTGCTCGACCACGTTTTTCATCTCGAGCCCGATATTGGTCAACTCCAGATCGTTCGATTTCGAACAGCAGGTGTTGACTTCGCGGTTGAATTCCTGGGCGAGGAAGTCAAGCCGCCGCCCGACCGGCCCGCCCTTGCCGATCATCTCGCGGGCTTGCGCTATGTGGGAGGCGATACGGTCGATCTCTTCGCGGATATCCGCCTTGGTTGCGATCAGTATCGCTTCCTGATTGAGCCGGTCGGCGTCGAAACGATCGGAGGCTTCCAGCAACGCCGCAACCTGTTCGGCCAACCGCGCCCTGATCGCCTCGGGCTTGCGGCCGGGCGCGGCCTCGGCCTTGCTGGCGAGCTTCTCGATCTCGTCCATGCGCTGGATCAGGATATGTCCAAGCGTGACGCCCTCGCGGCGGCGCATCTCGACCAGATGGGCGAGCGCCTGCTCGAAGGCTACGCCGGCGGCGTCTTTCGCGGCCTTGTCTTCGGCCTCGTCGCTTTCGGGTTCGACCAGCTCGATGACGCCCTTGATGCCGAGCAGACCGTCAATGCTCGGCGCCACTGCGTCGATCTTGCTGGCGAGCTGACCTGCCACCTTTACGATCGAATTGAGCACGTCTTCATTGATGCGGATGGTCGAGACCGCGTTGGCGCGCTTGACGTTCAGATTGGCGTACACCGTGCCGCGCGACAGCACTTCGCCGGCCCGCTTCTTGGCGAAGGCCTCGAGTTCGTCCCATCCGGGCGGCAGCCGCAGCCGCAGGTCAAAGCCCTTGGCGTTGACCGACTTCAGTTCCCATTCGAACGTATACGGACCGCTGGCGCCGTTGCTCCGGGCAAAACCGGTCATGCTCGATAGCGCCATCGCGTAAAACTTTCCGAAACAAGGTGCGAGACTCAGGGTGAGGACGGCGCAAGCTTAAAACGATTTCACGCCAAGTGGAATTGCGGGTGAGATGACTATTCTTCGAATTGTCATCCCACCCTATCATCCTGTTTGAGCATGATCTTTTTCGGAAAACCGATACCCACTTTTCCGGATCATGTTCTAGCGCTGAACCACCGGCGGCGTGGTGGTCGATTGCGCTGCGCCCTGGCGGGCCGGCTTTGCGGGCTTCTTCGGCGCCGTGGGCTTTGCCGTGGTCGCCGTCGGATTGCTGTCGGCCGGCACGCCGGTGGTGGCAGGGGCAGCCGTGTCTTCGGCCGGCTCAACAGTGTCGTTCTGGATCTGCTTTTCCAGCGTCCGCAGCCTGGCGACGTTCTTCTGATGCTGGTCGTAGGTTTCGGTAAAGGCGTGGCCGCCGGAACCATCGGCGACGAAGAACAGGTCGCGCGTGCGCGCAGGGTTGGCGGCCGCCTCCAGCGAGGCGCGCCCGGGATTGGCGATCGGGCCCGGCGGCAGGCCCTCGATCACATAGGTGTTGTAGGGCGACGGCTGCGTGATCTCGGAGCGCTTGATCGGCCGGCCCAGCGTTCCCTTGCCGCCGACCAGCCCGTAGATGATGGTCGGATCGGACTGCAGCTTGATCTTCTGCCGCAGCCGGTTGACGAACACCGCGGCCACCCGGCTGCGCTCGTCGGCCTTGCCGGTTTCCTTCTCGACGATCGAGGCCAGCGTGACCAGCGCGTCCGGCGACTTGATCGGAACGTCCGGATTGCGGCGTTCCCAGATTTCCGCGAGCACCCGCTTCTGGGTCTGCTGCATGCGCTGGATCACCTGCTCGCGTGCAGTGCCGCGCGGGAATTTATAGGTTTCCGGCAGCAGCGTGCCCTCGCGCGGCATTTCCTTGACCGAGCCCGAGAAGATGTCGTTGTCGGTGAGCCGCGCCACGATCTGTTCGGAGGTCAGGCCTTCGGGAATGGTGACGGCGTGCTGCACCACCTTGCCTTCGACGATGGTGGCGATGACGTCGCGCAGGCTGGCGCTCTTCTGGAACGAATATTCGCCGGGCTTGAGATCGGAACTGGCCTTCAGCGCAAACACGCTGCCGATGAACAGCCACGGATTGACGTTGATCACGCCCTCGCGCTGCAGGGCGTCGGCGATGTCCCGTTTTCCGGCGCGCGCCGGAATGTTGACGATCTTGTCTTCCAGCAGCGGACCCGGCGTTTCGAGGAGCTGCCGGCCGTAATAATACGCGGTGCCCGCGCCGATCATCAGAATGATCAGGATGGTGATGATGGCATTGCCGATCACAACGAACGGATTGCGGGCACGCTCCGACCGCTTCGGCGGCGGCGGCACCTGCTCGGGCTCCAGCGCAGCGCGCGGGCTCCGGGGTGAAATGGGCGGCCTTTCACTCATCGATGCAACCTGAATCCTGCCGGTTCAATCGTGGCCTGACAAACCCCTGCCCTGCCAATAGCATACGCCCACGGTTAGAAGTCATTGCAGAATACGGCAAATCGGTGAAGTTGTTCTAAACACTTGCTAGCCGGTCACGCGCTGGAAGATCACGGAGGCGTTGGTGCCCCCGAAACCGAACGAGTTCGACAGCGCCACATTGATCTCGCGCTTGCGCGCCGTCTGCGGCACCAGATCGATCGCCGTTTCCACCGACGGATTTTCCAGATTGATGGTGGGCGGGGCGATGTTGTCGCGAATTGCGAGGATACTGAAAATCGCCTCGATCGCGCCGGCCGCGCCCAACAGGTGCCCGGTCGATGACTTGGTCGACGACATCGACACCGTGGAGGCGGCATTGCCGAGCAGCCGCTCGACCGCGCCGAGTTCGATCTCGTCGCCGATCTGCGTCGAGGTTCCATGTGCATTGATGTAGTCGACATCGGATGCGCTGATTCCGGCGCGCTTCAGCGCCGCGCTCATGCTGCGGAAGGCGCCATCGCCGTCCGGCGCCGGCGAGGTGATGTGGTACGCGTCGCCCGACAAGCCATAGCCGATCACCTCGGCGTAGATCTTCGCGCCGCGTTTTTTGGCGTGCTCATATTCCTCGAGCACCACGATGCCGGCACCCTCGCCCATCACGAAACCGTCGCGATCCCGGTCGTAAGGACGCGAGGCCCTGTGCGGGGTCTCGTTGAAGCCGGTCGAGAGCGCGCGCGCCGCGCAAAATCCGGCCATCGCCAGCCGGCAGATCGGCGATTCCGTGCCGCCTGCCACCATCACCTCGGCGTCGCCGAGCGCGATCAGCCGGCTGGCGTCGCCAATCGCATGCGCGCCGGTCGAACACGCGGTGACGACGGAATGGTTGGGTCCCTTGAGGCCGTGCTCGATCGAGACGTAACCGGAAGCGAGGTTGATCAGGCGGCCCGGGATGAAGAACGGCGAAACCTTGCGCGGTCCGCGCTCCTTCAACAGCAGCGCGGTGTCGGCGATGCCGGACAGTCCACCGATTCCGGAGCCGATCAGGGTGCCCGTCGAGCATTTGTCTTCTTCGCTCTCGGGATGCCAGTCGGCATCGTCGAGCGCCTGGCGCGCGGCGGCCATCGCAAAGATGATGAAGTCGTCGACCTTGCGCTGGTCCTTCGGCTCCATCCACTGGTCGGGATTGAAGGTGCCGTCGCTGCCGTCGCCGCGTGGAATCACACAGGCGATCTGGCTGGAGAGATCGGCGACCTCGAAGGTCTCGATTCGCCTGGCGCCGCTCTGGCCGTTGAGGATACGCTTCCACGTGGTGTCAACGCCGCAGCCGAGTGGCGTAACCATGCCCAGCCCCGTGACGACGACCCGTCTCATGTCAAAAACTCCAGCCCGAAACTGGCGGTCCAAAACAAGAAACCGGGGGACCGTTCGACAACGGCCCGTCCGGTTCTATGCGCACCGCGCGGGGCGTCAGCTTTTCGCGTTCTTTTCGAGAAACTTCGTCGCGTCGCCAACGGTCAAAATCGTCTCCGCGGCGTCGTCGGGAATTTCGCAACCGAATTCTTCTTCAAATGCCATCACAAGCTCGACGGTGTCGAGACTGTCGGCGCCGAGGTCATCGATGAAACTTGCTGCATCGACCACTTTATCCGGCTCAACACCGAGGTGCTCGACCACAATCTTCTTAACCCGCTCGCCAATCTCACTCATCGTTCAACCTCGTGCTTGTTCCATTGGACCCGACCCCAAGACGATACGAGCCATCGTGGTCGTTAAACTTGCTTCGCAATCGCGCATAGACTTGATTCGGCACGGTGGTGGCCGATAAAGACCCGGCGAACGGCAGACGTCGCCACGCCAATATACAGGGTTTCAATATCCTGCAATGGCCTTGTTTGCCCGTCCGTCGGTGGTTCGGTTATCATACTTCCCAAGCCTTGACTACAAGCCTCAACGGGCGGGGCGAAACGGCCCTTGGCCGCATCGATGGAGCCGGTAACTGGCTCAAAACATGGCCATTCCGCCGTTGACGTGAAGCGTCTGCCCGGTGACGTAAGCGGCCTCGTTCGAACTGAGATAGACGGCGGCTGCCGCGATATCCTCGGGCGTCCCGAGCCTTGCCGCAGGAACCTTCGACAGAATGGTCTCGCGCTGCTTGTCATTGAGCGCATCCGTCATCGCCGTCTTGATGAATCCGGGTGCGATGCAATTGGCGGTCACGTTGCGCTTGGCATATTCGGCGCCGAGCGTCTTGATCAGGCCGATGATCCCGGCCTTCGACGCGGTGTAATTGGCCTGGCCCGGATTGCCGGTGACGCCGACGATCGAGGTGATGGCGATGATGCGGCCGAAGCGCTTGCGCATCATCAATTTGGTCGCAGCCCGCGCCAGGCGGAAGGTCGCGGTCAGGTTGACGTTGATGACGTCGTCCCAATCCTCGTCGCGCAGCTGCACGAACAGATTGTCGCGGGTGACGCCGGCATTGGCGATCAGAATATCGACCTGCCCCATCGCCGCTTCCGCCGCGGGCACCAAAGCCTCGACCGCAGCGCTGTCAGAAAGATTGCAGGGCAGCACGTGAACCCGCTCGCCGAGCCTGGCGGCCAAGCCATCCAGCACTTCGCGGCGCGTCCCGGAAATCGCCACTGTCGCGCCCTGGGTGTGCAGCGCTAGCGCGATCGCGCCGCCGATACCACCGGTTGCGCCGGTCACCAGCGCCGTCCTGCCCTTCAAATCGAACATCGAAATCTCCTTCTCGCGCAGGCTTAAGCCGAGGCCGCCAACGCGTCCTTGGCGGCGGCAATATCGTTGGGGCCGCCGACGGAAACGCCGACCGCACCGTCGGCGATGCGCTTCACAAGCCCGCTCAGCACCTTGCCGGCGCCGATCTCGAAAAACCGGGTAACGCCGTGGGCCGCCATGTAGGCGACCGACTCGCGCCAGCGCACCGTTCCGGTAACCTGCTCGATCAGGCGGCGGCGGATCTCGTCGGGATCGGTGATCGGTGCGGCCAGCACGTTCGACACCAGCGGAGAGGCAGGCGCCTTGATCGTGACGTCGGCCAAAGCCTTTGCCATCGCATCGGCTGCGGGCTGCATCAGCTTGCAATGGAATGGCGCGGACACGGGCAGCAGCATCGCGCGCTTGGCGCCCTTGGTTTTGGCAATCTCGAGCGCGCGTTCGACGGCGGCCTTGTCGCCGGAGACGACCACCTGCCCGCCGCCATTGTCGTTGGCGGCCTGGCAGACCTGGCCCTGCGCGGCCTCGGTTGCAACCGCGATCGCCGCCTCATAGTCCAGACCAAGAAGGGCTGCCATGGCCCCGGCACCGACCGGCACGGCCTTCTGCATGGCAAGGCCGCGGGTGCGCAGCAGGCGTGCGGTATCGCTGATGCTGAGGCTGCCGGCGGCGGCCAGCGCGGAATATTCGCCGAGCGAATGGCCGGCCACGAATGCCGCATCGCGCCCGACCGAGAAACCGGCCTCGGTCTCCAGCACCCGCAGCGTTGCGATCGAGACCGCCATCAGGGCCGGCTGAGCGTTTTCGGTGAGCTGAAGGGTTTCGGCCGGGCCGTCCCAGATGATCGCTGTCAGCTTCTCACTGAGCGCGGCATCAACCTCGTCGAATACCGCCCGCGCGGCCGGAAAGGCCTCCGCCAGGGCCTTGCCCATGCCCACGGCCTGAGAACCCTGCCCCGGAAAAGTAAATGCAGCCGTCATCGGCGCTCCCTCACGAAGATGGGCCGTAAGACACTGACCAAGGCCGGGATGTCAAGCCGCGCTGCGGAATCGCAAGTACCTTCAACGCACTTTCAACGGCTTTGCGCGGAACCCTGGACGGTTCAACGCTAGAAACCACCTGCCTTTTGATCGCCGCCGACCTCGGCTCCGGCCCGCGCACGGCGCACGCTGCTCACCAATTGCCCCGGCCGGTCCTCATGATTCGGTTTGGCGGTCGCAAGCCGCAGCACGGCTAAGTAGTTCGGCTGCACTTCCATGCGCGCCGCATGCCGGCTTTCGCTCAGAATGCGGTGGACCCGCGGCAGGTTGTAGCAGGGCACGTAGAACAGCAAATGATGCTCGAGGTGATAGTTCACGTAGTACGGCGCGATGAACAACCGCTCGAGAAAGCCGGCATGCGTGGTCCTTGTGTTGCGCAAGGGATCGGTGCTGTCGGGCACGACGGCGTGCTCGGCGATGTTGCGGATGCGGGTGATCACCATCATCCAGGTCAGCAACGGCAACAGCCATAGCAGCGGATAGGCCCACCACACGCCGGCCGCCGCAAGGCCTGCGAACAGCACGGCGTTGACTACGAATTGCGGACCGAGCTTTTCCCGGAAATGCGCGGCGCGCCGCGACACGGGCCACTCCTTGGGCCCAAGCGCGTTGAGCAATTGCGCCTTGCGCTGCTGATAGCCGGTCTGTCCGGTGATATCGCGCAGGAATTTGCGGCGGTAGCTCATCTTGGTGATCGGAAACGGCGCCGACAGGATGAGATCGGGATCATCGTCCTGCTGGGTGCGTGCATGATGCTGCAGATGATAGCGGCGATAGGCGCGGGTCTCGGCGAAGATCGGATAGGCGCAGAACCACTGGCTCAAGGTCAGATTGGTTTTCTCGTCGGGCGACAGGCATCCATGCGCGCCGTCATGCATCAGGATCGCCAGCCCGAGCTGGCGCGAGCCGATGATGCCGACGGCCAGAAGGAAGGTCAGCGGATTGGGCCACCACGCGACCAGCGCGATCGAGCCCAATATCAAAACCCACGCATGCACGATCAGGGCTGCGCCCTTCCAGGTAACGCGCTGGCGCACGGCGATCAACTCATCCTCGGACAGGAAGTCGCGGGCACGCATGCGAAGCGCGGTCATGATGATGTCTTCCCTTCGGGTGAGCCTGATGTGTCGGGATCGCCGACGAGGCGCAGGCGGGCGCTGTCGCCCGTTGATTTGGCCGTCGCCTGCTCGCCCAGCACGCGCAGCATCTCGCTGGCCAATTCGTCCGCCGGACGGCCCATGGCATAGCCCTCGACCATGACGCCGATCGCGACCGCCCAGAAACGCCGCGAGGTCGCATCGGGATCGCGCAACGTGTTCCAGCCGTGCCGTTCGATCTGGTTCGAATAGGCGCGCAAGCCCTCGCCGTGCAGCCGCTCGATGGTGCGCTCGACCAATGGCGCGAGGTCCTGGCGGCGGCGCGTCAGCGTCAGCGCTTCGGCAAAGAAGGCGACCGAATCGGTTGCCGTCACGCTGTCCACCAAGGCGCGCGTATAGTCGCGCGGCGTATGCGCCTGGAGTGCCGCCTGTTCGGCCGCGCGCGCCACATAGAGCATGTCGCGGCAGGCCGCCTCGACGAAAAGCGCCTCCTTGGTGCGGAAGTAATAGGTAATCTGGCTCGGAAAGGCGTCCGCGGCGGCGGCAATATCCGAGATCGAGGTGCCGGACAGGCCGTGCTCCCTAAACAGGCGGCTGGCGCCATCCAGCAGCCGTGAGCGCATCTCCCTGCCGGCCGAACGCGTGGCGCGCGCGGCGTGCTTGGGATCGCCGGCGGGCGGTTCAGGAGCCGTTTGAACGGATTTAGGAGCCATTTTGCCCTCTCGCTCCATATTTGTATGGTATACAAACAAAAATGTCAATCGGGCGCTGAGATCCGTGTGGACCCGCCAAAACTCGCTTCAACGCTTGCCAGCGCGCACAAAATCCTTATAAACCGCGCATCCGTGGATCCCCGGCCGGGAGCTGAACGGACGGTCTCAGCAATCTCACCTTTTCGGCGATGTTGATGTGGCAGGGCCAGTCGGTCCGTCGTCCCGTGCTTCCGCCTTCTGAGCAATATCGAGTCCTTTCCGAAGGTCTCGAAGGGCTTGCCGCCGGGAACCGCGCCAACTTTAGGAAAGGACACCCATGCCTCTTTATGAGCATGTTTTTCTCGCGCGTCAGGATGCGAGCACGCAGCAGGTCGAAGAGCTGACCACGCAGATGACGGGCATCGTCGAAGGACTCGGCGGCAAGGTCACCAAGACCGAGAACTGGGGCGTGCGCTCGCTGACCTATCGAATGAACAAGAATCGCAAGGCGCATTTCGTGCTGCTGAATATCGATGCTCCCTCCACTGCGGTCACCGAGATCGAGCGGCAGGAGCGGATCAGCGAAGACGTGATCCGCTATCTCACCGTCCGCGTCGAAGAGCACGAGGAAGGTCCCTCGGCCATGATGCGCAAGGCCGATCGTGACCGCGAACGCGACGATCGCGGCGGCGGCTTCCGGGGCGACCGCGAAGGCGGCTTCCGTGGCGATCGCGACGGCGGTGGCTTCCGCGGCGACCGCGGCCCGCGCCGTCCGCGCGAAGACGTCGAAGCGACGGATGAGGAGTAAGAATCATGGCTGAAGCTGGTGCACGCCGTCCGTTTTTCCGCCGCCGCAAGACCTGCCCGTTCACGGGTCCGAATGCGCCGAAGATCGACTACAAGGATTCCAAGCTGCTGATGCGTTACGTGTCCGAGCGCGGCAAGATCGTGCCGAGCCGCATCACCGCCGTCTCCGCCAAGAAGCAGCGTGAACTCGCCCGCGCCATCAAGCGCTCGCGGTTCCTCGGCCTGCTGCCGTACGTCATTCGCTAGGCGCGACTATCTCGGTCCGCGGCGTTCGCGTCGCGGACTGAAATCTTCATAAGGCTTCCGGGTCGTCCGGTCGCCGATGGTTGGGGTCCACAAGACCTCTAACCGCTCGAAAGGAGCGGGACAGCTGATGATCGTGATCACGCTCATTGCCCTTGCGGCCGGCTCTGCGTCGGCGCTGATGTTCGCCTCGATTATCTCGGGCGCGCTGATCTCGTTGCTGCTGTTCTATCTGGCGCCGTTGCCACTGATGGTGGCGGCGCTTGGATGGGGACCGATCGCGGCGACGATCGGCGGCATCGCCGCGGCCTCGGGCCTCGGCGCCATGTTCGGCCTGCCCTACTGCATCGCCTTCGTCCTCACGGTTGCGCTGCCCGCCTGGTGGCTCGGCCATCTCGCGCTGTTGGGCCGGCCGTTGCCCAATGCCGGATCAGGCAATGGTGCTGCGCCTGCCCCGCCCGCGCTGGAATGGTATCCGGTCGGCCGCATCCTGCTCTGGATCGCGGGCTTTGCCGCCCTGACCACGATCGCCGCCATGCTGACGCTCGGCACCGACGCCGAGACCATCACGGGTTCGCTGCGACGCGGACTGCTGCGAATCCTCGGCCCGCACAACGCAGCCGCCTCAGGCGATGTCGAGCGATGGGTCGATGCGCTCGCGATCATCGCGCCGGCGGCGGCCGCGATCGTCGCCATGCTGACGCTGACGCTCAACCTCTGGCTCGCCGGCAAGATCACCGCGACCTCGGGAAGGCTGCACCGGCCATGGCCGGATCTGAAGAGCGCGGAGTTGCCGCCGATGACGCTGGTCGTGTTGTCGGTCGCGCTCGCCTTCTGCTTTATCGGCGGGATCGTCGCGCTGTTCGCGCAGATCACGGCCACGGCGCTGCTGATGGCCTACGCCATCACCGGCTTTGCCGTGCTGCACACGCTGACGCTGGCGCTGAAGGGCCGCGCGCTCTGGCTCTCTTGCACCTACGCCATCGTCGTGGTGTTTGGCTGGCCCGTGCTGGCGATGGTGGCGCTCGGCCTTGCCGATGCCATCTTCGGATTCCGCGAACGCTTTCTGCGCGGCAAGCCGCCACCCTTGCCCGCGTCGTAACAATTCCACCCATCCACTCAAAACGGATCATCACACTTCAACAGGAGAACGAATATGGAAGTCATTTTGCTCGAACGCGTCGCCAAGCTCGGTCAGATGGGCGAAGTCGTCAAAGTCAGGGACGGATTTGCCCGCAACTTCCTGCTCAAGCGTGGCAAGGCGCTGCGCGCCACCGCCGACAACCGCGCCAAGTTCGACGGCATGAAGGCCGAACTCGAGGCCAACAACCTCAAGGCCAAGGGCGAGGCGACCAAGGTTGCCGAGAAGATCGACGGCCGCAACGTCGTTGTGCTGCGGCAGGCCTCGGAGACGGGACAGCTGTTCGGATCGGTCAGCGTGCGCGATATCATCGCCTCGTTCGAAGCCGACAAGGTCACCATCAGCCGCAGCCAGGTCATGCTGGACGCGCCGATCAAGACCATCGGCAAGCACAGAATCGCCATCGCCGTGCATCCTGAGGTCGAAGTCAGCGTCAGCGTCACCGTCGCACGCAGCGCCGATGAGGCCGAGCGCATCAACCGCGGCGAAGACATCTCGACCCGTCAGGAAGATCAGGATGCGGCCGCCGAAGCGCTCGCCGCCGCCGGCGAGTTCTTCGATCCGGAAGCCCAGCACGACGATGTCGCGCCGGCGCCGGCTGCCACCGAGAAGTAAGGCGACCGCTACAAGACTAGCTCGAGCCCGGCCGATCAGGCCGGGCTTGGGATTCGTGCGGCCGCCTTCTCGTCGTGCATCGCGATCGAGCCCAGGGCGGTCGCGGTGTGCTTCTCGACGCCATCGGTGACGCAAGACACATCGGCCGCGACGACCGCGACCTGACGCCCGTGCTTGATCACGCGTGCCCGGCAGATCCGGCGATCGCCGATCGCCGGCGACAGCAAGTTCAATTTATATTCCGCCGTGAGCGCTGCCTGGCCGCGCGAGGTGGCGGCTGCGATCGTGGTCGTATTGTCGACCAGGAAGGCGGTGACGCCGCCATGAAACAGGCCGTGCTGCTGCAACAGCTCCGGCCGCCGGTCGACCGCGAGCGTGCAGGCGCCGCGCGTCAGTTCGGACAGCTCCGCGCCGATATGGCTCATAAATCCCTGGCGGTCGACATTGTCGCGGATGCGGGTTGCGATCGGCGCGAAATCTGGGTCGGTGTCCGCATTCATGCCGTTTCTCCAATGGGGCGGCCCGCATCGAGAGCGACCACCGCTCGCGTAGCGCAGGCGATCAGGATCTCGGTCTGGTCTCTGGGATCGGCGCGGTCGCGGCCGGACAGCCACGCGCGACAGAAAATCTGCGCCGGTCCGATGAGCTGGCTGAAGAACAAGGTCGGCGACATCGGCAACAATTCGCCGCGCGCGATCAGCGGCGTGATACCGCCCGAGGATTTCCAAAAACAACGCGCCGGCCAATTCCTTCTTCGATCCGAAGAAATGGAAAAAGCTGCCGTTCGACGCCCGCGCGCGGCTTCGGATGGCGGCAACGGTTGCGCCCTCGAAGCCGTCGCGGTCGAACACCGCCAGTCCCGCCGCCAGCAGATCCTCGCGCGCCGTGGTCACCGCGCCAACCCTCGCATCAAGCAAAGCCAGCAGCGAAACGTCCGCGGTCCGCGAAAATTTTACTGGGAAATCGGTGGTGCGGGCGGTCCGGCCGGCGCGACCGGCGGCAATGGCGGCGCCGAAGCCGTCACCTCTGGCGGTGCGGGTGGCTGGGGCGGCGGCGCAGGCGCGGTGGCGCGCGACGGGCTCGCGGCCGGCTCGGGCGTGCCGCTGGCGGTCGTCGTGGAAGCCGGCGGCGCCGGCGTGACCGGCGGAACCGGATCGGGCCGCAAGGGCACAGGCTCGCTGCCGCCGCTCTCCCTGGGCGCATCGACCTTGGCGGTCTCGGACTTGTCGGCCTCAGGCTTGTCGGCCTCAGGCTTGTCGGCATCGGGTTTGGCCGTCTCGGGCTTGGTCTCATCAGCCGGCTTGGAGGCGTCAGGCTTTTCGACCTCGCTCTTGCCGGCATCTACCTTGGCGGTCTCATGCTTGGCTGCTTCTTCCTTGGCCGCCTCGTCGGACTTCGGCGGCTCCTCAGGACCGGGTCTGCCGCGCTTGCCCAGCTTCTGCCTGGGGCCCATCTTGCTGTCCGTCGCGGCCTGCACGGGAGCCTGTCCGTCTGCGGGCTTGGCGGCATCGGGCGTTTGGCCCGGACGTGCCAGCCGTTTGCCGTCGCGGCTGGGGCGTCCGCCCTCGCCCTGCGGCAGCCCATCGGCGTCCGGCCTCGAGGCTTCTTGCTGCGGCGCAGCCGGATTTTGCCGGCGGCCAAAGCGGTCAAGCTGATCCGGCTTGCCATCGGGCCTAGCAGCCTCCTGCCTGGCGCCCTTCGCCTGATCCCCTTTTGGCTGATCCTTGGCCTGATAGCGCGTGTCGGTCGCGCCGTTCGAGACCAGGAAGGAGGCTAGCACCGAGGCCATGTCGCTGCTGGTGGTGTAATGCTGGCGCAGGAAGCCCGGCAGTGACGACGCCGGCACGGTTTTCAGCAGGCCACGGGGGCTCTTGTGGCAGGCGTTACAGGTGCCCGCGAAGATCTGGGAAGGGCTCTTGCCGGCCTCGAGGTTCTGCGCATGCGCGGCTCCCGCCGTAAACCAGCCGATTAGGAGCGTCACCGTCGCTAAACTGAGCGCTCGGCTCAACATTCCCTGCTTCTCCAAATGTGGAATCGCGTCCAGCCTCGCACAATAGGGCCGGCGGCGGTCACCTTTTATCCGATTATCTCGCGAATGGAAGCGCATCTATGACGCGCCTGCGTAATCGTCACATTCGGGAATATCCGCTTTGACAACAACGCAGTAGCGCACCCGGATGACGGTAACTATAATCTTGTTGGCGTACATTGGAACTTTAGGAACCATCATTTCCGCAGTGCGTATGGTGTAGCGGGCCGGTCGTTCCATTGGTGCTTCGATGGATCGTTTGTTGCGTTATTTCCTGGGACAGTTCATTCGCCGCGGCTCGATGACATTCACGGCCGCGAGCGGAGCTAAATTTACCTGCGGCGATAGCACCGGACGGCCGGTTTCGGCGCGGTTCCTGTCCCCACGGACCGAACGGCGGATCCTCCTCAATCCCGAACTGGCGCTGGGCGAAGCCTATATGGACGGCACGTTCGTGGTCGAGGACGGCTCGATTGCGGACGCGCTGGCGATCCTGCTCGATCAGCCCGAAATGGTTCCGCGCTGGGCCCGGCTGCAATGGTGGCTGCGCTATCTCGCCCGGCACATCCGACAATTCAACGCGCGCGGCCGGGCACGGAACAACGTCGCCCATCATTACGATCTCGACGGGCGGCTCTATTCCCTCTTCCTAGACGCCGACAAGCAATATAGCTGCGCCTATTTCGAGACCCCGGACACCACGCTCGACGATGCCCAGTTGGCCAAGAAACGCCACCTCGCCGCCAAGCTGCTGGTTGGGCGGGGCGACCGCGTGCTCGATATCGGCTCGGGCTGGGGCGGGCTTGACCTCTATCTGGCCGAGATGACCGGCGCCGATGTGACCGGCATTACGCTGTCGACCGAGCAATTGCAGGTCGCCAACGCCCGCGCGGGGGAAAAGAACCTGAGCCGGCAGGCAAAATTCCTGCTCAGCGATTATCGCGACATTGCCGGCCCGTTTGACCGGATCGTGTCGGTCGGCATGTTCGAACATGTCGGTGTCGGCTTCTATGAAACCTTTTTCAAGCGCTGCGCCGAACTGCTCAGCGATGACGGCGTCATGGTGTTGCACTCGATCGGCCGGTCGACCGGCCCCGATGTGACGAGCCCCTGGATCACCAAATATATTTTCCCGGGCGGCTATATCCCTGCCGTTTCCGAAGTCATCCCCGCGATCGAAAGCGCCGGGCTTCTGGTCTGCGACATGGAGATCCTGCGGCTGCATTATGCGGAGACGCTGAAGGCCTGGCGCGAGCGCTTCATGGCGCGGCGCGAGGAAGCCGTGCGTCTTTACGATGAGCGTTTCGCGCGAATGTGGGAATTTTACCTGGCGGCTTCGGAAATGTCGTTCCGGAAACAGAACCTGATGAATTTCCAGATCCAGCTCACCAAACGCCAGGGCATCGTGCCGATCACCCGCGACTACATTGCGCGCGAAGAAGCGCGGTTGCGCGGGGTCGAGCAGGGAAAGCAGCCGCGGCTGCAGCTCGCGGGCGAATAGACCGGCGCGAAAGTATTTCAGTTTCGCAGGCCGTAACCGGCGGCGTAAGGCATCGCCTGCGCCGGACGGGCAAGCTGCGCGTGCAAGGCGGCCAAGAGGCGCCCGTCGCAGGGGACTGCACGCATTTCGGGACGCGAAATCTCTTCCATGGTGTCGATCAGCATCGACAGCCAAGCGCGTTGGCCGCCAACCGATCGCCATGTCTGGAGTTGCTGACCCATCGTTTGTCCTTGATCCACCGTCCTTACCAACCCGAAAACCGCTAACCCGTTCCCGAATTCCGTGGCCATTCCATCGTGCCGGGGAAGAAAGTACGGCGGATGTGATCTACTTCACAGAAACCCTGGGCTGCTTCCCGTAGAACTCCGGAATGGCCCAGAAAACTTACCCCACATCGTTCGATCCAAAAGCCGATCTCACGACCGACTACGCCTTGATCGCGACCGGCGTGGGCGCGGCCCTGATCGCGTTGATCTTTCTCATTTTGGTTTGATCAATCGCTAAAATCACGGCTCGAACGCACGCGGCGCCCTTGGAGGGTATGTCCAAGTGGCGATAAGGTTCAGGCCGTCCTAAGACCTTCCGCACGATTTTCGAAAAAACGCGCCGGCCGTGCCCGGCCAACGCCCGGTTCGGGCAAAAACCCGTCAAGCGGAATGCGCAACCCGATGTGGATTCACACAAGCGCATTGTGTGAATCGTGCATAAGGCACCTTCGCACTTCCGCCGGGCTCGAGTGTGGCGCTTTATCGCCGCCCCCCTTCCGGGAATCCCAATAACGACCAAATCCAAAGAATAATCCTGTCCATGGCCCTGAATGATTCGAACGTCCTCAAGCTCGCCCCCGACGCGGGAACTCCGGCCTACCGGAGTGCGCCGCACAATATCGAGGCGGAGCAGAGCCTGCTGGGCGCGATCCTGGTCAACAACGATGCATTCTACCGGGTTTCGGACTTTCTGGAGCCGAAGCACTTCTTCGAACCGATCCATCAGGCCATTTTCGAGACCGCCGGCAGCCTGATTCGGATGGGCAAGGTCGCGACCCCGGTCACGCTGAAGACCTTCCTGCCGGCCGAGACCGACATCGGCGGCATGACCGTCGGCCAGTACCTCGCCCGCGTCGCCGCGGAAGCCACCACGATCATCAACGCGCAGGATTACGGCCGGACCATCTACGACATGGCGCTGCGCCGCGACCTGATCCGGATCGGCGAGGACATGGTCAATGTCGCCTTCGATGCGCCGGTGGATTTCGCACCGCGCGCCCAGATCGAGGACGCCGAACGCCAGCTCTACGAACTTGCCGAGTCCGGCCGCTACGATGGCGGCTTCCAGCGCTTTTCGCAGGCGATGAAGGTCGCGCTCGATATGGCGGCCAATGCCTACCAGCGCGACGGCAAGCTGTCCGGCATTGCCACCGGACTGCGCGATCTGGACACAAAGATGGGTGGCCTGCAGCGGTCCGATTTGGTCATCGTGGCGGGCCGTCCCGGCATGGGCAAGACCGCGCTTGCCACCAATATCGCCTACAACATCGCCAAGGCGCACCGTGCCGAAGTCCAGGCCGACGGCACCATGAAATCGGTCAATGGCGGCATTGTCGGCTTCTTCTCCTGCGAAATGTCCGCCGAACAGCTTGCCACTCGTATTCTCGCCGAGCAGACCCGCATTGCCTCGAGCATGATCCGCCGCGGCGGCATCAAGCAGGACGAATTTGAAAGGATTCGCGACTACACCATCGAGCTCGAGCACCTGCCGCTCTTTGTCGACGAGACCGGTGGCCTTTCGATTTCGCAATTGACCGCGCGCGCGCGGCGGCTGAAGCGGCAGAAGGGCCTCGACCTGATCGTGGTCGACTACATCCAGCTGCTGCAGGGCTCGGGCAAGCGCGGCAACGACAACCGCGTGCAGGAAGTCACCGAGATCACCACCAGCCTGAAGGCGCTGGCAAAAGAGCTCAATATTCCGGTGATCGCGCTTTCGCAGCTGTCGCGTCAGGTCGAAAGCCGCGACGACAAGCATCCGCAATTGTCGGACCTGCGCGAATCCGGCTCGATCGAACAGGACGCCGACGTCGTGCTCTTCGTCTATCGCGAAGAATATTATCTGCAGAACAAGGAACCCAAGCCCGGCTCGGCCGAACACGAGAAATGGCAGCTCGAAATGGAGCTTGCCCTCGGCAAGGCTGAAGTCATCATCGCCAAGCAGCGCCACGGACCGACGGGCACGGTCAGATTGCAATTCGAAGGCCAATTCACCCGGTTCAGCGATTTCGTGGAAGAGGATAATTTGCCCTACCGCGTGCCGTAAGCCGGCCGTGACTGCGGTTGAACCATAGCCTTCGCCCGCGTAAAATGCGGCATGAACATCGCATCCGATCCCAAGTCCATCCCGCCAAGCACCCTGCTCTCGCCCGAGGCGAACCAAGCGGCTGCGTTAGCTGCCGCCACCGGCGTTCTGACCGTCGACCTCGACGCCATCGTCGCCAATTGGCGCAAGCTGGAAAAGACGGCGGTGCCGGCCGAATGCGCCGGCGTGGTCAAGGCGGACGCCTACGGCTGCGGCGCCGAACAGGTCGCCCGCGCGCTGGCCGGTGCCGGCTGCAAGACGTTTTTCGTCGCCACGCTGGATGAGGCCCGCGTGGTTCGCGCCGCGGTGCCGGCGGCTGCGATTTATACGCTCGACGGCTTCTTCCAGAACACCGGCGACGCCTACGCCAAGATCGACTGCAAGCCCGTCATCGGCGATCTCAACGAACTCGCCGAATGGGACGTGTTCTGCCGCCGCTCCGGCTGGTCCGGGGGCGCTGCGATCCACATCGACACCGGCATGAACCGACTTGGGCTAACGGTAACCGAGGCGCAGGGCATCATCCCGCGCATCAATGCCGGCGATCACGGCATTACGCTGGTGATGAGCCACCTCGCCTCCGCCGAACTGCTCAACAACCCGCTCAACGCCAAACAGCTGACGGCCTTCCGCGAGATATCCAGTCTGTTTTCGGGCGTGCCGGCGTCGCTGGCGAATTCGTCCGGCGTTTTCCTGGGGCCGCAATTTCAGTTCGAACTGGTGCGGCCGGGCGCCGCGCTCTACGGGGTCAATCCGACGCCGGAATCCGACAATCCGATGCAGCCGGTCGTCGAATTGAAGGCGCGCATCGTGCAGATCCGCGGTCTCGAAAAGGGCGAGACGGTAGGTTACGGCGGCACCTGGACCGCGCGGCGGCCGACCCGGATCGCAATCGTTTCCGCCGGCTATGCCGACGGCTATTTCCGCGCGGCCAGCGCCAATGACGGCACCCGTGGCGCCGAAGTGGTGGTCGCCGGCAAGCGTTGTCCGGTCGCGGGCCGTATTTCGATGGACCTGATGGCGGTCGACGTCACCGACTTCGAAAAGAACGCCGTGCGGCGCGGCCACATGGTGACGCTGATCGGCGAAGGCATCACGGTCGATGAACTCGCCCATCACTTCGGCACCATCGGCTATGAAGTGCTGACCAGCCTCGGCAAGCGCTATGCGCGGGTTTACAAGGGTGGCGCGGCGACGGCTGAGCCGCCAGCTGCGGAAACCGAGCCTGCCGCTGCGAAGATTGAGCCGCCCCCGATACCGACCTGACAATTCTTGTCGGGCATGAAGATCGCAACCTTCAACATCAACAACATCAATCGCCGCCTGCCCAATCTGCTGCGCTGGTTGCAGTCCGCAAAGCCTGATGTCGTGGCGTTGCAGGAACTGAAATCGGCCGACGCCGAGTTTCCGGTGTCTGCGATCGAGAAAGCCGGCTACCGCGCAGTGTGGCGCGGCCAAAAGACCTGGAACGGCGTCGCGATCCTCGCGCGCAACGCCGAACCGGTGCTGACCCGGACGGCACTGCCCGGCGACCCCAGGGATCACGAGGCGCGCTACATCGAAGCCGCCGTCAACGGCATCATCGTCACCAGTCTCTATCTGCCGAACGGCAATCCGCAGCCCGGACCGAAATTCGACTACAAGCTCGACTGGTTCAGGCGTTTGCGCTCGCACACCGCCAAATTCATCAAGCAGGATATTCCTGTCGTATTGGCCGGCGATTACAACGTCGCGCCGACGAAATCGGATATCTATCCGACCAAATCGTGGGACAAGGACGCGCTGATCCAGCCGAAGAGCCGCGCCGCGTTCCAATCGCTGGTGGCTCAGGGCTGGACGGATGCGATCCGTACGCTACATCCGTCAAAACCGATGTTCACGTTCTGGGACTACAAGCGCAACCGCTGGCCACGCGACGCCGGCCTGCGGCTCGATCATCTCCTGCTCAGCCCGGTTCTCGCGCCGCGCCTGATCAAGGCCGGCGTCGACTACAACATCCGCGGCGAGGAAGGCGCCAGCGATCACGCCCCGGTGTGGATCGTGCTGAAATAGCGATCGGCACTCTACCAGCCGAATTTCTTGCGCCAGTTCAAAGCAGAGAAGGCTCAGGCCTTTTTGGTGTGGCCCCAGGTCTCGTCCCAGTCCTCGCCCGCGGCATCGACGACGCGGCCATCGGCCTCGAAGAACTTGTTAGGGACCTGGAAGATCGCGAGCATCAACCCGCCTTCCGGACACCAGGCGACGTGGCGGCTGCCCTGCTCGCGCCAGACGAATTCGCCGGCCTTGCATTCGATGCCTTTCGCCGGGCCTTCCTTGTCGACCAGGCTGCCCTCAAGCACGTAGGTCTGTTCGATGTTGACGTGCTCATGGTCGGGAAGCACGGCGCCGGGCTGAAAGCGCATCAGCGCCGTCATCAGGCCGGTGCTGCGATCGAACAGCAGCGTCTTGGCTTCGCACCCGGGGAAGCGGGTCTTCTGCCATTCCATGGTCGACGGGCGAACCAGATGCGAATGGGTGTCGGCAGTCTGCGCGCCCTTCGGCGTCACGGCGTCCATGGCGATCCTCCATTTCGTTGAATTTCAGACGATCCTAGCAGCTTTGCTTCGCGCCGCCAGCCGGACCAAAGGTCGGCGCACCAGTTCCGCTTGCGCTACTTCACCACAGGTTCTTGCCATCGATGACGGTCACCGGCACAGCGTCGAGTTCGTGATCGTCGAATAGCCGCGCGTTGACGCCGACCTTGGGATTTTCGAAGTCAGCGTGTCACGCCGGTTGGCGCCTCGCTGACCTCGAACTGCGTGTGGACGCAATGGCAGCTTCCCTTGATCGTCATTATCTGTTCCTTCCGAATGATCCGGCACAACGAAACCCGTAGCCGATGGCTGCCGCCAGCATGGTGTCAGCAACCGGCAAGCCTTGCGCCTTCACGCGAAGTTCATTTCCACGCGGGTGCGCACGCCCTGCTCGCTCTCGCAGACAATTCCATGCATTTCCAATCGGTTGGCGGCCTAAGATGAACCGGTACAAGCGGCTTTTCCACACAGCTTCAAGCCGCGGTCATGTGACTGTTAAGAGCGCTCCCTATAGCTCGACCCATGAGCTACGAACCCGCCACCATCGCAACGCTTCGTCGAGCCTTGGACGAGGTCATTCAGGACAGCCGTTTCCGTTATCGGAAACAGGTTTCGGTCCTTGAGGTCGCCGAGCATCTTCTGGCGCAGGCGGCGCTCGGCGAGCGCGACCTGGAAAGATTGAAGGCTTCAGCCTTTCAGAAATTGATTGCAAGCGAAGAGCGAATTCCGAGCCACGCCGCCTGAGACCGGACTGCGCTTGGGCATGCCACAAATTCATCGATGACGATGGCTCGCGGAAGCACGGACAGATCAAGCCGGAGAATGCCGGTTCGATCGATCCGCTAGCGATGGTCACGGCCTCCGTGCCGCGCTGAAACGGCAAAATTCAGCCATTACCGGCCTACCGATCTGAACCAATCGGCGCGAATGCCCGACGAAGTGACGCGCATTGCATCTAATTTGTCAGAAATCATCACCATTGATCAGCCCGAAGCCGAATTTCACTCGATCCAGGAGAAAATAGATGAACAGGGGAATTATTGGCACCGTCGCCGCCGTCATTGTCATCCTCATTATCGCTGCGGGAAGCTGGTACACGGTGGATCAGACCGAGCGCGGCGTGCTCTTGCGCTATGGCGCGGTCATCGGCACCGCGCAGCCGGGCCTCGGCTTCAAGATCCCGCTGATCGACAGCGTCGAGAAGGTCAGCGTCAAGACCTCGACCTTTGCCTGGGACAAGATGAACTCCTACTCCTATGACCAGCAGCCCGCCGATCTCAAGATCAGCGTCACCTTGCGGGCGTCGCCCGACAAGGTGTCGGACCTCTATGCCAAGTTCGGCCGGCTCGAGACGGCGGTCAACCAGGTCGTCAGCCCCGTCGTCAATCAGCAGGTCAAGGTGGTGTTCGGCCGCTACACCGCGGTGAAGGCGATCCAGGAGCGCGGCCCGCTGAACAGCGCGATCAAGGACGCCATCACGGCGACGCTGAAAGACGACGCGATGATTATCATCGAGAGCGTTCAGCTCGAGAACATCGAATTCAGTGCAAACTATCTGCACTCGATCGAGCAGCGTATGCTGGCCGAGGTCGAGGTGCAGAAACTGCAACAGAACGCCGAACGCGAAAAAGTGCAGGCGCAAATCACCGTCACGCAAGCCAACGCCAAGGCGAACGCCGTCCGCGCCGAAGCGCAGGCCAGCGCCGATGCGCTGCGGCTGAACGGCGAAGCCCGCGCCACCAACATCAGGATCACCGGCGAAGCCGAAGCCTCCGCCATCGAAGCCCGCGCCAAGGCGCTCGGCACCAATCCGAACCTCGTCACGCTGGTGCAGGCCGAACGCTGGAACGGCGTGCTGCCGACCACGATGGTGCCGGGCTCCGCCGTGCCGTTTGTGTCGGTGAAATAGCCTTCGAAAACATCCGGATGCGATGATGCCCGGGATCGCGGTCCCGGGCATTTTCGCGCGACCGGCATGAGGCTGCACGAAAGACTCCGGTGTCCGGTTGATACACACCGCAACAGAAAGTGTTCGACCATTTCCGTCAGGTGTTCGATCGCTTCAGGGGCCGCATGCTAGACGTGCAAACCCTTTTCCTGGATTTGAAAATAGTGGGCGCATTAATTTTTGATTTCGACGGCGTCATCGCTGACAGCGAGGCCATTGCCAATACCGTTCTGGCGGAAACCGTAACCGATCTCGGTCATTCGACGACGCTTGACCAGGCGCTCGTCCGCTATTCCGGCCGCAGGTGGGTTGAAGTCGTGGCGGAGATCGAGGCAGCCATCGGAAGACCGCTGCCCGTTAATTTTTCCGACCAGCTCAAGCTTGCGACGCTGGAACGGTTCCGGACCGATTTGAGGGAAGTGAGCGGAGCCACCGATTTCATCCGGCGTTTTTCTCACATCCCCCGCTGCATCGCCTCCTCCAGTTCAATTGACCGGCTGCAACTGTGCCTCTCGGTATTGGCATTGGAGGCGGAATTCGGCAGTCATGTTTTTAGCGCCGACATGGTCGCGCGCGGCAAGCCGCATCCGGACATTTTTCTGTACGCTGCAAACAAGCTCGGCGTGAGCCCCAATGAATGCCTCGTGATCGAGGACAGCGCGGGCGGGATCGAGGCGGCCGTTGCCGCGGGCATGACTGCCGTCGGCCTATCCGCGGCCAGTCACATTCGTGAAGGCCATGAGCTCAAGCTGCGCGATGCCGGCGCGGTCCACCTGGCGCAGTCGTGGTCGAATGTCGAACGCTTTGCCCTTCAGTTTTTCGAGGCCTAAGGCGTAGGCTCGCTGATCGCAAACCGCGGCCGGGTGATATTGTGCCGACGCAAGGATGCCGGTGCCAAGTATGCCGGTATCGTCACCGATACCGTGGCATAGTGCATGATCCGATAAATTCGGCTTTGGGAGCTACTCTCTTGAGCGCATTGGCGGAAGCGACCGATATCCCCTCTTCCGGGAGCGAGGCGGCAGGACGAGCCGAGGTCCGGCAAGACACCCAAAAATTCGCCGAGGCCGCAATTGCCGAGAGCAAGCGCAAGGGCCTGCTTCTCGCCGTTCGCGCCCGCTGGGTCGCGCTGGCGGTGACGGCCGTGACGATACCGATCATCAATCCGCATTGGGACGTCGTCTACTACGTCCTGATGATAATTCCCTTTGCCGTCATCGGCTGGGCGCAACTCAAGGTCGGCAAGGCCGGCCGCTCCGGTCCGGAGCTTTTCCTGATGTTTTGCGACCTGGCGCTGCTGACCTTCCTCGCCATCGTGCCCAATCCCTTGACCGGGAGTTGGCCTCTGGGCATGCAATTCCGGTTCAACACGTTCAGCTATTTCTTTATCTTTTTGGCCACCGCCACGCTGGCCTATTCATGGCGAACTGTGGTCGCGATGGGCTTCTGGACCGCGGGCCTCTGGGCCATCGGGGTTGCCTGGATTTACCTGCAGCCCGAAACTCACGCCGCGCTGTCGGAACGCGTGCGAACCGCCGTCGGCTCCGACCACAGAATGTTCGATGTCATCAACCCAACGGCGGTCGGCATATCGGCACGCTTCCAGGAAATCATCGTGTTCCTGATCGTCGCCATGACCCTGGCGCTGGCGGTGCGACGCTCCAATGCGCTGCTGGTAAGCCACGCCGGGATCGAACGCGAACGGACCAATTTGGCCCGATATTTTTCGCCTAATGTTGTCGAGCAATTGTCGAGAAACGATGAACCGCTCAAGCAGGTCCGAACCCAGAATGTCGCTGTGCTGTTCGCAGACATTGTCGGTTTCACCGCCTATGCCGACGGCCGCAGTCCGATCGAGGTCATAGGGACGCTGCGGCTGTTCCACGAGCGGATGGAACGGGAGGTTTTCCGAAATGGCGGAACGCTGGACAAATATCTGGGTGACGGATTGATGGCGACGTTCGGGACACCTTTCACCAGCGACGGCGATGCCGGAAACGCGTTGCGATGTGCGCAGGCCATGATTGGTTCGATCGAAGAGTTGAATCTCGAGCGAAAAAATCGCGGCGAGCCGCCGATCCGTCTCAGTGTCGGATTGCACTATGGTGAGGTCGTACTCGGGGACATCGGACTGAACCGGCTCGAATTCGCCGTCATCGGCACGGCGGTGAATGCGGCGAGCCGCCTTGAGAGCCTGACCCGCGAATACGGATGCGCAATGGTCGCCAGCGACGATCTGGTGCGGCGGGCGCAGGCAGAAACCGGCAGTTCGAGTTCCGATTTCGCACTTCTCGTCGAGAAACCGCCGCGGACGATTCGAGGTCTTGAACAACCGGTAGGGATATGGACGCGTGCGGGCACCGCGCCCTGAAGCGCGACGCAAGCCGCGGTTGACCTTGCATCGCGTCCGGGCGCATACGCCAGCGGAGGATTGACCTCGCACAACCGGACCTTTCGATGCTCCGCTCCCGAAGAAACCCTGATAACTCCTTCTACTTCGAACCGCGCAGCGGCGACCGCTATCCGCTTGATATTCCGCGATGGTGCGCCGACGGGCCAAAGCCGCTGCTGATAAGTCCGCAGCCCGGCATCGGCCGCGACGAGATCGATCGCGGCACACGATCGCTGTGGCGATATCAGGCTTCGCTGCCGGTCGAGATTTCGAAGCCGATTTCCATCGGCGAAGGCTGTACCCCGCTGGTGCAGAAGGAATGGGGCGACTTCCGGCCATTCTTCAAGTTGGAATGGTTCAACCCGACCTGCAGCTTCAAGGATCGCGGCACCACCGTCATGCTGTCCTACCTGCGACAGCTCGGGATCGACGCCGTGCTCGAAGATAGTTCCGGCAACGGCGGCGCGTCGGTCGCGGCCTATGGCGCCGCGGGTGGAATGCGCGTGAAGATACTCGCGCCGGCTTATACTTCGCCGGCGAAGGTCGCTCAGGTTCGCGCCTATGGCGCCGAGGTGCAGCTTGTCGAAGGGCCGCGCGAAGAGTCCCAGCACGAGGCGATACGTCAGTCCAGCCAGGTCTTTTATTCCAGCCACAACTGGCAGCCCTTCTTCCTGCAGGGAACCAAATCGATCGCCTATGAGCTGTGGGAGGATTTCGATTTCGCTGTTCCCGACAATGTCATCGTGCCGGTCGGTGCCGGCAGCAACCTCCTCGGCTGCCACATTGGCTTCACCGAATTGCTGGCCGCCGGACAGATCCGCAAACTGCCCCGGCTGTTTGCTGCCCAACCGCTCAACTGTTCGCCGTTGGATGCGAGCTTCCAGGCCGGCGTCGACACGCCGGTGCCACGTGCCGTTCAGAAAACGATCGCGGAGGGCACCGCCATTGCGCACCCCTTACGGCTCAAGGAAATGATCAATGCTTTGAAGGAGACCGGCGGCGAATTGGTCGCCGTCTCCGAGGACGAAATCATTGTAGCCCTGAAGCGGCTCGCGCGGCTTGGCCTGTTTGTGGAGCCGACCTCGGCCAGCGTCGCGGCGGCCTTCGCAAGGCTCAGCGAGCAGGGCGTCATCGACGGGCGCGAAAGCACGGTGATGTTGATTTCGGGCACGGGCGTCAAGACGGCAGCAACGATTGCCGAGTTGTATTGACTCCGGCAATTGAGCGCTCCGCGGCGGCGCATCCGCCTGCGCCGGTTGCCATTGTTTGCGGTTGAACGTCCACGAAGGGATAGCCACAGGAGCGGCTATTTTTTTGGCTTGATCGGAGCCCCGAAAAACTTCGGAAAGCTGAGTTGCCTCTTCATACGTAGGGTATCTGTTGCTCTAATCGTATTGGCCTTACGGCGCTCCCCACCGCCTTCAGCCGTGATCACTTCAAGGTCCGGATTCTCAATGATTGCAAAATGCACGTCGTCAGTGTGGGCTGGGGTATCGTTGTAAATACTCCCATAGAAGTCGCCAACGCTGATCGCGTCCCCATAACTGTAAATCAGACGCGGAATATCGTCGTATAATTGCTTCTTAGCCTCTACGCGCCCGGGTTCGTCAAAAAGGTAAAGCATGGCGCTGTCGTCGTGCGCATCATACGAAAGCATGTTCAAACCTGAGCGACCGAAATGGGCCTGCGCAGATTTGTTCTGATGCAAAATATCATTGTATTCTTGGCGTGCACGATAGGAGCTAGCAAAATGGATAAGCCAATAGCGCCAGCCCTGCTGATTATTGATCGAGAACGGACTGTGGAACTTTGAACATCGCTTAAACGACTCGAATACAAGCCTTTCGGCCGCGCCTAGCCAAGCATCCTTGTTCATCACGGCGTCCAATCGCCCAATATCAGCAGCGTGGACACCTAAAGGATCAAGCGTCCTAGCCAAACGCTTCGGATCAGACTTTTGTAGAAACGTAAGGAGCGAAGTAATCCCGAACGTGTAGAAGATTTCTGCTGACGCAAACGACGCGATGATATCCGTAATAGTCGCCAGATCGACCTTGCTATGCCCGCACTGATCGAGATTGAAGAGCACGTTTTTGTATTCACCGCGTTCAAGCAGCTCTTTCAGTTCGGGATAGACCTCTTCGAACGCCCTGCTCAGATAATTCACACGAAGGTGCAACCGCGGCACGTTCTGGGCTATTTCGGCCAATAGTGGCTCTAGATTGCCTTTCAGTACATCGATGGCTTCCGCCTCGTAATCATTCAAAACTAAAAAACACTCGATATCCAAGGGCGCCATGCCTTCAGATTTTCGCTTGATGTTCAATTCTTCTGCAGCGCGGCGCAATTCTTCGATGAAAATAATTGGAGAGCCAGGACTTCCGTCTTTGTAGCGCCCGCCGCCTGCAAAACCGTCTACGATCGCAATTCGAAATTTGGACTGCATAGGCAGCTGACAGCGAATTGCGAGATACCTCGCAAAGTATTCCCGAACGATCTTGTGCTTACGCTTTGAGTGCTCTTCAAGCGTCGCGCCATCTTCCCAAGCATACCGTTTTTTGACCATATGCCCCCACGGCATGCCGTAATAATCTACCGCATTCGGCTCACGACATTAAAGTAGCAGTCGGCATCTGATCCCAAGTCTGATCGCGATATACCCGGCCGTTAGCTTTTTTGGAGCGCCGTTTGTTGTCCTTCCCCCACGTTCCCCATTGCTTAAAGAAGAAGGCCGTGTGTTGGCGCGTGCATTGGTCAAAGATTTCGTCAATCCACTCTTCGCGTATTGGACGAGCCGACCTGCCGCTCTCCCCTCCAACTATAGCCCAATGAATATTGCTCAAGTTGACCTTACCCACGGCGCCGATCAGCGGCTCAAATGAGATGAAACGTATTGCAGCCGGAACGATGCGCAGATGGTCCACGCGTTCGATAACCTCCTTATTTTCGATACTCGTTCCCAACCATACGTTGGGGAGCACGTCGGCGATTTTTTTCTTTATGAGCGCACCCATTCGCTCCGGGCGCTTCGTCAGAACCTGATAGTGATGATGAGGTGTTGAGCGCATCACATCCCACACTTTGAGAATGAACGCATCACTGACGCGTTCGTGAAAAAGGTCGCTCATAGAATTGACGAAGATCTTTTTGGGCTTTTTCCATCGCAACGGGATGTCGAGCGCGCTCTGGTCTTCGCGAACGACGCCGTTCCAAATTGTGCGCTTGCCGCTGCGACGGGTGAGACCTTTGTACTTTGCAACCTCCATAGCTTGCAGCCGCCTTGCCATCTCCATGGCATAGCAGTTCGTGCAACCAGCGCTGACGATCGTGCACCCCGCAACAGGATTCCAGGTGGCATCGGTCCATTCGATCTGTGTTTCAGCCATTGGAGTCTCCGCTCAAGCCTCGATACGCTGGCGAACAAAATAGCGAAAAGTCCTTACAAAGGATTCCGATCGAACTTCCTTGCCTTTGACGCGATCACCAAGAGTCGCTATAGAACAAAATAAGAACGAACTAGTCAAGCTGTTAGAACGCGAGACTTCTGATACACGCCCTATCAGGCACACACGGTCACCAAAACTTCATGGCCAAATCCACCCTCTCCTTCGTCTGCCAGAATTGCGGCGCGGCGCATAACCGCTGGCAGGGCAAGTGCGAGTCCTGCGGCGAGTGGAATACGCTGGTGGAAGAAGACACCACCGGTGCGACGTCGATGCCGATCTCGATCCGCTCCAGGCGCAAGGGACGGAAATTCGCGCTGGAATCGCTGACCGGCAAAAGCCAGGACGCGCCCCGTCTCTCTTCCGGCATGGTCGAGCTTGATCGCGTCACCGGCGGCGGCTTTGTCCGCGGCTCGGTGCTCTTGGTCGGCGGCGATCCCGGGATCGGCAAATCGACCCTGCTCACGCAAGCCACCAGCATGCTGGCGCGCGCCGGCCACCGCGCGGTCTATATCTCCGGCGAGGAGGCCGTGGCGCAAGTGCGCCTGCGCGCCGAGCGGCTTGGGCTAGCCGACGCGCCGGTGCAGCTCGCTGCCGAAACCTCGGTGGAAGATATCGTCTCGACGCTGTCCGAGGGCGCGGTGCCGCGGCTGATCGTGATCGATTCGATCCAGACCATGTGGACCGATACGGTGGAATCCGCGCCGGGCACCGTGACGCAGGTCCGCGCTTCGGCGCAGGCGCTCATCCGGTTTGCCAAGAAATCCGGCGCCGCGATCATCCTGGTCGGGCACGTCACTAAAGACGGCCAGATCGCCGGCCCCCGCGTGGTCGAGCACATGGTCGATGCGGTGCTCTCGTTCGAGGGCGAAGGTTCGCAGCAGTTCCGCATCCTGCGCGCGGTGAAGAACCGTTTCGGCCCGACCGACGAAATCGGCGTGTTCGAGATGACGGGCCTCGGCCTGCGCGAGGTCTCCAACCCCTCGGAATTGTTCCTGTCGGAACGCGACCTGGGCAGCCCGGGCACCGCAGTGTTCGCGGGTATCGAGGGCACCCGCCCGGTGCTGGTGGAATTGCAGGCGCTGGTGGCGCCGACCTCGCTCGGCACCCCCCGGCGTGCCGTGGTGGGCTGGGACCCGAGTCGGCTGTCGATGGTGCTGGCGGTGCTGGAGGCCCATTGCGGGGTCAAATTGTCCGGCCACGACGTCTATCTGAACGTGGCCGGCGGCCTGCGTATCAACGAGCCCGCGGCGGACCTTGCGGCGGCGGCCGCCCTGGTCTCGTCGCTGGTCAACGCGCCGCTGCCGACGGATGCGGTCTATTTCGGCGAAATTTCACTGTCAGGCGCGGTCCGCCCCGTGGCGCAAACCGCGGCCCGACTGAAAGAAGCGGCCAAACTCGGCTTCGGCCGCGCCGTCCTGCCCGAATCGGCGCGCGGCGAGGCCGGCGGCGATGCGGGTCTTTCGCTGAACAGCGTCGGCGGATTGACTAGTCTCGTCGCCGAAATCGCGGCGCGCGGCAGCCCGAGAGCCAACCGGGAGGCCAATCGCGAGCCTCCAGCGGAGAAAAATGCCACACCGGCCCGATTCCGTCGCGAGAACGGCTAAAGCGGCGTGACGTTACCCGCCCCCGCCGCTATACAACCCGCGCGAAAGGCTTAAACGGGATGGCGTGGTATCCGGCCTTGCGGGATACGCCAGATGACCGTCTGCTAGAGCGGCACCGACGCCGATTCGCATGCTGTGAGATTTACGAGCGGACCTGACCAGCCGATGCCGATAACGATACTTGATCTCGTCCTGCTCGCGGTGATGCTGATTTCGGGCCTGCTCGCGATGGTGCGCGGCTTCATGCGCGAGATCCTGTCGATCGCTGCGTGGGGCGCCGCGGCGCTGGTCACGCTGTATGCTTTCTCCAAGCTGCTGCCGACCGCCAAAACCTATTTCCAGAACGACACGATCGCGGCCGTAGTGGTTGTAGCCGGCACCTTCATTGGCACCCTGGTCGTGGTTTCCGTGATTACGGTGCGGATTTCGGACATGATCCTGGATTCCCGGATCGGCGCGCTGGACCGCACCCTCGGCTTCCTGTTCGGACTGGCCCGCGGCCTTCTGATCGTGGTCGTGGCCTTCCTGTTCTTCAGCTGGCTGGTCCCGGACAAGCAGCGGCCGGACTGGATCACGGGCGCGAAGTCCCGGACGGTGCTGGATGGAACCGGGCAATGGTTAATGTCACTCTTGCCGGATGACCCCGAGAACACCATCTTAAAGAGATTCAAGAAGAATAAACCCGATGACGACCAAACTGACACCGAGCAGGCAGCCCCTGCGTCCGGTGATGGCTACAGCAAACCTGCCCGTGACAGCCTTAAAAAGCTGATCGAGAAACCGGCGGGCAAGTAACTTCAGGCCAAAAAAGAGGCGATGGACGCGATGCAAAACCCTTCCGATCCCGCCGAGCAACTTGACCGAAACTCCGGCCCGATCGAATTGCAGGACGATATCGAAGGCGACACGCTCCGCGAGGAATGCGGTGTGTTCGGCATCTTCGGCCACCCAGAGGCTGCCGCTATCACCGCGCTCGGACTACACGCCCTCCAGCATCGCGGCCAGGAAGCCGCCGGCATCGTCTCCTTCGACGGCAGCCGCTTCCACAGTGAACGCCGGCTCGGTCTCGTCGGCGACACCTTCTCCCGCCGCGAAGTGATCGAACGCCTGCCCGGCAATGCCGCCATCGGCCACGTCCGCTACTCCACCACGGGCGCGACCATCCTGCGCAACGTGCAGCCGCTATTCGCCGAACTCAACGCCGGCGGTTTTGCCGTCGGCCACAACGGCAACCTCACCAACGGACTGACCCTGCGCCGTGAGCTCGTGAAAAACGGCGCGATGATGCAGTCGACCACCGACACCGAAGTGATCCTGCATCTGGTCGCGCAATCCAAGCGCGGCCGTTTCATCGACCGCTTCATCGAGGCGCTGCGCGCGATCGAGGGCGCCTATTCGCTGGTGTCGCTGACCAACAAGAAACTGGTCGGCGCCCGCGATCCGCTCGGTATCCGCCCGCTGGTGCTCGGCGACCTCGACGGGCGCCCGATCCTGACCTCGGAAACCTGCGCGCTCGACATGATCGGCGCCAAATATGTCCGCGACATCGAACCCGGCGAGATCATCGTGTTCGACGAGTTCGGGGCTGAAAGCCACAAACCGTTTCCGCCGAAACCGCCGCGGCCCTGCATCTTCGAATATATCTACTTCTCGCGGCCCGACTCCATCGTCGGAGGCCGCTCGGTGTATGAGGTTCGTAAGGCCTTCGGCGCCCAGCTTGCGCGCGAGAGCCATGTTGAGGTCGACGTCGTGGTGCCGGTGCCGGATTCCGGCGTACCCGCCGCGCTCGGGTACGCCCAGCATTCCGGCGTGCCGTTCGAACTCGGCATCATCCGCAACCACTATGTTGGGCGCACCTTCATCCAGCCGACCCAAAGCGTGCGCGAACTCGGCGTCCGCATGAAGCATTCGGCCAACCGCGCCGCCATCGAGGGCAAGCGCATCATCCTGATCGACGACTCGTTGGTGCGTGGCACCACCTCGAAGAAGATCGTGCGCATGATGCGCGACGCCGGCGCGCGCGAGGTGCATTTCCGCCTCGCCTCGCCGCCGATCCTGTATCCCGATTATTACGGCATCGACCTGCCGGATCGCGGCGGTCTCCTGGCAGCGACGCATTCGCTGGAAGAAATGCGCGAGATCATCGGCGCCGATACGCTGGCGTTCCTGTCGATCGACGGCATGTACCGCGCGATGGGCGAGCCCGGCCGTGACCCTGCCAATCCGAAATTCTCGGACCATTGCTTCACCGGCGCCTATCCGACCCATCTCACCGACCAGACCCAGGTCGAACCGCAGCCGCGGCAATTGTCGCTATTGGCGGAAGCGAGCTGACCTTGTTGTCCCTGCGAACGCAGGAACCCATAGCCACCGGCCTTCGTTTTTCGGACGCCATTTGATACGAACACCTTCCGCCTCGTAGCCGCCACGGCGTATGGGCCCGTGCGTTCGCAGGGACGACGATAGAGTTAATTTCAATGCCCCGACCTCTCGCCTCCCGTATTGCTCTCGTCACCGGCGCCTCGCGCGGCATCGGCTATGCCACTGCGCGCGCGCTCGCCAAGGCCGGTGCGCATGTGGTGGCGGTGGCGCGGACGCAAGGCGGCCTCGAAGAACTCGACGACGAGATCCGCAAGGACGGCGGCAGCGCCACGCTGGTGCCGCTCAATCTCACGGACTATGACGGCATCGCACGCCTTGGGGCGGCGCTGCATGAACGTCACGGCAAGCTCGACATTCTCGTCGGAAATGCCGGTGTCGCCGGCCCTTCCTCGCCGCTAGGGCATATCGAACTGAAGCCGTGGAACGACGTGATCGCGGTGAACGTGACCGCGAATTTCCAGCTGATCCGCTGCATGGAACCGCTGCTCAAGCGATCCGACGCCGGGCGCGCGGTGTTCGTCACCTCAGGCGCCGCCAACAAGGCGACCGCCTATGTCGGCCCCTACGCCGCCTCAAAGGCAGCCCTCGAAACCCTGGCGCGCGCCTGGGCCCAGGAAACCGCGAGCACCAACATCCGCGTCAATCTGTTCAACCCCGGCCCGATACGCACCCGGATGCGCGCCACGGTGTTCCCCGGCGAAGACCCGGAGACGCTCGATACACCGGAGCAGGCCGCGGAATTCGTCGTGCCGATGTGCGTACCTGCGTGGAACGAGACCGGCAAGTTCTATGATTACAAGACCCGCACGCTGATGAGTTTTCGCGCGCCAGCGTAGTAACGGTAACGCGTTCCGGACGCGCTACGATAGGCGGATTGCCGGGAACATCTGGAACCACTAACACCATCCGCCTGCAATGCCGGGCCGCGCCCCCAAAAGAAGGCCGCTCGGCGACCATTGATGGAGGAAATACATGACCACATTCACCGCGCGGCGCCTCGCCGCGCTGATCACCGTGGCCGGCGTTAGCTTGGCCGCGCCCGCCGTCGCGCAAGACAAGGCCGTCAAGATCGGCGTGTTGAACGACATGTCGGGCCTTTACGCCGACATTGGCGGCCCCAATTCGGTCGTGGCCGCCAAGATGGCGGTCGAGGATTCCGGCCTTGCCGCCAAGGGCTGGAAGATCGAGGTCATCAGCGGCGATCATCAGAATAAGCCGGACGTCGGCGTCAACATCGCCCGGCAATGGATCGACAACGACAAGGTCGACGTCATTGCGGATACGCCAAATTCTGGCGTCGCACTGGCGGTGAGCAACCTCGTCAAGGAGAAGAACGCGGTGTTGCTCAATTCCGGCGCCGCCACTGCCGACCTCACCGGCAAGGCCTGCACGCCGAATACGATTTCTTATACCTACGACACCTACATGCTCGCCAACGGCACCGGCAAGGCGTTGACCAAGGCCGGTGGCGACACCTGGTTCTTCCTGACGTCGGATTACGCCTTCGGCCACGCGCTGGAGCGCGACACTTCCGCGGTCGTCACCGCCAACGGCGGCAAGGTACTGGGCAGCGTCAAGCATCCGATTAACTCGTCGGACTTCTCGTCGTTCCTACTGCAGGCGCAGGCTTCCAAGGCCAAGGTCGTGGGGCTCGCCAACGCCGGCGGCGACACCACCAACGCGATCAAACAGGCGTCCGAATTCGGTATTGTCGCCGGCGGCCAGAAGCTCGCCGCGCTCCTGCTCTTCATTAGCGATGTACATTCGTTGGGACTAAAGGTCGCGCAGGGCCTCACCTTCACCGAGTCCTTTTACTGGGACCTGAACGACAAGACGCGCGATTGGTCGAAGCGTTTCCAGAAGCTGTCGCCGAAGGGCGCAATGGCCTCAATGGACGCGGCGGGCGTTTATGCGGGCGTGCTGCATTATCTCAAGGCGATGGACGCACTCGGCGGCAATCCGCATGACGGCGCCAAGGTCGTCGCCAAGATGAAGGAACTGCCGACCGACGATCCGCTGTTCGGCAAGGGTCCGCTGCGCATCGACGGCCGCCGCATCATTCCGGCCTATCTGTTCGAAGTGAAGAAGCCGGAAGAGTTGAAATATCCGTGGGACTATTACAAATTGATCGCCACGATCGCCCCGGAAGACGCCGCAAAACCGCTTGAAGCGAGCGATTGTCCGCTGGTGAAGAAGTAAAAAGACATGCCGCCGGCCGGACCAACCAAGGGTCCGGCCGGCCGCGCCATCAACGCGGCAGCAGATTGGTCTTTGCCAGGTCGAGAACCTCGTCACCTCGGCCGCTTATCACCGCCCGCAATATCCACAGACTAAAGCCCTTGATCTGCTCCGCAGTGATCGTGGGCGGCATCGACAATTCCTGCTGCGCTGTCACGACGTCGAGCAATGCCGGCCCATCATGGGCCAGCACATCGCGGATCGCCTGCGGCAGATCGCCGGGATCCTCGACCCGCCGCGCATGAATGCCCATTGCGCGGGCCATTGCCGCGAAATCGGGATTTTCCAGATCGACGCCGGTCTCGATAAATCCGGACGCCTTCATTTCCAGCGCGACGAAGCCCAGCACGCCGTTGTTGAAGATCACGACCTTCACCGGCAGCTTCATCTGTCGCAGCGTAATCAGGTCGCCCATCAGCATGGCGAATCCGCCATCGCCGGACATCGACACCACCTGTCGCCCCGGCTGCGACGCCTGGGCGCCGATCGCATGCGCCATGGCATTGGCCATCGAGCCATGCACCCAGGATCCCAGCAGACGCCGCCGTCCGTTCATGACGAGATAGCGCGCCGCCCAGATCGTCGGCGTGCCGACATCGGCCGTGAAAACTGCGTCCTCGGAGGCCGCCTCGCTGAGCAGGCGCGCCAGATATTGCGGATGGATCGGCTTGTGCCCAGGCGTCCCACGCGCCAGTTCGTCGAGTCCGGCGCGGGCTTTTCGATAGTGGGCCACGCTGTCGTCGAGATGGCGGCTGTCGTCCTTGGCCGTCAGTTTCGGTAGTAGCGCCTCGATCGTGCCGCCGACATCGCCGACAAGACCGAGATCAAGCTTGCAGCGGCGGCCGAGGTTCTCCGGCCGGATATCGACCTGCGCGATCTTCGCCCCGGTCGGCAGAAACTGCTTGTAGGGGAAATCGGTCCCCAGCATCAGCAGCACGTCGCAGGCGTGCATGGCGGCATAACCGGAAGAGAAACCGATAAATCCGGTCATGCCGACATCGTAGGGGTTATCGAATTCGACATGCTCCTTGCCGCCGAGTGCATGCACCATCGGGCTCTTGAGCTTCTCGGCCAGCCGCATCAGGCTGTCATGGGCGCCCGCGCAGCCGCGGCCGCAGAACAACGTGACACGCCTGGCGCCGTTCAGAAGCTCGGCCAGCGCCGTCAATTCCGTTTCGCCTGACCGAACCAGGGGCGCCTTCGGCAACAGCCCGGCACTCGGTGAAATGCCACGGCTAGGCGCCGGCCGCAGCGCGATGTCGCCGGGTATCACCAGCACCGCCACACCACGCCGGCCCACCGCGGCGCGGATCGCGTTTTCCAGCACGTAAGGAAGCTGCGCCGTATCGGAAACGAGCTCACAATAGTGGCTGCATTCGCGGAACAACTCCTGGGGATGGGTCTCCTGAAAGTAGCCGCCGCCGATCTCGGCGGATGGAATCTGCGCGGCAATAGCCAGTACCGGCGTGCGGCTGCGGTGCGCATCGAACAGGCCATTGATGAGGTGGAGATTGCCCGGCCCGCACGACCCGGCGCATACCGCGAGCCCGCCGGTGATTTGCGCCTCACCCGCGGCCGCAAACGCGGCGACCTCCTCATGCCGGACATGAACCCAGTCGATCGCCTCGCGCTTGCGCAGTGCTTCGGTCAAGCCGTTCAGGCTGTCCCCGACCACGCCGAATACGCGCTTCACGCCGGCTTGAATCAACGTTTCCGCAATGAGGTCGGCGACAGTGTCGATCTGCATATTGGCCTCGCTCTGTTGGAGGGGGCTTCGGAGCGCCTGCATCCGGTGTAACCAAACGGCCGGGTCCAAACAATTCAGAGTGCCGTGACCTCTGCGGATATCCTCATCCGCTCAGGCCAAAACGGCTGGCTTCACACGCCACCTCTGCCTGCCAGCGTCCGCCACGCGATCAGCAGCGCCAGCACCTCGAATGCCGACGCCAGCAGGAACGCCGCGCCCGGCACTTTCACGGGCGCCTGCGCGCTGATGAAATAGGCAAACGTCAGCGTAAACAAAAACGGTCCGACCAACTGGGATACGCTTTGGACGCTGTTGGTCGCGCCCTGCAACTGGCCTTGCTGGTCGGGTGCGACCAGTTGCGTCGTTAGCGCCTGGATCGCCGCACCCGCAATCCCCCACAGCGACATCACGGGAATGCCGACCCAGAACAGCGGGCCGGTCGGCGCCGCGCCATAAATGAAAAAGCCGAGGGCACCGCAGCCCATCCCGAGTAACAGCGCCCGGCGTTCGCCGAGGCGCTTGACGATCGGACCGACGGCTGCGCCTTGCACCACCATGGCGCCGATGCCGACCAGCGCCAGCGTCAAGCCGACGGTCTTGGTGTCCCAGCCGTAGCGATAGGCCGCGTAGAGCACGAAGGTAGAGGGCAGCGAGACATGCGCGACCTGGCCAAAGAAATTTGCCAGCGACAGCCCGGCGAGAACTCGGTTAGACCGCAGCAGGCGCAAGGCGCCCAGCGGGTTGGCGCTCTTCCAGCGGAACGGCGAACGTCGCTCCTTTGGCAACGACTCCGGCAAGATCAGCCAGCCGTAAACCGCATTGGTAAAACTCAGGGCGGCCGCGACCCAGAACGGCAGCCGCGGGTCCATGTCGCCGAGCAGGCCACCGACAGCGGGTCCGAGGATAAATCCGGCGCCAAAAGCCGCGCCGATCTTGCCGAACACCGCGGCACGGCGTTCCGGCGGCGTCACGTCGGCGATATAGGCGAAGGCGGTGGAGATACTCGCCGAGGTGATGCCCGAGATCACCCGGCCGATGAACAGCCAAGTCAGCGACGGCGCCAGCGCCATCAGCACGTAATCCAGCGCCAGCCCGAAATTCGACAACAGCACCACCGGGCGACGGCCGAACCGGTCGGACAACGCCCCGAGGATCGGCGAGAAGATGAACTGCATCACCGCCCAGGCGGTGCCGAACAGCCCGAATATCCGCGCGGCAGTGGCGGTATCGTTATCGACAAAACTCTCCACCAGCTTCGGCAGGATCGGCAGGATCAGGCCGAGCGCGAACATGTCGAGCAGGATGGTGACGAAAATGAAGGCCGCCGCGCCGTTGCGCACCGGCGGCATCTCGGCGACGCGCTCGGATGCCGCCTCGCTCATGACGGCCGCTTGCGCTTGTGGGCGAACGGATTGGCCTTCTCGCGCAGCGCGATCCGCACCGGCGTGCCCGGCAGATCGAAGGCCTCACGCAGGCTGTTGGTGAGATAGCGCAAATACGACGTCGGCACTGCATCGGCCCGCGAACAGAACAGCACAAAGCTCGGCGGCCGCGCCTTGGCTTGCGTGATGTAGTTCAGCTTCAGCCGGCGGCCCGACACCGCCGGCGGCGGGTTGGCATCGACCGCCTGCTCGAACCAGCGATTGAGCGCCGCCGTCGGAACGCGCTTGTTCCAGACCGCGTAGGCCGCCTCGATCGCGCTCATCAGCCGGTCGATGCCCTCGCCCATCAGACCCGACACAGCGACGATCGGCGCGCCCTTGACCTGCGGCAGCCAGTGATCGGCATCGGTGCGTAGCGCCGAAATCAGATGGCCTTTCTTCTCCATCAGATCCCATTTGTTGACTGCGAGGACGATCGCCCGCCCCTCGCGCTCGATCAGATCGGCGATGCGCAGATCCTGTTCCTCGAACCGGTTCTGCGCATCCATCATCATCACGACGACTTCGGCAAAGCGCACCGCGCGCAGCGCATCCGCGACCGACAGCTTCTCCAGCTTCTCATCGATCCGCGAGCGGCGCCGCAGGCCTGCTGTATCGAACACCCGGAAATCGCGCCCCTGCCAGTTGATCTCGACAGAGATGGAATCGCGCGTGGTGCCGGCCTCGGCGCTGGTCAGCAAGCGCTCCTCGCCGAGTAGACGATTGATCAGCGTGGATTTGCCGGCGTTGGGACGGCCGACGATGGCGACGCGTATCGGGCGCTTGGCGAGCTCTTCCTCGGATTCGATGATATCGTCATCGTCGAATTCCTCGCCCTCCTCGGTGGGCTCCGGCATCAGCACGCGCAGCTCGTCGTAGAGATCGCTCATGCCCTCGCCGTGCTCTGCCGAGATCTGCACGGGATCACCGAGGCCGAGCGCGTAGGATTCCATCGCGCCAACCTCGCCATGCCGGCCTTCGCTCTTGTTGGCGACCAGTATCACCGGCTTGTTGGCCCGGCGGGCAAAATCGGCGAAGGCGCTGTCGTTGGGCGTTAGCCCTACACGCGCATCGATCACGAACATCAGCGCGTCGGCGAGTCCAATTGCAGTTTCGGTCTGCTCCTGCATCCGCGCGGTGAGCGAGCCCTTGGCGCCCTCGTCGAGGCCGGCGGTATCGATCACGGTGAATTCGAGGTCGCCGAGGCGCGCATTTCCCTCGCGGCGGTCGCGGGTGACGCCGGGCTCGTCGTCGACCAGCGCGAGCTTCTGCCCCACCAGACGGTTGAACAGCGTCGACTTTCCAACATTGGGCCGGCCGATGATGGCAATCGTAAAGGACATAAATAATCCAGACGCCCTCTTTGAAGGACGTGTCAATCGAATGCGAAAGTGAATTAACGCGTGAACGTACCGCTCGGCATCGGGGCCGGGAACGGCGCGGCGGATTGTTGCGTGGATGTCGCGGGCGAGACCGATTGGGCAGCCGGCTGATCGGCCGGAGGCGCGGTGGTGCGCTTGCGCACGATCTTCTTGGGCGACGGCGCAGGCGGTGCCGCGGCAGTGCCGCCTTCCTCCTCGGGCGCGGCATTGGGATCGGCCGCGGCGGCAGGCTCGGCCGCTGGCGCCGCGCTAACGGCCGCCGGAGCCTGCTTGCCCTTGGATTTGGCAGACCCCTTTGGTTTGGGCTCCTGCGGCGGCGGCGCGGCCGCAGCCTCGGCATTGGGGTCGTCGATCTGCTGCTGACGCGCACCCTTGTACAGATCCTTCGGCACGCCCTGCTCGAGGCCCGGCACACCGTCAGGAAAAACCGGCTTGCGTTCACCTGGCAGCTTTTTCTTGGTGTCGAGGAAGTCGAGCAAATCGCTGGGATCGAAATTGCCCATGCTGCCACAGCCCGCCAGCGCGCTGGAGAGCGCGATGACGATGGTGGCTGCGATCAGTCGTTGCGGGCGGCGCATGCTCGGTTTCTCAGCTCTTCGCAACCGGCGGCAGCAAGGCCTGCAACGCTTCGGCGCGCGTACGCAGGCTCTGCGGGGTGTCGCCGTCATTGGCAATCAGGTCCAGCCATTGCCGCGTCGCTGCGGCATCGTTGGCGCGCCAGGCCGACAGGGCCAGCAATTCGCGCGCGGTATGACGAAAGGTCGCGCCCGATGCGGCGGCCGCCTCGAGGCGCTGCTTCATGTTGGGATAAGTCGAAGATTCCAACAGCAACTGGGCGGCGCGGATTCGTGCCAGATCCTGTTCAGCTGTGCCGACGCTGCGATCGGCGGCGATCTCGTCGAACATCTTGGCGGCAGCCTGCGGGTCGCGGGTTGCGACTTCGGCGGCCGTCCGCAGCCGCGCCAGCACCCGGTATCCCGACGGCGCCTTGGCGGCGAGGTCGGCAAAGGCCGCCTCGGCCTCGGCGTGCTTGTTGGCTTCGGAGAGTTCTGAGGCCTTGTCAAAGGCAGCACCGGCTTCGGCCGCCTTCTTGGCTTCCAGATATTGATAGCCACGCCAGCCGCCCACGGAGGCGATGATCAGGAGTGCGATCGCGATGACATAGATCGAATACTGGTCCCACAGCTTCTTGAGCTGATCGCGACGGACATCCTCGTCGACTTCGTCAAATAATTCAGACACTTAAGGCTATCCCATCCCCGGTGAGCCGCGGGCCCGGGCGTCGGCGCCCTGCGCCCGATCCCCGCATGGCGGCGGCGATACCCTAACGATATGGCGGTGGCAAGGCAAAGCGAGGCGGATCAAAGCGTTAACGATGAAGACCGGGGCCCTCGGCCCCTTGGCCATCCAGCCGAACCTGGGCCTGCGCCGCAGCCCAGGCCTCGCGCAGCTGCCGTTTCAGCACCTTGCCATTGGCGTTGCGCGGCAACGGGTCGGTAGAGAGATCGATGGTTTCCGGCACCTTGTAGTCCGACAGCCGTTCGGCGCACCAGGCGCGCAGCGCGGCGGCGCTGACCTCTCCCCGGGTTACCACGACGGCGTGCACGCGCTCGCCCAGCACCGGACAGGGCTTTGCGATGATCGCGCTCTCCAGCACATTTGGATGGCCCGACAGCACCAACTCGACCTCGGCGGAATAGATCTTCAGGCCGCCGCGGTTGATCATGTCCTTCTGGCGATCGAACACGCGCACGAAATTCGCCTCATCGATCGAGCCGAGATCGCCGGAATGCCAGAAGCCGCCGGTAAAACTCTCCGCGGTCGCCTTCGGATTGTTCCAATAGCCCTTGATAACGGAAGCGCCGTGAATCCAGATTTCGCCGATCTCTCCGCACGGCAGTTCGTGACCATCGGCATCGACGACGATGATCTGCGCGCCCGGACACGGCAATCCCACGCTATCGATATGCGAAGCCGTCAGCTCCGGCGGCATCATGGTCGATGGCGACGTGGTCTCGGTCGCGCCATAGGCATTGATGAGTTTCAGGCCAGGAATAGCGGCCGCCAGCCGCTCGATGGCTGCGATTGGCATCGGCGCGCCACCATAGCCGCCGATCCGCCAGGCCGAAAGATCATGGGCCGCGAAATCGGCTTGCAGCAGGCAGAGATTATACATCGCCGGCACCATGACGGTTTGCGTGGCGCGCTCGCGCGCGGCCACCTTCAGATAATCCGCCGCCTTGAATTCGGCGAGGATGATCAGTGCGCCGGCGCATCGCGCCATCGCCATGATGTTGGCGACGGCCCCGGTGACATGGGCGAGCGGCACGGCGGCGATCGAGCGATCGGCCGCGGTCAGCGCCATGCAGGCTTCATAGATCATAGCCGAATGGATGACGTTGCAATGCGCGAGCATTGCCCCCTTCGGCCGCCCCGTGGTGCCTGAGGTGTAGAGGATCATCGCGGTATCTTCTTCGCTCACCTCAGCCGGCGTTGGCGAAGGCACGTGATCGAGCAGGCTGGAGAATTGCGAGCCGCCGCCATCATCGACGGAGATTCGATGCAGCAAATCAGGTACGACCTGAGCGTCAGGCACCCGGTCGGCAAGCGTCGCTTCATGGATCAACAGCTTGGCGCCGCAATCGGTCAGCACATAGGCGATCTCGGGCTTTTGCTGGCGGGTCGAGAGCAGGACCGTCACCAGACCCGCATGGGCCGCGGCAAACATCGTCAGCACGAATTCGATGCGGTTGCCTAGCAGCACCGCGACGCGGTCGCCGCGCTGCAATCCAAGCCCATGAAATCCGGCAGCAATCCGTGCCGACCGCTGCACGGCCTCACGCCAGTTGATGCGGCGCTCACCGCAAATTAGTGCCTCGCCGTCGGGATTTCGGGTCGCGGCATCGGCAACCATTGTCCAGATATTGCCGGGCCGTTCGCAAAACGCCGGCACCAAGCGATCGTCGAAGCGCGTTTCGAGCCGCATCGCTGGAATGGAATGCTGCGACCAGTCCATGGCTCGTCTCATCAGCTCACCTTGTCATGTGCCAACCACGGGGACGCCGATCACGACCGGGTGGAACGCAAACGCGAGCGCCAGATAGGCGACGACCCCGACCGCGATCGCGATCAAGTCGTTGCCGGGGCCGCCGACCGGGATCGGCGGCGCGCCGGCATCAGGTCGATGCTTCAGCGAGATCCGGTCGAACACCGCCCATGCCAGGAACGAGCCGAACAGGATGATCGAGCCGAGATCGCCATTGGCAAGCAGATGCGCGGCGGCCCACAATTTGACGCCGGTCAGCATCGGATGTTTCAGCGTCGTGTAGATCCTGCCGCGGATGTAGGACGCGACCACGAGGATGACCGCGGGCAGCATCAAGGCCACCGTGATATGCTTGAACGCCGTCGGTGGGTTCCAGACGTCGATCCATCCGGTCGCCCGATAATTGGCAAAGCCCCAGGTGACCAGCGCCAGCCCCGCGACCGACGCAAGCGTATAGCCGATCTTGTAGCCGCCCTCGCCCATCGAGGCGACGACGCCTGCACGCAAGTCGCGCTGCGTGGTGAGGGTGTGGACGCCGAGGAACAGAATCAGGCCGAGGATCATCACCAGCAGTCCCATGATGTCCCTCCCTGCGCGGCCTGGTTTGTGTCCCTCGCCTATCATCTAACCGGCTCGCAGCGCAATGCGCTACGCCGCCGCCCGCCTCACGGCTTCTCGGCCTGCTTCCCCAGATCGCGATTATCGACATAGCGGATCGCGATCGGCCGTCCGGCCAGCGCACCGCCAAGCCCGCCGGTGAATTTCAGCGGCGCGCAGGCGTCAAGCGAGGCATTGATCGCTTTCAGGTAGGTGGCGCGGGTATCGGCCGGGACGCCCGAAGTGGAAAAAGTCAGCCGTGGCTTCGCTATGATCTCGCCGGTGCGTTTGAAACTGAACCGCACCGACATCTGCATGCCCTCGCGCGCACTTTCGATCGGTGGCGGCGTCCAGCAGGATCGCAGCGCCGCAAACAGGTCGCCGATGGTGTCGAGATCGTGGTCCGGCTTCTGGTATTTCGCGGCCTGGTCCTGCGGCGGCACGCTCTCGATCGTGAGTTGCAGGTTTTCGCCGTAGGGATAATCGATCTCGGGGATGCACGGGCCGTGGTTGAACACGCTGCAAAACGACGGCGTGCAGGGCTGGCCGTCGAGCACGCTGCACGGCGCATGCGAAAACGGCGTAGCGTCGATCTGGCGCCGCGGCCGGGCGTCGGCGGCGCTCATTCCGATCAATATGCCGATCAGGCAGATGGCGATACGCCGGAGCATCGGGCGATACCTCAAGAGGCGATGCAACGAACTTGATGCCCGTATTAGCCGGGATCAAGCCGGACAGCGTTCACATCCGCGCGTTCGCGGCGGAAAGTTCCGCGCCTGCGCCCGCCCCTACCCCTTCTTCTTCACATCCTTGATGTGGGAAAACACGATGCCCTCGGCGCGCTCGCGCGTGTAGCCGAGGTAGAATTCGTTCTTGGCGAGGAACACCGGGTCGCCGTCGACGTCGTCGGCGACGCCCGAACCGTTGGCGGAAATGAACGCGTCGAGCTTCTTGCGGTCATCGGATGAAATCCAGCGCGCCAACTGAAATTCCGAAACCTCGAATTCGACCGGCAGCGAATACTCCGCATCGAGCCGCGCCTTGAGCACATCGAGCTGGAGCGGGCCGACGACGCCGACCAGCGCCGGTGCGCCGTCGCGCGGACGGAACACCTGCACGACGCCCTCCTCCGACATCTGCTGCAGCGCTTCCTTCAGCTTCTTGGCCTTCATCGCGTCCGTCAGGCGCACGCGGCGGACGATTTCCGGCGCAAAGCTCGGCACGCCAACAAAGGTAAGGTCTTCGCCCTCGGTCAGCGTGTCGCCGATACGAAGGGTGCCGTGATTGGGAATGCCGACGACGTCGCCGGCAAAGGCCTCATCCGCCACCGAGCGGTCCTGGGCAAAGAAGAACTGCGGCGACGACAGCGACATGTTCTTGCCGGTGCGCACCAGCTTCGCCTTCATGCCGCGGCTGAGTTTGCCCGAGCACAGCCGCGCGAAGGCGATGCGGTCGCGGTGGTTCGGATCCATGTTGGCCTGGATCTTGAACACGAAGGCGCTCATGCGCGGCTCTGATGCCTCGACCTTGCGCAAGTTAGAGTCCTGCGCGCGGGGCGCCGGCGCGAAACGTCCGAGGCCGTCCAGGAGATCGCCGACGCCGAAATTGCGCAGTGCGCTACCGAAATATACCGGCGTCAGATGGCCCTCGCGAAATGCCTCGAGTTCGAACGGCTTGCAGGCCTCCGACACCAGCGCGAGTTCGTCCTTGACCTCACTGACGTCGAGATTGGCGTTGCGGCCGGCGAGATCGGCGATGTCGATCTGTTGCGCCGCGCCGGTCTTGGCGCCACCGCCTTCGAGCAGGCGCACGCCGCCGGTGGCGATATCGTAAGTGCCGAGGAAGTCGCGGCCGCGGCCGACCGGCCAGGTCATCGGCGTGGTGTCGAGCGCCAGCGTCTTCTCGATCTCGTCGAGCAACTCGAACGTGTCGCGGCTCTCGCGGTCCATCTTGTTGATGAAGGTGATGATCGGGATGTCGCGCAAGCGACAGACCTCGAACAGTTTGCGGGTCCGCGCCTCGATGCCCTTGGCGGCGTCGATCACCATGACGGCGGAATCGACCGCCGTCAGCGTGCGGTAAGTGTCCTCCGAAAAGTCCTCGTGGCCGGGCGTGTCCAAAAGATTGAACACGAGGCCGTCGAACTCGAAGGTCATCACCGAGGTCACCACCGAGATGCCGCGCTCGCGCTCGATCTTCATCCAGTCGGAACGGGTGTTGCGCCGCTCGCCCTTGGCCTTGACCTGGCCCGCGAGATTGATGGCACCGCCGAACAGCAGCAGCTTTTCGGTCAGCGTGGTCTTGCCGGCGTCGGGGTGGGAAATGATGGCAAAGGTCCGCCGCCGCGCCACTTCATCTGAAAGCGGCGACCGGGACGGCGATTCGGTTGAGACGGCAATGTCGGACATCGGGCTTGAGCGTTTGGCAGGGAAAGCGGGCCGGATCAAGGAGCAAAAGCCGCCTCGATATAGGGATATGAACAGCGCGACTCCAGCCTAACGCAACAGCACCACCGCCCAATAAGCCGCCGCGGCTATGATTCCCGAAGCGGGAATGGTGATGACCCAGGCATAGACAATCGAACTCGCCACGTTCCAGCGCACCGCCGAGACCCGCCGGGCCGCGCCGACGCCGACAATGGCGCCGGTAATGGTGTGAGTGGTGGAGACGGGAACCCCGAGATAGGTCGCCATGAACAAGGTCGCGGCACCGCCGGTTTCGGCGCAAAAGCCCTGCATTGGCGTCAACCGCGTGATCCGCAGCCCCATGGTGCGGACGATCCGCCAGCCGCCCATCAGGGTGCCCAGCGCCATCGCGGCCTGGCACGCCAGCACCACCCAGAACGGGATCTCGAAATGGTCGCCGAGATGACCCTGCGAATAGAGCAGCACCGCGATGATGCCCATGGTCTTCTGCGCATCGTTGCCGCCATGCCCCAGCGAATACAGCGAGGCCGAAACGAATTGCAGGATCCGGAAGGCGCGGTCGACCGCAAACGGCGTCGAGCGCACCGACAGCCAGGACACGATCGCGACCAACGCCAGCGCCAGTAAAAATCCGACCAGCGGCGACAGCACGATCGCCAACAGCGTCTTGGATAGGCCACTCCAGACCGCGGCCGAGAGCCCTGCCTTCGCCATACCGCCGCCGACCAGTCCGCCGATCAGGGCGTGCGAACTGGACGAGGGAATCCCGAGCCCCCAAGTGATCAGGTTCCATACGATGGCGCCGACCAAAGCTGCAAAGATCACGGTCGCGTCGACCACGCTCGGCTCGATGATGCCGGTGCCGATGGTATTGGCGACATGGAGCCCAAACACCAGGAAGGCAATAAAATTGAAGAAGGCGGCCCAGATCACCGCATAATGCGGGCGCAGCACGCGGGTCGACACGATGGTCGCGATCGAATTGGCGGCGTCGTGCAATCCGTTGAGGAAGTCGAACAACAGCGCGACCCCGATCAGGATCGCCAGAATCGGAAGACCAAGCGTGGCGTCCACCTGTTGGCCCTGCCCTATACCTGTTCGATGACGATGCTGTTGATCTCATTGGCGACGTCGTCGAAGCGATCGGCGACCTTCTCCAGATGATCGTAGATCTCGGCGCCAACGATGAAATCCATCGTGTTGGCGTCGCGATGCTTGAGGAACAGTTCCTTCAGCCCGATGTCGTGGAGGTCGTCGACCCGGCCCTCGAGCTTGGTCAGTTCTTCAGTAATGGCCGTCAGCATGGCGACGTTGTCGCCGATCGACGACAACAGCGGCAGGGCCCGGCCGACCAGATTGGCGCACTCGACCAGAAGCGTCCCCATTTCGCGCATCGGCGGTTCGAACGTGCGCACCTCGAACAGCACCACCGCCTTCGCGGTCTGCTGCATCTGGTCGATGGCGTCGTCCATCGCCGTGATCAGGTTCTTGATATCGCCGCGGTCGAACGGAGTGATGAAGGTGCGCCGCACCGCGGTCAGCACCTCGCGGGTGATGTTGTCGGCGTCGTTCTCGAACTGATTGACGCGCTGGCAGAACACCGGCGTCTCATCGCCGCCGCGCAGCATGTCCTGCAGCGCCAGCGCCCCCTGCACCACCGTTTGGGAATGGCGGGCAAACAGGTCGAAAAACCGCTCTTCCTTCGGCAAGAAATAGCGAAACCAGCGCAGCATCGGTCAAATCCATCGTTCTGGAACGGCCGTCTGGGACGGTCCGTCACAAAACTGTCATAGAACATTCATGGAGAAAGCGCGCGGCCCCGTGCCTTGGGAAGAAGGTCATCCACCGCTTTATGGGCTGTAAATCGGGCGGAATCGGCCCGATTTACAGTGATCGCCGGAAGAAATGCGCGATCTCGCCGATCACGCCGCGGCGGAACGTCAGCACGCAGGCGACGAAAATGACGCCCTGGATCACCGTCACCCACTGGCCGAAACCTGCCAGATATTGCTGCATAGCGATGATTACAAAGGCGCCGACCACGGGGCCGAATACGGTTCCGAGACCGCCGACCAGCGTCATCAGCACGATTTCGCCCGACATGGTCCAGTGCACGTCGGTGAGCGAGGCGTTCTGCGCCACGAACACCTTCAGAGAACCGGCGAAACCGGCGATGGTTCCGGACAGGATATAGGCCAACAGTTTGTACTGATCGGTCTTGTAGCCGAGCGAGATCGCACGCGGCTCGTTTTCGCGGATCGCTTTCAGGACCTCGCCGAACGGCGAATTAATGGTGCGGTAGATCAAAAGGAAGCCGCCAAGGAAACCGGCGAGCACGACGTAGTAGAGCACCGTCGGCTTGGCGAGATTGAAAATCCCGAACAGATAACCTTGCGGGATGCCCTGGATGCCGTCTTCGCCATGGGTGAAGGGCGTCTGCAGATAAATGAAATAAAGCAACTGCGATAGCGCCAGCGTGATCATCGAGAAGTAAATACCCTGGCGGCGGATCGCGACTGCGCCGGTGACGACGCCAAGGGCAGCCGCGCCCGCGGTGCCGACCAAAATCCCAAGTTCAGGCGATAGTCCCCAAACCTTCAGCGCATGCGCGGAGATATAGCCTGCCGTCCCCAGAAACATCGCGTGGCCGAACGAAAGCAAGCCGCCATAGCCGATCAGGAGGTTGAAGGCGCAGGCCAGCAGCGCAAAGCACAGCGCCTGCATCACGAAGAACGGATAGATGCCGGTGAATGGCACGGCCGCCAGCAGCAGCGCCATGAAGACGAATACGATCATCTCGTCGCGCACGGCGCGCGGTGTTGCCGGCAATGTGTCGTCAGTCAATGCGCTCATGTCAGGCCGCCCGTCCGGTAAGTCCCGTTGGCTTCACCAGCAACACCAGCACCATCAATACGAAGACCACGGTGTTGGAAGCCTCGGGATAAAAGTATTTGGTCAGTCCCTCAATCACGCCGAGCGCAAAGCCGGTGATGATCGATCCCATGATCGACCCCATGCCGCCGATCACCACCACCGCGAACACGACGATGATCAGATCAGCGCCCATCAGCGGCCGGACCTGGTTGATGGGCGCGGACAATACCCCGGCCAGCGCTGCGAGGCCGACGCCGAGCCCATAGGTCAGCGTGATCATGCGCGGCACGTTGATGCCGAACGCGCGCACCAGCGTCGGGTTTTCGGTCGCGGCGCGCAGATAAGCGCCAAGCCGCGTCCGCTCGATCAGGTACCAGGTCCCGATGCAGACGATGAGCGAAAAGATCACCACCCAGCCGCGATAGATCGGCAGGAACATGAAGCCGAGATTCATGCCGCCCTTCAATTCATCGGGAATCGCGTAAGGCAGGCCCGACGAGCCGAAATAATTCTGGAACAGGCCTTGCACGATCAGCGCGATGCCGAACGTCAGGAGCAGTCCGTAGAGATGGTCGAGGCCGGCCAGCCATTGCAGCATGGTCCGTTCCAGGATCATGCCGAAGATGCCGACCACGATGGGCGCGATGATCAGCGCCGGCCAATAGCCGAGGCCGGTGAGGTTCAACAGGAAGTACGCGCAGAAAGCACCCATCATGTAGAGCGCGCCGTGGGCGAAATTGATGATGTTGAGCATGCCGAAGATCACGGCCAGCCCGAGACTGAGCAGCGCGTAGAACGAGCCGTTGATCAATCCCACCAAAAGCTGTGCGTAGAGAGCTTGCATCGGTTTCGCACTCAATCTCGTTGTGACGCGGAAGGAAGCCCGCCGGCACGATGCCGGCGGGCCATCGCCATTACTTCTTTAGCAGCGGACAGGCGCTTTCCGAAAGCGGGCGGAACGCCTGGTCGCCCGGGGTGGTCCCGACCAGCTTGTAATAATCCCACGGGCCCTTGGATTCGGACGGCTTCTTGACCTCGAACAGATAGGCCGGATGAAGCTTGCGGCCGTCGGCGCGGATCGTGCCCTTGCCGAACAGCGGGTCGTCGGTCGGCGCCTCCTTCATTTTCGCCACCACCTTGGCGCCGTCATGCGGATTGCCGCCCATCGCATCGATCGTCTTGAAATAGTGGATCAGGCCCGAATACACGCCGGCCTGCACCATTGACGGCATCGCCTTGTTCTTCATCCGCTCGGAGAAGCGCTTGGAGAAGGCGCGGGTTTCGTCATTCAAATCCCAGTAGAATGTTTCCGTGAAATTCAGGCCCTGCGCGACCTTCAGACCAAGGGAGTGAACGTCATTGATGAACAGCAGCAGTCCGGCGAGTTTCTGGCCGCCCGAGACGATGCCGAACTCCGCGGCCTGCTTGATGGTGTTGGTGGTGTCGCCGCCGGCGTTCGCCATGCCGATGATCTTGGCCTTGGAAGCCTGCGCCTGCAGCAGGAAAGAGGAGAAGTCCGACGAATTCAGCGGATGCCGGACGGTGCCGATCACCTTGCCGCCCGATTTAACCACGACCGCGGCGGTGTCGCGCTCCAGCGCATGGCCGAACGCGTAGTCCGCGGTCAGGAAGTACCAGGTATCGCCGCCGGCCTTCACCAGCGCCTGCCCGGTGCTGTTGGCGAGCATGTAGGTGTCGTAGACCCAATGAATGGTGTTTGGCGAGCATTGGGCGTTGGTGAGATCCGACGTCGCCGCGCCGGTATTGATCATGACGACGTTCTTTTCCTTCACGACGTTATTGACGGCGAGCGCCACGCCGGAGTTCAGCACGTCCATGAAGATGTCGACCTTCTCGACGTCGATCCATTGCCGCGCGATGGTGGTGGCGATGTCGGGCTTGTTTTGATGGTCGGCGGAGATCAGATCGATCTTCCAGCCCTTGGCCGAAAGCCCGGAATCCTCGATCGCCATCTGGGCCGCCAGCGTCGAGCCGGCGCCGCCGAGGTCGGAATAGAGACCCGAATTATCGGTGAGTACGCCGATCTTGATGTTCTTGTCCTGCGCCACGGCGCCGCTCGCGGCGAATGCCAGCGCGGTGCCGAGAAAGAGAGCGGAAATTTTCTGTTTCATATTTTCTCCCTGAATTTTGCTTGCAGTAGTAATGCCGATCAGACGCCGAGATAGGTGTGGAGTTTGTCCATGTTGGCTTGCAGTTCCGAATTCGCAAACCCGTCGATGACCTTGCCGTGTTCGACGATGTAGTAGCGATCCGCGACCGTCGAGGCGAAGCGGAAATTCTGTTCGACCAGCAGGATGGTGAAACCCTCCGACTTCAGCCGTGCGATGGTGTGCCCGATCTGCTGGATGATGACGGGCGCCAGCCCCTCGGTCGGCTCATCCAGCATCAGGAAGCGCGCGCCGGTGCGCAGGATTCTGGCGATCGCGAGCATCTGCTGCTCGCCGCCGGAAAGCTTGGTGCCCTGGCTGTTGAGCCGTTCCTTCAGGTTGGGAAACAGGTCGAAGATCTGATCGAGCGACAGGCCGCCTGCGCGCACGATCGGCGGCAGCAGTAGATTTTCGCGCACGTCGAGGCTTGCGAATATGCCGCGCTCCTCGGGGCAGAAGGCGATGCCCATCCGCGCGATCCTGTCGGAGGAAGCGCGCATGATGTCTTGATTGTTGAAGCGGATCGAACCGGTGCGCTTGCCGATGATCCCCATCACCGATTTCAGCGTGGTGGTCTTGCCGGCGCCGTTGCGGCCGAGCAGTGTGACCACTTCGCCGGCATTTACCTTGAAGTTGATGCCGTGAAGGATGTGGGATTCGCCGTACCAGGCCTGCAGATCCTGGACCGAGAGGACCTGCGTGCCCGCCGGTTTGCTGGCGGCTTCGGCCATTTTCAAATCAGGCATGACCGGCCCCCAGATAGGCTTCCTTGACGCGCTCGTCCCTGGACAGGTCGGCATAGTTGCCTTCCGCCAGCACCTGGCCGCGCGTCAGTACCGTGATGATATCGGAAAGATTGGCCACCACACTTAGATTATGCTCGACCATCAGGATGGTGTACTTCGCCGAGATGCGCTTGATTAGGGCTGCGATCTTGTCGATGTCCTCATGGCCCATGCCGGCCATCGGCTCGTCGAGCAGCATCATTTCGGGGTCGAGCGCCAGCGTCGTTGCAATTTCCAGCGCGCGCTTGCGCCCATAAGGCATCTCCACCGCCGGCGTGGTCGCGAATTCGCTTAAGCCCACGTCGTTCAAGAGTTCGTGCGCCCGGCTGTTGAAGCGATCGAGCACGCTCTTGGAGCGCCAGAAATCGAAGGACTGGCCGTGCTGGCGCTGCAGCGCGACCCGCACATTCTCGAGCGCCGTCAGGTGCGGAAACACCGCTGAGATCTGGAACGACCGGACCAGCCCGAGGCGGGCGACGTCGGCCGGCGCCATCGCGGTGATGTCCTGCCCCTTGTAGAGAATCTGGCCCGCCGAGGGCTTCAGAAACTTGGTCAGGAGGTTGAAGCATGTCGTCTTGCCGGCGCCGTTCGGCCCGATCAACGCATGAATGCTGCCGCGGCGCACCTTGAGAGCGACGTCGCGAACGGCGAAGAAACCCGCGAACTCCTTGGTCAATCCGTGGGTTTCGAGAATGAACTCATCGGCCAAACAAACTTCCCCCATCAGCCGTGCTTGCGAAGTCCCATCGCGCGCGGCCAATTTTTCCCTTTTTTCGGGCAGGCTCTCCCGGACGTCCTGGAAACCGTCCCGGGCCTGCCGCCTCCGGGTCGGAATATGCCGTCAACGGCACGGGTTAGGCAAGGCGGAAAGCTCGGCACCGGTGATCTGCAGGCACTGGTTCCAACTCCTCCGCCATTAGTCGAATTGCGCGAGGTCCCGTGAACGGCCGGTTTGCCGCGGCTTTTCCGCCGTACCAGCACAGCGGAAAGCCGGTGTTAACGGTGTTTTGCTGCAATCCGGCGCTTTCATAGAATATTTCCGGCTCAGGCCGACCATGTCGTGTTTTGAACAGGCGGGGATTGCAGCGGTGGATTTCGAGAGCGCCGACCCATCGGTCGTCAAATCGATCAAGCAGCGCGATCTGCTCAACACCTGGCTGCGGCTTTATGCCCGCGATCAGTCGCTGCCGCGCATGGACAAATATCAACCGGAGCGGATGGAAGATGAACTTCCAGACCTGGTGTTTTACACTGTCGATACCAGCGAGCAGTTGCCGCGCCTGACGATCGAGAGCGACGGCACGCGGATGTCGAGCGCCTACGGCCATACCGGCAAGGGCCGCTATCTTGAGGACTATTTGGGCGCGAGACTCGCTCCGCTCGTGATGCCGGTCTATTACGAATGCATCGCCCGCCGCCTGCCCGTCTACACCATCGCCAATATCGATGACATCTACGGACGGATCGTCGCGTATGAGCGGCTGCTGCTGCCGTTCTCCGACTGCGGCAACGTGACCCACCTCATCGCATCGCTGAAAACCATCAGCGAGGACGGCGGCTTCGAGATCAAGAATCTGATGCGTGGAAACGACAAGCTGCCGGTGCCGAAACTTCGCGCCATCATCGACCGCGATCTTTTCCACCGCGCACCCGGCCGCATTCCGTCGGGCGACCTGATCGAATTCGGCTAGGTCGATGGAATTCGAGAGTGCCGATCCCTCGGCGGTCAAGTCAATCAAGCAGCCGGTCCTGCTTTACCCCCGCGCTACTTCGACGCCACCTCCCTGGCATAAATTTCCGGCTTGAACCCGACGAGAAACTTGCCGCCGAGATCGAGCACGGGGCGCTTGATCATCGAGGGTTGCGTCAGCATCAGCGCCAGCGCCTTGTGCTCGTTCAGGCCCTCTCTGTCGTCCTCCGGCAGCTTCCGAAAGGTGGTGCCGGAGCGGTTGAGCAGGGTTTCCCAACCGAGCTCGTCGGACCACCGCTTGAGCTTGTCTTTGGCAATTCCCGCCGTCTTGTAATCGTGGAAGTCGTAAGCGACGCCGTGGCTGTCGAGCCAGGCGCGGGCCTTCTTCATGGTGTCGCAGTTCTTGATACCGTAGATGGTGATGGTCATTTTCGATTTGTTCCGGAGATTGCCGTTCGATTCCCGATAGTGATGATCTCAGGCCAATCAGCTCGCGCCCGGCTCAAGGGCCTCGCCGAGCTCGATCGGGTGCGCCATCGTCTCGTGCAGCTTGTCCTTGTCGAGTTCGCCTTCCGAGAGGCTGATGACAACGCAGGCGACGCCGTTGCCGATCAGATTGGTCAGCGCGCGGCACTCGCTCATGAACTTGTCGATGCCGACGAGGATCGCGATCGACTGGATCGGGATATCAGGCACGATCGACAGCGTCGCCGCGAGCGTGATGAAACCCGCTCCGGTCACGCCTGAGGCGCCCTTCGAGGTAATCATGGCGATGCCGAGAATGCCGAGTTCGTGCCAGATCGTGAGATGGGTGTTGGTCGCCTGGGCCAGGAACAAGGTCGCCAGCGTCATGTAGATGTTGGTGCCGTCGAGATTGAAGCTGTAGCCGGTCGGGATGACAAGGCCGACTACAGAGCGCGACGCGCCGAGATGCTCCATCTTCTGGATCATCTGCGGCAACACCGTCTCTGACGACGAGGTTCCGAGCACGATCAGCAATTCGTCCTTGATGTAGGCGATGAAGCGGATGATCGAGAAGCCCGACAGGCGCGCGATCGCGCCGAGAACCACCAGGACGAACAGCACGCTGGTCAGATAGAACGTGGCGATCAGCGCGATCAGGTTCCACAGTGAGCCGAGACCGTAGGCGCCGACGGTAAACGCCATCGCGCCGAACGCCCCAAGCGGCGCGAGACGTACGATCATCCGGATGATGCCGAAGAACATCTTGGCGGCCTGGTCGACGACATGTGCGATCGGCTCGCCAATCTTGCCGAGAAAGGCGATGGCAAAGCCGGATAGGATCGAGACCAGCAACACCTGCAACAGATCGCCGCGCGCCAGCGCGCCGAAATAACTGTCGGGAATGATCGCAAGCAGATGCGAGACGATGCCCTCCTCCTTCGCCTTGGTGACGTAGGTGGCGACGGATTTCGGGTCGATCGAGGCCGGATCGATGTTGAAGCCGTGACCGGGCTGCAGCACTTCGCCAACGAGCAGTCCGATCGCCAGCGCGACCGTCGAGACGGTCTCGAAGTAGATCAAAGATTTCAACCCGACGCGGCCGACCCGCTTGAGATCGCCCATCGAGGAAATGCCATGCACCACCGTGCAGAAAATCACCGGTGCGATCATCATCTTGATCAGCGCGATGAAACCGTCACCGAGCGGCTTCAGGTCCTTGCCGAGATCCGGAAAAAACCTTCCGACCAGGATACCGAGCGCGATCGCGATCAGGACCTGAATATAGAGGATCTTGTACCAGGGTTGATGATGGGCGGCGGGACGGATGGTTTCCGCAGTCATGGCGCGCTCGGGACGGAGACAGGAAAATTGGCCGCAGCATCATGCAATGGCGCGGCGTGACGGACAATGGAATTCACGTTGCGGCGGCTCAACCTATCGTCATCTCCCGACTCAAGGCCGCTTCGGGATGTTCAGCCCGCGTTCCACGGCAGGCCGCGCCAGGCCGCGCTCCAGCCACGGCGGTACATGGGTGAGGCTATTGAACGCCACGAGCTCGCCCGCACCGTAGAACCCGATCAAATTGCGTACCCAGCCGAGCATAGAAATGTCGGCGATCGTGTATTCACTGTCCATCACCCACTGTCGGCCGTTGAGATGCGTTTCGAGCACGCCGAGCAGCCGCCTGGCTTCGGCGACGTAACGCTCAAGCGGCCGCTTGTCGGCAATGGCCTTGCCGGCGAATTTGTGGAAGAAGCCGACCTGGCCGAACATCGGCCCGATCCCGCCCATCTGGAAGTGCAGCCACTGGAGGGTCTGGTAGCGCCGCGCGGCGTCGGCGGGCAAAAGCTTGCCGGTTTTTTCGGCGAGATATTGCAGGATCGCGCCGGACTCGAACAGGCCGAGCGGTTTGTCGCCGGGCCCGTTAGGGTCGAGGATCGCGGGGATCTTGCCGTTCGGGTTCAGCGAGAGGAATTCCCGCGTCTTCTGGTCGTCCTTGTTGAAGTCGACGAGATGCACCTCGTACGGCAACCCGATCTCCTCCAGCATGATCGAGACCTTGACACCGTTCGGCGTCGGCAGCGAATAGAGCTGGAGACGATCCGGATGTTGTGCGGGCCAGCGTTTGGTGATTGGGAAGGCGGAAAGGTCGGACATCAAAACTCGTTCTTTGCGTGGTTGTTAGGCTAATGTACGGCCGTTGCCGCGCATAACAAGGTCGGCGCTGTCCATGAGTGATCATCCAACGCCTAAAAAACTCGGCCTGACTGACGCCGAGTTCGCGGTCCATCCGACCGTGTTCGCGCCCGATGCGCTGAAGGATCAGGTTGTATTGGTGTCGGGCGGTGCCGGCGGCATCGGCCGCGCCATCGCCTGGCTGTTGGCGCGGCTCGGCGCGCATGTCGTATTGGTCGGGCGCAACCGCGACAAGCTCGATGCGCTTGTGGCCGAAATGGCCAGCCGAAACCTGAAAGCCTCCGCCTACACCGCCGACATCCGGGAGCCTGATGCGGTCAGCGCGCTGTTCGACGCGATCTGGGCCACGCATGGCCAGCTCGACATTCTCATCAACAGCGCCGGCGGACAGTTTCCGCAAGCGGCGATCGATTTTTCGGTGAAAGGCTGGAACACCGTCATCAACACCAATCTGAACGGCACCTGGTACATGATGCAGAGCGCCGCCCAGCGCTGGCGCGACCGCAAGCACCCCGGCAGCATCGTCAACATCGTGGTCGTGACCACGCACGGGCTCTACGGCATTGCGCATTCGGTCGCGGCGCGATCCGGGGTGATCGGGCTGTCGCGCGCGGTTGCGGTCGAATGGGCACCGCTGAACATCCGGGTCAATTGCGTGGCCCCCGGCGCGATCGAGACCGTGGGCTGGAATGTTTACACGCCGGAGGCCCGCGCGGCCTATCCGCGCTCGAACCCGATGATGCGCGCGGGCTCGCCATGGGACATCGCGGAAGCCAGCGTGTTCCTCGGTGGCCCATCCGGCAAATTCGTCACCGGCGAAACGCTGACGGTGGACGGCGGCGGCCAGCTCTGGGGAGAGACCTGGACCACGGGCAAGCCGGAGTATTTCGGCGGCGAGAGTACGTGAGATGATTCCGGTCTCCATCACGTCCGCTTCTGCAACACCGTCACGTGCAGACGGCGACGAATCTCCATTCCCTGCCGCCGGTAGAGCGCGATGGCGGACGCATTGTTGGAAAATACGTGCAGGAACGGAATTTCTCCGCGCGTCACGATCTCGCGGGCGACGGCGCCGAGCAGCGCTTGTGCGTAGCCGCGGCCGCGGTGCGATGGATGGACGCAGACGGCCGTCATCTCGGTATAATTGCCGGGCTTCATCCGCTCGCCGGTCATCGCAACGAGATGGCCGTCGATCCGGATGCCGAGAAACGTTCCCAGTTCATGGGTTCGCAAGCCAAACGGTCCGGGTTTTGTCAGCTCGACCAACCCCATCATATCCGGCACGTCACGGACGCCGAGCGTCACGATGTTGACGCCGGAAACTGCGCTCTCCGCGGGCGTGCCGATCATCTGTTCACCGGTGTCGGCGAGCAAGATCTTGAAGTTATCCGGCGCGGTTACCGCATCGGGCGTGAAGAGCACCGATATCTCTGATCCCGACATCAGCGCGCCAAGCTCGGCAAAGCTCTGCGGCGACATGTCGACGAGGTCAGCGAACGGCCCGATCGCCGGGGGAAACCGCCGCGCGCTGCCGCTTCCCTCCGCCAAATCCTGTTGCCGGGTGGTCAGCGCGCTCCAGATGGGACGATCGAGTGGATGCATCATGCCGCTGAAACGCCGTTACTTTCCACGCGCATACTGGTCGAACACGCTGAGCACCGCGAGCGTCATCGCCGTGACGCCGGTCTGGATGGTCGGCTTCGGCACCGGCGCAAACAGCGGCGAATGATTGGCCGGCAGCGGTGGGCCGCCATTGTTGGCGGCGTTCCACCGCTCCATGTCATAAACGCCAATGTTGAACATCATCGACGGGACACCGGAGTGGGCGAATTCGGAGAAATCCTCGCTTGCCGTGCCCGGTGGCGAGATCCGGATCTTGTCGCCGAAGGCCGCCTTCAGCGCTTTTTCGGCGGTCGCGACCAGCGCCGGATCGTTAATGACCGCCTTGGCGCCTTCAGTAATCCTGATGTCGGGCGGCGGCGCGTCCGACATCGCCGCCGCGGCCTTCGCCACGCGTTCGATTCCCGCCAGCAATTTTGTACGTACCGCCGGCTTGAAGGTGCGGATGGTGCCCCGCACCTCCGCGTCGTCCGGGATGATGTTTTCCGCGGTGCCGGCATGGATCGCGCCGATGCTTACCACGGCGAATTCGGTCGGATCCTTTTCGCGGCTGATCACGCTTTGCACGTCGACGATGAAGCGTGCCGCGATCATCACGGGATCGATGGTCGCCTGCGGCATAGCACCATGGCCGCCGCGGCCGCGGAATTTGATGGAGAGACTGTCCGACATCGACGAGCCGACGCCGACTCGGTAAAGCAGATAGCCGTGGGGAATTGGGTTATCGTGCAGCGCGAAGGCGAAGTCCGGCTTCCTGAAGCGCGTGAACAGCCCGTCCGTCAGCATAGCCATAGCGCCCCACCCGATCTCTTCCGCCGGCTGAGCGATGAACATCAGGGTGCCCTGCCACTGGTCCTTGAGGTCGAGCAACGCTTTCGCCGTCCCGACCCAGCTCGCCATGTGGATGTCATGGCCGCAGCTATGCGCCACAAACGTTTCCTTGCCGTTCCAGTTGGTTTTGTCGCGACTTGCATAGTCAAGGCCGGTCTTCTCTTCCATCGGCAGCGCGTCGAGTTCGGTGCGCACCAGGATGGTCGGACCGTCGCCGTTCCTGTAGATCGCCACCAATCCGGTCCTTCCGACCTTTTCGGTGACTTCAAACCCGAGCGCGCGCATCTCGGCGGCCAGTTTTGCCGCGGTCTTCACCTCCTGAAAGGCGAGCTCGGGATGGGCGTGGATGTCCTTGTAGAGCGCGTCGAGTTTTGGGTAGTCGGCCTCGAACGATTTCTCGATCGCGGCCTGGAGACGGACAACGTCGAGCTCGGCATGCGCAGACAACAGCGTGGCGGCGCATAGCGCCGCGGAAGCAAGGAACGTCTTGGCGAAGTGGTTCATGGCGATGCTCCCTTGATGGCCAGGCCAATCTTATTGTCAGCCGCGGACTACCTGAGCGAGGCAGTTTGGAGGGCGGCGAGATACGTGTCTACCCGGGCGTACCATCATCGAGGCTCACAATCACGGCAGCGTTGGCGATGATGATGGAGTCGCCGCCTTGCTCGGCGGGAATTTCAAGTCCACCCTTGACCGCCGTCACCGTCACCGTGCCGTAAGGCAGCTCCTTCCCGACTGCTGTTGTGTCGACCGAACCAGGATCCGGCACGCCGATCGTGACATCGACGAACATGTCCTTGGCGGCCTTGCCGAGCATCCGGAAGAAGCCGAGGCTGGAGTGGCGGATCGCATCCGAGACCGCGCGCTTTGCCGCCTTGGTGGAATCCTTGCCATGAACATCAACGCCCATGCCCATTTCGGTGATGCAGCGCACGCGTGCCATTGGGTTGTTTCTTTCGTTAGGGTGCGAGAACTTCCGTCGCCACGTCAATCTATAAACCAGCAAAAAAGTAAGGGCGAGCACCAAAGGAGCCGAATTTGATTGCGATAAACACAAGCGATCTCGCAGCGCCATGCGCCCGAGGCGATGATGAATCTCGCGCCCCTTGAAACAGAGAGGGCGCAGGGAATGCCGGATGCGCGCTGCACCCGCGGTCTCGTGTGCAATGTGCACAAGAAGTGCGCACACGAGCATACAGGGCAGCGGAGGCAATCCGACATTCCCTGCGCAATGGCTTTACGACTTATGCCGCGCTCTCCCCGGCGACGAATTCGTCTTGTCACCGTCGCCAGCGGATTATCGGTTCATCGCAGACCCGGTTGGGTTACGAAAACCTCCGCCGACTTGACACCAGCAACGGGTGCCAGGACCACACGGTTTTGCCGTACGCGTCAGCGCCGTTCGTCTTGCGCGCCGTAAGCCGCTCACGGGCAAAGCCCGCCCTGCGATCACCTTGCGCGCCGAAGCTGCCGCGTCCACCGCAACCCGTCCCAACGTTCGTGACGATGGCCAACGCCCCTCTTCGGAACGGGATGGCTATTGATGTGAAGTGATTTGGGTCTTCTGAAAACAGGAATATTTTCACCGAGAGGACTTGACAGGATTTTGCTGATTTGCCCCACGGATGGAATACGTTGAACCGGCTCAGGAATTTCACTATCGCGAAATCGGCCGACAAAAAATAAAAAACTCTGTCGGCTTCCCGTCCCCTCGTTCGTCCTCCGGACGAGTTCACCTCAACATTCCCAGCTTCCCAGCTCATCTCAACAAGGACAAACCATCATGACTTCTATCACGCCGTTCCTCTGGTTCGATAACAACGTCCCCGAGGCCGTCGCCTTCTACAAATCGGTGTTTCCCAATGCCAAGGTCGAGACCGTCAATGACTTCATGGCGAGCTTCGAACTCGAGGGGCAGAAGTTCAACGCCCTCAATGGCGGCCCGAAGTACAGGTTCAACGAGGCGATCTCCTTCTTCATCAGCGTCGAGACCCAGGAAGAGGTGGACTACTTCTGGAACAGGCTGACCGGCGACGGCGGCGAGGAATCGCGCTGCGGATGGCTCAAGGACAAGTTCGGCTTGTCCTGGCAAGTTGTGCCCAAGGCGCTAGGCCGTTACCTCGGCGATCCCGATCGCAAAAAGGCCGATCGCGTCATGCAGGCCATGATGAAGATGCAAAAAATCGTGATCGCCGACCTCGACAAGGCCTATGCCGGCTGATCCCTGAAAATTCATCGCAGCAAGCCGTGCGCCCGGCGCTTCTTTGGGTGCACGATCCGGCTGAAAAAGGAAACTGAATGAGCAAACTTCGAGTGCACGGCTTTAGCGTTTCGCTGGATGGATATGCGGCCGGTCCCGGTCAGGATCTGGACCACCCGCTGGGCGTGGGAGGCATGCAGTTGCACGAATGGGTTTTTCCGACTCGCACGTTTCAGGCCATGTTCGGCGGCGGCAACGGGACAACAGGGATCGACGACGACTTTGCCGCGCGCGGTATTGAGGGGATCGGCGCCTGGATACTCGGCCGCAACATGTTCGGACCCCCGCGCGGCCCCTGGACGGATGATGCGTGGAAGGGCTGGTGGGGCGACAACCCGCCCTATCACACGCCGGTGTTCGTGCTCACGCATCACGCCAGACCGCCGATCGAGATGGAAGGAGGCACGATTTTTCACTTTGTGACCGACGGCCTTCACGCCGCGTTGGCGCGCGCGCAGCAAGCCGCCGGAACGCGCGACGTGAGGATCGGCGGCGGCCCCGCCACGATCCGGCAATATCTGAAAGCGGGGCTCGTCGACACCATGCATCTGGCGATTTCGCCGGTCCTGCTCGGCTCAGGCGAAAGCCTGCTGGCGGATATTGATTTGGTGCAGCTCGGCTATCGCTGCAGCGAGCACGCCGGCAGCGCTGCCGCGATGCATGTCGTGCTCACGAAATCCTGAGAGGAATCAGGCCCAATTTTGCTGATTTGCCTCGTCGGACACAATTATGCGGCTACGTTCACTATTCACGGCATCCTGGCCGTTTCCGCAAGGCGTGTCCGCAGCCAGCGATGGGCGACATCCTTGTCGACGCTCGGATGCCAGACCGCGATGACGTCGAAACCGGGAACCTCGATCGGAGGCCTGAGCACGACCAACCGTTTGCGGTTCGCGCGAAGCAGACGGGACGGCACGAGGGCGACGAGATCGTCCGTCTGCAAGATCTCCGGGACGAGCAGGAAACTCGGCACCGAGTAGCGGACCTTTCGCCTCAACCCTGACAGGGCAAGTGCCTGATCGGTCGGTCCCTCGAAGGATCCGCCAGTCGGGGACACCAGAACGTGGTCGTAGCTGCAGAAACGCTCCAATGTCATTTTCGCACGACGCGCGAGCGGATGCTCGCGGCGAACGACGACGACATAGCGCTCCCGATACAGCAACCGTGATCGCAGATCGGACATCGCGAACTCGGGAATGGTGACCGCCAGGTCGATCTGCCCGCGCGCGAGCGCCTCCTTGAGGCCCTCGATCATCGGTGGCGCGATCGCCAACCGGATGTGCCTCCCTTCCCGTCTGAGCGCCTTGATGAACGGTACTAGCAGGGCTTGCTGCATGTAGTCGTTGCTCGAGATGATGAAGGTAACCTCGGCGGTCGCCGGGTCGAACAGGTCGCTTGCGACCAGGCGCCGGCTATCGGCGATCAACCGCTTCAGGGGAACGGCGAGCGCCAGGGCACGCGGGGTCGGGACCAGTCCACGTTGGGCGCGTACGAACAATGGGTCGCCGAACAGGTCGCGAAGGCGTGCCAGCATGCCGCTGATCGTCGGCTGGGTGTAACCAAGCCGCGCCGCCGCCCGCGTGACATTGCGCTCGTCAAGCAGCGCGTCGAACACAACCAGCAGGTTCAGGTCGATCTTCCTGATATTTGGCATGCCGATAACAGAACCACAGAATTGCGATTTTTGGAATGGCAAGCCGGCAGCTAAACCATCTCCAGCGCAAACCCGGTGGCGGCCTCGGGCGTAGCCAGCCGTAGTCAAAGATCCTCTCCTCAAACCGATTTGAGAGACACGCATGTCCCCGGAACAGAAAATGCTCGTCAAACAGACCTGGCAGCAGGTGGTGCCGATCGCAGACACGGCGGCGCGCCTGTTCTACGACCGACTGTTTGAAACGGACCCGACGGCACGAGCGCTCTTCAACGCTACTGACCTGACAGAGCAGCGTCGAAAGCTCATCCAGGCTTTGACGACGGTGGTGCGGGGGATCGATGATCTCGAAGGGCTTGTTCCAACGCTCGCGGAACTGGGCCGGCGTCATGCACAATATGGCGTTGCAAACGGTCAATATGACACGGTCGGCGCGGCGTTCTTGTGGACGCTTGAACAAGGGCTCGGATCGGCATGGACGCCACAGGTGAAGGCCGCCTGGTCCGACGCCTACGCCATCGTCGCGGGTGTTATGCGCGGGGCCACGAACGAGCCGCAGGCGAAGTTTGATGACGAAGCAAACCGAAGTATTCAACAGGTGCCATCGCTATGAGTTCGTGCGCGGCGACGATACCACCCATGACGCCAACGGGCGGTGACGGGTTTCGCGAACGGCTCCACCCCCTGTCACGGCGCCAGCGTTAGCTCCGCATCAGCACTGACATAGCGGACATATTTGTAGTCGCGGATGAAGCTGATCTGGCCTTCTCGCCATTCCAGCCACATGAAGTAGCTCGGCTTCGGCGCGGCGCGGTCCTCGAACACCGCGATCACCTCGCGGCCCTCCAGCCAGGCGGGCACCAGCCACACCGGACCGAGTTTCGAGTAGATGCCGAAGAACATGCCGACGTCGGCGCTGCCGGTGCGAACCGGGTACGAGGACTGCTTGAGTTTGACGTCGTTCGCGAGCAGCGCCCGCAGGCCGTCCCAATCGCGCTGGTTGAACAGCGCGGCATAGCGCGCCACCGCTGATGACGCCGGCTGTGCAGCCGGAAAAAGGCGGGCCTGCGCGTTGATCTCGCGAAGTCGCGCACGGCCCCGCGCCAGATGGCCCTTCACGGCATCGACTGTGAGGTCGAGGAGCGCGGCGATCTCTGACAGCTGCTCGTCGAGCACATCCTTCAGGATGACGACGCTGCGCTGCATGGCGGGAAGTTCGGCAAAGCGCGACACGGCCGTCTTGATCGCTTCCTGGCGCATCAGCGTCTCTACGGGATCGGGGTTCGCCTGATCGGCGACATCGACGGCGGCCTCGATCGGTTCCGTCCGCCGCACAGCGCGGCCGCGCAACAGATCGAGGGCGCGGTTATGGGCGATCCGGAACAGCCAGGGGCGAAGCGGAGGGGTCTCCACCACGCCTTGTTGCTCCATTTCCTTGAGCGCCACGACGGCCCGGACGAGTGTGTCCTGCACGACGTCCTCGCCGTCGATCACCGATCCCATCAGGCGCGCGCAATAGCGATGCAGTTCGGGCTGCAACTCGCCGGCCAAAGCGAGGAACGCGGCCTGGCGGTCGCCGTTCGACGATGGCTGTGCTGCGCTCAAGCCGCCGCTCCCTCGAGTATGCTGATCCCGGTGTCGCCCTTCAGCCCGAAAGCGAAGCCGTCGGCATATTTGGGGTCTTCCAGCACCAAAACCACTTTCTCGCCGAACTCGCGGGGCGGCATCGGCGCGCCAAAGCCGGCCAAAAACGCTTCGGGCTTTATACCCATGGCTTCCGCATAAGCGTTGGCGCCGGCGTCGCCGACCCCGGTGCCTCCGATGATTTGCTGCGGCACGATCGCCTGGAAGCGGATTCCGAGTTTTTTTTGCGCCGAGACGCCGCCTGCGTATTTGGCCATGAACCACAGCATGCGCTTGGCGCCGCCGTAGCCGCCCGACATCGGCGATCCGTTCACGGCAGCGCCGCTCGATCCCACCAGCACCCGGCTGCCGGGCTTGAGCGGCAGGTTCAGCGCCGCCTGTAGCCAATAGAGTCCGGCCTTGACGTCGGTTTCCCAGACAGCGGTGAAATCTGCCCAGCTCACCTGGTCGAACCGGCCCATCGGCGGCTTGGCGCCGGCGTTCAGCACCAGGATATCCGGGCGGGTCTGGCCAAGGATACGTTGGGCGGCGGTCTCCTCCGTCACGTCGGCGGCAATTGTTGTGACGCCGAGCCGCGCGCGGACGGCGGCAAGCGCATCCGCATCGCGGGCGACGACCGTCACTTTTGCACTGCGCGCGACGAGCGCCTCGACCAGCCCGAGGCCAAGCCCGCGGCTTCCGCCCGTGACGACGATGATTTTGTCTTTGAGAGTCATTGTTTGCTCCTGTGTCCGAGTGCAAACAGGACGATTGAGACTCCGAAAAGGAGTCACTCAACTCACCGATGCGTGCCGCCTCGCCGTCTGGAGAAGAGTTTCAGCCAGGGCGCCAGATGGAAGGCGCTCATCAGCAGGTACATTGGGACCATTCCGCCAAGCAGCGACGCGCCCGGCGCGGCCGAGCAAAGCATATCCGGCGATCCGGCACCCGCACCCGTCAGCAGCGCCATGATCGCGAAGGTCGGCGCGGCCGCGAGGTACAGCCAATCGGCTGCGCCTATCGCTGCTGGGTTGCCGTTTTCACGACGGATCACGCTGGAGCCCCGTCTGCCGGTAAGCGTCTCGCTCATGCTTTCTCTCCTGCAACAACGCGCAGTTGCCGCGCTTCACCGGACTAGCCGTCGCGTTTCCGAAACGCGGCCTCTCCGGCGTCCGAGACCTCGACCCATTTCGGGTCGGGCGCGGCGTTGGGGACGTAACTCTCGTTCCAGTTCCACCACTTGTACGGCCGGGTCTTGGGATAGCCCTCCGGCGAGTCTTCCCATTCCTCCTGCCGCCCGAGCGCCGTCATGTCGAGGTAACTCCAGATGGTGCCCATCGCCTCGTCGCCGCGGGAGTTAATGAAGTAGGTGCGAAAAATCCTGTCGCCGTCGCGGATGAACGCGTTGTGGCCGTGCCATTCATCCACCCCGAAGTCGGCGTCGAAGCTGTCGGTGACGGTGTACCAGGGGATTTCCCAGCCCATCCGCGTCTTCAGGCGCGCGATGTCGGCCTGCGGCGCACGCGAGGCATACACCAGCGTCGTGTCACGCGCGTTCAGGTGGACGAGGTTGGAGACCTGGTCGGCCCCGAGCGAACAGCCAATGCAGGCGTGCTCGGGCCAGCCGTGCACGCCGGGCTCGAAGAAGGCGCGGTAGACGATCAGCTGACGGCGGCCGTCGAACAAGTCAACCAGGCTCGCCTTGCCCGCAGGTCCGTCGAACGCATACGCCTTCTCCACGGGCTGCCACGGCATACGCCGGCGCTCGGCGGCCAGCGCGTCGCGCGCGCGGGTCAATTCCTTCTCCTTCACGAGCATCTGCTCGCGCGCAGCTTCCCACTCCTGCGGCGACACGATCGGCGGGGTCTTCATGGCGGTCCGCTTCCGGCCGTTCTCAGGTGATGTCTGCATGGTTGAGCTCCTCTTGGCTGAGATACTGTGTGAATCGAGGACGTCTGGGCCTGCGAAAAGGAGTTACGGCGCCGTTCACTTTCGCGGCATCGTGTCGAATTTCGTCAGCCCCGGATCGATGCTGTCCCAGGCGTAGCCGCGCATGCCATACATCACGACATCAGGCTTGAAACGAGAGGGATCATCGAGGCTCGCTGCGTGCACGGTGAACAGATCGGGCATGGCGGCAAACGTCATGTAGACGGGCGAGCCGCAGGTCGGGCAGAAGGCGCGGGTCTTCACATTTCCGCTACCGGCAATGATGTCCCAATGCGCAGCTTTGCCTTCGAGTTTCACGCTCCTCTTGTCTGCGAAGGTCAGGTAGGAACCGTGCCCGGTGCCACTCTTGCGCTGGCAATCGCGGCACTGGCAGTGGTTCATCACCAACGGCTTGGTCGGGATTTCATAGCGGATCGCGCCGCAAGCGCAGCCGCCGGTATAGGCTTCACTCATGTGTTCTCTCCTGTGCTGCGGTTCGGCGCGCGGCTTGATTCCCAGCCGTCGAGCTTGATGTCGTCAGGCCGGAAGCCGCTTGTCGTATTCCTTCTGAAGGCGGCTCCAGCCTTCCCAGAACGGCGCCGGCGCGGTGCCCATGGCGCGGGCGACGAGCGTATCGAGGTGCATGTGCCAGCCGGCGCCGACCTTGAGCATGGTCGCGCGATCGGGCAGACGGCGATGGATCACGGTGAGCAGCACGCCTTTACCCCGGGGCTCCAGTTCGAACGTCACGTCGCCGCTGTTGTTCCAGGCGATCGACAGCTTGCGCATTGGATCGAGTTCGGTGATCCGGCTTTGCATGCTGTGCTGTTCGGGGAAGCCGGCCGGCCGCACGCCTGGCGGGTCGCTGAGTTCGTCGTTGCGCCAGGTGAGTTCAAAGGGCGAACCGACCTTCATCTCCATTGCACCCGCCGCCAGCCATTTGCGGCGCAGTTCGCTGTCGGTGAGATAGGCCCAAATGCGCTCGATCGGACCGGGCAGCAGCCGCTGAATCTTCAACGTGGTGGGTTCGATCAGCGCGCCATAGGCATCGGGATTTGTCTGTGCGTCCATCGTTCTACTCCTTCATCTTCTTGTTCATCTTCTTGTTCATCTTCTTGTTCATCTTCTTGGCTTTTTCCGCGTCTTCCGCGAGCAGCAGGAATTCCAGGGCGTCGAGCTTTTCGCTCCAGAAGCGCTCATAACGCCTGAGCCACGCATCGGCTTCTTCAAGCCGCGCGGCTTGCAGGCGGCACAGATGGGTTCGGCCGCGGATCTCGCGCGTCACCAGGCCTGCGTTCTCCAGCACCCGCACGTGTTTCGAGACGCCCGCGAAGCTCATGCTGAACGGGGTCGACAGTTCCCCGATCGTGAGTTCGCGTTCCGCGAGCCGGCCAAGCATGGCCCGTCGCGTCGGATCCGCGAGGGCGTGAAACACGGCGTCTAGATGTGCGTGTTGTTCAACCATGTGGTTTAATATAAATGCGTCAAAGGGATTGTCAACCGATCGGTTCAATTTCTTTTTTGCTGGGTTTCCGGCGCTAGTCGTCCGGCGCGGTAAAGACGGCGCATGGAGCTGGCGATACCGCGCAGCGTATGCGTTCCGAGCGGTATCAGTTTTGCGGTGGTCTCTGTGGCAAGTGCGCCCGAAATCAAAACGGTTCGGCCGAGCGGCCGGCAAAGCCCCTCAAGCCGGCTGACGAGATTGACGGCGGGACCGATCGCGGTGAAGTCCAGCCGGTCCGCCGCTCCGACATTGCCCCACAGAATCTCGCCAAGGTGCAGCGCGGCACCGAAAGATAGCGATGGCAACCCCTGCTCTCGCCTGGCCACATCGAGATGCGCCATTCCGGCCCTAGCGGAGGAGACCGCGCGAAGTGCGGCGTTGCAGGCGTCGCCGGGCTTGTCGGCGACGACCGGAAAAATCGCCAGCATGCCATCGCCGATAAATTTCAACACCTCGCCGCCGAAGGCGTGAACGGAGCCGGCAATGCAGTCGAACCAGGCATCCAGCGCGGCGATGACAGAAGCCGGCGGCGCGGCCTCGGACAGCGCGGTGAAGCTGCGCAGATCGGCGTAAAGCAACGCGGCCCGGATCGTTTCGCCGACATCGCGCCGCAGCGGTCCTGCCAGCACGCGCGCCGCGCTGCGCCGGCCGAGATAAGCCTCGAGTGCCGCCGTCAGCGTCGCGCGCGCCGAAAGTGCTGCGAGTGGCGCCGCGGCAAAACGGGCGACCTCGCGCAGCCGGCCAACCTCTGCTTCCGTGAAGGGGCGCGGACCGATCCAGCCGAGCACCGGTCCATCTGATCCCGCACCCACGACGTCTTCATGCACCGCCCCGCCCGGGAGTTCGGCCAACCAGCGGCGACCCGCATCGCCAGAGGAATCCTGCGGCCCTGCGCCTGCGAATCCCGCCGACGCAAATCCCACCGCCTCGATCACCACGCCGTTCTCGGCCCGCCACAGCCAGGTACGGCGGGCAATGATCGGGTGCGGGACGGCGAGAGTCAGGGCACCGCCGGCGAGCGGCAGATCATCCCCGATCAGTTGCACACCGAGGTCGGCGAGGAACCGGTCGGCGCTCGGCGAAGCAGCGGCGGCATCGACCAGCCAGGCAAGCGTCGAACACAGTTTCATGGGTCGATCATGTGGCAGCGGCGCGTCATTGTCATCAACGGCACTTGGTAAATCTTCGCGCGGGCATATGTTGGCGTCATGCCAACGGCCAACGAGGTTTTCGATGACTGAATCGTTTGTGGTCCAGCGGGAGACCCACATCGCCGCGCCACGCGCCAGCGTGTTCGCCTTCCTGACCGATCCTGACAAGATCGTGCAATGGATGGGGACCGAGGCGACGACGGAGATGCATCCAGGCGGGCTATACCTCCTGAAAGGCGTTGGCAGGGCCACGGCGCGTGGCGCATTCCGCGAGGTCGTACCGGTGCACCGCCTCGCCTACAGTTTTGGCTGGGAGACCGACGAGGAGGTGCCGCCGGGATCGAGCCTGATCGAAATCGATTTGATCGAACAGGATGGCGGCACGCTGCTGCGCATGACCCATAGTGGCCTTCCCAGTGCCGCGCTACGCGATGCCCATGCCAAAGGTTGGGCGCATTACCTCGGCAGGCTGACGAAAGCCGCCGCCGGCCAGGATCCCGGTCCCGATCGGGGACCGAGCGGTACCCGGACATAAGTCCGCCTTTCCCACAGATTTTGCCCAGAAAGCCCTGTTTTACATGGCTATTTTAGTCCACCTTGGTCATCCTTAACCACCTATTTGGCGTGGTGTCTGGGTGGTGTCAGAGCCGGTCCGTGGTGTCGCCGTGGTGTCGGAAAAACAGGGCGGGTGATGGCGGAGAAACTGACGATTGCGCGGATCTTGTCCTCGAATTTCCCGAGGGGCAAAACGAGGTGAAGCTATGGGACGGCGCGGTCGCCGGACTATGCCTGCGCTGCTTTCGTAGCGGTGGCCGCTCATGGGTGTTTCGTTATCGGGAAGGCTCCGGCGGCCGGTCGGCGAAATTGCGCACCCTGCGGCTCGGCAGCTACCCTGCGGTGGGCCTTGATGCGGCTCGCACCGCCGCTAAGGCGCACGCGGCGCAGGTCGCGCAAGGCGCCGATCCGGCGGCGATGCGCCAGGAAAAGCGACGGCAGGAGAAGTCGACGCTCGGCGTGCTGCTGGAGATCGACGGGGCCTATGAACGATCGTTGCAATCGCGCGGCATCGTCAGTGTTGGAAAGGTGATGTCGGTCCTTCGGCGTGGATTGGTCAAGCACATGAACGCAGATGTCGCCAGTTTGACGCGGCGCGATTTCGTCGAGGCGCTGGATGCATTGAACGACCGGCCGGGCGCCCGGCATGAGCTGCGGAAACGTTCGCGGGTGCTGCTGGAGTGGTGTGTCAACGCGGGCCTGGTGCCATCCAACGTTCTTGCCGGCATGAGAATGCCGCCGAAGTCGCGTTCGCAACGGCTCGAGGAATCCGCCAGGCGCCGGGCGCTTGGAGACGATGACATCAAGGCGGTCTGGCTGGCGGCTGAGCGTCATGGCCAATACGGTCACATCGTGCGCCTGGCGCTGCTGACGGCGATGCGACGCAGCGAGATCGCCCACTTGCGATGGACCGATGTACTCGCCGATCGCATTGTCGTCGTACCGGAGCGGGCCAAGACCGGAACGCAACATCTGGTCCCGCTCACCAGCATGATGAAAGCCATCATCGAACGGCAGCCGCGGACAACATCACCACTGGTGTTTCCGTCCAGCATGAAGGGCAAGCCGCTGGATGGCTGGTCGTTGTGGAAACGCAAGCTGATCGCTGACGCCAACATCGGACACTTCACGCTGCACGATTGTCGCCGATCGACCAGAACATTGATGTCGCGGCTCGGCGTTGCCGAAGCCGACGCCGAGGCGGCGATCGGCCATATCAGAGGCGGACTGGTCTCGATCTATAACCACGATCAGCGCTGGCCTGGACGTGTCGACGCCTTCGAAAAGGTGAGCGACCACGTCGCGCGTCTGGTTGGCTGCGCGCGCTAAACTATTTTCCTGATGAAGTATCCCGATTAAGCCTTTGTTCCGTTTTCACTTTACCTTGACGCAAATCGGCGAAAAAATTTCGTTATAGATTTCAATGACTTAGGGGCTTGTTTTGCTCCTTCTATGTCTTTAATGGTCACCCAACGACATAGAGGAGTTTCAACCAGTGCGTGACCGATTTCGCGGTGTTCCGCCGCCGCCGGACTTCGATTTGAACGAACTGCCCGACGGCGCCGAGCTGCGCCAGGCCGATGTTGCCGCCTGGCGGCGCCAGTCACTGGCCTATGTCGAGCGCTGTCGCCGCGAGAAGACCGACGGGCTGGAGTGGAAGATCGTCAACAACCGTCCGCGCACCACGGCCGGTAGCCTGAAGAAGGCGACGGCTGCGGCGACGACGATAGGTAGGACCGCAACGGATTTCCGCAAAACAAAGTACGTGCCGCCGAAGACGGGCGCGAGAGCGCGATGAGAAGCCATGACACCGACCTTGATCCGAAGTTCAGCGCCGACGACCTGGCGCGGCTATGTCCGGCATCCGTGTGGATTTTCGATCGCGCCCGATGAACGGGACGATGCTGAACAAGATGTGGCTCGTGACGAACCATCCGGAAACTGACTGCCCTCGTTGCGATCGCGTTGGGCGTGATCGCGCTGCTGTGTTGGAACAGGACGAGGACTTCGTGCTCGACGGCCTGGCGCAGCGCGTCCCGCACGTCGGGTTCGGGGACCGCGGCGAGCGCGCGGAGCAGCGGGTAGCCGACGTCGCGCCCGGCGGCGGCCGCCAGCCGCAGCAGGCCCTGGGTCGCGGGGTCGAGCCGGGCGACGCGCTGCAGCAGCAGGTCGCGCAGGCGGCGCGGCAGCTCGCCGGTGTCGCCGGCGGCGAGGAGTTCTTCGGCGAAGAAGGGGTTGCCTTCGGAGCGGGCCACGATCGCGTCGGCCAGCCGGGGCGAGCCGCGCGTCCGGAGCGTGGGCGGCGAGCAGCGCGATCAGCTCTTCGGGCGGGAGCGGGCCGAGGTCGAGTACGAGGCCCGCGCCCGAGCGCCGCACGCCGTCGGCCAGCCGGGCCATGCGTTCTTTCGAGGAGGGCTCGTCGCGCGCGGTAGGTGGCGAGCAGCAGGACGGGGCGTTCGGCCAGGTGGTGGGCGAGGAAGACGACCAGGTCGAGCGTTGAGGTGTCGGCCCAGTGCAGGTCCTCGAGCACGAGCAGCACCGGCGCGGCGGCCGCGTGATCGGTGAGGAGGGTGAGCGTCTCCTCGAATACGCGCAGCTGGGAACCTGCGGGCGGCGGGCCGCGTGGCCGCCGATCGGGCGCAGGGCCTCGGCGAACGGCTGGTAGGGCAGCTCGGTCCCGACGAGGTCGATCGACCGCCCGAGCAGGGTCGCGAAGCCGCCGTCGCGGGCGCGGCGGACGACCTCGGCGGCGAGCCGGGTCTTGCCGATGCCGGCCTCGCCGGCCACGAGGATGGCCGCGCCGCGGCCCGCCCGCGCGGCGGCGAGCGCGCGCTCGAGCGTCCCGAGCTCGCGGCGCGGCCCACGAACACCTTGGCGCGAGGCTCCACGCGGCCAGTATCGCGCGGCTGCCACCAGCGCGGAAGGCGCTGGTAAGCATCCCTGGCCGCCGCGAGATAGGGCGCCCGGCCGCGGAAGATAAGGCGCCGCGCCCGACGCGCCACGGCGGTACCGCCGACGATCGTGAGTGGTCACGACTACTACGAGGAGGCGGAAATGACGACGACGATAGCGGGGCGGATGCAGATCCACACGGTGACGGGCGGCGGCGGGGTCCGGCTGCACGTGCGCGAGTGGGGTAACGCGGACGGACCGCCGATCCTGTTCATCCACGGCTGGTCGCAGAACCACCTCTGCTGGGACAAGCAGTACGAAAGCGCGCTCCGCGACGAGTTCCGGCTGGTGGCCTTCGACCTGCGCGGCCACGGCATGTCCGAGGCGCCGCCCGGGCCCGGGCCCTACACCGACGGCGGGCTCTGGGCCGACGACCTGGCGGCGGTCATCGACGGGCTAGGCCTAGAGCACGGTGCTCGCCGGGTGGTCCTACGGCGCCTTCGTGATCTGCGACTACCTGCGCGCGTACGGCCAGGGCCGGGTGGCCGCGGTCAACTTCGTGGAGGGCGCGGTCAAGCTGGGCGAGGCGGCGTTCGGCACGCTGATCGGCCCCGGTTTCCTCGACCACTTCGTGGACCTGACGGCCGATGACCTGCCGGCCAACATCCGCGGCCTGCGCGCGTTCCTGCGGGCGTGCCTGGCCAAGCCGGTAGCCGCCGAGGACTTCGAGACCGCGCTGTGCTGGAACATGGCGGTGGCACCGCGGGTCCGCGCCAGCCTCGCCGCGCGCGAGATCGACGACGACGACGTGCTGCGCGACCTCGGGGTGCCGCTGCTGGTCACCCAGGGACGTTCGGACACGGTGGTGCTCCCGGCGATGGCCGAACACATCCTGGCCACCTGCCCGGCCGCCGAGGCCTCCTGGTACGACGGCGTCGGTCACGTGCCGCACCTGGAGGAGCCTGGGCGCTTCAACCGCGAGCTGGCCGCGCTGACCCGGCGGGTCCGCGGCGTCCGCGGCTGATAGGTGGGGAGCCGCGTTGCGGGGTAAGAGCTACTGTGACGCTGACCAGGAACAGGCCTGGCCCTGGCCTTTGACGGGAGGGGCGGATGCTCCCACCCAGGGTGATCCGGCGGCTTGTGCTGGCGCCGCTGGTGATCGTCATCGCGTTCGGCTTCATCGTGCTCTCGCCGTTCCTGGCGCTGCTGGCCCTGGTGTTCGGCCTGCTGGCGCGGGCGCGGGCCGGGCACATGCGCAGCCTGCGGCTGGTCGGCTTCGTGCTGGTCTGGTTCGTGGCCGAGGCGCTGGCGCTGGTGGTGCTGGCCGGGCTGTGGGTGGTGAGCGGGTTCGGCGGGCGGCTGCGCACCGAGCCGTACCAGAGCCGCCACTACGCGGTCATGCGCTGGTTCCTGGACACGCTGTACGAGGGGGCCGAACGGACCTACGGGCTGCGGGTCGAGGTGGACGAGCCCGACCTCACCGGCGAGGAGCTGGCCGCGCGGCTGACCCGGCCGGTCATCGTGCTCAGCAGGCACGCCGGGCCGGGTGACTCCTTCCTGCTGGTACACCAGCTGCTCAGCGTCTACCACCGGCGGCCGCGGGTGGTGATGAAGGCCGCGCTGCAGCTCGACCCCAGCGTGGACATCGTGGGCAACCGGCTGCCGAACGTGTGGATCAGGTCGCGCCAGGCCGGCGAGCACATCTTCACCGAGCAGATCGCGCGGCTGGCCCGGGGGCTCGACGAGCGCAGCGCGCTGGCCATCTTCCCGGAGGGCGGGAACTGGACCCCGGGCCGGTGGCGGCGCGGGATCCGGCGGCTGGAGCACGTGGGGCGCCCGGATCTGGCCGAACGGGCCAGGGATATGCCCAACCTGCTCCCCCCGCGCCCCGGCGGGGCGCTTGCCGCCATCGCGGCCTGCCCGGACGCCGACGTGATCTTCGTGGCGCACGCCGGGCTCGACAACATCGTCACGGTCGGCGACGTGTGGGGGAAGTTCCCGATCAATCAGGTCATCCGGGCTCGCTGGTGGCGGGTGGCGAGTGAGTCCATCCCCCGTTCGGCTGACCACGAGGCCCAGGTCCAGTGGCTGTATGCCTGGTGGGAGCGGATCGACGCGTGGATCACCGAGAACCGGCCCGGCGGCGTTGCGCGGCCGGCCGCGGCTCCGGCTACGGGGGACGAGAGCGCCGGCCCGTTCGGTACATAATCGGGGCCTGCCGCTGCCGCGAACCCCATGAACCACACTCGCCAACCTATTCGATATTTGTATCTAATCAGCCATATTTCTGGAGTTCTGACGCGGGATACGGTATCATGTTCGAAGAACAATCCTTCTGCCGAACGGATGTGGTTCATGCCTTCGGTGCCGGTTCCCGCGGATCCCGGGTGGGACGACGACCTCGCCTGGCTGGACCGCGACCCGATGACTGCCGAGGAGCGCGAGGCATCGCTGGACCGGCTGTGCGAGCTGGACGAGCCAGACGACGAGGACGAGGACGAGTACTGGGATCACGACGACCTGACCGCCGAGGAGCTGGCCGAAATCCGGGAGGCCGCGGCCGACGAGCTGCTGGCCGTGGCGGCGGCCTCGACCGGGCGGCGCGGCCCGGGGCAGCCTGGCTCGGCTCGCATATTCCCCGGTGAGTCGGCGAGCACGGCGGCCGGGTTCGGCACCGGGATGCCGCTGGATGTCACGCCCGGCTGCCCGGAACTGGCGGTGGCCGCGGACGCTGCGGTGGGCGGCGGGGACGAGGACTGCTTCGACGGGGTAGCCGATCACGAACTGATCGGGCTGCTGTGTGCATGGGACCGGCTCGAGGCGCACATGGCCGCGCGCAAGCTGGCCGTGGCGGCGGAGTTGTTCCGCCGCAACCCCGAGGACGGGTTCGAGCCCAGTCCCGGGGCGATGCCCGAGGTGGTCAGCGAGTTCGCCGCGGACCAGCTGGCCTGCGCGCTGGCCGAGTCGCGCCACCATGCGGACGGCATGCTGACGATGGCGTGGCACCTGGCCACCCGGCTGACCGGCACCATGGCGGCGCTGCGGGACGGGGTGATCACCCGGTTCAAGGCCGAGATCATCGTCCGCGCCACCGTGGCCCTCGAGCCGGAGGAAGCCAGGAAGGCGGAGGCCAAGGTGCTGGACCGGGCCGGGCGGCTGACCCCGGGCAGCCTGCGTGCCGCTATCGCTCGCGCCGTGATGGAGGTGGCGCCAAGAAAGCCAGGAAGCGGCGGGAGGAAGCCAGGAAGGACGCCCGGGTCGAGCGCTGGCAGGAGGACTCCGGCAACGCCGCGCTCGCGGGCTTTGAGCTCCCCCCGGACGAAGCCCTGACGGCGGACCAGCGGATCACCTGGTGGGCACGCGAACTGAAGAAGGCGGGCCTGGAGGGCGACATGGACGTGCTGCGCGCCCGCGCCTTCCTCGACCTGATACTCGGCAAGGATTCCCGCCCCGGCGCGGAGCCGACCGCGAAGCCCTCGCCGAGCGGGTTCGCCGGGCGGGCGACCCTGACCGTGCCGCTGGTCTACCTTGCTGGACCTGGCCGACCGGCCCGGCGAGATCCCCGGCATCGGGCCGATCGACCCGTGGCTGGCCCGCGACCTGGCCGACGCTGCCGCGCGCAACCCCAAGACCACGTGGTGCGTGACGGTCACGGACCAGCACGGCCACGCCGTCGGGCACGGCTGCGCCCGGCCCGGACCCGCTGGTCGCAGGACACGGGAAGGACCGGCCCCGCCGGGGTTCACCTTCACCCCTGCCAGCCGGGACGGGCCGCCCACTGGATACGGCACCTGGCGGCTGCGCACCCCCGGGCCCGGCCCGGACCTGACCGTCACCCTCGACTCCATCAGCACCGACCCGTGCGAGCATCGTTTCGAAGCCAAGGGGCATGACCCCGGAGTCAAGCTGCGGCATCTGTCCCAGATCCGGCATGCGACGTGCACGGCGCCGGTGTGCCGGCGACCGGCCGCCACCAGCGACTTCGAGCACAACACGCCGTACGAAGCGGGCGGGAGGAGCTGCCTGTGTAATGGCGGTCCGAAATGCAGGCATGACCATCGGCTCAAGCAAGAGCCCGGATGGAAGGTCGACCAGCTCGCCGACGGCACCTTCCGGTGGACTACCCCGGCCGGGCGGAGCTACGACACCGAGCCCACTCGGTATCCCATCTAGATGGTCACGCCGGGTCACTCCGGAGTACGGTCACGACATGGGGCCAGCATGGGAGACCGGCGCGCCGGGCGGTGACGGGCGCATTCCCTTCACCTTCCGGATCGGGGTCACCGGGCACCGCGAACTCGCCGACCCGGACGCCCTCCGCGCGGCGATCCGGAAGGCGCAGCGCGGGCTCATCGAACTCCTGCCCGTGGCGTCGGCGGCCGGGCTGACTCCCGTGGTGGTTTCGGCGCTGGCCGAGGGGGCTGACCGGCTGGTCGCGGAGGAGATCCTGGCCGACCCGGAGGCCCGGCTTGGAGGTGGCGCTGCCGCTGCCTCCACGCGGACTACGAGGAGGACTTCAAGGCCGAAGCCTCGAAGGAAGAATTCCGCCGCCTGCTGACCCGGGCCAGCGTAACCTGGACCGCGCCGACCACGGAGGATCCTCCGACCAAGGAGGACCGCGACAAGGCCTACGAACGGGCCGGACAGTACGTGGTGGATCGCTGCGATGCCCTCATCGCCCTCTGGGACGGCGAGGACCCCAGGGGGCAAGGGGGAACCGCGGAGATCGTGGCCTACGCCCAGGAAAACGGCGTGCCGATCGCGTGGATCAACACCAAGGGCAGCCCGGAGCCCACGTACGCACACAGCTACAACCAGGACAGCCGCGCCAAGGTCCTGACCCAGGCGGCCGGCAAGCTGCGCACCTACAACGCCCGCGTGATCGACAGCGACGAAGTTCGACAAGCGCATACAAGACCTGCGTGATGAGCTCATGCCGGACGTGGCCAGGGAAATACCCATCGACCCGCTCGGCCTGTCCCGGGAGAAGGTGGCCGACTGGGTGTTCCCGCACTACGTCCGCGCCGACATCCTGGCCCTGCACTATCAGCGCTGGTTCCTGTGGCTCAGCCAGCTCATCTTCGGGCTGGCCGCGGGGGCCGTGGTGGTCGTCGCCCTGCAGGTGACGATCTGGCCTCAGCACGACTGGGTGGTCGATTTCGAGGTCTTCTTCCTCGGCCTCCTGCTGGTCATCCTGGGGATGAACCGCCGGCTTCGCCTGCACGACCAGTGGATCTCCAGCCGCTTCCTGGCCGAGCGGCTCCGCTCGAGTTATTTCCTGGCGCTGGCCGGAACCGGTGATCAAAGGGAAACAGGTGATCAGAGGGGACGGTCGCCGCGGATCGCTTTTTTCTCGGATTCGTCTGAGGCCTGGATCGAGCGGGCGCTCAGCGAGGCAATAGCGTGCCGCCCGCACCTGAACGCCGGATCAGTGCCGCTCGACGTGTTGCGCGACTACCTGAAGCGTCACTGGGTCGAAGGCCAGATCTCCTACCAGACCAGAAGGAGCGGACAGCTGCGCGCGATCCGATCGATGGCTGGCCTGGATAGTCAAAGGCCTCTTCGCGGTGACCTTCATCGCCGCGGTTGTGCACAGCATCGGGAGCTACATCTTCACCGTGCCGGAGGACTGGAAAAAGGCTCTCTTGATAATCTCCATCACCTTCCCTGCCATTGGCGCGGCTCTCCACGGATACGTTGCCCAGCGCCAGTTCCGCCGCAACTCCGAGCGCTACCGGACCATGGCCGGCGTGCTGGCTCAGGTACGGACCGACATGTGCCGAGGCCACCGAGCTCAAAGCAGGTCCAGGAAGTGGCCCGCGAGACAGAGAGGGTCATGCGTGAGGAGAACAGCGACTGGTTCGGCGTCATGCGATTCCACGACATAGAGCTGATCACGTGATCTTGACCGCGGCGGCTTCGGCCCACGCGTCGTATTCGTAGATCCACCGCCGGTCGACCAGCTGGCTGCCCGAGCTGTCGTAACCGGCGCCTTGCCGCCGTGAGCCCAGCTGGACGCGCGCCGTCCGGTCGCGTCGCAGCCCCTCGTAGGCGGCTAGCACTCGCGGCACGCCAGCCGGGCTCGTGCTGGCCCCCAGCAGCGTAGCCAGCGCCACCGCGTCCTCCAGGGCCTGGTTGACGCCCTGGCCCAGGTGCGGCAGCATCGGGTGCGCCGCGTCGCCGAGCAGCGTCAGCCGCCCGCTGCTCCACCGGGGCAGCGGCACCCGGTCATACATCCCCCACTGGAACCCGCTGCCGCCCGGCCCGCTGATCGCGGCGATGACCTGCCCGATAACCGGGTCCCAGCCGGCGAAGTGCGCGGCCAGCGCCGCCGGGTCGCCGGGCGCCGACCACGACTCGCGGACCGCGGTCTGGCCGGAGACGAATCCCACGTAGTTCAGCAGCTCCCCGGCCCGCACCGGGAACACCAGGAAATGCCGGCCCTCGCCCATCCACATCCGGATCGTGCCGGCCGGGTACTCCGCCAGACGCGGCACCAGGCCCCGGTAGGCCACCACCCCGGAGAACACCGGCTCCGCCGGGGCGACCACGAAGCCCTGCAGGACCGAATGGATGCCGTCCGCGCCGATCACCACGTCGGCCGTGGCCGTGGACCCGTCGGCGAAGCCGACCGTGGCGCTGACCGTCATCCTGGCTGAAACCCGTGCACCGGTGCCCGGTCCGCACCGTGCCCGGCGGCAGCTGCCCGGCCAGCAGCGCCAGCAGGTCGGCCCGGTGGATCCCGACGTTCTGCCCGGCCATGGCGAACTGATGCGGCTCATGCCGCACCGCCCGCCCGTCAGGAAGCCGGAGCTGAGCCGAGGCGTACCGTGCGCCCATCCGCCGGATCCCCTCGCCCACCCCGAGCCGCTCCAGCATCCGCAGGCCGTTCGGCGCCAGCGACACCCCCGCGCCGACCTCGGCCAGCTGCTGCGCCTGCTCATGCACCTGGACGTCGATCCCGGCCCGCGCCAGCGCCACCGCCGCCGCGATCCCGCCGATCCCGCCGCCGACAACCACCGCCCGCAGCGCCACGTCCTTCCCCTCTCACACCGGCCCGCAACCCAGACCCACGCTAACCCCACGCCCGCCCGCCTGCCGGTCCGATCCACCGGTTTCACGACGGTGCAGATCTGCGTCGCACCCGGAGCGATCTCATCTCTACAGCCCCACCAGGTACGGCACGGTGTGGACCGCGAGGCTGAACCCCCGTCCTCCGGCCGCCACCTGCGTGGCGGCGGTCAGCCCGGGCACGGGGACGGGAATCAGCCAGCCAGCGCCCCATTCCCCCACGCCCAGACGGTGCCGTCGGACCGCAGCGCCAGGCCGAAGTAGTACCCGGCCGCAACCTGCACCACGTCGTTAGCGAACCTGATGTCGCCATACTGCGGCCGGATGGCCGTGGTCCCGTTGCCCAGGTCACCGTCGAAGCCGTCACCCCAGCTCGCCACGACGTGGGACTGAAACGCGATCCCGGCCTGGGCCGGCGCCGACGCGGCAACCATCAGGCCGACCACACCTACCGTGAGCATGGCGGCCAGCCGGGCCAGCCACCGAGATCGCCGCATGACCTTCATAGCGTTCCTCCTCAACCCGAAAAGGTCACGCTAAGGAACGCAGGCCCTGCGGCAGTACCGTGAAATTACGGTATTTCCGCGGCGGGATCCTACGGGGCCGGGGCTGGTGCCCGCAGACCGCTCGGGGGTGGCGGGCCTTATGGCGGCCCGCCACCCCCGAACATTGGCCGGACTCCCGCCCCCCCAACGGTTTCCCGGGAGTCCGGCCAAGAACCTAGGTCCTGGGTATTACGGTTTAATACTCTATGATTAGTAACCCAGGGGCTAGGCTGATGTCAAGGGGGTGAGCGAAGCACGATGCCACGCCAGCTAGGGAAGCAGGCGCTCGTTGACGCCGCCGCCGTCCTCATGGACGAGCGCGGCGTCAACAACGTCACGCTTCAGGACATCGGCCAGGCGAGCGGCCACCGCAACCGTTCGGCCGTCCAGTACCACTTCGGATCGCGGGTCGCCGTGATCCAGGCCGTGATCAGCCAGACCATGGATCCGGTCGACGCCGAACGCAACATGCTCCTGGACCACCTGGAAGCCACCGGCACGACGCTCACCACCCGCGGTGTGCTCGAGGTCGTCATCCGGCCGCTCGCCCGCCAGCTGCACACGCCGGAAGGGCGGCGGTACTTCCGGATCGGCGCTCAGCTCATCAACCACCCGCGGTTCATGACCGATGCCGGGGAGGCCGTCACGGTCAACACCAGCATCGCCCGGTGCGCCGCGTACATCCTGCCCAGCCTGGACCACCTGCCGGCGCCGGTCGTCGCCGAGCGGACCAGCCAGGCGACCGGTTTCATCATCCGGGCCTGCGGCGACCAGGCCCGCCTGATGGACAGCGACCCGCCGCCCCGGCCGGTTCTGTCCGTCGAGGACTTCACCGTCAACCTGGTCGACACCATCATGGCCATCGTCCAGGCGCCGACCAGCATCGCGGCCGTCCCGGCCACGGCCGGGGGATGACGGCGGCCGGTCGAAACCGCCCGAAAGGCGCTCCTGGGCATGTTCTTTCCTGCATCACGTATTTATGGTGGTCCTGTCGGCTCCGTAGGGAGAACGGTCCGACCTCAAGCTATGTGGTGGGGGTTTTCGCGTTGGCCAGGGAACTGCAGCCTGACGATCCGCAGTCGATTGGGCCGTACCGGCTGGTAGGACAGCTTGGCCAGGGCGGCATGGGGCGGGTGTTCCTCGGCGTCTCGCCCGGCGGGCGGCCGGTGGCGGTGAAGGCCATCCGGGCCGAGCTGGCCGCGAACCCGGAGTTCCGGGCCCGGTTCGGCCGTGAGGTCTCGGCGGCGCGGCGGGTCAGCGGCGTGTTCACCGCCCAGGTGGTGGACGCGGACGTGGACGGCCCGGTGGCGTGGATGGCCACGGCGTACGTGCCCGGCCCCTCGCTGGCCGAGGCGGTGGACACGCACGGGCCGCTGCCGGAACCATCGCTGCTGGCGCTGGCCGCCGGGCTGGCGGAGAGCCTCAACGCGATCCACGCCGTGGGCGTGGTGCACCGGGACCTCAAGCCGTCGAACGTGCTGCTGGCCGAGGACGGGCCGCGGGTCATCGACTTCGGCATCTCCCGCGCGGCCGAATCCACCATGCTGACGCAGGCGGGCCTGGTGGTCGGGTCGCCCGGGTTCATGTCGCCCGAGCAGGCCATGGGCTCCGACGTCGGGCCGCCAAGCGACATCTTCAACCTGGGTGCGGTGCTCGCGTTCGCGGCGACGGGCGAGGGACCGTTCGGTACCGGGACTACGGCCGCCCTCCTGTACCGCGTCGTGCACGGCGCGCCCAGCCTGGACCGGGTGCCGCCCACCGTGCGGCCGCTGATCGAGCACTGCCTGGCCAAGGACCCCCGGCAGCGCCCCACCGCCAACGGCCTGCTGGCCGAGGTGGGTGCCCTGCAGCCGGGCGGGACCTGGCTGCCCGAGTCGTTCACCCGCACGTTCGCCCAGGGCACGCCGTCCCGGCCGGGTTTCGCCTGGTCGGGGCCTGTGGCCGCCGCCGCGGCGGGTGCCGCAGCGGGTGCCGCTCGCCGGGTCGCCGCCGCCCGCCGGCGTGCCGCCAGCCGCGGCGCCGGCCGGGCAGCTGGCCGTATACCGGGGCGGGGGCGCTGACCGCCACCGCCGGCAGCGCGCCGCCGACTCCGCCGATGGGGGCCTATCCCCCGGCCACGCCGCCTCCCATGCCGTGCGGGAACGGGCCAGCCGCCGCGGCGACGCCGGATGAAGCCGCTGGTGGTGGCGCTCATCCTCGGCGGCATCGTCGGGGCGGGCGGCGCGGCGGCGTTCGCGCGTGACCTCGTTCTCCGGGCAGCCGTCCACCCAGCTGGAGCAGCCGGCGGCGCAGACGTCTTCGGCACGGCACCCGCGTCCGTGGGCCCGGAGGTCACGTCGTCGACGACCGTCCCGTCCGCTTCGCCGAGCGCGTCCTCGTCGGCGCCGTACACGTCGCAGCCGGCCAGCACGTACTCGTCGCCGACCGTGCGCCACTCCACGACGCCCGCCACGTCCACGACACCCACCACACCGCCGACGACACCGCCGACGACCCCGCCGACGACCCCGCCGACCACCCCGCCGACCACACCGCCGCACGACACCGCCGACCACACCGCCCACGACCCCGCCTTCGTCCTCGTCCGCGTCTACGTCGGCGAGCTCACCCGCGTCCCCGCCGTCATCCGCCCCGTCCTCGTAACCGCGGCCGCGCGGGAGGGGATCGCTGTCGCGCTGAGGGTGGCGAGCAGGGCGAGCCCGGCGCAGGCGGCGAGCGCCGGCTTGAACCCGCTGGTGACGCTGGCCGGCGTGCCGAGGTTCCCGTTGGCGGAGAACACGACGGTCGAGATGGCGATGGCGAAGACCCCGCCGAGGCGCTGCGCCATGTAGTTGATCCCGGAGGCCTTGCCCATCTCGTGCGGGGCGACCGCGCTGAGCACGGCGGTGGGCACGGTGGGCAGCGCCATCGAGATACCGATGCCCGAAACGAGCAGGGCGAGCGCGAGCTCGACCCAGCTGGTCGCCAGCGTGCCCCTGACCGCGACCCAGGTGAAGCCGGCGGTGAGCAGGGCGAGCCCGGTGACCATCACGGGCCGGCGGCCGGTCTTGTCGGACAGGGCCCCGGCCAGCGGCGAGATGACCATCGGCATGCCGAAGAACGGCAGCAGCCGCAGGCCGGTTGACACCGGTGAGTAGTGGCGCGCGAACTGGAATTCTTCGGCGACGAGGTAAGCGCCCGCGAAGATCGCGCCCGACATGAAGAAGGTGGTGGCGTTGCCGATCGCGAACGCGCGGCGGCCGAACAGCCGCAGCGGGACCATCGGCTGGGACACGCGATTCTCCCAGGCGACGAAGGCGGCCAGCAGGACGGCGCCGACGCTGAGCGTGGTCACGATCTCCGGGCTGGCCCACCCGGCCTGGCCGGCGCGGACCAGCGCCCAGACGATCGCCACGACGCCGCCGGTAACCAGCCCGACTCCGGCCAGGTCGAGCCGCTCGCGGGCCCCGTAGCTCTCCGGCAGCAGCCGCGGCGACGCCACGACGGCGGCTACCCCTACGGGTGCGTTGATCCAGAAGATCCAGTGCCAGTTGATGCCCTGGGTAACCGCCCCGCCGACCAGCGGCCCGGCGGCAACGGCCAGCCCGGCGAGCCCGCCATAGATGCCCACGATCGTCCCGCGCCGTTCGGCCGGGAACGCGGTCGTCAAGATCGTGAGGCTGAGCGGCAGCACGATCGCGCCGCCGAGTCCCTGCACCGTGCGGGCGGCGATCAGCACCGACACGTTCGGGGCCAATGCGCAGGCGGCGGACGCGACAGTGAACAGGGCCAGGCCGATGGTGAAGATGAGGCGCCGGCCGTAGCGGTCGCCGAGCGCGGCCGCGGTGATGATGCCGGCCGCGAAGGCGATCCCGTAGGAATTCAGGGTCCACTGCAGCGACGTCAGCCCGACGTGCAGGTCCGCCTGCATCCGCGGCAGGGCGGTGGCCACGACGGTGGCGTCGAGCGCGACCATAAAGTAGGCCGTCGAGGTCAGGACGAGAACCCAGCCGAGACGGCGCCGCCGATCTGGGTTGATGTGTGTGGTCACGAGCTCCTCCATTCATTGCTCGGGTACTGATCCCGAACGGGCGGGAATCCGGGCGCCGCGCCCGGTTTTCGCCCGCTCCGGGGTCAGTACGTGTGATCGCGGCACGAGATGGAAGGGATGGCGCGGTGACGGAGGACCTGATCGGCCTGGTAAAGACCGGAGACGAGCATGCGTTCCGCCAGCTCGTCGGCCCCTACCAGGGCGAACTGCAGCTGCACTGCTACCGGATCCTCGGGTCCGCCCAGGACGCCGAGGACGCGCTGCAGGAGACCCTGCTGGCCGCCTGGCGCGGCCTGGCCCAGTTCGAAGGGCGCTCCTCGGTCCGGACCTGGCTATACCGGGTCGCCACCAACTGCTGCCTCAAGGCGCTGCGCTCGGCTAGCAGGCGCCCGCCGGTGAACTGGCCGCCACCCGGGGTAGACGTACCCACGCCCAGCCGGGTGGGCGAGGTGATCTGGCTGCAGCCCTACCCCGACATGCTGCTGGAAGGGCTCCCCGACGCCACCCCCGGCCCCGAGGCCAGGTATGAGGCCAGCGAAACCATCTCGCTGGCCTTCGTCACCGCCCTGCAGACCCTGCCACCCCGGCAGCGCGCCGTCCTCATCCTGCGCGATGTCCTCGGCTTCCCCACCAGCCAGGTCGCCGGCATCATCGACAGCAGCGAGGACTCGGCCGCCAGCGCGCTCAAGCGCGCCCGCGCCGCCATGCGCGGCCAGTACCCGGCCGCGACCGCCAGGCGACTACCCCCGCGCCCGGGCTCCCCCGGGGAACGGGACCTGGTCGACCGGTTCACCCGCGCCTACCAGGCCGGCGACGTAGCCGCCGTCGTCGCCCTGCTCACCGAGGACATCGCCGTGACCATGCCGCCGCTGTCGCTGGAGTACCACGGCCGCGAGCTGGTCGCCAGGTTCCTCGCCGCCACCGGGCTCCGCCCCGGGCGCAGGCCCCGTATCGTCCCGACCCGGGCCAACGGCCAGCCCGCGTTCGGCCTGTACGCCCAGGATCCGCAGGCCGGGATCTTCCACGCGGCCGGGCTGCTCGTCCTCACCCTCACCGGCGACAGTATCTGCGCCATGACCGGCTTCGACACCAGCACGCTCCCGCATTTCGGGCTCCCCCGCACCCTGCCGAGCTGATCTGGCGGCTCGCTTTAACCGGCGGCTGGGACGCAGCGGGCGATGAGCTCGCAGAGCTGGCGGGCGATGCTCCCGTCCGGGTCGAGGTTCGGGTTGAAGATCGTCACGTCCAGGCCGCGGGCGCCTGGCCGGCCGAGCAGGCCCTGTAGCAGCTGAGCTGCTTCATCCCAGCTCAGACCGCCTGGGTGGCGGTAGTCGACGGCGGGCATGATGGCGTCATCGAGGACATCCACGTCAAGGTGCACCCAGAAACCCTGCACCCCTGGCCTGGTCACGGTCGCCAGCGCACGGTCGAGGATCAGCGGGATGGTCCCGGCGCGCAGGTCCCGGTAGTCCAGCACGGTGATGCCACTGTCCCGGACATGCTCGTTGCCGAACCGGTCGTTGTCGTCGAAGACCCGGTAGCCGACCAGCGCGACGTCCTCGGCACGCACCAGCGGTGCGAGCCCGTCCAGGTCGGTGAGCGGCCGGGGGCCGCGGCCGGTGGCGAGGGCCAGATCCAGCGAGGCGACCTCCCCGTTCGGCTCGTCGGCGGGATGCTGGAAGTCGGCGTGCCCGTCCAGGAAGACCAGGCCGTAGCGGCCCCGCCGCCGCAGGGCCAGCAGCGGGCCCAGGACAATGCTGCAGTCGCCGCCCAGCACCACGGGCAGCCGGCTGGCCTGCAGCGCGGACTCGACGACACCGGCCACGGACCGGGCCACCTCGGCGATGCCCCCGGGGTTGAGGACGCCGGTGGCCTGGTCACGCCGGTCGTCGTAGGGGGGCACGGCCACGTGCTGCGCGTCGTCGCAGCCCAGCCGGGCATGCAGGCCGGCGGCCCGGAGCGCCGCGGGCGCCAGTTCCACGCCGCTCGGGCGCAGTCCCAGCGGCGAGGGGACCTCGACGATCAGCGGACCCATCGATGCCTCCACGGTGACTCGGCTCCGAGCCGATCGTAACCGGGGCCGATCACAGGGAACCTGACACGGACCCGGGTGGACGGCCCGGTCAGCACGAGCGAGACGTGGGAACTGAACATCTGGGCCACCACCGATGAACTCTGGACGCTCGCGGGCATCGAGGAGACGGACGGGGCAGGTGGCAGACTTGCGTTATGTACCCGACGGGAAGAGGCTGGGCTCTCCTTCCCGCGGCAGTGATCGCCATGCTGCTTGCTGGCTGCACGGGTACCAGCGTTGCGCCGGGGCCCGGGAAGGCCGCCCCGGCGGCTGCGTCCGGGCGCAGTTCGATTCAGCCGAATGGTCCGGCAACGTCATCGGCGGCGCCGGCCGGTGAATCTGCGCTGGCGTGCGGCAACTACATAGACGCCAACGCCCTGGCAGCGCCATTGCAGGTGGTGCTGGGCGTAGTCGCTCTTCCGGTCAGTCCCGGATACCCGGCGCTGCAGACCTCCCTGTCCGGCGACGGCAGCGGGGCGCCGCGGCTGTTCGCGAAGACGGGTCTGGTGATCAGGCCGGGCACCACGTTCGAACTCATTGTTCCCGCCCCGTTCACCAATCGACTGAGTATCGGGTGGGGCCTGCCGGGCATGCCGAGTCATGGGGTCGTGGTCAACAACTGCCATAACCGAGGCGGCGGGTGGCTGGCCTACGCGGGTGGATACTGGATCGATCACCCGGCCTGCGTGCCGATCATCATCAGGGCAGGCGGCAAACAGCAGAAGGTGCACATCGGCATCGGAACGCCGTGCCCTGGCCAGCGACCGCCGCAAGGACCGAGCCAAAGCTAGCGCCGCATCAGAGTACGTATGCCTGCGCAGTTCCGCACCTCATGTCCCAGGCGTCCCGCAACATTCATGTTCTCCCGCGCCCAGCCCGCCCGGCGCCCCGGACTAACCGCCACGATGTCACATCGTGACGGTCCTGACCGCATCGATGTCACATCGTGGCGGTTGCGCGGGCCACCGTCCGGGTAACGGGTGAGGCCGGGGAGGCACGTGTGCCAGCCGGGGACCGGACGACGCGCGGCAGCGGCGCGATCCCAGGCTGATCACCCTCACCCGGCTCAAAATCGGGCACTGTCGACTTGCCATGGCAAGTCGACGAACTAAGTTCCTTCGCTGGGATCTCTCGCCCGCGGCCACCACCGACAAACCGTCGTTCAGCCGTTCACCACGCATGCGCCCTCGGCCAGCGGTCAGGCGGCGCGGCGGCGGACCAGCCAGATGGTCGCGGCGATGAGCAGCACCGACAGGGCGAGCAGCCAGCCGCCCTCGATCAACTGGAAGGGCCAGAACCGGCTGCCGGGCTGATAGCTGCTCCACTGCGTGTAGCCGTGCTGGGCGAGGCACTGCGCGGGCGAGAGATCGGAGTTCCCAGGGCAGAGCCGCGAGACGGCGCTGGCGATCTGGGGTGCCATGGGCGGGGAACGCGAACGTGCCGCCCTTGGCGTACCACTGGCTCACGACCCACGCGGAACCGGGCAGGTTCGGGCTGGCTGGTGAGCAGGGGTGTCATGTAGTGCTCGCGCAGGTACACCGCGGTCGCGAGGGCGAGCCCGGCGTAGACGGCCAGGGTGGCGGCGATCGCGGGGACGACCCGGCGGATGAGCATCCCGGCCAGGACGCCGATCGCGAAGGCGGCCAGCGTCCAGGCGGCGAACGCGACCCCGTGCAGGTCGAACACGCGGGTCGAGAACGGGATCTCGTAGCCCGCGGCGACGAACGGCTGGTTGTACCAGGAAAACAGGACGCTGAACGCCCCGGCCGCGGCTGCCACCGCGACCGCGAGCAGCACCAGCTTGCCGAGCGTCCAGCGCCACCGGCCGATGCCCTGGGTCCAGGCGTACCGGAAGGTGCCGGTCTCCAGCTCCCGGGCCAGCACCGGCGCCCCGGTGAACGCCCCGATCAGCGCCGGCACCGCCTGCAGGAGCGATGCTGACGATAATCGCGGTAATCGCCGTACCGGCCGGTGAAGTTCATGGCGCAGGCGAGTGAGCTCGCCGGGTGGCAGTGGTCGCGTCGGCGTGGTGCATCTGAAGGCCGGTGAGCCACAGGTACACGGCGAGCGCGCCGAGCAGGACGGCCACCCCGCCCAGCGCGAAGCGGTGCTGCCGCCAGGTGACCCAGGCCATCCGCCGCCACGGCAGCGGCCGGAGCCGGGCGCCCTCCTCCGGGCGGGCGGGCACGGTCAGCGCGGTCATCGCGTCACCTCCGACGGTTCGCGGGCCGGGCCGGGCAGCGCCGCGGCGCCGGGCTCGCGCAGGTAGGCCAGGATGAGTTCTTCCAGGCTGACCGGGTGCGCCTCCCAGCCCGGCGGGACCGGGTCATCCGCGGCGGCCCTGATCAGAAGGTGAGCCTGGGCCTCGGCGCGGCGGACGTGCACCACGGACCGTTCGGCAAAATTACCGGCCTCGGCGGCCGGGCCGGTCAGCACGCGGTGGCCCGCGAGCAGGTCATCGACCTCGCCGGCCACCTGCACCCGCCCCCGCGACAGCAGGATGAGGTAGTCGGCCACCCGCTCGAGCTCGGCCAGCACGTGCGAGGACAGCACCACCGAGACGCCGTCGTCGGCCATCGCCGCCAGCACCGTGGCCATGAAGTCGTGCCGGGCAACAGGATCGAGCATCGCCACCGGCTCGTCCAGCACCAGCAGCCGCGGCCGCCGGGCCAGCGCCAGCGTCAGCGCGAGCTGCGCCTGCTGCCCGCCGGACAGCCGGCCCGCCTTCCGGTTCAGCGAGATGCCCAGCTCGTTCAGCCGGGCCCGGGCGTAGGACTGGTCGAAGCGCCGGTTCAGGTTGCGGGTCAGGTGCAGCATGTCCGCGGCCGACAGGTTCCGGTACACCGGCGTGTCCTGGGCGACGAACGCGATGCCGTCCAGGGCCTCCGGCGACCCGGCGGGCAGGCCGCCGAGCACCGTGACCCCGCCCGCGGACGGCGCCGCCAGGCCGACCGCCAGGTTCAGCAGCGTGGTCTTGCCCGCGCCGTTCGGGCCGACCAGCGCGGCCACGTGACCGGCGGGAATCGCCAGCGAGCACTCGCGCAGGGCCCAGCGTGCCGCCGTACCTCTTGCCCAGGCCGCTGGCCTCGATGACGTTCATGTTGGCTCATGCGACGCCCTCCGTTCCGTCGCCTGCCGCGTCGCCGCGGGTGCGCGACCCGCTGCGACGCTCATGGAAATCCCGCAGCGCGCTGGTGAACAGCGCGACCATCCCGTTCTCGTCCAGGCCCGCCGCGTCGGCGGCGGCCAGCCAGCCGAGCAGGGCCTTGCGCAGCGCGGCGAGCTCGGGGAGAGCGATCTGGCTCAGCGCGGCCTGGACGAACGTGCCCTGCCCGGGCCGGCCGGCCGCCAGGCCCTTACCCTCCAGGTCGCGGTAGGCCTTCAGCACCGTATTCGGGTTGATCGCCAGCGACGCGACCACATCCCTGACCTTGGGCAGCTGATCACCGGGCTTGAGGTAACCGAGCCGCAGCGCGTGCTCGACCTGCTGGACAAGCTGCAGGTAGGTCGGCACGCCCGAGGTCGCATCCAGCCGGAACTCGATCGGCGATGCCGGCCGGCGCGGCATGGTCCCCTCACCCGCGCCGGCCGGGGACCCGCCGGCTCCGCCCGCCGGATACTTGCCCCCTTTATCTATTGTCATAAGACAAAGATACAAACCGCGGCGTCGCTGTCAAGGGAAGGAGGCGGCTCAGCTCGGGAACGCCATCAAACCCTGGATCCAGTGCGCCTGGGTCATGGGCGGCCGACGCCCGGTGCGGAGACCGGAAGGGTCAGGATCTGTCCGGTGCGAGGCCCGTTGGCCAGCCGGTCGAGGTTGGCGACGTGGTCGTCGGCTAGCCGCCATTCAGCGGTCAGGATAAACAGGGTCCGCCGGTCCGGACCGCCGAGCATCAACGCGAACGGGGCCCGGTTCTCGGGCAGTTCGACGCGTTGCAGGACTTCGCCGCCCGGGGCGACGCGGGCCACCGAGAACCCGCCGGTGCCGGCCCAGACCGCGCCTTCGGCGTCGAGACATATGCCGTCCGGGCCGAGTCCTTCGGCGAAGACCCGGCGGTTGGACAGCTCGCCGTCGGCGTCGATGTCGAACGCGGTGAGCCTCCCGGCGAACGACTCGGAGATGATCAGTGTCCGGTCATCGGGCGTGATGACCATGCCATTAGGAAATTGGATGTCACCGGCGACCTGGCGCAGCTGGCCGTCTGGCGTGACGAGCTTGATGTAGCCGGGCTTGGGTGGCGCTCCCGCGACGAAGTCGAAGTCCGCGCCGTTGAGGTAGATGTTGCCGCGGCCGTCCACCACGATCTCGTTCGCGCGCTGGTCGGCGTGGAGGGCCATCGACCCGTCGGGCTCCTGGCGCCGCAGCTTGTCCCCGGTGACCAGCAGCCTGCCGTCGGGCAGCCAGTCGACGGAATAGCCCATCGGGTGGCTGCCGGGGTCTCGTGTGGCCATGACCTCGGCCTTGCCGTCCAAGCCGACGGCCACGACCTGACGCTCGATCCAGTTGCAGAACCACAGCCGACCCTCGTGCCACCGTGGCGACTCGGGAATTCCCAGGCCAGTCAGCAGGACCTTCGGCTCGGACATTGACGCCTCCTCGCTTCGCCGGGCTGCACCGGCCGCAAGCCGGGCTCCTCTACCCCTACACGAACGACAGCCCGGCCGATCGACACGGCTTGGTGCTCCGCGACGTCGGGGTGGTGGTTGCGTCCGCGGCGGACGGCTCCGGCCTATGGGACCAGCACGGTGCGCTCGCCGGGCGCTTCGGGCTGGGGCCAGATCTGCTCGACATCGGCCAGCGGCATCGTGGTGGCCGTGACCGCGATCGTGCCCGCGGTGATCTCGGCGACCAGCGACGGCAGTTCGGCCAGGTAGGCCCGCGGCGAGACGGAGCCCTGGCCACTGCCCTGAAGCCGGAAGTTGGCCGAACGCAGCGCGGCTGACGGCAGCTCCATCGCCGGGCCGGCCACCGAGCCGATCTGGATCCAGTTCATCTCGCGGCTGCGGTCGGACCGCGCGGTCAGCAGGGCGGTGATGGCGTGCTGCGCGGGCTTGCCCCACAGGTAGTCGAGGACGATGTCGGATTCGGCGGCCGCGGCGGCCAGCGCCCTGGCCGTCGCATCGTCATCGCCGGCCAGCTGGACGACCGCGTCGGCGCCGGCTGAGGTGAGCGCGGCCAGCCGGCCCGGATCGCGGCCGGCGCCGACCACGCGCCCGGCGCCGAGCCGCCGGGCCACCTGCACGGCCATCGCCCCGGCGTTGCCGGTCGCGCCGAGAACCAGGACGCTCTGCCCGGGCTGGATCGGAACGCGGCGGCGCAGGGCGACCCACGACGACATCGCCGGGTTCATCGCGGCGGCGACCTTCGCGCTATCGGCGTCTTCGGGCAGCACGATCGACCGGCGCGCGCTGGCGAGCGCCTTGTCCGCCATCGTGCCGGCCACGTCGTCCGCGGCCACGAAGTAGATCCGCGTGCCGTCGGGCCGCTGGCCGACCGCGTCGATCCCGGGGATCATCGGCAGCGTGCCGCTGCTCGTGTAGTGGGCTCCGGCGGCGCCGCTGCGGACCCGCGGGTGCAGGCCGACGGCGAGCACGTCGACGATGAACTCGTCCGCCGCGTTCGGCTGCGGAACCTCGAACGGCTGGTAGTGCGGCGGCTCCGCGAACGATGTCACGACAGCCGCGTTCATCCTGGCCACGATGGCGTTCCTCCTGTGCCAGGCCCGTGCCCGGCCTGTGCCCGGGCATTTAGTTGGTGTCACGTACCAATTTAGTTGGTGACACGTACTAAATCAAGTAGACTGCACGCATGACGACCCGAACGGGCGGCGCGCCAGCCGCGCGTAAGCAACTGAGCCCCGTCGACGGACTGGCCCAGCTCTCCTTCCTGATCCAGGGCTTGCTCGAGCGCCGGGCCGCCGAGCACGACCTGTCGATCATCCAGACGCGCCTGCTGGGCGTGCTCCGGGACCGCAAGCCGACGATGAACGAGCTGGCCCGGTTCCTGGGACTCGACAAATCCAGCGTCACCGGCCTGGTCGACCGCGCGGAGCGCCGCGGCCTGGTCGCGCGCGTTCCCTCGGCGACGGACCGGCGGTCGGTGCTGGTCAGCCTCACCGACGACGGCCGGGCGTTCGTCTCCCAGGCCGCGGCCGCCTTCGAGGCGGACGTCTCGGCCCTGCTCTCGCGCCTGCCGCCGCGGGAACGCGAAACGCTGGCCAGGATCATCAGCCGCCTGCTCGTCACCTACGCGTCCGACCGCGGCATAGACCTGTTCGCAACGGCCACCGCAGAGTCCCCCTAGGTTCAGGCCGGCGCGGAGCGATCGATGGTGAGTACCAGGAGCCGCCCGCGAGGTTCAGCGCCGCGATAATCAGGAAGAAGGCCGAAGGCGCGGAGGTGGCGGTACTCCCGTGGGTAGATCAGGCGCTGCATGCCGGGTCGCGGCGGAGATGCCCACCACCCGCGCAGGCCTCTCGCAGCGGTGTTGTCGTTGGAAGCGTTCATGCCGATCCGGGTTGACCGGTTATCTGGTTAGGCGGTACATTACTTAAGTAATGAACCTATGAAGCGAGGGCGGAGACGGTGCCGGAGATGGCTGGTCTGGACGAGGGAACCCCGCTGTTCGTCCAGGTTGCCGACAGACTCGCGGGGGAGATCGCGGACGGCGGCCTGGCCGAGGGCGAGCGGGTGCCGTCCACCAACGAGCTGGCCGCGTTCTACCGGATCAACCCGGCGACCGCGGCCAAGGGGATCAACGTGCTGGCCGATGACGGGCTGCTGGAGAAGCGGCGGGGCATCGGGATGTTCGTCGCGACCGGGGCGCGGCAGCGGCTGCTGGCCCGGCGCCGGGCGGAGTTCACGCAGCGGTACGTCGCTCCGCTGCTGTCCGAGGCGGCCCGCCTCGGGATCGACACCGACGAGCTGTTCGACCTGATCAAGGAAGCCGACCACGAGCGGGAAGGCGTCTCGCTGTGACACCGGCGATCTCGGTCACCGGCCTGACGCGGAGATATCGCGATCACACAGCTCTCGACGACATCAACATCGCGATCAGCGGCGGGACCATCACCGGCCTGCTCGGCCGCAACGGCGCCGGCAAGACCACGCTGCTGCGGATCCTGGCCGGCCATGAGTTCCCGTCCTCCGGTTCGGTGCGGGTCCTCGGCGCGCCGCCGGCCGAGAACGAGGACGTGCTGCGCCGCCTGGTGTTCGTCCGCGAGGACCAGGCCTACCCGGACATCAAGGTCGGTCAGGCGCTGCGCGCCGCGTCCTGGTTCTACCCGAACTGGGACTCCGCGCTAGCGTCCTCGCTGCTGGACGACTTCGGCGTGCGGGCGAGCAAGGTGGTCAAGAAGCTCTCGCGCGGGCAGCGTTCGGCGCTCGGGATCACGATCGGGCTGGCCGCCCGCGCCGAGGTAACGCTGTTCGATGAGCCCTACGCGGGCCTGGACGCGGTGGCGCGGCAGGTGTTCTACGACCGGCTGCTCGCGGACTTCGCCGAGTTCCCCCGCACGGTACTGCTGTCCACGCATCTCATCGACGAGGCCGCCGCGCTGTTCGAGGGTGTCATCGTCATTGACAGGGGCCGGGTTGTCCTGGACGCGCCGGCCGACGTCCTGCGCGGCGTCGCCACCCGGGTGAGCGGTCCCTGCCTCGCCGTGGACGCGCTCGCCGGGCGCCGGCCGGTGTGGGAGCGGCGGCGGCTCGGCTCCCAGGCGTCCGTCGTCATGGTCGGGCCGCTGTCTCCGGACGAACGTGAGCAGGCCCGGTCATCCGGACTGGACCTGACCCCGCTATCCCTGCAGCAGATCGTGGTGCAGGCGGCCGCCGGCGTTCTCGCCCCCGCCTCCGAGACCGGCATCGAGACAGGCTTCGAGACCGAAAGGACCTGCGCGTGAATACCTGGGTCAAGGTGGCCCGCTACAACCTGGTGAGGCCGGCCAACTATCTCTTCCTGCTGTGGATCCTCCCGTTCTCCTTCGCCGTAGGGGCCGTTACCGCCGGTCGCGGCCGCGGCCATGAGGCAGCCGGATACCTGCTCAGCTTCTTCATCTACTTCGGCGTGCTGGGTATGCAGACCATCGGCCGGTCGCTGCCGTTCGGCCTCACGCTCGGCGCCAGCCGCCGGTCTTTCTACTCCGGCACGGCGCTGCTCGGGATGGCGCTGGC
>CAWGSN010000026.1:0-11171 GCA_963825225.1 uncultured Alphaproteobacteria bacterium
CGCTTCCGCGCCGTTCGTCAAAGGCGCATCCGCGTCCACCGCAACCCGTCCCAACGTTCCTGACGATGGCCAACGCCCCTCTTACCGGGACGGGATGCCTATTGATGTGAAGTGATTTGGGTCAAACGAAAACAGGAATATTTTTCAATTCAGGGCTTGACTTTCATTTCTGAAAATCCGAAATGATTTGCCCGTCGGGTCAATTTGCCGCGCCTGCTCGCTCCACATCGTCATTGCGAGCGAAGCGAAGCAATCCATAGCGCCCCTTGCGGAAGGATGGATTGCTTCGTCGCTGTCTGTGCTCACCGCACCTCGAAATCGTCTTCCAGCGTGACCTTCTCGAAATCGGTGACCAGAGCATCAATCCGCATGTGCCAGCGGCCGGGCAGCGGCAACGGCACGCCGCGCAGGTGCCAGTAGCCGTCCGGCCCGAGGTTAGCGCTGCGCTCGATCGGCTCGATGCCGCGCTCCGGCAGGCTCAGCGTCAGCGTCGCCTCCCTGGCCGGAAGCGGGCTGGCGTCGCCCGCCATCAATTGCAGCACGAAATCGTCCGACCCCACTTTGCCCGGCGAAATCAGCACCTGGAACATCGCCGTGTCGGTGTGGATATGGATCGCCAACGGCGCCTGAACCGCCGCCTGCGAAGCGGCGGCAAGCGCGCGCGGCGGCGGCGTGAAGCGCCAGCCGGCAACGACGGCGAGAATGCCGAGCACCGCGACACATTCATAAAAGACAACGCCTTTCAGTGTACGCGCGTCCGACGGATCGGCTTTTATGGCCGGCATCACGAGATACCGGTTCATGGCGGCAAGACCGAGCAGGATCGCGACGAGCGTCAGTTTGACCAGCAGGATGATGCCGTATCGGGTCCCGATCAGTGCGCCAAAGCTTTCGAGCTGGACGATGGCGAGCCCAAATCCGCTCAGTACCAGCAATCCGACAACCGGCATCGCGACGCGCGAAAAGCGCAGCAGCACCGGAAGCACCGCGCCTGTCCGCTTCCGCGCCAGCGCGAGCAAGGGCGCGAGCGCGCCGACCCAGAAGGCGACCGCAACGCCGTGGATGAACACGGCGGGCCCGGTCACCCATTCCGGCGGCGCGGTCGCGGCGTGACTGCTGGTTGCCAGCGACAGTCCGACGCCTGCCATCGATGCTGCGGTCAACCGCCATGCGATCGTCATGGTCGGGCTTTGCCACGCCACGCGCGCAGTCAGCATCGATGCGATCGCGATCAACAGCGATGGTCCGAGGCTGGTGCCCAGCGCGCTCTTCCAAGGGGCAAATGACATAAGCCCGCTGAGCGGCAGATTGAGCAGATCGAGGCCTTGAAGGCCGAGTGAAACCACCGCGCTGACGAGACCAACGCGCAACGAGCCGATGATCACCCGCGCACCGCTGGGGCCCCATCCGATCCAGGCGGCAAAGAACACGCCGCCGACGCCCGCGAACAGCCCGAGATAAACCCCGATCCGAAACAGCCAGATCAGGACTGGCACAAACGCTGAACTCGCTGGCGTTGCGCCGCCAGTGACAACGCCAATCGAAAACATCAGCGATCCCGCGACGGGATGTCCGTCCTGCGAGACCACGCGATAGCTCACTACCTGCGTGCCCTGCGGCAGATCGTCGGGCAAGACGACGACGACGGTTTGGTCGACCGCATGCGCGGTGACCTCACGGGTCTTGCCGTCGGCATCGATCAGGCTGACCACGGCCGGCGTGACACTCTCGTTGAAGCGCAATTGCAGCGTCTTCGGCGGCTGCGGCAATACGCTGCCGTCAGCAGGATCGGCCGAGACCAGCGAGGCATGGGCCAGCGCGCCCGTCGCAAAACACAGCGCCACCAGCAGCGCAGCCAAGCCTGCGATGATGCGCGCCATCGGACTCTTCAGGGTTTTGGCATCAGCTTGAGGCCCGGCGCCGGCGACTTGCTGTCATGCTCACGGGCCTCGGCGCCCTCCTTCGGAATGTCGATCCAGCGGCTGATCCCCTGTTCGCATTCCTGCACCACCGGAAAATACAGCGTGGTGTTCGGTTTCAGGCCGCCCGTCAGAAAAGTACTGACAACGAATTCATCGTAATTGTCGTCGGCAAGCTTGCCGCCGCTCCATGCCACTTCCTTGACGCCTTCCGATAATTTGTTGCCGTGGAAGTCGTATTCGGCGGCATATTTTCCCTTGACCGTTTCGAGTGTCCAGCCGGCCTTCGGCATTGGCTTGACGCCGATTACGCCCTCCGGAATCTGCACGCGGATCTTGACCGTGGCAGAACCTGCGCAGCCATGCGGCACGGTGAATACCGCCTTGTAGGACGAGCCGATCGTCGCCTGCCTTGTCTCCAGCGAGACATGCGCTGCGGCTGGTGAAGCCGCGAGCACAATGGCGACAACCAAAACAATTATCTTCTCCCCTCCCCCCGCGCGGCGCGAGCCGCGTGGTGGGGAGGGGTCGGGGGTGGGGGGTGCCTCAGCGAATTCGATGTCAGCATGGGAACGTGCGGAGAGACCCCCCACCCCCGACCCCTCCCCGCCGCTCCGCGGGTGGAGGGGGGAAGAGCGCACGGGGGGTAACGAAGCAGACAACGACATGGGCGGCCCCTCTACTTCTTCATGCCGGAATGATCGGGCGAATTCATCATGTGACCACCGGCGGGGGCAGCGCCAGCCGGCGCCTGCGCGCCGACACCCTGCACGTCGAGCGACAACTTCACCTTGCCGGCTTTTTCGAATTCGAGCGTCAGCGGCACCTTTTCGCCCTGCTTGAACGGGCCTTTGAGATCCATGATCATCAGATGATAGCCCCCCGGCGCGAGTTTTACGGTCTTGCCGGGTTCGATGGTGAGGCCCTTGTCGAGCGGCCGCATCGTCATGACGCCGTTGTTCATGGCCATCTCATGAACCTCGACCTTGCCCGCGATATCGCCTGACCCGCCGAGCAGCCGGTCCGGCGCGGCACCCTTGTTTTCAATCGTGAGGTAGCCGCCGGCGATCTTGGCGCCGCTCGGCGTCGCGCGGCTCCAGGCCTGCGAAATGACGAGGTCGCCGGCCTTGACCTCCTGGGCGCGCGCGGGAGCTGCGAACAAGGCTATCGCGAAGGCGGTGAAGGCAAAGAATTGCAGAACAGTCTTCATTGGACGTCTTTCGAGCTGCGGATGTGAAATTTGCGCGAAGGCCGGCGTGCTGTTGCATCAACCGAAGATCGCGAGATTGCAAGCGGCTTTCACGGGCTCATTTCGTCGCCGCAAGCTGCTGAGCGGACCATTTTTCGAGGTCCGGTATTTCGGCCGAACCTTCAATCGTCGTGATTGTTCCGTCCCGCGCGATCAACAGCGTGCGCGGAATATCCCCCTGCCAAGCCGGGTCAATCTCGAATCGCAGGCGCTCGACGAAGCCGTCGCTGAAAATCCAGTTCTCGGCCGGCCATAGCCCTGCCTTCTCCAGCATCGACCGGGTGGCGCCGGGCAGATCCGGAACGAGATCGGCGCTGATCGTCACCACGTCGATTTCGGCGTGATCCTTCATGAACTGCCCGAGCAGCGGCAGTTCGACCTTGCAGGGGCCGCAGGTCACGCCCCAGAAATGCACAAGCGTCGGCCGCCCGGCATGCGCGCGCAACACCTCCTGCCAGCTCCCCCGCACGAATGGCCTGAGCTGAGACAGCGTCTCCGAACCCGGCGCGGGAGCGAGGAAGGCGACCAGGAATATCGTAGTCAGCAAATGGCGCCTCATGACTCATCCCCGATCGGCAGAAAGCGATATCCGTCGGCCTTGGTCATCCAGGAGAGATAGGTGTTCTGCCCATCGCTGACCAGCAGCGGGTGATCGGAACTATCCGTCGTCGTGGCAAGGACCGTCGGCTTCGACCAGCTCTTGCCGTCGTCATGGGAGGTCATCAGGTTGACCGTGGTCTTCTCACCATCGAACTCCTTCCAGACCATCGTCGTGCCGCGCGGGCCCGAAAGGACGTAGGGCCGGGCTGGATTGCGATCGGGCCGGCCGACCGGAAGCGGATCGGAAAACGTCCTGCCCTCGTCCTGCGAGCGCGCATAGAACAGGCCCTTGCGCACCTTGCCGTTGGTGTACCAGGTCACGTGATAGGTTCCCGCAGCCGAGATCGAAAGGCTTGGCCCATGGTGCGGGCACGCGGCAATCTGCCAGTCGTCAGTGCTGACACGGCGGACGTCGCCTGGGGCCGAAAGATCCGCGAACGCCATGATCGCGTGATCGCGAACGCCGCCCTCAAAGATATTCCTGAACACGACGACGGGACGGCCGGGCCCGGCAAATGCCAGGCCAAGCCGGCAGCACTCGCAGGTGTTGTCCGTCGCCAACCGCGCCTCGGAATAGGTCGCGCCGCCGTCCTTCGACGACGCGAAGAACAGGCCCGCGCCATCGTATTTTTGGCCGCTCTGCTGCGCAGGGACCCGGTTGCGCTTATCGAGCCAGGCCGCAAACACCGAGCCGTCCGCATCAAGTGCGAGCGCTTCGAAACGCTGGCTTTCGTTGCTGGACGTGATCGGCCGCAACTCGGCAAACGTCCGGCCGCCGTCGGCGGACCGGGTGTAGAGCACTTGGCCGTTGAAAGCCTTGTCCCTGAAGATCGAAAACGCCAGCGCGATGCCGCCGTTCTTTTCCACGACGATCTTGGGGCGTGCATCCGGGCCCCAATCGAGGTTGAGTTTCTCCCGGGTGACCTGAACCGGCGGCGAAAAGCTTTTGCCGGCGTCCTTTGAGCCTGCAACGGATATCTCGCCCCCGGCCATCCAGGCGAGCCACAGCGTTCCATCCGGGCCGAAGGCAGGCGTGACCTTCGACGCGCAACGCAACACCGCCTCTTCGCACGCCGCCTCCGAGGCGTGCTGATGGCTCATCTGCGCATAGGCTGTGGTTTGCCACAGCGCCAAGACGATAGAAGTGAGCGCGAGCAAGCCAGTTCGAGGCATGGCCTTACTCCATCCGTTGAGCCCGCTCATCTGAACGCAACCTTCATTCCGGCAACGAAGGCACGCGGCGAACCAGCGTAGATCGAGCCGGTCGTGTTCGCCAACACGCTCGCTGGATTTTGAACGCCTGCCCCGGTAACCGAGTTTCCAATGTTGTTGGCGGAGGCAACATAGGTCCGGTCGAACAGGTTCCGTACCTCGAGGTACATGCTCAACGACTTGAAATACCCCGACGCAAGGTCGGTCTTGTAGTGCACATTGAGATTGACCAGTTCGTAACCCGGCGCCTTCAGCAGATTGGCGTTGTCCATGTAGAACGAGTCCTTCCACTGGACTTCGACGAACGCACCGAGCCCCGCCAAAGGGCCGGACATTTCGTCGTAACCTAATCGAGTCGTGAGTTCGTTTGGCGATATGCCGGGAATCTTGTTGCCTACGCGGTTGAAGCTGAACACGGCGCCGTTCGTGATGTTTTCGGTGTATTCGGTGTAGATCTCATCGAGATAGGTATATGCCGCCGTGAACCGCCAGCCTGGAAGGAATTTCCAGTCCGCGGCTAGCTCCACACCGCGATGCTCCGATCGCGGCGCGTTGAAGGTGTAGCTGATGCCGGCGAGCGGTGTGGCCTGACTCACGAGTTCGTTGCGGAAAAATTCGTAGAAGCCAGTCGCGCTGAGTTTGAGCGTATTATTTGGCGTCCAGTCGAAACCAAGGTCGTAGCCAAGGTTCTTTTGCGTCGTGAGCTGGGTGTTATTTCCGGACAAACCGCTCGGCAGGACAAAGAGATTTCCGACCTGAGGCGTTCCATATCCCGTCGCGGCACGCGCACGGAACAGCCACTCGCTGTTGAGCTTGTACAGCAGCGCCAGTTCCGGCGCCGTGTTCTGGAACTGGCTGTCAGCAGTGGTGAGCGCAGTTGTCGTAACGCCTGCGGCCCCAGTGTACGTGTAGGCTGTATTCACTCCCTTCAGATTGGTGGTTTCCCATCCAATCCCGGCAACGGCGGTCAGCGCCGGCGTCAACTTGAGTTCCTCGCGGGCGCGAACACCGTAATTCGAGGTGTCGCTGAAGACGTTGCTGGACAGTCGACCTAGCGTCCCGTAGCCGCCCGGCATGACGTTACGCGTGTCGCTTGATGCGACCAGCGTATTGTACCATCCGCCAATGAACGTGGTGGAATCCATGCCGAGGATTTCGCCACGCCTGGTAACATCACTCATGTAGTTGTACGACGGGAAATCGCCGATCGCACTGGTAGAGCCGGTCGGCTGGCTGATGTTCCGGTCATCGAACACGAATTGATTGCGCCAGGTCGTGGTGTTGTCGAAATCGTGCTCCCAACGCCCGCCGACAATCGTCCGGCGGTCATTGCGGCCAAGTCCAGCCTGCACCGCCGTTTCCTTGTCGGTTCCGGCCGCGGCGTTGAAGCCGTTGTTGAAGAGCGTCACGGTGCCACAGCCCAGTATCGCCGTCGCGCCGGTCGCGCAGCCCTGCTGAAACGGATTCTGGTAGAACTGGTTGAGCGAGGAGCGGATCGGAAGGCGGGTGTCCAGATTGTTGTTGATGAACTTCACCGTGAACCGGTCGTCAGGGGTGGCCTGCAACGTGGCGAGAAAATTGGCCGTCTGCGTGCTGAACCAGCTATTGCCGATAAAGCCGTCGCCGCGCGCATCGCTGGCGAACAATGAGGCCTCGAAGTTGCCGACCTTCTGGCCCGCCGCCAGATAGTTGTTGAGATAGCCGAAGCTGCCGCCATCGACGCCATATTCGATGCCGTCGATGGTGCCGCCCGGACGGGTGCGAAAATTGAGCGCGCCCCCGGTTGCATAATTGCCATAGAGCGCCGATGACGGCCCCCTGATGACATCGATCGCGCCATAGGCGCGCGGATCGATCAAATCGCTCCGGGACAGCCCGTCCGGTTGCGTGACCGGGAATGCGTCGTCGAAGATCACGATGTTACGAATGCCGAAGCCGTTGCGGGCGTTCGAGCCTCGGATGGAGATGCCGATATCGCGCGGACCGTTGCCTTGCTTTACCGATATCCCCGGGCTCTCGCGCAACACGTCGCTGACGGTAACTGCCGGCCTGTTATCCCACTGGCTTCGATCGATCGTGGTTTCGGTCTGACCGGCCGGCGCCTGATAAAGGTTCGCCACTGCCGCACTCGGGGTAACCTGCGCCGCTTGCGACACGGCAGGGGTGGTGTTGGCCGAGGGCGGCCGGACCTGCGTTCGGGCAGACGCGCGGGTGCTCGGCTTTCTCGCCACTGGCCTCGTCACCGCTACACGCGGCGCGTCTACAGTTACCGGCGGCAGACTTTGGGCGGCCGTCTGCGCATGTGGCGTTGAAGGCAATAACGCGGTGCAAAGCACAAGCAGGCTCACGCCACCCAGGGCATGATAACGAAACATGGACTAATCCTGACACCGGCTCTAACGGCCGGCTTGTTGAACTGCACCAATCAGCACAGCCGCGGCCGTACCAATCGTTCGGGTGTTCGATGGGTCAGGAAATCGTCGGAGGCGCGCGCGCTTGCGCGTGAGAGCCGGCGCGGGAGGCGAACCGGTCTGGCGTGAATTCGACCCAGACCACGCGCGCGTGCTGGCGATCGACGCTGATGGCCTCAGCCGCTTGCGGGACATCGACCGGCGCACCGGTCTGAAGCATGCTGCAAACCGAACAGCAGCCTTCGTGGGCGCGATGCCCGGCCTGGTCGGTCTGTCCAGTGGTGGAAGTCGCGTTGCCGTGACAGATCACGGCCCCCGCAAGCGGGTCCGAGGCCGCGATGCTCGCCGCCCAGCATGCGCCGATGGGTGCGAAAATCTGCACCACCAGGGCAATCAGGACTATGGGTAGGAAATTCTTCAGTCGCCTGCGCATTCGCAAACCCATCCGGGTCAGAACTAATCACCCTCAGAGTCCGAAGTCGAGATCAGGTTCCTCGCTTTATCTTGCCGTGCTGCGGAAATAACCCGGGGGCGCCGGTGTATCTCCGTCTCCAGAGAGCGCTTGCCCCCCTACTTCATTACCTACTCCCGGTTCCAGTGCGCCGATCTGCAACCGGCAACGGCGAATTCCCAATCATTTCGCAGATTGCTGGAATTTTGAACAATCATTGCCGAAAATGGTGACAAGACGAAAAAGATGGTCTACGAGTGCTGCCTCAGGCTGGCCGAAAGGCTGAAGTCTGGTGGTCCAAGTCTCGGGAGGAGCCCTGACGCGCACAAGCAGCGTCGCCTCGTCAATCAAGATCAAACCCAAATTTTCGAGGTAAAAGGGTCGACACAATTTTTGAGCAGGGCTTTGTGCCCTGCTCTTTTTTTTCGAAATCGTCCGAAGAGTTTTAAAACCGCGTGCGCCGACATGACCGCGTCCCCCAATCCGATCGAGCGAAGCTTTGAGATCGCAGCCGAGCGCTGCGACGATCTGACGCCGCTGGTCTATCGCCGCCTGCACCACGAACATCCCGAATCCATATCGATGTTCCGCACCGAGGGCAGCGAACTCGTCAAGGGCTCGATGCTGGCGCTGACGATCGAGGCGATGCTGGATTTCGCCGGTCCCCGCACCGGGCACTTCCGCATGATCGAATGCGAGATCACCTCACACGACGCCTACGGCACGCCGCGCGACCTGTTCATCGCATTCTTCGGCGTGATCGCAGGCACGCTGCGCGAGGTTTTGGGGGCGGACTGGTCGCCGGAGATCGATGCGGCGTGGCGGAAATTGCTGGAGGAGATCGAAGGCGTCGTCGCCCGGAGCGAGGCTTAGTTCAATTCCCGCTCGAGGAAATTTGAGCCGATATCGGCCTTTTTCTTGATCGGATCGTAGTCGCAATAGACGCTGTCGGCGACCAGCGTGTAGCTCGCGATGATGGTGTCGTTGTTGAGCTTGACCGAGTTCAGGCCGATCACCGCGGTCTGCTTGCCGCCGGTCCATTTGAACGGCGTCGAGCTCTGCGCCTTCTCGCACGCCGCCACTGCGTCGGCGAACACACTGCCTTCGACGAACGCCTTCACGGTGCGAAGCTGCCCCAGCGTCCGCCAGTTCATGTAGAACGACAAGCCAAGGCCCGCGGCGAGCAGGACCACGAGGGCAATCATGATTCGTTGAAAATTCATTTTCCGCTCCCAACCCGCAGCTAGAACGGCATCCCCATCAGCTTCGCCAGCCGCTCGATATTGAAGTAACCCTGATAGTAAGCCCACATCGCGACGGCGAAAATGACCGCCGAAATCACCGTGGTCCAGATCAGCTTGCGGCCCATCTGCGCCATGATCGGCGCGCCGGGATCAGTCCCGGGCGCCCCCTCGCCGTCCTCGTGCTGGCTGCGCACGCCGAACGGCAGCGTTACGAACAGCACGACCCACCACAGTACGAAGTAGATCGCAAACGCCGTTGAGAGGCTGTAGGCCATCTGGTTCAGGCCTGTTCGATTTCGACGAGCGCGCCGGAAAAATCCTTCGGATGGAAAAACAGCACCGGCTTGCCGTGGGCGCCGATTTTTGGCACGCCGTCGCCGAGCACGCGGGCGCCTTGCGCGATCAGGATATCGCGCGCAGCGATGATGTCGGGCACATCGTAGCAGATGTGATGGATGCCGCCGTCGGCATTGCGCTCGACGAATTTGGCGATCGGTGACGCCTCGCCGAGCGGCTGGATGAACTCGATCTTGGTGTTGGGCAGCGTTACGAAAACGGTGATCACGCCGTGCTCCGGCAGCGGCACGGCGGGCGAGATTTCGGCGCCGAACGCCCCGCCATAGATCTTTGCGGCCTTCTCGGCGTCCTTGACCGCGATCGCGACGTGATTGAGCCGGCCCAGCATCGCTACTCCTCCCTCATCCCTTGCAGCTCAAATCGTCAGCACGTGCACGAGGCAAATCGGCTTCTTGCCCCATTGCTCGTTCAGTGCTGATCGTACCGCGCGGCGAACCGATTCCGCGGTCGCGTCCGGGTCGCGCCGCCGCGCCCGCGGGAGGCCTTCCACGGTCGATACCACTACATCGAACACGATGTCGTCGAACGGCTCGCCGGCCGCATTCTTCTCGGGGATGCCGACAAGATCAACCTCGGGATCATCGGCCAACTCACCTTTTTCGGTCATGGCGACCGCAACAAAAACGCAGCCGGCAAATCCCATCCGCCGCCGCTCCACCACGGCGCGCGATTTGGAATCCTCCAAAATCGTGCCGTCCTTGTAGAGTCGGCCCGACGGCAATTCGTCGATGATACCGGGGTCGCCGGGCCCGAGCTTGACCAGGTCGCCGTTGCGGCAGGTCAGGACTTTCGGCACGCCCGCAGCGCGCGCCAGCTTGGCGTGTTCGGCGAGATGCAGCGCCTCGCCGTGCACGGGGATCAGGATCTGCGGGCGGACCCAGGAGATCATGTCGCGCAGCTCGTCGCGGCGCGGATGGCCGGAGACATGGACCAGATCGGTGCGGTCGGTGATGACTTCGATGCCCTGCGCGACGAGGCCGTTGATGATGGAGCCGACCGCCTTCTCGTTACCCGGGATGGTGCGTGAGGAGAAGATCACGCAATCGCCCTTGTTCAGCGTCACCTGCGGATGGTCGTCATCGGCGATGCGGGCCAGCGCCGCGCGCGGCTCGCCCTGGCTTCCCGTGCACAGCGCCAGCACCTTGTCCGGCGGGAAATGGCCGTAGAGGTCGGCGCCGCGGAAATTCTGCGCGCCCTCGAGAAAACCGGTTTCGCGCGCGACCTGCACCACGCGCTCCATGGCGCGGCCGACCACGACCACCTCGCGATCGGCGGCTTTGGCAGCGTCGGCCACCGCCTTCAGGCGCGCGACGTTTGAGGCAAAGGTCGTGACAGCGACCCGGCCCTTGGCAGCCTTCACCAGCTTCTTAATGGTGGCGGCGACCTCAGTCTCCGAGGGGGAGCGCCCGTCCCGGACCGCATTGGTGGAATTGCCGACCAGCGCCAGCACGCCGGCATCGCCCAGTTCGCGCAGCCGCCGCTCGTCGGTCGGTAGGCCAATAATCGGGGTCGGATCAATCTTCCAGTCGCCGGTGTGCAGCACGGTGCCGGCCGCGGTGTGGATCGCCAGCGCATGCGATTCCGGAATCGAATGCGCGACCGGGATGAACTCGACGTTGAACGGTCCGAGATCGATCCGCCCGCCCGACGGCACCACCGTGACCGGGATTTTCGGAGGGTTGCGTTCGGCCACCAATTTGGCCTCGAACAGCGCGGCACTGAACCTGG
>CAWGSN010000027.1:0-39007 GCA_963825225.1 uncultured Alphaproteobacteria bacterium
GCGCAGGGAATGTCGGATTGCCTCCGCTGCCCTGTATGCTCGTGTGCGCACTTCTTGTGCACATTGCACACGAGACCGCGGGTGCAGCGCGCATCCGGCATTCCCTGCGCCCTCTCTTATTGAAGGGCGGAGTTATACGGAAACCTCGGGCGCAATGCGCCGCGAGATCGCGAGATCTGCATCTGCCGTCATTGCCTGCGACAAACGCGAAGCGTTTGCGCAAGGGAGCGCTTGCGACGAAGCAATCCATTCTGTCTTTCTTTGCGCGGCGGGATGGATTGCTTCGCTTCGCTCGCAACGACGGAGGGGATGGCGCATTCGCGCGACCCGTTGGCTCGCAATGACGTGGAGGAGGCCAATCCGGACCTGATCGCGCCGCAATTATGCGGTCAATATCGGGGGCAAAATGGCCGGAAAACCGCGTGCTTGGCGGCTTTTTAGGGCGTCCCGGCCTTGTATTTTCGCATCCGATCCGGTTTCACTGCACCTCTTCCCGTGTTTCCCTGATTCCCTGAGTTGCCCATGCGATTGTCGCGGTTTTTTCTGCCCATCCTGAAAGAGAATCCGAAAGAGGCGGAGATCGTCTCGCACCGCCTGATGCTGCGCGCCGGCATGATGCGGCAGGAAGCGGCCGGCATCTACGCCTGGCTGCCGCTGGGTTTTCGGGTGCTGAAGAAGATTGAGCAGATTGTCCGCGAGGAACAGGACCGTGCCGGTGCGCTGGAACTCTTGATGCCGACGCTGCAGCTCGCCGATCTCTGGCGCGAGAGCGGCCGCTACGATGCCTATGGTCCGGAAATGCTGCGCATTAGCGACCGCCACAAGCGCGAATTACTGTACGGGCCGACCAACGAGGAAATGATCACCGAGATTTTCCGCGCCTACGTCAAATCCTACAAGAGCCTGCCGCTCAATCTTTATCACATCCAGTGGAAATTCCGCGACGAGCAGCGTCCGCGCTTCGGCGTGATGCGCGGTCGCGAATTCCTGATGAAGGATGCCTACTCGTTCGACGTCGACGAGGCCGCGGCGCGGCGGTCCTATAACCGGATGTTCGTCGCTTACCTGCGCACCTTCGCGCGGATGGGATTGAAGGCGATCCCGATGCGCGCCGAGACCGGCCCGATCGGCGGCGATCTCAGCCATGAATTCATCGTGCTGGCCGAGACCGGCGAGTTCGGCGTTTATTGCGACAGCGACGTGCTCAATCTGCCGATCCCCGACGACGACGTCGATTACGACGGCGATCTCACCCCGATCATCAAGCAATGGACCTCGGTGTATGCCGCGACCGAAGACGTCCACGACGCCGCGCGCTTTGAGCGCGAGGTGCCCGCGGACAAGAAGATGAACACAAGGGGCATCGAGGTCGGCCAGATCTTCTATTTCGGCACTAAATATTCCGACGCCATGAAGGCGATGGTGGCAGGCCCCGACGGCGTCGACGTGCCGATCCATGGCGGCTCCTACGGCGTCGGCGTGTCGCGCCTGGTCGGCGCCATCATCGAGGCCTGTCATGACGATGCCGGCATCAAATGGCCGGACGCCGTGGCGCCGTTCAACGCGGTGATCCTGAACCTGAAGCAGGGCTCCAGCGATACCGACGCGGCCTGCGAGGCGCTTTATCGCGAGCTTGAGGCCAAGGGCGTCGACGTTCTCTATGACGACACCGACCAGCGTGCGGGTGCGAAGTTCGCCGCGGCCGACCTGATCGGTATTCCCTGGCAGATTCTGGTCGGCCCCAAGGGCCTTGCCGAAGGCAAGCTCGAGATCAAGCGGCGCAGCGACGGATCGCGCGAGAACCTGAGCCAGGCGGAAGTGGTGGCGAAGATAACAGCATGAAGATGATCCATGGGGTGGCTGCCATGTCAGCCATTCCGGCCACATTTGGCCCGAATCATGGGATTATCGAAAGATGGATGAGACCATGAACGAGACAGTCCGAACCCCGCCTTTTGCGCCCTTCGAATGGCTGTTGTCCGGACGGTACTTGCGGGCGCGTCGCAAGGAAGGCTTCATTTCCGTCATCGCCGGTTTTTCCTTCCTCGGCATCATGCTCGGCGTCGCCACGCTGATCATTGTGATGGCGGTCATGAACGGTTTTCGCAAGGAACTCCTGGACAAGATCCTCGGCCTCAACGGACATCTGTTGGTGCAGCCGCTGGAATCGCCACTGACGGACTGGAAGGACGTCGCCGAGCGGATCAGCCAGGTTCAGGGTATCCGGCTGGCGGCGCCGGTCGTGGACGGCCAGGCGCTGGCGTCCTCGTTCTTTAACGCCTCGGGCGTCTTGGTGCGCGGCATGCGCGCCGACGATCTGAACAACCTCACCTCGATCGCCAGGAACATCAAGCAGGGCACGCTGGAAGGCTTTGACGAGGGGCAGGGCGTCGCGATCGGCCGCCGGCTCGCCGATCAATTGTCGCTGCATGCCGGCGACACCATCACGCTGGTGGCGCCGAAGGGGGCGGTGACCCCGATGGGCACGACGCCGCGTATCAAGCCGTACAAGATCACCGCGGTGTTCGAGATCGGGATGTCGGAATACGATTCAGCCTTCGTGTTCATGCCGCTGCCGGAGGCGCAGGCCTATTTCAACCGCAAGGACGACGTCACCGCGATCGAGGTTTTCACCACCAATCCGGACAAGATCGACACCTACCGCAAGACGGTGACGGAAGCGGCCGGGCGGCCGGTGTTCCTGGTCGACTGGCGACAGCGCAACTCGACCTTCTTCAACGCGCTTCAGGTCGAACGCAACGTGATGTTTTTGATCCTGACCATGATTGTGCTGGTCGCGGCGCTCAATATCGTGTCCGGCCTGATCATGCTGGTCAAGGACAAGGGCCAGGACATCGCCATCCTGCGCACCATGGGCGCCTCGCAGGGCTCGATCATGCGGATCTTCCTGATCACGGGGGCCGCGATCGGCGTGGTCGGCACGCTGACCGGGTTTTTCGTCGGCATGCTGATCTGCCTCAACATCGAATCGATCCGGCAATTCCTGTCGTGGATGACAAATACCGAGCTGTTCTCGCCGGAACTGTATTTCCTGTCGCGGTTGCCGGCCGAGATCGATTTCGGCGAGACAACAGCTGTCGTGATCATGGCGCTGACGCTGTCGTTCCTGGCCACGCTGTACCCGTCCTGGCGCGCCGCGCGCCTCGATCCCGTCGACGCGCTCCGGTACGAGTGAGGGCATAATGGCCGAGGGGGCGGAAGATGTACCGGTCGTCTATCTCCACGAGATAAAACGGCAGTACCAGCAGGGCGAGGCGACGCTGACGATCCTCGACGGCGCCAAGCTCGCGCTGTGGGCAGGGCAGTCGGTAGCGCTGGTGGCACCGTCGGGCTCCGGCAAATCGACGCTGCTGCACATTGCGGGCCTGCTGGAGACCCCCGATGACGGTGAGGTCTATGTCGGTGGCGCGGCTACCTCGCAATTGTCCGATATCGATCGCACCCAGATCCGGCGTACCGACATCGGCTTTGTCTATCAGTCGCATCGGTTGCTGCCGGAATTCACCGCGCTCGAGAACGTCATGCTGCCGCAGATGATCCGCGGGCTGAAGCGCGCCGAGACGGTGAAGCGCGCCACGGAAATCCTGGCCTATCTCGGCCTTGCCGACCGCATCACGCACCGGCCGGCGGAATTGTCCGGCGGCGAGCAGCAGCGCGTCGCGATTGCGCGCGCGGTCGCCAACGCGCCGCGGGTGCTATTGGCGGACGAGCCGACCGGCAACCTTGATCCGCATACCGCCGATCACGTCTTCAACGCGCTGATGCAACTCGTCAAGGCGACGCGGGTCGCGATGCTGATCGCCACCCACAATATGCAGCTGGCCGGCCGCATGGACCGACGGGTGTCGCTGGTTGATGGCCAGGTCGTCGAACTGGACTAGAGATCAGTAAACGGCGCGAGGGCGCTTGCGCGCTGGCCTGGTCGGCTGCATCATTTGTTTATGCAGGACCGCACCTACACCTTCACCTCGCCGGCCGGCGCGTTCGGCGGCACCGATCGCATCCGTCAGCACGTCGATCTCGTCACCGTTCGCGTGAACTACAGGTTCGGCGGCCCTGTGATCGCCAGGTACTGAGCCAAGTAACGATCTCGCGCGATTTGCTGGAACATCGAAGCCCCCGGGCAACGCCCAGGGCTTTTTTGTTGGGCGCCGGTCAGACATCAGGGAAGTTCTTGTTAACGAGAGTTCGCGAGTCCATTTATGGCGTCCTTAACCACCGAGACGTAGCGAACTTGAATCGCGCCGCCGCAGGCGCATACTCGCGGAATGGCGAACAGCATTTGGACGACCGAAGAATTCACCTGCCCCGGTTGCGGTATGGATTACACCGCAACAAGGGAGCAACATTCCAGCATGCGCTCCGGCAAATTCGAATGCGGGGTTTGTCAGACCGAAGTCCACGCGTGGTCCGGCCAGTATGATTTCTTTGGCTGGAAAACCATCAAGGCGAGGTCGCCCGTTTTTGGAAGAAAGACGGGATAGAGGAGCGCCCTGAGCGCTCTGGGGACGCCAACCAGCGCGCCAAGTTGATCGACATTGCGACGGCCGCGAAAACCACGCCGCGGCGATTGGGCTCCGCACGACGTACTTCAACTTCATTCGTATCCATAGACCGCTCAAGGTATCGCCTGCGATGGCTGTGGCGTGACTGGCAGGCTTGGCGAACTTCAAGCCATCCTCACCGTTCGACAGAAGAGGGCAGAAGATCAGGTCAAGAATTAACCAACGGGCTCATTTTTCAAACTGACCCACTACCCAGCCTTGACTCCCGGAACAAAAAAGGAACAATGTTCCTCATATGTTCTTGGATCGGGAGTCGGGCGATGTTGAGGATGTTTGTCGAAGAAGCCGCTGCACTGGCGTCGATTACGCTGTTTGTCGGGATGATCGCGGTCTGGGCGCAACTGATCCCCCAGCTCTGAAAATGGGGGCGGGCACCCGCCAGCGCGCCCCCTCAAAACGGGCCTTCAAAGCGCGCTTGGGGAAAAGCCGGATGGCGGATGCTTCGCGCGCGTTCCGCGTGGACTCCGCCAACCGTAGGCATCACCATTGGGTCGCGAGTCGGTGCTTTTTAAGGGAAGTTCCTAAATTGCCTGGCGATCGCTCCCATCCACGATGCAAGAGCCCCAAAGCGACATGTCCAGCGCCGGATTCGTTCATCTCCACGTTCATTCGGCCTATTCGCTGCTGAAGGGTTCGATCAAGATCGCCAAGCTCGGCGAATTGGCCAAAGCCGACCGCCAGCCGGCGCTGGCGCTGACCGACACCGACAATATGTTCGGGGCGCTGGAATTCTCCGACAAGATGGCGGGCTACGGCATCCAGCCGATCGTCGGCTGCGAACTCGCGATCGATTTCGGCGATCAGGATCCCAATGCGCGCAACGCGCTTGCGGCTGCGCCTTCGCGGATCGTTCTGCTGGCGGCGCGCGAGCGCGGCTATCGCAGCCTGATGCGGCTCAACTCGCGGGCGTTCCTGGAGACGCCCGTGCATCAGTCCCCGCATATCAAGTTCGAATGGCTGGAGGGCGATGCCGAGGATCTGATTGCGCTGACCGGCGGTCCCGACGGGCCGATCTCGCTGGCGCTGCACGGCGATCATACCGCGCTCGCTGCCACCCGCTGCGACCGTCTGGCGCGCCTGTTCGGCGATCGCCTCTATGTCGAATTGCAGCGCCACGGCGTCGACCGCGAACGCCGCACCGAAGCCGGCCTGATCGATCTCGCCTATGCGAAGGGGCTGCCGCTGGTTGCGACCAACGAGCCTTATTTCGCCAGCAACGACGATTACGAGGCGCATGATGCGCTGCTCTGCATCGCCGGCGGGCGTTTGATCGCCGAGACCGATCGCGAGCAGCTCACCCCCGACCACCGCTTCAAGACCCGCGCCGAAATGGCGGTTCTGTTCGCCGACATTCCGGAGGCGCTGGCGTCAACGGTCGAGATCGCCGAGCGCTGCTCGTTCCGGCCGATGACGCGCAAACCCATTCTGCCGCGCTTTACTGTCGGCGCCGGCACCAATGCGGCGGATGCCGCGACCGAAGAGGCCGCGGAATTGCGCCGCCAGGCCGAGGAGGGCTTGCGCAATCGCCTCAAGGTGCACGGCCTCTCGCAAGGCACGACGGAAGAAGATTACTCCGCGCGGCTGGCGTTCGAGCTCGATGTCATCACCCGCATGAATTACGCGGGCTACTTCCTGATCGTCGCCGACTTCATCAAGCACGCGAAGTCCAAAGGCATCCCGGTCGGGCCGGGGCGCGGTTCCGGCGCGGGGTCGCTGGTCGCCTATGCGCTCACCATCACCGACCTCGATCCAATTCGCTTTGGCCTATTGTTCGAGCGCTTCCTCAATCCAGAACGCGTCTCGATGCCGGACTTCGACATCGACTTCTGCCAGGACCGGCGCGGCGAGGTGATCGACTACGTGCAGCAGCGCTATGGCCGGGATCAGGTGGCGCAGATCATCACCTTTGGTACGCTGCAGGCGAGGGGCGTGCTGCGCGACGTCGGCCGTGTCTTGCAGATGCCGTATGGGCAAGTCGACAAGCTGACAAAGCTGGTGCCGCAGAATCCGGCGGCCCCCGTGACGCTGGCGGCCGCGATCGCAAGCGAGCCGAAGTTGCAGGCGTTCCGCGACGAAGACGCGGTGGTCGCGCGCGCCTTCGACATTGCCCAGCGCCTCGAAGGCCTGACCCGGCACGCCTCCACCCACGCCGCCGGCATCGTGATCGGCGACCGTCCGTTAAGCGAATTGGTGCCGCTCTATCGCGATCCCAAATCCGACATGCCTGTGACCCAGTTCAACATGAAATGGGTCGAACCGGCGGGGCTCGTCAAATTCGACTTCCTCGGCCTGAAGACGCTGACCGTGCTCGACGTCGCGCTCAAACTGCTCAAGCAGCGCAACATCGACGTCGATCTGGCGACGTTGCCGCTCGACGATGCCCCAAGCTACCAGATGCTGGCCAGGGGCGACGTGGTCGGCGTGTTCCAGGTGGAAAGCCAGGGCATGCGGCGGGCGCTGGTCGACATGCGGCCCGACCGCTTCGAGGACATCATCGCGCTAGTGGCGCTCTATCGCCCGGGTCCGATGGCGAACATCCCGACCTATTGCGCCCGCAAGCATGGCGACGAGGAACCAGAATATCTGCACCCGCTGCTCGAGCCGATCCTGAAGGAAACCTTCGGCGTCATCATCTACCAGGAACAGGTAATGCAGATCGCGCAGGTGATGGCCGGCTACTCGCTCGGCGAAGCCGACCTGTTGCGGCGGGCGATGGGCAAAAAGATCCGCGCCGAGATGGAGAAGCAGCGCGCGCGCTTCATCGAGGGCTCGGTCAAGAACGGTGTGCCAAAGGGGCAGGCCGACACGATCTTCGAACTGCTCGCCAAGTTCGCCGACTACGGCTTCAACAAGAGCCACGCCGCGGCCTATGCGCTGGTGTCCTACCACACCGCCTACATGAAGGCGCATTATCCGGTCGAGTTCCTCGCGGCCTCGATGACGCTCGAACTCAACAACACCGACAAGCTGTCGGAATTTCGCGCCGAAGCGCAGCGGCTCGGCATTAAGGTCGAGGCGCCCAACATCAATCGCTCGGGCGCCACCTTCGAGGTCGGCGACGGCACGATCTACTACGCTCTGGCGGCGCTCAAGGGCGTCGGCCCGCAAGCGGTCGAACTGATCGTGGCGACGCGCAAGGAGGGGATTTTCACCTCACTCGCCGATTTCGCCGCGCGGGTTAATCCGCGCGCCATCAACAAGCGCGTGATCGAAAGCTTAGCTGCCGCCGGTGCCTTCGACACGCTCGATTCAAACCGCGCGCGGGTGTTTGCCGGCGCGGAAGCTATTCTCGCCGCCTGCCAGCGCAGCCACGAGGCATCGACGCTCGGGCAGAACGACATGTTCGGCGGCGCCTCGGATGCGCCGACCATCATGCTGCCGCAGATCGAGCCGTGGTTGCCGGCCGAACGGCTGCGGCGCGAATACGACGCCATCGGCTTTTTCCTGTCCGGCCATCCGCTCGATGATTACGCGACCGTGCTGAAGCGGCTGCGGGTGCAGTCCTGGGCGGAATTCTCGCGCGCGGTCAAGACCGGCGCCACCGCGGGCAAGGTCGCGGCCACGGTCGTCTCCCGCATGGAGCGTCGGACCAAGACCGGCAACAAGATGGGCATCATGGGCCTGTCCGACCCGACCGGCCATTTTGAGGCGGTGCTGTTCTCAGAAGGCCTCGCGCAATATCGCGACGTGCTGGAGCCGGGCGCGGCCGTGCTGCTGCAACTCGGTGCTGAATTGCAGGGCGAGGACGTGCGGGCGAGGGTGCTGCACGCCGAGCCGCTGGATGACGCCGCCGCCAAGACCCAGAAGGGTCTCCGCATCTTCCTGCGCGATACCAAGCCGCTGGATTCGATCGCGCGACGGCTGAACATGCCGGAGCAGGCAGCGCAAGGCAGTGCGGCCAGAGGCCCGCAGGCGAAGCCGACGCCTTCGGGCGGCGCCGATAGCGACGTCTCGCTGGTCATCATGCTCGACCTCGAAACCGAGGTGGAGATGAAACTGCCAGGTCGCTTCAAGGTCTCGCCGCAGATCGCCGGCGCCATCAAGGCCGTCTCCGGCGTGGTCGACGTGCAGACGCTGTAGGAAGACGGTCGGGCAAAGAAATGATTCTGCTCCGAGCGCCTGGCAGCGTTCTTTCAAGGGGTTGAAGAATGGATCCCACGCAAGTGATCGAAGAACTCAGCAAGTGGGACGTGTTCGGCGGAAGCAACGGCGACCCAGTTCCTGCTCATGCGGCACCTGGCACGAACACGCGTAGGCGATGGCCATCGGGATCTGATGCTACAAAGGTCTGGCCGAAATCCATTTGCACGGGTTCCTGGAGGATGGTCAGTCCGCGTTTCTTCCAGTCGGCGAACGTCGTTGTGACGGCCGCGGCATCCTCGACGGTGAATGCGACTTCGCCGGCGCCGGCTTGTGCAGCGGCCGCGGGCTCGACGGACTTGCGCGACCACAGTCCGAGCATCACGCCTTCAGACAATGGCAGCATCGCGAAGGTGGGGGAACTCTCGACAATGGGTCGGCCCAGGAGATCGGCATAGAAGCTGGCGCTGGCGTGTGGGTTCTCGACATAGAGCAGGACGAAACTGAATTTGGGCATGGGAGGCTCCCTTGGTTGAACGGCGCTGCCGGCCCGGATGTCCGGCGCGAGTTCACTCTAGGGGATAACACTGCCAAAAACTGTCAGTAGTGAAATCGGGCTATTCGGGGATTCCTTCCGCCGCGCGCCATTCCTTCAACAAAACCTGGCGGCGGCGCGGGTAGCGCTTGTCCGTGACCTGCACCTTGCCGATGCGGTCGGTCCGGAAATGCCGAAAGTCCTCGCGCATTTCGCACCACGCCACGACGACGCGCACCCGGTCGAAGAAGCCCAGCGCGAACGGCCAGATCGTCCGCCTTGAATCCCGCCCGTTGCCATCGAGATAACGGATCCGCAATTTGCGTTCACCGCGGATCGCCTGGCGCATGACCGGCAATTCGCTGTCGCCGGCCGAGATCGCTTTCCCCGGCCCGATCAGAAGGCTCGACGTATCGAGGCTGGTTTTCAGATCCTGCGGCAGCACCGCGGCGATCTTGGCCAGCGCGTTGCGCGCCGCCGCGCTCAAGGCCGCATCGGCGCGGTCCGCCACCCATCGTGATCCCAGCACGATTGCCTCGATCTCCTCTTCGGAAAACATCAGCGGCGGCAGCATGAAGCCGGGGCGCAGCACGTAGCCGACGCCGGGCTCGCCGTCGATATGCGCGCCTTGTGCGTTCAGCGTGTCGATGTCCCGGTAAAGCGTGCGGAGCGAAATCCCGAGCGCCTCGGCCAGCACCGCGCCGCTCACGGGGCGGCGATAGCCGCGAAGCAGCTGGATGAGATCGAGCAGACGTTGCGCGCGGGACATCGGATCCGCCAGTCGTGAAGCGGAACTAGGCTATCATGGAATGCTGCCAGTTTGTGTCAGCATCACCTCGGCCAAAGCCGCCAATTATTTCGGTCTTGGCCCGAACCGCGCCAATCCTTTTCCAATGCCGTGCCCTCTATCAGGCATCGCAGCTGCAGAGGACAATTTGCCAGGAGCCCTTATCAACGGCGCGAAGACCTCGCCCTCGTTCCATCGGCACGCCATCTCGTCCGCCGCATGCCCCCTTGACGTCTTCGGCGGCCTTACGAGCAAAGGATATGTCGAACGGCAGTCCGGCCGCGGCGTTGCCATGTTGCCAGCGTTTTTTCGTTCAAGTGATGTTCAGCTAGCCGCGCGCTCAATGCGCGGGGGCGAAGTGAACCGTGGGTGGGCAAGCCATGCGGGTGACCAGGACTTCTTCGATTTTTTCGCTTTGCCTCATCCTCTTCTGCGCGCTGGCTGGTTCCGCTTTCGCCCAGCAGCAGGAAAAGCGGATTGCGCTGGTCGTCGGCAACGGCGCCTACGCCAAATCGCCGCTCGCGACGGCAGCCAACGACGCCGGCCTGATCGCGCAAACCCTGCAGGCCGCAGGCTTCGACGTCGTCGGCGCCCGTGATCTTGACGGTGACACACTGCGCCGGAGTTTTCGCGACTTCTTCCAGAAGGCCGAAGCCTCAGGTCCGGGTACGGTCGCCATGGTCTATCTCGCGGGCTACGGCATGCAGCTTGCCGGCGAGAATTATTTCATCCCGGTCGACTCCACGATCAATCGCGACACCGACATTCCGATCGAGGGGTTACGGATCAGCGACTATATCCGCCAGCTCGCATCGCTTCCGCTGAAGGCCAGCGTCGTGGTGTTGGATGCGGCCCGGCAGCAGCCTTTCGTGGAAGGCGGCGAGCCGATTGCGAGCGGTCTTGCCCTGGTCGAACCGGACGCGCACATGCTGATCGCGTTCAACGCCGCGCCGGGAACCGTCGCGCCCAATGAAGAGGGATCCTATGGCGTTTACGCCCAGTCGCTCGCGGAGATGATCCGTGCCGGCGGACTGGCGCTCCCTGAAGTCCTCAACCGAGTGCGGCTGCGCGTCAATGAAGCGAGCAAGGGTGCGCAAGTTCCGTGGAATGCGGAAAAGATCGACGCGGAGTTCATGTTTTTCAACCGCGCGCCGGATGCGCCGGCCCAGGCGCCGCCGGATCAGGCCGCTGCGGTCCGCAGCAGGCCGATCCGCGATCTCGGGGTGCAGGATGCCTATGCCGCCGTCCTCGAACGCGACACCATGCAAGGCTATGAGGATTTCCTCGCCGCCTTTCCCGGTGATCCGCAGGCCAAACGGGTGAGGGCGATTGTCGCCGCGCGGCGCGAGGCGATTACCTGGCTTCGCACCTACCGGACCGACACGCCGCAAGCCTACTGGTCTTACCTGCGACGCTATCTGCGCGGGCCGCACGCCGGGGATGCGCGCCGCCGCCTCGCCATTCTCACCGCGCCGCTGGAGCCGCCGCCGGCATTCGCAGTGGTCGAATACGATGTGCCGCCGCCGCCGCTGGACGAAATCGTCTACGTCGATCGCCCCGTGCTGGTCTTCAGCGATCCGGAGTTCGACTTCGTGCCACCACCGCCGCCGCCGGTATTTTTCCTGCCGCCGCCGCCACCGGATTTCATCATCCTGGCGCCACCGCTGGCGCCGGTCGGGCTGTTCATACTGCCGCAGCCCTACTTCGTGCCGATTCCGGTCTACGTGCAGGCGCCAGTTTATGTAGCGCCACCGCCGAACAACATCATCTTCGCCAATATCCACAACACGACGGTCATCAATAATGTGATCAACCGACCGCCTCAGCCACCGCCACCGACCCCGGTTGGTCCCGGCGCGCCTGGTGCCGCGCCGCCGTCACCCGGTGCGAACACCGCACCGCCCGGCGCCGGTCCGGCGCTGCCGCCTGCGGTTGCGCAAAAGGCCTCGCTGATCCAGCAAGGAAAACTGCCGCCGCCGCCGAGCGCCTCGATCAATCCCGCAGCCAAGCCGGCCGCTCCCGGCGCGCCGAATGGGCAGAAAGCCGCGCCGACAGCGCCGGTGCCCGCAAACGTATCGCCCAACGCGCTGCCGCAAAGCCCAACGGTGCCGAAGCCCAATGCGCTACCGGTTCCTGGCGCCAAGGGGACACCTCCCGCGCCCCCGGCCGCATCAGGCGCCGTTCCAACCACGCCCAATCCCAACGCCAAGCTTGTGCCTCAAAACCAACCTGTAACGACGTCTCCGGCGGTGCCGGCGCCAGGTCACCCCGGCGCAGCGGGGCCGAAAGTGCCAGGATCGAACGAGCCGGCATCGGTCGTGGGCCAGCCGAAGGCCGGTGGCTCAGCTCAGGCTCCTGACGTAAAGCCGGCCGTGCCGGAAGCAGCGACAAAGAAGAACGTGGTCCCGCGGCCGCCACCGCCGCCGTCCAAACCCGCTGCAGCGCCTATCAAGCCTACGCCACAGGCCGCGCCGAAGCCCGCCGTTCAGCCGCAGATACAGCGCGCCACGCCACGCCGCCGCCACCGCCTCGGATTGCTGCCCCGCCGCCGCGGCCGGCGCCCCAGATAGCCCGTCCGGCGCCACCTCCGCCGCCCCCACCGCGACCGGTCGCACCCCCGCCGCGACCGGCTGCGCCGGCGGCAGCGAAGAAATGCCCGCCGAATGCTCCGAAATGCTGAAAGCGGATCGGTCAGACCCCGGCCGGGGTCTGATATTCGCCGCCAAGGCCCCTAAAACGGGCCCGTATTTCCTTGCTTCTCGCTGGAATCCGGCTATATACCGCGCCATCTCACACGGAAACATGGCTCTCAAAGGCCGTCCGGTGGCAGCCGGGCCATAAGGCTCGTCTGCTCACACGTTTCCGGAGGAACCAACCGGAGAACCATCACTATGGCGCTACCCGATTTTTCTATGCGTCAGCTGCTCGAAGCTGGCGTTCACTTTGGCCACCAATCGCACCGCTGGAATCCGAAGATGTCGGATTTCATTTTCGGTGCCCGCAACAACATCCATATCATCGATCTCGCCCAGACCGTGCCGATGCTGCATCGCGCGTTGCAGGCAGTCAGCGATACCGTCGCAAAGGGCGGCCGTATCCTGTTCGTCGGCACCAAGCGGCAGGCGCAGGACGGGGTAGCCGAGGCTGCCAAGCGCTCGGCGCAGTATTTCGTCAATTCGCGCTGGCTCGGTGGCACGCTGACCAACTGGAAGACCATTTCCGGTTCGATCAAGCGCCTGCGGCACCTCGATGAAGTGCTCAATTCCGGCGAGGCCAACTCCTACACCAAGAAGGAGCGGCTGACGCTGCAGCGCGAGCGCGACAAGCTCGACCGTTCGCTCGGTGGCATCAAGGACATGGGCGGACTTCCCGACATGATCTTCGTGATCGACACCAACAAGGAAGACATCGCGATCCAGGAAGCGCAGCGGCTCAACATTCCGGTCGCCGCGATCGTCGACACCAATTCGGATCCCAAGGGCATCACCTATGTGGTGCCGGGCAATGACGACGCCGGCCGCGCCATTTCGCTGTATTGCGACCTGGTGGCCCGCGCCGCTATCGACGGCATCTCGCGTGCCCAAGGTGATTCCGGCATCGATATCGGTGCCTCCGCGCAGCCGATCCGCGAGGAAATTCCGGCAGCTCCGCAGCCGGCCGGCTTCCAGGGACTAGCAGGTCCCCGCGGCACCGCCGACAACCTCAAAAAGCTCACCGGCGTGTCAGGTGCGATCGAGAAGAAGTTCAACGATCTCGGCATCTTCCACTACTGGCAGCTCGCCGAGCTCGACCACGACACCGCGCACAAGATCGGTGAAGAGGTCGGACTTCCGAGTCGCGCCGACGGTTGGGTTGCCCAGGCCAAGGCGCTGACCGCGGAAGCGGAATAATTGTAACGCCGCGTGGCCGGCTCGCTCGGCCACCGGTTCGATTTCCCGGGATTACCGCACTCCCTGTAGCTGATGGCGGCACGGCGCAAAGCACGCGCCGCGCCCGCGGCCAACAGGCAAGAAGGATATTCAACGATGGCAACGATCTCTGCGGCGATGGTCAAGGAACTGCGCGAGTTGACCGGCGCAGGCATGATGGACTGCAAGGCAGCGCTCACCGAAACCTCCGGCGACATGCAGGCGGCCCAGGACTGGTTGCGCAAGAAGGGACTGTCGAAGGCCGCGAAGAAGGCTGGCCGCGTCGCCGCGGAAGGCCTGATCGGCGCCGTCACGTCGGGCGCCAAGGGCGTCGTCGTCGAGGTCAATTCAGAGACCGATTTCGTCGCCCGCAACGAACAATTCCAGGGCCTCGTCAAGATGATCGCGCAGGTCGCGCTCCGCGTCGGCGCCGACGTTGAAACGATCAAGGCGGCGAAGGTCGGCGATGTCACCGTCGAGACCGCGATTTCGGACGCGATTGCGACCATCGGCGAGAACATGACGCTGCGCCGCGCGGCTTTGCTCGAGGTCGGCCAAGGCGTGGTGTCGAGCTACATCCATGGCGCGGTGATCGACGGCGCCGGCAAGATGGGCGTGCTGGTAGCGCTCGAATCGACCGGCAAAGCCGATGAACTTGCGGTGCTCGGACGCCAGCTCGCCATGCACGTTGCCGCCACCAATCCGCAGGCGCTCGATCCGGCCGGTCTCGATCCCGAAATCGTGAAGCGGGAAAAGGACGTGCTGGCCGACAAATATCGCCAGCAGGGCAAGCCGGAGAACGTGATCGAGAAGATCGTCGAGTCCGGGCTCAAGACCTACTACAAGGAAGTCTGCCTGCTGGAGCAGGCGTTCATCCATGACGAAAAGGGCAAGTCGGTCGCCCAGGCGGTCAAGGAAGCCGAGGGCAAGATCGGCGCGCCGGTGAAAATTACCGGATTTGTGCGCTATGCTCTCGGCGAGGGAATCGAAAAGCAGGAATCCGATTTCGCAGCCGAGGTCGCGGCGGCCAGCGGCAAGAAGTAACCGCGTCGAACAAATTTTCCGGTGCCCATTGCGCCGGAAGTTGCCTGCGCGAAACGGTTGCTTGCGCGGGATGAAGGAAGCGATTCGCTATGGCTGAGCCGGTCTATCGTCGCGTCGTGATCAAGCTCTCGGGCGAGTTTCTCGCCGGCCGCCAATCCTTCGGCATCGACCAGCCTACCGTGGACCGTATCGCCGACGATCTGATCGCGGCACGCCAGCTCGGGATCGAGGTGGTGGTCGTGATGGGCGGCGGCAATATCGTTCGCGGGGTGGAAGTCTCCTCGCGCGGCGTTTCGCGTCCGACCGGCGACACCATGGGCATGCTCGCCACCATCATGAACTGCCTCGCGCTTGAGGCCGCGATCGAACGCAAGGGGACGCCGGCGCGGACGCTCTCCGCGTTCGTGATGCCCGAGATAGCGGAGTTGTTTACCCGCAGTGCGACGCACAAATATCTCGCCGAGGGGCGAATAGTCCTGCTCGGCGGCGGAACCGGCAATCCGTTCTTCACCACCGATACCACCGCGGTGCTGCGGGCGGCCGAGATCGGGGCGGAGGCGGTGCTGAAGGCCACCAATGTCGACGGCGTTTACTCAGCCGATCCTAAAAAAGACCCTTCGGCCAAGCGTTTTGACCGTCTGACGCATTCGCAGGCGATCGAAGGTGGCTACAAGGTAATGGACACGACCGCATTCGCGCTTGCCCGCGAGACTTCGCTGCCTATCATCGTATTCTCGATCGCCGAGCCGGGTTCGATCGGCGCGATCCTGCGCGGTACCGGCCACGGCACGGTTGTTGCCGGCTGAGCCGGTGGCGCGCATCGAATTGCTGGCCTGTGAGATGCAGGCGGCTGGTTTTCTTAGGAGGGGAGAGCGTTATGCCCACGCCTGGTTTTGACATCAACGAATTGAAGCGCCGCATGCAGGGCGCCACCCAGTCGCTCAAGCACGAACTGGGCGGTTTGCGCACCGGCCGCGCAGCGGCGTCCATGCTGGAGCCGGTGCAGGTGGAAGCCTATGGTTCGCACATGCCGCTCAATCAACTCGCGACCATCAGCGTACCCGAGCCGCGGCTTCTGTCTGTGCAGGTTTGGGACAAGTCGATGGTCAAGGCCGTGGAAAAGGCGATCGTCGATTCCAACCTCGGCCTGAGCCCGGCCACCGAAGGGCAGGTGCTGCGCTTGCGGATTCCGGAACTCAACGAGGAACGCCGCAAGGAACTGGTGAAAGTGGCGCATAAATACGCCGAAGCGGCCAAGGTCGCGGTCCGCCACGTCCGGCGCGACGGGCTCGATACCGTCAAGAAGCTCGAGAAGAATCACGAAATCTCCGAGGACGATCAGGAGCGCCTGGCCCATGATGTGCAGAAGGCGACCGACGGGATGATTTCAGAGATCGATCAATTGCTGGCGGCGAAGGAAAAGGAGATCCTTACCGTTTAAGGCCTTAAGATCGAAACTTGAGATCAAGACTTGAGATTGGACTTCAGACGGGTCCTGGAATTTTGATGATGTCGAACGCCGCCGCCCCCGCAACCGAAGGACCGGATCGAACCGGTCCCCTGCACGTGGCGATCATTATGGACGGCAACGGACGCTGGGCGGCCGCGCGCGGCTTGCCACGCGCGGAAGGCCATCGCAGGGGCGTCGAGGCGCTGCGCCGGGTCGTTCGTGCCGCCCACGAACTCGGCGTGCTCTATCTGACGATCTTTTCGTTCAGTTCGGAAAACTGGTCGCGTCCGGCGACCGAAATCGGCGACCTCTTCGGATTGCTTCGCCGCTTTATTCGCAACGATTTGGCGACGCTGCACCGTGACGGGGTGAGGGTGCGCGTGATTGGCGAGCGGGAGGGACTGGAGTCGGATATCTGCGCGCTTCTCAACGAAGCCGAAGAGCTGACCCGGGCCAACACCAAGCTCAACCTTGTCGTTGCCTTCAATTACGGATCGCGCCAGGAAATCGCAGGCGCAGCCCAACGGCTGGCGCGGGAAGTGGCGGAGGGAAAACGCGATCCCGCCTCGATCGACGCCGACGCGCTCGGTCAGTATCTCGATGCGCCCGATATTCCGGATCCCGACCTGATCATCCGCACCAGCGGCGAGCAGCGGCTGTCGAACTTCCTGATGTGGCAGGCGGCTTACAGCGAACTCGTCTTCGTGCCGATCCACTGGCCGGATTTCGACAAGGCCGCGCTGGAGAGCGCGATCGCCGAATATGCCAGACGGGAACGCCGTTTCGGCGGTCTGGCCGCGAAAACCGGATCGTGACCGAGGGCAAGGCCGCACCGGCGGCCGCTACTGAGGCGGAATTGCGCAATCTTTCGACGCGTATCATCGCCGCCGCCGTGTTGATACCGCTCGCCATTGCCATCGCCTATACCGGCGGCTGGCTGTGGACCGCACTGGTAACGTTGGCCGCGGTCGGTCTCTACATCGAATGGTTGATGGTGGTGGACGCAGCCGCCGAGAAGCGCGTGCTTGCAACCGGCGTTGCAGCGCTCACGGTCGCAGGATTTTCTCTCGCCATCGGGCGGATCGATGCCGCGCTCGTAGCACTCGCGATCGGGCTTGTGGCGGTTGCCCTGATGACGCCGGAGCGGCGAAACTGGGCTGCGGCGGGATTCCTCTATGCGGGTGTCGCCGAGGTCGCTTCGGTGCTGCTGCGCCTCGATCCTGTCAAAGGCTTCGTCGCGTTGATCTTCGTACTGCTGATCGTCTGGGTGACTGATAGCGGCGGCTATTTCGCCGGCCGCGGCATTGGCGGGCCGAAACTCTGGCCGCGCATCAGCCCCAAAAAGACCTGGGCAGGCGCCATCGGCGGTTTTGTCGCAAGCCTCGCGGTGGCCAGCATCTTTGCAGTGCTCGATTTCGGGAAAGCCGGTCCGCTCCTGATGATAAGCGGCGTTCTTTCGGTGGTTTCGCAACTCGGCGATCTCTTCGAATTGGCGGTGAAGCGGCGTTTTGGTGTGAAGGATTCCAGCCAGATCATTCCCGGCCATGGTGGCCTCCTGGATCGGCTGGATGGATTTGTCGCAGCCGTCGCTATGGCTGCTCTTTTTGGGTTCCTGCGGGGTGGCGCCGATGGCGTCGGCCGCGGTCTTATGGTTTGGTGAAATGATGAGCGCAGTTCCATTGCGTAGCAACAAGGCCGCGGTATCCGCCGCGCGCACCGTCTCGGTGCTGGGCGCCACCGGCTCGATCGGCGACAGCACCATGGATTTGCTGCGCGGCGCCCGCGACCGCTATCAGGTTGAGGCGCTGACGGCCAATTCCAACGTCGAGGCGCTCGCAAAGCTTGCAAGAGAATTCGGCGCCCGCTTTGCGGCGATCGCCGATCCCGCCCGTTTGGCCGAGTTGAAGGAAGCGCTGGCCGGCACGCGCACCGAATGCGGCGCTGGCGAAAGCGCGATCATCGAAGCGGCAGCGCGTCCTGCCGACTGGGTAATGGCCGCCGTCAGCGGAGCGGCAGGGTTGAAGCCTGCGCTCGCCGCCGTCGATCGCGGTGCGGCGGTGGCGTTGGCCAACAAGGAATGCCTGGTGTGTGCCGGCGATTTCTTCATGCAGCGTGCGGCGAAGGCCGGCGCTTGCATTCTGCCGGCGGATTCCGAACATAACGCGCTGTTCCAGGCGCTCAGTTCCGGCAACCGCGAAGAACTGGTGCGTGTGATCATCACCGCCTCCGGCGGGCCGTTTCGCACCTGGGCCAGCGGCGATATCGAGCAGGCGACGCTGGCGCAGGCGCTGAAACATCCAAACTGGAGCATGGGCCAGAAGATCACCATCGATTTCGGCGTCGATGATGAACAAGGGGCTCGAAGTGATCGAAGCTTCCTACCTGTTCGCGCTGACGCCCGACGAGATCGACGTGCTCGTGCATCCGCAGTCGATCATCCATGGCATGGTCGAGTTCACCGACCGCTCGGTGGTCGCCCAGCTCGGCGCGCCGGACATGCGGATCCCGATCGCCCATTGCCTCGGATGGCCGGATCGAATCGTGGGTCCTTCGGCACGACTGGATCTCGCCAAGATTGGCCAGCTGACTTTCGAGGAGCCGGACTTCGACCGGTTCCCGGGCTTGCGGCTGGCCTACGACGCGCTACGTACCGGGCGCGGGGCGACGACGGTGTTCAATGCGGCCAACGAGGTGGCGGTCGCCGCTTTCATGGCCGGCAAGATCAAATTCGGCGCGATCGCGCGCCTGGTCGAAGCCACTATGAACGACTGGATTCGCGCCGGAAATCTGGCGCCTTTGAGCTCAGCGGACGATGCGATTTCCGTTGACCATAATGCGCGAAATAAAGCTGCCTCCCTATTGCCTCAAATTGCCTTAAAGGCATCCTAGAGGGTTGGGGACGGAGCCTTTGGCTCGCGTCGAGGGGAATCGAATGACCGAGTTTTTTCTGCATAGTTTCAATACGTTGAGCCATGGGCTCATTGGTTACATCATTCCCTTTTTGTTCGTCTTGACCATCGTCGTTTTCTTTCATGAGCTCGGCCATTTCCTTGTCGCGCGCTGGGCGGGCGTGCGGGTGTTAACGTTCTCGCTCGGTTTCGGGCCGGAACTCGCCGGTTTCAATGACCGCCATGGCACCCGCTGGAAGATATCGGCCGTGCCGCTCGGCGGCTATGTGAAGTTCTTCGGCGACGATACCGAAGCCTCGACGCCGTCGACCGAGGCGCTTGCCAACATGAGTGCCGAAGAGCAGGCGGGGTCCTTCCATCACAAGAAGGTCGGTCCGCGTGCCGCGATAGTGGCCGCCGGCCCGATTGCGAATTTCATCCTGGCGATCGTGATCTTCACTTGCCTGTTCACCTTCTTCGGCAAGCCGAGCACGACGGCACGCGTCGACAAGATCGAAGCCAACAGCGCCGCGGCGGCCGCAGGCTTTCAAGTCGGCGACGTGGTGACTGCGATCGACGGCAAGACCATCGGCAGCTTCTCCGACATGCAACGCATCGTCGGCATCCATGCCGGCGACAAGCTGACCTTCACCATCAAGCGTGGCGATTCCTCGCTGCAATTGGGGGGCACTCCGGAACTGCGGGAAGTGAAGGATCCGTTCGGAAACCTCCATCGGCTCGGCGTGATGGGCATTACGCGCGCGACCGCGCCGGGCGATGTCTTGACCGAGCGCGTCGATCCCGCGACCGCATTCTGGCTCGGCATCAAGGAAACCTGGTTCGTGGTGGACCGCACGTTCGCCTATATCGGCGGCGTCTTCACCGGACGGGAAGCCGCAGACCAGGTCGGCGGACCACTGCGGATTGCGCAAATCTCCGGTCAGGTCGCCACCATCGGCCTGGCCGCGCTCGTGCATCTGGCCGCCGTGCTGTCGATCTCGATCGGCCTGTTGAACCTGTTTCCGGTGCCGCTGCTCGATGGCGGTCACCTTTTGTTCTATGCAGTGGAGGCGGTTCGGGGACGGCCGCTATCGACCCGGGCCCAGGAAGTCGGATTCCGAATCGGGCTCGGTCTGGTGCTGATGCTAATGGTGTTTGCGACCTACAACGACATCCTGCATTTGGCGGCATCGTGAAGCGGCTTTTTTGTGACGTTGCCCATCGGCAACGTCTTGGAATGAAAATGGAATCGCACGGCGATGTCTGGTTTGCCGCCCCGGCTAAATTGGCTACAAGCGGTGCAACAAATGGGAATCTGCCGGTTCGCGGGGTGTGGACCGGCACTGGAATGACAAGGGCGCGTTGCGCATGATGTTTGGAATGCGAGTGCGGGGGGGCTTGTTGGCCGCCCTGATCATGTTCGCCGTGCCGGTAGCTGCCACGCTGGCGGCAGTGCTTGTATCCGCGCCGGTGGCCGCCCAGACCGTGGCTTCGATCGCCGTCGAGGGTAACCGGCGGGTCGAGGTCGAAACCATCCGCTCCTATTTCAAGCCGGGACCCGGTGGCCGCCTCGGCCAGGCCCAGATAGACGACGGCCTGAAGGCGCTGATCGAGACCGGCCTGTTCCAGGACGTGCGGATCAACCAGGCCGGCGGCCGGATCGTGGTGGTCGTGGTCGAAAATCCCGTGATCGGGCGCATCGCCTTCGAGGGCAACAAGAAGATCAAGGACGAGCAGCTTTCATCGGAAATCCAGTCCAAGCCGCGAGGAACGCTGTCGCGCCCGATGGTGCAGTCGGACGCCCAGCGCATCGCCGAAATCTACCGCCGCTCCGGCCGCTATGACGTGCGCGTCAACCCGGAAATCATCGAACAGCCGAACAACCGCGTCGACCTGATCTTCACGATTACCGAGGGAAGCAAGACCGGCGTCAAACAGGTCGAATTCATCGGCAACAGCGCCTATTCGTCCTATCGTCTCAAGGACATCATCAAGACGCACGAATCCAACCTGCTGAGCTTCCTCGGCGGCAACGACGTCTACGATCCGGACCGGGTCGAGGCCGACCGCGACCTGATTCGCCGCTTCTATCTCAAGAACGGCTTTGCCGACGTGCAGGTGGTGGCCGCGCTCACCGAATACGATCCGGAGCGCAAGGGCTTCCTCGTCACCTTCAAGATCGAGGAAGGCCAGCAATACCGCGTGGCCTCCGTCGACTTCCAGAGCAGCATCCCCACGCTCGACGTAGCCGCGCTGCGCAGCTACTCGCGCGTCAGCGTCGGCTCGCTCTACAATGCCGAAGCGCTGGAAAAATCCGTCGAGGAAATGCAGATCGAGGCCTCGCGGCGCGGCTACGCCTTCGCGATCGTGCGGCCGCGCGGCGACCGCAATTTCGAGCAGCACACCGTCTCGATCGTCTTCTCCGTCGACGAAGGCCCGCGAACCTATATCGAGCGCATCAATGTCCGCGGCAACACGCGAACCCGCGACTACGTGATTCGCCGCGAATTCGACCTTTCGGAAGGCGACGCCTACAACCGCGCGCTGGTCGATCGCGCCGAGCGCCGGCTGAAGAATCTCGACTTCTTCAAGAGCGTGAAGATCGTGACCGAGCCCGGTTCGTCGAGCGATCGCGTGATCCTGATCGTCGATCTGGAAGAGAAATCGACCGGCGACTTCTCGGTATCGGGCGGCTATTCGACCACCGACGGCGCGCTTGCCGAAGTCAGCATTGCCGAACGCAACTTCCTCGGCCGCGGGCTGTTCGCGAAGGCGTCCGTCACCTACGGCCAGTACGCGCGCGGCTATTCGCTCTCGTTCGTCGAGCCTTATCTTTTGGATTATCGCGTCGCGTTGGGCCTCGATCTGTTCCAGCGCCAGCAACTGGCCAACAGCTACATTTCCTACGGCACCAAGACGTTGGGCTTCAGCCCGCGGCTTGGCTTCAGCCTGCGCGAAGATCTTGCGCTGCAACTTCGCTATTCGATCTATCAGCAGCAAATTCAACTGCCCTCGACGCTGGCCAATTGTAACAACAACCCCAACAACGGCTTGCTCGCCTTCAACCCGTCGCCGGCCTGGGTGAATTTGAACGGCGTCGCTGCCGCCACCGCGCTGGGTGGGGTCGATTTCGCCGGCAACGGCCTGTGGTGCTATGGCGACGGCGAAGCTTCGCTGCCGGTCCGCAAGGAGCTGCAGAGCGGCAGGGTCCTGACCTCGGCGGTCGGCTATTCGCTGAACTACAACACGCTGGACAACAACAAGAACCCGACCGACGGCCTGCTGATCGACTGGAAGCAGGACTTCGCCGGCCTCGGTGGCGACGTGTCCTACATAAAGTCCGCGGTCGACCTGAAATATTACACGCCGCTGGTCGCCGATATCATCGGATTGATCCACGTTCAGGGTGGCATTCTCAACCAGTTTGGCAACAACCAACTGCGCATGCTCGATCAATTCCAGATGGGCCCGAACCTGGTCCGCGGCTTTGCGCCAAACGGCATTGGGCCGCGCGACATCAATCCGTTCGGAACGCAGGACGCGCTCGGCGGCACCAAATATTGGGGCGCATCGGCGGAATTGCAGATGCCGTTCTGGTTCCTGCCGAAGGAAGTCGGGCTCAAGGGTTCGGTCTATGCCGACGCTGGCGGACTGTACGACTATAGGGGGCCGACGGACTGGGTGCAGACCGGCGAAATCAACGTGAAGGGTTGTAGACCCGCGAGGACGCTCTCGCCGGTCGACGCCGGCACCTGCCTCGGTCTGCAGTTTGACAGCGGCAACGTGGTCCGCAGTTCGGTGGGTGTCGGCCTGATCTGGGCCTCGCCGTTCGGTCCGCTGCGCTTCGACTATGCGGTTCCGATCACCAAGGGTACGTTCGACCGCGTGCAGCAATTCAGGTTTGGCGGCGGCACGTCGTTCTAGCGCTTTCAAGCGAAGCGGATTACCGGTTCGCGTGAAGAAGGCGCGTCAAAACAAAACGAGACACCGGTTTTGATTCCTCAGAACCGGGACTCTGGCGTGAGCAGCTGGCCGGACTGCGACGGGTGGAATGGCGCAGCCGAACTTCTTCAAGCAACCGCCTTCGTCGACGCTGGCTGACATCGCCGCGCTGACGAAGTCGGTATTGGCCGACCCCGCACAAGGCGGCCACGCGATCAGAGGACTGGCTTCGCTCGACGAAGCCGGACCGATGCATCTGGCGTTTTTCGACAATCTCAAATACGCCGACCAGCTCGCCTCGACCAGGGCCGGCGCCTGTCTCGTCAACCCACGTTTCGAAGCCAGGGTACCCGCCCATGTCGCGGTGCTGCGGGCCGCCCAGCCGTTCCGTGCCTTCGTGGCGCTCGCCCGCGAGTGGCATGCCGATGCGCTTCGTCCGCAGTCCTGGTTCGACAATGACGGCATCGCGCCGTCGGCGATCATCGACCCCTCGGCCCATCTGGAAGACGTCGTGATCGTCGATCCGCTCGCCGTGATCGGCCCGCGGGTCGAGATCGGCGCCGGCACGGTGATTGGCGCCGGCGCGGTGATCGGCGCCGACGTCAGAATAGGCCGCGACTGCAATGTCGGCGCGCGCACCGCCATCCAGTTTGCTTTGATCGGCGACAACGTCCTGATCCATCCCGGCTGCAGCATCGGGCAGGACGGCTACGGCTTCATCTTCTTTGGCCCCGAAGGCCATCTCAAGGTGCCGCAGACCGGCCGCGTCCTGATCCAGAACGATGTTGAAATCGGCGCCGGCACCACCATCGACCGCGGCAGTCTGCGGGATACCGTGATCGGCGAGGGCACCAAAATCGACAATCAGGTCCAGATCGGCCACAATGTCAGCATCGGTAGGCACTGCCTGCTCGCGGCCCAGATCGGGCTCGCGGGCAGCCTGACGATCGGCGACAATGTCGCGCTGGGTGCCAAGGTGGGCATCAACAACCATCTCAAGATCGGCGACGGCGCCCAGGTCACGGCCATGAGCGGGGTCAAGGACGACATTCCACCCAACGGGCGCTGGGGTGGATTTTTTGCAAAGCCGACCAAACAATGGTTCAGGGAGATTATTGCAGTGGAGCGTCTGGTGCAGAGTGGCACGGCCGATCCGAAGGGCGAGGGGCGGGAGTGATGGAGGAAGCACCGGTCAGGTTCGAGCTCGTTGACATCAACGATATCCTCAAGACGCTTCCGCATCGTTTTCCGATGCTGTTGATCGACCGGGTGATCAGGATCCGGACCGATTACTCAGGCATCGGCATCAAGAACGTGACCTTCAACGAGCTGCCGTTTCTCGGGCATTTTCCCGAGCGCCCGGTCTATCCCGGCGTGATGATGATCGAGGCCATGGCGCAGACCGCCGGCGTGATCGGCATCAAGTCGGTCGAAGGCACCGAGAAGCCGCGCGCGGTTTATTTTCTGACCATCGACAAGTGCAAATTCCGAAAACCCGTGATGCCCGGCGACACCATCGAATATCACATGCGCTCGATCGGTCGCCGCAAGACCATGTGGTGGTTTCACGGCGATGCCAAGGTGAACGGCGCCACCGTCGCCGAGGCCGACGTCGGCGCGATGCTGACTGACTAATCACCGTCGATGTGTCCGGCAGCCGTGGCGGCCGAGCGTCCCTGATCCCCTGATATTCTGATTGAAGAAATGGCCCATCGACGGCGCGGCATTTCATAAAACCGCCTGGTCGGATCGGAAGGTTGGAACTCCAGCCCCACTTGCGATTTGTGATCTTGGATGAAGGCCTTTCGCAGCGCTTGTTGGCGAGGCGGGACATGAACTTTGTCAAAACCTCGATGGCGCTAATAGCTGCGGCTGCAGTTCTTTCGGGAAATGCGACAGCGCGCGACGATGGCAGGTATGCCGGCTCTCCGCTGAAGCCGTGGTTCGACACTCTCAAAAGCAGCAAGGGATTGTGTTGCTCGGATGCAGACGGTTTTGCCGTGTCGGATCCCGACTGGGAATCCAGGGACGGCCATTACCGTGTCCGGCTCGAGGGCGAGTGGGTCATGGTCCCGGATGATGCCGTCATCACGGAGCCAAACCGCGCCGGTCGAACCATGGTCTGGCCGGTCAAGGGCTCCCTCGGGATTTCAATCCGATGCTTCCTGCCCGGCAGCATGACGTGACGTCTTCAAGACCGGGCGAGCACCTTCAAATTTCCATCGCGCATTTCCCATGAGCTTATGGTCGACCAGCACTCGTTACGCGCCGCTTAGCGGTTTTGGCGTTGGGGCGACGGGAGCCGGCAGGCAGGACCTGATGCGAAACAGGGCGTAACCATACGTCACTGGACAGCGCCGGATTGTCGCGGTAACCACCGGAAAACCCGACATAATATCGCCCGGCTATCAGCCCACAGTGGACGCATTTGATGACGACGATCGATCCAACCGCGCGGATTGAAGATGGCGCAGTGATCGGCGAGGGAAGCTCGATCGGTCCCCACTGCATCATCGGTCCCCATGTGGTGATCGGCGCCAATTGCCGGCTGATCGCGCATGTCCACATCACGGCGCAGACCACAATCGGTAATGGCTGCACGATCTATCCGTTCGTCTCGCTCGGCACCCCGCCGCAATCGCTGAGCTACCGCGGCGAACTGACCCGGCTCGAGATCGGCGCCGGCTGCACGATCCGCGAATCCGTCACCATGAACGCCGGCTCCGTTGCCGGCGGCGGCGTGACGCGGGTCGGCGACCGCGGCTACTTCATGAACTGCAGCCATGTCGGGCACGACTGCCAGGTCGGCAACGACGTAATCTTTGCAACGTCAGCGACGCTCGGCGGCCATTGCGAGATCGGCGATTTCGTCTTCATCGGCGGGCTGTCCGCGGTGCATCAGTTCACCCGGATCGGACCACAGGTGATGGTCGGCGGCGTCTGCGGCGTCCGTGGCGACGTCATTCCGTTCGGCCTCGTCAACGGCCAGTATGCCAGCCTCGAAGGCCTCAACATCATCGGTATGAAGCGGCGCAAGTTCACCAAGGCGCGACTCGCCACGGTGCGCGCGTTCTATCAAAAGCTGTTTCACGGCCCCGGCATCTTTGCCGAGCGGCTGAACATGGTGCAGCCGATGGTGGCAGAGGATCCGGCGATCGCCGAAATCCTCGCCTTCATTGGCGACGGCAAGCACCGCGCGCTGTGCCTGCCGGCCGGCGACGGCAACAAGCAGTGATGACGGGACCGCCGCAGCCATGATGTCAGCGGCCTCAGAAATTTCCTCGCCGGTTGGCGTGATCGCGGGCGGTGGCACCATGCCGTTCGCGGTCGCGGATTCGCTTGCCGCGCGCGGCATCGCACCGGTTCTGTTCGCCCTCAAAGGCTCCTGCGATCCGGTCCGGGTCGAGCGCTTCCGCCATCACTGGATTTCGGTCGGACAACTCGGCCGCGCGACAAAACTGTTTCGCAGCGAGGGTTGCCGCGACCTGATCTTCATCGGCACGCTGCTGCGGCCGGCGTTGTCGGAAGTGAGGCTCGACTGGGGAACCATCCGCGTCCTCGGCCGCATCATCGCGGCGTTTCGCGGCGGCGACGATCATCTCTTGTCGGGGATCGGCCGCATTCTCGAGCAGGACGGTTTTCGGATGGTTGGCATCAGGGATGTCGCCCCCGATATCCTGATGCCGGAGGGATGCATCAGCCGCGCAACGCCTGATCCTGCGGCCACCGCCGACATCGAAAAGGGGCGGGAGGTACTGCGCGCGCTCGGGCCCTTCGATATCGGCCAGGCTGTCGTAGTGATTGACGGCCATGTGGTTGTGGTGGAAGACATCGAGGGCACCGACGGACTTCTCGCGCGCGTCGCCCGGCTGCGCCGCGAGGGCCGTATCCGGGCCAAAACCGGGCGTGGCGTGCTGGTCAAGGCGCCCAAGAGCGGCCAGGACTTGCGCTTCGATCTCCCGACGGTCGGCCCAAGAACCATCGAGGGCGTAGCCGAGGCAGGCCTCGCTGGCATCGCCATCATCGCCGGAAACACCATCGCTGCGGATTCGCAGGCCATGATCGAGGCTGCCGACAGAGCGCGACTCTTCATCCAGGGGCTGCCCGCGTGACGCCAGCGCATGCGACCACCGGGAGCTTCCGGAAAGTCTTTCTGATCGCGACGGAGGAATCCGGCGACCGCCTCGGCGCCAACCTGATGAAGGTGTTGCGCCAGCGCCTCGGCGGCGCGGTGCGGTTCGAAGGCGTCGGTGGCCGGGCGATGGCCCGCGAGGGCCTTTCACCGCTATTTCCGATCGAAGAACTGTCGATCATCGGCCTTGCCGCCGTCGTCAAACAATTGCCGAAAATCCTGCGGCTGATCAAGCAAACCGCTATCGCCGTGACGGAAGCCTCGCCCGATATTCTCGTCATCATCGACAGTCCCGATTTCACCCACCGCGTGGCCAGGCGCGTCCGCGCTAGCGATCCCAAGATTCCGATCGTCGATTATGTCTCGCCGTCGGTCTGGGCGTGGCGGCCGGGAAGGGCGCGGGCGATGCTGAGTTACGTCGATCATGTGCTGGCCTTGCTGCCGTTCGAACCAGAGGCCTATCGCAGGCTGCGCGGGCCGCCTTGCAGCTATGTCGGTCATCCCCTGACCGAGCAACTGGCGCAGCTTCGGCCCGGGCCAGCGGAACGGCAGCGGCGCGATGAGGCGCCGCCTGTGCTGCTGGTGTTGCCGGGTAGCCGCCGTAGCGAAATCCGCCACCATATGGCGGTGTTTGGCCAGACGCTGGGGCGGCTGAGAGACGAGGGCGTGGCGTTCGAACCGGTTTTGCCGACCATGCCGCATTTGCAAGTGGCGGTGACGGAAGCGCTGAAGGCGTGGCCGGTACAGCCGCGCGTCGTGATCGGCGAACAGGAGAAGCGGGCGGCGTTCCGGATCGCGCACGCGGCATTGGCAAAGTCCGGCACCGTAACGCTCGAACTGGCTCTTGCCGGCGTACCGATGGTGACGGCCTACCGGACCGGCGCGATCGAAGCCTCGATCTTGCGGCGGGCCATCAAGGTGAATTCGGTGATCCTCGCCAACCTGGTGATCTCTGACAACGTCATCCCCGAATTTCTGCAGCAGGACTGCACATCCGAAAAACTCGCGCCGGCGCTGCGCGAGGTGCTTGAAGATTCACCGTTGCGGCGGAAGCAGGTCGAGGCCTTCGCCAAAATCGACCAGATCATGTCCACCGGCAGCCAGCCACCCAGCGCGCGGGCGGCGGATATCGTGCTCGCGACGATGCGAAAGGCGCGGCGGCCGAGTTAGGGCGTGAACCCCGGAGCCGTCGCAGACGTAAACCGTTCGCGCGCTGTCTCGTGCGTCGCGAGCACATCGCGGTCGATCAGCGGCCGAAATCCTCCCGGAAGGACAAGTTCGCCGGCGGTGAATTGCAGCGGCTCGGTGAATAGCCGGACCTTCGGTTTCAGGAACCCGTTGAACTCGCCAGCATTGCGGATGGTGGTTCGGGCGACGCAGCCTTCCATCCAGCATCCAAGCTCGGTCCCGAGCCCGTCGCCGAGCACAGGCTCCATACCATGCGCGTGCACCGCGTCGAGCACCTCGTGGACCATGTCGAGGCCGCCGAACCGCTTCAGCTTGAGTTTGCAAAATCCAATGTTTCTGATGCCGCCGGCGCGCGCCACGTCGGCGAGCGCGCAGATCGGCTCATCCAGCATGATCGGAACGGGCGAGACGTCGGCGACCCTGGCGTTGGCGTCCCAATTCTCGGAATCGCAGGGCTGCTCGAACAGCTCGATCCCGGACGGGTCAAGCGCGCCGGCAAAGCGGCAGGCCTCGGTTTCGCTATAGGCACGATTGGCATCGAGCCGCATCGTGGCACGGCCACCGATGGCTTGCTGGATCGACTTGACACGCCTCCCGTCGTCGTCGGCGTGCTTGCCGACCTTGATTTTAAAGGTGCGGAAGCCATCCTCGAGTCGGCGCTCGACCTCTTCGGCGATATCCTTTGGTGCGGAGCTGTTGAACGGTGTAAGAAGCGGCAGCCTCGCCTCGCGATCGACCCGCAGCAGCGGATGATCCTCCAGCATCTCGATCGCCGTGAGCAGCCCGGTCGCTGCCACCTTGCTCGCGCCCATATTGACGGCGATCAACGCCTTGGCTGCCGTCGTATCCATGCCGACAACGGCGGCGGCATGTTCTCGGCAGAAGGCCCAACCGCCTTCGCGCGTCTCGCGGCTCGATCCAGGCGAAATGTGTCCCTCGCCCCAGCCGATCCGGCCGTCGGCATCGCGCGCCTCGACGATGATCGGCTCGAACTCGGTGAACGTCCGATACGAAAGGACGTAGGGCCGAATCAGGGGAAGCCGTATCGTCCGCAGCGTCAGTTCCTGCAGCTTCATTTGTTTTTCAACGTGCGTTGCCGTGTCAGGCGATCCGTTCGTTGCCTTTGATCTGGCTCCGATGCATAACGCGCCGCGTTTTGGGGTCAAACGGGTCGCGCCGATGCAGGACGGAGAGATTGTTCCACATCACAAGATCACCGACCTTCCATCGATGGCACATGACAAAGCGCGGCTGCGTTGCATGGGCCCAGAGCGCGTCGAGCAGGGCCTCGCTCTCGGCCACCTCAAGGTCGAGCACATAAGCACTCGGCCGCCGGCCGAGGAATAGCGCCTTGCGCCCGGATTTCGGATCGGTGCGGACCAGCGGATGATGCGCGCCCGGGGTCTCCCGGACGTCGGTGATTTCCTTGTAGCCCTTGCGCAGCACGCCCGCGCTGTTACGCGAGGCGTCGTGCACCGCGATCCTGCCATCGGCGGCCTTCTTCATGTCCGCAGGCAGGGTCTCGTAAGCCTCAAACATGTTGGCGAAATAGGTATTGCCGCCTGCTTCCGGGGGCGGCACCTCCAGTGCATGCAACACGGCCGCCTTGGGCGGCAAGTCGACGTAAGTCATGTCGGCATGCCAGACCGCCTCGCCGTCACCAAGATTGCCGATCGGCTTTCCGTTCTCGACCACGTTGGAGATGACGTTGAGTTCCGGATACGCCTTGTTGAACAGTTCGCCGTAGGGGTTCGGTCCCGGCGGATCGAGCTCTCCGAAGTTCCTGCTGAAGGCAATCAGTTGTGGATCCGAGAGGCTTTGCCCATGAAAGACGACGACAAGCCGCTCGCGCCACGCGGCTTCGATCGCGTCGATATCGGCCTGCGGTAACGGCTTCGAGACGTCGATACCGTCGATTTCCGCGCCCAATGTGGCGTCCAGATTTCTGATCGATATAACCATCTTCTGTCCCTCGATACTTCCCGGGTGCATGGTCGATTATCCTAACTCAGCTCCGACCGGAGAGAAGCTTACAGCGGCGCGGTGTCGTTGTGGAGGTCATGCCTCGCGCCGTGCCCGGCGCGGCTCACGTGCCGAAATACTCGGCGTATTTCGCCCTGATCTCTTCGGACGCTTTTTCTTGTTCGACCGGATCGGTGGTCAGCACCTTGATCCGCGACAGAGGAACGCGGTCTGCGGGCTCCATGATATTCGGGTGGAAGGAGCGGAGATGGCCCTTGTCGACGAGTAGCTGCTGGCCCTCGCGAGAGAACAGAAAGCTGATGAATAACCGTGCTGCATTGGGATGCGGCGCATCCTTCATAACACCACTGCCGCCGGCGACCAGCGGCGAACCCTCGCGCGGATAGACAATTGCCACCGGCGCGCCCTTCGCCTTTGCGACGAGTGTGACGTACTCGGTGCCATCAAGCATCACCGACCGCTCACCAAGTGCCAACTTTTTCGGTGGATCGTTCGCGGACTGGACCTGCATGACGCGTTGGCCGCTCAGCTGTTTGAAATATTCCCAGCCCAGCAGTCGGCTCAGCACAAAAGTGGACGTCATGCAGTTGCCGCTGTACGCTGGATGGGCCTTGACAATCTTGCCCTTCCATTTTGCCTGGAGCAGGTCGGCGTAGCTCGTCGGGGCATTCTCCGGCGTTAGGTGCCCAGTATTGTAGCCGATCACCGAGAATGTGGCGCGCGGAGCGGCGTAGAAACCGTCGGCATCGCGCGCGGACGCTGGCCAGCGCGCCACATCCTCGGGTACATAAGCAGCCAACCATCCCTGCCGTTTCCAGTAAACAAAATGCACAATGTCCGTCGATTTAACGGCATCCACCGCGCGTATGTTGGATGCATATTCCTGGGCGATCCGCTGGAACACTCGCTCGGCGCCGGTGCGCTCGACCTGCGCCGTGATGCCCGGGTATTTCGCTTCGAAGGCCTTGGCCAATTCTTCCGCTACCTGGATATCGGTGGACGTGTAGAAGACAACCTTGCCTTCCTTCCTGGCCGCATTAACGAGTTCGAGCGTTACTGACGAGGGCTGTGCCGCGGCGGCGCTCACGGAAAAAATGAGAGCCACGGCGAGGGTGACAAGTGCGAAACTGCGCCTGGCGTCCTGACTTGGCAACGAAGGCAGAATCCCGATCACTGCATTTCCCAAACGGTCAGTCTTCAAAAATGCGCTAGCGAAGCGGGGCCCAATGTATCCGAAACTTCCCGGATCAGGAATGTCCGCTCTGGGAAAAGCGTCGAATTTGCATGTTCGCAGCAGCGGCAGGCTGCCGTATGGGACCGGATCATGGATGCACTGGCTGCCGATCCTGACGCACCGGTGCAGATGATCGATACCTCCGTCGTGCGGGTGCGCCTCGACGCGCTGGCCACCGAAGTTGCTCGCGGCAAACGGAAACGGCGCCCACAGAAATGATGATGCCGTCCGCGCGGTCAAACCACGGCTTAAGCTTTCGGCGCCTTGCCCTCCGGCCACTCCGGCAACTGATCCTTCGGGTCGAACCACGAAGCACCGTCCGACCGCCAGATATGCACTTTGGGCCGCGCCGTGATCGGGGTGTCGAGGCATCCCATGCGCAGCAGGATGGTGCCGGAGCCCGGGCGCTCGGCGACGATGTGCGATCCGCATTGCATACAGAAATACCGGTTCTTGCCGGGCGAGGACTCGAAAGCCCTGAGCAGGCCTTCGCCTTTGCTCCAGCGAAAGCGATCGCGGGGCACATTGGTCACGGTGGAAAAGGCGGAGCCGTGCGCCTTGCGGCAGGTGGCGCAGTGGCAGTGCACGATGGCGCCGGGTTCGGCATCCACTTCATAGGCGACGCTTCCGCATAGGCAGCTGCCAGTGAGCATGGTGCCTCCTGAGAATGTCCATCGTTGGAATCAGAAAGCCGGAGGCGACGACCGCATCCGGCTTTCCGTGGTAGCGTCTGCGTTGCGCCCCTACTTGCGCTTGGCCATGTCGATATAGTCGCGGCGCGCGACGCCGGTGTAGAGCTGGCGTGGCCGGCCGATCTTCTGATGCGGGTCCTCGATCATCTCGCTCCACTGGCTGATCCAGCCGACGGTGCGGGCGACCGCGAACAGGACGGTGAACATCGAGGTCGGGAAGCCCATCGCCTTCAGCGTGATGCCCGAATAGAAGTCGACGTTCGGATAGAGCTTGCGATCGATGAAGTACTGGTCGTGCAGCGCGATCTTTTCCAGTTCCAGCGCCACCTTGAGCATCGGATCGTCGCCATGGCCGGTTTCTGCCAGCACCGCGTGACACATCTTCTGCATGATCTTGGCGCGCGGATCGTAGTTCTTGTAGACGCGGTGTCCAAAGCCCATCAGGCGGACTTCGCTGTTCTTGTCCTTCACCCGCCTGATGAAATCCGGAATCTTGTCGACCGTGCCAATGTCGGCCAGCATCGCAAGCGCGGCTTCGTTGGCGCCGCCGTGGGCCGGGCCCCACAGGCAGGCGATGCCGGCGGCGATACAGGCGAACGGATTGGCGCCGGAGGAGCCGGCGATACGCACTGTCGAGGTCGAGGCGTTCTGTTCGTGGTCGGCGTGCAGGATGAAGATCTTGTCGAGCGCGTCAGCCAGCACTGGGTTGATCTTGTATTCCTCGCAGGGCACCGCGAAGCACATGTGCAGGAAGTTCTGGGCGAAGGAGAGCGAGTTCTTCGGGTACATGAAGGGCTGGCCGATGGTGTATTTGAAGGCCATCGCCGCCAGCGTCGGGATCTTCGCGATCATGCGCATCGATGCGATCATGCGCTGCTGCGGATCGTTGATGTCGGTGGAGTCGTGATAGAACGCGGCCAGCGCGCCGACGGCGGCCACCATGATCGCCATTGGATGGGCGTCGCGGCGGAAGCCCTGGTAGAACCGCGCCATCTGCTCGTGAACCATGGTGTGATGGATCACGCGGTTGTCGAAGTCCTCCTTCTGGGCCTTGGTCGGCAGCTCTCCATAGAGCAGGAGGTAGCAGGTCTCGAGGAAATCGCCGTGCTCGGCGAGCTGCTCGATCGGATAGCCGCGGTATTCCAGAACGCCGGCGTCGCCGTCGATATAGGTGATCTTCGACTGGCAGCTGCCGGTGGACGTAAAACCGGGGTCGTAGGTGAACATCCCGGTCTGGCCGTAGAGCTTGGCGATGTCGATGACGTCCGGCCCCACCGTGCCGCTGAGGATCGGGAAATCGTAGGTCTTGTTACCTACCGTGAGCGTCGCTGTTTTGTTGCTGGATTTTGCGTCCATCGTGAGATCCCCGATGAAATCGTTGCGAAAACCGGGCTGACCCTGACGCCATCTTAGGGCACCGCAGGGCAAGCCGGATTGTCTAGAAGGCGGCTTTCAAATGGGTAGCTTATTGCCGTGTGCGCTGCAAGATGGACGCTTTAGGCACAAGGCAGGGGCTCATCCCGCCGCCTGATCGGCGAGCCGGGCGAGGCATTGCTCTCGCCCCAGCACCGCCAGAACATCGAAGATGCCGGGCGAGGTCGTACGCCCGGTCAGCGCCACCCGGAGCGGCTGGGCGACCGCGCCCAGCTTGAGGTTATTCTGCTCCGCGAAATTCCGCATGGCGGCTTCAGTGGTCTCCGCGCTCCAGTCGGTGACGCCTTCCAGCGCGGTGCGGAGCTTGCCGATCAGTTCGCGGGTTTCCGGCGTCAGCAGGGCAACTGCCTTCGGCTCGAGTTCGAGCGGGCGGTCGGCGAAGATGAAATAGGAACCCGCAATCAGCTCGAGCAGCGTCTTGGCGCGCTCCTTCAGGCTTGGCATCGCCCGCAGCAATTGCGCGCGCGTGGTGTCGTTGAGCTTCTTCTTCAGTTCGGCGCCGTCGGGCACGTAGTCCAGCACCTGCTCGAACATGGTCACGAGCGATTGATCGTCGGCGTGGCGGATATAATGGCCGTTGAGGTTTTCCAGTTTGGCGAAATCGAAGCGCGCCGCCGAACGCCCGATGGCGGGCAGATCGAATGCGTCGATCATCTCCTGCGTCGAGAAGATCTCCTGATCGCCATGGCTCCACCCGAGCCGGACCAGGTAATTGCGTAACGCCGCCGGCAGATAGCCAAGGGAGCGGTAGGCATCGACGCCCAGCGCGCCATGGCGCTTCGACAGTTTGGAGCCATCCGGTCCATGGATCAGCGGGATATGCGACATGTTCGGAATGTCCCATTCCAGCGCGTCGTAGATCTGCTTCTGGCGGGCGGCGTTGATCAGATGATCGTCGCCCCGGATGACGTGGGTGACGCCCATGTCGTGATCGTCGACCACCACCGCCAGCATGTAGGTCGGGTTGCTGTCGCCGCGCAACAGCACAAGATCGTCGAGGTTCTCGTTCTGCCAGACCACGCGGCCCTGGACCTGATCCTCGATCACGGTCTCGCCGGTCTGCGGTGCCTTGAGGCGGATGGTGGGCTTCATGCCGGCCGGCGCTTCCGACGGGTCGCGGTCGCGCCACATGCCGTCATAGAGGCGGGTGCGGCCCTCGGCGCGGGCCTTCTCGCGCATCGCGGTCAGTTCGTCCGGCGTGGCGTAGCAGCGGTAGGCTTTGCCGCTGGCGAGCAGTGCTTCCGCGACCTCGCGGTGGCGGGCGGCGCGGCTGAACTGATGGATGACGTCGCCGTCCCAGTCGAGCTCGAGCCATTTCAAGCCATCCAGAATCGCGGCAATGGCGGCTTCGGTCGACCGCTCGCGGTCGGTGTCCTCGATCCGCAAGAGCATCTTGCCGCCGCGCTTTTTGGCGTAGAGCCAGTTGAACAGCGCGGTACGGGCTCCCCCGATGTGGAGGAAGCCGGTGGGCGAGGGGGCAAAGCGTGTGACGACGGAATCAGTCATACCGGGGGCCGGGCATATGCTTGGACGGCCGTGGTGTATAGCAGGAACCGTGCATAACTAAAGCCTCACCATGGGCAAAGTGGGCTTGGCTCGCGGGGGCTAATTTGGCAGAAGGTCCGCTTGATCCGAGCGGGAAAAGTCAATGACCACAGAACCGGTAGCGGCAGAGGCGGGGCGGGATTTCATCCGCGACATCGTCCAGGCCGACCTCGACTCCAAGAAGCATAGCCGGATCGTGACGCGATTCCCGCCGGAGCCGAATGGCTACCTGCATATCGGCCACGCCAAGTCGATTGCCCTTAATTTCGGCATCGCGCAGGAGTTTGCCGGGCGCTGCCATCTGCGCTTCGACGACACCAATCCGACCAAGGAAGAGCAGGAATATATCGATTCCATCCAGGCCGACGTGCACTGGCTCGGCTACGACTGGGGAACCGACCTCTATTACGCCTCGGATTATTTCGACCGGCTCTATGATTGGGCGGAGGGCCTGATCAAGGCCGGCCACGCCTATGTCGACGACCAGTCGCAGGAGGAAATCCGGCTCGCACGCGGCACGCTGACGGAACCCGGCAAGAACAGCCCGTTCCGCGACCGTTCCGTGGACGAGAACCTCGATCTGTTCCGGCGCATGAAGGCCGGCGAGTTTCCAAACGGCACCCGCGTGCTGCGCGCCAAAATCGACATGGCCTCCGGCAATATCAACCTGCGCGACCCCGTGCTCTACCGCATCCTGCATGCCGAGCACCCGCGCACCGGCACCAAATGGTCGATCTATCCGAGCTATGACTACGCCCACGGCCAGTCGGATGCGATCGAGGGCATCACGCACTCGATCTGCACGCTGGAATTCGAGGACCACCGGCCGCTCTATGAATGGCTGCTCGACAAGCTGCCGGTGCCCTCAAAGCCGCGCCAGTATGAAATGGCCCGGCTCAATCTCACCTACACGCTGCTGTCGAAGCGGGTGTTGACGCAGCTGGTCCGTGACGGCCATGTCTCCGGCTGGGACGACCCGCGCATGCCGACGATTGCGGGATTGAAGCGGCGCGGCGTGCCGCCGGCGGCGGTCCGCGAATTCGTCAGGCGCATCGGCGTGGCGAAAGCCAACAGCGTGGTCGACGTCGGCATGCTGGAATTCTGTATCCGCGAGGAGCTCAACAAAACCTCACTGCGCCGCATGGCGGTGCTGCGGCCGCTAAAAGTCGTGATCGAGAATTATCCGGAAGGCCAGATCGAGGAGTTGGAGGCCATCAACCATCCCGACGATCCCGACGCCGGCACCCGCCGCATCGCGTTTTCCCGCGAGCTCTATATCGAGCAGGACGATTTCATGGAGAACCCGCCGAAGAAGTTTTTCCGGCTCTCGCCGGGCACGGAGGTGCGGCTGCGCTACGCCTATTTCATCAAATGTACCGGCGTGATCAAGAACGCGGCCGGCGAGGTGGTCGAGCTGCGCTGTACCTACGATCCCCTGACAAAAGGGGGCAACGCGTCCGACGGGCGCAAGGTCAAGGCCACCATGCACTGGCTGCCGGCTAAGCAGTCGGTACCCGCCGAAATCCGCGTCTACAATCAGCTGTTCGCAAAACCCAATCCGGACGCCGGCAATTTCGCCGCCGACATCAAGCCGCAATCGCTGGAAGTGTTGTCGGATGCGCGGGTCGAAATGGCGGTTGCCGAGAGCAATTCATTCGAACCGATGCAGTTCGAGCGGCAGGGTTATTTCGTGCGCGACAAGGACTCGACGCCGGAGAAGCTCGTGTTCAATCGCACCATCGGCTTGCGCGATACCTTTGCCAAGGAAGTCGGCAAGGGCTGAGACGACTTTCCCAACCGCTCCGGGCGTGACGCCCGGTGTCGATCGATTGGACCATCCGATGCGAAGCGCGGCAGAGGAGATCGTCTCCGCCATCCTGGCGAAATGGGCAGCGGCTTTCAGCAAACTGGACGATGACGCGCTCGCCTCGCTCTATTCGCGGAATGCACTGTTCTTCGGTTCGAACCCGAAATTGTATCGCGGCAAAGACGGCGTCAGGGCCTACTTCCAGGGGTTGCCGAGATGGCGGTCGTCCGCCGTTCAATTCACCGATGTGGTTGCCGAACAGGCCGGACCCGATCTGATCAATGTCGCGGGCACGGCGTCGTTTGACGCCGACGAAGGCGCGCTGAAATTATCGGTCAAGATAACCTGGGTGATCGCCCGCGAAGATGGCGACTGGAAAATCGTCAGCCATCACGTGTCGTCGAAGACGCCGCTGATCGAGCAGTAGTGGCGTCCGGCGGCGCGATGACGAAGGCGCGTAGTATCCCCGATATTCCTCATCCGTTCCGCTAGCCCGGCGATAACACCTTCCGGTAGTCTCCCGGCCGGTATGTATCGCAGGACGTAGCGCGATGGCGGAGCAGGGCACCACGCCCGGTGGCAGGCGAGGTTATGCCGGGACCTGGCCGCCGCGCACTGCTGTGCCGGCCGGCGGCTTCGCGCCGTCACGTCCCGCGATCTGGCCGCCGCTCATCGAGACCTTGCGGCGATGGGTTCGCGCCGAAGCGGGCGCCGGGCGTTTGCTGCCCTGGGTGCCAATCGCGTTCGGCACCGGGATCGCGTTCTATTTCGCCGCCGATCACGAGCCGGTGCTGGCGGTCGCCGCCATCGCTGCGATCGCGCTCTGCGCCACCGCCTTCCTGCTGCGGCGGCACAAGGTGTTTCCCATTGTCGTGATGATCGCAGCACTCGCCGCGGGCTTTGCGGTGGCGACCTGGAAGACCGCGCGGATCGGCCATGGCGTGCTGGCGCGACCGATGTTTTCGGTGCAGCTCACAGGTTTTGTCGAGACCCGCGACATCCGCGAGCGCACCGATCGTTTTGTGCTGCGTGTCGTGACGATGGAAAGTCCGCGCGCGCAGACCAAACTCGAGCGCGTGCGGTTGTCTGTTAAAAAAGGCACCGCGCCCGCGGTCGGCAGTTTTGTCGAACTGAAGGCGCGGCTGTTGCCGCCGCTGGCGCCCCTGCGCCCTGGCAGTTACGATTTCGGCCGCGACATGTTCTTCTCCGGCATTGGCGCCTCCGGTTTTGTGATGGGCGCGATCAAGACCGCGGAGCCGCCGGCGGGCGGGGGAATAAGGCTGCGCTATTCGGCGTTCATGCAGGGCTTGCGGGATGCGATCGATGCGCGGATCAGGACCACGCTGGAGGGCGACCAGCGCGCCATTGCGACGGCGCTTCTGACCGGCCGGCGCGACGCGATTTCGGAGCCCGTCAACGACGCGATGTTCATTTCCGGCCTCGGCCACGTTCTGTCGATTTCCGGCTACCACATGGCGGTCGTCGCCGGCGTCGTGTTCTTTGCGGTGCGGGCGCTGCTGGCGCTGTTCCCCGCGCTCGCAGCCGGCTTTCCGATCAAGAAATGGTCGGCGGCCGCAGCGCTTGCCGCGTCGTTGTTCTATCTGTTGCTTTCGGGCGCCGAGGTGGCGACGCAGCGATCGTTTTTCATGACGGCGGTGGTGCTGATCGCGGTCATGGTCGACCGCCGCGCCATCACCTTTCGCACGCTTGCGGTCGCGGCCCTGATCGTGCTCTCGATCGCGCCGGAGGCGCTGGTGCATCCGAGTTTTCAG
>CAWGSN010000028.1:0-124195 GCA_963825225.1 uncultured Alphaproteobacteria bacterium
GCGCTGCCGTTAGAGCGGGCGCGCCTTTCAAGTCGAGACCGGCACTGCTGCGCAAGACGAATGGCGTGACCGAGCCCCATTGCGCCAGGATTGCGGGCAGCGAATGGGGCGGGGTGAACTGATAGAGGCCAACCCCGGGCTTCGCGGTGAACACGACCTTGGCGGCGGCGCCATCGGTGCTGCGGAGCGCCACGCTCTTTCGGCGATTTGCTGGCCGAGCGCGGTGCCTTCGGTCTTGCCTTGCCCGTCGGCGATCTTCGAGAGGCTGACGTTCAGGGCTGCGTCCAGCATCTGACGTTCCGCGGGCGCGAGCCGCACCAGGGTCCCGTGGAGCAGCTGCGACAACCGCGGCGTCCACCGAGGTTCCGGCCGGTGCGTCGATGTCGATCGCATAGGCACCACTCTTCCGATCGACGGCGCGTGCCGCGTCGTAAATCGCACCGTGCAGAATCGCGAGCGTACGCGATTGCAGGATCGAATTGGGAGGAACCGCGGTTGCGTTCAGTGCGATCACATTCCAGTCGGTTACTACATCGGCGCGCACACGCGCGATGGGAAGCAGGCAGACCGTTGCAAGCGCTAAAGCGGCGAGCCTTCGCGTGATGCCAGTGCGGGTCATTGGTATTCCCTCCAAAGGCGGTTTCAACGCGTCGACGCTAGATCCAGCACGCTACCTGCGTCCAATGCATTTATTGTTCCGCTATTGATGCAAAAGTGTTATATGCGTATTGCCATGAACCTGCGTCACTTGCACGCCTTCGCGGCCATCGTCGACGTGGGCGGCCTCGCAAAGGCTGCGACGCGATTGCACCTGAGTTAGCCTGCGTTATCGCGCCAGATCCAGGCGCTAGAAGCCGAACTTGGCGTGGCGCTGTTCGACCGCGTTGGCCGGCGCGTAAGCCGACGTCGCAAGGCGAAGACTTGCTGCAGCGCAGCCGCCGACTGCTCGCCGAAGCGGACGCTCTCGGCGAGCGGGCGCGCGAGCTCAAGAGCGGCGAAACCGGAATTCTCAGGATCGCCGCCACACCACAGGTGATCGAGAATTTGCTCGCGGATTTTCTGATCCCCTATCGGCGTCGCCATCCAGGCGTGGAAGTGCACTTGGTCGAGGATGGCGGCGTTCGCTTAATCGGCCGGCTCGAACGTGGCGAGGTTCATCTCGGCATTACGCCGGCGGGCATGACCCGTTTTGAAGGGAGATTGCTGTATCCCATTCACGTGCTTGCCGCGCTGCCGTCAGCGCACCGCCTGGCCCGACGGGCTCTGCTTGAAATCGCCGATCTTGAAGACGAGCCGTTGCTGCTGCCGCAACGCGGGTTTGGTTCGCGCGAATGGTTCGACATCGCGTGCGATATTGCGCATATCCGGCCGCGGGTGTTGCTTGAGAGCGCCGCGCCGCACACGCTCGTCGCCCTGGCGGCGACCGATTACGCGATCGCACTCTTGCCCTCGAACGTCCGTGTGCCACCAGACAGCGTACGGGCAATTCCGCTGGTTCATCACGGCGCGTCGATCGGCAGGTGGACCCGATGTCGCATGGGATCCGCAGCGGTTTCTCGCACCTTACGCCGGGCATTTCGTGACGGAGCTGGTGGCTCGCTGCCAGCGCGACTTCCCCGGCCGCGCACTCATCAAACGCGCGCCACCGCTGCCGCAGCCAAGAAAACAGCAGGCTTAATCGGAGAGTCGGAACCAGGCCATACCTCCAGGATGAGCGGCAGTGCTGCATGCTTTCGATTTTTGGGCCAATCCGACGGTCTTATATAAGATCGTGGTTGGCGGCCGGGCGCCGGCCGACGTCGAATTGGAAATCGGTGCCCGCTGACTGGGGTCCGTCTGCGCAATATGCCCGGCGCTTCACCGGGAGAGAGCGCGCGAAACTCCGTCATAGTCGGATGCGCCCCCCGCTGATGAAGACGGACGCGCTGCCAGGCTGCGCCGCGGGTCGTCGTCGTCGTCCGACACCCAGCTCAGCTGGTGTCGTATCCGCCGAATTTGGAGAGCGCTGCCGCGCCGGCAACGGCATTCGCCACGTCATCGTGGCCGCGGTCGGGATGCGAGATGGTGTCCCGGCCAACCGCGCTGGTGCGACGCTCAAGCCCTACGATTTGGCCTTAAAGGCGATCGTTGCGCGGACTTGTTCGCCTGATTGGGAATTTTGGCGTCGTCGCTTATGTTAGCCGCATGCCCAAATCCGCGATCCAACCCGAGAGGCACCAAGGTACCTGAACGGCCGGAATAGCCACGAGATCAAGCACGACGGCTATCGCCTGATTATTCAGCGCGAGGGCAGGCGCGTGCGGCTGTCCACCCGCAACGGCCACGACTGGGAGCGATCGGTTTCCGCTCATTAAGGCGGTCGCGTTGCGTAACCAAAGCACGTCATTTGTGATCGACGGCGAGGCCGTGCTCTCGGCGTCGACGGCCGGTCGGATTTCAACGGTCTTCATTCGCCGCCGGCACGATGAGGAGGTACAGTTTTACGCGTTCGACTTGCCGGTTTCAGCTCGCCGTGATCTACGTCGACGGCCGATCGCTGGGTCGCCGTCTCCCGGTGCGCCCGATGGCACGAGCCGATTTGATCGGGCGCGATCGGGCCGGCCCGGCGGCATCGCCTGTACGACAGCGACGAAGGGCCAGCCTCCCGTCCTGGTGACAGAGCATCGTCCGAGGCGGGCTGCGTGCCGTCCGTGGCGCATGGTCAGAACCGTGCCGCCGCGGTCTGGAGCCGATCGTGAGGATCGATGTGGGTGTCCGCATGGCGGGGAGATCTCGGGGCGCGGGATGTCGTGCGAGCTATATAGCACCCACAGGAATTGAACGCGGTACGATTCCGGTGCGCTCGCGGGCGGCACATCAAACCGCGCGCCGTGGTGTAATCCGTGGTGTAAGTCTTATTCGGCACAGATTAAAACGCATTGATATCATTAGGTATTTGCTAACACGCCGTTACACCGCAGACGTTCCCTCTGCGTTCTGTTTTCTTGCCGCAAGTCTTTGAAATCGCTTGGCTGGGGAACTAGGATTTGAACCTAGACAAACAGAGTCAGAGTCTGTTGTGCTACCGTTACACCATTCCCCACCGAAGGCGTTGATTTAACAGCGCTTTTTCCGGAAGTTTTGCAATCCTAGTCAGGAGTTTTGCAAACCTGCGATTTGCAGTGCCCCTAATAGCCGACCAAGCGTTCGCGGTCTAGTCCTCCCCGTTGACGAGACGAAGCCGCTTTTGGCCGTCGGCGCCGACCTTCATCTGGTCGCGGAATTGCATGTAATGCTCGACGTTTTGGCGTGACATGCCGATATCGTTGTGGCGCAGGATAAGCGGATAGAATTTCGTATTGGCATTCACGTCGGTGACATCATTTTTGATGAAAACGACATCTTCGGTGATGGCGTGAATATAGCGGCCCGCCTTGAGGCCATCGCCGAACCGCGTGGGGTCTGCATGTCCAATGACGCCTACCGGCAGGTTCGGGGTAAGGTCGAGATTGTCTGTGATGATATGGGACCGCGGCCACTCAAGAATATTGCGGAGCCCATACAGGCATGGCGGGTTCGGCTGACAGATCGGATCCCTTCCGCGGTACAATCAGGTTCAACTGCCAACGAACCTCAGGCACTCCCGCTTCCCGACAAACCCTCCATCGCTGTGCTGCCATTCCAGAACATGTCTGGCGATCCCGAGCAGGAGTATTTTGCAGATGGGATGGTTGAGGAGATTATCACCGCGCTGTCGCGTTTCAAATGGTTGTTCGTGATCGCTGGCAATTCGAGCTTTACGTTCAAAGGCAAAGCCGTCGATATAAAGGAGGTCGGACGTAGGCTTGGCGTGCGCTATGTCCTTGAGGGGTCTGTGCGCAAGGTGTCGGGAAAAGTTCGCATCACAGGGCAGTTGGTTGATGCGTTGACAGGCACGCACATTTGGGCGGACAAGTTCGAGCGCGACCTGACAGACGTTTTCGCTCTCCAGGACGAAGTAACGGTCGTTGTTGTCTCAGCCAAGCCCCACGGGATCGGCCACAGCCACGAATACAATCGGGACTGAGCATAACGATATTCGATGATCAGGTTTCGTCCATCGATCCAGCCATGGTTTCGCAGGCCGTCACGCAACACGTTGTCCATTGTCGACGACCGCTCACCCAAGACGAGAACGCCAAGCCGACGACGTGTCCCCTGTGCCCGCGAACGCCGTAGCGAAACGAGCAGCACCGCAGCAGCCGCTATGAACTCCCGCCGATTCATTCGATCCTCATCGCAGTTTGAGGACGACGGAGCGCAGAATATCACGTCTCAATGGTGGTCGGGACACAAATGCTGCGTCGCAAATGCGGCGCGCGGCACAAGACGGCTATGGGTCAAAAGGCGACCTGACGGCTCCGAAATCTAACTACCGCTCTACCCCCGAAAGCGGACTCAAGTCAGACATCACGCCATGTCCGTTTCGTGCGGTGGTCTCAACCGGTCGACGCAACACTTTATCTTAGAGGGAAAGATGGAGTGTAGCGATGGATCAGGGATTTCGTCGAGGGTTTACAACGGCCGAGAAGACGGAGTTGTGGGATCGATGGCAGCGCGGGGAGTCGCTCAAGGCGATCGGTCGGGCGTTTGGTAAGCCGTCATCGTCGATTTATTTCCAGCTGTCACCGCACGGGGGCATTCGTCCAGCTCCCCATCACCTCGCGGTCATGCCGCCTCTGCCACAACCCACAGCAAGGGCGGAGTCCAGTCCAGGGTATCAAAGCCGCTCAATAAGAGCTTGATTATCTTGACTCGGCCATCAGTTTTTGCGCCAATGGGCCCGCGACAGCGCGAGTGGGCCGCTCTTTCACGGCTCCATCTTGTTGCAAGATCGTCCAGCGGGCCGCGCATCAGACAAGCTCGCGTGAGACCTTTATCGGGGAGGAACTCTCAATGACCAAGAAGTTCTTTCTGCTGGCCAGCGTCGTAGCGGCGCTTTCGCTCGTGCTGGCCAACGCACCGGCTTTGGCCGGCGACACTGTCGGCCTCATTACCAAGACCAACACCAATCCCTTCTTCGTCAAGATGAAGCAGGGTTTTGAGGCCAAGGCTAAGGAACTCGGCCTAACGCCGCAGGCCTATGCCGGCAAGTACGACGGCGACAATGACGGCCAGGTCGCCGCGATCGAAGCGTTGGTGAACGCCGGCGCCAAGGGCATCTTGCTCGTGCCTAGCGATTCGACGGCGATCGTCCCGACGGTCGAGAAGGCGCGCAAGGCCGGCGTTCTGGTGATCACCCTCGACACGCCGCTCGATCCGATCACCGCCGCCGACGCCAATTTCGCCACCGACAATTTCAAGGCCGGCCTGTTGATCGGCCAATGGGCGAAGGCGTCGCTCGGCGACAAAGCCTCGACGGCCAAGATCGCCACGCTCGATCTAACGCCGAACCAGCCGACTGTCGACTATCTGCGCCACAACGGCTTCCTTACTGGTTTCGGCATACCGGTCAAGAATCCCAAGCGCTACGCCCAGAGCGACAGCCCGCAGATCGTCGGCTCCGACATCACCCACGGCGACGAACCGGGCGGCCGTAAGGCGATGGAGAACATTCTCCAGAAGGCTTCCGAGATCAACCTCATGTATGCGATCAACGAGCCCTCCGCGTACGGAGGCTATAATGCGCTCAAGGCGGCGGGCAGGGAGAAGGGCGTGTTGGTCGTCGCAGTCGACGGCGGTTGCCCCGGAGTCAAGATGGTCAAGGAGGGCATCATCGGCGCCACCTCGCAGCAATATCCGCTGCTCATGGCGTCGAAAGGGGTCGAAGCCGTCGCCGAATTCATCAAGACCGGCAAAAAGCCGGAGAGCCTTGACACCGGCGAACAGCTTGTGACCGATCATCCGGTTCCCGGCGTTCCCTCGATTAATACGGACGAGGGCATGAAACTATGCTGGGGTTGATTTCCGCCGGCCTTGATCGCTTAATCCAAGCGAGGGATCGGCGCTCGCGAGTTCGGTCTTGCGAGCGCGGATTTCGCTGAACGGCGGAGAAGAGGGAGGGCGCCATGAGCGAGGCCACGCAGGGGCGGCCCGCGGCGCAGGAATTCGAGCGCGCTGGCGCAGCGACGGCGCAGGCCTCGTTCGAGAACCAGGCGCTTTCGTCCATTCAGCGCGTCCAGCGCTTCCTCCATTCGTACCCGACGATCGTCCCGTTCGTCGTGCTGATGCTCGGCGTGCTGCTCGGCGCCGCCGTCAATTTCTCCCACTTCGTCACCGCCACCAATTTTTCGACCGTGCTGACCCAGGTGACGATCGTTGGCATTCTGGCCATCGGACAGACCTTTGTCATCTTGACCGCGGGAATCGATCTGTCCGTCGGCGTGACCATGGTGATTTCGTCGGTCGTCATGGGTCGCCTTGCGGTCGTCGACGGATTGCCCATCATCGTCGCATTTCCCGCCGGCCTGCTGACCGGCGTCGCCTGCGGCTTTCTCAACGGCTCACTCGTCACGCGGCTGAAAATGCCCCCCTTTATTGTTACGCTCGGGACCTGGAGCATCATCGGCGCCCTGAACACCTTCTACTCGCAGAGCGAAACCATTCGTTCGCACGACCTCGAGGCGTACGCGCCGTTCCTGCAAATGATGGGCGTCACGTTCAACGTCGACGGAGCGCGCATTATGTTGGGCACTTTCCTGCTGATCGCCTTGGCGATCGTCGCTTGGTACGTGCTCAACCGCACCGGTTACGGCCGTCACATCTACGCGACGGGCGACGATCCCGAGGCGGCGCGCCTCGCCGGCATCAACACCGAGCACGTCCTGCTCAGCGTTTATGTCCTGGCCGGCCTCATTGCGGCGATGGCCGGTTGGGCGATCATCGGCCGCGTCGGCGCGATCAGCCCCACCGCGGGCGGGAACGCCAATCTCGATTCCATTACCGCCGTGGTGATCGGCGGCACCAGCTTGTTCGGAGGCCGCGGCTCGATTGTCGGCACGCTGATCGGCGCATTGATCGTCGGCGTGTTCCGCTCCGCCGTCTCGCTGGCCGGGCTTGACGTGCTTTGGCAGGAATTCGCCATCGGCGTTCTGATCATCATAGCCGTCGCGCTCGATCAATGGATCCGGAGGGTGTCGGCATGAGCGCGGAGCCCATTCTGCAGGCGCGCGGCTTGGTCAAGCGCTACGGCCACGTCACGGCGCTCGACCACGCCGATTTCAATCTCTATCCCGGCGAGATCCTCGGCGTGATCGGCGACAATGGCGCCGGAAAGTCGACCTTGATCAAGGCGCTATGCGGGGCGGTGATCCCGGATGCCGGCGAGATCATGCTCGCCGGCAAGGTCGTCAATTTCCGAACGCCGCTCGAGGCGCGCGAAGCCGGAATTGAGACCGTCTATCAGGATCTTGCTTTATCGCCGGCGCTGTCGATCGCCGACAATATGTTCCTCGGCCGAGAGATTTGCTTATCGGACGCGCGCGGGCGATTTTTTCGCACCCTCGATCGCAGCACGATGCAGCGCATTGCGCGCGAAAAGCTGTCCGAACTCGGATTGATGACGATTTAAAACATTAACCAACCGGTTGAGACGCTATCGGGCGGCCAAAGACAGGGCGTCGCGGTCGCACGGGCGGCGGCTTTCGGCAGCCGAGTTGTCATCATGGACGAGCCGACGGCGGCGCTCGGCGTGAAGGAATCGCGCCGCGTGCTGGAGCTAATCCTCGACGTGCGCAAGCGCGGCCTGCCGATCGTGCTGATTTCGCACAACATGCCACACGTCTTCGAGGTCTGCGATCGGATCCATATTCATCGTTTGGGGCGGCGGCTGACAGTGATCGATCCAAAGAAGCAATCAATGTCGGACGCGGTAGCGATGATGACCGGCGCCATGGCGCCGCCGACCGAGATGGCCGCCTAGTTTAGCTAAGCCAAGGACACTTCGAACAATAACTGAATCGCAATCCGGCGGTCGTGCGTCGAATTGACTCAGGTTTCCAGGATTCCTGTTTTCGTTGAAGCGGCGTAGGTCGGTTGCATGATCGATCGATGCGGATTGAAGTCCCGATGCTGCCCAAAGCAGGCCTCAGAAGGTGCCGCGCTCGATCTACGAGGGTGCTCGCGACATGGCGCCAGATCGCAAGGTCATGGGAGGGGCGCACCTCGCGACGGCTCCGCAAGAAGATCGAGATGCTGTTGGCGCATCTCAAGCGCATTCTCAAGTTCGACCGTCTACGCCTACGAGGTCCAAACGGCGCGCGCGACGAGTTCATCCTCGCAGCTACCGCCCAGACCTTCGCAAGATGGCCAAGCTGATCCCGATGCCCACCTTGCGCCCGGCATAAAACCGGCAACGCGGATGGACCGCATCGGCGCGGGGGCATTCGTCCTGCGGCGCGGCGCCGCTCGAGACTGGCATTGACGCTTTCAGAGTGTGAGGAGATTTCCAGAGGTATTACAGCGCATCAATCGGCCCGATCGATAGCCAGGTTGCTGGGCCGCTCGCCTTCGACGGTGAGCCGGGAAATTAGCCGGAATGGAGGCTATGATCGATACCGAGCGGCGCTGGCTGACGAGAATGCCTGGATACGAGCCGGTCGTCCGAAACGCTGTAAGCTGGCGAACAATCGATGGTTACGGCAAGCTGTGGTGCAGAAGCTCAGATTAAATTGGGCGCCCGAGCAGATAGCCGGCTGGCTTAAAAGAGCCCATCCTGAAGGCGAGCGTCATCACGTGTCCCACGAGACGATCTATTGCAGTCTATTCGTTCAGGCCCGCGGGGTGCTTAGGAAAGAGCTGCTTTGCCATCTTCGATCGAAGCGCACGATCCGTCGATCAAAACAGGGGGGTCTCCATGGCGATGGGCGGGGACAGATCAAGGATCCCGTCTTGATCCGTCAGCGACCGGCAGCGGTTGAAGATCGGGCGGTGCCTGGCCATTGGGAAGGCGATCTCTTGTCCGGGTCCAGGAACAGCTATGTCGCGACCCTGGTCGAACGTCATACCCGCTACGTGATGCTGGCGAAGGTGGCCAACAAGGATACCCAGTCGGTCGTATCCGCGCTCATCAAACAGGCAAGAAAGCTACCGAGTGAACTATATAAGTCGCTGACCTGGGACCGGGGCAAGGAACTTGCGGATCATCGACGGTTCACGTTGGCGACAAACATCGACGTTTATTTTTGCGATCCGCAAAGCCCATGGCAGCGTGGCTCGAATGAGAACGCCAATGATCTACTGAGACAGTACTTTCCGAAGGGCACCGACTTGTCGGTGCATTCGCAAGCCTGTCTGAACAAAGTGGCTCGTCAGTTCAACGAACGGCCACGTGAGACCTTGCAATTTGAAACCCCAGCAGAGAGATTTAATGCCTGTGTTGCGTCGACCGGTTGAGCCGGCTGGGTAAAGCGGACATTGAGTAGGGCGCACCGTCCCTGCAACTGCAACCACGGTCGACCGGCGGTAGCATAAGCCTACCGGACGAAGACTTGACGCTCGTCCCCCGCCGACGTGAGAGCGCCGGCGGGCTTTCTCATTGGGGCTTGAGCACTGGAGCAAATCGTTCGGAAAATGTCGCTGCCCTGGCGTCCCGAGCTGCAGCAAGTGAGGACGAGATCAGGGTGTGAAACCCCGCAGCGGCGACTGCGAGTAAAATGGCGCCGAAAATCAGAGTACGCATTCCGCACTCCCTTATGGGTGTTGGACCCAGCCAAAAGGTAAGACGGCTTTGTTTCAGGAAGGCTTCGCGATCTCAGGCAAAGAGTTTCATTCACGGCAGAGTGTTGGGGGTTGGGCTGGCGTGGCGGGGCTTCGGTCCCGCGCCTCACACCTCTGTGTTGCGAGCTTTGGCAACATGACGGAGCATCGGTCACACCGGTCTGGCGCCTTTCGCCTTTTGGTTCTCTGGGCATACGGATAAGCTTGGGCAAGCTTCGCAAGGGAGGGCATCGGCATGTCCGTGAGTGATGTTGACCGGTTCCGCAAGGAAGCTGAAGAGGCCCGTCGGCAGGCGGAGAGGGCGATCAGCTCGCTCGACAAGGAAGAGTGGCTGCGGGTCGCCGCTGAATGGATCAAGCTGGCGCAGGATGCCGAGAAAAAGCGAGAGCAAGACTAAATTTCGAACTGAGACACTACCTAGCCCGCGCCCCATTCGTCGGCTGGGATCGACCCGACATACGCGCCGGCAAACCACGGGTTGGCGCAGGCTCAGGTCCACGCCCTAATTCTGTGAACATCGTTTGAAAAATGGTTCCGCGGCCGCGCAGTGGGGTAGCCTTTGTAAGAAGGGAGTCGGTCTACAGTGATGATGCGGATTGTCCTGATCTTCCTGCTGTTCTGCTCTCCCGCATTCGCCCATGATCCCGAGCATCCCGAGCTCAACGAATGGTTCAGCAGGCTCGCATCCGGCAGGGGGCTATGTTGTTCGTTCGCGGACGGCTTTGCTGTCAGCGATGTCGATTGGGAATCGAAGGACGGCCACTATCGAGTCCGGCTTGAGAACAAGTGGATCGATGTTCCCGACGACGCCTTGATCACCGAACCAAACCGGGTGGGACGCACGATGGTGTGGCCGCTGCGGTTTGACGGCCAACTCTTGATCCGGTGCTTCATGCCGGGCAGCATGGGCTAGGGCGCGGGGCTATGCGCCCGCCGGCTCATGTCGGCCGGTAAGGACAGACCTCAAGTCCGCCGGGCCAACGCCGCGGGCTTCGCTTTTGCTGTTGTCGGGCACGGCGAGTTGTTGATGCTGTTTTTGCCTTTCAAGGCAATGCTGCTCTCGCAGCGTGCGGGCGGCCGAAAATCTGGCGGCCCACCGCTGCTCGCACCTTCGTTCAAGGTCCAGAGGAATACTGCTCATAACCCCAGCTCCGGGTTAGTGGTCGCCCCGGTCTCCAAAGAACTGAACGCCTTCGATGGATTAAAGGTCCGCGGATAGCAGGAACAATTCGTCGGACACCCGCTTTGTTTGTCGGGCCACGTTAGCCGCGCTGGTCGGTGGCCCGGCACGGCACCCGCCTCACCCTTGCCCAGACCAAAAACGCGGGGCCGTGCTCAGGTAAGAGGGCGGGAGGACATTAGCGACAAAGCCGTGGCGATGGCCGCATACGCCAAGCAGGCGTAGAAACGCGACCTCGAAGCCGATGCTATCGGCGGACTTTTTCCTCGGTGGTGCATGGGGTTGGCCCGATGAATTATCAGGCATTCACACAGGCACCGAACGCGCACCAGCGGGCTTCCCAGACTCCCGGCAATCGACCATCTCCAGGGAGTGGGGCAGTTTGATTAGCAGCAATCCGTACTGGAAAACTGGTGAGCGGGGGCGCATATTCCTGAAATGGCGACAATTGTCAGATGTAACAATTGCGGCGCCGAGTACCATCGCACTGACGAGAAGTTCTTGGTGCCGCACACTGGTCACGCATCCTGTACGATCTGCGGTGACACGCTAGAGTATTGGGTGGAAAACACCCACTTTGCCATATTCGAGTTGGTCACACGTCCAGACGGAAGCCCAAATGACGCTCCCAAAACGCCCTAGGGACTCCAACGAGCTCGCCAAATCGGATCGACTGACGGCACACATGCCCGCGCGGCCCGGACTTACCAGCGGCCTTCCTAGAGTTGTTGGAGAGGCCGCGGCGCGCTTACTTCTAAATCGCCTAGAAGCCAGCGGCCAAGGGCCGGGGAGGGGATATTCATGCGCGGCAAGAGTTGTAAGTACGTGATTGCAGACATTGAAACGTATCCAAGTCGACGCCTGGGCGTTCTGGCTCGATACTGACGAGCATATCATCCGGGCTTGCACCTCGGAGGCGAAAATCGGAACGCTCTTGCTGCAGTGCACGAGTTTCTTGTTGGCACTTTTGTATAGACCGGCCGTGCGTTGCAAGCTGGATTTGATGATTTGGAGATGATTGGTCTTGCGCATCTGTATCCGGCCCTTGCATGGAGCATTTGTGCTCCTGGCCATCATGGATATCCGCGCGCACCCGATCTCATTCTGAGAAAGGCCCTGAGAGGCCGCTTGGGTCACCAGATCACGGGTACGACGGCGAGACCGTTTCTCCATTTCCTCAATCCAACTCGCAGACATCGGCGGGTATCTTCTCGTCTTGTTAGTTGACGCGTGCTTCGTAGCTGCGTGCCTGCATCAACACGGTCCAGGTGATCCGCGCCAACTTATTAGCAAGGGCAGTAGCCAACACATTGTGATGCAGGCGGCTTGTCGCGGCCGTTAGCCACGGGCCAAAACTGTGCTTTGCCCGGTTTGCTAGCCTGAGCAAAATAACGCGAGCGCCCTGCATTAACAGCGTGCGCAGATAGCGATTGCCACGTTTGGTGATGCGGCCAGGAATGGTCCGATCGCCGGTCGACATCTGCTTCGGCACCAAGCCGAGCCAGGCGGCAAAGTCTCGGCCCTTGGCAAAGGCGGCGCCATTACCGATGGCCGCTACCATGGCGCTGGCGATGAGTGGGCCGATGCCCGGTACCGTCATCAATTGGCGGCACCCCTCGCTGCCATGCGCCAGAACCTCGATCTCTTCGGTGACGTGTTCGATACACTCATCAAGACGCCGCCAATCGCCGCTGAGGTCTTCCATGATCCTGATCATGCGAGGTGACAACACGTCGCTGCGTTTAGCCAGGATGTCTCTGTTGGCGGAGGAAGCGAAGCCCCTGACGTAACGCAATGCCGTGCTCCAACAGAAAGCCGCGGATCTGATTGATCACAGCCGTTCGTTGGCCGATCAGGCGAGATCGCACCCGGTGCAGTGCACGTTGGATCGTGATAGCCAGCAAGCGACGGTGCAGGATGACGATCTGTTCACGGAGCACCCGCCGGACGATGAGCAGCGGCTCCACCAGTACCGCCAAGTCGGGGATATTCTCGACAAGCTCCTGGATGCGGGCCTCGAACCTCACCTGGCCAACCATTCCGACCTTGAGGCCGAAGTTGCGCAGAGTACCTCGCAGATCGTTCTCGATGGCGATCGCCTTCGACTGCAGAAGCTTGCGATGGGTCAGCAGCATTCGCAGTTTCTGGCTGCGGAGCGTCTTCACATGCACCGGACGGTACAGTCCCACCCGGATCATCTGAGCGATGCCGCGCGCGTCATTGCGGTCGGTCTTGTTGATCTGCGCCTTCAGCACCGCCTGCATGTGCCGCGTCTCGACACAGACCACCGGCAAGCCTGCTTCCGCTAGCCCACTGAAAAGCCATTGCGATAGCGGCCCAGCTTCCAGTCCGATCCGCTTGAAGCGGTAGGCGGGGTTCCCCAGAACCTTCAGCAGGGCTTGAGGCTCGCTCGCTGCCTTCACTTCCTTCACGATCCTGCCCGTGTCATCCACAATGCAGACACTGGTCTCCTTGACCGATACGTCCAATCCAGCAAAATGGTCCATGCTGCGCTTCTCCTTCTGATGCTTGAGGCCGTCACCAAAGACCTCGTTTTCACCATCAGCCTGAAGCGCAGCACCCAAAATCTTCAGCTATCCACAAGCTGGGCCGGCCGATTACACCATCTTCGGGTCAGATTCGATGTGCTGGCCGCGAGTGTTTCCGCAAAATGGCCAACCGGTGCCGCGCATCATGCCACCTAGAGATCACCGCGGAGCGCAGTCACGTCCCGCCAGACACTTTTGTCCGCAAATCCCACATGCGTTTGTACGCCGGTCTCTCTAGCACTCGCTCCAGCCAGCGCGCGACGCTCGGGTGCGGGGTGAAATCCAGCCGCGAGAGTTTCCCCCAGGCGAGAATCGACGCCACGTTGAGATCGGCGACAGTGAAGCTGTCACCGGCGAGGTGCTCGCGTCCGCTCAAAGCCTGATTGAGAATGCCGACCGGCTTTTGTAGCAGCAACGTGTTGCGTTCGACGTGAGACGGATCGCGCACATGTTCGACCAGGAGGACACGGTGCGACAGGAGGTTGAGCAGCAGCGCCTCTGTCTCTAGCATGGCCCAGAAACTCCACTGCGCCGCAAGTCCGGTCACCGCGGCGCTGGCCGCATGCATCGGCCCCGGTTTCTGCGCGAGGTAGAGGTTGATCGCCATCGACTCCCAGAGCACCGTGTCGCCATCAACTAGCGTTGGGATCCGCGCATTCGGATTGAGGCGAAGGTAGGCGGGGTTTTGCAGGTCGTCGGATCGGACGCTGGTCTCGATCAGTTCGTAAGGCTCGCCCATTTCCTCCAACATCCAGATGCATCGTGTGGCCCGGGATCGCAGGTTGCCGTAGAGTTTCAGCATGGTCTGGTCTCCAATGCGCGTTCATGCAGCGACTGCACGCTAATGTTAGAGCGGCGTGATCGGGTGCGCCAGCCGCGCGAACATCCCGCCGCAACGACCCCTTTCGGACATAGCTAATTGCCGGAATATGTCCCAAGGCATAGTGTTTGCAACCTTGTCGATACCCTTGGGGGGCTCATGAGGCGACGCGAAGTCATCCTCTTACTCGCGGGCACGACCCTTGCCAGTTCGACTGTTGCGCGCGCGCAGCAGCCCGGGCGGCCACGTCGGATCGGGGTTGTTATGCTGTACCCCGAGAAGGACCCGCAAGGGCAACTTCGTTCGGCTGCGTTTCAGCAGCAGCTTGAGAAATTAGGCTGGACGGTTGGCGCAAATCTCCAGATCGATTTCAAGTGGGGTACAGGCGATGCTGATTGGGTGCGGTCTGCAACCGAAGATGTTCTAAGCCGCGAGCCGGACGTGTTGCTGGCAAATGGCGATCCGGCGATCCAGGCAGCACAACGGGCGACCCACACAGTTCCCGTCATATTCATCGGCAGCGGTGATCCGGTAGGCGATGGTCTAATTCAAAGCCTCGCCCGTCCGGGCGGCAACCTGACTGGTTTTGCTGTGATGGAGCCAAGTCTGGGCGCGAAGCTGCTTGGAATGCTTAAGCAGGTCGCGCCTCACGTCACCCGCGTTGCGACCTTAGTGAACCCAGACAATGCCAACCACAAGCGAATTATCGGCCAGCTTATGGCCGCCGCTCCGGCCTTTGGCGTCGAGATCATCTCGGCAACTGGCCGTGAAGCAGCAGACATTGAAACCGCGATGAGCCAATGGGGACAGGGATCGGGCTATGGTGTCATCGTGCCGTCAGACCCCGCGACCAATTCCCGTCGCGGACTTGTCGTCGAGTTAGCAGCGCGCTATCGGCTGCCAACAATTTATTCGCTGCGAAGCGCCGTCGTCGATGGCGGCCTAATGTCCTATGGCGTCGATATCGTTGAGCTGTTTCGCCAAGCTGCAATTTATGCCAATCGCATCGTCAAAGGTGAAAAGCCTGCCGAGCTGCCAGTGCAACTGCCGACAAAGTTTGAGCTGATCGCGAACTTGAAAACTGCCAAGGCGCAAGGCTTCAATATACCACCGCTGCTGCTGGCAACTGCCGACGAAGTGATCGAATAGAGAGCCATGTCCGTTCGTGGCAGATCGCGTCATTTCGCTGCGCTGCGTAACTTGGTCGCTATCGGGCATAGCGGACATTGAGTGGGACGCACGGCTTCCCTGTAACTGCAACCACGGATTTTCTCGCAGCAGATATCCTCAATAAGTGCGGTCGCGCGGTCCCGGCAGTTGCTCACGCCCTCGAGAGGACCGCTCTGCGCGCATTTCGCCGCGGCGCAAGGCATCGCCAAAGTGAACAAAGCATCGCCAAGGTGAAAATGCTACGCCCTCACCGTAGCGTGATGCGGCCTGTTCACGGAACACCGCTATTTTCAGCCAGTCCGCGCGGGCTTTTTATTCCAAGGAGGGAGGACTGAAAATGAAGACAACGATCATCGCACTTTCTGCTGCCGCTCTCGTCGCCGCCGCACCGGCCACGTTTGCGCAGGGTGTACCGGGCAAAACACCGGGTCTGCAGCATAAGGTCTCCAAGAAACATCACCCGGGCATCTCCGGCTACTCCCAGATGCGTGAGATGCAAGCCAAGGGCTCGAAGACCGGCTATCCGGGAGCTTCCGGTTACGCGTCTGATGAACGCAGTCGTTTTCTCGAAAGCGTGAGACAAGGTGGTGGCGGAGGCGGAGGGAGCGGCATGTGAGCCCCCCGCATCAATTTGTGTATCCCTCGATAGTGAAATCAGCGGTACGTTTTTGGCGCAAAGGGTATGCGTACCGTGTCGTAACGGGGATGGGCGAAGCTGATTGCGACATCGGTAGCAATCTCTATCCTCACCACAGCAATAGCTCTCGCGCTCGGGTGGTGGCTCCTCAAGTAGCGAGGCTTGGGAATCCTCTAGTTCGCGCATCGCTTCGGCGCGCCGCCCAGCTTCCAGCGCGCTCACATGGGAGCATGATCCAGATCAACGCTGCCGCTCGACAGCCGCCAAAATGGCGCATGCCATTTGACCCAAGACGGGCTTCCAACACCGAAGTGGCAGGGATTGGCCTTAGACTTTATCAGGCCGTGGGCTCATAAATGCGATGATGAGCGCGACCCCAAGAGGCCCGGACGAGACATGAAGGAAACACTCGCCGTAATGATGCTGCTGTCCATGTTTGCAGCGGTCGCACAGGCACGTTCAATCGACTGGCAGGCTGAATTGGATCGCTGCCGCGCGCTGCGTGAGCAAATGGAACCACTGCTGCGGGCGGGAGTAGGCGTGTCTGCCGTCGCGCGCTCTGGGACTGCGGTGCGCCGTTGCGTTTGGATCGAACAGCGTGCGCTACGACACGGTGCACGCTAGGCGCAAAGACACTAAGAGGTCGCATGACATATGGACCGCGAGTGTCGTCGCAATTTCGTTGGCGAGCGTTTCAAATGTCGCAAGCGCACAGAATTGCGAAGCGATACCCGCCGGACCGGCGCGCACCGACTGTTACATCGGTCTTTAAACTCACCATCCTGAACGGACATTTGGTCGTCATCGGCTCCAAAAAAACACGATATCAGGGCGACATCAGAGGCTAGGCACGGATACGCTGGTCATGACAGGCCGCTGGCCTACAAGCTTCGGAAAGGAATACTATGAACCGCGATGTCCCCCGGTATCTAGCGCCGGATTTCCGATCACTCACCATCGGCATCGTGGTCTATTTCGTCGGTGTTCTGACCACACAGCGCGTGAAGGTTTTTGCGAAATTTGAGTATTCCTGAACCAGTGAGTGGAGGGTTTATAGCGGTCGCCGTTGTTTCGTTGATCTACTTACTTACGGCGCGGGCGGGCGCGGGTCTATATCAGGTCTGGTTATTCGCGCAAGACTGACGCGGCCTCTCACCTCACGCGTGAACCTCTATTCCGAGCACATTGACTTGGATCAATCTTGCCTGCGGTCTAAGTGCAGCGGGGTTGTGCCGACTTGGAGGAAGTTCCAATGCGCACATTGGCTTTGACGATTTTGACGATGGGTATAGCTCTGGCAGCTGGGCACGCCCGGGCTCAGACATATGACCCGGCTTTTCCCGTTTGCTTGTACGTCGTCCCTTGGGGAGGCGGCGCTTACTATAATTGCAGCTACTATACGATGGACCAATGCAGGGCGTCGGCTGCCGGTCAAATGTGCAGCCTCAACCCATACTATGCTGGTGCGACCGCGCCGGTGAGACGGAACAATCGGCGTTATTTTCGCCAAGTCGGATCAAGATCGCCCGCGCCTGCTGAGACCAGATCGTACGCGCCACCTGGGCCGCCGATCCACTACCGGGCCGCACCGTACAATCATTACATTGAACCGTATCCGGGAGCTTCCCAGGGTTACGCGCCTGGCGAAAAACAACGATTTCTCGACAGTGTGAGACGAAATGATTAGACACTCGTTCCAGAGGGCTGATAATCGGGGATGCGGCCGGTACTTGCTTTCGATGCGCGAATGCCGATTAAACGGAGCTTCGGCATCGTAGATCAATTTGAACCAGCTAACCCGCCCGTTCATTCTGGCGGGCTTTTTCGCGTCTGATCTCGGCGCAGGACTCAGGTGTCCTTAGGAAGGTCCGTGGTGCGTTCTGGCCTTTGGCTGGTGTCACACCGCTGGCAAGCCGGAATAACGCATCCCGAGTCACGCCTGAGTCACCACGACGGCGAGTGCAACAAACCCGGCTATCGTCGCTGTTCTATAAACGGCACGGATTTACAATGGACCGCCGACTTGGGGGATCATCACGCCCAACATCCACTACCTATCGACCAAAGGCGGTGTGAGAGCCGGTCCATTGAGTATCGGCCAATGAGACAAATCCGGGCGACGTGCCGTTCCAATCTGCCATTGCTCTTCTTTTGAGGAGAGCACTGATTAGATAGGAGGAACCAAGGAGGGAACATGAAAAAACCTCTGACAATGCCTGAGGAGGCGCAGCCCCGAAATATCACGCGCGCTGACCTTGTCCTGGCCGAAGGGTTTGGCTTGGAAGTTGATGGCCGGATGAAGACGGTGTTTCCTACGCTAGCAGCGGCGCAAAAAAGAGCCCGGGATCTGAAAGCCGAATTTCCGATGCTTCAGATCAAAGTCTATGACGCCGAAAAGAAGATCCGGACGCTAGTTGAGTCAGATAAAACGGCTGTCCCCATCAAGGAGTGAAGCCAGGCGCCGTTTGCTTAGGCGACGTTATCTCGCCGTCAAGCCAATCTTGCTCCGCGGCTAAGGCCCGCCAAGCTGTTTCGGCTCGGGACGTCGGGCGTTCGTACGGCCGGCGAGCCCGCCCGCCTTGTCCTCATTGCTCAACTTCCGCCGACCGGCTCGGTGAAGACTTCCAGTCGGCGCACGTGATAGCATTATGCACTGTGTCCATCCGGACGATGAGCGGTGAGTCCGCCGGGCTCACGCCGCCGGCTTTTCTATTGCAATTCGCTGAGCCTCGATCAATAACGCTGTCGCAATCGCGCGCAATCAAAGGGGGTCCTCATGAAGATAGTCCTTCTGGTCGTTGGCCCGCTATTTATTGCTATTGGGCTTTTCTGGTTCGGAAAAGGGACGGGATTACTCCAAGGGCCGCACAATGCTGTGCTGATCGACGGCGGCGCGGGCATCGTAGCCTTAGGTATCGGCCTTGTCTGGTTCGCATTGCGGTAGCCGGGCCTCGGGATTCGCTTTCTGCGCCGGCCGATGTCGGAAGCCTTCCGGCTCTGATATTCCGATAGGTTCCACGCAAGGCTATGCCCTTCTGCAACCTGTCATCCCGGCGATTGGATTTCCACCTGCCACCCTATGACGCACGGTTGAGAAAGATCGGCAGCCCGCGCTTGTTGGCGTAGATGGGACGGTAGCGCTCCGTGTTGTACGTGCTGGCGAGACATGCCGAGACGGCCTGACGATGTCCGCTCACCGGGGCAAAGCAGACATCCCGCCGCAAGGCCGCGACTTCCGGTTTTGGACCCAACTCGGACATCGGGTCGCAGCACCTGTCGCCTTTCTCACTCGCCGTCCTTCAGCAAAGTGCTAGGCTTTTGGCAAGGATGGGGCGTTTCCTCTGGGGGCTCAATGAGACGGCGCGAGTTCATCACACTTTTCGGCGGTGCGGCGGCAGCATGGCCGCTCGCCGCTAACGCTCAGCACAAGGGAAAGCTCCCCGTTATCGGCGTATTGAATCCCGGCTCGACCGGTGGCCCGGCGGCCGTTGGATTTTACGAAGGGCTGCGGGAGCTTGGTTACACTGAGGGTTTGAACATAGCGATCGAGCGTCGCTACGGGGACTGGAATACAGATCGATTCCAGCAACTGGCGGCTGATCTAGGGCGCGTACTCATAAACCCGGCTCGGTGGGAGCTGTTTCGCCGAATGACGCTTCGACCCGAAAGCGAGTGAATTGCTACGTCGCCGCGAAGTGACGCGATGGGCGGGCGTCGCGTGACGTTGCGGCGACTGATCTTGCGGGAGATTTATCACCTCGAGCGCAGAAGATTCCGCTGGTAAGCCGATGACAACCCGCCAACTCAACCGCCTGTTCCATGAGGCGGCCGATGCTGCCGGAATCAACAAGGCCGTAACGCTCCATGCGCTTCGACACTCCTTTGCCACCCACCTACTTGAACGTGGCACCGATATTCGCGTTATCCAGGCGCTGCTGGGGCACGACAAATTGGACACGACGGCGCGCTACGCCCGCGTCGCCACCGGCATGATCGCTGGCATCAAGAGCCCGCTCGACCTGCTGTCGCAGCCTTGCAAGAAGCCCAAGAAGAACAGGAAAGACCAGCCGCCGACGTAACGGCCCGCGGTCATGTCTCGCCCGGTGCTGGAGGTCGCGGATATCTTCCGCGACCACGGAGCGGCGTGGCGTCGTGCCAATGTCGGTCACGTCAGCCTCGACCAGATGAAGGTGATGTCGGCCATCGAGCGCTGCCGCACGGCGGCGCTCGGCGGCCATGTGGCGCGCTGCGAAGATTGCCCGCACACCGTCATCGCTTACAACAGCTGTCGTAGTCGCCATTGTCCGAAGTGTCAGGGCACGGCCGCCAAGGAATGGCTCGCCGCGCGCGAGGCCGATCTGCTGCCGGTGCCGTACTTTCATGTGGTGTTCACGCTGCCGGCCGCCATTGCGGACATCGCCTATCAGAACAAGGCCGTGATCTACGACATCCTGTTCACGACCTCGGCCGAGACCATGACTACTATCGCGGCCGATCCCGAGCACCTCGGCGCCCGCATCGGCATCACCTCGGTGCTTCACACCTGGGGCTCGGCGCTGACGCATCATCCCCATATCCACATGATCGTGCCGGGCGGCGGTATCTCCATTGATGGCACGCGGTGGGTACCGTGCAGGACAGACTTTATCCTGCCTGTGAAGGTTCTCTCGTGCCTGTTCCGGGGATTGTTCCTAGCCAAGCTCGTCGCCGCCCACCGGGCCGGACGTCTGAAGTTTTTCGGCGTCCACGCCCGCCTCGATAACATCAGAGCCTTCAAGACGTATCTGGCGCCGCTGCGCAAGATCGATTGGGTGGTCTATGCCAAGCGGCCGTTCGGCGGCCCCAGGGCCGTGCTCGCCTATCTATCGCGCTACACCCACCGGGTCGCCATCTCCAATCGCCGCCTGATCGCGGCCGACCACACCGGCGTCACCTTCCGGTGGAAGAATTACCGGATCGAGGGGCCTGGCCGCTATCAGACCATGACGCTGTCGACCCACGAGTTCATCCGACGCTTCCTGATGCACGTGCTGCCCGGGGGCTTCCACCGCATCCGGCACTACGGACTGCTGGCCAGTGGCAGCCGCGCCGCCAACATCGCGCGGGCGCGCGAGCTGCTCGCTGTGCCGGTCCGCTCCGAACAGCAGGATACCTCAGAGGCCCAAGCGGCCGACGAACCCCGCATGTTGCCGCGACCATGCCCCTGCTGCGGCGGGCGCATGCTCATCATCGAGACCTTCGCGCGCGGCAGCGAGCCAAAGCACCGACCCACGCCCGCGCCGGCCGCGATCAGAATCGACACCTCATGATGCCGTCATCGCTGATCCAGCACCGCACCGAAGCGCGCCATTCTGGCCGGCTCTCGCCCGGCAGCACACCGGCTTGCGCCGATCAGCAAGACTGGCCCGTGATCGCACCGAAAATCCTGTCGAGCAACGTGCGATCCGCTTGTTCGCGCCAGCACGCCCGCCCAGGATTCCAGCTAAAGCGATCCGATCGCCAGCGTCAGCTCAACTTCCCCAACACTCACGCCGGCGTCAAATCCCCATAGCGCCCGCTGCACCGTCGGTGCCCCACATCCCGCGATTTCCTGCCTTGGCGCTTTTCGGACGCCGGCTCTCCGAGCGTGAGGATGGTCTCGGCATCCCGGCATCCGAAAACCTGCACAACAACCGACTACGCAGAAGGCGCGTCAAGGCCGTGCGGCAGCATAACCAATATAACATTTTGCCCTTCCGGTGGATGGCGCGAGATATGCCCTTTCCCATGCGTATCCTCGACGAGAACTGCCTTTCCAGCGGAGACACGTCTCATCTCTCCGTCGCTCGTTTCAAACTCGACCTCGCCATCCAACCAAATGACAAGGAGTTGACCCGGTGGGTTATGAAAGCCCGCTTCGCGCATCCCTGCAGGGAGATGAACAAAACGAACTCGCGAGGCTTCGTAGTAAGCGGAAAGTTCGACAGGCGCTTCATTCGGAAACGATCGCGTTAGTGTCGTGGCGATATCAACTTCCCCAAAATGGGATTCGCCGTCAGGCGTAGCGAAAATCCGCAGGCACTTCATCTTTTTACCTCCATTGTACTTTCGAGGTTATTATGAAGGAGCGAGCCGTGTCGGGAAGGGTCATTTTTGACCGATTCCGCGGAGATTTGTCGGCCGGTCGATGTTCGCTTTGCCCCAAAGCGCCCGGTGCCGGGGTCGGGCAAGGCGCATTGTGCTTGGCCTTACGCTTGTGATTCAAGCTCCCAAACAGGGGCTTCGAACCATGCGCTATGAACTCACCGACAATGAGTGGTCTGCTATCAAGCCGATGCTGCCGAACAAGCCGCGTGGAGTTCCTCGGGTAAACGACCGTCGTGTCCTCAATGGCATCTTCTGGGTCTTGCGATCCGGAGCACCCTGGCGTGATCTGCCGGAGGCGTTCGGCCCATACACCACTTGCTACAACCAATTCGTTCGCTGGCGGCGGGCTGGTGTCTGGGGCCCGCATCATAGACGCACTTGCCGCTGCCCATGATGCCGCTGTCCAGATGATCGATACCTCCATTGTCCGGGTGCATCAGCATGGAGCTTGCATCACAAGGAACCAGCGCTAATCGATGGGAAGGTCACGCGGCGGTTTGACGAGCAAAATTCATGCATTGGTCGATAGCAATGGTTTGCCGGTGCGGCTGGCGCTGAGCCTCGGTGAAGCCCACGACGTTCGACTTGCCGGAAAACTACTGTCTCGTCTGAGATCCGGATCAATGCTGCTTGCCGATCGTGGCTATGACGCCAACTGGATCAGAGAGCTTACCATGAAGAAGGGTGCCCTAGGGAAGGCTAATCATGGCAATCTGGGTATTGTTATTTCTTCTTTGGCTTCCGGTGTTGGCGCTCATTTTGTGGGACACTGGAGAAGGAGAACGGATCGATCCGGTCGGCCGCTTCACTGCTGTTTTGGCGGTCTTTACTGGGGTTCTGTGCGTTATCGGCTACTTCCAATTTCAAATACTCAAGACGACGGACGAGACTTTTTGGTCTAATCAGCGCCCATGGATCGGAATCAGACCAAACGTGAGACTCATGAAAGCGGAGGTTTCTGTCGATGATGGTGTGAAATCGGTATCGATAGACGCTGAGGTAACTTTGAACAACTACGGGAATCTCCCGGCGACCAACGCCAAGATCGCCAGAACCGAATACCTGGTGCCAAAGTCGCATGATCCAGCAAACCAAGGTGTCCCACCGAGCAATTATGAATCTGCCGTTGCCTCGATCGAAAAGCTCAAGCGAAGCCGTATCGACTCGTGCCGTCTCGCTGACGATTTCGAAAACGGAGAAGTTCGCGATAACAGGCGCAATTCCGAAGGATCGGTAACCGACGCTCCTTCGATCTTCCCTAAGGAGACCTCCGACGTGAAGTTGAGTGATCCAATGCCTTTGTGGGTCACAGTGCCAGACGGCGTTGTCCCATGCTGCGGGCCTCACAATCGCCGGCTGCTTCCATTACAGTTTCGGCGAGAGTAACACTCGCGCCGGGCATACCTTTTTTCGTCTTATCGGTTTCTCCTTACGATCCTGCCGGTTTTCTAGACCTTTCGCGCCCCGGCAAGATCGAGAACGCAAAGCTTTTGTTACTCGAGCACATGACCAGAGCGGAGTAGTCCTCCGAAAGCAGCCGTTCGAGTTTGGGTCGGTGACCAACCTTCACCTGCGTCTTGCGGTCGCCGCCTGACAACGGAATGTGAATGATGCGTGGGGACATCCGCACATTAAACCGGCAATTCCACACTGAGGGAAGCCGCTACAGATTGATGACAGATCAGGACGGAAGCATAGGGAAGGGGAACGGCAGACTGAGAGAGACGACTACCCCAATTCAGTTGTTACAGTTTTGCAATGAGTGCAGATGTCTCCGGAAACAGCCGGATCAAGATGAGGGGTTGTTGCAAAACCCCCTGAATGATTTTCAACAGGTTGGCCCAAAAACCGATAGGCTACCGTTACACCATTCCCCAAAGAATTACCCAATGACATCAATAGTTTATAAGGATGGTCGGACAATCGCCGGTGGCGGGATCACCCGAAATCACCGCTTTACCGGTGGCGCCGTTCTACTCGTTCGGTCCGCGCCTTGGCAAGCACATAAGGAGGGCTGATTTTCGCAAAAAAGTCAGCCCGGCGCCGCTCCGATTTGCCGATCCCAATCGGCCATGCGATGCTGACGCGCCAACAACAAGTGGAGCGCAGGCCGTCATGCCCCTGCGTATCCATGGCTTGAAAGAGCCGGCACCGGGTGGGACCTTTCGGAGATTTTCAAGATGAAGTTCAAACGTATCGTTGGGCTGCTTTCTGCCGCCGCGATGTCGGTTGTGCTGGCGGGTGGCGCGTCCGCCCAGGGCACCGTCAAGATCGGCGCGATCTATCCCCTGAGCGGCAACGCGGCCAGCACCGGCGTCCACACCAAGGCTGCGTTTGAGACCGCCGTCGAGATCATCAACAACGGCAATCCGGCGCTCGGCAACCTGCCGCTGACCAGGAACGCCGGCCTCAAGGGGCTCGGCGGCGCCAAGGTCGAAGTCATCTTCGCCGACAATCAGGGCAGCCCCGCCGTCGGACAAAACCAGGCGCTTCGCCTGATCACCGAAGAGAAGGTGGTCGCGCTTTCCGGCTCCTATCAGTCCGGCATTACGCTGACGACGAGCGCGATCTCGGAAAAATATGGAATACCTTTCCTGAACGGCGAGTCGGTCGCGGCCAATCTGACCGAGCGCGGTTTCAAATGGTTCTTCCGGACCACGCCGGTAGCCGGCGACTTCGCCAAAATCTATCTCGACTTTCTCAAGGACATGAAGGCATCGGGTCAAAAGGTCGACAACATCGCGCTGGTGCATGAAAACACCGAATACGGAAAGTCCGTCGCCAGCGTCATCACCGACGTGTTCAAGGAGAACGGCTTCAGTATCGCCCAGGATATCGCGTACTCGGCCAACACAACCGACGTGCAGAGCCAGGTGCTGCAGCTCAAGGACAAGAAGCCTGATGTCGTGATCATGATCAGCTATACGTCGGACGCGATTCTCTACGCCAAGACGTTCCAGGCGCTGGACTACAAGCCGCCGATGTTGATCGCCGACAACGCCGGCTTCTCCGATCCCTCGACGCTGAAGGCCGTCGGAAAGCAGATCCAGGGCATCTTCAACCGTTCCTCGTTCGCGATCGGGCCCCCGGGATCGCCGACGTTCCTGATCAACGAGATGTACAAGAAGAAGAGTGGCGGCGACGACATGGACGACACCGTTGCCCGCCAGATGCAGGGTTTCTTCGTGCTCGTGGATGCGATCGACCGCGCCGGTTCGACCGAGCCTGCCAAGATCCAGGCGGCGTTGAAAGCCACCGACCTCAAGCCCGATCAATTGATCATGGGCTACAAGGGCGTGAAGTTCGACGAGAAGGGACAGAACATTCTGGCCGCCGGCCTCGTCATTCAGTTGCAGGACGGCGAGAACTACGTTCCGGTCTGGCCAAAGGACAAGGCCAACACCGCGCCTGCATTTCCGTACAAGGGTTGGTAAAGAGCTTAAGGGCGGGGCATTGACCCGCCCTTTTTATTTCATTGCCACGTCATCGCTGACATTTAACCGCAAGCCGCTGACATGTCCTCCATCCTCGTCCAGGTGATCGTCGGCGGCCTCTTGCTCGGCGCGGTCTACGCGCTGTTCTCATCCGGCCTGACGCTGATCTGGGGCATGATGAATATCGTCAATTTCGCCCATGGCGATTTCGTCATGCTCGGAATGTATGTCGCGTTTGTGGTCTGGACGCTGTTCGGCGTCGGGCCGTTCGTCGGCGCGCCGGTGGCGGCGCTGGTGCTGGCGACGCTCGGTGTCATCGTCTATTTCGGGCTGATTCGCAGCGTCATGAAAGGCCCGATGTTGGCCCAGATCTTGGGCACCTTCGGGCTTGCGCTGTTGCTGCGCTATTCGGTGTTCTGGGGCTTTGGCGCCAATTTCCTGACATTGCCCGGCGATCTCGTCGGCGGCACCTATGATGTGCTCGGCATCAAGCTACAGGCGTCGCGCCTTCTGGCCGGCATCGTCGCGTTGCTGGTGACGTTGGGGCTGCACGTTCTGCTGACGCGGACGTCGCTGGGTTCGAAGATGCTGGCGGTGGCCGAGGATTCCATCGCGGCGCAGCTGATGGGGATCCGTCCCGACAGCATGCAGGCGATTGCCTGGGCGATCGCGGCAGGCGCCACAGGACTGGCAGGTGCGCTGATCGCCACCTTCTTCTACATCGCCCCGACGGTCGGCGAGACGCTCGGCATCGTCGCCTTCGTCACGGTGTCGCTCGGCGGTTTCGGCAGCGTGCCGGGCGCGCTGGTCGCGGGACTTCTGATCGGGGTGATCGAGTCGCTTTCCGCCTATCTGATCGGCGCGGTCTACAAGGACATCGTGGTGTATTCGCTGTTCCTGTGTTTCCTCTGGTTCCGGCCGCAGGGCCTGATGGGCAAGATGTGATGCGGCGGTTCATGTGGCCCACGGTCGCGCTCGCACTGGTGATCCTCTATCCGGTGGTGTTCACCACGCCGTTCCAGCAACGGCTCGGCGCGCTGATCCTGCTTTATGCGATCGCGGCGTCGGCATGGAACATCATCGGTGGCTATGCCGGTCAGGTGTCGGTCGGACACGTGGTGTTCTTCGGTTGCGGCGCCTATGCCGCGATGGGGGCGTATTCGCATTTCGCGCTGCCGCCGTTGGTTGGCGTTCCCGCAGGCATCGCCGCCAGCGTGTTGATCGCGGCCGTAATCGGCGTGCCGACGCTGCGCCTGTCGGGGCACTATTTCAGCATGGCGACAATCGCGGTTGCCGAACTCGCGCGCCTGATCGTCACCAACACCGAATATCTCGGCGCCGCCGTCGGTCTCAGCGGCCCCACCGTGCCGCGCACCGTGCTCGATCTCTCCTTCATCTCGGCGCTGCCATATTACTATCTATTTCTGACCGTTCTCATCGTCACGCTCGGGATCACCTGGTGGATGACCAACAGCCGGATGGGATTTTATTTGCGCGCGATCAAGGATTCCGAACGCGCGGCGCGCTCGCTTGGCGCGCCCGCAAGCCGGATCAAACTTTATGCCTTTATGCTGAGCGCCGGACTGACCAGCGTCGCCGGCGCGCTCTATGCGATGATGTTCGGCTTCGTCGATCCGGAATCAGGCCTCGGCATCCTGATCTCCGTGAAGATCCTGATCATGGCGGCCCTCGGCGGCGCCGGTCTGCTGTTCGGGCCGCTGGTGGGAGCGGCGATCCTGGTGCCGCTGGAGGAAATCTCCAACAACCTGCTCGGCGGCAAGGGGGCGGGGCTCACTTTCGTGGTCTACGGCGCTATCATCGTGCTGATCGCGCGCTTTCAGCCCGGCGGCATTCTCACCCTGATCAAGCGGGTCTGGACCAGCGACAAGGCCGCGAAGAAGGTGATCGCGGAAGGAGCCCCCGATGCTCCTTGAAGCGCGCGACGTGACGAAAGCCTTTGGCAGCTTCAAGGCGGTCGATGCGGCCAGCGTCACGCTGGAGCAGGGCGACATCCTCGGCTTGATCGGTCCCAACGGCGCCGGCAAGTCGACCTTCTTCAATTGCCTGACCGGCGATCTCGCATCGACCTCCGGCAAGGTGCTGTTCGAAGGTCACGACATCACCAATCTGACGCCGGAGGCACGCGCCCATCTCGGTCTCGCGCGCACCTTCCAGGTGCCGCAAACCTTCGAAGGCATGACGGTGCTGGAGAATGTGATGATCGGCGCCTTCCTGCGCACCTCGCATCGGGCTGAAGCCGAGCCCAAAGCCCGCGCCGTGCTGGAGCGCGTCGGCATGAGCCGGCTCGCTGACGCGCCGGCGCGCTCGCTCGGTACACCCGGCCGCAAGCGGCTGGAGATCGCGCGGGCGCTTGCCACCGAGCCGAAGGTGCTGCTCCTCGACGAAGCCATGGCCGGCCTGACCCAGCGCGAGGTGCAACTTGCGATCGATCTGGTGCGCGACATCCACCGCTCCGGCATTACGCTCGTGATCGTCGAACACATCATGGAAGTCATCATGTCGCTGGCAAGCCGCGTGGTGGTATTCCATCAGGGCAAGGAGATCGCGCGCGGCAGTCCACGCGAGGTCACCGCTAACCCCGCGGTGATCGCGGCCTATCTCGGCACCCGTGCGGCCAAGGCAGCTGCGGGCCATACGCCGATCGAGCTGATGGGCGGGCCGGTGACATGAGCACGCTATTGCTGCGGATTGAGCATCTCGAAGTCCGTTACGGCGACCTGATCGGCGTCTCCGATGTTTCGCTCGATGTGCCCGCGGGCAGCGTGGTCGCGTTGCTCGGCTCCAACGGCGGCGGCAAGACCACGGTGCTCAATGCGATCGCCGGCCTCATTCCCGTGCATTCCGGATCGATCAGCTTCAACGGCGAAGAGATCGGCGGGCAAAGCGCATTTGCGATTGTGCGCAAGGGTCTTGCGCTGTCGCCGGAAGGCTGGCGGCTGTTCGTGCAGCAGAGCGTCGAGAACAATCTGCTGCTCGGCGCCACGCCGCTGCGCGACAAGGCGCGTACGGCCGCCCTTTTGGAGCGCGTCTACGAGGTCTTCCCGAAATTGAAGGAGCGGCGTGCGCAGCGCGCGGGCACCATGTCCGGCGGCGAGCGGCAGATGCTGGCGGTCGGCCGCGCCTTGATGAGTGACCCAAAGCTGTTGATGCTGGACGAGCCGTCGCTCGGCCTTGCGCCAACGGTGGTGGAATCCATGTACGAGACGTTTGGCCGTCTGCACCGGGAAGGGCTGACCATCCTTCTGGCCGAGCAGTCGATCGAACTGGCGCTGGAGGTCTCCGACTTCGCGACGGTGCTGCAGGTCGGCAAAAGCGTGCTGTCCGGCACCGCGGCGTCGCTGGCGCAGGATCCGCAGGTGCAGAAGGCCTATCTCGGCGCGTGATCGCGCCTGCAATGATGATTACTTGATCTTGTCGTAAGCCGCGGCGAAGTCGGCAAGCGGCATCGGAATAGTGATGGTTTCCTTGGCAAGATTCTGGAACAATACTTTCAGTTGCTTGCCGGATTTCATCGCCGCCAGCATGTCCTCCGCAATCGGCGTGTTGGCATAGCAACCACGCTGCTCGCAGGTCTGAATCTGCAGATCGGAGGTCTTGCCGTCATCGACCTGGAGCTTGGCGCCGGCCGGCAGATTTAGTCCGAGCGGCAATTGGACGACGGCGATCGGCGTGCGCGTGTCGCTGGCGACGCGGATGTTGAGCAGCACGATCAGCTGCCCGGTCTTGGTCAGAACCGCGGTCTGCTCGACCGCGCATTCGAGCGGCGCGTCGCGGCTGGCGCTGGTGCATCGTGCGATCCAGCCGGGCTGGGCCGGGGTATTGGCCGGCGTCGCCTCGGCGGGAGGGGCAGAGGTCGGCGACGGCGTTGCCTGGGCCGGACGGGGCGGCGGGCTCTTGGCCTTGGGCGCCTGCTGCGCCTGGCTGAAGCCGGACGACGCAAGCGTGACCGCCAAGGCGAATGCAAACGCTGCAGAAATCTTCACTGAATTGGCTCCGGAATATGTCGCTCCCGGATGTGCCGTTAGCCGCGCAAAGTCAAGTCACTTGCAAAGTCGAGTCACTCGGCGGCTTGCTTGACCGAGCTCTGTTCGTCGGGATGGGAGTCCTGATCGGAATCTCCCGATCGGCCCCAGCGCGAAAACGCGTTGGAGAGCCGGTCGAGATAGAGATAGACCACCGGCGTCGTGAACAGCGTCAGCGCCTGGCTGACGATCAGGCCGCCGACCATGGCATAGCCGAGCGGCTGGCGGATCTCCGATCCGGTGCCGGTGCCGAGCATCAACGGCACGCCGCCCAGCAGGGCCGCCATCGTCGTCATCATGATCGGACGGAACCGCAACAGCGCGGCCTTGCGGATCGCAGCCTCGGGCTCCAGCTGCTCGTCGCGCTCGGCCGAGATCGCGAAGTCGACCATCATGATCCCGTTCTTCTTCACGATGCCGATCAGGAGAACAATGCCGATCAGCGCGATCAGGCTGAAGTCGAAGCCGAACAGCATCAGGATCGCGAGCGCACCGACACCGGCAGACGGCAGCGTGGACAGGATCGTGATCGGGTGGATGTAGCTTTCGTAGAGGATGCCGAGGATCAGATACACGACCACGAGTGCTGCAAGGATCAACAGCGGCACGGTGCCGAGCGATTGCTGGAACGCCTGCGCGGTGCCCTGGAAGCTCGAATTGAGCGTGGTGGGCGCGCCGAGTTCGACCATCGCCTTCTGCACCGCGTCGGTCGCCTGACCCAGCGCCACACCCTGAGCGAGGTTGAAGCTGATCGTGATCGCCGGGAACTGGCCCTGGTGGCTGATCGACAGCGGCCGCACCGGCACGCTGGTCCAGGTCGCAAAGGTCGACAGCGGCACCTGGTCGCCGGTGGTCGGCGACTTCACGTAAATCTTGTTCAGGGTGTCGAGACTGCCCTGCAATTCCGGCAGCACTTCGAGGATCACGTGATAGCTGTTGAGCTGCGTGAAATACTGCGTGACCTGACGCTGGCCGAAGGCGTCATACAGCGTATCGTCGATCAGTTGCGGCTGGATGCCATAGCGCGAGGCAGTGTCGCGATTGATCTTCAGTTCCAGCGTGGTGCCCTTGGTCTGCTGGTCGGTCGCGACATCGCGCAGCTGCGGCAGCGTCTGCATCTTGGTCAGGATCTTCGGCGCCCATTCATTCAGCTCGGCGAGATTTGCGTCCTGCAGCGTGAATTCGAACTGGGTTCGCGTCGGCCGGCCCCCGAGCCGCACGTCCTGCGCCGCCTGCATGTAGAGGCGGGCGCCCTCGACCTTTTCGAGCTTGGGACGCAGGCGCGCGATGATCTGCTGCGCGTTCGCCTTGCGCTCATTGCGTGGCTTCAGCGTGATGAACAAATTGCCGTTATTGCCGGCCCGGCCGCTGCCGCCGATCGCCATCGCCACCGACGCGACGTCGGGATCGGCTTGCACGATCTTGCCGAGTTCCTCCTGATGCCGCTTCATGTCGGCGAAGGAAATGTCCTGACTGGTCTCCGACGTGGCGGTGATCAGGCCGTTGTCCTGTTGCGGGAAGAAGCCCTTGGGAATGACGACGAACAGATAGACCGACAATCCGAGCGTGGCGAAGAAGATCACGAGCGTCGTGAACTTCCAGCGCAGCGCCAGGTCAAGCCCGCGCTCATAGCCGTGCAGCATGGCGTCGAAGGCGCGCTCGCTCCATTGGTAGAACCGGCCGTGCCTGGTTTCACTGTGTGCGCGCAGGAAGCGCGAGGCCATCATCGGCGTCAGCGTCAGCGACACGACCATCGATACGAAGATCGTCATCGCCAGCGTGACCGCGAATTCGCGGAACAGGCGCCCGATGATACCGCCCATCAACAGCAGCGGGATCAGGACGGCGACCAGCGACACACTGATCGAAACGATGGTGAAGCCGATTTCGCTGGCGCCCTTGAAGGCGGCGGCCAGCGGCTTCTCGCCCTCCTCGATGTAGCGTGTGATGTTTTCCAGCATCACGATGGCGTCGTCGACCACGAAGCCGACCGCGATGGTCAGCGCCATCAGCGACAGGTTGTCGAGGGTATAGCCGAACACCCACATTAGCGCGCAGGCGCCGAGTAGCGCCAGCGGCACCGTCACCGTCGGGATCACGGTCGCCCAGAAGCTGCGCAGGAAGATGAAGATCACCATCACGACCAGTGCGATCGTCAGGAGCAAAGTGAATTGCACGTCCTCGACCGCGGCGCGGATGGTCTGGGTGCGGTCGCTGATGACCTCGATCTTGATCGCGGGCGGAATCGCGGCGACTAGCCGCGGCAGCGCTGCCTTGATCTTGTCGACGGTCTCGATGACGTTGGCGCCGGGCTGCTTGAACACCACCAGGAACACGCCGCGCTTGCCGTTGGCCCAGGCCGCCTGCTTGGCGTCTTCCGGCCCCGTGACGGCCTGGCCGATATCGCGGATCCGCAACGGGCCGCCGTTGCGGTAGGCGATGATGACGTCGTTCCAGTCCTTGGAATCCAGCAACTGGTCGTTGGCGTAGATGGTGTAGGCGCGGGTGTCGCCGTCGATATTGCCCTTCGGGCTGTCGACGGTGGTGATCGCGATCTGGCTGCGTACGTCCTCCAGCGACAGGCCCTTGGCGACGAGTTTTGCCGGGTCGATCTGGACCCGGATCGCCGGCTTCTGCTGGCCGCCGATGATGACCTGCGCGACGCCGGATATCTGGCTGATTTGCTGGGCGAGCTGGGCATCGACGGAGTCGCTGACGGTGGTCAGCGGCAGCGAATCCGATGTCGCCGACAACAGCAGGATCGGCGAATCCGCCGGATTGACCTTGCGATAGGTCGGCGGCGACGGGAGGTTCTTCGGCAATTGCCCGCTGGCGGCGTTGATCGCGCCCTGCACATCGTTGGCGGCGCCATCGATGGAGCGGTTCAGGTCGAATTGAATCGTTACCGCCGCGGTGCCGAGATAGCTGGTCGAGGTCATCTGCGCGATGCCGGGAATCTGCGCGAGCTGACGCTCCAGCGGCTGCGCCACTGAGGACGCCATGGTCTCCGGACTGCCGCCGGGCAGGCTGGCGGAGACCTGAATGGTTGGAAAGTCGACTTGCGGCAGGGGTGCTACCGGCAGCAGCGGATAGGCGACGAGGCCGACGAACAGAATGCCGGCCATCATCAGCGAGGTGCCGATCGGGTACCGAATGAAGGGCGCGGAAATTCCGTCGCTCATTCCTGCTTGACCTTGGCCTGGGCCGGATCCGAACTTGCGACCGCCGTCGTGACCAGCGTGCCCGGCTGAACCTTGTACTGGCCTGCCGTGATCACCTGCCCGCCGGGCGACAATCCCTCATCGACCACCGAACGGCCGTCGATCGATCGCGTCACCTTGATCTTGCGGAGCTCGGCCTTGTTCTCCTGGTTGACGGTGAACGCGTAGAGTCCATCGGTGCCGTGCTGGACCGCATCGTCGGGCACCACGGTGGCGTCCTTCAACGTCGCAATCAGCAGCCGGGTCGAAACCGACTGACCCGGCCACAGCGCATGGTCCTTGTTGTCAAACACCGCCTTGAGCCGAATAGTCCCGCTCGTGGTGTCGACCTGGTTGTTAATCAAAGCAAGCGTTCCCGTGGAAAGCGCACGCTTGCCATCGGTCGACAACGCGATTGTCTTCGGCGGCGCCACCGCAAGCGCCGCCTTGATATCGGGCAATTGATCTTCAGGAGCGGTGAAGATCACCGCAATCGGCTCGATCTGGGCAATCGTCACGATGCCGGTCTGGGTCGCGGCATTGACGATATTGCCGACGTCGACCTGGCGCAGGCCGGCGACACCCGAGATCGGCGCCTTGATGGTGGCGTAGTCAAGCTGGGTCTGGGCATTTTCGATCGCTGCAGTGTCGGCCGCGATCTGCGCCGTCAATTGGGCAACGGTGGAGCGCTGCGTATCGGTCTGCTGCCGGGTCGCAAATTCGCCGAGCTTGGTAAAGCGCTGCAGGTCGAGATTGGCGTTGGCGAGATTGGCTTCGTCCTGCGCCTTCTTGGCCTTGGCCTGATCGAGGGCTGCCTGGAACGGCCGCGGATCGATCTCGACCAGCGTATCGCCAGCCTTGACGAACTGGCCTTCCTGGAAAGCGATCCGGTTGATCTGGCCATCGACGCGGGTGCGGACCACGACGGTGTTGAAGCCTTGCACCGTGCCAAGGCCGGTCAGATAGACAGGGAAATCGGCCTTTTCGACGGGGGCGATTTTGACGGGGACAGCGATCCGGGCCGGTGCACTCTTTTGGGCATTGTCGGCCTGCGCGGCGTGGTCGCCGCTGTGGTATCGCTGCCAGCCGAAATAGCCCAGCGCTGCGACTGCTGCGATCAGCAACACCCAACCGATTGTGCGCGACTTGGACATGGAGGGCATCTTGGGTTCAGAAGACAACTAACCGGTGCTTAAAACAGTTCCCAGAGAAGACTGGTGTAATATGCGCGCTGCTGACGTGTAAACACACTAAGGCTTGAAGAATCCTAAACAATTGGAAAGGTTTGGGACCGCGGGCCGTAAGATGATCCGATCCAGAACGGGGCTTAGAAACCCCGCTTTGTTCGTCAAGCTCGTAAAGCGATTCGCGGTTACTTCCCGGGTTCACACCCAAATTCTGGGCGCATCTCCGGACGCAAAAACTGAGTGGTGAATGCTCGTGTTGAATCTCGACTGGATGTCGTCCGATCGCGCACCAAGTCGCGACATTCGCGCTGCATGATGGATGAACTGAACGGACGCATGATGGCCTGCGAGATCCTGGTCACGGGACTGATCGCGCGCGTCGCCAACGGCTCGCCAGATCCGCTCTCGATTTCTCTCCGACTTCCGCGATGAGATCAAAGCGGTGGTGAAGGGCGTCAACATCGCCGGCATGGAAAACACCAATCGCGTCAGGCAGATCGCGCAAGCAAAGATCGACGAATTGTTTTCGCTGATGAAGCCGCCGAGTGCAGATTTATTCGCGAGATCAGCCGATGCACGAAATGCCCCGATTTCATGGTGCTTCTTGATATTCTTTAGAACGATTAAAAACTACGCTCTAGAACGATTTCAAACTGAGTTCTTAAAATCATTATGATCTTGAGAGATTCAAACTCCGTATTGCCGCAATCACATTGACCCTAATTTTCACGCTCGATACCAACGGTGCGTCGGGTATCGAGAATGTCGCTGCGCGCTTGCATTCTGGAGTTTTGAGTCAAGGGGCACGTGGGGATAATGAATCGATCGACAGCACCGGGATCGTTGCGTTCAGGCCGCAACGCGCGCCGACAAAGTACGGTAGCCGCCGGTCTGCGAGCGGCGCTGTTTTCCGTCAGCTACGCCGCGTTTGGCGTCGTCGCCTCGACGGCCACGCAGGCACAGACCACGGCACCGAAGGAGGGGCAGGCTGGATCGCAGCTTCCACCCATTCAGGTCACAGCTCCCGAAGCAAAACGCCGTGCGAGCACAGCGCCGGCACAACCCGCCGACCGCGCGGGGTCCCGGCGCCGGTCGCAAGCAGCGCGACAGGCCGAACCGCAGGCCGCGCCAAAGAGCTTTGGTCAGTCGCAGGACGCGCGTACCGGCACGACCGGGATCTACGCCAACAGCACGTCGATTGCGACCAAGACCAGCACGCCATTGTTAGATATTCCGCAGTCGGTCGCTGTTGTGACCAAGGATTTTATCAGGGATCAAGGCTTTCAGAGCCTGACCGACGTGACGCGTTACGTTCCGGGCGTCGCCATCCATCAGGGCGAGGGCAACCGTGACGAACTCGTGATCCGCGGTGTCGATTCCAGCGCCAATTTCTTCGTCAATGGGTTTCGCGACGACGTCCAGTATTTCCGCGACCTCTACAACGCGCAGAGCGTTGAAATCCTCAAAGGACCGAGCGCGCTAATCTTCGGCCGTGGCGCCGGCGGCGGATTGGTCAACCGGACGCTGAAGGAAGCCGACGGCACCAAGGTCTACGAGGCCGCCTTGCAGACCGGATCCTACGGCGACAAGCGCGTTGGCCTCGACGCAGGACAGGCCGTCAATGAAAACGTCGCCGTGCGTTTGAATGCCTTTTATGAGAACAGCGATACGTTCCGCCAGTATGGCCACTTCGAACGCTATGGCTTCAACCCCACGGTCACGCTGAAGCCGAGCGACGATACCAAGATCAAGCTGAGCTATGAAGTCTATCATGATTTCCGCCTGGCGGATCGCGGCAATCCCTCGCAAGGGCTTCCGGGCGGCGCGACGCGTTTCAATCCCACCGAGCCGTTCGCGCCGAATGGCAATCTAACGACATTCTTCGGCAGTCCGTTTTACAACTATGCGCATGTCGACGTGCAGACCGGCATGGCCATCATCGAGCACGATTTCGGTGACGGATTGACCGTCAGGAACGGGTCGTACTACGCCGATTACAACAGGGGATACCAGAACGTATATCCTGGCGGTACCGGCGCCCCCGCCGCGCTTGGTGGCGGAGCGGTAACACCGAATCAAACAACGCTCACGCTCAACACCTATAATAACTACACGCCGCGAGAGAACGCGTTCAACCAGACCGACTTCATCTACAAGACCGTGACGGGGCCGGTGCGGCATACGATCGCGTTCGGTACCGAGTTCGGCCGTCAGACCGGCCTGTCACTGCGCAACTCCGGCGTCTTTCCGAACAACGCGAACAATCCGTTCGACATCGTCAATCCCTTCAGCCCGACCTATTTCGGGCCGGTGGTCTTCAGACATCTCGCGACGGACGCCAACAGCAAGTATCGGCTCAACATCGCGTCAGGCTACGTGCAGGACCAGATCGAGGTGACGCGTTGGCTGCAATTCCTGGTGGGCGCGCGTTACGACAGTTTCGATCTGTCCGCCCTCGACCAGAACACCAACATCCAGCGCAACCGGGTCGACGAGAAGGTATCGCCGCGTGCGGCCGTCATCGTGAAGCCGATCGACACTGTGTCGCTTTATACGGCCTGGAGCATCTCCTATCTGCCGGCGTCAGGCGATCAGTTTAGCGCGTTGAGCCCCGGCACTTTGATCCTGCAGCCGCAGAAATTCGAGAACACCGAAATCGGTGCGAAGTGGAATATCAATCCGAAATTGCTGTTCACGGCCGCGGCCTACGAACTCATTCGCACCAACGTGCCGATCGCCGACCCAAGCGGCAACGGGCTTTTCTTCCCGAGCGGCTCGCACAAGATACGCGGGTTCGAGAGCGCCTTGACCGGCTATGTGACGCCGGATTGGCAGTCCTCGTTCGGCTACGCCTATACCAATGCGCGCATCACCAGCGACACGTCCCCGACGATCGTTGCCGGCAACCGCGTTCAGCTCGTTCCCTACAATCAGTTCTCGTTGTGGAACAAATACCAGATCGATCCGATCTGGTCGGCGGCTCTCGGCGTCATCTATTTCTCGGATTCTTTTGCCTCTTCCGACGACACGGTGCGGCTGCCCGGCTTCGTGCGCGTCGATGCCGCCGTTTATGCAAAGCTCAGCGAACACTGGAAAATGCAACTCAACATCGAGAACATCTTCAACAAGGGTTACTGGGCCACCGCCGACGCCAACAACAATATCTCGCCGGGCCAGCCGCGTACCTTCCGTCTCACCGCGATCGCGAAATTCTAGCCATCGGGAGCGGGAACGAAGGGCAGAAGATCCACGAGTGCCGATCGCGTGAACCGCACGACTTACGCCTTTTTTCCGGTCCCGGAGCGTGTTACGGCAAGCTCCGGGTGCACAGACTGACCGAAGGCTCGATCTCGCGATTTTCTTCGGCGAAATGACCTTGAAACGGTCAAATTGACCGGCACTACCGGATACGGATCGGCAATAGACCCCAAGGATGAAGCGCGGCAATGTTTAGAATCGTTCTCAAATTGCTGACAGCGTTGACGATGACAGCCGTCGCTTCCGCGGCGGTAGCTCAACAGCGCCCAGTGCCGCAGGGGCCTTCCATTGTGGCGGCGCAGCCGGTTACTCCGGCCGTGCCGGCCCAGGCGATTGCGCCGGCTCAGGCTCCCGCGCCGTCGGCGGCCGTTGCACCGGCTGCGGCAACACCCGCTCCAGACGCCACTGCTACCCCGGTCGAGCGGGAGGGCAAGCTGTTGAAAGCGGCTGCCGCGGAACTCCGCGAATTGTCGCCGTGGTCTATGTTCAAGTCGGCGGACGTGCTGGTCAAGGCAGTCATGATCGGTCTCGCTTTTGCCTCGCTGGTGACCTGGACCATCTTCATCGCCAAGATGATCGAACTGTCCGTCGTTCAGCGCAGAATGCGCGCGGCGCTCAACAAGATCGGCGACGCCCGGTCACTTGCTGAAGCGCAATTCGCGCTCGGCGCCAAGGGCAGCGTGCTGTCGTCATTGCTCGCGGCCGCCATGCGTGAGGCGCGCTTGTCGGCAGGCATATCGAGCGACGCCGGCATCAAGGAACGCGCGGCCTCGAGCTTTGGCGAGATCGTGCGCGCGGAAGCGCGGCGGATCCGGCTCGGCATGGGATTGCTCGCCACCATCGGCGCGACGTCGCCCTTCGTCGGACTGTTCGGCACCGTCTGGGGCATCATGAACAGCTTTATCGGCATCTCGAAATCGCAAACGACGAATCTCGCCGTCGTGGCGCCCGGCATTGCCGAGGCGCTGCTCGCGACCGCGCTTGGTTTGGTCGCCGCGATCCCCGCCGTGATCATCTACAATCACTTTGCGCGCGTGACCAAGGGCTACATGGAGCTGGTCAGCCGTGCCTCGGGTGCCGCGGGACGGTTGCTGTCGCGCGATCTCGACCGCACCCATGTCAGCTCCGTCGGCGGCTCCCGCGCAGCGGCGGAGTAGGTGATGGGCTCGTCGATCGCAGACACCGACCTCGACGATGACAGCGATTTCGCGGAATCGCACGAGATCAATGTCACACCGTTCATCGACGTCATTCTCGTCCTCTTGATCATCTTCATGGTGGCGGCGCCGCTATCGACCGTCGACCTGCCGATAGATCTGCCGACATCGACGGCGACCCCGCAGAAGAAGCCGGACAAGCCGACTTACGTCAGCATCAAGCCGGATCTGGCGGTCGCGATCGGTGAGAACCTGGTCAAGCGGGTCGATCTGGTGCGTTCGCTCGATGCGATGGCGGACGCCAGCAAGGATCACTACATTTTCCTGCGCGCCGACCGCGCGGTGCCTTATGGCGAGCTGATGGACGTGCTGGAGATATTGCGCGCCGGCGGCTATTCCAAGATCAAGCTGGTGGCGCTCGAAGGAGTGCCGGATGCGGCGGCGCAGGAGCCGCCGGCTGGTCCGAAGCCTTGAACGGCTGAATATGTTTGACCTCGACGAACAAAAGCCGTCCCGGCGGCTCTGGATTTTCGCAGGCGTCTGCGCGCTTGTGCTTCACGTCGGCGGTGCTGCGCTCGCGATTTCGCATTTGCAGACCGAAGAGGCCGACGACGCGCTTGGTGCGAATGCGATTGAGGTCGGGATCGAGCTGGCCTCAGTTCGCCATGAAGCGACCGATTTGCCGGCGGGTCCCGATACCGATGCATCGATGGCTTCGCCCCAGCTTGCCGAGCAGAAGGCCGAGGTCAAGGAAACCGATCTGCCAAAGGATACGCCGACCGAGGCTGAGGACCCCGACCGGGTGGTGACACCGAACGAGTTGAAGAAGCCAAAGGAAGACGATCCGAAGGTCGCCGCGGTGGCGACGGCGGCTTCCACCGAGTCGGTTGCGGCCGAAGCGACGGCCACGCCCAGTTCCGAAGCTATACCGGAAGGGCCGCGTTCGATCGCGCCTGCGATTGGCACCGGCGAGACCTCGCGCCGCGTGCGCGCGACGTGGCAGAAGGAACTGATCGCCCATCTCGACAAGCATAAGCGATATCCGTCGGAGCGCTCGCAGAAGGCTGCGGAAATCTACGTTCGTTTTACGCTCGACCGGTTCGGCCACGTGCTCTCGACCGCGATCGAAAAAAGCTCGGGCGACACGGCGTTCGACGAGGCGGCACTCGCCATGGTGCGGCGTTCCGACCCGGTGCCGCAGCCTCCGCCGCTGGTTGCCGACGAGGGGCTGAGCTTTACGTTGCCCGTGATCTTCCGGGTCAAGGGAAAGAGCTGACCGAGCGCAGATTGGGGCGGATGCGCCGAGGCCTGCCGTTCACGCGCGATGGGATGCAATGACGCGATGTCGCTGGCGTCCGCTACCGCCAATAATAACGGATGCCGACATAGACCACGACGAGGCAGGCAAAGATCAGCGCTACCGGAAGCCGCGGTTTCGCCGTTGGTCCGGCTACAGCCACTTTCGGCTTGGCGGGCGGGCGGCGAAAGGCGGTGACGTTGCCAGTGTCGGCGGCTCCGTCGCCGGAGCGCGCAGGGATCTCGGGCGCCGTTCCGGCACCGCCCATCTCTGCGTAATAGCTTTTGTACATCAGCTGGATCGTCGTCTCGGAAGCATCGGCGTCCGTCATCTTCTCGAGCATCTTTTTGTAGCTGACGAGGAAGTTCTGCGCCTCGGTGGGCAGGGCGGAGGCGCCGTTGAGCTTGGCGAGCATTTTCCAGGTCGCAAAATCTGCCCTCGCGCGGGTGTCGGCGCGTCGTGCGATCAACATGTCGGCGGCTTTTATTGCCATGGCCCCTAGCTAACTGTTCCCTGACCGGTCCTTCTCTATCTAAGGTTTAGGCGTTGCCCGTGATAAAGAGAAGCGCGCGGATCACATAGCCGGTCAGTATCCGCAGTATCGCCGAAATAACATCAAGATTTAGGCCAAGCTGCGCGCCGACGACCGGCAACAGGATCAACAGGCCGATCAGGATCAGCATGCCATAGGGTTCCAGCCGGGACAGCGGGTACGCCAGCACCCGCGGCAACAGTCCGACCGCGACCCGTCCGCCATCCAATGGCGGAATCGGCAGCATGTTGAAGATCGCCAGCACGATATTGATCAGGAACGCGTTTTTGAGGTTGTCCGCGATCCATTGCGCGGTATTGGCGGGCACCAAAGGCAGGGCGTGGAACGCAAACGCCGCCAGCAGCGCCAGGATGATGTTGGTCGCGGGGCCCGCCAGCGCCACCCAGACCATGTCGAGCCGGGGATGGTTCAGATTGCGGAAGTTGACCGGCACCGGCTTGGCGTAGCCAAACAGGAATGGGGAATGCGACAGCAGCAGCACGCCGGGGAGAATCAGGGTGCCGAAAGGGTCGATATGCTTGAAGGGGTTGAAGCTGACCCGGCCGAGCTGCCAGGCGGTGTTATCGCCGAGCCGATGCGCGACGAAGCCGTGGGCAGCCTCATGGAAGGTGATGGCGATCACGAGCGGCAACACCCAGACCGAGACTTCATATAATGAGATGTTCAATCGATCGGCCCCGGTTTTGCGCTGCGTAAGGTTAGCCTAGCACGCCGTCGTCATTGGGGAACCGTTTCCTGGTATTGCGGCAGGCCGTCGTCGAGCCGCAGCCAATCCATCTTCTCCGAGACAAAGATGTGCTCGGTCGGCGCAAAGGCGTTGCGGTCGTCGAAGGTGGCGAGCGCTATACCGACCAGCGTGCCGTTGGTGCGCCAGGCAAACAGCCTTGTGCCGCAGACCTTGCAGAACACTCGGTCGAGTGCGTCCGACGACGGATAGCACGCGGTGTCGCCTTCCACCGTCAAGGCGCGCTGATCGAACGCCGCGCGGGCAAAGAACGGCGAGCCCATCGCCTTCTGGCGGCGCGGCAATGGCAGATCCGGACATTGAGCGGTTCGCCCTCGGTCCTGAACCGGACCGTGCCGGCCAGGCATCCACCCTCCCGGATCATGCCCATTTCAATACGTCGCCCGGCCGCCCGAGATGTCGAACACTGCTCCGGTGGAGAAGGCGCAGTCTTCCGACGCCAGCCAGGCCACCATCGCCGCCAGTTCCTCCACCAGCACGAAGCGCGCCTTCGGAATTTTCGACAACATGAAGTCGATGTGTTGCTGCGTCAGCTGGTCGAAGATCGCGGTCCTGGCGGCGGCGGGTGTCACGGCGTTGACGAGGATGTCGTGTTGTGCCAATTCCTTGCCGAGCGACTTCGTCAGCGCGATCAGGCCGGCCTTCGAGGCCGAATAATGCGCCGCGTTCGGATTGCCTTCCTTGCCGGCGATGGAAGCGATATTGACGATGCGGCCGTATTTCTGCGCGAGCATCGCCGGCACCACTGCCTTGCAGCAGATGAAGGGTCCGTCGAGGTTGATGCGCAGCACCTTGCGCCATTCCTCGAGGTCGGTTTCCCACACCGTCTTGTTGACGCCGGCAATGCCGGCATTGTTGACGAGGATGTCGATCTTGCCGAACGCCTTCAGCGTCGCGTCGCGTGTTTTTTCGACGGCGGCGAGGTCCGAGACGTCGACCTCGAAGGCGGTGACGGCGGGGCCGATTTCCTTCGCGGTCCTCTCGGCAAACGGCAGGTCGTGGTCCCAGATCGCAACCTTGGCGCCGGATGCGACAAAGCGCTCGGCGATCGCGCGACCAAAACCCTGTGCACCGCCGGTGACGACGGCGCAGCGGCCGTTCAGATCGATCTTGTTCATGCGCCTATTCCTTGATTTACAGCGTCCAGCCGCCGTCAATGACATGGGCGACACCAGTCGTAAACGCGCTTTCGTCGCTGGCGAGATAGATGGCGAGCGCGGCGATTTCCTCCGCCGTGCCGAGCCGGCGCATCGGTTGCCGCGATACGAACATCTCGCGTCCGTTGGGACCTGCGGCGGCGGCGCGCTCGAGCATCGACGGGGTCTCGATGGTGCCAGGGCAGATGCAGTTGCAGCGCACGCCCCTGGCGACGAAATCGGCGGCGACCGAGCGCGTCAGCGCCGCGACCGCGGCCTTGGTGGCACCGTAGACGTAGCGGTTGGGCGCGGCCTTGAACACGCCGGCGGCAGACGAGATGTTCACGATCGAGCCGCGGCCGCTCTCCAGCATGCCAGGCAAGAATGAGCGGATCGTGCGGTGCATCGATTTGACGTTGAGGTCGAACGAGAAATCCCAGTCCTCGTCGGAACAATCGAGTACGGTGCCGTGGTGCACGAAGCCCGCGGCATTGAGCAGGATGTCGGTTTGACCAACGCGCTTGGCCATGGCTGCGACCGCCGCGCTGTCACGCGCGTCGAGCTTTGCGACTTCGGCGATACCTTCGCCCTTGAGGGTTGCGAGCTTGCTTTCATCGATATCGGTGGCGAACACGGTGGCGCCTTCGCGCGCAAAAGCCACTGCGCAGGCGTGGCCGATTCCAACGGCTGCGGCAGTGACGAATGCGCGTTTGTCTTTCAGGCGGTCTGACATTTTTCTGTCCTTTCCTTTCGTCATTCCGGGACGCGCGAAGCGCGGGCCCAGAATCCATACTCCCGATCGTGGTTATGGATTCCCCGATGTGCAAGTGCACATCGTGGCTCGCATCTTCGATGCGCCCCGGAAGGACGGTGACTACCTAATGATTATCGCGTGCGACGCCGACCTTGCCCGCGATGTCGTGATAGCGCGTCGCGAATTCCATGCAGGCGCCGGTGGCTTGCTGGCCGACCGTCGAGCGATAGAGCTCCTGCCACGGCGTCTGGTTCGCCGGGTACTTGAAACCGCCATTGGCCTTGAGATCGGCGTGACGCTCTTTCAGCTCCGCATCCGGAATCAGGATGTTGGCCGAGCCCTTGTTGAGATCGATGCGAACCTTGTCGCCGGTCCGCAAGATCGCAAGCCCGCCATTGGCGGCGGCCTCCGGCGTGGCGTTGAGGATCGACGGCGAGCCCGAGGTGCCGGACTGCCGGCCGTCGCCGATGCAGGGCAGGGACAGGATGCCGCGTTTGATCAGCGCCGCCGGAGGCTGCATGTTCACGACCTCGGCGCCGCCGGGATAGCCGATCGGCCCGGTGCCGCGTATGAACAGCACGCAGTACTCGTCGATATTGAGCGAGGGATCGTCGATTTCGGGCGTGATAATCCTCCGGGCCCTCGAACACGACGGCGCGGCCTTCGAACGCGTTGGGGTCCTTTGCATTGCTGAGATAACGGTCGCGGAATTCCTTCGAGATCACGCTGGTCTTCATGATCGCGGAATCGAACAGATTGCCGCGCAGCACCAGGAAGCCGGCGTCCTTCACCAAAGGCTTGTCGTAGCTCCACATCACGTCACCGTCGGGCTTGGCGGCCTCGCGGCAATTCTCGCCCATGGTGCGGCCGTTGACCGTGATAGCGTCTTCATGGATGCGCTTGTGCGCCATCAATTCGCGTACCACCGCAGGCACGCCACCGGCGCGGTGAAATTCCTCGCCGAGATAGAAACCAGCCGGCTGCATGTTCACCAGCATCGGGATTTCGTGGCCGTACTTCTGCCAGTCGTCGATCGACAGATCGACACCGATGTGGCGCGCCAGCGCATTGATATGGATCGGTGCGTTGGTCGAGCCGCCAATTGCCGAATTCACCACGATGCAATTTTCGAACGCCTTGCGGGTCAGGATGTCGGAGGGTTTGAGATCCTCCCAGACCATCTCGACGATACGCATGCCGGTCTCATAGGCGATCTGGCCGCGCTCGCGGTAGGGCGCAGGGATCGCGGCACAGCCCGGCAGCGACATGCCGAGCGCCTCGGCCAGCGAATTCATGGTCGAAGCGGTGCCCATGGTGTTGCAATGACCGACCGACGGCGCAGAGGAGGCCACGATGTTCATGAATTCCTCGTAGTCGATCTCGCCTGCAGCCAGCTCTTCCCGTGCCTTCCAGACCACCGTGCCGGAACCCGTGCGCTTGCCCTGATGCCAGCCGTTCAGCATCGGGCCGCCCGACAGCACGATGGCGGGCATATTGACGGTCGCTGCCGCCATCAGGCAGGCCGGCGTGGTCTTGTCGCAGCCAGTGGTCAGCACCACCCCGTCCAGCGGATAGCCAAACAGGATTTCGACCAGGCCGAGATAGGCGAGATTGCGGTCTAACGCCGCAGTCGGGCGCTTCCCGGTCTCCTGGATCGGATGCACGGGGAATTCCATCGCAATCCCGCCGGCGGCGCGGATACCCTCCCGCACCCGCTGTGCCAGTTCCAGGTGATGGCGGTTGCACGGCGACAGGTCGTTGCCGGTCTGGGCGATGCCGATGATGGCCTTGCCGGACTGCAATTCTTCGCGGGTCAGGCCGTAATTGAGGTAGCGCTCCAGATAGAGCGCGGTCATCCCCGGATTGTGTGGGTTGTTGAACCACTCAAGGGAGCGGAGTTTGCGGCCTTTGCTGTTGGTGGCGATATTGTTGTCGCTTTTTTTCATTGGTTCCTCCCGCACTGCAAACCTGCTGCAAAATCCTCGGCAAACCCGCCACAAACCCCTGGGACGGCTTAGATCACGGCAGCGGTTTCCACCATGCTCAAAATTTCATCCGCTGCAATCGGTGGTCTCTCGACCCAATTCCTGACCTTGCACGTTGATCTTAGTTCGACCCAAAAGATAGCGCTACCATTTTCTCGGCGGCGCGATGTGAACGCTGTGACAAGCGGCCCTCACGCGGTTTGCGGCATCGAGCTTTCGCGAACCATCAGTTGAAAGCCCAGGTCGATCACCGGCACCTGCGGGCGGCGACCCTCGATTGCGTCGATCACCATGGTAATGGCATGCCGGCCCATCTCGTAACGGTTCGTGCGCACACTGGTCAACGAAGGGACGGCCGCGGCCATGAACTCCAGATCATTGAAGCCAACAATCGCTATCTTGCCTGGAACCGATATCTGGCGGCGCTGGCATTCGAACAACACGCCGAGCGCAAGGTCGTCGTTGACGCAGAAGACCGCGTCGATATCCGGCGTCCTGGCGACGAGATCGGCGAACAGCGTTCCGCCAAGCGTGACGGTGGTGGGTACCGACGTCGTGACGACGAGGTTTGGATCGAACAGCGAGGCCGCTTTCATCGCGTCGCGGTAGCCTTCGAATCGCCGCTGCACGCGCGGATCCATGCGGGCGCCGAGAAATCCGATGCGCCGGTAACCTTGCTCGAGCATGTGTGAAATAGCGGCGAAACTCGCGTCGTAATGCGAGAAGCCCACCATCATGTCGACCGGACGGTCGCCGATCTCCATGATCTGCGCGACCGGACAATCCATCGATTCCAGCACCGCACGCGATTCTGTGGTCTGGTTGATGCCGGTCACGATCAATCCGGCCGGCTTCTGTGCCCGAAACAGACGCAGCAGCTTTTCTTCCTGCAGGATGCTGTAGCGCGTGTTGGCCAACTGGATGCTGTAGCGGCTCTGTTCCGATGCATCATAAATGCCGCGCAGGACGTCGGCGAACACGCTGTTGGTGAGCGAGGGGATCACCACACCGATGACTTCGGTGCGGTGCGAGGCAAGCGCCCGCGCGGCAAGATTTGGTACGTAGCCGAGTTCCTTCACGGCGCTGTCGACGCGTTCGCGTTTGCTCACCGACAGCGCGTCCGGATTTCGGAAGAAACGGGAAGCGGTAATCGGCGACACGCCAGCAAGCTTGGCGACCTCGGTGAGGCGGATTTTGCCCGACTTGGTGCGTTTTCGTCCCATTCCGCGCTCTTATCACAACGACTTAGACAAATGAACAATTATTGACAGCGCTACCATCGCATTGCTAAAAGCCGCCAAACTGCGGATGATAATGCCTGCCGAATTTGGCAGACGGCATTAGAGTCGAAAATGACAGCAGGGCGCCGGCCTTCGGCAAACGGCGCCAGAAAACAGAAAAACGAGGGGAGAGAATTCCGATGTCGTCGGTACAGATTCGCGACGTGCGAAAGTCGTTCGGTAATTTCGAGGTTTTGCACGGCGTCTCGATTCCGATCGAGGATGGCGAGTTCGTCGTCCTCGTCGGCCCCTCCGGCTGCGGCAAGTCGACCTTGCTGCGAATGCTCGCGGGGCTCGAGAACATCACCTCGGGAACGATTTCGATCGGCGAGCGCGTCGTCAACAACGTCCAGCCGAAGGAGCGCGACATCGCCATGGTGTTCCAGAACTATGCGCTCTATCCGCATATGACGGTCGCCGACAATATGGGCTTCTCGCTCAAGCTGCGCGGCGCCAAGGCGGAGGAAATCTCCGCCGGCGTCAAGCGCGCCGCGGAAATCCTGGCGCTGACGCCGCTGCTCGAGCGCTATCCGCGGCAATTGTCGGGCGGCCAGCGCCAGCGAGTCGCCATGGGACGCGCCATCGTGCGCGATCCCCAAGTGTTCCTGTTCGACGAGCCGCTGTCCAACCTCGACGCTAAATTACGCGTCGCCATGCGCACCGAGATCAAGGAGCTGCATCAACGGCTCAAGACGACCACGGTCTATGTCACCCACGACCAGATCGAAGCCATGACCATGGCCGACAAAATCGTGGTGATGCATGAGGGCATCGTCGAGCAGATGGGCACGCCGCTCGAGCTCTACGACCGGCCGGCCAACCAGTTCGTGGCCGGCTTCATCGGTTCGCCAGCGATGAATTTCCTGAAAGGCAAAGTCAAGTCGAATGGAGCGGCCTCCTTCGAAGGTCCGAACGGCGTCAGGCTGCCGCTGAAATCGGCGCCGGCCAATTCCGAAGGGCAGCCTGCGGTGTATGGCGTGCGGCCCGAGCATTTCACCATCGCCGATGACGGTGCAGAGGCGGAGATCATCGTGGTCGAGCCGACCGGTTCGGAAACCCAGGTGTTTGCCAAAATCGGCGGCGAGCAGGTCGTCGCCGTGTTCCGCGAGCGCCATGAATTCAGTCCGGGCGACAAGATCCGGCTCAAGCCGGACCCGACGCTCGTTCATCTGTTCGATGAGGCGACGGGCAAGCGACTGAATAGCTGAGCAATAACCAAAAAAAATCAAAGGGAGGTTGGACTATGCACGACTTTACTCGCCGCTCTCTGCTTCAGGGCGGGACTGCGCTTGCTGCCGCGGGCGCACTGACCGGGCCGGCATTGCTGGAATTTGCCAAGGCCTGGGCGCAAGCCGCGCCGTGGAAGGCGGAATCGGGCGCCAAGCTCACGGTGATGCGCTGGAAGCGCTTCGTCCCGTCGGAAGACGATGCCTTCAACGCGATGGTGGCGGCGTTCCAGACCGCAACTGGTACCCAGATGAACGTGTTCTCGGAATCCTTCGAAGACCTGCAGCCGAAGGCCTCCGTGGCCGCCAACACAGGGCAAGGCATGGACCTCGTCTGGGGCCTGCATACGCTGCCGCAGCTCTTCCCCACCAAAGTGGTGAAGATGAACGATGTTGCCGATTACCTCGGCAAAAAGTACGGTGGCTGGACTGACGCGGCTGCAGTGACGTGCAAGCAGGGCAACGACTGGCTTGGTATTCCCGTTGCCACTGGCGGCGGTTACATGAACTACCGCAAGTCGGCGACCGACAAGGCCGGCTTCAATGAATTCCCCAAGGATTTTCCGAGCTTCCTTGCGATGTGCAAGGCGCTCAAGGCGAACAATACACCGGCGGGCTTCGCGCTCGGCCACGCCTCGGGGGATGCCAACGGATGGCTGCACTGGGTTTTGTGGGGGCATGGCGGCTTTACAGTCGACAAGGACGACAAGGTCATCATCAACTCGCCGGAAACCATGAAGGCGATGGAATACTGTAAGGCCTTGTCCGATACCTTCATTCCTGGCGTCGCGTCCTGGAACGATTCGTCCAACAACAAGGCGTTCCTCGCGGGTGAACTCTATTGCACCAACAATGGCATCTCGATCTATGTTGCCGCCAAGGACGATCCGACAAAGAAGGATATCGCCGAGGACACGTATCACGCGCTGATGCCGGTCGGTCCGATCGGTAAGCCGACCGAATTGCAGCTCTGCTTCCCGATCCTGGCCTTCAACTTCACCAAATACCCGAACGCCGCGAAAGCCTTTATCGCCTTCATGCTGGAAAAGGAAAACTTCGATAAGTGGCTGACTGGATCTCGGGGTTATCTGACCCAAACGCTCAATGCGTATGACTCCTCGCCAGTTTGGACCGCCGATCCAAAAAACTGGGTGTACAGCCAAGCCAGCAAGCGTTCGCTTCCCGCCTCCGGCATCGGCACGCCGGGCGAGAAGGCGGCGACCGCAATCGCCGACTTTATCGTTGTCGACATGTTCGCCAACTATTGCACGGGCTCCAAGGATGCCAAGACCGCCGTCGCGGAAGCCGAACGGCAACTGAAGCGAATTTATCGCTGATCGAACTGGGGCGGGCGATGGGCGACCTTCGCCCGCTCCAATGACCCGAGCATGATCCGGAAAAGTGGATACCGGTCTTCCGACAAGATATTGCTCAAACAGGAACCAATCGGATATCGCCCATGGCTGACATCGCAATCGCGCCACGAAGCGCCAAGTCGCAGATCCGCGAGGCGAACGCATGGGATCAACTGAAGCATAACCGGAACTGGCTCGGCTTCTGGTTCATGCTGCCGGCCATGGCATTTCTGATCTTCTTTCTGGCCTATCCTTTGGGGCTCGGAATCTGGCTGTCGTTCACCGACACAAAAATTGGCCGTATCGGACAATATATCGGCACCGAAAATTACGAGTGGCTTTGGGACAATTCGATCTTCTGGCTCTCGGTCTTCAACACGCTGCTCTATACCTTCATCGCCAGCGCCATCAAATTTGCCATCGGTCTTTATCTTGCGCTGCTGCTGAACGAAAACATGCCCTTCAAAGCGATGCTGCGGGCCATGATCCTGATCCCCTTTATCGTGCCGACCGTTCTGTCGGCGCTGGCGTTCTGGTGGATTTTCGATTCCCAGTTCTCGATCATTTCGTGGTCGCTGAAGCATCTCGGCCTGATCGACCACAATATCAACTTCCTCGGCGACACCACCTGGGCACGCATCTGCGTAATCTTTGCCAACATCTGGCGCGGGGTTCCGTTCGTGGCGATCACGCTCCTGGCCGGCCTGCAGACCGTGCAGCCCTCGCTCTACGAGGCAGCGACGCTCGACGGCGCAACGCGCTGGCAATTGTTCCGCCACATCACCTATCCGTTGCTGACCCCGATCATCGCAGTTGTGATGACGTTCTCGGTGCTGTTCACCTTCACCGACTTCCAGTTGATCTGGGCCATGACGCGCGGCGGTCCGGTTAACGCCACGCATCTGATGGCGACCTTGTCCTATCAGCGCGCGATCATTGCGGGCCAGTTGGGCGAGGGCGCCGCGATCTCGAGTGCCATGATCCCGTTCCTGCTCGCCGCGATCATGGTGTCATGGTTCGGACTGCAACGTCGCAAGTGGCAGCAGGGTGAAAACAATGACTGATCTGCCCACTCGGTCCATCAACCTCAAAGCCGTGCTGTCGGGATCTTCGCCGACGGTTGCGATGGACGATCACAGCGAAGGCATGAGCTACCTCCAGTCGGTGCCACGCCGGCTGGTGACGCTTTATCTGCCGTTGTCGATCATCGTGATCATCCTGCTGTTTCCTTTCTACTGGATGGCGCTGACGGCCATTAAACCGGACGAGCAACTAATCGACCTTGAAAAGTTCAATCCGTTCTGGACCTGGAATCCGACGTTCAAGCACATCCATAAACTACTGTTCGAGAGTTACTATCCGCACTGGCTCTGGAACACGATGTACGTCGCGGTCGGCGCAACGATCCTGTCGATCATCGCCAGCGTGCTCGCCGCTTACGCCATCGTGCGCCTGCGTTACAAGGGTGCGAGCCTTGTTGGCGGCCTGATCTTCCTCGCCTATCTCGTTCCGCCGTCGATCCTGTTCATTCCGCTCGCCACCGTCGTGTTCCAGTACGGCCTGTTCGACTCGCCGATGGCGCTGATCCTGACCTATCCGACCATCCTGATCCCGTTCTCGACCTGGCTGTTGATGGGTTACTTCAAGACCATCCCGTTCGAGCTGGAGGAGTGCGCGCTGATCGACGGCGCCAGCCGCTGGCAGATCCTGATCAAAATCGTGTTGCCGCTGGCGATTCCGGGGTTGATCTCCGCGTTCATCTTCTGCTTCACGCTGTGCTGGAACGAGTTCATCTACGCACTGACCTTCCTGCAATCGGTGCAGAACAAGACGGTGCCGGTTGCGATCGTCAACGAATTCGTCGATGGCGATATTTACCGCTGGGGATCGCTGATGGCCGGTGCGCTGGCGGGCTCGCTGCCGCTGGTTATCCTTTACGCCTTCTTCGTCGAGCATTATGTGTCGGCCATGACGGGGGCCGTGAAAGAGTGAGTACGCAGGCCCGGATCTAAGAACGAATAAGAGGAGAAGGGTCTTGCACATTCTGATTCTCGGCGCCGCCGGCATGGTCGGCCGCAAACTGACCGAGCGGCTGTTGCGCGACGGCCGTCTCGGCAAGCAAGACATCTCCCGGATGACGCTGCAGGACGTGGTGGCGCCCGCCAAGCCCGCGACCTCGATTCCGATCAGCGTTGTGGCGTCCGATTTCGCCGATGCCGGCGCCGCCGCGCTGCTGATCGCTGAACGGCCCGAGGTCATCTTTCATCTCGCCGCGATCGTGTCGGGGGAGGCGGAAGCCGAATTCGACAAGGGCTACCGGATCAATCTCGACGGCACGCGGTACCTGATCGACGCGATCCGAGCGGCCGGCGGCGGCTACAAGCCGCGGCTGGTGTTCACGTCCTCGATCGCGGTGTTCGGCGCGCCATTCCCGGAAAAGATAGGCGATGAATTCTTCCATACGCCGCTAACGAGCTACGGCACGCAAAAATCGATCTGCGAACTCCTGATCAACGACTATACCCGCAAGGGCCTGCTGGACGGCATCAGCATCCGCCTGCCGACGATCTGCGTGCGGCCGGGCAAGCCGAACAAGGCAGCGTCCGGGTTCTTCTCCAACATCATTCGCGAGCCGCTCGCGGGCGAGGAGGCCGTGCTGCCTGTTTCCGAGGACGTGCGGCACTGGCACGCCTCGCCGAAATCGGCCGTCGGCTTCCTGATCCATGCCGGCACCATGGACCTCAACGCCATGGGTCCGCGGCGCAATCTCAGCATGCCCGGACTGTCGGCGACCGTCGGCGAACAAATCGCCTCCCTCGATCGTGTGGCGGGTAAGAACGTCACCGCGCGCATCAAGCGCGTGCCGGATCCGACCATCATCGGCATCGTCAGCGGCTGGCCGCGCGATTTCGTCACCGATCGCGCGCTCAAGCTCGGCTTCACCACGGCTGAGAAAACCTTCGACGACATCATCCGGATTCACATCGAGGATGAACTCGGCGGCAAGTTCGCGGGCTAGCGTGTCTTGTAGCGATCCCGCATGGATGCGGTCATGACAAGCGTTGCATGCATCGGCGAATGCATGATCGAACTGAAGCAGGCCGAGCGCGGCCTGTTTTCCTGCGGCTATGGCGGCGACACGCTCAATACCGCCGTCTACCTGGCCCGGCTCGGCGCCGGCGCCGATTACATCACCGCGCTCGGCGACGACACGCTCAGCGATGAGATGATCGCCGGTTGGGCGGCAGAGGGCGTTGGCACAAAGCATGTGATGCGGCTAAAGGGCAAATTGCCGGGTCTCTACATGATCGAGACCGACGACAAGGGCGAGCGCCGATTCTTTCACTGGCGCGAAAGTGCCGCCGCGCGCCGCCTGATGGATTTGCCCGAGACTTCGGAGATCCTGGATTCGCTCGCGAACTACGATGTCGTCTATCTCTCGGCGATCACGCTGTCGCTTTACGGTAACAGCGGTCGGGCGCGGTTGTTTGGAGGCATCAAGCGCGCACGGGAAGCTGGGACGCGTTTTGCATTCGATACCAATTTTCGCGTCCGTGGCTGGCCCGATCTGAATGTGGCCCGCGCTGTATTCAGAGACGCCTTCGAACTTGCCGATATCGTACTGGCTTCGACCGAGGATCTCTTGCCGCTCTATCCCGGAGAAACCAACGAAAGCCTGCTGGCGCGCATTCCGGGCGGGGAGGTCGTGCTGAAGCTTTCAGATCCCGCGAGCATCCTTCGTCTCGACGGTATTTCGCATCCGATCAAGGCTGAGTCCGTGACCAAGCCTGTCGTCGATACCACCGCGGCCGGCGACAGTTTTGCGGCGGCCTATATTGCGGCCCGCCTTGCCGGCGAAGACCCGGTGGAAGCCGCACGCGCCGGGCATGGTCTGGCCGGCGTTGTGGTATGTCACCCCGGCGCGATCATTCCGCGCGCGGCGATGCCATCGGATATCATTGGCAAACCGGCAACCTCTGGCAAGGCGTCTCCATGACCGTGAACGTCACAGCTCGACAGGAAAAGCTCGCAGCGCTGATGAAGCCCGCCACCGTCATCCCGGTGCTCACGATCGAGCGGTTGGAGCATGCGGTGCCGCTGGCGAAAGCGCTGGTTGGGGGCGGTGTTCGAGTCCTGGAAGTTACACTGCGCACGCCGGTTGCGATCGAGGCCGCCAAGGCCATGATTGCCGAGGTGCCGGATGCGATCGTCGGGATCGGCACGATTCTGAACGCGGACGATCTCGCCCGTACCGAAGCGCTCGGCGCCAAATTCGGCATCAGCCCGGGCGCTACGCCGGAGCTACTGAAGGCCGCCGCCGCAAGCGATCTGCCGTTTGCGCCGGGGATCGCAACCGCGTCCGAACTGATGCAGGCGCTGGCGGCGGGCTTCGACCTCGTCAAATTCTTCCCTGCTGAGCAGTCCGGCGGTATCAAGGCACTGCGTGCGCTGGCGGGGCCGTTTCCGAACATCCGGGTTTGCCCGACGGGCGGCATTGGGGAAGCCAATGCGGCCGACTGGCTGGCGGAGCCCAATGTGCTGGCGGTCGGCGGTTCCTGGCTTTGCCCGGCCGCGGATATCCGGTCCGGCAACTGGGCCGGCATAACCGCCATGTGCGCGCGGACCATGAAATTGCTGAAACCGGCGTGAAGTATTTTTCCCAATAGGCTACAAATCCGTCCGAACCGGAACAGGGAGAACCACCATGACTGCAAGCATCGTGGGATGGGCGCACACGCCATTCGGCAAGTTCGATGCGGAAACCGTTGAGAGCCTGGTGGTGAAGGTGGCGACCGACGCACTGGCCGATGCCGGCATTTCCGCAGACGATGTCGACGAGATCGTGCTCGGACATTTCAACGCCGGCTTCTCGCCGCAGGATTTTACCGCCTCGCTGGTGCTGCAAGCCGATCCGAAACTGCGCTTCAAGCCGGCGACGCGGGTCGAGAACGCCTGCGCGACCGGTTCGGCCGCCGTGCATCAGGGCATCCGCGCGATCGCATCGGGTGCGGCCAAGATCGTGCTGGTGGTCGGCGTCGAGCAGATGACGCGGACGCCGGGTCCGGAGATCGGAAAATATCTGCTGAAGGCATCTTATCTGCCTGAGGATGGCGACACCGTCGGCGGCTTCGCCGGGGTGTTCGGCAAGATCGCGCAAGGCTATTTCCAGAAATATGGCGACCAGTCCGACGCGCTGGCAATGATCGCGGCCAAGAACCACAAGAACGGCGTCGCCAATCCCTATGCGCAGATGCGCAAGGATTTTGGTTATGAATTCTGCCGTTCCGAGAGCGAGAAGAACCCGTACGTCGCGGGTCCCCTGAAGCGCACAGATTGCTCGCTGGTGTCGGATGGCGCGGCTGCATTGGTGCTGACGGATTCGGAAACCGCGAAGACCATGGGCAAGGCCGTGAACTTCCGTGCCACCGCGCACGCGCAGGATTTCCTGCCGATGTCGAAGCGCGACATCCTGCAGTTCGAAGGCTGCACGGTGGCCTGGCAGCGCGCGCTGCAGCAGGCCGGCGTCGGCCTGTCCGATCTGTCGTTTGTCGAGACCCATGACTGCTTCACGGTCGCCGAACTGATCGAATATGAAGCGATGGGCCTGACGCCGCGGGGGCAGGGCGCCCGCGCCATCAAGGAAGGCTGGACCCAAAAGGACGGCAAGCTGCCGGTCAATCCGTCCGGCGGATTGAAGGCCAAGGGTCACCCGATCGGCGCGACCGGCGTCTCCATGCATGTGATGAGCGCGATGCAATTGGTCGGCCAGGCGCCCGAGGGCATGCAGCTCAAGAACGCCAAGCTCGCGGGCATCTTCAACATGGGTGGCGCTGCGGTGGCGAATTACGTCTCGGTGCTGGAGCCTGCGAAGTAAGAAGCGGGGAAATGTATGGTGGGGAAAGGCGCCTTTGTGCCGCACCCACCGACGACTCCGCCGCTACGAAACGTTTCAGTTGGTGCCACGATCGGCGCCGCCAGAGGGATTCATCATGAGCAATGAAAGGTCGCTATCACTGTCCGAACTTAACAATCGGATCGCGATTCTTCAGGACAACATCCGGCAGCTGGTAGAACAAGCAGCCGGTGCTTCAGGTGGCCAGAACGAAGAGCGCATTGCCGAACGCATCAATCAGCAGAATGAAGAGCTGGAAAAGCTGACCAAAGAGCGGGACGCCCGGTTGGATAAATAGCCGCCACAATGCCAGATCGCATCAATGCAGCCTTATGCTCACCACGTCGTCGGCAACTGGGCGCATACGCCCATTCGCCCGGCGCCCTTGATCTTCCGGAAAACCTCCCGTTACTAGCGGGGAATAACGACATCCGGGAGCGAATGGGACCATGGGACCTCTGAAGGGCATCAAGGTCGTCGACATGACGACTGTGCTGATGGGACCCTATGCCACCCAGACGCTCGGCGATTACGGTGCCGATATCATCAAGGTGGAATCGCTCGATGGCGACGTGACGCGGCAGATCGGGCCGACGCGGCATCCCGGCATGGGACCGGTATTTCTCAACACCAACCGCAACAAGCGCTCGATCTGCCTTGACCTGAAGAAACCGGCCGGGCGCGACGCGGTGCTGCGGCTGATCGCCTCCGCCGACGTGCTGGTCTACAATGTGCGCCCGCAGGCGATGGCGCGGCTCCAACTCGGCTATGACGTGGTGTCGAACATCAACCCGCGGCTGATCTATGCCGGCGTGTTCGGATTCGGCCAGGACGGGCCCTATGCCGCCAAACCCGCCTACGACGATCTGATCCAGGGCGCGACCGCGCTGCCGGCGCTGATGGCGCAGACCGGCGACGGCGTGCCGCGTTATGTTCCCAATGCCCTGGTCGATCGCATTGTCGGGCTGACGGCGGTGGGCGCGATCTGCGCCAGCCTGGTCGATCGCGACCGCACCGGGCGCGGCCAGCGCGTCGATATTCCGATGTTCGAGACCATGGCGAGCTTTGTGATGGGCGATCACATGGGCGGTCTCACCTATGAGCCGCCGCTCGACAAGGGTGGCTACGCCCGGCATCTGTCGCCGGACCGGCGGCCCTACAAGACCTCGGACGGCTATATCTGCGTGATCGTTTACAACGACAAGCAGTGGGAGAACTTTTTCAACGCGACCGGCCGCGACGATCTCCGCGGCAATCCCAAATTCGCGACCTTTGCCGGCCGCGCCGCCAATATCGATACCGTCTATGCTGAGCTGGCGCGTATCCTCGAGACCAAAACCACCGCCGAATGGAGCGCTCTCCTGGAGAAAGCGGACGTTCCTGTCATGCCGATGCATGATCTGGAGAGCCTGTTACAAGACCCACACATCACAGCCACCGATTTCGCTCCCGTCGTCGATCACCCGACCGAGGGACGTATCCGCAATATGCGGCCGTCGGCACGCTGGTCGAAAACGCCGGTAGAGACCGCCCGGCTCGCGCCGCGTCTCAGCGAGCACAGCGCCGAAATCTTGCGGGAAGCTGGCTTCGCTCCGGACGAGATTGCCGCATTGGTTCGCGACGGCGTCACCAGGGCCGCGCCCAACACATAGGACAGACACATGGATTTCGCGCTGTCAGCCAACCAGGAATCGATCCGCGATGCGATCGGGAAAATCTGTTCGCGCTTTGACGACGCCTACTGGCTGAAGAAGGACAAGGAGGGCGGTTATCCCGCCGACTTCCACCGTGCGCTCGCCGACGCCGGCTGGCTCGGTATCTGCATCCCCGAGGAATATGGCGGTTCGGGGCTCGGCATCACCGATGCCGCAATCATGATGCGGACGATTTCGGAGTCCGGCGCCGGCATGTCGGGCGCGTCGGCCGTGCACATGAACGTGTTCGGGCTCAATCCGGTGGTCGTATTTGGCACAAGGCAACAATGCGCGCGCATGCTGCCGCCGATCATTTCAGGCGCGGACAAATCCTGCTTTGCGGTGACCGAGCCCAATACCGGGCTCAACACGACGCAATTGAAAACCCGCGCCGTGCGCAAGGGCGACAAATATATCGTCAACGGCCAGAAGGTCTGGATTTCGACTGCCCAGGTCGCCAACAAGATTCTGTTGCTGGCGCGCACCACGCCGCTGGAGGAAGTGAAGACCCCGACGCAGGGCCTGAGCCTGTTTTACACCGACTTCGACAAGAAGCGCGTGGCCGTGCATGAGATCGAGAAGATGGGCCGCAAGCCCGTCGATTCCAACGAATTGTTCTTCGAGAATTTTGAAATACCGGTCGAGGATCGCCTTGGCGAGGAAGGCCGCGGCTTCGAATATATCCTGCACGGCATGAATCCCGAGCGCATCCTGATCGCCGCAGAAGCGGTGGGACTCGGCCAGATCGCTCTGTCGCGGGCTTCGGCCTATGCCAAGGGCCGGATCGTCTTCAATCGGCCGATCGGCATGAACCAGGGTATCCAGCATCCGCTGGCGAAGAACTGGATGGAACTGGAGGCGGCATGGCTGATGGTGCTCTCGGCCGGCTGGCAATATGACCAGGGCCTGCCGTGCGGGCCGGCCGCCAACGCCGCAAAATATCTCGCCGCTGAAGCCGGCTTCCACGCCTGCGAGCAGGCGGTGATGACCCATGGCGGCTTCGGTTACGCCAAGGAATATCACGTCGAACGCTATTTGCGGGAATCCTTGATCCCGCGCATCGCTCCGATCAGCCCGCAGCTCATTCTCAGTTTTATTGCCGAGAAGGTGCTGGGCCTGCCCAAATCTTACTGACATGAAGTCGCATTGAGATGAGTTTCATCACCGGCGTTGGACTGACGTCATACGGCAAGCACGAAGGCTCCTCTTCGCTCGATCTTATGAGCAAGGCGGCCGAGATGGCCATTGCAGATGCCGGGCTAATGCGATCGGAAATCGACGGCATCCTCTGCGGCTACAGCACGGTCTCGCCGCACATCATGCTGGCGACGGTGTTCGCCGAGCATTTCGGCATCCGGCCGTCTTATGCCCATGCCGTGCAGGTCGGCGGCGCCACCGGGCTTGCCATGACCATGCTGGCGCATCATCTGGTCGAGGCGGGTGTCGTCAAACATGTGCTGGTGGTCGGAGGCGAAAACCGGCTCACGGGGCAGAGCCGCGACGCCTCGATCCAGGCGCTGGCGCAGGTCGGTCATCCCGATTATGAGGTGACGCTGGGGCCGACGATCCCGGCCTATTACGGCCTCGTCGCATCGCGCTACATGCACGAATATGGCGTGACGCAGCAAGACCTCGCCGAGTTCGCGGTGCTGATGCGCGCCCATGCGCTGACGCATCCCGGCGCCCAGTTCCGCGAGCCGATCACGGTGGCCGATGTGATGGCCTCAAAGCCGGTGGCGATGCCGCTGAAGCTTCTGGATTGCTGCCCGGTGTCCGATGGCGGGGCGGCGTTCGTGATCAGCCGCGAGGCGACCGGTGCAGCCGGCATTCGCGTCCGCGGCTGCGCGCAGGCACATACCCATCAGCACGTCACCGCGGCGCCGGCCTTGAGCGAACTTGGCGCCGAGATTGCGATCGCGAAAGCCAAAGCCGCATCCGGCGTTGCGATCTCGGATGTACGCTACGCTGCGGTCTACGACAGCTTTACGATCACGCTGGCGATGCTGCTGGAAGCTCTCGGCCTTGCCAAACGTGGCGAGGCGGCCGCGCGGGTGCGGGCAGGGTATTTCGGCCGCGACGGCGAGATGCCGCTCAACACCCATGGCGGGTTATTGAGCTACGGCCATTGCGGCGTCGGCGGCGCGATGGCGCATCTGGTCGAAACCCATTTGCAGATGACCGGGCAGGCGGGAGCGCGTCAGGTTCGCGACGCCTCGCTCGCGCTGCTGCATGGCGATGGCGGCGTGCTGTCGTCCCATGTCAGCATGTTCCTGGAGCGGGTACGATGAGCGGCAAACTCGCAGACTGGACCAAGGGCGAGCAAGGCATCGTCTATCAATCCTGCACCGCTTGCGGGAAGGCGCAATATTTCCACCGCAGCTTTTGCGTGGCCTGTGGTGCGCCGGACCCGGTGGAGAAACCTGCCAGCGGCGCCGGGATGGTCTATGCGACCTCGCTGGTGTGCCGCGCGGCGACGCCTGAGACCCGCGCGCATGTGCCCTACAACATCGTGCTCGTGGATACGCCGGAGGGTTTCCGCATGATGGCCCATGGCGACAGCGACCTCGCCATCGGCGACAAGGTCACCGCGCACTATCAGCCATTCGCGGGAAGGCTGGTTCCATATTTTGCGAAAGCGAAATGATTTTTGCGAGGCAGCGAAGCAATCCAGAGCTACGCGGAACGGTCAAAGGCTGGATTGCTTCGTCGCGTTTTTACTCACAAGTGCCGGCGTTAGCGCCAGTAGAAAATAACACTGGCGATGACGAGCATTGCCGTCACCGCCAGCATTTGCGCAAGCGCCTCCGAGGCCGCCCTTTTGGTGGCTTCCTTCATGGTGTCTCCCTAGACTTGGGCATGAGTCATCGTTGCCCGGAAGGGCCTGACGGCTCAGTTGTTTTTACTCGGAACACCCCGCGACGAGTATTCGCTTTTGTTTGAGTCCCCACTCAGCGAATATCGACCGTACCAAGTTCGAACAGCAATACGGCGGCATTTTGTCTCACGCGCAGCCGGATTTTGCGCGTGGGGTGACGTTTTCTGAACAACGCGTGCTCAAAGCTTCCGAGCGCGCTTCAGACTGTCGAGTTGCGCCGGGATCGCGGCAGGCTCCGTCACCGGATAGGAACAGAACGTCGAGGTGCAGGCGAACGCCGCAGGCCCATCGGGAAAATCCGGATAGTCGACGTCGATATTGGCGAGCTTGCCTTCCCGCTTGTCCCACCATTCCGCGCGTTTGTTGGCGAGCGGGTAGGCGAGCGCGGCGCGATAGAGCGCCGCCGATCGCGGATCGTCCTTGGCGCCGACAATGGTGACGTGAACCGGTTCGTTGCGCAGTTCGTCCTCGGCGAGCAGCACGTCGGGCAGGAAGCCGAAAGCGTCGAGGATCGGCGACGAGGTCAGATAGCCCATGCCGGCCTCGGCGATTTCGCGAAAGCGGACCTCACCGGTGTAAGATGACAGCAGGCTGAACATCCGCACCGCCGTGACATTGTCCTCGCGCTGCTTGATCGGCTTTGTCAGCTGTTGCGCGTCGGGCGAGGCAGAGGCAATGAATCCGCCGGTCGCAGGATCGATGAAGGTTTCTGCGATGAAGTCGGCGGTGGCCTGCGCGTGCGTAAGCCATTCGCGTTCGCCGGTCGAGCGGTGCAACGCCAAGAGCGCCTTGGCCATCTCGACGTTGTCGGCCAGATATGGCCCACCCTTGTCCTGTTCGGCGTGACGGAAGCCGCCGCCGGGCATCGCGCGGTTGGCGAGCGCCCAGCGCGCCCCGTCGATCGCAAGCTCCCGCGCTTCGGCCACACCGGTTGCGTCGTAGTATGCGAGCAATCCCGCGATTGCCTGTGCGGTCTCGCGGGCATATTGCCGCTTGTCGACGCCGGGCTCACCCTCGCTCATGCCGAACGAGGCATAAAACCCGCCGCCGGGCGCGGCCATGGTATTCTTGAGGAAGCCGTAGATGCGGTCGGCGGCCTGCCGATAGACGGGGTCTCCGAACATGGTCCAGGCCCGCGCATAGGCGGCAAGCCCGGCCTCCTGCGCGAACATCGGAAATTCCCGCGCCGGCTCCGACCAGTCGGGCTTCAGATTGACCTGGTTCATAGCGCCGGTGGCCTTGTCGACCATGGTCTCGGCCATCAGGGTCAGCACTTTCCTGATCCGCGCCTCGTTGTTGGCGTCGCCCTGCCGCGCGCGCTGCAACGCCCAGATCAGCATCTGGCCATCGACGAATTTCGACTTACTCCAGCCGCCGTATTGCCCATCCCAGGCCTGATCGATGAAGGCCAGGATTTCCTGCCGTTGCGCGTCCGTCAGCCCCGTTGCCAGCGTGCGTTCGCGTTCGGCGCCGCCGGCGTCGGGATAGACCACGGGCGAGGGATCATCGATCGTGGCGGTCAAGATCGGGTTGAAGAACTGCGGCGAATAGAAGCCGCGGAGCTTCACGATCTCGGTGCCATCGGGCGCGAAGATGATGGTCGCGGGCCAGCCCCAGCGCTCGTAGCGCTGGGAAATATCCGGCCGGCTGTCCTGATCGACATAAACCGGGATGAACTTGTCCTTGAGAATACCGCGAACTTGCGCGTTCGCCCAGGTCTCGCGGTTCATCACGTGGCACCAGCGGCACCACCAGGACTGCAGCGACATGATCACGAATTTCTTTTCGCGCGCCGCCCTCGCAAAGGTCGCATCGCTCCACTCGCTCCAGAAACCGTCACTGTTGTCGATCGGTGCGGAATGCGCGGTTCCCGTAAACAAGAGCAGAAGCAACAGCGCGAGGATGCGGATCATGGCCTTGCCCCCTTAAATCGTCGTGCGACGGAATATAGTCGGATCGTGCTACCGGCTAAACACACAGCGCCGTGAGTTATTCCGGCCGCTTGTTGCGCCCGGCACAGGGTTGATCCGGGGGTGGCCGCAAGGCATGATCTCGCCGTCGAAAAATCTGAATAACCCAAGGAAGATAGATGGCCCGCATCGAATACAGCGACCCCGCCAGAGCCAACGATCGTACCCGCGAAATCCTCGGCAAGAACCGCAATGCCAATATCTTGCGGATGATGGCGCATTCGCCGAGCCATTTCGAGCAATATTGCCGGCTGGGCGGCGCCATCAGGCACAAGGGCGAACTGGATCCGATCGTGCGCGAACTCGCCATCACCCGCACCGGCATCCTGTGCGAAGCGCCCTATGAGATCGTCGCCCACAAGCAGATCGGAAAGAATGTGGGCGTGACCGACGAACAGAACGAGGCGCTTGAGAACTGGCAGGCGGCCACATGCTTCAACGAGGTGCAGCGCGCCGCGCTCGCCTTCACCGATGAAATCGTCAAGCTCCACAGGCCGACCGACGCGACTTTCAACGCCATCGCATCAAAACTGACAGCTGCCGCGCTGGTCGAACTGCAGCTCTCGGTCGGCTTCTACATCATGACGTCGAAGTTCCTGGAGACGTTTGCCATCGACATGCAGCCGGTGACGGAGGTGGTGTGAGCGGCCGGACCAGCTTGTTGTCAGCTTTAACGACGCATTGGGTGCGCGTACCATCGTGAGCAACGGATGGGAGCTTTCAGCGCAAGCCTGGATCGACTCCATGGGCGAGCGCGGAGATTGGGCGCGAGAGCACGTGCTCGACCCCGTCATGCTTTGCCGCGTTGCAGAAGGCCGGTTCGAGCGTGCGTTAGATGTTGGTTACGGCGAGGGCCGTTTTTGCAGGATGCTGAGTGCCGCCGGCTTGGCTGCGACCGGGATCGATCCAACCGGTCCGTTGATCGAGACGGCGAGGCAACGCGACCCGTCCGGCGACTATCGCCTCGGCGAGGCTGGGGAGCTTGAATTCGAAGCAGCCAGTTTCGATCTCGTCGTCAGCTATCTCACACTTATCGATATCGCCGATTTCAGAGCGGCGATCGACGAGATGGCCAGGGTGCTGAAACCGGGAGGCTCGCTGCTGAAGAAGCGTCCGTCTACACACTCCTGCGCCACCGATCCACCCTAATGTGGTCCCGCAATAAATGCTTTGGGTTTGGTCAAACGAATCCGGCACTGAGCCGTGTCGATCCACAGATCAATTTCTTTGCCGTGGCGGGTTGATATCCCGATCTGTGATAGTCCATAAGCGGCTCCCCGCGGTTGTCATTTTGCCGCGGCCAGTCCGAAAAGAGGTCGTGTGGCAAATATAAATCGGCAGATTGCGGAAGAACTCGGCGTTCGCGAGCAGCAAATCGAGGCGACGGTGGCCTTGCTCGACGGCGGCGCCACTGTCCCGTTCGTGGCGCGCTACCGCAAGGAAGTCACCGGCGGGCTGGACGACACGCAATTGCGCAACCTGGAAGAGCGCCTGACTTATTTGCGCGAACTTGAAGAGCGGCGCGTCGCGATCCTCAATTCGGTCCGTGAACAGGGCAAGCTCGATGCCGCCCTGGAAGCGGCGATCCTTGCCGTCGACAGCAAGGGCCGCCTGGAAGACATCTACCTGCCGTTCAAGCCGAAGCGCCGCACCAAAGCCGAAATCGCCAAGGAAGCCGGGCTCGAGCCGTTGGCCGAGCTGTTGCTGACGCAGCCGCAAAACAAGCCGGAAAGTGTGGCGAAAAATTTCGTCGATGCCGAAAAACAGGTACCCGACGTTGCCTCCGCCCTCGACGGCGCGCGCGCCATTCTGGTTGAACGCTTCGCCGAGGACGCCGATTTGATCGGAAGGCTGCGCGAGGAGATGTGGTCGAGCGGGCTGATGGTTTCGACCGTGCGCAAGGGCAAGAAGACCGAAGGCGAGAAATTCCAGGGCTATTTCGATTTTAGCGGGCTGCTGCACAGGCTGCCGTCGCACCGCATCCTCGCGCTGTTCCGCGGTGAGAAGGAAGAAATCCTCGAACTGCAGATCCTGCCGGATGCGGAGATTCCGGTTGCGAACGTGCCGAGCCAGTATGAGCTGAAGATTATGCAGCGCTTTGCCATTTCCGACCAGGGTCGTCCCGGTGACCGCTGGCTGGTTGAGACGGCGCGATGGGCGTGGAAGACCAAGGTCCAGGTGCATCTCAACATCGACCTGCGCATGCGTCTGTGGACCGCGGCCGAGACCGAGGCCGTGCGCGTGTTTGCCTCGAATTTGCGTGACCTGTTGCTGGCTGCTCCCGCCGGTGCCCGCGTCACCATGGGGCTCGATCCCGGTTATCGCTCAGGCGTCAAGGTTGCGGTCGTCGATGCCACCGGCAAGGTGGTGGCGACCACAGCGGTCTATCCGCACGAACCGCAGAAGCAATGGGACGCGGCGCTGGCGACGCTCGCCAAACTGGCGGTCACCCACCGCGTCGATCTGATTGCGATCGGCAACGGCACCGCCTCGCGCGAGACCGACAAGCTCGCGACGGACCTCGTCAAGCTGCTGCCGGATCTGAAAATGTCGAAGATCGTGGTCTCGGAGGCCGGCGCTTCCGTCTATTCGGCCTCGGCCTTTGCCTCCGAGGAATTGCCGGAGCTCGATGTCACCTTGCGCGGCGCGGTGTCAATCGCGCGGCGTCTGCAAGATCCGCTGGCCGAACTGGTGAAGATCGATCCCAAGGCGATCGGCGTCGGGCAATATCAGCACGATCTCGGCGAGACCAAGCTGGCGCGCTCGCTCGATGCTGTGGTCGAGGATTGCGTCAACGCGGTCGGCGTCGATGCCAATACGGCGTCTGCGCCGCTGCTGGCGCGGGTGTCGGGCATCGGCGCGGGACTTGCGCAAAGCATCGTGCAGCATCGCGATGTCAACGGCCCGTTTAAATCGCGGAAAGCCCTGAAGGAAGTGCCGCGGCTCGGGCCAAAGGCGTTCGAGCAATGCGCCGGCTTCCTGCGCATTAATGACGGCGAGGACCCGCTCGATGCCTCCGGCGTGCACCCAGAGGCCTATCCGGTGGTGCGGCGGATTCTTACCGCCACCAAAAGCGACATCAAGGCGCTGATCGGCAATGCCGAGATCGTGCGCCAGTTGCAGCCCCAGAGTTTCGTCGACGACACCTTCGGCTTACCGACGGTGACCGATATCCTGCGCGAATTGGAAAAGCCCGGCCGCGATCCGCGTCCGGCCTTCAAGGCCGCGGTGTTCAAGGAGGGTGTTGAGGAAATCAAGCATCTCAAGCGCGGCATGATCCTGGAGGGTACCGTGACCAACGTTGCCGCGTTCGGTGCCTTCGTCGACATCGGTGTGCATCAGGACGGGCTGGTGCATGTCTCGGCGATGTCGAAGACCTTCATCAAGGACCCGCGCGAGGTGGTGAAGCCGGGCGACATCGTCAAGGTCAAGGTGCTGGAGATCGAGGTTGCCCGCAAGCGGATCGCGCTGACGCTGCGCCTCGATGACGAGGTCGGCACCAAGGGCAGGGGTCCCGCGAAGGAAAAAACGCGCGACATTCCTAAGGCGTCGATGGCGTCACAGCCGCTACGCAAGCCGCAGGGGAAGGGCGGCGGAGCGCTCGCCGAAGCCTTGCGCCGCGCCGGCGAGAAGAACGGGCGGGGCAAATCCTGATCGACCGGGCCCCCTAGCCCGACGTCAGCAAATTCACCTTGGCGTTGGCGAGGATCAGGCGGTCGGCGAGTAATTGCGCGAGGTTGCGCATGATCCGCTCGCCGGCATGCGGATGCTGCTTGCGGAAACCCTCGAATTCGCCAAGCGGCACCTCGAAGGCGGTGGCGGCCGCGTCGGCGAGCACGTCCGCGGAGCGAGTGGGCTCCAGCAACGCCATTTCACCGAACGCCATGCCGGCGGTCAGCGTCGCGAGCCGGATGCCATCGGGCAGGGTGACGTGCACCACGCCGCTGCGGAGAAAGAACAGCGAGGTTGCGGGATCGCCGGCTTTGATGATCTTTTCACCCGCCCGATAGGTCCTGACCGCGCCGAGAGCGGCGAGATCGGTTAGTTCCTTGTCCGTCAGCCCGGCTAGCAGCGGTTGTTCGAACAGTTCCGTCATTTCGAGAAAGTCGATCGACCCGCCATGGCGATAAACCACCTGGTCTTCCGCCCATTCGATCGCGGCGTCGAGGAGAAAATAGTATCGCATGTTCGACAGGCTGCCGGTCTCGTCCGCGATCGGCTTCCACTCCACGGCGGCACGCTTGATGCCGGACACGATCACCGTAACATGAAAGGCTGCCAGTTCGCGAAATTCCTCGGCCAGCAGGCGGGCGCCTGCTGGGGTCATGGACGTTACCCGGCGAAAATCGAAAATGACGAATTGCGGGCGCGGCCTCGCCACCAGCTGACGCGCGACATAGTCGACATTCGACAGCGACAGCGTCCCCATCAGCTCGATGACGCGGACATCCTGGCAGTGCGCGGCAAGGATCGCCTGTTCATGCGGCCGGCGGCTGCGCCGGGACGGGTTTTCGCCGATATCATAATCGGCAATGATGGCGTTGCGCGCGTTGTCGCTGCGGTTGAGCATGTGCAGGTCGTAATGCGCCGACAGCGCCTCGCACACCTTGATGCCGCGTACGCTGTTGCCGTGTTTGTCGAGCTTTGGCGAGTAGCTGCCGAGCCCGAGCCGTGCCGGCAGCGCGGCCAGGATGCCGCCGCCGACACCGCTCTTCGCTGGAATACCAACGCGGTAAATCCATTCGCCGGCGTAATCATACATGCCGGAACTGGTCATCACCGACAGCGTCCGCGAAATCGCGTAGGGCGTCATCACCTGTTCGCCGGTCACGGGATTGATGCCGCGGTTGGCCAGCGTCGCGGCCATCACGGCGATGTCGCGGGCCGTTACCAGGATCGCGCATTGCCGGAAATAGACTTCCAGCACCGAGCTGACATTGTCCCTGATGACGGCGTTGGTACGCAAGAGATAGCCGATCGCGCGGTTGCGGTCGCCGGTCAGACTCTCGGATGAATAAACCGCGTCGTCGACGTCGAGCTCGCGTCCGGCAAACCGTCCCAGTGCCTGCCTGATATATTCGAACGCGCCACTGCCCTTGGCTTCGTAAATCAGCCCGGAGCAGGCGATCGCTCCGGCATTCACCATCGGATTGAACGGGTGGTTCTCGGCGTTGAGGCGGATCGAGTTGAAGGGATCGCCCGAGGGCTCGACGCCGATCGCGCTTTCGACGCGCGCGGCGCCCAGCGTATCCAGCGCCAGCGCGAACACGAAGGGTTTCGACATCGACTGGATGGTGAAAGGGACCTGGGTGTCGCCGACCTCGTAGACGTGGCCGTCGAGGGTCGCAAGGCTGATACCGAAATGGGCGGGGTCGGCCTTGCCGAGTTCAGGGATGTAATCGGCGACCGCGCCGCTGGTCTCGGCGAGACAATCCGCGTGACAGGCGTTCAGGAACCGCAACAAGGGCGGTTTCGAACGGGTCCAGGCCGGGGCGCCGGTGGGCGATACTTTCATCGTCCCAAGTTTTGCCGCGCAATTACGGGGCGCGCAACTGGTTCGGCACCAGAGTTTGGCGGCGGATCAGCAGCATTGCGATCAGGACCGTCGGCGCGAGAATGGCGAGGCCAAGCAGCGTGACCTGCATCTGCGACAGCGGCATGATTCCGCCGCCGGGGGTTGCCACCACAAAACCGCCGATTACCAGCAGCACCCGCAGCGGCCATTCAAGCACGCCGGCACCCCGGAGATCGCCGACAAGGGCCTGATAGCCCTGAATGCCGCCGCAGATGAACAACGTTCCAAAACCCGCCAGCACCATCAGCCCGAGCCCCTCGAGGTACGGGCTTGGGCCCTGCAGCACCAGCGAGGGGTTCAGCACGAAGAAGAACGGGATGAAATAGATGATACTGCCGACCCACATCGATTCCCATCCCGTCTTCATCGCCGGCGAACCGGCAATGCCGGCTGCGGCAAAGGAGGCGATCGCGACCGGCGGCGTGATCGAGGAGAGCATGCCCCAATAGAAGATGAACATGTGCACGGCCATGCGGTTGAGGCCGAGTTTTTCCAGCGCCGGCGCCACCAGGATGGCGAGGAAGATATAGCAGGCCGTGGTCGTGAGCCCGAGGCCCAGAATGAGGCTGGTGAAGGCGCACATGCCGAGCAGCAGGAACGGATTGTCACCCGCAATCCGCAACAGATCGTTGGCGAGGCTCGAGACCACGCCGGTCATCGAGAATGCGCCGATCAGGAGCCCGCAGCCGGCGAGGATGCCGACGAGTTCAACGAAGGTGCGGCCATTGACTTCGAGGAACTTGGCGATCGTCGTTGGCGTCCAGCGCGTGTCCCTGGAGAATGCCTGATTCAGCACGAGCAGCAGCGCGGTCGCATAGAACGGCGCGTGGCTCTCGCGTTTGAAATACAGCAGCATCACGATCAACAGTGCGATGACGAAGATGTAGTACCAGCCGGCCTTGATGGTATCCATGATCTTCGGCAGTTCGGCGCGTGGTATGCCCTTCAGTCCGTGCCGGGCGGCGTAGGAGTTGACCTGCATGAACAGGCCGACATAATACAGCGCCGCCGGAATGATGGCGGCAATGGCGACGTCGGCATAGCTGACATTGAGGAACTGCGCGATCACGAACGCGGTGGCGCCCATCACCGGCGGCGCCAGCACCGCACCGGTCGATGCGCAGGCCTCGATCGCGCCGGCGTAGGAGGCGCGGAAGCCGCTCTTTTTCATGACCGGAATAGTCATGGTGCCCGCGGTCAGCACGTTGGAAATGATCGAGCCCGACATCATGCCGAGCAGGCCAGAGGCAAAGATGCAGACCTTCGCCGCGCCGCCGCGGAAGGTCCCGCACAGCGCGAATGCGATATTGATGAAAAACTTGCCGGCGCCGGTCATCATCAACGCGGTGCCGAACACCAGGAAGCCGATCACCGTGTCGGCGAAGGCCTGAATGGGAATGCCGAGCAGGCTCTCGCCGGACAGCACGTGATAGGCCGTGGTCTGATCCAGCGTGAGCTGCGAGCCCCGGAACGGTCCGAGCCAACTGGCCTCTGCGAACAGAGGATAGACGGTAAAGGGGAGCACGCTGAGCAGCAGGCTCCAGCCGCCAGTGCGCCGCAGCGCCTCCATCAGCACGAACCACATCACAAGGCCGGCCGCGATCACGTTCTGCGGCGCGCCGTCGGATTCCCAGCCGAACTGGGCGGCCTTGCGCACATTGAGCATCAGCCAGATCGAGGCGGCAAAGGTCGCGACGAACAGCGGCAGATCGTACCAGGGGATGCGGTCGAGCGGCGCGGTTTCCGTTCCCGGAAAGATCAGGAACGTAAAGGGCAGCATCAGCGCAATCAGGAGATAGAAATATTCGGTGTTGAGCTGGGTATAGTCGATGAAGAAGCGCAGCGAGAATTGCTGGTTGATGCACAAAAGAATCGTGGCCGCGGTCGCCACCACCAGCGCCCAGCGCCATCCGCCGCGCAAGGTCCGCACCCGCGTGACTTCGGCTTCCTGCAGATTGCCGATACCGGCGTGCGGATCCTCGAATTCAATGCGCTTGGCGGGCGCCGTCGCGGTATCGGACGCAGAAGGTGACATCATTTACCCCAAAAAGATGGTGTTCGCCTTCGGATCGGTCGGCGCAGCAATGACGGCTATTGGTCAAAGCCGTTCGGCATATTGGCTTTGGCAAGCGCCGCGGCGCGCGCCTTCATCCAGCCTTCGAGATAGGCCTTGTCATCCGCGGGCGGGCTGGATTTGCCGTACGCTGACCACGCGGCCGCCAGCACTTCCTGGCGCTTGATGAGATCGTTGTTGCAGGTTTCCTGCTCGGCGGTCCACCGGCCGGCCTCTTTCAGCGCCTTCACCGCGCCGGGATGAACCGGCACCACCCAGTTCTTGGTTTGGCGGTCGGCGGCGAGGCCGCCCGCGCCGGGTGCGGAATCCTTGTAGGCGTCGTAACCCGTGATCATCGCCTTGGCGATCGGATAAACCTGATCCAGCGGTTGCGAGGCATAGGCGACGAAGATCGGGTAGGGGTAGTTGCCGAGTTCGATCGGCTTCTCCGGAGAAATCCCTGCGCCGCAAGTGGCAAGCTGCGGGAAGAAGTAGGTGCCGACTTTCTTGAGCCGTTCCCATCCCGCGCTATCCTTGGCGGGCAGTGGTGGCCAGACCAGGCCACGCGGCGACGTCTCGGCTTCCTTCGCAGGACCCGTAATCGTGGTGCCGAAGGCGGCATCGGTGTCGTTGTTGATCAGGCCCTTCCACATTGCGCCGTAGCTTGCGAATTCGACGATCTTGACGTCGCTTTGCTTGAGATTGGCGAACGCCAGATAGGCGAGCGAGTTCTGGTTGAGTGCGGGCGAGCCGACGACGAAGCCGACCCGTTTTCCCTTGAGATCCCGAAGCTCCTTCACCCCGACATCACCCGCCACGGCGAGCGCGCCGGCGTTACAGTCGATCGATGACAGCAACGTTTGCAGCGCCTGCGGACCCCATTCCCTGGCGCCGAATTCGAACACGCCTTCCTGCGCGAAATACGTACCCGATCCCATCGCCGACATCACGGCGCGCTTGGCCCGTAGCGGCGCCAGCCGCGCCACGTCATTGCCGGCCGGCAGCACGCGGACGTCGGTGCCGTATTTGTCCTTCATCATCTTGCCGACGCCGACCGCAATGTTGAATCCAGCGGTACCCGTGTCATAGGCGGTGACGGCGATGGTCGGTGGCAGCTTGACGTCGTCGGCTGCGGCCGGGGTGGGTCCCACAAACGCGATGCCTGCCAAGGCGACGGTTGCGAAATTCATCAGCCGACGGATCATATTTCCCCCAATTTGTTTCGCGAGACGAAACTTTTATTGAAAAAGATCATGTCATCGCCGCTTCGCGATGGCAACGCGCGGCCGCCTGCGTGGCGGTCGCGACAGCGGACAGATTGTCGCGCAACAAAAGTATGATCGCGGAAGATCTAGGCTTCGACGATCGCGACGGTCTGTCCTTCAGCAATGATTTCGTCGAGCTTGACCAGTATTGCCTTGATTTTTCCGGCTGTTGTCGATGTCACCGGGATTTCCATCTTCATCGCCTCGACGAACGCGATCTCGTCGCCATCGCCGACGCTAGCGCCAGGTTCGGCAGCAAGCGCGCATACGCGGCCCGCGACGTCGGTGACAATCTTGATATCTGGCATCCCACCTCCGGGACCGTGTGACGTGACTATTTCGTCCCGTGAACGGCTTTTTGTTGTGGCTGCAGATTGCCTGAGGTAGCTTGATCTGCAAGTGGAATTTTATTCCGCGAGGCGGAATGGAGCCTTCGCATGGGACGACGCTCGGAGCGACTTAGCAAACAGGGAATGCTCGCCAGCGATCTGGCAGGCGAGGGCGATGTGATTCAGGTGGTGTCGCGGGCCTTCGATGTCCTGCGCTGCTTCGAGGGCCACGAAGCCCGGCTCGGCAATCTCGAAATTTCCAATCGCTGCGGCCTGCCGCGATCGACGGTATCGCGGCTGACGCACACGCTGACGCGGATGGGCCAATTGGTCTATTTGCCGCGCGACCAGAAATACCGGATCGGTCCGAGCGCAGTGGCAATGAGCACCTCGATGATGAAGGGGCTGCAGCTCCGCAACCTGATCCGGTTGCGTTTGCAGGATGTTGCCGAGCAATTGCCGGGCACGGTCGGCTTCGTGATCCCCGACCGCTTTCATCTGGTCTATCTCGAATTCGCGCGCGCCGCGAACGCGCTCGGCCTGCATGAATCGACCGGCAGCCGCATCGCGATGGCAAGCACCGCGGCGGGCCATGCCTACACCGCGGCGCTCGACGTCGACGTCGGCGATGCGTTGATTGCGGAAATGGAACGCGAGTTGCCGGATAGCGCGAAGCTGTTGAAGGCGCGCATCGAGGACAACCGCCGTCATTTGCGCGAACACGGCTATGTTGTGGCGTGCGGCACCTGGAGCCCGCATATCAACGGCTGCGCGGTGCCGCTGTGGTCGCCGCAATACCAGACCTACGTGGTGACGACGATCGGGCTATTGTCCGCGATGTTCGATGAGAAACGAGTGCACCGCGAAGTGGCGCCGGCGATGCTCGAACTGGGCGCTGCGCTCGGCGGTCTGCTCGAGGGCGCCGATGGCGATATCTTCACCAACCGGCTGGAGAGGAAAGCGCTTCCGGTGCCAAGACCTAATAACAATCATAACAACAATAAAATGATCAAGACGGAGGATACGAATGAACTGGAAGCCGGAGCTCGACGACCTCGCCCGGCGCGAAGCGTTCGCGCGCGAGATGGGAGGCGTTGACAAGGTCAAGCGTCAGCATGACCAGGGCCGGCTCACCGTTCGCGAGCGCATCGACAGGATCGTCGACCAGAACACCTTCCACGAGATCGGCGCCATCTCCGGCATCGCCGAATATGACGAAAACAGCGAACTCAAGCATCTGACGCCGGCAAACTGCGTGTTCGGGCGCGGCAAGGTCGACGGCCGCCCGGTGGTCGTGGTCGGCGACGATTTCACCGTGCGCGGCGGCTCGGCGGATGCCTCGATCTCGGCGAAGCCGTTGATGGCCGAAGAAATGGCGCATGATTTCCGCCTGCCAATCATCCGCATGATCGAAGGCTCCGGCGGCGGCGGCTCGGTGAAGACCATCGAGACGCGAGGTGCTGCCAATCTGCCCGGCGGCGTCGGCGGCACGCGCTGGTACTGGTACACGACGGCCAACATGGCGCGGGTGCCGGTGGTTGGCCTGGGGCTCGGTTCGGTCGCAGGCCTCGGTGCGGCGCGGCTGGCGGCGAGCCACTATTCGATCATGACCAGGAACTCCGCGATGTTCGTCGCGGGGCCGCCGGTGGTGAAGCGGCTCGGCCAGGATCTCACCAAGCAGGAACTTGGCGGCGCCGAGATCCAGACCCGCGCCGGCGGCGTCGACGATGCCGTCGATACCGAGGAAGAGGCGTTCGCGCGTGCCAGGCGTTTCCTGTCCTATCTGCCGTCGTCGGTGTACGAGTTGCCGCCGACCACGCCCTGCACCGACGATGCGGAGCGGGCCGAACAATCGCTGATGAAGGCGGTGCCGCGCAATCGCCGCCAGGTCTACAAGATGCGCCCGATCATCGACGCTGTCGTCGACAAGGGCTCGTTCTTCGAGGTCAACGCCAATTTCGGCCGGCCGATGATTACGGGGCTCGCCCGGCTGGAGGGCCGCGCGGTGCTGCTGCTCGCCAGCGATCCCTTTCATTACGGCGGATCGTGGACGGCGGAAGCGTGCCAGAAGGTGGTGCGTTGGGTCGACTTCGCCGAGACCTTCCATCTGCCGGTGGTCTATCTGATGGATTGCCCGGGTTTCATGATCGGGCTCGAGGCGGAGAAATCCGCCACCATCCGTCACGGCGTGCGCGCGATGGCTGCGGTCAACCAGAGCACCGTGCCCTGGTGCACCATCATCGTGCGCAACGCCTTCGGCGTCGCCGGCGTCGTGCATCAGCCGGCCAACCGCTATTCGATGCGTTACGCCTGGCCGTCGGCCTATTGGGGCTCGCTGCCGCTCGAAGGCGGCATCGAGGCCGCCTATCGCGCCGATATTGACGCCGCCGCCGATCCGGCCGCGAAACTGAAGGAGATCGAGGACCGTCTCAACAAGCTGCGCTCGCCGTTCCGCTCGGCCGAAAAATTCTGGGTCGAGGAGGTGATCGATCCCCGCACGACCCGCTCGCTGCTCTGCGAATTCGCGCGGCTGGCCGAACCGATCCGCACGCCGGGGCCGGCGACGAACATGGCGATCAGGCCGTAGCGGCATTCCTCATGGTGAGGAGGCGCTTTTGCGCCGTCTCGAACCATGAGCCCCCCGGTCTTTCCGCCATCCTTCGAGACGCGGCCAAGAGGCCGCTCCTCAGGATGAGGGGTCTTCATGCCGCCACGGCCTTCGGCGCCGGTCGCGAGATTGCCAGCGTGATCAGCGCCGCGACGACGCAGAGCGCGCCGGCGACGAAGAAGGCGGGGAGATAGGTCGCATACACCGTCCGCGACAGTCCCGCGCCGAAGGCGGCCGTGCCGGCGCCCAGCTGGTGGCCCGCAAAAATCCAGCCGAACACCAGATTGGCGCGCTCCGGCCCGAACCGTTGCGCGGTCAGTCGCACCGTCGGCGGCACGGTGGCGATCCAGTCCAGCCCATAGAACATCGCAAACACCGACAGGCCGTAGAACGAGAAGTCGGTGAAGGGCAGGAACAAGAGCGACAGGCCGCGCAGGCCGTAATACCAGAACAACAGCCAGCGATTGTCGTAGCGGTCCGACAGCCAGCCCGAGACGATGGTGCCGAAGAAATCGAAGACGCCCATGGCGGCGAGCAGGCTCGCGGCCTGCACCTGTGGAATCCCGAAATCGAGGCACATCGGAATCAGATGCACCTGGATCAGTCCGTTGGTGCTGGCGCCGCAGATGAAAAAGGTGCCGAACAGGATCCAGAACACCTGCGATTTCGAGGCGTCGCGCAACGTGCCGAGCGCCGCCGTCATGATCGGTGCGGTATTGGGCGGCGGCGCGGGAAGCGGCTCGGTGCCATGATCGCCGAATGGCCGCAGGCCGAGGTCGCTCGGACGGTCGCGCATGATCATCAGCACGGCGAACGCCGCCACACCCAGCATCGCGCACACCAGCCCCAACGCGATCCGCCAGCCATAATGGTCCGTCAACGCCGCCAGTAGCGGCAGGAAGGCGAGCTGGCCGGTCGCGACGCTCGCGGTGAGGATGCCGACCACGAGGCCGCGCCGCGCCACGAACCAGCGCGCGGCAATGGTTGCGCCCAATACCAGCGCGGTCATGCCGGTGCCGATGCCGATCACCACGCCCCACAGCAGCATCAGGTGCCAGACTTTTGTCATGAACAGCGACGCGACGAGGCCGGACACCACGACCAGCAAGGCCGACAGCGACATAATGCGAAGGCCATAACGATTGAGCAGCGCGGCCGCGAACGGCGCCATCAGGCCGAAAAGGATGAAGCGGATCGACAGCGCCGACGAAATCTCCGCCGCGGTCCAACCGAATTCCTTCTGCAGCGGCACGATGAATACGCCGGGCGCGCCGACGGTGCCGGCTGATATCAGCGTGGTGAAGAAGGTCACGCCCACCATCGCCCAGCCGTAGTGGATGTTGCGGCGGGCGAGGGCGGCGGACAGCCAGTTCGAAATCATTTAGCCTCTGAGAGAATACCTGGAAGGTTGGCCGTGATGTACCTGACCTGGCATTCTAACGGGAAGGCCGACCGACATAAATGACAACCTTCCCTCGTTTTAGGACATCGCGTAACGCTAGTATATCGCGTAACGCTAGTATGAGGTGCGCTCGACCGCGATCGCGGTGGCTTCACCGCCGCCAATGCACAGGGCCGCGACGCCGCGCTTGAGATTCTGCGCCTCCAGCGCGTGCAGGAGCGTCACGATCAGGCGCGCACCGGTAGCGCCGATGGGATGGCCGAGCGCGCAGGCTCCGCCATGGATGTTGAGCCTGTCTCTGTCAATGCCGAGATCGCGCTGCGCCGCCATCGCGACCACGGCGAACGCTTCGTTGATCTCGAACAGATCGACATCGCCAACGCTCCAGCCGACCTTGTCGAGCAGCTTTCGGATCGCCGGAATCGGCGCGGTGGTGAACCATTGCGGCTCCTGGCTGTGGGTGGCGTGACCCTTGATTTCGGCGATGGCCTTCAAGCCTTCGCGCTCGGCAAGCGAGCGCCGCGCCAGGATCAGGGCGGCGGCGCCATCGGCATTGGCGGAGGAGGCGGCCGGCGTGATGGTGCCGCCCGCGCGGAATGCCGGCTTCAGACCGGGGATTTTGGCCGGATCGACTTTTAGCGGATGCTCATCATTGGCGATCACGCGTGGACCGGTTTTCTCGGTCAGCGTGATCGGCGCGATCTCGGCCTTGAACGCGCCGCCTTCGACCGCCTTGCGAGCTCGCGTGAGCGTCTCCATCGCATAGGCGTCCTGATCGGCACGGGTGAACTGGTAGGCTTCGGCAGTCGCTTCGCCGAAATCGCCCATCGAGCGGCCGGTCTCGTAGGCGTCTTCGAGGCCGTCCATCATCATGTGGTCGATGATGCGATCATGGCCGGCGCGATAGCCTGCGCGCGCCTTGGACAGCAGATAGGGCGCGTTCGACATGCTCTCCATGCCGCCGGACACCACGATCTCGGCGGAGCCTGCCTTGATGATGTCGTGCGCCAGCATGGTGGCCTTCATGCCGGAGCCGCAAACCTTGTTGACGGTGGTGGCGCCGGTGGCGTCGGGCAGTTTGGCGCCGCGCGCGGCCTGCCGCGCCGGTGCCTGACCCTGTCCGGCCGGCAGCACGTTGCCCATGAAGACTTCGTCGACCCGCTCCGGCGCGAGCTTCGCCCGTTCCAGCGCCGCGCCGATCACGTGGGAACCAAGCTTGTGGGCGCTGAAGGGCTGTAATTCGCCCATGAACCGGCCGAGCGGGGTACGGGCGGCGGACAGGATGACGACGGGATCGGAAGCTGTAGCCATGGTGGTACTCCCAGGATGTCGGAGAATTAAGATGATGAACATCATATGATGCGCCGCAAAAATTGCAACCGTTGTCCCCGGATAAATTGTTGTGAAGTCCCGTCCGGCCTCCGCCTGAGTTATCTATTCGAGGCAGTCGAGCGCCGTCCGGATGGCGTTCTGGAAGGCGGTGATATCGCCGAGACGCCGATCGGGCCGGCGCCGACGATCGCCACGGGATGCCGTGCCACCACGCCGTCGAGCTCGGGAACGCGCCGCGCCGGAAGGATCGGATAGTTGAAATAAAGCGACTCCAGCGGCCCCTTGCCGGCAGGTCTCATGCGTCCCTCCGCCTATCGCTTCCGGTCGAGAAATCCCTGCATCAGTCGCTGTGGCTCGCCGGTCAGGAAGGATTGTCCGAACACGCCGACGCTTAAGTTGACGGATTCGGTGAGCGGCAGTTCTTCCCATTGCCGCAGCAGCGCCTTCTGCAAACGCAGCGCTTCCGGCCCGCATTCCAGCAGCGCCTTGACCGTATGCTCGACCGCCGCATCGAGGCCGTCTGGCGGCGCGACCACGTCGACCAGGCCCCAGTTGAGCGCCGTCGGCGCGTCGATATTTTCCGCCGTCATGACCAGCCAGCGGGCGCGGCCCCAGCCGATCAGGCGCGGCAGCAGCGCGGCATGGATCACCGAGGGGATGCCGACCCGCACTTCGGGCATGCCGAATTTGGCATCATGGGCGGCAATCCGGAAATCGCAGGCGGCGGCGACTTCCAGCCCGCCGCCGAGACACCAGCCAGGTAGCCGCGCGATCACGGGTGCCGGGAAGTTGCGCACGGCTTCGCAGAGGTCGCGCAGCCGCGTAATGAAGGCCTCCGCGGATTTCTGGTCGAGTTTCGCCATTTCCTTGATGTCGGCGCCGCCGATCATGCTCTTTTCGCTCTGACCGGCCAGGATTATCGCGCGGATCGTCCGGTCGGCCGCGAGTTTCTCAAACCCTTCGCGCACGCCGTCGGTGACGGCCGAGCCCAATATATTGAGCGAGCCGGCATTGCAGATCGTCACGCGCACCACGCCGCGCGGGTCGCGGTCGACGCCGCAATGGGGATTGAGCATTTCCATCTGTTTTTCTCTGATTTCTTGGGTTCAGTAGCTTTGGTTCCGGGCACTTCCCGGACAATGCACTGGCTTGTCAAGGGCAGGCGCGCGAGGGGCCGTTGCGTCGCAACACTCAGGGCGAGGGCCCAAAAAGCGAAATAGATGCAGCTTTTTTGCACGCAACTGCTATTATATGACCGTAAACATCTTATGGGCAAACGGTTACAGGATCGCAATGCGGTATTCGAAAGAACACAAGCAGGAAACCCACGCGCGGATCGTCAAGAAGGCCTCGGTGCGGCTTCGCGAAAAGGGCGCGCATGGCATCGGCGTCGCCGACCTGATGAAGGAGGCGGGCCTGACCCATGGCGGCTTCTACGCCCATTTCGATTCGCGCGAGGCGCTGGTGATCGAAGCTTTTGCCTATGCGATGGACCGCTCGACCGAGCGCTGGCGCAAAATCGCCGAAGAGACCCCGCCGGGCAAGCGGCTGGCGAGCATCGTCGAGACCTATCTGACGCCGCTGCATCGCGACGATCCCGGCCATGGCTGTGCGGTGCCGACGCTCGGCGCCGAAATCGCCCGCGAGAGCTCGAAGACGCGCAAGGCTTTTGCGGCCAAGCTGGAACAGATGATCGACATGATGGCCGATCAGGTGCTCGACGTGCCGCGCAAGGTCGCGCGCAAACAGGCGGTCGCCGCACTCGCGACCATGATGGGCACGCTGGTGCTGTCGCGGATCGCCGGTACTGGCGAATTTTCCGACGAGATTCTCAACTCCGGACGCGAGGCGGTGCTCGGCCGGATGGCGGCGAAACCGGCCGCGAAAAAGCCGCGGCCGAATTAAACGCGCCCACTAAACAGCGCGCGCTCGTTTTCTACGGTCTCATAGATGTAATCGGCAACCGCGCGGATCCGCGCCAGATCCTTGCTGTCGGCGTGCATCAGAAGCCAGAAGGTGCGCGAGATCGTGACCTCGTCCGGCAGCACCGGGCGCAGTTCGGGGTGCGCCGTCGCCATGAAGTGCGGCAGCACCGCAATGCCGAAACCCGCGATGGTGGCGTTGAGCTGCGCGATCAAATTGGCGCTACGGAATTTCGCGGAGATCTTTGGCGAGACCTGCGGCAGATAATCCAGTTCCGGCGTGAACAGCAGTTCCTCGATATAGCCGACGAAGCGATGGCCGGCCAAATCGCTGCGTGCAGCGATCCTTGGCGCGCGGTCGAGATAGGCCGGCGCGGCATAAAGCCCGAGGCTGTAGTCGAGCAGCTTGCGCCCGACGATCCGGCCTTCCTTCGGCATGGTGAGACTGATCGCGATATCGGCCTCGCGTTTCGACAGGCTGAACAGCCGCGCGGTGGCGACGAGCTGCAGATCGAGGTCCGGATAGCGCTCGGCGAATTTCACCAACCGCGAGGCCAGGAAGTGGCTGCCGAAGCCATCAGGCGCGCCGATCCGCACGGTGCCGGTCAGATGGGCGCGTGAGCCGCCAACCGCCTCCTGGTTGGCGACGATGGTGGATTCCATCGCCTCCGCACTGTCGGCGACGCGCTGGCCGGCTTCGGTCAGAAGGTAACCGGTCTTGCGGCGATCAAACAGTTTTGCGGACAGATGCCGTTCCAGCCGGTCGACACGCCGGATCACTGTGGCATGATCGACGCCAAGCTGCCGCGCAGCAGCGGATACCGTTCCGCCGCGCACGATGGCCAGCACAAAACGGAAGTCATCCCAAGCGATCGATCCGCCGCCTTGATCCAGCATTTCCGCACATCTATGGTGCAATATCTCGGACTTGTATCCCAAGAAATGCGGGTCAAAAAGGTCCGTGAATAGACCCAGGGAGAATATTCATGCGTTCCATCGGACATTTCATCGGCGGCAAAGAGGTCAAGGGCACGTCAGGCCGCACGGCCGACGTTTTCGAGCCGATGACCGGCGACGTCCAGGCCAAGGTGGCGCTGGCCTCCAAGGCCGAGGTTCGGGCCGCCGTTGAGAACGCCAAGGCCGCCCAGGTGGAGTGGGCCAACACCAATCCGCAGCGCCGCGCGCGCGTGATGATGAAATTCCTCGAACTGGCCCAGCGCGATTACGACAAGCTCGCCGACATGCTGGCGCGTGAGCACGGCAAGACCGTTCCTGACGCCAAGGGCGATATCCAGCGTGGCCTCGAAGTCGTCGAATTCGCCTGCGGCATTCCGCACCTGATGAAGGGCGAATACACCGAAGGCGCCGGCCCCGGCATCGACATCTATTCGATGCGGCAGCCGCTCGGCGTCGTCGCCGGCATCACTCCGTTCAATTTCCCGGCGATGATTCCGATGTGGAAATTCGCGCCGGCGATCGCCTGCGGCAACGCCTTCATCCTGAAGCCGTCGGAGCGCGATCCCGGTGTGCCGATGATGCTGGCGGCCCTGATGATCGAGGCCGGTCTGCCGGCCGGCATCCTCAACGTCGTCAATGGCGACAAGGAAGCGGTCGACGCCATCCTCGACGATCCCGATATCAAGGCGGTCGGCTTCGTCGGCTCCTCGCCGATTGCGCAATATATCTACGAGCGGGCGGCTGCCACCGGCAAGCGCGCACAGTGCTTCGGCGGCGCCAAGAACCACGCCATCATAATGCCGGACGCCGACATGGACCAGACCGTCGATGCGCTGATCGGAGCCGGCTACGGCTCCGCCGGCGAACGCTGCATGGCGATCTCGGTCGCGGTACCCGTCGGCAAGACCACCGCCGACCGCCTGATGGAGAGGCTGATCCCGCGCGTCGAATCTCTGAAGATCGGTACATCTATCGATCCCTCGGCGGATTACGGGCCGTTGGTGACCAAGGAGGCGCTCAATCGCGTCCGCAACTATGTCGACATCGGCATCAAGGAAGGCGCGACGCTCGCGGTCGATGGCCGCGGCTTCAAGATGCAGGGCTATGAGAACGGCTTCTACATGGGTGGCTGCCTGTTCGACAACGTCACCAAGGACATGCGTATCTACAAGGAAGAAATCTTCGGCCCCGTGCTGTCGGTGGTGCGCGCCCACGATTACAATGAGGCGCTGGCGCTGCCGTCGGACCATGATTACGGCAACGGCGTTGCGATCTTCACCCGCGACGGCGACGCCGCGCGCGACTTCGCGGCCAAGGTGAATGTCGGTATGGTCGGCATCAACGTGCCGATCCCGGTGCCGATCGCCTACTACACCTTCGGTGGCTGGAAGAAGTCCGGCTTCGGCGATCTCAACCAGCACGGTCCGGATTCGATCCGCTTCTACACCAAGACCAAGACCATCACCTCGCGCTGGCCGTCCGGCGTCAAGGAGGGCGCGGAGTTCTCGATCCCGACGATGAACTAACACAACACATGCACTTCGCTCTCAACGAGGACCAGATTGCGGTTCGCGATATGGCGCGGGAATTCGCCGCGGAAAAAATCGCGCCGCATGCGATCCGGTGGGATGAGGAAAAGCATTTCCCCGTCGACGTGATGCGGGAAGCCGCCAAGCTCGGCATGGGCGGGGTCTATATCCGCGACGATGTCGGCGGCTCGGCGCTGACCCGGTTCGACGCCGCGCTGATCTTCGAGGCGCTGGCGCAGGGCTGCCCGACGGTGTCGGCGTTCATCTCGATCCACAACATGGCGTCCTGGATGATCGATGCCTATGGCGATGACACCCAGCGCCAGAAGTGGCTGCCGAAGCTTTGCTCCATGGAACTGCTGGCGAGCTATTGCCTGACCGAGCCGGGCTCCGGCTCGGATGCGGCGGCGCTGCGCACCCGCGCGGTGCGCGACGGCGATCATTATGTGCTGAACGGCCAGAAGCAGTTCATTTCCGGCGCCGGCAAGGGCGATCTCTACGTGGTGATGGTGCGGACCGGCGGCGACGGCCCCGGCGGCATCTCGACGCTGGTGATCGAGGGCGACACGCCAGGCCTTTCGTTCGGCGCTAACGAGCGCAAGATGGGCTGGAATGCGCAGCCGACCCGCGCGGTGATTTTCGAGAATGCACGGGTGCCGGTCGATAATCGGCTCGGCGAGGAGGGCATCGGCTTCAAGATCGCGATGGCCGGGCTCGACGGCGGCCGTATCAACATCGCCGCCTGCTCGCTCGGCGGGGCGCAAAACGCGCTCGACAAATCGCTCGCCTACATGAAGGAGCGTAAAGCCTTCGGAAAGCGTCTCGACGAATTCCAGGCGCTTCAATTTCGACTCGCCGACATGGCGACCGAGTTGGAGGCGGCGCGAACGTTTGTGTGGCGTGCGGCGGCCGCGCTCGACCGCAAGGATGCCGATGCGACCATGCTGTGCGCGATGGCCAAGCGTTTTGGCACCGATATAGGCTTTGAGGTCGCCAACCAGGCGCTGCAACTGCACGGCGGATACGGCTACCTCAGCGAATACGGCATCGAAAAGATCGTGCGCGACCTGCGCGTGCACCAGATACTGGAAGGCACCAACGAGATCATGCGGCTGATCGTGTCGCGCAAGCTGATCGAGGGCGAGCGATGACGGCCGCACCCGCAGTCGAACCGCAGGAAGGCGATCTGATCGCGCGGCGCGAAGGCTCGTGCGGCGTGATCCGGCTCAATCGGCCCAAGGCGATCAACGCTGTGACGCTGGAAATGTTTCGCGATGTCGACAAGGCGCTCGACCAATTCGAGGCCGATCCGGCAGTCGCCGTGATCCTGCTGGAAGGCGCGGGCGAGCGTGGCCTCTGCGCCGGCGGCGACATCCGCGCGCTCTGGGAAAGCTCGAAGGTGCGCGGCGATCTCGGCAAAATCCTGTGGCGCGAGGAATACATCCTCAACGCCCGCATCGCCAAATTCCCAAAACCCTATGTCGCGTTCATGGACGGCATCGTGATGGGCGGCGGCGTCGGGCTATCGGCGCACAGTAGCCATCGCGTGGCGACGGAACGAACCAAGCTCGCGATGCCCGAAGTAGGCCTCGGTTTCTTCCCTGACGTCGGCGGCACCTGGCTATTGTCGCACGCGCCCGGCGAGATCGGCACGTATTTTGGATTGACCGGCCAGACCATGAACGGTCCCGACGCAATCTATGCCCGTTTTGCGGATGCCGTGGTGCCGTCTGGTAAATTGGCCACCTTACGCGAAGCCCTGACCAAGGTCCGCGCGGGGACCACGTCGGCCGAAATCAAAACCCTGATCGACGGCCTTGCCACCGGCGAGACATCAGGTCCGGTCGCGGCAATGCAACCGAAGATCGATGGCTGGTTCGCCCATGATCGGATGGAAGATATCATGGCGAGCCTTCAGCGCGACGGCTCGGAACTGGCGCTGGTGACATTGAAGGCGCTGAACGAAAAATCGCCGCGCGGTATGGTCGTCACGCTCAAACTGTTGCGGTTGGCGCGGACGTCGTTCTCGCTGGAGCAATGTCTGGTGCGGGAGTATCGCGCCGCGCTGGAAGTCTTTGCCAGCGATGACTTTCGCGAGGGCGTGCGCGCTGCCGTGATCGACAAGGACCGCAATCCAAAATGGTCGCCCGCTAGAATCGAAGACGTCACGCCCGAAATGGTGGCGCCTTACTTCGCCGAGATCGGTGCCGACGAACTCAGGTTTGACTGAATAAAACAGAAACGGCTTACGCGGAGGATTCGACATGGCAAATATCGCATTCATTGGCCTCGGCAATATGGGCGGGCCGATGGCCGGCAATCTGGTCAAGGCCGGCCACAAGGTGACAGCCTTCGATCTGGTGGAAGCGTCGAAGAACCAGGCCAAGAGCGATGGCGCTGTTATCGCCGACAGCGCCGCCGCCGCGGTGAAGGGTGCCGACACCGTCATCACCATGCTGCCCGCGGGCAAGCACGTGATGTCGGTCTGGACCGACATCGTCCCTTCGATGAGCAAGGGCGCGCTGATCATCGATTGCTCGACCATCGATGTCGAAAGCGCCAAGCAGGCGCATTCGCTGGCGGCCAAACATGGCATGGCCTCCGTCGACGCGCCAGTGTCCGGCGGCACCGGCGGCGCGAAGGGAGCGACGCTGACCTTCATGTGCGGCGGTGAGGAGAAGGCCTTTGCGGCCGCAAAGCCGGTACTTGAGAACATGGGCAAGAAGCTCGTGCATTGCGGCGGCGCAGGTGCCGGGCAGGCGGCCAAGATCTGCAACAACATGATCCTTGCCATTTCGATGATCGGGGTGGGCGAAGCTTTCGCGCTCGCCGAAAAGCTCGGCCTGTCGCATCAGGCGCTGTTCGATGTCGCCTCGACCTCGTCGGGGCAATGCTGGGCGCTGACGTCCTATTGCCCGGTGCCGGGCCCGGTTCCGACCTCGCCGGCCAACAATGGCTACAAGCCGGGCTTTGCCTCCGCTCTGATGGTGAAGGACCTGACTTTGGCGCAGGACGCGGCGAAGGCCGCCGGCGCCGCGACGCCGCTGGGCAAGCACGCGCAGGAGATCTACAAGGCGTTCGACGCCGCCGGCCATGGCGGGGTGGATTTTTCCGGGATTATCCAGCACGTTCGGAGTCTCGCCGGGAAATAACGGAGCCCCGATGACAAGTTTCCGGGAAGCGCGCGCCTTTCTGCTAAAGCACCGCACCGACTACGACGCCGCGGTGAAGGGATTCCGCTGGCCGGATCCGGTGCCGTTCAACTGGGCGCTGGACTGGTTCGACGCCGAACTGGCGCGCAACGCCGACAGCAAAGATCGCCCGGCGCTGTGGATCGTCGATGCCGGCAGCGACAAGGAGACAAAGCTTTCCTTCTCGACATTGTCGCGCCGCTCCAACCAGGTCGCCAATTTTTTGCGCGAGCGAGGCCTGAAGCGCGGAGACCATCTGTTGCTGCTGCTCGGCAATGTCGTGCCGCTGTGGGAGACCATGCTGGCGGCGATGAAGCTCGGCGTGGTGGTAATTCCCGCGACTACGCTGCTCACCCCCGATGAACTGCGCGACCGGCTCGACCGCGGCCGGGCCAGGGTCGTGGTGGCCTCGCAGGACCAGGTCGCGAAATTCGCGGGCCTCGGCAGCGAGGGACTGGTGCGGATCGTCGTCGGTGCGACGGCCAGGCACGATGGCTGGTTGCCCTTCGAGCAGGCGGCGGAGGCGTCCGAAACATTTACGCCGGACGGACCGACCAGTGCCGATGATCCGATGCTGCTCTATTTCACCTCGGGCACCACGGCAAAACCAAAACTGGTGCGGCACAGCCAGCGCAGCTATCCCGTCGGCGCATTGTCGACGATGTTCTGGCTCGGCTTGCAGCCGGGCGACTTGCATCTGAACATTTCCTCGCCGGGCTGGGCCAAGCATGCCTGGAGTTGTTTCTTCGCGCCCTGGAACGCCGGCGCCACCGTGTTCGTGGTCAACCAGCCGCGCTTCGACGCCAAGGCGCTGCTCGCGACCATCGGCCGCTGCGGCATCACCACTCTGTGCGCGCCGCCGACGGTGTGGCGGCTGTTCATCCAGGAGAAGCTCGCGGACTTCAAGGTCAGCCTGCGCGAAGTCTGCGGCGCCGGCGAGCCGCTCAACCCCGAAGTCATCGATCAGGTCCGCAACGCCTGGGGGCTGACCATCCGTGACGGCTACGGCCAGACCGAAACCACCGCACTCGCCGGCAATTCGCCGGGCCAGAAGGTCCAGGTCGGCTCGATGGGCCGTCCGCTGCCCGGCTATCGCGTGCAGATCACGGACAATGACGGCCACGCGACCAAGGAGGGCGAGGTGACTCTCGTGCTCGGCGGCGACCGGCCGGCGGGCCTGATGCAGGGCTATCAGGGCGAAGACGGCAAACTGAGCGGCGCCGACGGCGATCTCTACCGCAGCGGCGACGTGGTGTTTGCCGACGACGAGGGCTATCTCACTTTCGTCGGCCGTTCCGACGACGTGTTCAAATCGTCCGACTACCGCATCAGCCCGTTCGAACTGGAAAGCGTGCTGCTGGAGCATGAATCGGTGGCGGAAGCCGCCGTCGTTCCCAGCCCCGATCCGATCAGGCTCGCGATTCCGAAAGCGTATGTGCTGCTGGTGTCGGGCGTCGAGCGCTCGCCGGAAACCGCACTCTCGATCTTCAACCATCTGCACACGCGCCTTGCGCCGTTCAAACGCATACGGCGGATCGAACTGGTGACGGAACTGCCAAAGACGATTTCGGGCAAAATCCGCCGCGTGCAATTGCGCCGGCTGGAGCAGGACGATAACCGCAGCGATGCGCTGCGCGGAACGGAATTCCGCGAGGAACAGTTTCCGGAGCTGCAAAAAGTTCGCACCGCCGGATCGGAGAGCTAGTCAATGAACGAAGTATGGAAGAAGCCGCCGGTGTCGTTTGAGGCCTACCAGAACATGGTCGGCAAGGAGGTCGGCGTGTCATCCTGGCATCTGGTCGATCAGAACCGAATCAACGTCTTTGCCGACGTGATCGAGGACCATCAGTTCATCCATGTCGATCCCGAGCGTGCCAAAAAGGAAACCGCGTTCGGCAACACGGTGGCGCATGGTTTTCTGACGATGTCGCTGCTGTCGATCATGTCCTATGAGGTGATGCCGGTCATCGAGGGCACCACGATGGGTGTGAATTACGGCTTTGATAAACTCCGCTTCATCTCGCCGGTGCGCGCCGGCTCGCGCGTCCGCGGCCGCTTTAGCTTGGCGGAAGCGAAGCTGCGCAAGCCGAAGGAGCTGTTATCGCGCACTAACGTCACCGTCGAGATCGAGGGCGAGGAAAAACCGGCTCTGGTCGCCGACTGGATCGGGTTGATCTATTTCGCTTAAGGTCGGCTGTCATTGCCTGGGCTTGGCCCGGCAATCCATCACTGCTCAAAACTCTCAGTCTCTTGCCGCGCGCTGGTACCCTCTCGCCTTGTGGGAGAGGGCGGCGAAATCGAGCGAAGCGAGATGAAGCCGGGGCGCAAATGACCCATCGCAGTACTCAATTTTTCACGGGGGCTTCCTTGAAGGGCTCCGGAGCTTCGACCGTTCTCTTGTTTCCGAGGGTGCTGTCGGACGTCATTTGGCGAGCGGTGGAAGAGCAATCCCTCAGCTTCGTCAGAGCGTCGGTGACGGTCCGGCCCAGCTGTCCAATCGCTTCGTCGGTGAGGATCGATCTCGCGCTTCCGAGCCGGTCGACGCTGACATTCAGGACGGTCAGTGCCTCCTTGAGTTGCGCCAACTCGGGCTGAAGGGCCGGGTGTTCTCCTGTCTTGATCTCCCGAAGGGTGTTGCCAAGCGTGCGAACTTCCGCCGCCAGGTTTCGGATATTCGCCAGCACGTCTTTCTGCGGCAAATCGACTTTCGACAGCACGGCCTCAGTCATCGTTGCAACGACGTTTTCGGCAAAATGGTTGATGCGCGCAATCGCGACGAGCGCAACAATCGCGGCGACGATCACCAGGATCGTTGTCGCATTGATCAGCGCCAGCAGCAACTGCCCGGGGAGCCTCCACAACCGCGCTGAAATCTCACTGCCATCGGGCTCGGCCATGGTTGCCTCCTGTCGTCTTTGGCGCCGGGCTCGTCGTTAATCGTCCGGCAGCGACCAAAACCGACGCGCTGCTTGCGAAGGCTCTTTGATTTAAATCAATACAGGCATTTGGAATTGCGTCCGCATAGGCATTCACCACCTCCGTGGAGTTTTGACCATGAGTGAAATCATCAAATCGGAAGCGATCTCCCGTCGAATGGCACTTTCTGTCTTCGGAAAAGCTGCTGCCTGCGCCGTCGCAGCATCCACTACAGCACTGATGGTATCCGATGCTGAGGCTCAGACCGCTGGCATGGAGCGGCGTCAGGAGCGGCGTGCAGGACGGCACGAACGACGTGAGGAGCGGCGTACAGGGCGCGCGGAGCGACGTGAGGAGCGGCGCACAGGTACGACCGCTGGCACAGCTACAGGTACGACTACCGGCACAAGTAAGTAATTCCACTGGCTCGCCGACGTCACCAATCGAAACCCGCTGCGCAGCCGCCGTGCGAACTGAAACGGCGGATGTCGCCGCTCGCCCTTTTGCGCTGTCAAGTTTCTTAACAAGCGCGATCCTTCAAATGAGACCTGCCGAAACTGGGAGAGACAATAGGCCCGCAAATCGCGTGGCGGACTCGCCGGCGCGTTAGGGCGTGTCTCCGCTGGTGGGGTGCCTGCCAGCTCTTTTGAGCGGCTCTATCAGCTCCTGCACCGAAAATGGCTTTGTTAGAAATGCGATGCACCCCGAGTCCAGCGCAGCCTTGCGAACGGCAGGGTCCTCATTCCCGGTCATGTAAATTATCGGCACGGAAACCCCTGCCTCATTGAGACGATGTCTCAGCTCGATCCCTGACCCGTCCTTCAGGTTAATGTCGAAGATGACACAAACCACCTTTTTAAACTCGGTATGGTTTTTGAAAGCCTCTGCGGACGAAAACAGGATAGGTTCGTACGTGTGCACCCGGAGTAGTCGCCGGACTCCCTCCAATACTCCCAGGTCATCATCGACGACTAAAACGATGTTCCGATCCTGCAAGATATCCCCGATTTGTCTGCTGACACGCATCAAGACCGTTAGAAAACTTAATTCGATCCGAGCCGTCGGCGCTTTATGATGTTGAGTTCGGCGCGCGCGCCACTGTGTCCGCCCAAGGAGGAGACACTGATCCTGAGAACGGCTCTGCCTACGTTACTCCGACAACATTTTAAACTTAAAATAATTGTCGGATGTTGCCAGATAGTTGTTATTATAGGCCAGCGAGACAGGCAGCTCTGGATGGTGCGGAAAGAAGAAGACCAATGCATCTCTGCGCGGGCGACGGACTGCGGCCCTCGCACAGCGGCACCTGCCGGTTGGAGATACCTAGGATGTCTGGCCTGTAGCCGAGGCAAGAACGCCGATCCGCTCGGCAAGGGACACAAGTTCCGCCAAGGACCGAACTTGCATTTTCTCCATCACCTTGTGGCGATGGGCCTTGATGGTACGTTCGGTACAGCCCAACGCGCGGGCGACCTGCTTGTTGGTGGCGCCGCGAATGACAAGTTCGAAGACTTCCCGCTCGCGCGGCGTCAATGCCGCGACATGAGCGCGAACCACGTCCAGTTTGCCCTTCAGGCCGCGCGTCATTTCATGTTGCGCGATCGCCCGCTCAACCGCCTGAAGAAGTTCACCCGATGATACAGGCTTGGTTAGAAAATCATCCGCACCCGCCTTGATGGCCTGCACCGTTATCGGAATATCGGGATAACCACTGAGGAATACGATCGGCAAGGTTGAGCCGAGTTCGCTGAGGAGCGACTGTAGTCTCGGCCCGCTGAGTCCTGGTAATCGCACGTCGAGCAGGATGCAGCCCGAAACACTCTCACTCGGCAAACAGTCCAACAAATGCTGGGCCGAAGCATACGTCGCAACCTGATAACCGGCTTGCCTCAAATGACGTTCTGTCGCTTTGCGAAAGGACGCGTCGTCGTCGACAATATGCACAAACCCCGGACTGTCCCCCAGCTCCACTGCTCTCGACCTCCCGCCACCGGTAGGATAGTGTTGCACATGCCACTATAGGTAGTCTGCTTAAGTGAACGCTGGGGTCAACCCGTGATCTGGGAGGGGAGCTGTTCCAAAAACGGGACCCTGCAGCTATCCCAGGCGGCGCTTCGATTCTAATGCCTGCACATTGACCGTTCATTCTGGCAGGCCTGCCGATCGTAGTCCCTCAACTAACCTTTTCCGATCCTGAGGTCGGCGATGCAACTTGATGTCCGCAAGGTTGGAGATGCGGCAAACAGCGCTTCATCTCGCCGGTGCGCGCCGGCTCGCGTCCGCGGCCGCTTCACGCTCATGGAGGCCAAGCTGCGCAAGCCGAAGGAGCTGCTATCGCGCACCAACGTCACCGTCGAGATCGAGGGCAAGGAAAACCAGCTCTGGTCGCCGACTGGATCGGATTGATCTATTTCGCTTAAGGTCGGCTGTCGTTGCCGGGCTTGACCCGGCAATCCATCACTGCTCAAAACCAATCGATTTTGGATGGATGGCCGGGTCATCTGGGTGAAGACGCGCTTCGCGCTCTTGCCCGGCCACGACGAGAGAAGCGGGAATCTTACGCATGGCAATCAGGTTTGACGGACGCGTCGCTATCGTCACCGGCGCGGGCAATGGTCTGGGACGGGCGCATGCGCTGGGGCTCGCCAGCCGCGGCGCCAAGGTCGTGGTCAATGATTTCGGCGGCGCGCGCGATGGCACCGGCGGCTCGCTGACGCCTGCCGAAGCCGTGGTCGAGGAAATCCACAAGGCGGGCGGCACGGCGATGGCGGACGGCGCCGACGTCTCCAAGTTCGCGCAAGTCACGGCGATGGTCGAGCGTGCCACCAAGGAGTGGGGCAGCGTCGATCTCCTCTGCGCCAACGCCGGTATCCTGCGCGACAAGTCATTCGGCAAGATGGATGTCGCCGATTTCGCCAAGGTACTGGATGTCCATCTTGTCGGTACATTTTACTGCTGCAAGGCAGTGTGGGATGGCATGCGCGAGCGCAATTATGGTCGCATCGTGCTGACCACCTCGTCGTCAGGCCTGTTCGGCAACTTCGGCCAGGCCAATTACGGCGCGGCCAAAGCCGGCATGATCGGCCTGATGAACGTGCTGGCCGAGGAGGGCCGCAAGAACAACGTCCGCGTCAACACGATTTCGCCGACGGCGGCGACGCGGATGACCGAAGAACTGCTACCGCCGCAGGCGCTGGCGCTGATGCGCCCAGAGGCGATCACGCCGGCGGTGGAGTTTTTGCTCAGCGAGGACGCCCCGACCCGTACCATCATGGGTGCGGGCGCCGGTTCGTTTGCCGTGATCAAGGTCGTGGAAACCGAAGGCATCAATCTGCCGCAGTCCGAATGGACGCCAGATGCGATATCAGCGCATTTCGATGCAATCGACGACATGTCGACCGCCAAGGCACTGCAGAGCGCGTTCGAGCAGACGCAGAAATATGTTGCGCAGGCCGCGGCGAGGGCGGGGATCAAGCTCTAGGACGGTGACCTTGAGGTCGTCATTCCGGGCGCGAGTGAAACGAGCGAGCCCGGAATCCATAACCACGATCGTGAGTATGGATTCCCCGATGCGCAATTGCGCATCTGAGGCCTGTCGCCTCAGGTCGGCAATTGCCGACCGAAGGCGCACCCCGGAATGACGAAGCTTAGAACCCAAGTCGCCGTCATCGGCGCCGGCCCCGCCGGATTAATGGCGGCCGAGGTGCTCGCGCAAGGCGGCGCCCAGGTCACCGTCTATGACGCGATGCCGTCGGCCGGCCGCAAGTTGCTGATGGCCGGGCGCGGCGGCCTCAACCTGACCCACAACGAACCGTTTCCGGCCTTCCTCGCACGCTACGGTAGCGCGAAGCCGCATCTCTCAGCCGCCGTCGACGCCTTTCCGCCGCAAGCGTTGCGCGACTGGAGCGAGGCGCTGGGGCAGCCGACTTTTGTTGGCTCCAGCGGACGCGTGTTTCCAAAAGCGTTCAAGGCTTCGCCCTTGTTGAGGGCGTGGCTGCGGCGGCTGGACTCGTTCGGCGTGCAGTTCGCGCTGCGTCACCGCTGGACCGGCTGGGATGCGAATGGCAGGCTGCGGTTTCAAACCCCCGATGGACAACGCGTCATTGAGGCGAGCGCGACGATGCTGGCGCTTGGTGGTGCAAGCTGGCCGCGGCTCGGCTCCGATGGCGCGTGGGCGGATGCACTCAGCGCAAGGGACGTGAGGATTTCGCCTCTCCGCCCGGCCAATTCCGGCTTCTCAATCGCCTGGTCCAACATCTTTCGCGATCGCTTCGAAGGGCAGCCGCTCAATGGCGTTGCGTTATCGTTCGGTACGCACAGCGTGCGTGGTGAAGCCATCATTACCCGCGCGGGCATCGAAGGCGGCGCGGTCTATGCGCTGTCGGCCGATTTGCGTGAGGCGATTGCCGCCTCAGGGCAGGCGACGATGCACATTGCCTTGCGGCCTGACCTCGACACGAAAGGGTTAACCGGGCGGCTGTCGGCCTCAAGGGGCAAACAATCCCTGTCGAATTTCCTGCGCAAGGCTGCGCATCTTTCGCCCGCTGCGATCGGATTGCTGCAGGAGGCCGCCAAGGCGTACGGCTGGGCGTTGTCGTCATTGTCAGCGCCAGATCTCGCTCAACTCATCAACGCCGTCCCGGTTCAACTGACCGGCACAGCCCCGATTGCGCGCGCGATCTCGACCGCGGGCGGGATCGCCTTCGACGAACTCGACACCGATTTCATGATCCGCCGCTTGCCGGGTGTGTTTGCCGCCGGCGAAATGCTCGACTGGGAAGCGCCGACCGGCGGCTATCTGCTGCAGGCCTCGTTCGCGACCGGCGTTGCGGCGGGTAGGGGCGTTCTGAAGTGGCTTGCGCCCTAGCGCAACTTCCCCCGTGCCGCCACCGGCAGCGTGCCGATGATCTCATCGCCGCGCACCATCACCACCTCGTCCATCATGTTAACGACGACGCAGACATGGTTGGGCACGATGCGCACGACATCGCCGACATTGGGGCGGGTGTTGCTGCGGGCGAGGTCGAGAAAACCGTGTTCCTCGGCAAAGCGCGCGATCTTCGCTTCGGGATGTTCGAGGATCAGGCCGTGGCCTTCCAGCCCGCCCGTGTCCGACGTCAGCGTCTTGGAGCCGGCGTCGAGAATGCCGCGGTCCGGGCCGGCGCGGCTCACCACGGTGGAGTAGATGTTCAGCGCGCAATCGTCCCATCCGGCGACGCCGGCGGCGACCTGCATGCGATCGTTGTAGATGTACGTGCCCGGCCGATGCTCGGTCGCCCCCTTGAGCTTGCCGAGATTCTTCATGTTCGGCGTGCCGCCGGTGGAAACCATCGTGGCATCGAGCCCATGGGCGCGGACACCGGCAAGCGCCTCATCGAAAAATTTCTGCGCGTCCGCCCAGCCGGTTTCGGTCGGGTACAGCATGAAGCCGGCAAAATTCAGCCCCTTGGAGCCTGCGATCTCGCGCGCCAGCGCGATGGCTTCCGCCGGCGTTTCGACGCCCGCGCGTTTGCGCCCGGTGTCGCATTCGACCACCACCGAGAGCGGACGGCCTGACGCAGCCGCTGCCTGCGGCAGGCCGGCGACAACAACGGAATTGTCGCAGGCGACGGTCATGTTGGCTTTCGCCTGCAGGGTGCCGAGCCGGGCCATCTTCTCTTCGCCGATCAGATTGTAGCTGATCAGGATGTCGTCGATCCCGGCCTCCGCCATCACCTCGGCCTCGCCCAGCTTCTGGCAGGTGATGCCCCTGGCGCCGGCCTTGATCTGCATCGTCGCCAGCAGCGGGCTCTTGTGGGTCTTGATATGCGGCCGGTTGGCGACGCCGGCTGCATCGCAGGCCGCCTGGATGCGCGCGATGTTACGCTCGACCCGGTCCATGTCGATGACGGCGGCGGGCGTGCCGTATTCGCGGGCGATCCTGGCGGCGAGGGATGTGGTCATGATTTATGCCTGTTCTATCTCTTCGCGGAGTACTTCAAGTTCCAGCCACTTGTCTTCGGCCTCATGCAGTTCCGTTTGCGCCTTTGATATCGCCGCCGAAGCGGCGTCGAACTTCTTGCGATCCTTGGCGTAGAGATCGGGATCGTCAAGTAGGCGTTGCTGTTTGGCGATCTCGGCGTGCAGTTTGGCGATGGTTTTCGGCAGCGTTTCCAGCGCATGTTTCTCGTTGAAATTCAGCCGGCGTTTTGGCGCGGTGGAAGGCGCCGCCGGCTTGGCTTCCTTCTTGTCCTCAATGGCCGGTGCCTTCGGCGCCTCGCGTTGCAAATCGGCACCGCGCTGGCTAAGCATGTCGGTATAGCCGCCGGCATATTCGATCCAGCCGCCATTGCCCTCGGGCACGATCACGGATGTCACCACGCGATCGAGGAAATCGCGGTCATGGCTGATCAGGATCACCGTGCCTTCATACTCGCCGAGCATTTCCTCCAGCACGTCAAGGGTTTCGAGGTCGAGATCGTTGGTCGGCTCGTCCAGCACAAGTAGATTGGACGGTTTCGCCAGCGCGCGCGCCAGCATCAGCCGGCCGCGCTCGCCGCCGGAGAGCACTTCGAGCGGCGTGCGCGTCTGTTCCTGCGCGAACAGAAAGTCCTTCATGTAGCTGACAACATGCTTCGGCTTGCCGCCGACCATGACATGGTCGCCGCGGCCGCCGGTCAGCGCTTCGGCAAGCGTCGATTTCGGGTCAAGGCTTTCGCGGTGCTGGTCGAGCGTCGCCATTTCGATATTGGCGCCGAGCCGGATCGTACCGCCGTCGGGCGGGCTGCCGCCGGTCAGCATGTCGATGAGTGTGGTCTTGCCGGCGCCGTTTGGCCCGACGATGCCGATACGATCGCCGCGCTGGACCCGGATCGAGAAGCCATCGACGATCTTGCGGTCGCCGTATGACTTTCCGATGCCCTTCGCCTCGATCACGAGCTTGCCCGATTTGTCCGCTTCTGCGGCGGCGAGATTGGCATTGCCAGCCGCGCCGCGATAATTGCGCCGCTGATCGCGCAGCGCGTGCAGATTGCCGAGCCGTTTGACGTTACGCTTGCGGCGGCCGGAGACGCCATAGCGCAGCCAGTGCTCCTCGTTGGCGATTCTGCGGTCGAGCTTGTGCTGGTCGCGCTCTTCTTCGGCCAGCACCTCGTCGCGCCAGGCTTCAAACGAGGCAAATCCGCGATCGATCTGCCTGATCTGGCCGCGATCGAGCCAGGCGGTAGAGCGCGAGAGGTTGGAGAGGAAGCGGCGGTCATGGCTGATGATGACCAGCGCGCAGCGCCGGCTTTCCAGTTCGCTTTCCAGCCATTCGATGGTCGGGAGGTCGAGATGGTTGGTCGGCTCGTCCAGCAGCAATATATCGGGCGCAGGCGCCAGCACCCGCGCCAGCGCCGCGCGGCGGGCTTCGCCTCCCGACACATGCGCCGGGTCTTCATCGCCGTGCAGCCCAAGCTGTTCCAGCAGGAAGCGCGCCTGATAATGGTCGTCGCCCGGGCCGAGGCCGGCCTCGACATAGGCCAGCGTCGTCTTGTGCGCGCCGAAATCCGGCTCCTGCGGCAAATAGCGGATGGTGGCGCCCGGCTGCACGAAGCGGCTGCCGCTGTCCGGCTCGACGAGCCCGGCGGCGATCCTCAAGAGCGTCGATTTGCCGGAGCCGTTGCGGCCGATCAGGCAGACGCGCTCAGCAGGCGACACGGATAATTCGACGCCGGACAACAGAGGCGTGCCGCCGAACGTCAGCGCGATGTCTTTCAACTGGACCAGCGGCGGCGCCATCGTTCCTGTTTAACTCTGGTTCGGCGCAGGCTGGTCAGCCCGCTGACGCTGGATACGGCGAATGGTCTGGTCGAGCGTGGACAAAAACGTCGAGCGGTCGCGCGGCGCAAACGATTTTGGCCCGCCCGTCACTTCGCCCGACGAACGCAAATCCGTCATCAAATTGCGCACCGCGAGTGTCATGCCGATCGATTGTTCAGTGAACGGCTTGCCGTGCGGCGCGATCACCTCGGCGCCGGATTTCACGCAGCGGCTCGCCAGCGGGATATCCGAGGTGATAACGATGTCGCCTTTGCCGGCGCGCTCCGCGATCCAGTCATCGGCGGCGTCCATGCCGGAGCCGGCGGCGATGCGCTCGATCAGCGGATCGGCCGGCACGCGGATGAAAGTTCCGGCCACCACGCTGACCGGCAGGCCGTGCCGGATTGCGACGCGATAGATCTCGTCCTTGACCGGGCAGGCGTCGGCGTCGACATAGATGCGTGTGGCGTTCAGGTCAGTCACTTCAAGTCAGTCGTTTGGGTTGGATTCGAAGGGCATTGTTGTCCGCGCGTGGTACTCCACTGGAAGCAAAATTGCGAGGAAAACAGGGCCTGGAACACGCTTGCCACGGCACATTCTTCGCGTACGATGTCAGGCAGAAACGTCAAATAAATCGGAAGGAAACCTGGCAGATGGCAAGCCGGCCCGAAACCTACAGTGTTCTGGCCTACAACACCTCGAAACAGTCAGAAAACAAGATCCATGACGACACCGTGGCGCGGCGTTTCGGCTTCAGCGGCGGGCTCGTCCCCGGCGTCGACGTGATGGCCTATATGATGCACCTGCCGGTCGCCAAATGGGGCCGGACCTTCCTCGAACGCGGCGTGATCGAGGCGCGTTTCGTCAAGCCGGTCTATGACGGCGAGACCGCCGAGCTCACCGGTGTGGAGACAGACGGCGTGCTTTCGATCGAGGTTCAGAGCCGCGGCCAGCTCTGTGCCACCGGCAGCGCGTCGTTGCCGGAATCTGTGCTAGCGATTTCAATGGCCGATTTCAGCGAGGTTGCGGCTGTCGCGGAGCGCCAGCCGGTGAACCCCGGGTCGTATGAGGTCGGCAAATGGTTCGGCACCGTGCCGCGCGACTGGACGGGCGACGCGGCAAAAGAATATCTCGCCGATATCAGGGAAAGCGATCCGATCTATGCCGGGGAAGGTCTCGGCCATCCCGGCCTGCTGCAGCGGGTGATGAACAAGGTGCTGGTCGACAACGCCATCCTCGGCCCCTGGATTCACGTCGGCAGCCGGATGCAGCTTCTTTCGGCGGCCAGAACCGGCGACCAGATCACGGCGCGTGCCAAAGTTATCGGAAACTACGACAAGAAAGGCCACCGCTTCGTCGAACTCGATGCGCTGGTGGTCGCCAACGGCACGACGCCGCTGGCACGCTGCTATCACATCGCGATCTACCAGCCGCGTGAGCAGGCGGCGGCGTAGTCGACCCCAGCCCGTGGTGTTGAACGCTGCCTCTCAAGGCGCATAAGGAATCTCATGTCCATTACTGTCGATTACTACCTTTCGCTCAACTCGCCCTGGACCTATATCGGCAGCGCGCCGTTCGCGGAGATCGCCAAACGGCATGGCGTCATCGTCAACGTCAAACCCTGCAAGTTCGGTCCGATCTTCGAGCAGACTGGCGGACTGCCACTGCCGAAGCGCTCGCCGCAACGGCGGGCTTACCGAATGATGGAACTCAAGCGTTGGCGCGAGGTGAGGGGGCTGCCGCTTAATCTTGAGCCCAAGCACTTTCCCTGCGATGACCTGGCGGCCACGCGGCTTGTGATATCAGCCAAGCTGCAGGGCAAGGATGCCCTTAAATTTTCAGTGGAGCTGGGTCGCGCACTGTGGGAGCGGGAGGAATTGCTCGCCGATCCCGTGGCTGTCGCATCCGCCGCCCAGCGCGCCGGGCTCGACGCCGTGGCGCTGCGGGCCGGCGGTCTTTCCGATGCCGAGCTCGATGCGCTGCATCAGCAATATACCGAGGAAGCCGTGGCCGCCGGCGTATTCGGGGCGCCGAGCTACGTCCTGCCATCGGGCGAGATTTTCTGGGGCCAGGACCGGCTGGAACTGCTGGAGCGCGCGTTGAAGATGGCCGCTTGATCGGCCGGCTGGTCCGCAGGCCACAGACACCGCGGTTTTCGCTCACATCTCGAAGACGCGCCCGGGATTGAGGATGTGATGCGGGTCCAGCGCGCGCTTCAACGTGCGCATGGTCTCGATTTCTTCCGCAGTGCGGCTGAATTTCAGGTACGGCCGCCTCAGGATGCCGATGCCGTGTTCGGCCGAAATCGAACCGCCGAAATCGCTGGTGATGCCGTAGACGAGCTTCTTCATCTCGTCATGCTTGTCAGCGGGCGGCGAGTATTTTGCGTTGACGTGCAGATTGCCGTCGCCGACATGCCCGAGCACGATGGTGTAGGCGTCCTTGTCAACCGTCTTAATCCCCTTCTCGACGGCTTCCGTAAACGGCTCCATCTGGTCGATGGCGAGGCTGATGTCGAAGCCGACACTGGGCGCCGTCGCGCGGCTGAGTTCGACACTGGAATCGCGGACCCGCCAGATCGCCGCATTGGCGGCGCCTGAGCTTGCGATCGTCGCATCGAGGAGGATCCCATCACCTAGCGCCTCTTCGAGCAGTTTTTCAACGTCGGCGCGGAGGCGCTCGGCATCGCTGCCTGAAGATTCCATCAGCACGTAGAAGGGATGGTTGGTCGGCAGCGGCGCGGCGACGCCTTTCACCAGCTGGGTCGTGAGGCGATAATAGATGTTCCACATCACCTCGAAGGCGGTCAGCTCGCCGCCAAGCCGCTTGCGCGACAGGTCGAGCAGCGCCCGGACCTTGTCGAAACTCGGCAGCGCGCACAGCACCACCTGCTGTTCGGCCGGCGCCGGGAAAATCCGCAATGCGGCGCGCGTCACCACGCCGAGCGTGCCTTCGGTGCCGATGAACAATTGCTTGAGGTCGGTGCCGGTGTTGTTCTTGATGTATTTGCGCACGCCCTTGAGCACGGTGCCGTCAGCGAGCACCGCCTCGAGCCCGAGCACGAGATCGCGCGTCATGCCATAGCGGATCACCCGGTTGCCGCCGGCATTGGTCGAGATGTTGCCGCCGATCGTGCAACTGCCGCGGGCGCCGAGATCGAGGGGGTACATGAATCCGTCCTGCGCGACGCGCTCGTGCACACGTTGCAGCGGCACGGCGGCCTGGGCGATGACGACCCCGCCGCCGGTATCGACCTCTTCGATCGCGTTCATGCGCTCCATCGACAGCACGATTTCGCCGGCCATCGGCATGGTGGCGCCAACGAGCCCGGTCATGCCGCCCTGGGTCGTAACGGGCACGCGCGCCCGGTGGCAGATCGCCAGGAATCGCGAGACGTCCTCCGTTGAGCGCGGCCGCATCACCGCAAGCGGCGGTGCGACGGCAATACCGGCTATGTCGGTGTGGTAGCGCGCGTCGATATCGGCGCCGGTCAGGACCGTTGTTGCATCGAACGCCGCACGGAGTTCGCTGATGATGGCTGGTTGCACCTTATGCCGCCTTCCTCGCCTTAGCGTCCTGGATGGCGCGCCACACCCGTTCCGGCGTCAGCGGCATGTCAATCTCCCTGATGCCGTATTCGGATAGCGCGTCGAGCGCCGCATTGACAATGCAGACGAGACTGCCGGCGCAGCCGGCCTCGCCGCAGCCCTTGGTGCCCAGCGGATTGGATTTGGCCGGCGAGGGGTGATCGCCGGTTTGCATCAGCGGAATGTCTTCTGCGCGCGGCATCGCATAGTCCATGAACGAGCCGGTGATCGGCTGGCCGCTCTCGTCGTAGCTGACTTCCTCCATCAGCGCCTGGCCGATTCCCTGGGCGACGCCGCCATGCAACTGGCCGTCGACGATCATCGGGTTCACGATGGTGCCGAAGTCGCTGACCCCGGTGTAGCGCACGATCTGCGTCACGCCGGTCTCGGGGTCGATTTCGACTTCCGCGACATGGCAGCCATTGGGGAAAGTCGACGGCGTGTCCTTGGTGGCATGGTCGACGTCGAGCGACGACGGCACGCCCTCCGGCAACTTGCGGTCGCGAAGCCGCTGCGCCAGCTCCATGATGCCGATCGAGCGGTCGGTGCCGGCGATAGTGAAACGGCCATTGGCGAACTCGATATCGCCTTCGGACGCTTCCATCAGGAAGGCGGCCGCCTGCTTGCCCTTGGCGATCACAAGCGCTGCGGATTCGACGATCGCACTCCCGGTCGCGGTGATCGAGCGCGAGCCGCCGGTGCCGTTGCCGAAGCGCACCAGGTCGCTGTCGTTCTGCTCCAGCGTGATCTTCTCGAAGGGGACGCCGAGCTGCGCGGAAAGCACCTGCGCGAACGGCGTCGCATGGCCCTGACCGTAATCGAGTGTTCCGGTCGTCAGCTTCACCGACCCATCCGGCTCGAACGTGATCTTGCCGAGTTCGCCGGCCGGCGGTGCGGTGACTTCGAGGTAGGAACCGACTGCGATGCCGCGCAGTTTGCCGTTCTTTTTGCTTTCCTTCTTGCGCTTCGCGAAGTTGGCGTGATCCGACATTTCCAGCGCCTTGGTCAACACGCCCTGGAAATCGCCGCTGTCATAGGTGACGCCGGACGACGCCTTGAACGGCATCTGCGCCGGCTTGATGAAGTTGCGCTTGCGCAAGGTCACCCGATTGATGCCCATCTCATCGGCGGCGCGGTCGATCAACCGCTCCATGTAGTAATTGGCCTCGGGCCGGCCGGCGCCGCGATAGGCGCCCATCAGCGTGGTGTTGGTCAGGACCGTCTTGATGTCGACGCCAAGCAGCGGCGTGCGGTAGACGCTGGCGAGATTCTTGCCGGTGTTGAGCGATAACGGGCTTGGCGCCACGCCGGTGATGTAGGCGCCGAGATTGCCGTAGCCCTTGAGGCGCACGGCCAGGAATTTGCCGTCGGAATCGAGCGCGAGTTCGCAATGCATGATCTGCGCGCGGCCGTGGCTGTCGGACAGGAAGCTGGTGGAGCGCTCGTCGGTCCACTTTACCGGGCGGCCCAGCACCTTCGATGCATGCGCGATGCAGGTATATTCGGGATAGTTCATGTTCTTCATGCCGAACGAACCGCCGACATTGGCGGACAGGATCCGGACCTTGTCGTTCGGCACGTTCAGGATTTTCGCAAACGTGACCTTGTTACCGGAAACGCCCTGGGTCGGCACCCGGATCGTGAAACGCTCGGTGGCCTTGTCGTAGGACGCCAGCGCCACGCGCGGCTCCATCGACACCACGGCGACGCGGGTGTTGACGATATCCAGTTTTGTCACGTGCGCGGCGCCGGCGAACGCCGTGTCGATCTTGGCGCTGTCGCCATAATGATAGTCGAGCGCTGTATTGTTGGGGATGTGGTCGTAGAGCTGCGGGGCGCCGGGTTGGGCTGCTTCCTCGGCGCTGGTCACGGCAGGGAGCGGCTCGATATCGAGTTCGACGGCCTCCGCGGCATCGCGCGCCTGCGCCAGCGTCTCGGCGACCACAAAGGCCACGGGATCGCCAACAAAGCGCACCTTGTCGGTCGTGAGCGCCATGCGGTTGGTCTGCAACAGCGGCGAGCCGTCGCGGCCTTTCAGCGGCAGGCCGCAGGTGAAGGCGTTATAGCCGGCGGCCACGAGGTCCTTGCCGGTCCAGACGCCAAGCACACCCGGCATGGTGCCGGCGGCCTTGGTGTCGATGCCGCGGATGATGCCGTGGGCGTGGCTGGAGCGCACGATCCAGGCATAGGCCTGGCCGGGCAGGCTGAAATCGTCAGTGTATTTACCCTTGCCGCGCACCAGCGTGTCGTCTTCCTTGCGGCGGACAGGCTGGCCGACGCCGTATTTTTGCAGTGCGATAGCGTTTTCGAGGGATGACGGAGACGTATGATCTTGCATCGAAAAACACCTGAAATGCCTGGATTTTCGCAGGTTAGCGGGCTCAGAACCAGATAACGCACCGACCCGTCAGCGACAACGCCTGATTGGGCATGGTCCCATGTCATGGGATGTTGCGTAGCCCCTTGGCGCTGCTAAAGTTTCCGTGAACGCTCATTCTTCGGCGGCAGCATCTGCCGCGGAAAGACAGTTTTGATGAACGAGGATCCGCGGCTGCGCGATGGCCTTCCTGCCCGCGCAAGCCCGTCAGGGTTGGCTGCGGCGGCTGCCGAGAGCGGCGTCTATGCCGCGCTCGACCTTGGCACCAATAATTGCCGGCTGCTGATCGCCTGTCCGGCCGGCGACGGATTCCGGGTGGTCAATTCGTTCTCGCGGATCATCCGGCTGGGCGAGGGGATCTCGGCGACCGGTTCCATCAGTGAAGCGGCGATCGACCGCGCGATTGCAGCCTTGAGCATCTGCCGCGACAAGATCCGCTATCGCAAGGCCCGCCGCCTGCGGCTGATCGCGACCGAAGCCTGCCGTGCCGCCGACAATGCCGACAGCTTTCGGGCCCGGGTGGCAAACGAGACCGGCATTAGGCTGGAGGTGATCGACCGCGAGACCGAGGCAACGCTTGCGGTGATCGGCTGCTCGCCGCTGCTCGACCCCAAAGGGCGGGGGGCCATCCTGTTCGACATCGGCGGCGGCTCGACCGAACTGGTCCGGATCGAGCGCGATCCGGAGGAGGTGAACGCCGCGCCGCGCATCAAAGCCTGGATGTCGATCCCGCTCGGCGTCGTGACGCTGGCCGAACATTTCGGGGGCAGGGACGTCACGGGCGAATCCTATGCGCGGATGGTCGCGGAAGTCGCGCAATATATCGCGCCGTTCGCGGCCGAGCAGGGCAAGAATTTGCGCGACATGCACATGCTCGGCACGTCAGGCACCGTGACGACGCTCGCCGGTGTCTTTCTCAATCTGCCGCGTTACGATCGCCGCCGGATCGACGGCATCTGGATGAACGATGCGGATGTCACCGCGGTGATCCAGCGGCTGCTTGGCATGACCTATCAGGAACGCGCCGACAATAATTGCATCAGCGTCGAGCGCGCCGACCTGGTGCTGGCGGGCTGCGCCATTCTGGACGCCATCCGCGACGCGTTCCCGCTGCCGCGGCTGCGCGTCGCCGACCGCGGCCTGCGCGAGGGCATGCTGGTCGAAATGATGCGCGAGGACGGCGCGCTTAGAGCATGATCCGGAAAAGTGGGCACCGATTTTCAGAGAAGATCATGCTCAAAAACATGGATGAGATCATGATCCGATCTCGGATCATGATCGAGGTCGTGCTAGAGATCGCTTCCAATTAATCGAGACAAGCAAGCTCCAATGGCGAAAGACATCACCGGCCGGTTGCACGTCACAGTCAAGAGCGGTGGCAAGCGCAAGCTTTCATCAAAGCTCTGGCTGGAGCGGCAACTCAACGATCCCTATGTGGCGCAGGCCAAGCGGGACGGATTGCGCTCGCGCGCGGCCTACAAGCTGATCGAGATCGACGACAAGCATCATTTCCTGAAACCCGGTATCGTCGTGGTCGATCTGGGCGCAGCGCCCGGCGGCTGGAGCCAGATCGCCACCAGGCGCGTCGGCGCAGCGAATGGAAAGGGCAAGGTGGTCGCGATCGATCTGTTGGAGATGCCGGAAATCCCAGGCGTCACTTTTGCGCAGCTCGACTTCCTGGCCGAAGAGGCACCCGAAAAGCTGCTGGCGATGATGGGCGGCCGCGCCGACGTGGTGCTCTCGGACATGGCCGCCAACACCACCGGCCACCGCAAGACCGATCAGTTGCGCATCATCGGCTTGGTCGAGAGTGCGGCGGCGTTTGCCGCCGACGTGCTCAACCCCGGCGGCACCTTCGTCGCCAAGGTTTTTCAAAGCGGCGCCGATGCCGAACTGCTGGCACAGCTGAAGCGCGATTTTTCCAGCGTCAAACACGTCAAGCCCGCGTCGAGCCGCCAGGATTCGTCCGAACGCTACGTGCTGGCAATGGGGTTTCGCGGCGTGACGAAATCATAGCCGATAGTCGACATGCGAAAAGAGGCCGCCAAACCGGAGGCGGCCTCCTGTCGACTGTCACGATCACCCGTCAGATATGGATGACGATCGGAGGGTCGATCGGAAACGTGGGCCCGGTTGAGGGCGGAAACAGCGGCTTGGTCGGGCCGTGCTTGATCATTCCGCCGGCTAAAGCCGGGGCATCGTCTTCATGCCGGTTTCGATCGTCTCATCGTGCGCCACGGCGCCGAACCGAGTCGATCGGTGAGAAACTCCAGAAACACTTTAACTTTGGGAGATCGTTGTCGACCCGGCGGCAGGACAGCCCACAACGGGTAACCTTCGCTCACTTGCACGTCCAGCAACAGCGGCTCAAGCCATCTATTTTCGAGCGCTCTGGCAACCGCCAGTTCACCCAAACGAACGATTCCCACACCTTCCATGGCCAATCTCAACAGGACGTCTGAACTGTCGGCACTGACGGCGCCGCCGATTTCGACAGATACACGCTGCCCGTCAGCGTGGAACAGCCACGTTGTCGGTTCGGGCACGCCGTTGAGTATCAAACACCGATGCCGCGTGAGGTCGGACGGCACAAGCGGGCGTCCGTGACGAGCCAGGTACTCCGGACTGGCGCAGATGATCTGGGTGAGATCGATGATTTTGCAGGCGATCAGGGAGGAGTCGGAAAGCGTTCCCGTCCGCATTGCTATATCTACATTTTCAGCGACGAGATCGACCTTGCGGTTCGTCACCAGGAACTCGATTGACATGCGGGGATAGCGAGCCAAAAACTCCGACAGCGCCGGACCAAAATGATCGCCAATCATGACCGGTGGCGCGTGCACGCGTAGATGCCCCCGCGGCGACATGCGCGCCGAAGCGATCTCCGATTCGGCTGCCTCAATCGCCGCGAGGATCTCCCGCGAGCGCTTGAGATAGGTTGTTCCTTCCGCCGTGAGCGCCAGCCGCCGTGTCGTACGGTTGATCAGCCGAACACCGAGGCGGTGTTCGAGTCGTGAAATGAGCTTCGACACCGCCGACGGAGAAAGCCCGACATCCTGGGCTGCGGCCGCGAAGCTGCCGCGTTCAACCACCCGCTCAAATACGCCCATTTCGTTGGCGGCATTCGTCATAGGTGAACTCAATTCACGAGTGTTCTGCGTTCATCGCCGATTATCCGCGACCTGTAAAGGTCTATCGATGGGGTGCGACGGTCTCCCGCCATGTGCAGCCAAGCCGCAGTGCGCACGATTATGGGGACAAACGAAAGGAACAGTCGATGAAGACAGATATTTCAAGCAACGGCAATTCGGTTGGTCTGGCTCGCTCGCAATCGTTCACGTCGCGGATGCTCGGCATCGTCTTTGCGGTTGGGGTCAGCGCATGCGCTGTCTATGCCGCCGCCAATGGTCCGGCGTTATGGAGCGGAGCACAGCAGCGCAAAGCCGAACAGGTTCAACGAGAGAACGAGATGTTCTGTGAAAGATTTCGTATGCCGCCCGGCGGTGAGAGTTTCGCAACCTGCGTTGGCTATTTGTCGGAAATCAGGAAGCTGCATGGGGACAAACTCGCGGCTGAGGCTGCCGGTGTATTCTAGGGGGTCTCGCAAGAACTGCGTCCAAAGCGGACATATGGCAATGCTTCCCTGGCAAGGCAACTCGGCACCGAAGCGCCGGTCCGGTTGCAGCAAATCGCCCTCGCCAGTTGGGGAGTTTCGCCAGTGCATCGCTGGATCGCAGTGACGACCATCACATAAAGCCATGTCTCATTGCGCAAATTCATTTCGCAACGTCCGTAATGACGGCGTCGCCAGTGTCGCAAGCTTTCGGCCGTCGGCCAGGTATCAACCCAGCCGCTGATCCCTCGCATCCTCAGTCTCTTCGGTCGCGGTCTTGGTGGCGGCCAGCGCCGCGCCCTTGCGGCTGGAAATCTCGACGGCCTTGCGGCCGGAAATTTCGTGGCCGGCATCATCGGGCATCTGCCAGAAGAAATAAGCCGATATCGACGAGATGAACGCAACCACCAAAAACGCCGGCGCGAACACATCGGCGGTCAGTTCGGTCGCGTGGCGCAGCGCCAGCGTCGATTCCACCGAGAACGCGCCGACGGCAACGCCGGTCGATGTCGCCAGTTGCTGGTTGACGCTGACGAGCGTGGTGGCGCGGCTCATCTGCGCCGGTTCGACCTCGGCATAGGCCACCGTGTTGATCGCGGTGAATTGCAGCGAGCGAAAGAAGCCGCCGACCACGAGGATGATGAAGATGAGCATCAATGGCGTCGTCACCGTGAACAGCGCGCAGGCCGCCAGAAACACCGAGCTGACCACCGCGTTGACCGTCATCATGTTGCGGAAGCCGAAGGTGCGGATGATGCGCGCGGCCAGTGTCTTCATGCCCATGGCGCCGACCGCGGACGAGAACGTCACGAGGCCCGACCGGAACGGCGACAGGCCGAAGCCGATCTGCATCAGAAGCGGCAGCAGGAACGGCAGCGCGCCGATGCCGAGCCGGAACAGGAAGCCACCGATGATGCTGGCGCGCAGCGTCGGCAGCCGCAACATCGAAAAATCCAGCACCGGCGATCCGGTTTTTCTCGCATGGATGACGTATAGCGTCATCGAGATCGAACCGACCGCGACGAGACCGGCGACGATCGTCCAGGGCAGGAGATTGAGGCCGGCGACCGAGAGGCCGAAGGCGATGCCGGCAAGGCCAATGCCGGCCAACACCATCCCGTAGAGATCGAAGCGTTCCGGATTTTCGCTCCGGATCGGATCGATATATTTCATGGCCATGAAGATGCCGAGCAACCCGATCGGGATGTTGATCAGGAAGATCCAGTGCCAGGAGAAATAGGTGGTGATGAAGCCACCGAGCGGCGGCCCGACCACGGGACCAATCAGCGCCGGCACCGTGACCCACGCCATGGCGTTGACGAGCGCGCTCTTGTCGATCGAGCGCAGCAGCACCAGCCGCCCGACCGGCGTCATCATCGCGCCGCCCATGCCTTGCAGGATGCGCGCGATCACGAAATGCGTGACGGAGGAGGACAGCGCGCAGCCGATCGATCCCAATATGAAGACGGCGATGGCGATCGAGAACACCATGCGCGCGCCGAACCGGTCGGCGGTCCAGCCGCTCGCCGGAATGAACACCGCGAGCGAGAGCAAATACGAGGTGATCGCAAGCTTCAGCGTCAGCGGGCTGGTGCCGATGTCGGCGGCAATCGCCGGCAGCGAGGTCGCAATGACGGTGGCGTCCATGTTCTCCATGAACAGGGCGGTGGCCACGATGAGCGGGATCAGGCGCTGTTTGTTCATCAGAATCGGGGGCGCGGAATAGCGGGGCGGGACGAAGTGGGCTGTATCATCCCCTTGTCACACAGGCCATTGCGGAACCGTGCATACCACCTAAATCCTGCGTGACGCTGCCATCCAGGAGACGACCATGATTTACGTGCTATCAGCACTGTTGCCGCCGCTCGGGCTGCTCCTGAACGGGCAGCCGTTTTCGGCGATTTTCAACCTCGTACTGATCGTATTTTGCCTGGTTTTCGGCCTGATTTTCCACATCCTGCTGCTGGTGCCGTCGGCGCATGCCCTGATTGCGGTTCACATGAAGCGGGAAGACCGCCGGCACCGGGAGGTGGTCGAGGCGATCCGCCAGCACGGCCCACCGCCGGGATACCAGCGCTAAGGCCCTTTTACGGCGGGCTTTTCGCGAAAAGCCTGTGCATAGCGGCCAAACGCTTTGATTCGGCGTTCGGCCATGCTATCGACCACCGTCAACCCCACCGATGGGCTTCGATTCGACGGCGATGCCGGTAGCATCGCCGAAGGCGGCGTTCATCCCAATAATATCGCGGCGGAGTGCCGCCGAAAGGAGTTGGCAATGGCGCAGGGACTTCAGGGCATCCGCGAAGCCTACACGTTCGACGACGTGCTGCTCAAACCCGGTCTCTCGGACATCCTGCCCTCCGAGGCCGACATCCGCTCCCACGTCACCCGCGCAATCCCGCTCAACATCCCGATCATCGCGTCTGCGATGGATACAGTCACCGAAGCGCGCATGGCGATCGCGATGGCGCAGGCGGGCGGGGTCGGCGTCATCCACCGCAATTTCGATCCCGAGGGCCAGGCCGCGCAGGTGCGGCAGGTCAAGAAGTACGAATCCGGCATGGTGGTCAATCCGCTGACCATCGGTCCCGATGCCATGCTGTCGGACGCGCTGGCCCTGATGACCGACCATGGCTTCTCCGGCATTCCCGTGGTCACCGGCGGCAGCAAAGGCATTCCCGGCAAGCTGGTCGGCATCCTCACCAACCGGGACGTGCGGTTTGCGACCGATCCGAAGCAAAAAATCTCGGAGCTGATGACGCACGAAAACCTCGTCACGGTGCGCGAGGGTGTCAGCCAGGACGAGGCGAAGCGGATGCTGCACAAGCATCGCATCGAAAAGCTTCTCGTCGTCGACGAACAATATCGCTGCGTCGGCCTGATCACCGTGAAAGACATGGAAAAGGCGGTCGCGCATCCCTTGGCCTGCAAGGACTCGCAAGGGCGTTTGCGGGTAGCCGCGGCGACCACGGTCGGCGAAGGCGGCCATGAGCGCACCGCGCGGCTGATCGACGCCGGCGTCGATCTGATCGTGGTGGATACCGCGCACGGCCACTCCTCGCGGGTACTGGAAGCGGTCAACCGTATCAAGCGGCTTTCCAACGCCGTGCAGGTCATCGCCGGCAATATCGCGACGCAGGAAGGCGCGCAGGCGCTGATCGATGCCGGCGCTGATTCGATCAAGGTCGGTATCGGGCCGGGTTCGATCTGCACCACGCGTATCGTCGCAGGCGTCGGCGTGCCGCAGCTCACCGCGATCATGGATGCGGTCGAAGCCGCGAAGAAAGCCAACGTGCCGGTGATTGCCGACGGCGGTATCAAATATTCCGGCGATCTGGCCAAGGCGCTCGCCGCCGGCGCCGACATTGCGATGGTAGGTTCCCTGCTCGCCGGCACCGACGAGACGCCGGGCGAAGTGTTTTTGTGGCAGGGCCGTTCCTACAAGGCCTATCGCGGCATGGGTTCGGTCGGCGCGATGGCGCGCGGCTCGGCCGACCGCTACTTCCAGCAGGACATCAAGGATACGCTCAAGCTGGTGCCCGAGGGCATCGAGGGCCAGGTGCCCTATAAAGGGCCGGTCGCCAACGTCATGCACCAACTCGCCGGCGGTCTCCGAGCGGCGATGGGTTACGTCGGCGCGCGCAACCTCGCCGAATTCCATGCCAAAGCGCAGTTCGTGCGCATCACCGGCGCAGGCTTGCGCGAAAGCCACGTCCACGACGTCACCATCACCCGCGAAAGCCCGAACTATCCGGGCGGGGTGTAGGGTCGAGGCGCCGGCGCAATTACTGCGACGACCTGTCCGCCGTAGCTCGTCAGCGAAGGCGGAAGCAATCCATTCTTTTCCGTTGACGGGAATGGATTGCTTCGCTTCGCTCGGAAAGACGAACAATAAAATCCCCGGAGGAACCAACCATGGCCCAATCCGCAAAACGCGTCGTTCTCGTCTCCCGCCCCGTCGGCGAACCGAAGCCAACCGATTTCCGTATCGAGGAATACGCCGCGCCTGTGCCCGGTCCGGGCGAGGTCCTGCTGCGCACCATCTGGCTGTCGCTGGATCCCTATATGCGCGGGCGGATGAGCGATGGTCCGTCCTACGCTCAGCCGGTGCCGATCGGCGGCGTGATGGAAGGCGGCACCGTCAGCGAGGTGGTCGCGTCGAACAATCCCGGTTTCGCCAAGGGCGACATCGTGCTGTCGCGCGCCGGCTGGCAGACGCACGCGATCTCCGACGGCAAGGGCCTGGCCAAGATCGATCCGAAGATCGCGCCGATCTCAACGGCTGTGGGCGTGCTCGGCATGCCCGGCATGACCGCCTATACCGGCCTGCTCGACATCGGCAAGCCGCAAGCCGGCGAGACCGTCGTGGTAGCGGCGGCCTCCGGTGCGGTCGGTTCGGCGGTAGGTCAAATCGCGCGGATCAAGGGGGCGCGCGCGGTCGGCATCGCCGGCGGCAAGGACAAATGCGCCTACGTCAAGAACGAACTGGGCTTCGATGATTGCCTCGATCATCGCGATCCCGATCTCGCCGCGAAACTGAAAGACGCCTGCCCGACGGGCATCGACGTCTATTTCGAGAATGTCGGCGGCAAGGTGTTCGAAGCGGTGTTCCCGCTGCTCAATGCGTTCGCGCGGATTCCGGTGTGCGGCCTGATCGCGCATTACAACGACACCGAGGCCGTCGCGCCGAAATGGGCCTCGGTGATGATGCGCAACGTGCTGACCAAGCGCCTCACCATCCGCGGCTTTATCGTCAGCGACTTTGCTGCCCGTCACGGCGACTTCCTGCGCGACATGTCGGGTTGGGTGCGCGAAGGCAAGGTCAAGCACAAGGAGTTCGTCACCGAAGGCCTCGACAGCGCGCCGGCAGCCTTCATGGGCCTGTTGAAAGGCGCCAATTTCGGCAAGCAGCTGGTACGCGTCGGGCCGGACAAGGCGTGAGGCGTCGCGCGAAAGCGCGCCGGCTAATGTTTGTAAAACGAGTCCAGGTCGATATCGGCCTGGCCCGGCGCCCGAACGTGGCGGACTTCAAAACTGTCCGGCGCAAAGCGGTATTCCACCAGACCGGTTTCCTTCAGCGCGATTCGTTCCTGCTGCGCATCGGAAATGACGAAGCCGGCCGACGGCGCCCAGACATGGCGGACGCGCCGATAGGTGAAATCGCGGCGCTGATGGACGTGGCCGGAGGCGATCAGCCGCAGATCGACGGTAGCGAACATCTCGATCAGCCGCCGCCGCGCCGGCTGTGGCACATAGCGTATCGCCGATGACTCCAGTTCGGGATCGTCGGGCAAATTGAGATAAAGCGGCTTGTGCACGAACAGCGCGAGGGGCCTGCCGTTCACGCGCGCGAGTTCGGAAGCAAGCCAGTCGAACTGTTCGGCCTCGCTCGCAAGCCCGGTGTTCATGATCAGCGAGTTCAGCCCGATAAAGCACCAGCCGACTTCGTCGAAACGCCAGTGGTCGTGGCCGAAGACAGCAACAAAACTCTGCCGGTTCGGTTCGGTCGCGGGTTGCGTCGGCACCGGGCCGATTGCGGTGGGGTTGTCGCCGATGTCGTGATTGCCGGGCAGGTAGCGGCAGGGAACCGGAAGCTCGGCGTGGAGGCCCTTGGCGAATTCGAGATCGGCGCGGCTGCTCGGCCCGTCGAAGGCGACATCGCCGCTGTTGATCACGAGATCGGGACGCGTAGCCTCAATATGCTCGCTGACGCGCTGAAAGTTTGCGGTAAGCGTGGTGAAGCGGCGGGCGAGGTGGGTGTCGGAAATCTGCGTCAGGCGGAACTGGCTCATGCGATATTCCTTTCACCGCCGATTATATCTTTGTCGGCGACGGAATCATGAAATTCCAGCGACCGTCGTGCGCCCGATGACAAAGCCGCTGTCGGTTGTTTCAAGAGTTGTTTGAAAAATTGTTTGAATGAAGCGGCGGGATGACCACACGGGATAACCCGCAAGCGGCGCATGACGAGAATCTATTCGTCGTTGCTCAGAGCACGCGATAGCGGATCGCGTAGGCGTCGTTGGTCTCGCTGGTCGCGGCGTTGCCTTTGACAGGCACGATGCCGTCGGCCAGATGCCATGGTCCGAACTGGTCGGAATGCGATGGTGCCGCCGGCAGCCGCAGCCGGAACTGGCGCTGCGCTCGCCCCGGCAGATTGAGCACTACCACGCGCTCGGTGGTGCGATAGTCCAGCGTAACGGTTCCCTTCAGCACGCTGCGCCCGTCTGACGTCGAGGCCAGCGCATCCGGCACCTTGGCGAGCTTCTGGTTCCGGTCGGTCAGCAATTCGACCTGGGTATCGGCGACCGCGGTCAGCACGGCCTTCGGCAGGCGAATTTCGAATTCGACCGCGGGTTTTGCAGGATTGATGCCGAGATAAGCCAAAGCCGCATGCCTGACGTCGTAGACCACGAAGGCGACCAACCCTAGCACCACCGTCGCAGCGAGGCCGTGTTTGATGAGATCGCGCGGGCTGCGATAGCCACTGCGGAAATAGACCGACAGTACGATGGCGACCGCCAAGGCGGCCGAAACACCGGCGAGCGCGGACATCACAAGACCAAGCCCGCCATCGACGCTGTCGCCGAACAGGCCGGTTCCCGCCCCGATCATCCTGAGAAAGGAGGTCACGGAATCGCCGGGCAATTCGGCAACACGGACCGCGCCAGCCAGCATCGGGGAGGTGATGTTCATCGTGTCATCTCGTGTCGCGTCGAATCCGGTTCGAGGCCAGAAGCTCCTGATCTCTCCAGGTGTTGGTCACCCCAGCGCGAATTGTGGTTCAAGTGGCTCATGCGGCGGATTTGTCAGGCGGCGGCACCCCCGCTATTGCTTCTGCGGATGCCGCTGCCGCCCGGAGGAGATTCCCATGTCGGTTCAAATGGTTTTGCTGCCGGTCTTCGTCCTGGTCGGGCTCACCTTCTTCCTGCTGGTCTGGATGGCCGCCGCGCGGGGCCAGGCGGTGAAGGCCCGGGAAACCAGCCTCAAGGACATTGCGCTCGGCGAGCCGAACTGGCCCACCAAAGTCACCCAGATCGGCAATTGCTTCAGCAACCAGTTCGAAATCCCGGTCCTGTTCTACGCCCTGATCGCGCTGGCACTGCCGCTGCGCCATGCGGACTTGTTCATCGTACTGATGTCCTGGGTATTCGTGGTGGCACGCTTCGCCCATGCCGGGATTTTCGTCACCTCGAATAACGTCCAGCGGCGCGGGCAGATATGGTTCGCCGGCGTCCTGGTACTGCTCGCGATGTGGATCTATTTCGCGCTCAAGATCCTGCTCCTGATCTGACGCAAGCACGCATCACTCGAACCGAAAGCTTTGAATGACCCCAGCGGCCCGGCTGTCCGCAGCCATCGAACTGATCGACACCATCGACACCCAACGCGTTCCCGCGGCGAAAGCGCTGAAGGAGTGGGGCACCGCGCACCGCTATGCCGGCTCCGGCGACCGCGCCGCGATATCCGGCCTGATCTGGGACGTGCTGCGGCGGCGCGCCTCGAGCGCCTGGCTGATGGAGGCCGACACGCCGCGCGCGCGCGTGCTCGGCATGCTCCGGCTCGAGCGTAAGCTCGATGCCGACGCCATCGCCGCCCTATGCGACGGCGGCCGTTTCGCGCCGGAACCGCTCAGCGGCGATGAGCGCGCCGCGCTCACCTCGCGCTCCATCGACGGCGCGCCGCCGCACATTGCCGGCGACTATCCGGAATGGCTGGATGCGCACCTGGCCGCCGTGTTCGGCGACGACCGCGTGGCGGAGGCCACCGCGATGGCAAGCCGGGCACCGCTCGATCTTCGCGTCAACACGCTGAAAGCCAACCGCGAGAAGATGTTGCCGCGGCTTTCTCATCTCGGCGCGCAGCCGACGCCGTGGTCGCCGGTCGGACTTCGCATCGAACTCGGCGCCGACGCCCGCAATCCCGGCATTCATGCCGAGGAGGACTTTATCAAAGGCGCCGTCGAAGTGCAGGACGAGGGCTCGCAACTCGCGGCGCTGTTCTCGGCCGCAAAACCCGGCGAACAGGTGATCGATCTCTGCGCCGGCGCCGGCGGCAAGACGCTGGCGCTGGCCGCGATGATGCAGGGCAAGGGGCGGCTGATCGCGACCGACCATGACAAGCGGCAGCTCGCGCCGATCCACGAACGGCTGTCGCGGGCCGGCGTCCACAACGCCGACGTGCGCACGCCGAAAGGCGAGGCCGACCCGCTCGCCGACATCCACGCCTCCGCCGATCTCGTGCTGATCGACGCGCCCTGCACGGGAACCGGCACCTGGCGGCGCAACCCCGACGCCAAATGGCGGATGCGTCCGGGCGCGCTCGAAGTACGGTTGAAGGAACAGAGGGAAGTGCTTGATCGCGCGAGCATCCTGGTGAAACCGGGCGGCCGGATCGCCTACATCACTTGCTCGGTGCTGCCGCCGGAAAACGGCGCGCAGGTCAAAAGCTTTGTCGCCCGTCATCCCGAGTTTTCCGTGCTGCCGCCGCAGCAGACTGCGAGCGTGCTGTGGGACAAAGCGGAAGACTTTGCGAACGCCGCGCTGGAGTCGCCGGAAGGCTGGCTGATGACCCCTCGCCGCACGGGCACGGATGGGTTTTTCGTATCGGTGCTGAAACGACAACTGGCATCCCCGGGATGAACGCAATTGCGTTCACCCGTGAGACGCACAACTCCACCGCCGTCATTGCGAGAAGCAAAGCGACGAAGCAATCCATTCTTTCTTCGCGCGGATAGATGGATTGCTTCGCGGAGCCTGTCATCGGGCGCGCATTCGCGCGACCCGTTGGCTCGCAATGACGGAGTAGCCCGCCCGCCCTCAATCCACGATAAAAATCTTCGCGCCGGTCCTCGTCGACGACCGGTGCGCGGCATCGCCGTGATCGGACACCTGGTAGCTCATGCCCGGCTTTAGCTTGAATGTGCGGCCGTCGCGCAGCTCGGTATCGAGTTCGCCCTCCACGACATAGAGCACGTGACCGCGGTCGCACCAGTGATCGGCGAGGTAGCCCGGCGTGTACTCGACCATCCGCACCCTGACATCGCCGATATCAAGCGTACGCCAGATTGCTTGCCCCGTTTTACCGGGATGCGTCACGGCGGCCATCTTGCTCCACTCGGTGACGGTGAAGGGGAAGGCTGGAATTTTCATGTGATGCAGTCCCTTACTGGAGCCTGATGAATTTAATGTATTGGATGATCGGCCGAATCCTTCTCACATCGTCATTGCGAGCCAACGGGTCGCGCGAATGCGCGCCCGATGACAGGCTCCGCGAAGCAATCCATATCGCGGCATAGAAAAAAAAGAATGGATTGCTTCGTCGCTACGCGCTCCTAGCAATGACGGCCAATTCTAATGCGTCAAATGATTGGCCGAGCCTTGCCTGATCTTGCCTTCGGCGTTGAGCCGCAGATATTCGCAAATCTTCGCGCCGCGTTCGTTCTGGTAGAACACGACGATGCTGTCTGGGCTGACATAGGTATCGATCAGGTCGAAATGCAGGTTCGGCAGCATCTCGAGGGCCGTGCCCCAATAGGCGCGAAGTCTTTCCTTGCCGCGCAGCGTGCCCGAGGCGTCGAAGCCGAGCGCGGGAATCCGGTCCGACGTCATCTCGCTGTCCTCGGCATAGAGCGCCAGTACCCGCTCCAGATCGTGCGAATTCCAGGCGGCAACCCATTCGCGGCCGAAGGCGGCGAGACGCGTGGCATCATGGGGCTGGCTCATGGTTTCCTCCGTTTCCTCTATGGACAAATTAGGTCAATAAAACTTACCTAATATCGTTTGTCCATGCCCAACAGAAGAATGTGGGTCACCGCTTTGTGCGGTTGCGAGGCCGCCCCCCGTCGCGTAATTCCTAGCCATGACAGCAGCCAAGCCCGCCCGCGAGTCGGCGCCATCCGTGGCCTCGGCGCATGACAAGATTCTGATCGTCGATTTCGGCAGTCAGGTGACGCAACTGATTGCGCGAAGGGTGCGCGAGGAGGGCGTCTATTCCGAAATCGTGCCGTTCCAGAAGGCGGAGCAAGCCTTCAAGGAGATGAAACCGAAAGCGGTGATCCTCTCCGGCGGTCCGGAATCAGTGCACGAGGAAGGCTCGCCCCGCGCGCCGCAACTGATCTTCGATTCCGGCGTGCCCGTGCTCGGCATCTGCTACGGCCAGATGACCATGGCCGCCCAGCTCGGCGGCGAGGTCGAGGGCGGGCACCACCGCGAGTTCGGCCGCGCCGATGTCGAGGTGAAGTCGCCGAGCTCTCTGTTCGAATCCACCTGGGGGATCGGCGAAAAGCATCCGGTCTGGATGAGCCATGGCGACCGCATCACCAGGATGCCGCCGGGCTTTACGGTCGCGGGCGTCTCGCCGAACGCGCCGTTTGCGATCATCCAGGACGAGAAGCGCAGATATTACGGGCTGATGTTCCACCCCGAAGTGGTGCACACACCCGACGGCGCAAAACTGATCCGCAATTTCGTCCGTAAGGTCGCAGGCCTCACCGGCGATTGGACCATGCGCGCGTTCCGCGAGGAGGCGATCGAAAAAATCCGCGCGCAGGTAGGCCGAGGCAGGGTGATCTGCGGCCTGTCCGGCGGCGTCGATTCAGCGGTCGCGGCGGTTTTGATCCACGAGGCGGTCGGCGACCAGCTCACCTGCGTGTTCGTCGACCACGGTATGCTCAGGCTCGACGAAGCCAAGACCGTCGTCGACCTGTTCCGGCATCACTACAACATCCCGCTGGTTCACGTTGATGCCTCGAAGCAATTTTTGGGCGAACTGGAAGGCGTCACTGACCCGGAAGCGAAGCGCAAGACCATCGGCCGGCTGTTCATCGACGTGTTCGATTCGGAGGCCAAGAAAATCGGCGGCGCCGATTTCCTGGCGCAGGGCACGCTCTACCCCGATGTGATCGAGAGCGTCTCGTTCACCGGCGGCCCGTCGGTGACCATCAAGTCGCACCACAATGTCGGCGGGCTGCCCGCGCGCATGAACATGAAGCTGGTCGAGCCGTTGCGCGAACTGTTCAAGGACGAGGTGCGCGTGCTGGGCCGCGAACTGGGTCTCCCCGAAATCTTCGTCGGCCGCCATCCGTTCCCGGGTCCTGGCCTCGCCATCCGCTGCCCCGGCGACATCACCAAAGAGAAGCTCGACATTCTCCGCAACGCGGATGCTGTTTATATCGACCAGATCCGCAAAGCCGGCCTCTACGACCAGATCTGGCAGGCCTTCGCCGTGCTGCTGCCGGTGAAGACGGTCGGCGTGATGGGCGACGGCCGCACCTACGAATACGTCGTGGGCCTGCGCGCCGTGACGTCCACCGACGGCATGACCGCGGACTTCTATCCCTTCGAGATGAAATTCCTGGGCGCGACCGCGACGCGGATCATCAACGAGGTGAAGGGCGTCAACCGCGTGGTGTACGACGTGACGTCAAAGCCGCCGGGGACGATTGAGTGGGAGTGAGCAGAAGCCTCAGCCTTGGGTAAACCCTTGAAAACGAGGGAATGTTGATGTATATTGATTATAAACAAATCAACATTTACGGTCGCCCATGGCACTGCAAATCGCAAATCCCGTTGTTGTAGCGAAGGTGGAACGACTCGCGCGCGCCACCGGCCTCACGAAAACAGCCGTCGTCGAACGTGCCATCGATGCCCTCGCAAGCCAGACCCGGGCTGCGGCGGTACCCGGCCGAATGGCCGCGCTTCTGGCGCAGATGGACCGTGTCCCCGATCGCGCGGACGCTTATGATCCGCTGGAATGGGATGGGGCCGGGCTACCGAAATGATCGTGGTCGACACGTCGGCCATCGTCGCGATCGCACTGGGGGAGCTGGAGCGGCAGCAGTTCATCAGCATAATCGAACGCGCTGAAAAGGCTCTCGTCAGCACCGTATCGACCGTCGAGGCGCGCATGGTCGTCCATGGCCGGCGCGGTGAACGCGCTGTGGTTCTCCTGAACGATCTGCTGCGGCTGCCGAACTTCGAACTGGTCGCGCCGGACACGTCCGAAGCAGACGCGGCCTACGCGGCATTCGTGACGTACGGCAGAGGCAGCGGCCACCCCGCCGGCCTGAACTTCGGCGATGTGTTCAGCTATGCGCTCGCAAAGGTGCGGGGGTTGCCGTTACTGTATAAGGGCGCCGATTTTGCCCAAACCGATATACTGAGTGCGGTTGCCGCTATATCCGACCAGCAATGACCGCGCTCCTCAGGATGGCATGAGCTTGCGATGACGATTTTGTCGGCCTGCGGGCCGTGACATCCACGGACGGCATGACTGCGGATTTTTACTCGTTCGAGATGAAATTCCTGGGCGAGACCGCAACGCGGATCATCAACGAGGTCAAGGGCGTCAATCGGGTGCTGTATGACGTGACGAGCAAGCCGCCGGGGACGATTGAGTGGGAGTAGGGCCGGCGGCGGCGAGATCGTAGTCGCGTAGATTCTGTACCCATTAAATGTCGATAAAGAGACAGTATCATTGTCGGGTTTGTTTCATCCAGTCTTAGGATCAAATCGTCGCATGGACGCGCTCTATTCCGTTTTCATTTCTAATCAAAACACATGCATTCAAAAACAAGAGTGCAATCAGATGGATGTAGGGTTTGGCCCAGAATAGCGTGCAAATCGCCACTGCACCCATTGACCTAAGGGCGCGTCGCCGCCACCGACACCCACGAACAGAATTTGGAGCTTTCCCGCTCCACCTGCACCGAACCATGGAGAGAATGAGTCGCGCTCTTAAGCCAGCTTTAGTTTTGCCGCGTTCACGCCATTTGCAGTGAAAAGTGCCGGTGTGCCTGCTTCATCTAATGAGACCGACTCAATCGCGATGACGCCTTGTTCGAAAGAAGATTTTAGGGACTGACCGCTGGCAATTCCGCCGTAAAATTTCGTAGCGAAGGCAACGGCTCCAAAGTCGCTGATCGAATCTTGCATGACCACAATCGCTTTTGCAGAGGCGAGCAACGCATTGCGAGCACCAGCACTGTTGCACGCGTTCAGCACGACCACATCCGGCGGAGTGTCGGTTGCGCGAAAGGCTCTGGCCAGAGTCTCAAACGTGACGAACTGACGCTTCGTGCGTTTGATCCCGCCGTCATCGACGGCGACGCCATTACTATTTCCATGGCCCGAAAAGTGCACGATGCGAGGCCGATGGTCATTGAGGCCCCGGATGATGGCATCGAGGTTGGCGGCGGGTGACTGGTGCAAAGCAATATTGTCGCGGAGCCGTGAACGGCGGACTTCCTCAGAAACCTTACTGATCTCTGCATCCACGCGCAGAGCATGCTTCCTAATGGGATTCGCCATAAGGTATAGGACGTCCAGCCGCTTCTTGCCTCGCAAAGCGCCGCGCGTGACGGTTTTCAGCCCCACGACTTTTACGGTCTGGTTGCGTTTGGTCGGTGTCTTATTAGCAAGCGCAGGCTTGTCGGCATATTTTACGATGTTTCGCCGATGGGCACGAACGTGCGGCTCTTTACTGAAAACATAGTGGCTTCCGTCGGAAACAGAGCCGCCATTTTTATCCCGCAAGATCAGACCGTAACGTGCAAGATAATCGAGTTGATTTTGCGCTTGCTGGCTGTGAGTAGCTTTCAAGCCAATTGCCGTCATCATCTGTTTTTTCGAACGAGGTTTAGACCCACGGCCGTAAATGGCATCAAAAAGCTTTCGACGAATCTTGTTCTTGCCGAGATGCCTGCCGAGCTGAATGCAGTTTTCTTCGTAATTGCCAGACCAGTCGACGACCACAGTTCTGGCGTTCATGGCTTCAACCTTTCTTCGAGATCTTTGGCACCATCCGACTGATGGTGGGTTGGCTGACGCCCAGAATCTGCGCGAGCTGCGATTGCGAGTATCCCTTCTCGAGCATTTCCGCCAGCTTGAGCTTGCGGATCATCTCTAGCTCTTTGAGAATTTGCTCAGTTTGTTCTTGCGTCATGCTGGCTCCGCTTCGTTGGCCAAGCGACGATCTGCGATCTTGCCGATTTCCCTGGCGAAGCCCTTAGGAAACATTCGGCTCAACGTCGCGTCACTGACGCCTAATGCAGCCGCTACGTGCTTTTGCTGATACCCTTGTGCAAGGGCGTTCAGAATGAGCATCATCTTGACCGCTCGGACCTCTTCGAGGAGTTCACTATTATTATTCGGCATCATACAAATCTCCACGTTCATTTGAATTTGGCCGGTTTTCGAACTCTTAGACAACGTAACGTTCACATTGTTGGTCGTTGTCCCGAGAATGTCTGCTATCAGCGTTGGACGAAGGCCTGCATTTGATAAGAACAAAATTTTGTCCTTCGACGACTCCATCGTCGCCGTCAGAGCCGCCGCTTGCAGCTTGATAAGAATGTCGAGTTTTTCCAGAACTTCTTCGTTCATGACTACCGCTCCCCAGCTTTCGCTGCGTTTTTCGTGAGAGGGTAGACGTGCAGCGGAAGACGGTCGGTGCCGACCCGGACCACCACCCCTGCTTCGATCCAGCGCGCGACTGCGCGGCTGAAATTTCCCTTATCCAGTTTCGCTTTTTTGCAAATGTCCGCCTGTGGTGTTTCCCCGTCACACAGGTTGTAGGCCAACAGTTGCTTCTCGCTGCCGGCTGTTGGCGCAACGATTTTCGCAAGGACGTCGGGCGGAAACGCTGCCCGGGCGACAGTCGCTAAAATCGCCCTCAGCAGTTCTTCAGTTGTGTTCAATCGATCCTCCCCTGAATAGGTGAGGATCAGATAATGCGAAAAAAACGCTCATTCAAGGGGGCTTATTTATTCACGGAGGTCCGAAGGTAAGTTATGGAACCAAGTTGGTTCTCATAATGCACTGATTTCAATCAGGAAATAGGTAGAATGTGCTGGCGTATTACCTTGTTATGTGAATAGTGTGGATATTGACTCGCCAATGCAGCGAGGTCGGCGATCGCTCAGATCGACGTGTTGGCGAAACCGTCTGTAATTCGTTTCTACACAGGTCATAGGGTAGATTAGTTGGCCGAAGGCGCAATCTACCGCGTCCTATCATCGAGTTCGTGTTTGCCGATCGATCTCATGCCGGTAGCAGGCGAGGCCACCCGCATCATTTGCCCTTGCAGTAAGGGATGTCTAGGCATATATGACTACAGTAGTCATATATGGAGTCCCTGTCATGCGCGAGATTCAACTGCGTGACGCCAAGGCGAGCCTGTCGGCGGTGGTGGACGAAGCGATGCGGGGCAAGCCGGCGGTGATTACCCGCCACGGCAAGCGTCAGGCGGTTGTGGTGAGCTACGCGGAGTGGGAGCGGCTATCAACGGTTCCGAGCTTCGGCCGTCTGCTGATGGCAGCACCGCTGGAGGCTGGCGACCCGCCGGGCCGCGACAGATCGCCGTTGCGGAAATCAAAACTCTGATCTGCCGGTGTACCTCGTCGATACCAACGTTATTTCGGCTGCGGCGCCGTCCCGGCCGGTGTCTTCAGCGTTTGTCGAATGGATCGATACGCATTCGGCCTCGTTATTTTTGTCGGCCGTCACGGTGGCGGAGATCGGGGATGGAATTGCGAAATTGCGGCGCGAGGGCGCAACACGCAAAAGCGTCGAGCTGACCGCGTGGCTCGATACGGTCCTGCACCTTTATGGTGATCGCGTTCTTGCCTTCGATGCGGCAACGGCGCGGATCGCGGGCGCGATGTCGGACCGGGCGCGTGGTCTCGGACATGCGCCGGGACTTGCCGACATCATCGTCGCCGCAACAGCGCAGCAACGCGGGCTGACAATCCTGTCGCGTAATCTCAGGCATCTCGCGCCATTGGGCGTCGCCGTGATCGATCCATTCGTGAAACTGCCGCCGACGTAAGCCGCGCTATGGACTGCGTCGCTTCGTGCGCAATGACAAGAATGCCGTTCCGCCTGCGACCAATTGGCACGACGGGCAAATCACCAAAAGTCTGTCCAGCTTCTGGAGCCGGGTTTAGCGGCCTCAATCTATCAATGGTTTAGCCGGAAATAGAGAAGGCCGGTCAGGGCTTATGCGATTTCACTATGTTTCACTGGTGTTGACCTTGTGTCTCGTTATGGTCTGAAATATATCTGGTGTGTTGACTGATAGTTGACCATTTCACCCCAGAGAGATTGCAGTGGCCACTCGCCTCACCGACCGCGGCATCGCGCGCGCTCAAACCATCCGAAAGTCAGCGTCTATTACTTCGATTCCGAAGTGCACGGGCTGGTGTTGCGCGTCTATCCGAGCGGTCGCCGGGTGTTCGTGTTCGACTGGCGCGAGAACGGCCGGCAGAAGCGCACCACGCTCGGTGCGTCTCCAACCTGGACCGTCGGCAAGGCGAGATCGCACGCATCCAAGTTGCGATTGAAGGCCGACACCGGCGAGACCGTTGTGGTCGGTCGCGGCGGTCGCGTCGCCGATCTGATCGAGCAATGGATGGAAGTCGGTCAAGCTGACGCGGCGGCCGAGCACGGCCAAGGTCTATCGCGGCATGATCAACGGCTACATCCTGCCGACGTTCGGCCGCGACGATCCGAAGGCGCTGACGCGGAACCGCATCGAACACTGGCACGGCAAGCTGGCGCAGCGCGTTCCGGTACGCGCCAACCGCGTGCTGGCGGTATTGTCGCGTTTCCTGACCTGGCTGCGAGCACGACCGCAAGATCGACCACAACCCGTGCCAAGGGCGTGCGCAAGGGCACCGAGAGCCCGCGCCAGACCTTTCTGTCGGCCGCCGAGATCGCCGCCGCCCACAAGGCGCTCAATGCCAGCAACAAGCGTCGGCGGCCCTGGCGCTGCGACTGACGTTACTGACCGGATGCCGGATCGGCGAGGTGCTGACGCTGACGCCGACCAGATCGACACCGATCGCGCGATCTGGTCGAAGCCGGCGGCGACCACCAAGACAGAAGAACTGCACATCGTGCCGCTACAGCCCGAGGCGCTCGAGGTTGCGCAGGCAGTTACTGGACGTCGGCGTGCCGAACTATGGCGACGTCCGCTATCTCTGGGCTCAGCGTCAAGGTGGCGATCGGCCGGCCGGAATGCCGGATCCACGATCTTACGACATCAGCGGGCCAGTTCCTGGCGCGCGCCGGCGCCAGTCTGGTCGAGATCGGCGCGGTGCTCGGCCACACCAAGGCGCAGACCACGCAACGCTACACGCATCTGGTCGGCGACGATCTGCGCAAGCTGGTGGAGCGGGCCCGATGAGGACCAGGAGAAGACAGTCGCGCCGGCCGGCCGCCGAGGCCGATCGAGGAAGCCCGCGAGTTCGGCCGTCTGGTCGAGCAGGAGATGGCGGAAGATCCGGACGACAAGCAGGCGCGCGGCGTTCGACCGGGTCCGCCGCCGCGATCCCGGCGCTGGAAATCGGAGCGGAACCATGTTCCGGCTGTGGAAGATGTATCGCGAGGACAAGGCAACAGAACCAGCCTGCCGTGACCAACGCGATGCGCGACAGTGAACGGATGCGGCGGCAGGCGGCGTGGACGAGGGCGGGTTCTACTGCCGACTCGGTATTGACTGACGATGCCTGGATCCAGCAGCTGCTGCGCGAGAGCAGCCGCCGACGGTCAGTTCATGCGGTCGATCCGGACTCGTACCGAATTGATGGCAGTAAATAGCTCTTTTTCTGTCAGTGAGTTTTGGTCCATCTTCTGAGGGAACCTACCCTTGAGATGGAGCCCGACCGTGAGCAAGCGACCCGAACCGCCCGATCCCGGATATCTGTTGCGCGAACTTGGTTACGACGACGAGCCGGAGGCGGCGGCCTCGCTGGATATCACGCCGCAGACATTGGTCGGCTATCGCAAGGCGGGCATCGGCCCGCGCTTCGTCGAGGTGGCGCGAAAGATCTACTATTCGAAAGAGGCGCGGGCCGAGTGGCTCGCCAATGGCGGTACGCGGCAGGCCGAGGAGAGCCTGAAGGGTAAGGCGAGTGCTTTTGCCTATACGGCGCCGCCCGAGAGCAAGATCAAGCCGAAGGTTCTCGCCAAGCGTAACGCGCGTGTGACAGGGGCATCGCGGTGATGACCAACAACTGCGTCGCTTGTGGTGAACCTCTCCCGCCCGGATCGAATGCTAGGCGCAAGTATTGCCCGGAAGTGTGTAATCACCGAAGGCGACCAGCGCCTGCGATCTATCGGTCCGTCTGCCCGGATAACCGCTCTTACGTTGGCCACACTGGAGAAAGCGCGCAGGGCAGCCGATGCAGGTCCGACGGAGACGCCGTGCCCATTATGCGGCGGGGCCATCACGTTGAGCCATCGCAGGCGTTTGGCGGGGAAGAGCCACCGTGCGTCCGGGCCCCTGCGAAATGAAACGGCGGCGGTGAGCTGTCGGGTGGTCTGTATGATGACGGACGATGATAGGAGCAGCGTGCTCGGCAACTGGACAGCGAAACCAAAATCTATAACCACTAGACAGGAAACGTCATGAGCACCAGCAAATTTGTTTCCACCATGTTCGCATCAATGAGAAGCTCGCGAAGGCTATGCCAAGGCCCATCCGAGCTGATGGCGCATTATCATCGCCCGAGCGATCGAGGCGGCCGCTGGCGAACTCAGCAAAGGCGAGATTCAAACGCTACGCACAGCCCTCGACATGTTCCCTCCACCATATTCCGATCGGCTTCCACCGGAGGCCAAACGAATTCTCGCGACGCTGCCGGACGATGTGGTCGAGCTAGGTTGGCAGGCCGAGACGTTCGCCGACGGTGAGCTGTCTGAGTTCAGAGCTGTTTCTCAGCGATACTGAACGTCGGGTGCGCATCGGTGCCGGGGCACGCAAGAAGATGCGGGACAGACTGCCCGTGCTAAACACACTGTCCGATAAGGAACTCGACGTTCTGATCAAGGTCGCGTGCGAGATCGGAGATAAGAGACATCGATAAATCGACGCCGAGAGCAATCCGATCATCTCGCGACACATCGAGCCCGAAAGGTCATAAAGCATGGGCGAACCCGATGAAACATTTTTTCCGTTGATCGACGATCGGGTGACGGGCGTTTACGGCAATATGTCCCAAGACGAGTTGCGCGCCGAGGTGAGCGAACGTGTGGAGTACTTCGCAGGGTCGTCCTACTACCGGATCACCCCATACCGCCGCTACCCGAGGCAGTTCGCAAGGTTGCGTCCATTAGGAAAGATTGGACACGACGTGAAGGCAACGTGGACTAGAACTCGACCAGATCCTCGACAATATTGACGATCCGGTGGCCGGCCTCGAGCGGCTTGCTAAACGCCCGGAGGGCGCGACGCCGGCGCAGGCGCACAATCTGCTGTTCTGGGAAATCCAATTTACGCAATGGCGGGACTGGCGTGCCGGCAACACGCAAGCTGTCACGGTCGCGGTATTAAGTTGTGCGCTTAATAAAAAACCGCTGCCGCTCTGGCTGAACAGGGCAATCTTCGAGCTTTGCGAGCAGCGCATGTCCCGTCGCGATAAGGACGCGCCTCGCAACATGAGGGTACACTTCATACGCTGGGAGAAAGCGGAGTCGGAGTACAGACAGCGCCAAGGGGACCCGCGCAACCGCAAAAATAAGATTGGCGACGCAGATTGGGCGGCGGCAGCGGCGAAACTCGCAGGCACGGATGCCGCCTGCAGTGCGGAGACGGTGAAAAAGAGCCATCAACTAATCAAGCGCGCCGGTGGCGCGCGGGCCACGTTGGCGAGCTATAGGCGCGAAGTGAAAAAGCGCGATCAGCGACGCGGAAGACGCCACAAAAAAATTTAGGGTAGGCTATTGCCGAGTAGCCTACCCGGGTAGGCTACTGGCTTAATTGCCTACCTCGACAGCATTCCAGAAATCCGTTAGTCATCACGAAGCCCTACTGGAGGTTTCGCGATGAACACCAGCCAACACGATGAGAGTGTCAACACCGGTTCGTCTCGGCCGGCTGACCCCGACGCCGTCGCCCGACAATCCGGCAAAGCCGTCCCCAAAAATCAACGTCAACGTCAGCCCTCCGACGAAGAGGACGACGATGCGGATGAGGATGAGGATCCGGTAGAGCGCCTTGTCGCCGGCGATCTGCTGGTCGGCGCCGCCGCGATCCGCGCCTTCCTCGTCAAACTCGGCATGCCCAGGAAAACGGCTGATCCCTACTACCTCAAGCGCACCGGCCGCTGGCCGATCGGAAACACCGGCGGCGAGAGCGGAAACCTGATCGCCAGCAAGCGCCGGCTCGCCCGTCACGCCTACAAGCTCACCCGCGGCCCTGCCGCCTAATTTCCGCCCAGGCCCTCAGGAAGTGGGGTGCTGCCCCTCCACGGCCGAAAGCAGACCCTCCGAGCCGGCGCCTATTCCCTGTCAAGGCAGCGCCGGCTCCAGATCGCGAAAGGTCAACGCTGTGTTGGAGCACCCCCTGTATCGAATATCTGCGCCGCATCGTCAACAGGTGGCTAAACTTATTCGACTGCTGGCGTCTGACGTCGACAGCGAGGCGCTCGGCGCCGCGCGTGCCCTGGGGCGCGTGCTCGGGGCCAGCGGCGCCGACTTCCACGACCTTGCCAGCATCGTTGAAGCGCCGGACGCCACCCGCCCCGGGGCCACCTTCCACGACCATTTTGACGGTGATGA
>CAWGSN010000029.1:0-64227 GCA_963825225.1 uncultured Alphaproteobacteria bacterium
ATGTGGTTCTTCCACTACCGCCTGTTCCTCAGTCACGGGATGATCGCGTGGATTGGGCTCGCCGTCGTGCTCCAGAATGTGCTCAGCTCACTCCTGAATTCGCATCTGTTCGATTTTCACGAAGGCTGGCTCTATGTGCTCGGCGTCGGCGTCGCCGGCGGGGGTTTGCGCGCAAACGACGGATAGAGGCCGATGACCCCGCAAAAACTGGTGGTGACGACACTGAGCCTGATCGGCGGCGCGGTCGGATTGTTCGCGCCGGTCGGCGTGGTGAAATGGCTGCTGCGGACCGAGCCTGAGGACGCAGGCATCCTGACGCTGTTCTTCCTGCCGGTCTGGTGCCTGCTTCTGGTGCTCGGCCTGTTGATCGGGCGCAGACTGGGGCTGCTCATGACCGGCGGCAAGCGGGTCGCGCCGCGCTAATTGTCAGATTCCGAACACCCAGACCACGACGATGGTGCCGAGCGTCGCGAGTCCGCTGATGGTCCATCCGGTTGCGTAGAGGATATCGTCGTCGGCGGTGCCGCGCATCGCGTCGGCTTCCGCGGTTGCTGATCGCCACTGCATGGCGCATCTCCGAGACAAGCCTGCCCGCGGAGATAACGCCGGCCGGGGTTCCCGGTTCCCTCGTGCTTCAAAATCAAAGGCCGCCCCCGGGGACGGCCTTTGATCCTCCGCGCCATGCGATTTTGCGGCGCATCAAATCAGCAGCAGGCGATCGGCCTCCACGGGAGCGAACTCTTCCTCATCCCTGACAATGATGGTGACGTCCCAGCCTTCGCTGGCCCACACCCGCGCCTTGGCCACCGCTATCAGCGAACTCGACCTGTCCATCCTGACGGTTTCGTTTTCCCGTTCCGCCACGATCCGGTACGCCATGAAAGTTCCCCTTACGCAATTGACAACTGACGGGGATGTTTGAGTGCGGCTTTGACCGCAATTTGCTGACAATTTGTCCAATTGACGGCGGGGCAAGGCGGCGCTGGGCGTCAAAAGCCTTATTTCGCGGCCTGCTTTGGCGAGCCTGCCGCACCCCCTTGCGCCGGGCTCACAGCGCGCCGTGGCACCCGTTGCGGTTGCCGATGTCCATGGGTTTCGGACGGCCTGCGCGGAACGATTGCCATTGTGACGAATTAGGGTCAGGTACCGGTGGGGCGGGGATAAATTATTATGTTGAATTTGTTCAGGCAATCAGACGAAGCCGATCTCGAAAGGATCCTCGCCCAGCACGCCACCGTTCCGGACGAAGCCGGTTCGCGCGAAAAACAGTTCCGCGATCTGCTGCAGGCGCTGCCTGCCGCCATCTACACGACCGATGCCGATGGCCGCATCACATTCTTCAATCGCGCCTGCATCGAGTTCGCCGGCCGCACGCCGACAATCGGCGACATGTGGTGCGTGACCTGGAAGCTGTTTTGGCCGGACGGCACGCCCCTTGCCCACGAAGATTGTCCGATGGCGATCGCGCTCAAGGAAAACCGCCCGGTCCGGAACGTGGAAGCGGTTGCCGAACGGCCCGACGGCTCGCGCATCTGCTTCATGCCCTATCCGACCCCGCTTCGCGACGCTGAAGGCAGATTGCTCGGCGCCGTGAACATGCTGGTGGACATTACCACCCGCAAGCAGGCCGAGGAGCGCATGATGTTGCTGACCGGCGAAGTCGACCACCGGTCGAACAATCTTCTCGCCGTGATCCAGGCCATGCTGCGGCTGACCAAAGCCGATACCGCGGAGGAATTTCAAACGGCGTTTCAGGGCCGCTTGAGGGCGCTCGCCAATGTGCAGCGGCTGTTTTCGGTGTCGCGCTGGACCGGCGCCAGCATCCAGACCATCATTCAAGAAGAGCTCCGGCCCTATGGCTCGTCGCGGATCAGCATCACTGGCGTCGATGTGCGGCTTCCTGCCTCACTCGCGCAGGCGATCGCAGTTTCCGTGCATGAGCTTGCCACCAACGCCGCCAAATATGGCTCGCTCTCGGGCCCTTCGGGCAAGATCGAAATAAGCTGGCAGCTCGATACCGACGACAATTTGCAGCTGCATTGGACGGAGACCGGCGGCCCCCCGATCGCAGCGCCGAAGCGCAAGGGGTTTGGCGTCGACGCCATCGACGGCATGGTCCGCACAATGAGCGGCAGGATCACGCGGCAGTGGAAGCCCGAAGGACTGGCCTGCGCATTGTCCTTCCCGGGCATCTGGAGCTAGCTGGACGGTCTCAGCCTTCGCTTAAGCCCATATCCTTCAGCCGTCGGCGAACCAGACGGTCAGAATCGGATCGATCACGCCGCCGGTATAGACTTCCGACATCGTGACCTGCTTCTTGCCGAGCTCGAGGTGCACGCCGATCCAGTAGGCGAACCACAAATGCGGGTCGGTCAGCGCCCGCAGCTTGTGCTGGTCATGCTCCAGCGGATGGTGGTTGCCAGCCTTCCTGACCTCGATCGCGAGCAGGTTGTTCGGAATCTCGCACTGGTGCACGACGATGTCAGGATAAACCGATTTTCCGAGGTGATCGTCGGTCGAGATGATCGTCCCATGCGGAAGCCGCAGCGTCCGCTCGCCGAGCCCGTTGAAATCGCAATCGACTTCCCAGCCCGCAAACTGCTTTTCGCAATGCACCGCCAGCCGGTGCGTTAGCGTCCGCTCACCGAGGTCCTTTTCGAGCACGAAGGCTTCATGCGCATAAAACTCCTGCAACGCCGTGACGACCTTGTTCAGCTCGGTTTGCACATCGCCTCCGACTCGAACGAGCGGTGACGACCGCTGTTACAGCTGCACTTCGATCAGCCGCGGCCCGGGCTCGGTAACGGCTTCCGCCAAAGCCTTGACGAAATCGTCGACATTGGCGACCGCGCGGCCCGGCACGCCCATGCCCTTGGCGAGCGCGACGAAGTCGATTACCGGACGGTCGATCTTGAGCATGTCGAGCGCGCGCTCTCCGGGCTCGCCGGCGCCGACGCCGTCGAATTCGCCGCGCAGGATCTGGTAGATGCGATTAGCAAACACAATCGTGACGACGTTGAGGCCTTCGCGCACCTGGGTCCACAGCGATTGCAGCGTGTACATGGCGCTGCCGTCGCCGACCATGCAGATCACCTTGCGGTTCGGGCACGCCACCGCGGCGCCGGTCGCGACAGGGGTCGAAAATCCGATCGAGCCGCCCATGTTCTGCAGCCAGTCGTGCGGGGCTGCGGCCGCCGTCGGCGGAAAGAAGCCGCGGCCGGTGGTGACGGATTCATCGACCACGATGGCGTTTTCCGGGATCGCCATCGCAATTGCCTGCGCGATCGAGGCATGGGTCAGCGCGCCGGTCGGTTTTGCCAACTCGACCATCTTCTGCGGCTGGCGATCGGCCGGCTTGGCGCCGAGCGCGGCGGCCAGCGCCTCGAGCGCCGCGACCGAGTTTTGGGCGCCCGAGGTCATGCGATGCACCTCGCAGCCTTGCGGCTTGAGCATGCTCGGCTTGTTCGGATAGGCAAAGAACGCCACCGGGTCGTTGGCCTCGACCAGAATGATATGTTTGAAGTCCTTGAGGATCAGGAGCGCCTGCTCGACCACATAGGGAATGCGGTCGATCGCAAACCGGCCCTTGCCGCGTGCCATCCGCGGATTGAAGGTCTGGCCCATCACCTTGCAACCGGTCTTGCCCGCGATCTGCGCCGCCAGCGCCAGCCCCTGTTCGGTCAGCGCCGAACCCGTCATCAGCAACAGCGTTGGCTCCCCGCCGCGCAGCACTTTCGCGGCATGGTCCACGGCCTGCGAGGAATAATTCGCGCGCTGGGTTTCCTTGGCGATCGGCGCAACGCCGTCGGCCTCGTTCCAGGCGGTGTCGGCTGGCAGGATCAGGGTGGCGATCTGTGGTGGATAGCTCTTCGCCGCCGCGATGGCGGCGGCGCCGTCGGCGGAGACCGATTTCGCGTCCGGCGAGGTCCGCACCCAGGCCGACATCGGCCGCGCCAGGCCCTCGATATCGGATGTCAGCGGGGCGTTATAGCCGATGTGGTAGGTCGCGTGCTGGCCGACGATATTGACAATGCCGGAATTGGCCTTCTTGGCGTTGTGCAGATTGGCAAGGCCGTTGGCGAGCCCGGGGCCAAGATGCAGCAGCGTCGAGGCCGGCGTGCCTTTCATGCGGAAATAGCCGTCGGCGGCACCCGTCACCACGCCCTCGAACAGGCCGAGTATGCAGCGCATCCCCTCGACCCGGTCCAGTGCGGCGACAAAATGCATCTCCGAGGTGCCGGGATTGGTGAAGCAGACGTCGACGCCGCCCGCGACCAACGTCCGCACCAGACTTTCCGCACCGTTCATGGTCTCGCTCCCCTTCGCGATTGTTCTCCAAGCCGGTCAAGGTCAATCATGGTTCACACGTTTCGTCAAAGGTTTAGCCGCACAATGCAGCCATCGCGTCCGGTGTGTCGGCTTTTTTAACCGCTGCGCTTGAAAAAACGCGCGGTCACGGGCTCGTTGCTTGCGAAATCGCGGCAATTATGGCCTGTCTCGCGCATATTCCGATTTTCACGAGGAAGAAGATGATCCGGGCTTTTGCTTATGTGTTTGCATCGCTGATGGTGCTGGCGGGTGTCAACCAGGCGCGGGCCCAGGAGATGGACGCGCGCGACATCCTGGGAGGCGGTCCCAATTTCTTCCGGAGTGGCGGTGGATCAAGCCCGATCCCGCGCACCACCGTCAGCTATCCCGGCAATTATGCGCCGGGCACCATCGTCATCAACACCGCCGAGCGACGGCTCTATCTCATGCTCGCCGGCGGCCAGGCGCTGCGTTACGGCATCGGCGTCGGCCGCGACGGCTTCCGCTGGAGCGGAACCCACCGCATATCAGCCAAAAAGGAATGGCCGAGTTGGACCCCGCCTTCGCAGATGCTGGCACGGCGGCCCGATCTGCCGCGCCACATGGCCGGCGGCATCGACAATCCGCTCGGCGCGCGCGCGATGTATCTGGGATCGACGCTCTATCGTATCCACGGATCGAACGAGCCCGAGACGATCGGACAGGCGGTATCGTCCGGCTGCTTCCGCATGACCAATGAAGACGTGACCGATCTCTATGGCCGGGTGTCCGTCGGCACCACGGTGATCGTGAAGAACTAGGCCGCCTAACTTCGGGGAACTCAGCGCAAGTATGCGGGTGGGCGCGGATCAAACCTTGCACACACGCAGCGATTGCGGCAGCGTCGTCGCAATGCGCGTGCATCGCCGATTCCTCCATCTGCGGACCCTCATGGCCGGTCTGGTCGTTGTCGCGCTCGGCGCGGTGGCGTGGCCGGTCCCTGCCTCGGCCGAAATTCCCGCCATCGCGCAGCGCCAGCGCGCCGAGAAGAAAGTCTTCACCGACAGCGAAATCGTCGAGGGCTTTTTCAAAACCGCCTTCGGCGCCGAATATCATCTCGCCGGCCGCGTCGACCGCATCCGGAAATACGACGCGCCGGTCAGGGTGTTTGCCGACGGCACCCGCGCCGACCGCAAGGCCCAGATCGCGAAGATCGTCGCCGACATCGCCGCACGGGTCCAGCACCTCGACATTGCCATGGCCGCCGGCAATGACGAAGCCAACGTGCTGGTCAAACTGGTGCGCGACCGCGACCTCTATCGCACCATCACCACCTTCTACGGCTCGGAACGGGCGCGCGAGATTCGCTCCTCGCTCGATCCGCAATGCCTGAGCGGCTTCCGCAAGAACGAGAAATTCGAGATCGAGCATTCCGACGTGATCCTCACCGTCGACAATGGCGACTTCGTTTTCTTCGATTGCGCCTATGAGGAATTGCTGCAGTCGCTCGGACCGATCAACGACACCTCGAGCGTGCCGTGGACCATGTTCAACGACAATGTGTCGATGGGCTATTTCGACGTCTACGACCAGTACATCCTCAACCTGCTCTACGATCCCCGGATCAAGGCCGGCATGACCGTGCAGGACGTCGAGGAAGTGCTGCCGGACGTGCTCGCCGACGTCCGCACCTGGGTGCGCAAGGTCAACAATCTGGCGGAATAACCACCTTTCCAAGCAAACGCGGGGCGAGCGAGAACTACCTTTGATATCCCTGCGGCGGCTCCGGCGTCGGCATTGGCGGCGGCTGGCTATTCGCGGCACACAATCCCGTCATGGGCCGCAGCAAAGTTCAGGATATGTTCGGCGCAGGCCTTCGGCTGCAACATTCCCAGAATTGCGTAGGGCGTATCGAGATGCGTCACGCGCACGTTCGCGGTGTTCTCGCGCAGCGCCGCTTCCTGGTCGGTGGACGAGATATTGCTGCCGGTCGGATACAGCGCGAGCACCGGCGCCGCGATCTTTTCCAGATATGGCCTGGCATTGACCGAGCCCGCGAAATCCACCATGGCGGTGACGACGTCGACGTCGGCTCGGCCTACTTCCCTCGCGTACCAGTCCATGAACGCCGGATCGAAATCGGCGGGAAACCGCGCCAGCGTGTTCGATTTGCGCACCCAGCCCTCGACGCCGAGCGCCCTTATGGCTTCGACCCAGCTTGGATAACCTACCGCATAGGCGTTGCGGATCCAGTCATTGGCCCAGACCGCCGGTGCGAGCACCGACAGCGTGCGCAGGCGCTGCGGCCGCTCGGCGGCAAAGATCAGCGTGATGGCGCCGCCGATCGCCTCGCCGACCAGATGAAACGCCCCGGCGCCCGCATGGTCGGCCACTGCCTCGATATCGCCGATATAGGCGGAAAGCGTGATCGCGCGCGCCGGATCGTTCAGCGGCGTCGATTTTCCCAACCCCCGCAAGTCCGGACAAATCACGCGATAGAAGCGCGCCAGATAGGGCACCATATTGAACCAGAATTCGCCGGAACGGGCAAATCCGTGGATCAGGATGATGGTGTCGGCCTTGCGCCAGCGGTCCGTGTAGTCATGAACCGCGTAGTGCAACGGCGTCCCGTCACCGGCTTTGACGATCGGCATATCGCGCCCCGTCAATTCGGTTTCAAACGGAGTTCTCTTGCGAGTTGCTCCATCTGGATGAATTCGCCTTGAGCATACTTGGCGGCGTCTTCCGCGCTGATCGCCCAGACCTCCTCGCCGCGTTTCTCGGCCATCGCCTTGAACTCGGGGCTTTGCGCCGCTTTGGTCAAGACGTCGCGCAGCTTTTCGAAACGATCCGGCGGAATGTCGCGCGGCGCGATCACCGCGCGCCACAACAGCGTCTGGGCCTGCGCCATCTTGACGTCCTCGAGGCTCTCGACGCCGGGAAGCGTCGAAAATCGCCGCGCCGTCGTCAGCAAGAGGCGCTTCGCCTTTCCCTCGGCGACGAACGGCGCGATCGTGGCAATCGCGCCGCCATAGATGTCGATAGTGCGCGAGATGAAGGCCGTCACCGTCTGGTCGGCGCCCGTATAGGGAATGATGCGCTCGCGGATGCCCGCCGGCTGGAAGATCCGCGCGGTGGAGAACTGAACGAAGGCGCCGACGCCGTCCGAACCGTAGGTGTATTTGTCGGGGTTGTTCCTTAGCTCAGCAAGAAATTCGGTCGCATTGTTCGCCGGAAAATCCGGGTGGACGCACAGCACGCCGGCAGCTTGCGTTATCATGGCGACGATCCGGTAGTCGGTCACCTGGAAGCTTTGCGCTGCGACATGCGGGGCCATGGTGATCGCGCCGCTGGGCACGCCGCCGATCGTGTAGCCGTCCGGCTCGGAGCGGGTCACATAGCTGACGCCGATGGTTCCGCTGGCGCCCGGCTTGTTCAGGATCACGATCGATTGTCCGAGCAAGGGGGCGGCGACCTGCGCCAGCGACCTCATAATCGTGTCGGTGCTGCTTCCGGGGCCGGCGGGCACCACCAGCTGAACGGGCCGCTCAGGATAGCTGTCGGCGCGTGCTTGCGAAACCTGGCCTGCCATGAGGGCGGCAAATATGGCCACCACGCCGTTTCGGGCGAACCCGCCAAAGCGGCGGGAGCTGGGGCACATCATCATGTCAGCCAATTTCTCCGTCGCGGCCCTTGGCAAGGGCTTCCGTCCAGCCATGAGCCGGCGACAACGCAGAGTTTCGCCAACGAAAAATTGTGACTTACGGGGGTGAATCCGGTCTAATGAGTTATTGGAAATGGTGTATAAACTTTTCAAATGAACGACCTCCCCCGTACGCAGGCCTTGCGCTGCTTCATTACCGTAGCGCGCGAAGGCACTGTTTCGCGCGCCGCCAATTTGCTGAATCTCACCCAGCCGGCTGTCAGTCTGCAGCTAAAAGGGCTGGAAGAAAGTACCGGACTATTGCTTTTCAACCGGACACCCGGCGGCTTTACCCTGACCGAGGCCGGCGCCGCTTTGCTGCCGCTGGCGCACAAGGCGGTCTCGGCCTCGTCGGACTTCAGGACGATGGCGGATTCCCTGAAAGAGTCGCTGCGGGGGTCGCTTCGCGTCGGCACGATCCTGGATCCCGAGTTCATCCGGCTCGGGCCGTTCGTACGGAGCCTCGCCACCTCCCTGAAGAAAACCGAAGTCTTCCTTCGATACGGCATGAGCGACGATGTTTTGGCGCAGATCGGCAAGGGCGACCTCGACGTCGGATATTATGTCGATGCAACGCCCCCTGAATCCCTTGCCTCCGGAACTTTGCCCGAGCGCCACATCGAAGACGGAAAATACCAGCTCGCGCCGCTGATGAGCTACGATTACCGCGTGATCGCGCCTGCGGAATGGAGCGACAAGGTGTTGGGCAAGGACTGGCCCGACCTGATCGACTTGCCGTGGCTTGCGACGCCGCCGCACTCGGCGCATCGGCGGCTGCTCGACGACATCTTCCGGCCGATGGGTTCGTTGCCGAAGCGCGTGGCGTTCACCGACCAGGAAGAAGCCATGATCGACTTCGTCGAGTCCGGCATCTGTCTCAGCCTCGCGCGCGACGCCATTATCGACCGCATCACGCACAAACGGAATTTCGTGATTGCCGACAAGGTGACATTGACCTGCGACCTCTCTTTTGCCTGCCTGACATCGCGGCGCGATGAACCGGTGATTTCGCACGCCTTCTCGGCCATGCAGGCGGTGTGGGATCTAAAGCCGGCCAGTGTCGTTCCCGCGCCGGTGTCGGCGCCAAGATCGCGGAAGAGCGCGCGAAGATAACGGGATCGGCCGTCCATCGGACCCGACCATCAAATCTTGCCATCGGCAACGCAGATCGATTTCAGCGCTCGCCACTCCTCCGGCGTCAGTAGCGGTGGCCCGCTCGCCGGCCGGTCTTCCCGGGTCATCCGCGCCAGGCGATCCTCGCTCAGCGGATGGCTGGAGATGATGGACAGGCCCTTGCCTTCCTTGCCGGTGACACGAATCAGCAGCTCCCCCATCGGCTTGGTCGGCCGACCCAGTCTGTGCATGACATCGATCGAGAAGCTATCGGCGTCCTGCTCCGCCTCGCGCGTATAGGAATTGGTGACCAGCGTGCGCGAAGCAAAGATCAGCGCGCCGGAGCCCGTGACATCGCCGAACAGCAACCCGATCAGGAACGACGTGCCGCCGTTGTGGATCAGTCCGCGCATGTTGTCGCGGTGCTTGAGATGGCCGAGTTCGTGCGCCAGCACGCCCGCGATCTCGTCGGCGTCCTCGGCCTTCGCCAGCAATCCGTTGAACAGATAGACCTTGCCGCCCGGCAATGCGAAGGCATTGGGAACCGGCGTCGACAGCACGCCGGATTGCACTGACGTGTCGAGCCCTCCGGCTTCGCGTATCGCGGTGACGAGCCTTGCGAAGGCCTTTTGTCCGGCCGCGTTCTCGCAGACCTTGGCGTCGAACACCGCCTTGACCTGGCTATCGGCGACGGCGCCGAGCCGCCGTTCGAAAGAATCAGGCACCAGCGGCGTCAGACGATCGGCGGCGAGCGGAACGCCGAATAGCACCACCGCGATGATCGAGACGGTGGCGGCGAGCGACCAGCCGACGATGGCGGCGACGCCACGGCGGCCCGGGGTATTGTCGTCGATGCCGGTGCAGTGTGAAACAAGTTCGGCCGCGACCGCTTCATCGCGAACCTCCAGGCGCGCCAGCGCGGGCGCCGTCAGGCAGCCCAGGCGCAGCATGCCGGAGGGACTGTCGGCGCGGCGGATGTCGGCATAGGCCCATGCCGCGAGCACTATCTCACGGTCATGGATTTCAAGCCGGTCGGCGAACTGCAGCGTGACCGCGCGCCGCTGGTTCGAGATCCCGTCGAAATAGATCGCCGGACCGCCGGCTGGCGATTTCGGGGCGTCGGGTTCGTCACCGTCCATGGCAATACCGGTTCATGAGCTAGAGCGGGATGGGTCTAGCCTGAATCGATTGGGGATTCCCGAATCAGGACCGTTCTGATTCAACATGCTGGCTGGGAAGGAGGCCAGCATGGATGGGACGAGCGTACTCAAATGACCTTCGAGAACGGGTAGTAAGAGCTGTCACTAAAGGTGGCTTGTCGCGCCATCAGGCAGCGGCCCAATTTGGGGTAGCGATCAGTACGGCGATCAATTGGGTGCGGCGTTTCCAGGAGACCGGCAGCGTCGAGCCGGACCAGATCGGCGGCTATCGGCCGAAGAAGATTGCGGGGCCGCACCGCGATTGGCTGGTGCAACGGTGCCGGAAGGCGGATTTCACCTTGCGTGGGCTGGTGGCCGAACTCGCCGAGCGTGGCCTGAATGTCGATTACCGTACGGTGTGGGATTTTGTCCACGCCGAGAAGCTCAGTCATAAAAAAAGACGCTGATTGCCGCCGAGCAAGATCGCCCCGACGTGGCCCGCCGCCGGGCGCAATGGACCAAGTATCGGGAGCGGATCGCCCCCTCCCGGCTAGTGTTCATCGACGAGACCTGGACCAAAACCAACATGGCGCCGCTGCGGGGCTGGGCGCCGCGTGGTCAAAGGATCAAGGCCAAGGTACCGCATGGCCGCTGGCAGACCATGACCTTCCTGGCCGCGTTGCGCCACGATCGCATCACCGCCCCCTGGTTCTTCGACGGCCCGATCAATGGGGAAGCCTTCAGGCTTTACGTCGAGAACGTCCTGGTCCCGACACTACAGCCCGGTGATATCGTGATCATGGACAATCTCGGCTCGCACAAAAGCGGTGCTGTCCGCCGCACTATCCGTGCGGCGAGCGCGCACCTCTTCTTCCTTCCGAAATACTCGCCCGATTTGAACCCGATCGAACAGTTCTTCTCCAAACTCAAACATTGGCTGCGCAAGGCTGCAAAGCGAACAACCGAGGCCGTCTACAATGCGATCGGTCCGATCCTCGACACCGTCTCATCCACCGAGTGCGCAAATTACTTCGCCAACGCCGGTTATGACTAAACCTATTCTCATCCCGCTCTAGAAGCCGGCGACATCGAGGCCATCGGCAAAACCTTCGCCGAGCGCGTTGGCGAGTTCTCCCCTTGCCGAGACATTGGCGGCCGCCTCGATACCGCTAATGTTGATCGATTCCAGCACCCGCACCCAGAGATCGCGCACCAGATAGATGCGGATCACGATGTTGAGCGCGAGCGCGAACATCAGATATCCCACGCCCGCCAGCACCAGCAGCGGAATGCTCTTCATGAATTCCTGCGACTTGAAGAATTCCGCAAAGCCGTCGCCGCTCATGCTGGCGACCAGCGTCGCCGACAGCGCCAGATAGGCCCCGAAAACCAGTCCCAACACGACTATCCAGCCGATCACCTTCCAATACAGTCCGATCAGCCGGCTGCGCGGCAATTTCGATTCCAGCCGAACGCCGCCGAACCGGATCCCGGACAGCCACCAGCGCCATTCCACCGCCTTGAACGCGCCATAGACGAAGGGCGCGAGCGGCGTCACGTAGAGCGCGATCGGCGTGAGCAACCACAGCCACCAGCCGCGCTTGAAGAATTCCCAGCCGCGCCCCTCGAAGCTTCCCTGCAGATCGCCGTAGTATGAATGCCGCATCTTGTAGCGCTCGAGCGCCGCCATACGCCACGGCAGCGCCAGGCCAAGCGTCACGATCATCAACAGGACCCACAGCGAGGCCTGCAGGGCATAGATCCAACCCGACCCGCTCATCCAGAACCGCACCCCCCTCCACACCGTGCGCGTCAGGCGGTAACGGCGCGCGCGATAGATCGCGAACTGCCCGAACAGGTAGAAGAATGCGACCAGCGGAATACTGGCGAACGCCTTGACGCGCTCGGCCTCGAGGCCGGCGAGAAAATAGGCGAGATAGATCGGCACCAGGATCGCGAGCGCGATCAGGAACCCGATCAGCAATTCCTTGCCACGGCCGGTATATTCCGCGCCGTCGCCGTCGATCTGCGTATTGGCCCAGAGATGGCGGCGGATGTCGGTGGTGAGCCAAAACCGGTAAAAGCCGAGGGTCACGAACTCCAGCCCGGCGCCGCGCTTCACCAGATGAAAGAATTCGCTGTGGCTGCCGGAAAACCCCACCGGCATCGGCGGCGGACCTGGCGGCAGGAGGGTCATCTGATTCACGGGTAGCTCCGGGGGCTCACATCGGATTGAAACTACCGTTTTGTCGGCTGAGAGGCGATCCGGTTCGATAACAGGGCGTTTTCGAGCGAAGTGGATACCGGTTCGCATAGCAATCAAGTTTACGCAGATTGCGTAGACTTATCTGCGGTAGAAAACGCGTCAAAACAAGAATCCGGAGCTTCGGTTCTGATTCAATCGGAACCGAAGGCTCTAGGCGGACTTCTCGAACAGTTCCCGCCCGATCAGCATACGGCGGATTTCGCTGGTTCCTGCGCCGATCTCGTAGAGCTTGGCGTCGCGCAACAGCCGTCCGGTCGGATAATCATTGATGTAGCCGTTGCCGCCGAGCAGCTGGATGGCATCGAGCGCGCATTGGGTCGCCTTCTCGGCGGCATAGAGGATGGCGCCGGCGGCATCCTCGCGCGTGGTCTCGCCGCGGTCGCAGGCTTTGGCCACCGCATAGACATAGGCGCGCGAGGCATTCATCGTGGTGTACATGTCGGCGATCTTGCCCTGCACCAGCTGGAAGGTGCCGATCGGCTGGCCGAATTGCTTGCGCTCATGCACGTAAGGCAGCACCACGTCCATGCAGGCCTGCATGATGCCGATGGGACCCGCGGCCAGCACCGCCCGCTCATAGTCGAGGCCGGACATCAACACGTTGACGCCTTGGCCGACTTCGCTGAGCACGTTGTCTTCCGGCACCTCGCAATTGTCGAACACCAGTTCGCAGGTGTCGGAGCCGCGCATGCCGAGCTTGTCGAGCTTCTGCGCGGTCGAAAATCCCTTCATGCCCTTTTCGATAATGAACGCGGTGATGCCACGCGGGCCGGCATTGGCGTCGGTCCTGGCATAGACCACCAGCGTGTCGGCGACCGGTCCGTTGGTGATCCACATCTTGCTGCCGTTCAGCACGAAGCAGTCGCCCTTTTTCTCGGCGCGTGTCGCCATCGACACCACGTCGGAACCGGAGTTGGGCTCGGACATCGCGAGCGAGCCGACGTGCTCGCCCGAAATCAGCTTGGGCAGATATTTGCGTTTCTGCGCGTCGTTGCCGTTACGGCGGATCTGGTTGACGCAGAGGTTGGAATGCGCGCCGTAGGAGAGGCCTACCGCCGCCGAGGCGCGCGATATCTCTTCGACCGCGATGCAGTGCTCGAGATAGCCGAGCCCGGTGCCGCCATATTCCTCCTCGACGGTAATCCCGTGAAGGCCGAGCGCGCCGATCTTGGGCCAGAGATCGCGGGGGAATTGATTGGTCTTGTCGATTTCGGCCGCGCGCGGCGCGATCTCGTTGCTCGAAAAGGCGAACACGGTCTCGCGAATCGCGTCCGCGGTTTCACCGAGGTCGAAGTTGAACATGCGGTACGCGTTGGGAATCATGGTCGGGCTGCCTCCGGCAAATCTAGACGGCTTTGTTGCGCACAGCCTTATTCCTCGAAAACGAGCTTGTCACGGGCCGAACCGGCTGAGAAGGGCCATGAACCGGCCGGCCCAAAGCCGATGCGGCCAAAAGCTTGCAAACTCTCCCTTGCTCTGGCCCGCACAACGGGCTGTAATTCGCCCAAAATACCGCCCTTGCGCGTAAACATCCGGGTGGGGAACAATCAGGGAGCCGAACCATGCACGGGACCATCGAACTCGCCAACGACGCCGGGCTGGAAGCCGCGCGGGAGCGGGCCTACTCGACGCCGCTGGAAGACTTCGATCCCGGCCATCCCGAGCTGTTCAAGACCAATTCCTTCTGGCCGTATTTCGACCGGCTGCGCCAGGAAGCGCCGGTGCATTACTGCAAGGACAGCATGTTCGGGCCGTATTGGTCGATTTCCAAATACAACGACATCATGGACATCGAGACCAATCATGCGGTGTTCTCGTCGGCGTCTTCGCTCGGCGGCATCACCATCCGCGACGTCGCCCCCGATTTGCGCCGAGAAAGCTTCATCGCCATGGATCAGCCGCGCCACAGCGCGCAGCGCAAGACCGTGGCGCCGATGTTCACGCCGACGCATCTCGACCAACTCGCGATCAACATCCGCAAGCGATCGGCCGAGTGTCTCGACAATCTGCCGAAAAACGAGGTGTTCGACTGGGTCGACCGGGTCTCGATCGAATTGACCACGCAGATGCTCGCCGTGCTGTTCGACTTCCCCTGGGAGGACCGCCGCAAGCTGACCCGCTGGTCCGACGTCGCAACAACGATTCCCGGGCCCGACGGCCTCGTTGCCACCGAGGAGGAGCGGCTGGCTGAACTCCTGGGGTGCGCGTCGTATTTCGCCGAGCTCTGGAAGGATCGCATCAATCAGCCGCCGAAGAGCGATCTGTTGTCGATGATGGCGCACAGCGAAGCCACCCGCGACATGGACCCGAAGAATTTCCTCGGCAATCTGATCCTCCTGATCGTCGGCGGCAACGACACCACCCGCAACACGCTGTCCGGCAGCATCTATGCGCTGAGCAAGAATCCGGACCAGTACAGTAAGCTGCGCGACAATCCCGCGCTGATCGACAGTTTCGTCCCCGAAGTAATCCGCTGGCAGACGCCGCTGGCGCACATGCGCCGCACCGCCCTTGAGGACATCGAGTTCCGCGGCAAGCAGATCAGGAAGGGCGACAAGGTCGTGATGTGGTATGTCTCGGGCAACCGGGACGAGGAGGTAATCGATCGGCCCTACGAGTTCATCATTGACCGGGCCCGGCCGCGCACCCATATCTCGTTCGGCTTCGGCATCCACCGTTGCGTAGGCCTCCGCCTGGCGGAGCTGCAATTGAAGATCATCTGGGAAGAGATCCTCAAGCGCTTCGATACTATTGAGGTGACGGGCGAGCCCAAGCGGGTGTATTCGAGCTTCGTCAAAGGCTACGAGACCCTGCCGGCCCGCATCGCCGTCTAGGCACGCATCGGTAAAAATTGGACACCGGTTTTGCGAACCGAATACGCGCAAATCATAATGGGCACCCCTCGTACCCTAGGATGATCAAATGAACGTCCTGACCGCCATCCGGGCCGGCAAAAATGAGCTTCTACGCGCCGCGCAGGAGGAGGCCTATTCCACGCCGCTGAAGGATTTTCATCCCGGGGCGCCAAAACTGTTCCAGGACGACACGCTGTGGCCGTGGTTCGAGCGGCTGCGCAAGGAAGAGCCGGTGCACTACTGCACCAACGCACCGATCGAACCCTATTGGTCGGTCACCAAATACAACGACATCATGCATGTCGATACCAACCACGGCATCTTCTCCTCCGACGTCTCGCTCGGTGGCATCTCGATCCGCGACGTGCCGGTGGGATACGACTGGCCGAGCTTCATCGCGATGGACCAGCCGCGGCATTCCGCGCAGCGCAAGACCGTCTCGCCGATGTTCACGCCGACGCATCTGGACGAACTCGCCAAGCTGATCCGCGAGCGCTCCGCAAGAGTGCTCGACAATCTGCCGCGCAACGAGACCTTCAATTTCGTCGATCGGGTTTCGATCGAACTGACCACGCAGATGCTGGCCACCTTGTTCGATTTTCCGTTTGAAGAACGCCGCAAGCTGACGCGCTGGTCCGACGTCTCGACCGCGCTGCCCAAGAGCGGGATTGTGGAATCGGCTGAGCAGCGCCGGGCCGAGATGGACGAATGCGCGGCCTATTTCTCAAAACTCTGGAATGAGCGCGTCAACGCCGAACCGCGCAACGATTTGATCTCCATGATGGCGCATAGCGAAGCGACGCGGCACATGGATCCCGACAATCTGATGGGCAACATCATCCTGCTGATCGTCGGCGGCAACGACACCACCCGCAACACCATGAGCGGCTCTGTGCTGGCGCTGAACGAACACCCCGAGCAATACCAGAAGCTGCGCGACAATCCGGCGCTGATCAATTCCATGGTGCCCGAGGTGATCCGCTGGCAGACGCCGCTGGCGCATATGCGGCGTACCGCGCTGGTCGATACCGAGATCGGTGGCAAGAAGATCAAAAAGGGCGAGCGCGTCGTGATGTGGTACGTCTCGGGCAACCGCGACGAAGAGGGCATCGAGAAGCCCGACGAATTCATCATCGACCGCGCCCGGCCCCGCACCCATCTGTCGTTCGGCTTCGGCATCCATCGCTGCGTCGGCATGCGGCTCGCCGAGTTGCAGCTCAAGATCGTGTGGCAGGAGATGCTGAAGCGCTTCGACCGCATCGAGGTGGTCGGCGAACCGAAGCGGGTCTATTCCAGTTTTGTGCGCGGCATCGAATCCATGCCGGTACGAATACCGGCGTAGGCGAGGCGATCGCGGGAGCTAGCCGATCAGGCCGCCGGAGTCGCGGCCGTTTCGGCCCTTCAGATGGGCGGAAACGGCGTTGCCACCGTCGAAGTTTTCTCTAAAAGGGGGGCATCCGAAACCCTCTACGCCTTCTGCACCGCCACCATGCGCGCCCTCGATCTTCCAGCCGAGTTCCGATGACCGCACCAGAACAAGACGAATATGCCGACATCCGCAACGCAGTCGCAAAACTCTGCGCCCAGTTCCCCGGTGAATACTGGCGCAAGCTCGACCGCGAGATGAAATATCCGAGCGAGTTCGTCGACGCGCTGACGCAGGCCGGCTACCTCTCGGTATTGATCCCCGAGGAATATGACGGCGCCGGACTGAAACTTTCGGCAGCGGCTGCGATCCTCGAAGAGATCCAACGCGCCGGCTGCAATGGCGGCGGCTGCCACGCCCAGATGTACACCATGGGCACGCTCTTGCGGCACGGCACCGACGAGCAGAAAGCGAAATGGCTGCCCAAGATCGCCAGCGGCGAATTGCGGTTGCAAGCCTTCGGCGTCACCGAACCGACCAGCGGCACCGACACCTCCTCGCTGAAGACATTTGCCAAGCGCGACGGCAACAAAGGCTATATCGTCAACGGCCAGAAGATCTGGACCAGCCGCGCCGAATATTCCGACCTGATGATCCTCTTGGCGCGGACCACTGCGAAAGAGAACTCTAAAAAGCGTACCGACGGTTTGTCGGTGTTCATCGTCGACATGCGCGAGGTCAAGGGCAAGGGTCTCGAGATCCGCCCGATCCGCACCATGATGAATCACGCCACGACAGAAGTGTTCTTCACCGACATGCGGGTCCCTGCGGAAAATCTGATCGGCGAGGAAGGCAAGGGTTTTCGCTATATCCTTTCCGGCATGAACGCCGAGCGCATCCTGATTGCGGCCGAAAGCATCGGCGACGCCAAATGGTTCATCGCCAAAGCGACCGCCTACGCCAAGGAACGTGTGGTGTTCGACCGTCCTATCGGCCAGAACCAGGGCATTCAGTTCCCGATTGCCAAGGCCTACGCCTCGATGCGCGCGGCTGAATTGATGGTGAAGGAAGCCACCCGCAGATATGAAGCCGGGCTCGATTGTGGCGCCGAGGCCAACATGGCGAAAATGCTGGCGGCCGACGCGGCCTGGGACGCGGCGAACGCCTGCGTGCAAACCCATGGCGGCTTTGCGTTTGCCGAGGAATATGACGTCGAACGCAAGTTCCGCGAGACGCGCCTCTACCAGGTCGCGCCGATCTCGACCAATCTCATACTTTCTTACGTCGCCGAGCATGTGCTCGGCATGCCCCGCTCCTACTGAGAAAAACGATGTTGCCGTTAGAGGGATTGATCGTCGTCGCCGTCGAACAGGCCGTTGCCGCCCCATTCTGTAGTTCGCGGCTGGCGGATGCCGGCGCGCACGTCATCAAAGTGGAACGGCCGGAGGGCGACTTTGCCCGCGGCTATGACGCCGCGGCCAAGGGACAGAGCAGCTATTTCGTCTGGCTCAACCGCGGCAAGAATTCCGTGGTGGTCGATCTCGCCACCGAAGACGGACGCGCGGCGATGGAAGAGCTGATCGCAGGCGCCGACGTGCTGCTGCAAAATCTGAAGCCCGGCTCAATGGACAAGCTCGGCTTCGCGCTGGAGCGGCTGCGAATGGATTATCCGGCGCTGATCTGCTGTACCATTTCGGGCTATGGCGACGACGGCCCCTACGCCGATCGCAAGGCCTACGATCTCCTGATCCAGGCCGAGAGCGGGCTTGCCTCGATCACCGGCGGACCGGAAGGGCCGTCGCGGGTCGGCGTGTCGATCGTCGATATCGCCACCGGCGCCACGGCGCATGCCTCGATCCTCGAGGCGCTGATCGCACGCGGACGCACCGGCAAGGGCGCCGACATCCGCATTTCGATGTTCGATGTGATGGCCGACTGGCTGGCGGTGCCGCTACTTAATTCGGAAGCCGGCAATCCGCCAAAGCGGATGGCGCTGGCGCATCCATCGATCGCGCCCTACGGCGTGTTCCGCTCCAAAGACGGCAAGGAAATCCTGATCTCGATTCAGAGCGAGCGCGAGTGGAAGAAACTCTGCGTCGAAGTGCTCGATCAGCCTGATTTGCCGAACGATCCCAGATTTGCCAGAATGGTCGAGCGCGTCAAAAACCGCGAACTGACCGACAAGACCGTCGCCGACAGTTTTGCGACGATGACGCGCGTCGATCTCCTGAAGCGCCTCGCGGATGCGGACATCGCGTTTGCCGAGGTCAACACCATGGCCGATCTCGCCGTCCATCCGCATCTGCGCCGGATCGAAGTCGATACGCCCAAGGGCAAGGTGACCTATGCCGCACCCGCCGCGATCTTCGTGGGCGAGCCCCGCCATTACGGCGCGGTTCCCGGCATCGGCGAGCACACGGAATTGCCAAAAACTCCCCGCATGCAGGCCAAATCGCCATGACGGAAACACTCGACCTCGACCATCTGCGCGGCTGGATCGGCCGCACCACGGAGGCGTCCGACATCGTCACCGCGCAGCTGGTAAGGGGTCTGCGCGCGACGCTGTTCCAGGAGATCGGCGAACCCAAGCCGGGTGACGCAGCACCTTGGACTGCGCATTGGTGCCTGGCGCAGCCGGTGTATCCGATGTCGCAGCTGGGCACCGACGGCCATCCGACGCGCGGCGGTTTCCTGCCGCCGGTGCCGCTGCCGCGCCGGATGTGGGCCGGCGGCGAACTCGCATTCCTCGATGCGGTGCGCGTCGGCGACGACGTGACGCGGACCTCGCGCATCGCTGACGTGACCATGAAAACCGGCAGCACCGGTACGCTGTGCTTCGTCGTCGTCGAGCACACGATTACGACGCCCCGCGGCGTCGCTGTGCGGGAGCGCCAGGACATCGTCTATCGCGACATGTCGGGCACGCAGCCGGCAGCGTCCGGCAAGCCGGCCCCGCCGCCGCCGGCCGCAAAGCATCGCGAGAGCCACATGGCCGATCCCGTGTTGCTGTTCCGCTATTCGGCGTTGACCTTCAACGGCCACCGCATCCACTACGACCGCGACTATGTCACCAAGGTCGAGGGCTATCCCGGCCTCGTGTTCCATGGACCACTGCAGGCCGCGCTGATCGTGGAGCTTGCCGCGAAGCTGCGTGGCGGTGCGCCTAAGAAATTCAGCTACCGCGGCGTGCAGCCGCTGTTCGAAGGCAGCGAGTTCTCGGTCAATGCCAACGACACCGGCGCCGGCCTGGAACTGTGGACCGCCAACTCCGCCGGCCAGCCGACGATGAAGGGCACCGCGACGTGGTAAACCCGTCATTGCGAGCGAAGCGACATCTCCGCCGTAGCTCGGCGAGCGAAGGCGGAAGCAATCCATTCTTCCGTTGCTCCGGCATGGATTGCTTCGTCGCGTCGCTCCTCGCAATGACGAGTTGAGGTCACACGCCCTTGTCACACAAACCAGCCAACACTGCTTCCGTCACTGTCAAGGACGCCACCTTCGGCCTGTTGCGCGCGTTTGGGATCAAGAAGGTGTTCGGCAATCCCGGTTCGACCGAATTGCCGTTCCTGAGCGACTGGCCCGACGACATCGACTACGTGCTGGGCTTGCAGGAAGCCTCCGTCGTCGGCATGGCTGACGGTTACGCGCAGGCCACCCGCAACGCCGGCTTCGTCAATTTGCATTCGGCGGCCGGCGTCGGCAATGCGCTCGGCAATATCTTCAACGCGTACCGCAACCAGACGCCGATGGTGATTTCCGCGGGCCAACAGGCCCGCTCGATCATGCCGTTGCAGCCTTTTCTCTTTTCCGAACGCGCCACCGAATTCCCACAACCCTATGTCAAATACAGCATCGAGCCGGCGCGGGCCGAAGACGTGCCGGCCGCGATCGCGCGCGCCTATTATGTCGCGATGCAGCCTCCCTGCGGGCCGACCTTCGTCTCGGTGCCGATCGACGACTGGACCCGGCCGACGCAGCCGGTCGAGGCGCGTAAGGTCAGCCGCGAGCTCGGGCCTGATCCGGGCGCAATGAAGTCGCTGGTGGCCGCGCTATCAGAGAGCAAACGCCCCGCCCTCGTGGTAGGTCCGGGTGTCGATCGCGCGGAGGCTGTCGACCTGATGGTGGGTGTGGCGGAGAAAGCCAAAGCCGCGGTCTGGGTCAGCCCGTTTTCAGCGCGCTGTTCGTTTCCGGAGCGGCATCCGCAATTTGCCGGTTTCCTGCATGCCTCTCCCGGACAGGTATCCGACGCATTGCGCGATCATGACCTTGTCGTCGTGATCGGCGCGCCGGTCTTTACCTTTCATGTCGAGGGCCATGCCTCGATCTTCGACGGTGCGACGGTGATCTTCCAGATCACCGACGACCCGACCGCGGCGGCGATCACGCCATCCGGCACCAGCATCGTCGCGACCATGAAGCCGGCGCTGGCGATGCTGCTGGAGCTATTGCCCGAAACGAAGCGCACGATCCCGACTGGGCGCACGTTGCTCCCGGCGCCGGCGGCGGCCGATCCGATCCCGGTCGAATTCCTGCTGCATTCGCTATTCCACGCCATGCCAGGCGATGCCGCCCTCGTTGAGGAAGCGCCGTCGCACCGTCCGGCGATGCAGAAATTCATGCCGATGCAAGGGCAGGACAGTTTCTACACCATGGCGAGCGGCGGCCTCGGCTATTGCCTGCCGGCCGCCGTCGGCATTTCGCTGGGGCGCCCAGGCGTGCGCACCGTCTGCCTGATCGGCGATGGGTCAGCGATGTATTCGATCCAGTCGCTGTGGACCGCTGCCCAGCGCAGATTGCCGCTGACCGTGGTGGTGATCAACAATGCCGGCTACGGCGCGATGCGCTCCTTCAGCCAGGTGATGCAGGTCCGCAACGTGCCCGGCCTCGAACTGCCCGGCATCGACTTCGTCAGGATCGCCGAAGGCATGGGCTGCCACGCGGTTCGCGTCAGCAAGGCATCGGAGCTGGCGCCTGCGCTCAAGCAAGGTCTGGCGCATGCCAGCGCCAGTCTGATCGAGGTGATGGTGGATTCGGCGGTGCCGCTGCTCTACGCGAAGAAGGATTGATCGCACTCCGTCACTTCCCGTAGGCTTCGCGCATCCTGGCCTGGATCTTCGCCATGCCCGCGATCCAGCGATCGTAATTTTCGGTCTTCTTGCGCATGTAGCCGAGCACCTGCGGATGCGGCAGGATCGCAAACGTCTCCTGCTCCAGTCCCGTCAGCACGTCCTGCGCCACCTGCTCCGGCGAAAGGTCGCCGTCGCCGGATTGCGGGCCCTTCGGGATCGAGCGGAGCATCGCGGTATCCACGCCCTGCGGGCACAGGATCGAAACCTTGATGCCGTCGGCCTTGTGCGAAATGGCGAGATTTTCCGCAAATCCCACCGCGGCATGTTTGGTGGTCGAATAGGCCGGACTTCCCACCTGCGAGAGAAGTCCCGCCGCGGAAATCGTGTTGAGGAAATAGCCGCCGCCGCGCGCCTTCATGCGCGGGATCAGATGCCGTGCCGCATAGACGTGCGCCATGACGTGAACGGCCCAGCTTCGCGACCAGGGTTCGTCGGAGGTTCCGCCCGCGTTGGCAGACAGCGGATCGAAGCCGCCGCCGATACCGGCATTGGAGCAGAACAGCGCGATCGGGCCGAATTGATGTTCGGTCTCCTCGATGACGTGAAGGATGTCCTTCTCCTTTCCGACATCGCATTTGAAGGCCGCGCCACCGATCGGGGTGGCGACGGCCCGCGCGCCGGCCGGATCGATATCGGCAACGACGACCTTGGCCGCGCCCGCGCGATGGAAAGCTTCGCACAGCGCCTTCCCGATGCCATTGGCGCCGCCGGTGACCACCACAACTTTTCCCGTCACCTGCATGGTCGTTCTCCCCTCATTTTTTGTTTTCAGCTCAAAACAAGATCGAGGATGGCCGTGTAATGGCAGGCTGCGCCCGAGAGGACGAAGCTGTGCCAGATGGCGTTCTGAAAACGCAGCCGCTGCCAGGCGTGGAAGATCACGCCAAGACTGTACAACACTCCGCCCGTAACGATGAACCACAGCGCCATGGCCGGCAGCGCCTTTACCACCGCATCGTACAGCATCATGCCGCTCCAGCCCATTGCCAGATAGAGCCCGACCGCCAGCCGGTCGTAACGTCCGGGCAGCGCCAGCTTGATGACGATGCCGACGATGGCCAGGCACCACACACCGATCAAAAGCGCGATCGCGAAATAGCTCTCCTTCAATTCCATGATGAGCGGCGTGTAGGTCGCCGCGATCAGCGCGTAGATCGCCGAATGATCGAAGCGGCGCAACACCCATTTGACGCGCGATGCCGGCCAGAGATTGTAGGTCGCCGACAGCACCAGCATCGCCAGCAGGCCCGCGACATAGACCGAAACCGCGGCGACATCGATCGCAGTGGCGTAAACCGCGGCCAGCACGATCAGGGCGGTCGCCGCCACCAGACCGAAGCAAACGCCGGCGATATGAACGACGGCGTCGGCGATCAGTTCGCTCCGATCGTAGTTCCAGCGCACGGCGCCGGCCGCGGCATGCATCGAGGTTGTAGCGAGTTGTTTCAATCTGAATATGGTCATGCCGGCCCGCCGGATTGAGTTACCGAGCGATAAAACATAGGCCTGCCGAGGTCAACGCGGCGTCCGATCCCAGCCTTGCATCGCACCAGAAGCTTGATTTTGGCCCACCAATCGCCACTTTTTGGCTTGTTCGCCGCCCCGCCTCTCTCATCGAGCTTCCCACATCCGCATGGCCCCCAGTTTTCAGGATATCGTCGAGGAAGCGCGGCTGTCGGCGCGGGCGCTTCTGGATTACGGCGACAGCTTCTTCAATCCAACGGTGCGGCTCGGCGTCACGGGCCTGTCGCGCGCCGGCAAGACCGTGTTCATCACGGCGCTGATCCACGGCCTCACCCGCGGCGGCCGCTTTCCGGTGTTCGAGCCGTTCGCCACGGGGCGCATCGCCCGCGCCCGGCTCGAGCCGCAGCCCGATGACGCGGTACCGCGCTTCGATTATGAGAACCACGTTCGCACCCTGATCGAGGAGCGGCGCTGGCCTAACTCTACCGTCGACATCAGCGAACTGCGCCTGGTGATGGACTATCAGCGCCAGAATGGTGCGGACCGCACGCTGACGCTGGATATCGTCGACTATCCCGGCGAATGGCTGCTCGATTTGCCGCTGCTCAACAAGAGCTACCAGCAATGGTCGGCCGAGAGCCTCGCATTGTCGCGCGAGGGCCCGCGCGAAAAACTCGCCAGGCCATGGCATGGGCATCTGGCGGCGCTGAGCGCTGAAGCCCGCGAGGACGAGTCGGTGGCGCGCTTGGCGGCAAAGCTGTTCACCGATTATTTGCGCGCCTGTCGCGACGAGCGTTTCGCGATGAGCTTGTTGCCGCCCGGACGCCTCCTGATGCCGGGCAATCTGGCGGGCTCTCCGGCGCTGACCTTTGCGCCGCTCGACATGCCGGTCGACGGCACCGCGCCCGACGGTTCGCTGTGGGCAATGATGCGGCGGCGTTATGAGGCCTACAGGGACGTCGTGGTGCGGCCGTTTTTTCGCGATCATTTCGCGCGGCTCGATCGCCAGATTGTGCTGGTCGACGCACTTGCCGCCTTCAACGCCGGACCGGAGGCGCTGCACGATCTGGAAGCGGCGCTCGCCGGCATCCTCGATTGTTTCCGGATCGGCCGCAGCACGCTGTTCAGGAATCTGTTCCGGCCGCGGATCGATCGCGTCCTGTTTGCTGCGACCAAGGCCGATCATCTGCACCATTCGAGCCACGACCGGCTGGAGGCAGTGTTGCGGCGGGCGGTCGCCAAGGCCGCCGACCGCGCCGAATATGCAGGAGCCGCCATTGACGTGGTGGCGCTCGCCGCCGTGCGCGCCACCCGCGAGGCGATGGTCGCACGCGGCCGTGAGAAACTGCCCTCGCTGCTCGGCACGCCCGCGCCCGGCGAAGTCGCCAATGGCGAGACGTTTGACGGCGAGACCGAAGTTGCGACCTTTCCGGGCGATCTACCCGTTGATCCCGAGGAACTGTTCAAGGGCGCCTTTCGCGGGCTTTCCAGCGCGCCTTCCGAGAGGGCCGATTATCGCTTCCTGCGCTTTCGGCCGCCGCTATTGCAGCGCGAAGGCGCAGGGGAGCCGGCTTTGCCTCACATCCGCCTTGACCGCGCCCTCCAGTTCCTTATTGGAGACAGACTGCAATGACCGAGAAAACGCCCCACCGGCGGCCGGCGACGTTCAAGCTCGACGATCCCGGCGTGATCGTCATGGCCCCGGACGATGCCAGCCGGCCCGCGCGTGGCACGGTGCATGTCACGCCGGAGGCCGATCCGGTGCAGCTGCCGGTACCGATCGATGCGCCGCTGGTGCCGGTGCGGCGGAGCTTCCGCTGGGGTACGCTGTTCTGGGCCGCCGTCGGCGGGCTGGTGCTGCTTGGGCTCGGGCTCGGCATCGTCAATCTGATCGAGGATCTGTTCGCGCGCAGCGAAAGCCTCGGCTTCCTCGGGCTCGCCTTTGCATTCGCCGCCGCGCTGGCGCTGACGGTCGTGATCGCGCGCGAGGCGTTCGGGCTGGCGCGCTTGGCTACCATCGAAAAACTGCATCTGCGCGCCGCCGAAGTGCTGCTCAGCGACGACCGTACGGCGAGCCGGGCCATCGTCGACGATCTGCTCAAGCTGGCGCACCAGAATCCGCAACTGGCGCGCGCCCGCGCCGCACTGCAAGGCCATGCCGACGACATCATCGACGGCGCCGACATGATCAAGCTCGCCGAGCGCGAATTGATGACGCCGCTAGACCAGGAAGCCCGCCGGCTGGTCTCATCAGCCGCACAACGCGTCTCCATCGTCACGGCGGTGAGCCCCCGCGCCCTGATCGACGTGCTGTTCGTGTTCGTGGCCTCACTTCGGATGATCCGGCAATTGGCGCGGCTCTACGGCGGGCGGCCGGGCACGATCGGCATGATCCGCCTGATGCGCCAAGTGATCGGCCACCTCGCCATCACCGGAGGCATGGCCGCGAGCGACAGCCTGGTGCAGCAGGTGCTCGGCCACGGCATCGCGGCCAAACTCTCGCAGCGGCTCGGCGAAGGCATGCTCAACGGCCTGCTCACCGCCCGGCTCGGCCTCGCCGCGATCGACGTGACCCGCCCGCTGCCGTTCACCGCGCTGCCGCGGCCTGCGCTCGCCGACCTCGCCAAGGACCTCTTGCGCAAGCGCGACGGCGAGGAGTGAGGCCGGCGCGTTTTCAGCCAGCACACGCCACCGAAACAGCGGTGTGTCCGGGGGTGGAGAAAGTTCAGGCGTCCAGCCGGTCAGTTGCTCGAGCGCATAGGTATCCATCACCACCCCCCGCCAGACCCGCTCGACCCGCTCGAGCGGCTGGCGCTTGGCTGTGGTGAGATCCCACACCGGCGAACGATCGTCCGGCTCGCGCGCGACATAGAGGCCGGTATGATCCCGGATCAGATCGATGCCGGGATCGCGAAAGCCCTGGTACCGTCCGCGCTCGTTGATCTGGGTGACGGGCACGCGGCCGTTGAAATACCAGCGCATCATCGCATAGGTCCGATAGTCGGTCGTGGCGATCCAGGTCGCCCCGGTTTTTTGTAATTGCGTTCGCGCCCGCGCCACCACCTGCTCATAGCCGGCCTCGCCGCCGACCGGGTCGGTGCGGCCGATCAAATTCCAGGGTGCGGCGACATAATAGAAGAACACGCCGACGACGAAGGCGATGCCGGAGATCACCGCCACCCCCGCCCATTTGACGGTCGATCGGATCATCCAGTCTGGCCAGCCTTCGCGGGGCAGCATCGCAAGGTTGATGGCGGTGGCGGCGAAGCCTGCAGGCCACAGGAACATCGGCCAGGTGTCACCGACGCGCAGCGTCAATGATTTCCAGAAGAAGTAACCGAACGGCACGATCACGGCGGTCGACAGCAGGATCGCGACCGGCTCGCGGGTGCGATAGCCGCGCCACGCCGTCAGCGTCACGCCCGACAGCACCACCGGCAGCATCACGAACCCGACGAGGCCGAACTGGATCCCCAGAAACTCGCCGACGGTGCGAAACGACCATGCGTGGGTCGCAATCGCACGCACGAACTGGAAGCGGAACGAAGCCCAGTCGTGCTGAACGTTCCAGATCAACACCGGCGCGAACACGATGACCGCAATCAGCGCGGCCAGCCATGGATAGGGGCTGGCGAGCCAGCGTCGCCGCCAGTCCGGCACCAGCGCGAACGCCACTACCGCCGGCAGCAGCATGATCACGGTGAATTTCGACAAAGCCGCCAGGCCTGCGAACAGGCCCGCGGCAAGCCACCAGCGCGCATCGCCGCTCTCCTGCAGCCGCACCAGCGACCACAGCATCGCGACCGCGAACGGGATCATCGCGGTGTCGGGCGCCACCTTTGCCATCAACAGCCCGTAGTAAAGTGCGGCCTCCGGCATCAGCAGCGCGAAGGCGACGGCGCGAAAATCATGCGTGACGCGGCGAACGATATCGGCGAGCAGCAATTGCGTCACCAGCATCGCCACGACGCCACCAAATCGCACGCCGAGGTTGGTGTCGCCGAAGATCGCGGTGCCGAACCGGATCAACCAGGCGATGGCGGGCGGATGATCGAGGAACGAGAGCACGCTCTCCTTCGACCAGGTCCAGTAGTAGGCCTCATCGGTTCGCAGGTCGATCACGCCGGCATAGATCAGCCGCATCGCCGTCATGGCAGCGATCAACGCTGCAACCACAAGCCATTGTGAAGCGACAGGACGGTCCGGTTTGCGGCTGTTATCGGGAGTTATCGGCACGGCGCTTTTTCTTCGACTCCAAAGGGGGTGTCAACGTGTCGCGGCGGAAAAGCTGAGTGCCGGGACGGCGCTGGAGGGTATTCACCAGGCGAATTTGGCAATAGTGTCGCCGATACCGTATTAGATGGACGGCATGGCCTCCCTGTCCCGAGAACAACTGGCAACCCTCGTCCGCGGCATCAGCCTGCGGCAGATCAGGCTCGCCAGCGGCACCGTGCTGTTCGCCTATCTGGTCAGTCATTTCCTCAACCACGCGCTCGGCAACATCTCGATGGAGGCGCTGGCGAGCGGCGTCTATCTGCACACCTTGTTCTGGCAATCGCTGCCGGTCACGATCGTATTCTATACGGCGTGCCTCGTTCACACCGCGCTCGGCGTCTGGGCGCTGTACGAGCGCCGGCAATTCCGCTGGAAGGCGATCGAGCCGCTGCAGCTCGTACTGGGGCTGAGCATTCCGGCGCTGATCATCACCCATATGGTCGGCGTGCGGCTCGGGCATACGCTGTTCGGACACGAAAAACTCTACCCGCAGGTGTTTTTTGCGTACTGGATCGCGTGGCCGGCGTCGAAAATGTGGATGATGTTCGCCGTGCTGGTGATCTCCTGGACGCACGGCTGCATCGGTCTGTATTTCTGGCTGCGGATGCGGGCGTTCTACAAGGTAGCCGCGCCGTTCCTGCTTGCTGCCGCGGTGCTGATTCCGACCCTGGCCATGCTCGGCCTCTATCAGGGCGGCCGAACGGTGGTCGACAGCGACAGCGTCGAATGGCGGGCGGAGAATCTCGCGCCGGCCAAGGTCGGCACCAATGCTCAACAAGCCATACTGGTCGACATCGAGGACTATTTCCTGGTCGGCTATTTTGGCCTGCTCGCCCTTACGCTGCTGGCAAAAGCCGCGCGCGCCATCCATGAGCGCCGCGGCGGCATGATCAACCTGTCCTATGGCAACGGCCGGACGGTGCGGGTGCCGAAGGGGCTGAGCGTGCTCGAGGCCAGCCTGCGCAACAACGTGCCCCATGCCAGCGTCTGCGGCGGCCGCGCGCGCTGTTCCACCTGCCGCATCCGTATTATCGGCGACTGCAGCAATTTGCCCGAACCCTCGCCGCGCGAGGCGTTCGTGCTCGGCCGGGTCGGCGCCACCGATCCGTCGATCCGCCTCGCCTGCCAGTTGCGCCCGACCAGCGATCTCTCGTTCTTCCAGCTTTTCCTGCCGCATACGGTGTCGGCCGGTTCGCAGGCGTCGAACCCGACGCGGATCGGCCAGGAGCGCTATCTCGTCAGCATGTTCGTCGACATGCGCGGCTCGACCAAGCTTGCGGAAAAACGCCTGCCGTTCGACACCGTCTTCATCGTCAACCGCTTCCTCGGCGCGGTGTCGCAGGCGGTGATCGAAAGCGGCGGAAGGCCGAACCAGTTCGTCGGCGACGGCATGCTGGCGCTATTCGGGCTCACGGCGAATAGGCCGGACGCCTGCCGGCAGGCGCTGAAGGCGGCTGCCATGATCGCCGCCAATGTCGACGAATTGAACAAATTTCTCGAACATGATCTGCGCGAACCGATCCGCTTCGGCATCGGCATTCATGGCGGCGAAGTGATCGTTGGCGACATCGGCTACCGCGACCACATGGTGTTCACCGCGCTCGGCGACGCGGTCAATGTCGCGGCACGATTGCAGGATATGACCAAGGCCCTGTCCTGCGAAGTGGTGATCTCGGACGAAGTCCGCAGCACTGCCGGTGTTTCCGCCGACGCGCTGCCGCAGGAGGAAGTCGCGATCCGCGGCCGCAACGAGCCGATGATCGTGCGTACGGTGACGGATGCGCGGACACTGTCGGCGCTGGGTGGCGAGGTGGATGTTGTCGCGGCGTGATGGTGAGAGATTGGGCTGAAACCGACGCCATTACTTCTAAATGCGTCACCCTGAGGTGCGCGCACTTGCGTGCCTCGAAGGATGACGGGTAGGCATATGTTCGCGTCAACCGTTCTCGTCATTGCGAGCGTAAGCGACTCGCAAAATGACGATGGTCCAACCCCGCATTTTCCGCTGTGTGATCTTTTTCACACCTGAACGTCTGTTCAGAAAACTGCACCCGATCGAAATGCAATTTTCTCGAACCGGCCTTCTTGCGCACACGACTGATGGGCGATGGGTGAAACTGAAACGATCAACCCAGCGCCAGGACAAGACGTCGAACGCGCATCACTCAAGGAGAAAGACCATGCTTCGCAAAGTTACTCTCGCTCTCGTTGCCGCTGCTTCACTTGGCGCCATGGCGCTGGCCCCGACCTCCGCTTCGGCGGGCGGCTTCATCTGGCCGACCTTCCATCATCACCACCACTGGGGCCACGGCTTCGGCCTCGGCATCGGCTTCGGTGGCGGCTATGACGGCTGCTACCAGACCCGCCGCGTGTTCACCCCGTACGGTGTCGTGTTCCGCACCGTCAATGTCTGCGCCTACTGAACGAAACGCAGTTCGCCAACAAAGAAACCCCGGCCGCTCAGCGCGCCGGGGTTTTTTGTTGTTGTTGGTCCTTCGCCAGCAACGACGATTCCCGGATCGGAAAACACACGAGATTAACCACGCGCGTTTCGCTGTGTGATGTTCTTCACACCTGAACAGGCGTTCAGGAAATTGTACCCGATCGAAATGCAATTTTCTCGAACCCGCTTTCTCGCACGCACGACTGACGAGTGATGGGTAACACTGAAACCGAAAACTGAAATTGAAACGATCAACCCGCGCCGAGACGTAACGTCGAACGCGCATCACCTAAGGAGAAAGACCATGCTTCGTAAAGTAACTCTCGCTCTCGTTGCCGCCGCTTCCCTCAGCGCCATGGCGCTGGCTCCCTCCGCTGCTTCCGCCAAGCCGTGGGGCGGCGGGTGGGGTGGTGGATGGGGCGGTGGATTCCATCACCACCACTGGGGTCACGGCTTCGGCTTTGGCGTCGGCTACGTCGATGGCGGCTATGACGGTTGCTACCAGCCCCGCCGCGTGTTCACCCCGTACGGCGTGACCTACCGCACCGTCAACGTCTGCGCCTACTGATTTCATCCGCAGTTCGTTCGGTACAGAAGCCCCGGTCGCCCAGCGCGGCCGGGGCTTTCTGATTCTGCTGAAATGCAAATGCGTGAGACCGCTGCGAAAGCATCCATTGACTTGGGCTACTCCGATGCGACGGTTAAGCACATGAGTTTGGTGATGACCGGCTCGACAAGAAAGCTTCGGAGGAAGCACGACAGACGGGAATGGATGAAACGCGCCGGCATGGCGGCACTGGCGACGGGCCTGGTTTCGCGAACGGCGTTTGCGCTCGATACTGCGACGCTGTCGTTCGACAACGGCGAACGGCCGCTGGTGAAACACCCGCAAAAGCGCCCGATGATCGGCCTGACAGAACGGCCGCCGCAGCTCGAAACCCCGTTCTCGATCTTCAACGACGGCGCGATCAGGCCGAACAACGCGTTCTTCGTCCGCTATCATTTGGCCGACGTGCCCTACAACATCGACCCGGACAAGTTCACGCTGGAAGTCACGGGCAAGGTCGATCGCCCGCTAAAGCTGTCCTTGAAGGACATCAGGAAGCTCAAAGCCGTCGAACTCGTCGCCGTCAATCAGTGTTCGGGCAACAGCCGCGGCTTCTCCAGCCCGCGCGTCGCCGGCGGGCAACTGGGCAATGGCGCGATGGGCAACGCGCGCTGGCACGGCGTGCCGCTCAAGGCCGTGCTCGACATGGCCGGCGTGCAGTCTCGCGCCAAACAAGTCACCTTCAACGGCATGGACGGGCCGGTCAGCGACAAGACGCCGGATTTCGTCAAGGCGCTCGATATCGATCACGCGCGCGACGGCGAGGTAATGCTGGCCTACGGCGTGAACGGCGATGACTTGCCGGTCCTCAACGGCTTTCCGCTGCGCCTCGTAGTGCCCGGCTATTACGGCACCTACTGGGTGAAGCACCTCAACGAGATCACCATCATCGACAATGTGTTCGACGGCTTCTGGATGAAGAGCGCCTACCGGATTCCGGACACGCCGAACAACAGCGTCGAGCCGGGCACGGCGCCGAAGGCAACGATCCCCATCGGCCGTTTCACGGTGCGCTCGTTCGTCACCAACCTCACCGATGGCGCCAAGGTGAAGGCTGGCAGCACCACGCTGAAGGGCATCGCCTTCGACGGCGGCACGGGCATCAAGGAGGTCGCGGTCTCGACCGACGGCGGCAAGACCTGGACGCCGGCGAAGCTCGGCACGGATCTCGGCAAATATTCGTTCCGCGAATGGAAACTGCCGGTGAGGCTTGCGGCGGGCGCGTACGAACTCAAGGTGCGCGCCACCAGCAATGGCGGCGAGGTGCAGCCGATGACGCCGTTCTGGAATCCGGCCGGCTATTTGCGCAACGTCGTCGAGACCGTCCGCGTCACGGCGGCCTAAAGGAGAATGATCATGCAACATCGGATTCTCCCCGCGCTCGCTCTCGTTGCGATCTTCGGACTCGCGACCGGCCACGCGGCGCCGGTCTCCTACACGCTTCCCGACGAGACCGCCGCCTTCAAGCCGGGCGCCAATCTCGAAACGGTGCAGAACAATTGCACCACCTGTCACTCTGCCGATTACATCAATACCCAGCCGCGCGGCGAAAAATTCAAGAAGGATTTTTCGGCTGCCGAAGTGACCAAGATGATCAAGGTCTACGGCGCGCCGATCGAAGATGCGGACGTCGGAAAAATCGTCGATTATCTGACCGCGAACTACTGAAAATCGCATCACCAGCGATCTCGCGCACCTGCCTGCGCGAGCTCGCCGGGCCGGATTATCCGGTCGATAAAATTGGAACTGGCCGCGGTTTCGCCGCGTCAAATGCGCGCAAAACAGGCAAAAAGGCCGAAATACGGTGCGATATGGCGTATTTTTGTCGAAACCCCGATAGCGTTTGCGCTACCCAGTCCGCCCCAACCCGCGTATCCTGACGGCTCGGGTGTGCCGGTATGTGCGGGGACCGGCGGCTCGTTTTCTTTTTTTGATTCCGCGGAGACGACGTGAATGGCTAAAGGTACGGTGAAGTGGTTCAACCCGACCAAGGGTTATGGATTTATCCAGCCCAGCAACGGTGGCAAGGACGTTTTCGTTCACATTTCGGCAGTTGAGAAAGCTGGTCTTTCGACGCTCAATGAAGGGCAGACCGTCGAGTACGAAGAGATTGCCAACCGCGGCAAGACCTCAGCCGAGAACCTCAAGGTCTAGCGCAACCGCGTGATCGGCAAAGGCGCGCTCTCGGACGTAATCCGGGAGCCGGGCTTGAAAAAACTCTCAAAAAAACTGTGAGCGTTCGGCGGAGCGAGCACCGTAGTTGCTCGTATTTTCCATAGCCGGCCGGCCGCTCAGTCTTCCGTCACCCATTGTTGAACGGTCATGACGTCCGGGGGCTGCAGATAGCCCCGCGGCCACAGATCCACCACCCATTCGACCTTGGTCGCGCGATCGACCAGCACCGCGGTGTTGTGCGGCGTCTGCAGCACCAGCGTGTTGCCGCGATAATGCGGATCGCCGACCACATGATGCTTCAACAGGCTCCAATCCTGCAGCACCAGAAGCAGACCGGTGGTGTTGCGGGTGGTGTCCCAACAATCGTAATTGTGCTTGTCGTCGAAATAGCGGAAATCCGCTTTGGCCACGCGCTTGTCGGTGCCGAGGATCGGCCCCATGCGACGGTCGAACCAGATCACCGCCTTCTGCACCGCCGCGCGTTCCGCCACGGCCGACGCGCGGCCCGCGGTCATGATCTGCGTCAGCGCCTTGCGGTCGGCCTGAGTGAAATCGAGGATCTCGCGCCGGCGGCAAACGAAGCCGTAGCAGACCGTCATGGACGTCGCCGACGGCGGATAGATCGAGACCGAGGTGTAGAGCTGCTCGACCGCTGCACTGATCTCGGCAGCTTGCACCGGCGCGCCCGACAGCGCCAGGGCGACAACGCCAAGCACACGCGCGAGCCCGGTCCGCGTTTGGCTTTTCCGTATCGGTTGAGCCGCGTCTCCCATGATCCCTGCCATTCCCAGCGAGTACCAAAGAATTAGCCCGTGTGTTGCACGCTGCCAAGTTGCAAGACCGCCACCTGTGGAACACTGCGGGGACTATTTTCGCCGTGATGCGTTTTCGTCACGCAACTGGCAGCGGTGCGTCGCGCTTGACCTCTTCCATGACGGCGTAGGTCCGCGTCTCGCGCACCCCCGGCAGCGCCAGCAGCCTCTCGCCCAGAAAGCGCCGGTAGGCCGTCATGTCGGCGACCCGGGCCTTCACCAGATAATCGAAGCCACCCGCCACCATGTGGCACTCCAGCACTTCCGGGGCTTCCTGCACCGCCTTGGCGAAACGCTCGAAGACATCGGGCGTGGTCTTGTCGAGCATCACTTCGACGAACACCAATAGACCAAGGCCCAGCCGGTGCGGATTGAGCCGGGCGCCATAGCCCTCGACAAAACCGTCGCGCTGCAGCCGCTTCAGCCGCTCCCCGATCGAGGTCGGCGACAGCCCGATCCGCTCGGCCAGTTCGACGTTGGCGATCCGGCCATCTCCTTGAAGAATTGAGAGGATTTTGCGGTCTATCCTGTCGATTTCGGTCATTTATCCGGTTATTCGAATTGTACTCCACATTTTCTAAGGCAAATATACGAATTTGTCTATCGAACTACGGTTGGAGCGGCAGTAAATTGGGTGAGTCCCAGGGAATCGCCATGCCGGACCATCAGTCCCCTCCTTCACCCTTCAGCGTGCCGTATGCGCCCGACGACCGCGCGATCGCGGCCCGGCTGCTGCCGGCGGCACGGCTGGGCGCAGTGCGCGAAGCGCGCATCGACCGCGCGGCGACACGGCTGATCGAGGCCATTCGCGCCAATGACGATCCGCTCGGCGGCGTCGAGGACATGCTGCGCGAGTTCGCGCTGTCGACCAAGGAAGGTCTCGCACTGATGGTGCTGGCAGAGGCGCTGTTGCGGGTTCCGGATGCGCGCACCGCCGACCAGTTCATCGAGGACAAGCTCGGTCAGGGTGACTTCGTGCACCACGAGACCAAATCCAGCGCCTTCCTGGTCAACGCCTCGGCATGGGCGCTCGGCATGTCCGCGCGCGTGATCCAGCCCGGCGAGACGCCGCAGGGCACGATCGGCCGGCTGACCAAGCGGCTCGGCGCACCGGCGGTGCGCGCCGCGACGCGGCAGGCGATGCGGCTGATGGGCAACCATTTCGTGCTCGGCGAGACCATCGAAGCCGCGCTCGAACGGGCAGAGCCGCATTCGGCGCAGCAGCGGCGTTATTCCTTCGACATGCTCGGCGAAGGCGCGCGCACGGCGGAGGACGCCGCGCGCTATTTCAATTCTTACGCAAGCGCGATCGACGCGATCGGCCGCGCCGCCGACGACCGCCGCCTGCCCGACCGGCCCGGCATATCCGTAAAACTCTCGGCATTGCATCCGCGCTTCGAGGCGATCAGCCATCAGCGCGTGATGCGTGAGCTGGTCCCGCGCCTGATAGATCTGGCGCGGCAAGCCAAGACCCATGAGCTGAATTTCACCGTGGATGCCGAAGAAGCCGACCGGCTGGAATTGTCGCTCGATGTGATCACATCCGCATTCGGCGATCCATCGCTCGGGGGCTGGGACGGATTTGGCCTTGCAATCCAGGCCTATCAGAAGCGCGCCCGTGACGTGATCGCGTATGTCGACGAACTCGCGCGAGGGCTGAACCGGCGGATGATGGTGCGGTTGGTCAAGGGCGCCTATTGGGACACCGAGATCAAGCGCGCGCAGGAACGCGGCCTCGACGGCTATCCGGTGTTTACCCGCAAGGCGATGACCGATCTGAACTACGTCGCCTGCGCGCAACAATTGCTGGGCCTGCGACCGCGGATCTTTCCGCAGTTCGCCACTCACAATGCGCTGACGGTCGCGACCCTCCTCGAACTGGCCCGCGGTGAGAGCGGGTTCGAGTTCCAGCGCCTCCATGGCATGGGCGAAGCGCTGTATGCGCAACTCGGTGATGATCACCCAGACATCGCCTGCCGCACCTACGCGCCGGTCGGCAGCCATCGCGATTTGCTGGCCTATCTGGTGCGGCGATTGCTCGAGAACGGCGCCAACTCGTCGTTTGTCGCGCTCGCCGCCGACGAAGCCGTGTCCGTGGCCGCACTGCTGCGGCGTCCAGCGGATATGATTGGCAGCGCGGATCATGCCGCGCATCCGAACATCCCGTTGCCGCGCGATCTCTACCGGTTGCAGCGGGAAAACTCGCGGGGACTTGAGTTTGGCGAGCGCGCGGCGTTGAATCGACTTTTCGCCGATGTCGCCGCGGAAACGTTGGCTGCGGCCGGAAGTGTCACCGACGCGACATCGGTGGAGGCGAACGCGGCGATTTCGGCCGCGCGCGACGGATTCAGAGTCTGGAGCCGGACGCCGGCGACAACTCGCGCGGCAATCCTGGAAAAGGCCGCCGAACTGGTGGAACAAAGCGCGGCGCATTTCATCGCGCTGTTGCAACGCGAGGGCGGCAAGACGCTGGACGATGCGCTGTCGGAGGTCCGCGAGGCCACGGATTTCTGCCGGTACTACGCAGCAGAGGGCCGCGCGCAGTTCGGCGAAGCCAGGGCGATGCCGGGGCCAACCGGCGAAAGCAATCTACTCGCCTTGCGCGGCTGCGGCGTGTTCGTCGCGATCTCGCCGTGGAATTTTCCGCTGGCGATCTTTCTAGGTCAGGTCACGGCGGCGCTGATGGCGGGCAATGCCGTGGTCGCAAAACCTGCCGAACAGACGCCGCTGATCGCGCGTGAGGCGGTGCGGCTGCTGCATCTGGCCGGCGTGGATACTTCCGCGCTGCATCTGGTGCAGGGTGACGGCCGGATTGGCGCGACGCTGGTGGCGCATCCCGATGTCGCGGGCGTGGTGTTCACCGGCTCGACCGAGGTGGCGCGATCGATCAACCGGACGCTGGCCGCCAAAGACGGCCCGATCGTGCCGCTGATCGCGGAGACCGGCGGCGTCAATGCGATGATCGTCGACGCCACCGCTCTGCCCGAACAGGTTGCTGACGACGTCGTCACCTCGGCATTCCGTTCGGCCGGCCAACGTTGCTCGGCGCTGCGGCTATTGTTCCTCCAGGACGACGTCGCCGACCGCATGATCGAGATGATCGCGGGCGCCGCGCGTGAACTCCGGATCGGAGATCCATCCGACCCGGCCACGCATATCGGGCCGGTGATCGATGCCGAGGCGAAAGCCCGGCTGGACGCGCACATCGCGCGCATGATGAAGGAAGCGCGGGTGCATTTTGCCGGCAGCGCACCCGAGGGCAACTACGTCGCGCCGCATATTTTCGAATTGGCCGATGCCGGCCAATTAACGGAGGAAGTGTTCGGACCGGTGCTGCATGTGGTGCGCTACCGCGCCGATAGAATTGCGCAGGTGCTGCAGTCGATCGAAGGCTCGGGCTACGGGCTGACACTCGGCATTCACTCCCGCATCGACGATACGGTGGAGGACATCATCGACGCCGTGGCGGTCGGCAACGTCTATGTCAACCGCAACATGATCGGCGCCGTGGTCGGCGTGCAACCGTTCGGCGGCCACGGCCTTTCCGGCACCGGCCCAAAGGCCGGCGGCCCGCACTATCTGGCGCGGTTTGCCACCGAACAGACGATCACCGTCAATACCGCCGCCGCCGGCGGCAACGCAGCCCTGCTGTCGGGCGGGGAGTAGTTGCAAGACCTGCCCAAGATGGGCCAAATGGCGTTTGAAGACATTCCAGCGGAACAAAACCAACAAACGTCACGGGAGCGGCACCATCATGGAAAAAGGCATCTTTGACGGCCTCAAGGTTCTGGACTGCGCGAGTTTCATCGCAGCCCCCGCGGCCGCCACCGTGCTGTCGGATTTCGGCGCCGACGTGATCAAGATCGAGCCGCCCGGCGCCGGCGATCCCTATCGCAATTTGCCGAATTTGCCTGGCTATCCCCACAGCGAACATAATTTCGCGTGGATGTTGGAGGCGCGCAACAAACGAAGCCTCGCGCTCGATCTGTCCAAACCGGAAGGGCAGGCGGTGCTGCACAAGCTCGCCACAGAGGCCGACGTCTTCATCACCAATTATCCACCGGCGGTGCGGGCGCGGCTCGGCATCACCTATGATCATCTGGCGCCGACCAACGACCGGCTGATCTACGCCTCCTTCACCGGCTATGGCGAAAAGGGCGAGGAAGCCAACAAGCCCGGCTTCGACTTTAACGCCTATTGGGCGCGCTCAGGCCTGATGGACCTGGTGCGGGCCGACCAGAACACCACGCCGGCGCGATCGATCGCCGGCATGGGCGACCATCCCTGCGCGATGGCGTTTTACGGTGCGATCGTGACCGCGCTCTACAAGCGCGAAAAGACCGGCAAGGGTTCGCATGTCAGTTCCAACCTGATGGCCAATGGCGTCTGGGCGGCTTCGGTGCTGGCGCAGGCAAAACTCGTCGGCGCCAAGTTCGGCGAACGGCGGCCGCGCGAGCGCGCGCTGAACGCGGTGACCAATCACTACCAGTGCAAGGACGGCCGCTGGCTGATCCTGTCGCTGCTCAACGAGGAGCGGCAATGGCCGGCGCTGGCGCGCTGCCTCGGCCACGAGGAGTTCGTCACCGATCCCCGTTTTGCGACCAAGAAGGACCGTCACGCGCGGTCGCTCGAACTGATCAAGATTTTTGATGAAATCTTTGCCACCAAAGATCTCGCCGAATGGCGAAAAATCCTCGACGGCAACGGGCTGGTATTCGGCGTCGTCGGCATCCTCGACGACATTCCGCATGACCAGCAGATGATCGAAAACGAGGTGCTGGTGCCGTTCGAGAACGACACCATGCTGACGATCAACAGCCCGATCTGGGTCGACGGCAGCCGCAAAGTCCAGCCGCGCAAGCCACCCGGCCTCGGCGAGCACAGCGACGAGATCCTCCGCAACGCAGGCTATGACGAGGCCGCGATCAAGGCGCTGCGCGCGTCCGGCGCGGTGGCGTGATGGCTTGATCGCCGAACCAGTCGGAAGGTGAATGACAGCGGAAACCATCCCGACAGCGGCCGAGCCCGGACACCTCACCGAAGCACTTCGCCGTTGCGGCGCGCTCGGCGCGGCACGCGTTGGCGACGTCGCAGTGGTGAACTCAATCGTCAAGCAACGCTCCCATACGCGACGACTTCGCCTGAGCTATGAAGGTCCCGCCGGAGCCGCTTCGGACTCCCTGATCCTCAAGATGGGGCATCTCGACAGCGCCGGCCATCCCGCTTACGCGAACGCCCGCGAGATTGCGTTCTATCGCGACATTGCGCCGTCGCTGCCCGCCGGCGTCGTGCCGTGCTGCTTTGAGGCCGTCGAGAGTACCGACACCACCCCTTGGCACCTGCTGCTCGAAGATCTCACGGATTCGCATTTCTTCGCCACCGAGCACCCGCTACCGCCGTCGCAGGCGCAATGCGAAGACATCATGGTGGCATGGGCGAAATTCCATGCCACGTGGTGGGACGATCCACGCCTCGGCATGTCAGTCGGAAACTGGCCCGCCGCGAAATGGGAACAGTATCTGTCGATCTTTGCACGCGAGTTCGCCAGCTTTATCGACCAGTTCGGCCAGATCCTGCCGCCCGAGCGCCTTGCACTTTACGAACGGCTGCTCGACCAGGGACCCCGTCTGCTGGCGCGCCTTCGTGCGCAACGCAACCTCACGCTCGTTCACGGCGATGCACATTGGTGGAATTGCTGTCTGCCCCGCGACGGCGGCAGCGACGTCCGGCTGATCGACTGGGAAGGCTGGAGCATCAATACCGCGACAACAGACGTCGCCTACATGATGGCGATGCTGTGGTATCCGGACCTCCGGCGCCGGTTGGAGCGGCCGTTGCTTGACCTCTCATGCCGCGCTTGTCGAGCAGGGCGTGCGCGGCTACGACCGGCAGGTGCTTGACGACGATTATCGGCTGTCGGTGCTCTGGCTGATCCTGCGGCCGGTCGGACAGGCCGCCTTCAATATCCCACCGCGGGTCTGGTGGCCCAATCTGGAGCGGATTTTCCTCGCGGTCGACGATCTCGGTTGCCGTGATCTGCTGGTCTGACGACAACGCAAGCCACAGTTTGTTTTTCAGAAGGAATCCACCATGCCCACCTACCGCCTGCATTATTTCCCCGAATCTGGAAACAGCTACAAGCTTGCGCTGATGCTGACCCTGTGCGGCCAGACGTTCGAGCTGGTCTGGACCGACTTCGCCGGCGGCGCCACGCGCACGGAGGAATGGCGGCGAACCGTCAATGAGATGGGCGAAATCCCGGTGCTGGAAGTGGACGGCGAGCGCCTCACCCAGACCGCACCGATTCTGCTGTCCCTTGCCGAGCAATATAGCCGGTTCGGCGGCGAGACGAGGGAAGAAAAGTTCGAAATGCTGCGCTGGTTGTTCTGGGACAACCACAAGCTCACCGGCTACATGGCGACATATCGTTATATGCGGACGTTCATACCGTCAGGCGATCCCGCGGTGCTGAAGCATTTTCGCAGACGGCTCGACGATTTCCTGGGAATTTTGGAGACGCATCTGCAGCAAAATGCGTTTGCGATCGGTGCTAAGCCGACGGTGGCCGATATTTCCATGATGGCCTATCTGCATTATCCCGCCGATGAAACCGGGTATGATCTTGCCTTGAGCCATCCAGCCATCAGCGTCTGGCTCGGCCGCATGGCGGCCCTGCCCGGCTGGAAATCAGCCTACGATCTGCTGCCCGGCAAGCGGCTCACGCATTACGCGAAATAGCTCTTTCTTTTGACGCGTTTTCTTCACGCGAACCGGAGCCACTTCGCTCGAAAACGCTATGAAGCTCAGCGGTGGAACCAGGCCCAGACGATAGCAAACGCGATTATGCCGACAATGATCGTGGCGGCGATCGCCCAGACGCTGACGCGGACATTGCTCACCATCTCACGCTTGGCCTCGTTTGCCGCGATCTCGCGATTGCGCTGCTTGTTCTCCTGGTCGGATGAGCTCATCACCGGTCCCCGCTCAGTTGGTCGCAGCCGCCACCTTAGCATCAATCGATGACGGCGCGTCGGCGCCTTTACTGCCGCTCATGCCGGCGAGCCGGCTGAGCGAGAACGCCGCCAGCGCCGCACAAAACGCGGCAGTGGCGGCAGCCATGAACACCGATCCGGTGCTCCATTTCGCGGTCATCAGCGCGCCGCCGACCAGCGGCCCGATGATCGAGCCGACCCGGCCGATGCCGAGCGCCCAGCCGACGCCGGTCGACCTGACCGAGGTCGGATAAAATCCCGCGGCCAACGCATTTGCGGCAATCTGGCCGCCGACCGTGCAGAACCCGGCGGCGAAAATCGCCATGGTGACGAAGACGATCGAATGACCGAGCTGGCCGATCGCGCCGATCGCAAAGACGGCGATGAAATACACCAGCGCCAGCGCACGGAACGAGAAGCGGTCGATCACGCTGCCGAGCGCGAAAGTGCCGACCACGCCGCCGACCTGCAGCATCGATCCGATCACAGCCGCCGTCGATACCGATGCGCCGAGATCGTTGAGCACGGTGGGCAGCCAGTTCGCCAGGAAATAGAGGTCGAGCAGGCTCATGAAGAACACCACCCACAGCAGCACCGTGACCAGGGTTCGTCCGTCCCTGAACAGATGGAGCACGGGCATGCCGGCCAATCCCGGCTCATGCACCACGAACTGCGTCCCCGGCGTAAACGCGGCCTTCGGATTGATCAGCGCGAGCAGTTCGCCGACGCGCGCATTCGCGCTTCCCGTGAGCGCGAGGAAGCGCACGGATTCCGGCAGCCGCAGCGCCAGGATCGGCACCAGCAATAGCGGCGCCGCGCCGCCGGCGACGAATACCGAGCGCCAGCCGAATTGCGGGATCAAGGCCGCCGCCAGCAGCCCGCCCAGCGCAGCGCCGAGCGAGAAGCCGCAGAACATGATCATCACCATGGTGGCGCGCCGACGATGCGGATTGAATTCCGACGTCATCGCAACGGTATTCGGCATCGCGCCGCCGAGACCAAGCCCGGTCAGAAACCGGATCGCCAGCAGCGTATTGACGTCCTGGATGAACGCGGTCGCGAGCGTGCCGAGGCCGAACGCCAGCGTCGATAGAATGATGATCTTCTTGCGCCCGATGCGGTCGGCCAGCGGTCCAAGCGTCAGCGCGCCGATCATCAGGCCGAACAGGCCGGCACTGAACACCGGACCGAGCGCGCCCTTCGTCAGCCCCCACTCCCTGGCGAGCGAGGGGGCCACATAGCCGATCGCCGTGGTGTCAAAACCGTCGAGGAACAAAACCGCTGCGCAGGTCAAAAGCAGCTTGATCTGAAAGCCGCCGACCGGCTGCTGGTCGATATATGAGGCTACATCGACGGGCGATGGGTTGTCTTCGGAAACCGTCATGATCGCTCCCTCCCCATGATACGCCGGACCCACGGTTCTCATCGACCGCCTTGTCCGAGCCTAGCGCGGATTCAAATACCGGGCTTTACCAATCTCACCTGCGAAGTGCTTCCTTCGAATAGCCAGCGATCTGCTTGTAGCCTTCGGACAGGCCGACAAGCTCCTCGCGGCTGATGACGTCCTCGATTGCCGTGAACGGCTTGTCTTTGGTGCGCTGAAACACCTCGCGCAGGATGGCATCCGGCGGATTGGTGCGGTTGGTCAGCACGATGCGAGTGGTGGCTTCCAGCCGCTGCTTTTGGTAGACCGCAAGTGCTGCGACCGGATCGTTGTTCTCGCGCAACGCCGCTGTGAGCGCGCGCGCATCGAGAATGGCCTGGCCGGCGCCGTTGGAGCCGCGCGGCACCATCGGATGCGCGGCGTCGCCGAGCAGGGTGATCCGGCCAAAGCTCCAGCGCGGCAGCGGGTCCTGATCGACCATCGGGAATTCCAGCACGTGATCTGCGGCGCGAATGAAGGCGGGCACGTCGAGCCATTCGAAATGCCAGTCGGCGAAGGCGCCGATGAAATCGTCGAGGGAACCTGCCCGGTTCCAGTCGCGCTGGCGATATTTCGAGGTTTCGATTTCGGCGACCCAGTTGACGAGCTGCAGCCCGTCCGCGCCTGCCGGGCGGATCGGATAGATCACCATCTTGCCATGCGCCAGCCAGCCGGCGCGCACCATACTGGCGCCTGACAGCATCGGCTTCCAGCGCGTCACGCCGCGCCACATGTTGACGCCGGAATAGCGCGGCTCGCCCTCATCCGGAAAGCATTGCTTGCGGATGGCGGAATTGATGCCGTCGCAGGCGATCGCCACGCGGCCGCGCGCGGTCGAGCGATTTTGGCCGCCCGGTCCGTCGGCAAACGTCACGGCGACGCCGGCCCCGTCCTGTTCGACACCGACGCAATGCCGGCCCGTCAGCAGCCGGTCGCGGCCGGCGCGCGCGAGGAAAGCGTCCAGCAGCACAAGCTGCAGGTCGCCGCGATGAATCGAGAATTGCGGGTGATCGTAGCCCGCCGCGCGGCCGAGCGGCTCCTGATAGATCAACTGGCCGAAGCGGTTGAAGAAGGTCGCATCCGTGGTCGCGATCGCTACATTCGCCAGCGCCGCTTCGAGACCGAGCGCGGCGAGTTCCCTGGTGGCGTGCGGCAGCAGATTGATTCCGACGCCAACCGCCCTGATTTCGGCGGCAGACTCAAAGATGCGGCAGGGAATCCCCGCCTCGTGCAACGCAAGCCCGAGCGTCAGGCCGCCGATCCCGGCGCCGACGATAATGACCTCGTCCATGTTTCCTTCCCGTAAGATAATTACCGGAATGAGACATGAATAGTAAGCCTACTGTCAATCTGGCTACCGCACGCAAGGGCTGTTTTTCTAGCGGGTTTTGACGAAACACATGCCCATGCGCGAGGTTTTGCCGGCGACCTGACAGGCGAGCCCTTCGGCGCAGGTCCAGGCGCGAAAGCTCGAATCGTTGTTGGCGGCCGGCTTGCCCGGGGCATAACAATGCGCGCCCCAACCGTCGCTATATTCGGTGCCGGCCAGTTCCGCGCTGCCACGCAATTGCGGGCGACTGGAAAATCCGCGGGAATAGTCCGGTGCCTTGCCATCCCGCAACGCGGCGAGAATATCGCGGCGGCGGACCTGGTCGCCGAAGAAATGCGGCGACGCCGGCACGACCGTGGAATTGGAAGGCTTTTCCGCCATCCAGTCGACGCCCGGAAAATGAAAGCCGCCGATGCCGCGCGTCTGGTGGCAGCCGGAACAGGTCACGTCGTTCAGCCGCCGCTCAAAGCCGCCAACTGAGCGGATGTTTTGCAGCTTCACGCCATCCGCCGCGGCCTTCTTCAGTGCGGCGACGACATCGCCCTCGAAGAATACGGGATTGGCGCCTTCGCCTTGCATCAGACCGAACTCCGGCTGCAGACTGGATGCGTCAAATCCGACCGGTGTCTCCGCGATCGCGGCGCTCGCCAAGAACTTTTCCGGGATCAGCACCGTGCCGCGATCGAATTCGGCGAGATGTTTGGGTTCGAGCAGCCAGGCCTTGAACTCACGCTTCAGACTTTCGTCGGCCAGTATGCGATCGCGATCGATTTGGTTTTCCATCGGCGCTTCCTGAAATTGCCGCGTCTGCGCGTCATAGCGAAATACCTTGAGCAGATAGTCGGTGCGGAAATCGTGCACCGCCGATTTCGGCGCGTGCGCGATCTGAATGTTGGTCTCGATGCGGTCGATATTCTCATAGCCGGACAGATCGAGCGGACCACCTTCTCCCAGCAGTTCCCCCGCAAGTGCGATGCCGGTCAGCGACAACTCGCTCGTCGCAAGCCAGCGCTTGGCGATCTCGGAGCAGGTGATCGTTGTGCCCCTGCGATCGACACTGAAACCACCCTTCGCTTTCAGCACGAGATTCAATGTCATCGGCAAGCGGGCCGGCGGCGGCGTGTCGCCGCTCGCGGACTTGGCCCGCGTCAGCCGGTAGATCAGCCGGATCTCGCCGCAACTGGCCTCATTGACATAGGCGCGGTCCATGCGGTTGACGATGCCCGCCAGCACGAAACGCGTGTCGCCCGCGTCAAGCGCTGCCCGGTCGAACAGCTGAAAGTCAAAGCCCTCGCCGACGCCGATCGTCTCGTTCCGCAACCTCTGCTTGTGCTCTGCGATGTAGCGATCGAACTCGCGGTCAATCGCCGCGCGGACCGGGGCCATCGACGACAGGAAAAATGTCTGGCCGCTAGTGAGCGGGTTGTTCGACGATCGCTCCGGCAGCAGCATGGCGCCGATGGCAAATCGTCCGTGGTCGAGTTCGCGCAGCGCCGGCGGATCTGTGATCGCAGTGCCGCGTTCCAGCGCCTCGGCGGCCTGGGCTGCATGTCCTGACAGGACCGTGCTCAACACAATGAAGGCAAACAGAAGAAAGCGCACGCGCAAGCGATGTCCCGATGAATGCCGCCGATCCGCAATGCTTCGAAGCGTCGGCAGTGTGTTGCGATCAGGAAATTAGCGAAAAGCGCCCCTTCTGTCTCGCGACAAACGGGACGCTGTTCACGTCAGAGTGAGGGAATAAACTCAGCGGGCGACGATCAGGCCCTTGCTGGTGACGACCACCCATTTGCCGTCCTGCCTGCGGATGGCGTCGACACGGCCGAGACCGGGAATGGAATCGCCGGCATAGACTTCAAAGATGCCCCGCCGGCTTTCGATCAGCGCGCCACCACGGCCGACGTCGCGGATCACCCAGCCTTCGACCGTCGGCAGCCGCGCGACCTCGGGCGCGGGCACCGGCAGCGGAACGGGCGCGGCGGCCGTCGCGGGCGGCGTCACCGATCCCGTGACGTCCTTCGCGGCAACGACAGCGGGCGCCGGCGCGGCGCGGAGCTTGTCGACGGCCTCGCTGAGCCTGGCGAGCTTGGCGGCAGGCTCGGCTTGCGCCTTCTCGACTTTATCGAGACGGTCGCTGGTCTTATTGAACTGGCTCATCCCCATCTTGGAGGTATGTTCGAGGCCTATCTTCAGCGTCTGGATGTCGGCATCGATCCGCGCCACCGAGGCTTCGAGCGCGCTGTTATTCGTGACCTGTGAATCTCCGCCCTTCATGTGGCCAACGCCCACGGTTGCCAGCGCGCCGCCGACCGCGCCGGCCATCGTCGCCAGCGCCACCACGGCCGCCATCGCCGACTTCCGCCGCTTGCCGGACGAGGCTTCGCCTGCCGCTGCTTCCGGCTCCGCGCCGGCCTCACCACCATTCCAGGCCCGATCGGCGGGTGACATGACCAGGAGCTTGCCGGGAATCGGCGGCGGTTCCGGCTTTACGGTTTCAGTTTTGGTTGCTTCGGCACCAGCCGCTTCAGCCTTGACGGGCTCAACCTTGAACGCTTCCACCTTGGGCAATTCGGCCCTGGGCGCGTCCGGCTTGGGCGAGGTCTCTTTCTGTTCGGGCGCCAGCTGAGGGGACACGATCTCGGCCGTTGCCGTCACCGGCTCCTTTGCCGCGGACGTCTCGGGAGCGGCCGGCCCGGAGCCGACGGAACCGGTTTCACCGTTGGTTGGCTCGGACTGCTGTTCGCTCACGTTCAATTCTCCAGAAAAGGTTGACCATTTGGTAACTTTTATTGCTTGCGAAATCGTTACCGGGTGGGGCCTTACCTAAATTTTAGGAAGTCATCCGGACCGGTTTTGGGGCGGCAATGCGACCACGGCGCGGCCGGGACTTCACCCCCTCCCCCATGCTGCCCTGCGGCAATCCCCGACAGGTCCGTTTGCGCCGGACTGTTTCCCGACTAACATGGGCGAACGAAAGCAGGGCAAGTTGACGATTTTCTAGTGCCCCTTATCGTTTCCGAAGTTCGTACCGGGGCGCCGCGAAGGCGACGAACTTCGGAAACGGGGGCACTAGCCAGAAGGCGGGGACGGTCGATGGCTATCGAGAAATGCATCAACGAGTTTGGTGTAGATGACGTCATTTTTGAGGAAGGCTCGACCGGACGCGAGCTGTTCGTGGTGCTCGAAGGCCAGGTCGAGATCGCCAAGGTCAACGGCGCCAACAAGACCGTCATTGTGACGCTCGGCAAGGGCGAGTTCTTCGGCGAAATGGCCGTGATCGACGGCTCGTCCCGTTCGGCAACCGCGATTGCCGCCGCACCCCACACCCGCGTGATGCGGATCAATCACGCCCGCTTCGTCTACCTGGTGAGCCAGCAGCCGGCATTCGCGCTGATGATCATGGATGCGCTCAGCAAGCGCCTGCGGGCCTCGAACGCCGTCACCTTCAAAGCCGCGGCCAATTCATGAGCGAGCGCAGGCCGAGCCCGTTCAAGACCCTGCTCGACAGCGACGTCTGCACGCTGATCCAGGCGACCGATGACGTCTACCAGATCCGCTTCAAGAACCGCGCGGCCAATGCCTATCTGGTGCGCGGCAGTTCGCGGACCATCATGATCGACGTCGGCCTGTCCACGAACTACCCGCATCTTCTGACCTGCCTGCACCATCTCGATTGCCCGCCCGAGAAGATCGACATGGTGGTGTTGAGCCATGAGCATCTCGACCATATCGGCGCGGCCTATCATTTCGGCGGCCGCACCTTTATCGCCGCGCATCGCCTCGCCGCCAACAAGATCATGCTGCGCGACGACTTCTCGATGCTGCGCAAGATGTTCAACGAGCCGAACGTGCCGATCAATGTCGACATCTGGCTGGAGGAAGGCAATCTGATCGACCTCGGCAATTTCCGCCTCACCGTGATGTACACGCCCGGCCATACCTCGGCCTGCATCACGCTGTTCGACCAGGACAAGGGCCTGCTGTTCGCCTCCGACACGCTGATGCCCGGCGGCGTGATGGGCGGCGTATTCGGCTCGGGGAGCATCGCCGACTATATCCAGTCGCTGGAACGGCTGAAGGGTCTGAATTCCAAAATCCTGCTGTCCGGCCACGGCCGTCTCTCCGACACACCGCAGGACGACGTGCGGATCGCCATTCAACGCTCGCATACGCTGCTGTCGGACACCGCGCAATTGTTCGACGCGCTCGATGCGCGCTCGAACTTCGAGCCGATCATGCAATCGGTACGCGACCTCAACAAGCTGGACGACAGCTAGACGCGCAAGCCCCGCTACATCCCGTCCGCATGGTTCGAGACGCGCGCCATGAGGGTTTGGAACCTATCCTGAGGTCTAACACCTCGTCCTGAGGAACCACGCGCGAGCCTGGCGTCTCGAAGGATGAAGCCACAAGAAAGCGTGCCCTAAATCACCACTGGTGCGTCGGGCAGTTCGTTGGGGTCGCCGGCATGCGGCGGGAAATGCTTCGCCAGCTCGCGCGACACGGACTGGATCCCCTTGATCACCCCGCTCTCAAACTTCCTTGCGCGAAAATCCGTTTCCATCTCGGCGCAGATTTTCTCCCAGCCGGCGGCGCCGACCTTGGCGTCGATGCCGCGGTCGGCGATGATTTCGACATTGCGGTCGGCGAGCAGGAGATAGATCAGGACGCCGTTGTTGTGGGCGGTGTCCCAGATCCGCAACTGCGAAAAAATATCGAGCGCGCGTTCGCGCGCCGGCTGGTTTCGAAACAGCGGCCTGCCGTCGAGCGCGCCTTCCACGACGAAGCGGACCTGGCCGGAATGGGTGGCCTCGCCCGCCTTGACCGCCTGCTCGATCGCGGCCAGCACGTTCGGCGGAAAATAGCGCCGCAGCCACCAATGGTGGTGGAGGAGATGCTTGCCGATGCGTCCGATGTCCATATTTCTATCTACCAGCTTCCCGACGCGCCGCCGCCACCAAAACTGCCACCCCCGCCGCCGCTGTCGCTCGAACTGCTACTGCTGCTGTCGCTGGAGCTGCTGCTTCCGCTGCTCCAGGATCCTCCGGAAGAGGAACTGCCGTCGCCCCACCCGCTACGGCGCCGTCGGCCCGCGCCCTGATTGGCAGACGCCATGATCTCGGCAACCAATGCGATCATGAAAACAAAGACGCTTGCCAGAAGCGCGGCGGCGAGCGATCCGGAGACGTACCATGCCAGCGCGCCGACGATACCGCCGGTGACCGTCGCGCCGAGCAACGGGCCGAACAGGCCGCGCATGACCGCGCCGAAAATAAACAGCCCGAACAGGGCAAAGGGATTGAACGGGTCGATGGAATTAAGCAGGTTCGGGGCTTGCCAATGCGGCGGCTCCACGGCCGGCAGTTTCTCGCCGTCGATCACCCGGATGATCCGGTTGATCCCTGCGGAAATCCCGCCGGCGAAATCGCCGGCTTTGAATTTCGGGGTGATGATCTCGTCGATGATACGCTTGGATGTGACGTCGGTGAGCGCGCCTTCGAGGCCGTAGCCGACCTCGATGCGGAGATGGCGGTCATTCTTGGCGATGACGAGCAGCGCACCGTCGTCGATCTTCTTGCGGCCGATCTTCCAGGTTTCCGCCACCCGGAGCGAGAATTGCTCGATCGCCTCTCCCTCCGTCGTCGGCACGATCAGGACCGCGATCTGGCTGCCCTTCCTCGCCTCGAAATTCCGCAAGGTCTGGTTCAGCGAGGCGACATCGCCGCTGCCAAGCGTGCCGGTCTGGTCGACGACGCGCCCTACGAGAGGCGGCACCGCGACATTGGCCAAAGCCGGAGCCAGACTCGTAGTCAAGGCTGGAAAAACCCAGCCCAGCAACAACGCAAGCAGAATGGCTCTGGCAGCTTTCATGGCGGTCAAATCTTGGCGGTCAAATCTGGTTGTCGGCTATTTCGACGGGGCCGCCGGCGTCGGGTTGAAATCGACCTTCGGCGCCGTCGAGATTTCCTTCTCGTTCGCGACCGAGAAGTTCGGCTTTTCCTTGTAGCCGAATACCAGTGCCGTCAGATTGTTCGGAAAGGTGCGGATGCCGACATTGTAGTCCTGCACCGACTTGATGTAGCGATTGCGCGCCACGGTGATGCGGTTCTCGGTACCCTCGAGCTGCGCCATCAGATCCTTGAACAGCGCGTCCGATTTGAGCTGCGGATAGTTTTCGGTCACGACCAATAGTCGCGACAGCGCGCTGGACAGTTCACCCTGGGCGGCCGTGAATTTCTGGAACGCGGCGGGATCGTTCAGCACTTCGGGTGTCGCCTGGATGCTACCGACCTTGGCGCGGGCATTGGTGACCCCTAACAGCACGTCCTTTTCCTGCTGCGCAAAACCCTTCACCGAATTGACGAGGTTGGGCACGAGGTCACTACGCCGCTGGTACTGGTTGACGACTTCCGACCAGTTCGCCTTGACCTGCTCGTCATTGGTCTGGATCGCGTTGTAGCCGCAATTGGTCAGGCTAAGCATCGCCAGCGCCGCCAGCACGGTCCAAAATCTGCGCATCGAATTCTCCTGTTGCGGCATCCCGCCGACATCTCAAAACGGTCTCACCCGGCAATCGGACGAGAGGCCACCACTCTATCGATTTTTGCGGCTGATAGCTCTTGCCTATCAGTCTCCGAACTAGTCATCATGGTTCATCCAGATCCTGGGAGGATCCATGAAAACAACAGAAAACACCTTTGAAACCATCGTTATGGAGCGGCCGGAACCGCGCATCGCGCGGATCGTGATGAACCGGTCCGAGGCGCGCAACGCACAAAACCTGCAGATGACCTACGACCTCAACGCCGCCTTCGACCAGGCGGTGCAGGACGACGACATCAAGGTCATCATTCTCGCCGGCAACGGCCCGCATTTCTCGGCAGGGCATGATTTGCGCCCGGGTGGCAAGAACAATGCCGGCGTCGATTTTCCGCCGGTCGGAAATTGGGGTGGCTTTGCGGAAGCGAACGCCCATGGCCGCTTTGCCCGCGAACAGGAAATCTATCTGCAGATCACACGGCGCTGGCGCAATCTGGCGAAGCCGACCATTGCCGAAGTGCACGGCAAATGCATCGCCGGCGGACTGATGCTGGCCTGGGCCTGCGACATCATCGTCGCAAGCAGCGATGCGGAGTTCTGCGATCCCGTGGTCACGATGGGGGTCTGCGGCGTCGAATGGTTCGTGCATCCCTGGGAACTCGGCCCGCGCAAGGCCAAGGAATTGCTGTTCACGGCAGACGCCTGGAGCGCGGACGAGGCGCATCGGCTCGGCATGGTCAATCATGTGGTGCCGCGATCAGAACTTTCTTCGTTCGTGATGACGCTGGCGCAAAAGATCGCGGCCAAGCCGTCGTTCGCGCTGAAGCTGACCAAAGAGGCCGTTAATCGTTCGGTCGACATGATGGGACAGTCCGCGGCGATCGAGCATGCGTTCGCGCTGCATCAACTCTGCCACGCGCATAATCTTCAGGAATTCGGAATGGTGGTGGATCCCGCAGGGCTTCATCCCTCCGTCAGGAAACCGGCCGTGGCGAAGTAGATCCCATGGACCTTACCTTGAGCGACGAGCAGCGGCTGCTGCGCGAAAGTGCCGAGCGCTTTGTAGCCGAGACCTATGACGCCGAGCATCGTCGTTTCGCAAATCGTTTTCACAGGCACAGCCTCGCGATCTCGCCGCGCGTTTCGCGCGAGTTTTGCTTTGAACGTTCTCGCCCTCGGTAGTCAGAGGGCGCAGGGAAGACCGGGTGCGCGCTGCACCCGCGGTCTCGTGTGCAATGTGCACAAAGAAGTGCGCACACGAGCATACAGGTCCAGCGGGAGCATCCCGGCCTTCCCTGCGCAATGGCTTTACGGCTTACTCCGCGCTCTCCTCGGTGAACGGGCTTTCTTGCCACCGTCATTGCGCGGACATGTCCGCGCAACTTGACACCAGCGTCGCGGTGTCAGGACCACACGTCTTCGCCGTACGCCTCAGCGCCGTTCGTCGTCGGCACATCGGCGTCCACCGCACCCTGCCCCGCGTTTCGTGACGATCGCGAGCGCCCCTCTTGGTGGGACAGGATGGCGTGAGTCATGCCGCTGATTTGCCCGACGGCGAAAGCGAAATATTTTTCAATTCACGGCTTGACACCGCTTCGGAAAATCCGAAGTGATTTGCCCGTCGGGCAGTTTTGTTGATTATGCTGGAGTTTTTGTTTTCGTCATTCCGGGATGCGCCGCTTGGCGCAGGCCCGGAATCCATAACCACGATCGTGAGTATGGATTCCGGGCTCGCGCTACGCGCGCCCCGGAATGACGATGTGAATATCGCCAGTTAATCGACGTCCCTTAACGCCGCCTCGACGATCCTGCGCTGGTCAGCCGTGAGCGCCGCCTGCGGCGGGACGGGGTCGCCGACCGCGTAGCCCTGGATTTCAAGCCCGGCCTTGATGCAGGCCGCGAGGTTGAAGCGGGCGAAGGCTTCGTTGATGCGCCACAGCTTGCGCTGAAGCGCCATCGCCTCGTCCCAGCGTTTGGCCTTGCAAAGATTATAGAGCTCGACGCTCTGGCGCGGGATGATGCAGGCCGGCCCGGCCATCCAGCCCACCCCGCCGATCAGCATCACCGCCGCCGGAATGTGGGCCGAGGCCGAGAACACGCGGATAGCGTCGCCGCAGCGGTTCATGATCGACAATAGCCGCCCGGTATTGGTCGAGGCATCCTTGATGTAGCCGATGCGCGGATGGGCGGCGAGCCGCTCGATCACATCGAGGGTGAGATCGGAGCGCTGGAATTGCGGGTTGGTGTAGATCACGACGGGAATGTCGACCGCGTCGGCAATGGCGCGGAACCAGGATTCGACCTGGGCGTCGGAAAGCGGAAAATACGCCTCCAGGATCGCGAGGATGCCGTCGGCGCCGAGCTTCTCGCAGGCCTTGGCCTGCGTTACCGCGTCCGCCGTCGAGGTCGAGGCGACACCGGCGATGACGGGCACCCGGCCTTTCGCCGCCTCGATCGTGGTCTGCACCACCGCCGCGCGCTGGGCTCCGTCGAGATAGGCGAACTCGCCGGTCGAGCCGAGCGGCGTCAATCCGTGCACACCTGCCTTGATGAGGTCGTCGCACAGCCGGCCCAGCACCTCGGTGCGGATTTTTCCCGACGGATCGATCGGTGAAACGAGGTAGGGAAAGACGCCGTGAAGATCGGTCATGGTGGCGCCTATTTGCGTTCCCTGATCCAGGCATCGACCGCCGGCAGCGCGCGGGCCTTGAGGTCGGCAGCGATCGCGATCGTCTCCATCGCGCGGGCCGTCATCACCCGGCCACCTGAGGTCTCCTGCACCGGGGCAAAGGCGGCAAGTTCGGCGGCATGGGGCTCGTCGCTGAAATTAGTCACAAGATTGGCGACGAACTGGTCGCGGAATGCGGGCCCCTGCCGCGCGAGCAATGCATCGAAATTCTTCTGCAGGAAATCCCAGGCGAGATCCGGCCGCTCGCCGGCGGACGCGACCGAATTGATCATGCCGTTGACGACGGCGCCCGATACTTCGTCGGTCAGGGTTAGCGCCAGCGTGGCGCGCGCCAGATCCGCATCGCGCGCGCTGGCGGCGGCGTAATAATAGCGCAGGCGTTCGTTGGTCACGGTGCTCTTGCGCGCCAGCCCCAGCAACGTGTCGTAGGTGGCGCGATCGGCGGTGACGCCGACGAGATGGGTGACGGAATCGCGCAACGCGTTCGGCAGCGATTTCGGATCCTGCAGGAAGGCTGCGAACCGCCGCTTCGCCTCCGCGATGATCTCCTCGTCGCCGAATTCGCCTAGCACCCAGATCAGACTGCCGCGGAGCAAGGTGGTGTCGTCGTCACCCGAACCGCTGCCGTCCCAGCCGAGCTTGTCGAACACCGGGCGCAGCCTGGCGCGGGCATAGCTCTGCAACGCCGGCCGCTCGGCGCGATCGCGCGACAGACGGTTGAGCGCGCTCATCGTCGAGATCACCTGATCCCACACCGGACGGCGGTCGTCGGGCTTAAGCGTCTCGACCAGCGCGAGATAGGATGGCGGCTCGGCGCGGCCGGCCTGCACCATCGCCCAACTGTCGGCGAGGAAATTGACGCGGTCTTCCGGCGCTAGCTGCGCCAGCGATTTTGCCAGCGCGGCACGGCTCGCGGCGCCATACTCGACCCGGTAATAGCCGATATCGCCGAGATTGACCTTGATTGCCTCGCCGCAGGATCCGGCCGGAATTTCCGTGCTGCCCTGAAGCAGCACGACGTCAGGCGATTTCGCGCGCGGCGGCCCGAGCGTGACAGGGATTTGCCAGTTGCGCGGCGGCAAGGCCGCAGATTTCATCGGCGCGACCACGAAGCGGCCCTGCCGCAGCGCGAGCCGCTGCGTGTCACCGCTGCACGCGGTCTCGGCCGATATCAGCGGCACGCCGTCCTGCTCGGTGAAGGACGCTGCAATGCGGGTCACCGGCTTGTGGGCTGTGCTCTCGAGCGCCTGCCAGAGGTTCGCGGTGGTGGTGTTGCCATAGGCGTGCGCCGCCATGTAGCTGCGGATGCCGTCGCGAAACACCGTCTCGCCGAGATAGCTCTCCAGCATGCGGATCAGCGCCTGGCCCTTGTTGTAGGTGATGGCGTCGAACGCCACCATGGCTTCGCTCTCGTTGGCGACGGGCTGCTGGATCGGATGCGAGGTGCACCGCGCGTCGAACGAAAGCGCGAACTGCTTCTGGCCGTAGCCATTGAGCCAGCTCTGCCATTGCGGATAGAATTGCTCCGACGCCTTGGTCGCCATCCAGGTGGCAAAGCCCTCGTTGAGCCAGAGATTGTCCCACCACGCCATGGTGACGAGATCGCCGAACCATTGATGCGCCATTTCATGCGCGATGACGTTGAAGATCGGCCGCCGCGCGGTATCGGCGTTGGTCGCGGGGTCGAACAGCAGCCTGCTCTCGAAGAAAGTGATGCCGCCCCAGTTCTCCATCGCGCCGCTGAAGCCGCCGGGCACTGCGATCAAATCGAGCTTGGGCAGCGGGTATTTGACGCCGAAATAGTCGTTGAACCAGGCCAGAAGCTTCACCGCGCTGTCGAGCGCAAATTGTCCCTTCGCGGCCTTGCCTGTGGTGGCGACGACGCCAATCGTCACGCCATCGGCGTCCGCCGTGATCCGCTCCAGTTCGCCCACCGTCAGCACGAACAGATAGGTCGACATTTTCGGCGTCGGCGCGAAGGTAACCCGCTTGAGGTTCGGCTCGACCATCTCCTCCGCAACAGCCGGCATGTTGCCGACCGCCATGAAGTGGCGCGGCACCGTCACCGTGACCGCAATATTCGCCTTGAAGGCGGGCTCGTCCCAGCACGGGAAAATCCGCCGCGCGTCTGACGGTTCGAGCTTGCTCGACAACATCCGCTTCGTGCCAGTGTCGGTCGGGTAGTCGATGAAGAAGAAGCCGCGGTCGAACTTGTTGATGCGCGAAGTGAAACCGATGCGCAGCCGGTGCGACCCGGCTGCGACCGGTTGCGGAAAGGTGAGGGTCGCCGTCTCCGCGGCGGCATCCTGCGTGACATCCGCGCGCTGTGCGTCGCCGTCGATAGTGACGGCGTCGAAAATCGTGTTGACCGCATTGAGGACGATCCGCGCCGTGGGTTCGCGCACCTCGATATCCACGACCTCAACGCCTGATAGCGTGAGGCTCGCCATATCCGGCTTGACGTCGATCGCATAGCGAACGGGAACGACATTCTTCGGCAGTTTGCCGGGCGTTGTGTCGAACGAAAAGACCTGCTCAGCCCACGCCGCGCCGGACATCGAGAGCACCAGCGCGAGCGTTGCGGCAATCCCGCGCATGGTCAGAATGCCTTCGCGATCGCCGCCCTGGCGTCCTGCTGGATCAGCTTGAGATGAGCTTGGTCGCGAAAACTCTCCGCATAGATCTTGTAGACGTCTTCGGTCCCCGATGGTCTTGCCGCAAACCAGCCCTGATCGGTCTCGACCTTGATGCCGCCAAAGGATTGATCGTTGCCGGGCGCCTTGGTCCTGATCGCGCGCACCGGCTCGCCGGCCAGTTCCTTGATGCCCAGTTTATCCGGCCCGAGCGCCTTCAGCGCGTTCTTCTGCTTCGGGGTCGCAGGCACATCGATCCGCTCGTAAAAGGGCGTGCCGAGTTCCGCGGTCAATCCGGCAAACAACTGGCTCGGATCGCGCCCGGTTTTGGCGAGGATTTCGGCGGCCAACAGCCCCATCACCAGGCCATCCTTGTCGGTGGTCCAGACCGATCCGTCCCGCTTGAGGAACGACGCGCCGGCGCTTTCCTCGCCGGCAAAACCAAATGCGCCGCTGCCGAGACCCTCGACAAACCATTTGAAGCCGACCGGGGTTTCGACCAGCTTGCGGTTTAGTTTCTTCGCGACGCGATCGATGATCGAACTGGAGACGATGGTCTTGCCGATCGCGGCATCCCTGCCCCATTGCGGCCGGTGCTCGAACAGATAAGCGATCGCAGCCGCCAGGAAATGGTTCGGGTTCATCAGGCCGCCGGTGCGCGTCACGATGCCGTGGCGGTCGGCATCGGTATCGTTGGCAAAGGCGACGTCGAACCTGTCGCGCATCTGGATCAGGCTCGCCATCGCGTAAGGCGAGGAACAATCCATCCGGATCTTGCCGTCCCAATCCGCGGTCATGAAACGGAAGGTGGGATCGACGACGTCGTTCACGATAGATGCGTTGATGCCGTAGTGCTCGATTATTGGTTGCCAATAGTGCACGGCGGCGCCGCCGAGCGGGTCGATCCCGATCCTGACGCCGGACGATTTGACCAGCGCCATGTCGACTGACTTGCCGAGATCGGCAACAAAGGGGCGGATATAGTCGTGGAGATGCGTCGACGGTGCCTTGCGGGCGCGCTCATACACCATCTGCGCCACGCCCTTCATGTCGGCTTCCAGATAGGCGTTGGCGGCTTTTTCGACCTTGGCCGTCACATCGGTATCCGCTGGGCCGCCATGGGGCGGGTTATATTTGTAGCCGCCGTCCTCCGGCGGATTATGTGACGGCGTGATGACGACACCATCGGCAAGGCCCGACGTCCGTCCCTTGTTGTAGCTCAGGATCGCGTGCGAGATGACGGGCGTAGGCGTATAGCCGCCGTGCTCATCGATCATGATATCGACGCCGTTGGCGGAAAACACCTCGACCGCGCTTGCGAGCGCTGCTTCCGCCAGCGCGTGGGTATCGATGCCGACGAACAATGGACCGGTCAGTCCGGTCTCGCGGCGGTAATCGCAGATCGCCTGCGTGGTCGCCAGGATATGGTTTTCGTTGAAGGAGTTTTTCAGTGACGAGCCGCGATGACCGGAGGTGCCGAAGGCCACGCGCTGGGCGGGATCGGCCGGGTCCGGCTTTGAGGCGAAATACGCCGTCACCAGGCGCGGAACATTAACGAGATCAGCGGAATCGACCGGCTTGCCCGCGGCAGGATTGGTTGCAGTCACGTGACCTCGCAGGAAGGGGTAGTGTCTGGCCGAACATACGCGAAAGCGCGCCCGGCGGCAAAAGGGCATTCAGCGGCGCCAGACCGTCTCCTCGACCCATCCGAGCTCCGCAAACTCGGTGGCGCGAAGCGGCGCCTCACCTTCGGAGAAGAACTCGTCGAGTTGCGGCGGCGGAACTCCGGTGGCGCTTAACATCGCATGCGCCTGACCGCGATGATGAATCTGGTGCTGGAACAAATGAAGCAGCAGCCGGTCCATCCGCTCGTGTTGAATGTGATCTCCGCGATTGATGTCGACGATCCGGTCGAGATCGGCCCAACTCAATTGCTCAACGACCGCAATCAAGCGCCGGTCCATCTCGCGTTGCGCCTCGCGGAGCAGGATCGCGGTTTCGCACGGTTCGCGGTTGGCCCAGGCCGCCGGTCCAAACGTGCCGCCCTCCATGGCGTCGATGTAGAAGCGATCGATGACCAGGATGTGATTGAGCGTCGCGCGCAGACTTGGAAAGAAGCCGCTCCGCGGCGCCGTGAATTCGGCCTGCGATAATCGCTCACAGGCCGAGAGCAGGCGATGGTTGGCCCAGCCATTGTTGTAGGCCATGGCGCGGTAAGGAAGCACGGCATCCATCGACACCTCCAGTGTCCATATTCCTGGCATCGTTCGGCTGAGGCCTGTTCTACCACCGTCGTCCGCTGCGGAGGATCTGCCGGAAAAATCACGGATTTATGTTTTGCGGCGCGAACGTCAGGGAACTGCACGCTCAAGCTCCGCGGCAATCGGCATGCCGCAGCGCTGCATAGAGGTGTTCATCGCCGCCGACATCCCTTAGAATAGATATCCTAGATATCACTTATTGACAGTCTAACATCATTAATTAGGATGCAGGAATGATGTTTGACGGGACCTGGGGGCCTGACAGCAGGGCAAATCGATGATCACGGCGGCTCAATTGCGGGCTGCCAGGTTGCTGCTCGGCATCGATCAGCGCCGGCTTGCAGAACTCTCCGGGCTCTCCGTGCCCACCATCCAGCGCATGGAGGTGAGCGAAACGATGGTCCGGGGCAACGTCGATTCGCTGGTCAAGTTGATTGCCGCGTTCGACGCCTGCGGGATCGAGATGATCGACGAAGGCGCCGTCAGCCATTCGCAGGGACGCGGGGTGCGGCTGAAGACGAATTCGGCTTCGGCGAACATCCGTTCGGGCAATCAGGCACAACCCAAAGCATCGACCGGGACGAGGGGCTGCGCCTGATGTCTCCCGTCGTTTTGCAAATGACATGTGTCGCGGGATTGTTGGCGATCGCTGTGCTTGCGATCGTTCTGAGCCGCACGGCAAGCGCCACGGCCATCGTCTACGCTGCGACGCTGGCAATTTGCGCTGTCGCCTTGTTCGGCGCCCTGCGCTGGCTGATCGGCGGCGACGCGAATGGCTCCATTATGACCTTGCCGGTCGGATTGCCGTGGCTCGGCGCTCATTTCCGCCTGGATGCACTGGCCTCGTTCTTCCTTGTTGTCGTCAATCTCGGCGCGGCCGCGGCCAGCCTTTATGGTCTCGGCTATGGCCGGCACGAACATGCGCCGCACCGCGTGCTGCCGTTCTTCCCGGCCTTTCTGGCCGGCATGAATCTGGTGGTGCTGGCGGACGATGCATTCTCCTATCTGCTGTGCTGGGAGTTCATGTCGCTGGCGTCCTGGGCACTGGTGATGGCGCATCACCGCGAACCGGGCAACGCCAGGGCAGGCTACGTCTATCTGGTGATGGCGAGTTTCGGCACGCTCACGCTACTGCTGGCCTTCGGCCTGCTGGCGGGAGAAGCGGGCGATTACGGATTTGCGGCCATCCGTGCCGCCCAACACACGCCGTATGTCGCGACCCTGGTGTTGATCCTGATGTTGCTCGGCGCCGGTTCAAAGGCCGGCCTGGTGCCGCTGCATGTCTGGCTGCCGCTCGCACATCCCGCCGCGCCCAGCCACGTTTCGGCGCTGATGAGCGGCGTCATGACCAAGGTCGCGATCTACGGCTTCATTCGCGTCATCTTCGATCTGCTGGGGCAGCCGACCTGGTGGGCGAGCGTGGTCGTGCTGTTCCTCGGCGGCATCACCGCCGTCATGGGGATCCTCTACGCCATGATGGAAAAGGATCTCAAGCGTCTGCTCGCCTACAGCACGATTGAAAACGTCGGCGTCATCTTCGCAAGCCTCGGGCTTGCGCTGGCCTTTCAGGCCAACGGCCTGAAGCTCGCCGCGGCGCTGGCGTTCACGGCGGCGCTGTTTCACGTGCTCAACCACTGTTTTTTCAAGAGCCTGCTGTTTTTCGGCGCCGGCGCCGTCCTGACCGCGACAGGCGAGCGGGATATGGACAGGCTGGGCGGTCTCATCCATCGCATGCCGCTTACGAGTTTTGTCGTTCTCGTCGGCTGCGTCGCGATCTCGGCGCTGCCGCCCTTCAACGGCTTCGTTTCCGAATGGCTGATGTTCCAGGCCGTGCTGCAAAGTCCGGAATTGCCGCAATGGGCGCTCAAGATCATGGTGCCGGCGGTCGGCGCCCTGCTCGCTTTGGCCGCGGCACTTGCTGCGGCGTGCTTCGTCAAGGCCTACGGCGTGACGTTTCTCGGGCGCCCCCGAAGCACGGAAGCGGAAACCGCGATCGAGGTCGACCGCTATTCGCTGGCGGCGATGTTCATCCTGGCCGCGCTCTGCCTGCTGGCCGGCATCCTGCCCGGACTTGTGATTGACGCGCTGTCGCCGATCACCACCGAGATCCTCGGCGGCGCCATGCCGATCCAGGCCAATGAACCCTGGCTATCGATCGTGCCGATTGCCGAGAGCCGCAGTTCCTACAACGGATTGCTAGTTATGATCTTCATCACGATATCCGCCTCGCTAGCTGTCTTCGTCATTCATCGGTTCGCCTCGCGTGCACTGCGCCGGGGGCCCGCCTGGGGCTGTGGCTTTTCCGATTCCACTCCAGCGGCGCAATATTCGGCGGCAAGCTTCGCCCAACCGATCCGCCGGGTTTTCGGCACGCTCGTGTTTCACGCCCGCGACCATGTCGAGATGCCAGCCCCCGGAGATACCAGGCCGGCGCGGCTGCGGATTGAATTGCACGATTTGGTCTGGGAGGGGATGTATCTGCCCATCGTAGGCTTGGTCGGCCATTCGGCCGATAGGCTCAACCGCCTGCAGTTCCTGACCATCCGGCGCTATCTCAGTCTCGTTTTTGCCACCCTCGTCGCGCTGCTGCTGGTGCTCGCGATATGGTCGTGATCTCGGACATCATTGTACAGGGCGTGCAGATGCTGCTGGTGCTGCTGCTCGCGCCATTGCTGACCGGTTTCGTGCGCAAGCTCAAGGCGCGGCTGTTGCGCCGCCAGGGCGCGTCGATCTTTCAGCCGTATCGCGATCTGCTGCGCCTGCTCCGCAAGGAGGTGGTGCTGGCCGAGAACGCCTCATGGCTGTTCCGCGTGACACCCTATGTGACCTTTGCGGCGATCTGGGTTGCCGCCGCCCTGGTGCCGACTTTTGCGACCGGCCTGCTGTTCAACTGGACCGCCGACCTGATTGCCATCGTTGCGTTGCTCGGAAGCGCGCGCTTTTTTCTGGCGCTCGCCGGGATGGACGTCGGCACCAGCTTCGGCGGCATCGGCTCCAGCCGCGAAGTCATGATCGCCGCTCTTGCCGAGCCCGCGATGCTGCTGATCTTCTTTTGCATGGCGCTGGTTGCCGGCTCGACCCAGCTTTCGACGGTCGCTGATTTCATCGGCTCGTCCTACATCGGACTGCGGGTGTCGCTCGGAATGGCGCTCATCGCCCTCATCATCGTGGCGCTCGCCGAGAACGCGCGCATCCCCGTCGACAATCCCTCAACGCACCTGGAACTCACCATGGTGCACGAGGCGATGGTCCTTGAATATTCCGGCCGCCATCTCGCGATGATCGAATTCGGCGCGTTCCTCAAGCTCCTGCTCTACGTCTCGCTGATCGCCTGTGTCTTCCTCCCCTGGAAGATCGCCCTGTTCGGCGCCGGTCCGTTGGCCTACGCGGTTGGCGCCGCTGCCTATGTCGTCAAACTGGCGGTCGCCGGATTCCTGCTCGCGCTGTTCGAGACCGCGACCGCCAAAATGCGGGTTTTCCGCATTCCCCAATTTCTTGGAGCCGCGCTCATGCTGGGCTTGCTCGGTACGCTCCTGCTGTTCGTGTCGAGGAGTTTCTGATGCAGATGCACAGCCTCGCCTTCGACGTCTCGCATACGCTGGCCGGCAGTCTCGTCCTGATCAGCTTCATGATGCTGTATCAGGACCGGCTTTATTCGCTGCTCAACGTCTTTGCGCTGCACGCCGTCGTGCTGGCGCTTTCGGTCGCCTGGCAGGCCTTTGTCCAGAACGCGCCTCATCTCTACATCACGGCGGTCATCGCCCTCGTGTTCAAGGCGATTGTCATCCCGGTGGCACTGCACCGCATTGTCAAGCAGCTTGGAATTCATCGCGACATAGAGTCGGCCGTGGGTATCGGCCCGACCATGCTGGCCGGAATGGCGTTGGTCGCACTCTCCATGGTGCTGATGCTGCGGGTCACCGCCGACGCCGATCCGCTGGCGCGCGAGGATCTCGCCTTCGCCCTGTCGGTCGTGCTGCTCGGACTTCTGGTCATGGTGACGCGGCGCAATGCCGTCAGCCAGGTCGTGGGGTTCATGTCGCTCGAGAACGGGCTGGTGCTGGCGGCGACCGGCGCCAAGGGTATGCCGCTGGTCGTCGAGATCAGCGTTGCCTTCTCGATCCTGATCGCCTTCATCGTCATCGGCATCTTCCTGTTCCGGATCCGCGAGCGCTTCGATTCCGTCGACGTGTCCGCCCTCGACGACTACCGGGGCGAGCACAGATGAGCATGGCTTCCTTCGATCCCGTGGCGGCGGTCCTGCTGATCCCGATCGTCTCGGCGACGCTGCTCGCCGCCCTCCCCGGCTATCGGCTGACGGCACGGCTGAACGTTGTCGCGAGCCTGCTGACGTTTGTTGCGGCACTCTCGCTGTTTGTCATCGAACGCCCGCAGCCGGGGCCGTACGTCCTGGTCGACGATCTCAATATCGTCTTCATCGTGCTCAACACTTTCGTGGGCTTCACGACCAGCATCTTCAGCGCGAGCTACATCGCCCACGAACTCGAGGCCGGTCGGCTGACGCCGGTTTACCTGCGTTTCTACCACGCCATGTACCAGACCATGATGTTCGGCATGAATCTCGCTTTCGTGTCGAACAATATCGGCCTGATGTGGGTCGCGGTCGAAATCGCGACGCTGACCACGGTGCTGATGGTCGGCATCTATCGCACCCATGCCGCCCTGGAAGCGGCCTGGAAATATTTCATCCTGGGCAGCGTCGGCATCGCGTTCGCCCTGTTCGGCACCATCCTGGTCTACATGGCGGCGCGGCCGGTCGTCGGTGAAGGCCAGGACGGCATGATCTGGACGCTGTTAATCCGGCATGCGGCGGGCTTCGATCCGGCGCTGCTCAATGTCGCTTTCGTGTTCCTGTTTCTCGGTTACGGAACCAAGGTCGGCCTCGCGCCGCTGCACGCCTGGCTGCCCGACGCCCACGCCGAAGGTCCGACGCCGATATCGGCGGTGCTGTCGGGCCTGCTCTTGAACGTCGCGCTCTACGCACTGCTGCGCTTCAAGATCCTGCTGGTCGCCAATCCCCACGCGATCGCTCCGGGGCCGTTGATGGTGACGATGGGCCTGGTCTCGCTGGTCTTTGCGGCGTTTATGCTCTACCGCCGGCGCGACATCAAACGGCTGTTCGCCTACTCTTCGATCGAGCACATGGGCATCATCGTCTTTGCGTTCGGCATGGGCGGCCCGCTCGCCAATTTCGCAGGTCTTTTGCACATGGTGATGCACAGCCTGACCAAGTCGGCGATCTTCTATGCCGTCGGCCACATCTCGCAGATCAAGGGCACGCAGCGGATCAACCGGATCCGCGGCCTCACGGTGACCCATCCGGCGCTGGGCTGGGGTTTCGTGGTCGGCGTCGTCGCGATCGCCGGACTGCCGCCGCTTGGCATCTTCATGAGCGAATTTCTGGTGGTGAGCTCGACATTCGCACGGCAGCCGCTGCTGGCGATCGTGCTGGTGTTCGGGCTGCTGCTGGCCTTTGGTGCGTTGACGTTGCGCCTGACCAGCGTCGCCTTCGGCGAGCCCCGCGGCAGCACGGCGTCGGCGGAAGCGTCCTACGTGCCGATGTTTGCGCATCTCGCTCTGGTTCTGGGCGCGGGAATCTATCTTCCCGCGCCGCTCGTGGTCTGGTTCCAGCACGTCGCGCGTCTACTTGGATAATTGAGGGACGAGGATATGCCATCGTTGATCGATCTGATGCTGGAAGGCCGCAAGATCCCGCAGCACCGTCCGTGGCCGCGCGCCGTGGTCGATGCATCCGTGTGGTCGTTTGCAGCTAACGAGCTGGCACAGCGGCGCTGGAGCCTGCTTGGGCTCTGGGGTGAACCTTCGATGGTGCACATGGCGATCATCGACCGCAATACCGCGGAAATCGCTGTCGCCAGCCTGGATTGCCCCGATCGCGTTTACCCCTCGGTCAGCCAGCACCACCCGCCGGCGCTTAGACTGGAGCGCACCGTCAACGACCTGTTCGGATTGTCAGCGGAAGGCTTGCCGGACACCCGCCGCTGGCTCGATCACAACCGCTGGGGCGTGCGCTTTCCGCTCGGAGATTGCAACGACGCGCTGCCATCGACGGCGCCCTACCGCTTCCTGCCGGTCGAAGGCGATGGCCTGCACCAGATCGCGGTCGGTCCCGTGCATGCGGGAATCATCGAGCCCGGACATTTCCGCTTTACCGCCAGCGGGGAGACCGTGGTCCGGCTGGAACAGCGGCTGGGATATACCCACAAGGGTATCGAAGGGCTGATGCGGGGCGCCACCCTCGTGCGCGCCGCGCAACTGGCCGGACGCGTCTCGGGCGACAGCACGGTCGCCTATGCCTATGGCTTCTCGCGTGCGACGGAGGCCGCGCTGCAACTCGTCGTGCCGGATCGCGCCATCTGGCTGCGGGCACTGCTGGCCGAACTCGAACGGCTTGCCAATCACCTCGGCGACATCGGCGCGATCTGCAACGACGCTTCCTTTGCTCTGATGCAGGCCCATTGCAACATGCTGCGGGAGGATGTGCTGCGTGCGGCGAACATGGCCTTCGGTCACCGCCTGATGCGAGACGTCATCGTTCCCGGCGGAATTGCCCGCGATCTCGACGCAAAGGGGCAGGCGGCGATCCGAGCGGCGCTCGACAATATCCACGTTCGATTTCCTGCGTTGATCGAACTTTACGACAATACCGCCTCGCTTCAGGATCGCACCGTCGGCACCGGCGT
>CAWGSN010000030.1:0-215716 GCA_963825225.1 uncultured Alphaproteobacteria bacterium
CAGGCAAAGTTTTGGTTGCCCTTCCCGCCCCGGAAAATCTTTCGTTGAACAACGAAACCTTGCTTGGGCTTTGCCATCAGGTTTTCAGCGAAAAGACGCCTTTTCAGGGAAATAGCGCTGGCGCCTTTGCCGATAATGGCAGTGACCCGTTTATCGGTCAGGTAGAACCAGCCAGTTTCCGCACCAGTGCCAACGTAGCCGGCGGCGGCCTCAAGACCGACGGTTCCAAGCTTTGGACGACGCTTTCCAAGATCAACAAACGAGCCGCCAGCTTTGCGAAAGTACCCAACCAATTTGGCCCGCAGGGTCGCTGCAGTGGGTTCGCCCCGGCGGGGCTCGTGAGCCAACAGACGGAGTCCGGCGAGCTGACACTGCAAGATGGCCTTTAACAGCGCCTTTTTCGACCAGGGGAGAAATCCGGTATTCTATCGCCAAGCAACCAGCGGCAAAGACCGTAGCGAACCGGCTAGAGGTCCGCGTGAGCGACCGCAGGCTTTCAGCCGCGATGGCATCGGCAGCAGCCTTTCGGTAGTTGGCTCGATACTCGGACAGCATTTTTTTGAGCCCAACGAGATCGTCGTCTCGGTCCTCCTGCAGCCGGGAGAGGAATTCACGGCCGGCCGTGCCGAAGTAGCGACGGCACCGTTGCTTCAAGGCATCCGAAAGTTCTTCACCGCTGCGGAACTCGTGAATAGTGTCGTAGAGACCGTGCGGACTATTCGGACAAGGGATATCGAACAGTCGCCCCAGATACGCATCATCGATTTCGAGGCCGCCAGCACGAGCGAGCTCGGAAAAGGTCAGGTTGGAGGTGCTAAGATAATAGAAATACCAGGCACGCGCTGAGTTCGCGTTGGTCAACCGCTCGCGTTCATTACCTTCAGCAAGGGAAAAGACAACATCGGAGACGACCTCGGCGCGCTGTTGAGCAGTCCGTCCGGCCCTCTTTGTTTCGTCGAGAATCAAGATGGTTTCGTTGTGAGCGAGCGCGGTCTTTTCGATCTTGCCGGCAGTGGTGTGCCAGGTTTCTGAAAAACCCTTTTCTTTGCGCTCCGCCCTGACATGGCAGCCCCAAATTGAGCCAACGAGGCTGGCGACGGTACTCTTGCCGGTTTCGGCGGCACCTGCGATTTGAAAGCCGCCAGTACGTGGACCTTTTACGTAGGTCAGAATTGGACCGGTGAATCCCTCGCTCAACCCGAACATCAGGCGTGAATTGCCGCTAGACGGTGCCGCAATTTTGCTCTGCCATTCTTCCAAAGTCCCGCTTGTCCGATATTTGGACACCATAACGGGATCCAAGTCGTCAAGCACAACCACCGTAGGCAGTTTGCTTGAGCTTCCGTATACCTGGTCCGGCAAAACAAATTGCTTGTGAAAGGAGCCAAGCTTTGTGGCCACGCGAAAGCTCGGCTGGTCGGCGGTGAACGACTGGACCTCGTTAATTATCTCGGCCTTGCTCTTGGATGAGAAGCAATTAACGCCGGCATTGGCCAGCGCCTTGAATAACCTGCTGGGATCAGCCAAAATTGTATCGGCGGCAAATGTGAGCGGTTCGGATCCATCGATCTCTATTTGGAAATACCGGCGACCCGTCTCATCGTACCCCTCGCCGATGATGTTGTAATGTTTGCCGTCCATTCTGGATCCTCCGTGATCTCCGCTTCACATTCACAGACGACATAGAGAAATTAGCCAGTTGCTGTGCGATTGTTGTCAACGAGAATTGCTGCCAAAAACGTAGATCCGATGCTGCAATGTGGCAGTTGGATGCCCGGTTGGTCGAAAGGAGAGACCCAATGAAAGAACACTGTAAAACGACGCACCCAACAAACGACACAGCATCAGAATGCGCTCTGTGAAGCTGTGAAGGGAATTTAGCTGGACACGGAGCTAATTTAAATCACGTGGGATTCATGTGATTCGATCGGCTGCCTCACATGAAATATTTAGGGGCGGTGGAATCCAATAATCCCCACCGGAACCCTCTCCAGCACGGCCAAACCAGAAGCGCACGTCCCGCGGCGAACGCGGGACGTGGTTCGGCCGATGGGCTTATGCCTGCATCATTCGAGGGAAGCGGCCGCCTAGGTTGAAAGGATCTGCCGTAGTTTTCATCGAACCGATCGATGCTCGCCGAAACCAGCTCGTCTTCATCAGTGAATCTGTCGGAGTGGAGGCTCAACGCGAGCGATGTCCACGAAATCGCGTTCGCGTTGGTCGCGCGCAACAGTATTGATAACATCCATGGCAAATGCAGCGCGGCCCAAAAACCGTTCCACACGTCGGGAGCTTTTGACGAAAGACTTTGTCCAATCCACCACGTCATCAACCCGCTCGATTTTAGAGGGGCGAAATGATTTTTCCAGGTGCAGGGCGTAGAGGTACGGCGCGACCAGTTTGTAATCTTCCCAGATCTGCCCGATCTTTGTAACGCTGTATTCTTCGACCGACTTCCAAAGAACCCCTTCGCATGCTCAATGGTTCGAGGGAAGACATCCTCCGGAAACGCGCTGCTCCAGGAGATCGACCATGCACACCGCGTAGCCGATTTCATGTTGAGCCGCTTTGAATTCCGCGCATCAGTTCGTCGCTTGCCGGATCTTTGCGATAGCGGCAAGTCCGCCGACCTTTTGAATTTGTTTCAAAAGCTTGCGGTTCAGGGCCGCCTCGGGCTTCTGACGCCAAACGCGATCTGACATCTGGGCGAGTACAATTCCCCGGACAGAACGTGCGCACTGCATTCGTATGACTCGGCGCACCCTCCCGGGTAGGCTTTCGTTTCGGCCGGCCGGACTGGTCGAGGTATGCGTGTCCTAGCAGGGCGGCGAGGGACACGGTTTTAGCGGCAACAGCGTAGGAACCGATGGAGCCGGCGCGAAGCTGTCGAACGGCTTGGAGTGGACGAATTTGCACGGTTTACCTCCCTTTGTTCAGGTTTTGAAAATCGGGAAGCAAGACCTCCCTCATGAACCGCTCGCCCGCTTTGACTGGCGCGTCGATCAGGAGCGTACGCAGGGTAGAGCCGAGATACTCGTTCGTTAGTTTTCTGAGCTCGAATTCGACGTCACCCTGCTTCAGAAAATCGGGGAGTGCCGGGAATTCAAACATAGCCGGTTCACTTGCGGAGTGATCAGGAAAAGCGACGGCGTCGCCCTTACTTGCGCGATCTGTGAGGCTGCTCGCAAAGGCCGACGCATCGCGCCGACTGTGTTTCATCGGATTGCGGCGGGGCCGAAATGCTCGGCGTTAACCGAATTCTGCTGATGGCCCGTGCTGGTTCGGTAATTAAAGACGCCTCGGGCGTCGGGTCGGTCGGCTCGCCGCTCAAATCATCTGCCGCAGTCGGACCATCGACAGAGCTAGAGGTCGATCCTTGCTCAATCTCTCTTTTTGGCCGTATTATTGTACCGCTCTTGAGGGACCTGAGCTTAAATGGAGGCAGTTCACGAGATGGAGTATCGTGGTGTTGTCTGCGGTAGCTAATAGGCTTTGGGGGGATCATGTTTTGACTTCTCCTGGTTGAAGAGCTCAACGAACCCCGAGCGATTGGACAAATATAGGCCGCGGTAAAAATGTCCGATGCCGTCGACCCCATCTGGACGCAAACGGGGTAGGCCAGAGCATCGACAGCCATCGCGTTGGCGAGCGCCGTTATGTCCTCAGTTGGGATGGAGCGCTGGCCAGGATTCTGCCGGATCTCGACAAATTGGCGGAACTGACTACTCTGATACTGACACTCTGATCGATGTGTTGCCATTGTGGGCTCCTTTTGTAGGGAGCCGTTCCATTTCAGGCGGCCTAGGCAATTAATAGCGGCCCAAATTATTATCCTTTTCCAGACCCTGTCGCACCCGCCGCCGCGCTATTCGTCGAGCCGCGCTGCGGCAGGTGCATTTCGATGCATCGGTCATAAACAGGCCGAGCGCCTCAAAGAACGCCTGCGCTTCAGCAAAAAGCTCTTTCTCGATCGAAGCAGCCTGTTCGGCTGCAGCACTCCCGCGAGGTAGGGCGGGTTGAAATCGAAAGCCCAGCAGCGCAAGCGGGGCCTTCTGCTGGGTCACCTCGCATTATGTAATCAAAATCGAAAATTCTTAGATTTGGATTGCGACCGAGCCTCGGGTCCATGGCGGCGTCGACTCGTTTACGCAAACTGTCGGGGCCGATCTTTTCTTTAGCCCCTCGCTTGCTGCTGCGGTATTTTGTACGAAACTTGTCTGATTTGACGAGAGTTCTGGCAATTGCGCTACTGATCAAGATCTCTGTAGGCGGCGTTCCCCTCCTTCGCCTTATAGTGCGCATCTTGGATCAAAAGAATATCGCGCCAGAGCTCATCGTAATGCTGGGCATCCCACTTTTGCTTAGCGCCAGTGAGCCGGGGATAAATGGTATGCGCAAGTGCCGCGAGCAAAAGCTCCTTGTCGGCCGGGTCAGAGAGACTCAACTCGCAATCTGCGAAAAGCTTGCCGATCTCATGATTGCAATTGGATTGATCGACCTCATAACGTTTTTTCAAGCGATTAAGAAATCCCTGGAACCATGCGTGATCGTAACCGTCCTTTCCGAGTCCTTTTGACCATCGCGTCAGATAGTCAGCCGCAACGCGTTCCTCTGCTTGCACTTTTCTTCGCTGTGCAACCGCCTCTTTTAGAGACCGCAAAAATTCTGCTTTTCCTCTGCTCATGGATAGTACTCGGCCAATTTTGACGGACACTATTGTTGTCCAGCCGAGATAGTCAATGTGAAAGAATAACAACCAAGACAGTGGCTACCTTGCAGCGCAGATCTTCAGACGTTCGGAATCCTCGCCTAGTGTCGGGCGGCCATGAGCTGACGACTAGCTCGCGTGAGACGAATAAGCTAGAATCGCTGACGAATAGTGGTGTTCAATCCGACGCCCCAATTCGCCTTGCGCTAGCAGCAAAGATTGCATTCCCCGATGGGTCAATGACCGCTTCAGGGTTGCGCCGTGAAGCTGCCCGAAACCGACTGACCGTCGAGCGTATTGCTGGCAAAGATTATACGACCTTGGAACACATTGATCGAATGAGAAAGCTATGCCGCATCCAAGTAAAGGAGCACGACTGTATAAGCGAAAAGCTCGATATCGCGACGGAAAGCTCGTCCACCAAGCCGTCTGGATTATCAAAGACGCAGACCGCCATATCGGCACAGGATGCATTGCGAGCCCGTCTGAAACAAAGCCGCCTCGAAAGGCAGAGCAAGCCTTAGCGGACTACATCGCTCGAAAGTATCAACCGGAACGTCGCCGACAGGACATCGATGACATCAACTGCGCTGACGTGCTGTCGATCTATCTTGATCGACATCGGCGAGCCGGGCGACCAGTTCGAGATCTGAAGCCAGGATCGAACGGCTCAACGAATTCTGGGGCGGCAAGAAATTGTCGGAGGTCAATGCCCAGACCTGTGCGGCCTACGTCAAACATCGCGGCAACCGCTGGCGGTGCGCGCCGCGACCTCGAGACGTTTCGCGCCGCAATCAATCATCACGCAAGAGAAGGCTTTCACCGGGGCGTGGTGCGCGTGTCGCTGCCGCCCAAGGGCGAGGCTCGCGACCGATGGCTCACGCGCAAGGAAGCAGCGGCGCTAATCTGGCATTGTTGGCGCCACCGAGAGAAGCAGACGATCCATTCGGGGACGTCAAAGGCCGATCCGGTGTAGCACAAACCGCCGGCCCCTTGAGACATGTCGCCAGGTTCATCCTGATCGGCTTGTACACTGGCACCCGGGCGAGCGCGATCGCGTCCGCATCGCCATACGCCGAACCCGGCCGATCATTTGTCGATCTTGAGCGAGGCATCTTTTACCGCAAGCCGATCGGCAGGCGGGCCACTAAGAAACGTCAGACGCCGGCGCCGATACCGCCGCGACTGCTTGCCCACCTGCGTCGCTGGAAGGATCGCAAGCTGATCGCCAACTGCTTTGTTGAGTTCAACGGCAAGCCGGTTGCCTCGGTTAGGAAGGGGTTCAAAACGGCCGTGGGGCTCGCCCGTCTGACCGGGCCAGGTCACTCCGCACACCTTGCGCCACACGGCTGCGACCTGGCTGATGCAGCGCGGCGTGCCGATCTGGGAGGCCGCCGGGTTCCTGGGCATGTCCCCCGAGGTCCTGCTAGGACACCTATGGCCACCATCATCCCGACCACCTGCACGGGGCTGCAGCTGCCATCGGCCAAAAGGGCCGGTACGTTTCGGTGGCCGAAACGGTGGCCAACTTGACCGAGGATCGAAATCAGACGAAAAACCCTAATGATATCTGGTCGGAGTGGCAGGATTTGAACCTGCGACCCCTGCGTCCCGAACGCAGTGCTCTACCGGGCTGAGCCACACTCCGACTAAGAACGCGGCTTATAGCCTTGGGTCTCGGCCACCGCAAGGAGCCGAATTGAGGAATTAATCCCTGTGAATACGGGTATGAAAACACCGATTCTGCCTGCTGGTGAAGCTGCCGTGGCAGCGGCGGCCCGCGCCCTCGGGGAAGGCGGGCTGGTCGCGTTCCCGACCGAGACCGTTTATGGGCTCGGGGCAGACGCCACCAATGCGGCCGCGATTGCCCGGCTTTACCAGGCCAAGGGCCGCCCGGCCTTCAACCCGCTGATCGCCCATGTTGGCGACCTCGCCGCCGCGCGCCGTATAGGCCGTTTTGATGCGGCGGCGCTCGCGTTGGCCGAGGCGTTCTGGCCGGGGCCGCTGACGCTGGTGCTGCCCAAATCGGAAAATTGCGCGGTGGCCGATCTCGCTACCGCCGGCCTCGACACCGTCGCGATCCGGATACCGGCGCACGCGATCGCGCGTGACATCCTGCGCGCCTTCGGCCGCCCGGTGGTAGCGCCGTCGGCCAATCTGTCGGGGCACTTGTCGCCGACCATTGCAGCGCATGTGAAGAGCGATCTCGAGGGGCGGATCGACCTGATCGTCGATGGCGGCGCGGTCGCGGTCGGGGTCGAATCGACGATTATCGGCATTTTTGATGAGCCGATGCTGCTGCGCCCGGGCGGACTGCCGCGCGCCGATATCGAGCGCGTGCTGGGACGCGCGCTGAGGCAACCGCCCGAAGATGCCGAGAGCGACAGCGGCCAGCCCTTAGCGCCGGGCATGCTGGCGTCGCACTACGCACCGCGCACGTCCGTTCGGCTCAATGCCGATCGGCTCGAGCCCGGCGAGGCGCTGCTGGCGTTTGGCACCGATGCGGTTTCGGGAATTGACGGCGCGGCCGCGGTGATGAATCTGTCTGCCGGCGGCGACCTCACCGAGGCTGCCGCCAATCTGTTCGGCCATCTTCGCGCGCTCGACACCCGGGGCGCGTGCACCATCGCTGTAATGCCCATTCCCAATGATGGATTGGGCGAAGCCATCAACGACCGGCTGCGCCGCGCAGCGGTCGGGCGGGAGTGAAAGAGAAGATGAACATCGTGCAGCCTGCCGTGCCGCCGCTTCCGCCCGAGCTGATCGCGAAGTTTCGCGCGATCGTCGGCGACAAATATGCGGTGACGGATGCTGCCGATATCGCACCCTATGTCACCGAGGAGCGCGATCTGTTTCACGGCAAGTCTCCGCTGGTGTTGCGGCCCGCATCGACCGCAGAGGTTTCCGAAATCTGCAAGCTCGCCAGCAAGCACAAAATCGCGCTGGTGCCGCAGGGCGGCAATACCGGACTGGTCGGCGGACAGACGCCGCATAATGGCGAAGTCGTGGTCTCGATGCGAAGGCTCGACAAAATTCGCGACGTCGATACCGCTTCCAACACCATGACCTGCGAGGCCGGCGTGGTGCTACAGGTGGCGCAGCAGCGCGCCCGCGACGTCGACCGCTTGTTTCCGCTGTCGCTCGGCGCCGAGGGAAGCTGCACCATCGGCGGCAACCTCTCCACCAATGCCGGCGGTACTGCCGCGCTCGCCTATGGCGTGGCGCGCGAGATGGCGCTCGGGCTCGAAGTGGTGCTGGCCGACGGGAGGACCCTGAATTTGATGTCGAAGCTGAAAAAGGACAACACGGGCTACGATCTGCGCAATCTCTTCATCGGCGCCGAAGGCACACTCGGCATCATCACGGCTGCGACGCTAAAGCTGTTTCCGAAGCCGCGCGCGATCGAGACCGCCTATGTCGGCCTCAAATCGCCGGCGCAGGCACTGAAGCTTTTGTCGATCGCGCAGAACGAGGCGGCCGGCAGCCTGACGAGTTTCGAACTGCTGGCCGACATCGCGGTGGATTTCAGCATCCGTCACGGCATCGATATCCGCGATCCCCTGACCACGAAGCACCCCTGGTACGCGCTGATGGAACTGTCGTCCTCGCGCGACGACGCCCGCGATGCGCTGGAGCAGATTTTGGCGCAGGGCATGGAGGAAGGCATCGTCGACGACGCCGTGATCGCGGCAAACCTGAGCCAGCGCGCCGCGTTCTGGAAACTGCGCGACGAAATGTCGGCGGCGCAGAAGCCGGAAGGCGGCTCGATCAAGCACGATATCTCGGTGCCGGTCGCCGCCGTGCCTGATTTCATCGAGGAAGCCAATGCGGCCGTCGTAAAGCTGATCCCCGGCTCGCGGCCGGTGCCGTTCGGCCATCTAGGCGACGGCAACATCCATTACAATGTCAGCCAGCCGGTCGGCGGCAACGCTGAGGATTTTCTCGCCCGCTGGCACGAGGTCAACGAGGTCGTGTTCGCGATCGTCAAGCGGATGGGCGGATCGATCTCGGCCGAGCATGGTATCGGCGTGCTCAAGCGCGACGAACTGCCTGACGTGAAGGACAAAGTCGCGATCGAACTGATGCGGAGCATCAAGGCGATGCTCGATCCGCTAGGCATCATGAACCCCGGCAAGGTCCTGTGAACGCGTCAGCACCAAAGCCGCTTCCCGCCCTTGCCGTCGCGCCGATCGCGGACGACGATATTCCCGCCGTCATCGCGCTGTGGCAGGCGTGTGGATTGACGCGACCGTGGAACGATCCCGCATCCGATATCGCGCTCGCCCGGCGCGGGCCGAATTCAGCTGTCCTGATCGGCCGCGACGGCGGCGCGATCGTGGCCACCGCCATGGTCGGCCATGACGGCCATCGCGGCTGGGTCTATTACGTCGCGACCGATCCGGAACGCCGCGGAAAAGGCTATGGCCGCACCATCATGAACACGGCCGAGGATTGGTTGCGCGCGGCCGGCATGGCCAAGATGCAGTTGATGGTCCGGCGCGAAAACGCCAACGCCGGGGCGTTCTACCAATCGATCGGCTACGCTGAGACACAGACGCTTGTTTTCGCCAAATGGCTCGACGGCCGCGAGCCGACGCCGTGACCTCGATAAGGATTTCCATGACCATCGCCGATCGTGTTCGCGTCCAGGACGTCAAAATCCTCTCCAATAATCACTACGTGCTGAAGAGCACGACGTTCGAATTCCGGCGCGCCAACGGCGAATGGCAGACGCAACGGCGCGAGACCTATGATCGCGGCAACGGCGCGACCCTGCTGCCCTATAATCTCGCCAAACGCACCGTGGTGCTGGTTAAGCAGTTTCGTTATCCGGCCTACGTCAACGGCTACGACGATCTGATGATCGAGGCCGCCGCCGGCCTGCTCGACGACGAGTCGCCGGAGAACCGGATTCGCGCCGAGGCCGAAGAGGAAACCGGTTACCGGCTCGGCGAGATCAGAAAAGTGTTCGAGGCCTTCATGAGCCCGGGCTCGGTGACGGAGAAGCTGCACTTCTTTGTCGCCGAGTATGCCCCCTCGATGCAGGTCGGCAGCGGCGGCGGCATTGCCGATGAAGGCGAGGACATCGAGGTACTGGAATTGCCGATCGAACCGGCGCTCGCCATGATCGCCGACGGCCGCATCGTGGATGCTAAGACCATCATGCTGCTGCAATACGCGGCGCTGAATATTTTCAGGTAACCTGCGTTCAAGATTTCGTCGTCCCGGCGAGAGATCTTGAGGTTGGTGTTAAATCGCCTTCGCCGCTACGCGCGCGGCGGCAAGGATCTCGGCTCGCACCCGCAGGCCCTTCACGGCCCGGGCCATCGCGGCGGCACCCGAGAGCACGGCGAGGAAAGACCACGCCCGCTGATCGCGTGCGCGCCGCGAAACCCGTCGGCCACCAGCGCCACCAGACGCGTCAACTCCTCTTCATAGACCGCGCGCGTCGCGTCGTCGGCCCGCGCGACGTCCGGCGAAAAACTCGGCAGTCCGCAGGCATCCGACAGAGCAAGGTCCATCCGTTCGCCGAGATAGAAATCGACAAAGGGATCGCGCCAGGCGCGGCCATGTTGCTCCTGGAACGCCGCAACGCCGTTGCGCAGCGTTGCGATCCCGTCGGAGACCACCAGCCGAAACGCTTCCGCCTTGGAATCGAAATGATGACGACGACCGCAGGCAACCCGGTACGCATAGCCATACCTAGAACAGCGACCCCTGCCCCTCGTCTTCGGACGCTGCGGACGCCGCCTTGCGCGGCGCCGCCTTCTTCGGCTTCGGCTCTTCGGCCGCGCGCTCCTCGTCCGTGATGGGCAGCAGCAATTGCGCGTCGTCATTGGCGACGCGATTGACCCGCGTCGAGATCTCGTGCCAGGCGAACTCGCCTTCGCGAGGGCCCGTCAGCAGCGGCATGACGGCGTCGACATCATTGGCGCGGCCGTCGAGCCAGCGCTCGAAATCATCAGGCGCGATCGTCACCGGAACGCGGTGATGCAGCACGGCGAGATCGTGGCTGGCCGGCGCGGTGACGATCGCGACGCTGTCCATCTCCTCGCCGTTTGGCCCCATCCAGGTTTCCGCGAGCGCGGCGAAGCCGACGGGCCTGCCGTCGCGGCGGTGGATGAAGAAGGGCCGCTTGCGGCCGCTCGAATCCTGCCATTCGTAATAGCCGTCCGCCGGAATCAGACAGCGCCGCCGTTTGATGGCGTTCTTGAACGCCGGTTTTTCCTGCACCGTCTCGGAGCGCGCATTGATCAGCAGCGTAAACTTGCGCGGGTCCTTGACCCAGGCCGGCACCAGTCCCCAGCGCATCAGGTGGAAATGCCGCCCGCCATTCTCCAGCATCACCACCGGGATCGGTTGGGTCGGCGCAACATTGTACCGCGGCGGGAAATTGGGCTGCTCGATGTAGCCGAAGATCTGCCTAAGCGCCGCCGGCGGCGAGGTAATTACGAAACGTCCGCACATAATCCGATCCAGATAGGCATCTGTTTAATGCATGTTAACCCCAGTTGCTAACACTGCGACGGATGACCGCAACGGCCGCCACACGAGCGCGATCCGATCGCCCGACACCGCCAAAAACGGGCCACATCGATGAGGCCCGCGCCGCAGTGCTGCGCGCCGCCAACATCAATCCCCGCACCGGGCTTGCCACCGACTACCTGAATCATTTCAACGAAGCCATCATGCTGCTCGAGATGATTCCGGACATGCCGGAATGCGCCGAGGATTTTCTCACCTGGAGTCCCCTGTCCTACGCCGAGCATTTCTGGGCTTCCAATTTCAAGGCCCGCGACCTCGCGATCGAGGCCTACGAATTGGCCGACGCCAGGATCCGCGCCGAGTTCGACAACATTACCTCTACCATGACCTCGATCCTGACTGCGGTGGGCTCGGCGATGCGCGAGGCCGGCCAGGACAAGATCCGCGCCGCGCTCGCCGAACAGGCTACCGGCTGGGTCAAGCCGCTGGTGGCGCTGGCCGGCGGCATCATCAACGGCGGCGCCGATGCCGACGTCGAAACCATCATGGCGAACTAGCGTCTGCATCCGTATTAGACCTTGGCGCATCGATCGGGCATGATCGGGCTCGAAACCGCCACCGCTTTCCGGATCACGCCTTGGATTCCCCCGCCCAACCTTCCCGCCCCCAGCTCGCCGTCAGCGGCGCGATCTTTCGAGACGGCAAGGTGCTCTTGGTGCGGCGGTCGCGCTCGCCGGGCAAGGGCTTTTACTCGTTCCCCGGCGGCCGGGTCGAATTCGGCGAATCGCTGCATACGGCGCTGCATCGCGAGGTCGACGAGGAAACCGGGCTGAGAATCGAGATTCTGGACCTCGCCGGCTGGCGCGAGGTGCTGCCGGGAACCGGTGGCGGCGGGCATTACCTGATCATGTCGTTCGCGGCACGCTGGATGGCCAGGGAGCCGGTCCTGAACGACGAGCACGACGACTTCAAATGGATCGACCCGGACGCGCTCGGCGACCTCAAGCTCACGGGTGGCCTTCCGGAGGTCATTGCCGCGGCCAGACGGCTGATCCCGGCCTAGGCTCTTTGTTTTGACGCGTTTTCTTGACGCGAACCGGCACCCACTTCGCTCGAAAACGCCATGGCAAAGGCCGCTCGCGCCTTGCTTCCTGCGCATTGAGGGGGCATATCGGGCGGGTTCTGGACCCCCAAATGCTCAAGCACTTTCTCGCCATTCTTATCCTCCTCTCGGCATGTCATCTGGTCCCCGCGCGGGCCCAGGATGCCGCCGCGCCGTTCGATGGCGATTTGCAGCGGCTCGCCGAAATACTCGGCACCCTGCATTATCTGCGCGGCATTTGCGGCACCAATGAAGGCGCGAAATGGCGCAACGAGATGCAGGCGCTGATCGACGCCGAAACCCCATCCGGCGAGCGCCGCGCGCGCATGATCGCCGGCTTCAATCGCGGCTATAACGGCTTTCAGCAGACCTACCGGACCTGCACGCCCGCGGCTTCCATCGCGATCCGCCGCTATATCGAGGAAGGCTCGAAAATCTCGCGCGACCTCACCGCGCGCTATGCGAATTAGGTTGACGGCGCATTCGAATTCAAAGAGCTCAGCCGTCATTGCGAGCGAAGCGAAGCAATCCATCGTGCGGCAAAGTAAGAATGGATTGCTTCGTCGCAAGAGCTTCTCGCAATGACGATGGCCCATCCAGACACAACCTCTCGATCCCGCGGCGCGATGCGCCCGAGGTTTGCAAGTAATCTCCGCCCTCCGGAATCAGAGGGCGCAGGGAATGCCGGATGCGCGCTGCACCCGCGGTCTCGTGTGCAATGTGCACAAGAAAGTGCGCACACGAGCATACAGGGCAGCGGAGGCAATCCGACATTCCCTGCGCAATGGTTTTACGGCTTATATCGCGCTCTCCCCGGTGACCGGCTTTGTTGCCACCGTCGCTTGCGAATGAATCCGCCAACTTGACGCCAGCGTCGGGGCGTCAGGACCACACGACTTCGCCGTACGCTTCAGTGCCGTTCGTCAAAAGCACATCCGCGTCCACCGCATCCCACCGCGCGTTTCGTGACGATCGCGAGCCGCCCCTCTTGTCGGGTGAGACGGGCGGATTCAAATCACTGATTTGCCCGACGGCGAAAGCGGAATATTTTCCAAAAAGAGGCTTGACTCGCGGTGTGCGAAAACCCGCAAGTGATTTGCCCGTCGGGCAATTTTGTTGAAATCACGTCTGAATTTTCGCTTCGATGCAGTTAGATGCAGCGGTGAGGGAGACGGCGGATTACCCTTCGCTCTGCGAGCTACGGCGGACAAGTCGACTCAATTCGCCTTACGGGCTGTAAGCGCAGCTCAGCTGATTTCCGCTTCGAGCCGAAAGCGACCGAATTGCTGCGCAGCAGGGAAATGACGCGAGGTGCCGGTAGTGGAAGCCGCAGGGTCTCGTTCAACCAATCTGTGCCAGGGTTGGCCAGTGTACCCGCAAGACAGCTTTCCCGCCGGCGGCCGGAATTTCAGAGGTATCCCTCCCGACTATGCGGCCTCCGAGCCGCTCGTAAAAACGGAGCCCCGCCACGTTTGCCTCGAACACCCACAAATGTAACCCCAAGCCAGACTTTCTTTCGGAAAGCTGACCAATGACAAAACGCAAAAGCAGTTCACCTATGCCCTGACCACGAGCCTGCGGGACGACATGAAGATTGTCCAAGAGGCTTCCCCAGACGGGATCGAAATCACGGTAGCTACAAGCAAACGCCTGTGCTCGCCTAGTTGAGTCCAAAGCAACGTTGACGAACTGATTTGGAGGACGCTCGCGGAGTTGGCGCGACCAGACGGCGAGCCGGTCTGCTTCAATGCAGCCGCTCAGGAATTCTGGCGCGAGAATGTTGGCGTAGGCGTCACGCCAACTTGCTGCATGGATCGCTGCGATGTTTGCTGCGTCCACCTCGGTCGCCGGTCGAATAGCAATACCGCTCAAGTGATTCTGTCTCCGTCTTTGTCATAGCGCGTAGGGCGAGCTAGCAAAGCGTAACCCGCCGATGCTGCGAAGAACAATGGCGGATTAGCGACGCCTAATCCGCCGCTGCGATAAGCAACGGCGGATTACACTTTCGCTAATCCGTCCTACAGTGTTAATCGCCCATCGTGCTACGTTGGTCATGACGGCGTCGATGTCGATTCGTCGGGCCAGCAACGCCACAGGAACCCTGCGCCTATGGACGCGATCTATTTCGACCTCGACGGGACGCTGACGGATCCGAAACCCGGTATCACCCGTTCGATCCAGTATGCGCTGCAAAAGCTCGACCATCATACCATCCCGACCGAGGACGAACTGACCTGGTGCATCGGCCCGCCGTTGCGCGCCAGTTTTGCAAGGATTCTCGGCGCCGAGGATCATGCCGACCGCGCGGTGTCGCTGTATCGCGAACGGTTTTCCGGCGTCGGCCTCTATGAGAACGGCGTTTATGACGGGATCGGCGAGGTGCTGACCGCGCTCAGCCAGTCCGGCCACCGGCTGTTCGTTGCCACCAGCAAGCCGCATGTGTTTGCGGAACGCATCGTCGATCATTTCGGCTTGCGTGGTCACTTTGAAAACGTGTTCGGCTCCGAACTGGACGGCAGGCGCGTCGACAAGTCCGATCTGCTGGCATATGCGCTGAAGACGGCCGCCGTCGATCCCACAAAAACCCTGATGATCGGCGACCGCAGCCACGACATGGTCGGCGCCAGAAATAACGGCATGAAGGGGATCGGCGTGCTCTATGGTTACGGCAGCAAGGACGAATTGATCGGCGCCGGTGCCCTGCACGTCTGCGCCACGCCGCAGGCGATCCTCGGCTGCATTTCCTGAAGTTTTCCGGCGGAACCAGCGAGCAATTCAAATGCCGGAACCGGCGTTAACCTTTCCTAAAGATGTGGCCTAGGCGGGCTCGCGGCGCATGCTACAGCTTGCGGATCAGACGCGCTCCGTCGGGGAACGCGCGCAAAGTCTGTCGAGTTTCATGAGCCATCCTGCGTCCTATTCGATCGCCCGCGACCCGCTTCCCGACCACGAACAGAAGCAGGCCGCGCTCGGCTACCTCAATGAGGCCTGGGCCGAGGCGCGTCACGACGGCGTCGACGGCGACTGCCTGGCGCAGGCGAGCCTGTTCACGGCGCTGGCCGAACTGGTCTCGACATACGGCGAAGACGCGGTGGCGAAATTCGTCGAGGGCCTAGCCGCGCGCGTGCGCAATGGCGAGTTTTCGCTGGCGCTGGCGAAACAGTAATCCTGCAAAGCGCGCAGGCGCAAATCATTACGCCCTCAACGTCTCCAGAAACCGCACCGGCTCGCCGGTCGATGGTGTCGTCACCTCGCCCTGCCACATCACGCGTTTGCCGCGCACGAAGGTGCCGACCGGCCAGCCGGTGACGCGCATGCCGTGATAGGGCGTCCAGCCGGCGCGCGAGGCCACCCATTTGTTGGTAATGGTTTCGCTGCGCTTGAGATCGACGACCGTAAAGTCCGCATCGTAGCCGGCCGCGATGCGGCCCTTGCAGGCGATGTTGTAGAGCCGGGCAGGGCCAGCGCTGGTGAGATCGACGAAGCGAGCCAGCGACAAGCGCCTGGCGTTGACGTGGTCGAGCATCACAGGCACCAGGGTCTGCACCCCGGTCATGCCCGAGGGTGAGGTCGGATAGGTCTTCGCTTTCTCTTCCAGTGTATGCGGCGCGTGGTCGGAGCCGAGCACGTCGATGATGCCCTGCTCGATGCCGTACCAGATGCCGTCGCGGTGATCGGCCGAGCGCACCGGCGGGTTCATCTGCGCGCGGGTGCCGAGCCGCTCGTAACATTCGGGCGCGACCAATGTGAGATGGTGCGGCGTCGCCTCGCAGGACGCGACGTCCTTGTGATCCCGCAAGAACTCGATCTCCTGCTTGGTCGAGATATGCAGCACATGGATGCGCTTGCCGCTCTCGCGGGCGAGCTTGACCAATCGTTGCGTCGCCGTCAGCGCCGCGGTCTCGTCGCGCCATACCGGATGCGAGCGCGGATCGCCTTCGATGCGGAGCGGCTTGCGCTCGTTGAGGCGGTATTCGTCCTCGGCATGGAAGGCGGCGCGGCGCCGGATCACCGCGAAAATCCGCCGCAAGCTTTCGTCGTCCTCGACCAATAGCGCGCCGGTGGAGGAGCCGATGAACACCTTGACGCCGGCGCAGCCCTCGGTGCGCTCCAGTTCCGACAGATCGGCAACGTTCTCGCGGGTGCCGCCGATGAAAAACGCAAAGTCGCAATGCATGCGGTGGCGGCCGCGCTTGATCTTGTCCGCGAAGGTCGCTTCCGTGATCGTCAACGGATCGGTGTTCGGCATTTCGAACACGGCGGTGACCCCGCCCGTCACGGCGCTGCGCGATCCCGTCTCCAAATCCTCCTTCTGGGTCTGGCCCGGCTCGCGGAAATGCACCTGGGTGTCGATCACGCCGGGCAGGATGTGCAGGCCCTTGCAGTCGATCACCTCGCCGGCGGTTGCCTGCCCCAGCCCGCCGATCGCGGCGATCCGGCCATTGGTGACGCCGATGTCGCGGATGCCCTCACCGTCCTGATTGACCACGGTGCCGGATTTTAGAATGGTGTCAAATCGCTGATTCATCGGTCCTCCAGGCCCGCTTTGGGCCCGGCTGCGGGCTTGTTGAGGGCACCTTAGCGCCTTACGTTCCGATGTGATATCCGGCACCTGGGTTTCCCCAGAAACCTCACACAGAACTTGAAAAAGAACCTCCAAAACAGGCCTTTCCAGCGAATGAAAGCAGCGTTTCTTACCGACCGGGGCGTGATCAAGGTCAGCGGCGAAGACGCCCGCAACTTCCTCAACGGCCTCATCACAACTGACGTCACGCTGCTGCGGCCGGGCCTCGGCCGGTTCGGCGCGCTGCTGACGCCGCAGGGCAAGATCATCGCAGATTTCCTGATCACGGAGGCCCCGGGCGGACATGGCGGCGGTTTCCTGATCGATGCGTCGCGTGCGCTGGCGAAGGGCCTCGCGGACAAGCTCGGTTTCTACAAGCTGCGCGCCAAGGTCGCGGTCGAAAACCTCTCCGACAGCCTCGGCGTGCTGGCGGTATGGGACGGCGAGCCTTCGATGAAGCCTGACCTTTCGTTTGCCGATCCGCGCAACGAAGCGCTCGGCTGGCGCATTCTGGTTCCCGAAGAACTCAAGCAAAAGGCGGCCGATTTGATCGGCGCCGATCTCGTCGATGAAGAGGCGTACGAGGTCCATCGCGTCTTGACCGGCGTGCCGCGCGGCGGCCTCGACTTCATGTACAGCGATGCGTTTCCGCACGAAACCAATATGGACCGCCTGCACGGCGTCGATTTCGACAAGGGCTGCTATGTCGGACAGGAAGTGGTGTCGCGGATGCAGCATCGCGGCACCGCGCGCACCCGCACGGTGCGGGTGACGCTGGAAGATTTTTCGCCGGAGCCCGGCACCACGATTCTCGCCGGCGACAAGCCGGTCGGCACCATGGGATCGGCGGCGGGCGGCCACGGCATCGCGCTGATCCGGACCGACCGCGTCGCCGACGCGCTGGACGCCGGCGCCAAGCTGACCGCGGGCGGGCTTGCGATCCGCCTGACCGATCCGAACGACGTTCGCAACCCCCCGAAGCAGACCGTCGCATGAGCCGCTCCGCGCGCCTGCACGCCGACGGCAAGATGCGGTGCCCTTGGCCGGGCGAAGATCCGTTCTACATGGCCTATCACGACACCGAATGGGGCGTGCCGGAATATGACGACCGCGCGCTGTATGAAAAGCTGATCCTCGACGGTTTTCAGGCCGGCCTGTCGTGGATCACGATCCTGCGCAAGCGCGAGAACTTCCGAAAGGCCTTCGACGATTTCCAGCCGGAGAAGATCGCGCGCTACAATGCCAAGAAAGTCCACGGGCTGATGAACGATGCCGGCATCGTGCGCAACCGCGCCAAGATCGAGGGGACGATCAACAGCGCCAAGGCCTACCTCAAGATCATGGAAGAAGGCCCGGGCTTCTCCAAATTCCTGTGGGACTTCGTCGACGGCAAGCCAAAGGTGAACCAGTTCAAGACCACGGCCAGCGTGCCGGCCGCAACGCCGGTGTCGATCAGGATTTCCAAGGAGCTCGGCGCACGCGGATTCAAATTCGTCGGCCCGACCATCGTCTACGCTTTCATGCAAGCCACCGGCATGGTCAACGACCATCTGGTCACGTGCTTCTGCCACGAGACGTGTGGCGGACAACATCGCAAGCCCCGCCTCAAGGTCAAATGACGGCAAGAAAGACGGCAAGCAAATCGTCCGATATCGCAACGCGCGCCTGGCAACGGATGCTGTCGGGACGGCGGCTCGATTTGCTCGACCCGTCGCCGCTCGATATCGAGATAGCCGATATCGCCCATGGCCTGGCGCGCGTCGCACGCTGGAACGGACAGACCAGCGGCGCGCATATTTTTTCGGTGGCGCAGCACACCCTGTTGGTGGAAGCCGTGCTGCGCGAGCAGATGCCGCGCATCGACACAAAATTCCGGCTCGCGGCGCTGCTGCACGATGCGCCGGAATATGTCATCGGCGACATGATCTCGCCGTTCAAGGCGGTGCTCGGCGGCGACTACAAGGTGGTGGAGAAGCGCCTTTTGGCAGCGATCCATATTCGCTTCGGCCTGCCTGCAGTGCTGGCCGATCAAATCACGCAAGCGATCAAGGCCGCCGACCGCGGTGCGGCCTATCTCGAGGCCACACATCTGGCGGGCTTTGCTGAAGTAGAAGCCAAGCGCCTGTTTGGCAAGGATCCGGGCCTGCCCGAATCAACCGTGCGCGATTACCTGACGCCATGGACCGCGGCCAGAGCGGAGAAGCGGTTTTTGGCGCGATTTAACGCCGTGCACACGTAAAACACCGTACTTGAACCTGCTTTGATCGCCCCGCACGGGGGCCTATAATCGTTATTATCAGAGGCCGTTCAGGGATCATCATGCTTCACGTCTGCTCGCTCGCCGCACTTCCCGAGACCGTCAAGGCCACCGGCGCCAGCCATATCCTCACCGTTATGGCCAATGTCGATCAGGTGCAGCGGCCGGCTTCGGTGCTGGAAGCCAACCATCTCAGAGTCTCGATGGACGATATCACCGAGCAGATCGATGGGTTTCTCGCGCCGTCGGATGCGCACATCGAGAAGGTGCTGAACTTCGTCCGGGGCTGGGACCGCAGCGCGCCGATGGTGGTGCACTGCTATGCCGGCATCAGCCGTTCGACCGCCAGCGCCTTCGCGGCGGCCTGCATGCTCAATCCGCACCGGGACGAGATGGCGATCGCGCGGCAAATCCGTGCCGCCTCCCCGATCGCCCAGCCCAACCGGCTGATCGTCAGCCTCGCCGACAAGGCGCTGGGGCGCGACGGACGCATGCTGCGCGCGCTCGATGAGATGGGCCCCGGCAGCATGACCGTCGAAGGCCGTCCCTTCCGCGTCGATCTGGAATAAAGCGTGTGACAAAGCCGCCCGGGGCTGATTTGAACTTTTAGCTGGCAAGACTGCACTCACTGGATTGCGACGGGCCGCTGACGTGACCGGTTAACGGTCAGGCGTGCCCGCCTGGAGGCCTGATGTTCGATAACCCGTTCGATTTCTTCGCGATCGTGATTGCGATCGTCGCCTTTATCTCTGCGCGGAAGGCAATGAACCAGGCTGCCGCACTGCGCGCGCGGCTGGACGCGATGGAAACGACGGCGGCTGTCGCCCGGCCCATTCCGCCACCGCTGACGCAGGCGTATGACCAAAGCGTAGCGCCCATCTCGCCCGAGGTTGTGCCACAACCGCCGCCGCTTCCTGACGTGGAATCGATCGCACCTGCCGCGGCGACGCCGGCCGAATCGGTCCAGGAAATCGCCGGCGGTCCGGCGACCGCGCCGCCGGCGCAACCCGATCCCGGCTTCGAGGAGAAACTCGGCACCCGCTGGGTGGTATGGATCGGCGGACTGACGCTGGCGCTCGGCGGGTTCTTCATGGTCCGCTATTCGATCGAGGCCGGCCTGCTCGGCCCCGGCGTGCGCACCATCCTGGGCGGCCTGTTCGCGCTGGCGCTGCTTGCCGCCGGCGAATGGACCCGCCGCAAGGAAAGCATCTCGACCATCGAGGCTCTGCCGATCGCCAACATCCCGGCGATTCTCACCGCCGCCGGCACGGCGGTGGCGTTCGCAACCGTCTACGCGGCCTATGCGCTGTATGGATTCCTGGTGCCCGCCACCGCGTTCATCCTGCTCGGGCTGGTGGCGCTGGGCACGCTGGCCGCAGCGCTGCTGCACGGGCCGGCGCTCGCCGGCCTCGGCATTGCCGGCGCCTTCGTGACCCCGATCCTGGTTTCCTCCGACAAGCCCGACTTCTGGGCGCTCTATGTTTATCTTGCCATCGTCACCGCGGCGGCGTTTGGTCTGGCGCGCGTCAGGCTCTGGCGCTGGCTTGCGGTCACTACGATCGTGTTCGCGCTGTTGTGGACCTTCCCTTGCCTGCAATGCGGCCCGTCGATGGTGGGCCCGCATGCGTTCCACGTGATCGCCGGTTTCATCCTCGCCACCTTGCTCGTGGTGTGCGGCTTCATGTTCGGCCCGCCCGCCGACGAAGGCCAGATCGAGCCGATCTCGTCGGGCTCGCTCGCGGCCTATCTCGTCGGCGCGACTCTGATCGTGCTGAACAGCTTTCACGGCGACACCGCGATGATCGCGTTTGGTCTGCTGGTGGCCGGTAGTTTGGTCGTGGCCTGGCGCAGCGATGCCGCCTCCGGCGCGGTCGGCGCCGCCGCGGCGCTGGTATTCGTGGTGTTCGCCGAATGGGCGATCCGCGCCAATCCCGACATGCTGGTGCTGCCCGGCGGGCCGCTGGCGGACATCGGACCGAGCGCCACGGACGGATCTGTGTCGCTGCACCTGATATCGGCCGCGGTCTTCGCCGCCGGATTTGGCATTGCGGGATTTTTGGCGCAGGACCGGTCGGCAAGCCCAATCATCCCCGTGATCTGGTCGGCGGCCGCGGTGTTCACGCCGCTGGCACTGCTGGTCGCGCTCTATGCACGGATTGCGCATCTCGACCGCTCGATTCCGTTTGCAATTCTCGCAGTGATCCTGGCCGCAGCCTATGCGGCTGCGACCGAGATATTGACCAAGCGCGAAGACCGGCCAGGCCTGCCGGCCTCGATCGCGCTGTTTGCGACCGGCGCGCTGGCGGCCCTTGCGTTGGGGCTGACCTTTGCGCTCGAAAAAGGCTGGCTCACGATTGCGCTGGCCCTGATGTCGCTCGGCACCGCCTGGATCTCGATGCAGCGGCCGATCCCGTTCCTCCGCTCGCTGGCCGCGATCCTCGCCGCCATCGTGGTGCTGCGTGTCGGCTACGAGCCCCGCATCGTCGGCAGCGCCGTCGGGACCACGCCGATCTTCAACTGGCTGTTGTGGGGTTACGGCATTCCGGCGGCGTCGTTCTGGGCCGGCAGCACCTTCCTGCGCCGCGGCGGCGACGATGCGCCGCTGCGCACGGTGGAATCGGCTGCCATCCTGTTCACAGTGCTGCTGGCGTTCATGGAAATCCGCCATGCCGTCAACAACGGCGATGTCTATCGCCAGAGTGCCGGCCTCACCGAGGTCGCGCTCCAGGTCTGCGTGGCGCTGGCGATGGCGATCGGGCTGGAGCGGCTGCGCATCCGCACCGGCAGCGCCGTCCATAATGGTAGCGCGGTCTTGCTCACCGTGTTTGCGGGCCTTGCGGCCGCGTTCGGACTGATGGGGCTGCAGAACCCAGTCCTGTGGCCGATCGATGTCGGCGGCGTTGTCATCAACCTGCTGTTGCTCGGTTATGCCCTGCCGACCGTCCTCGCCTTGCTGCTGTCCTATGCGGTCGCGGGCCGGCGTCCGGTCGAGTACGCCAATACGATCGCCGCGGGGGCGCTGATCCTCGCCCTCACCTATGTAACGTTTGAGATCCGGCGAATCTATCACGGGCCGGTCATCGCCACCGGCCCCACCACCGGCGCCGAGCAATACACTTATTCGATCGCCTGGCTGATGCTCGGCGTGGCGCTGCTGGCGATCGGCATCCTCTTCAACTCGCAACGCGCCCGACTCGCCTCGGCGGCGGTTATCGCGCTGACAATTCTGAAAGCCTTCCTGATCGACATGTCGACGCTGACCGGCGTCTACCGCGCGCTGTCGTTCATGTGCTTAGGGCTGGTGCTGGTGGCGATCGGCTGGCTGTATCAGCGGATCCTGTTCCGCAGGCAGGCCTCACCGCTACCGGCTGCGGCGTCTGAAGTGAGTTGAGGTAGATTGTCACCCTGGACATCGTCGTTTGCGATGTTTGCGATTTTCTTGCCAGCGGGTACATAGGTCCGATGGCAAGACCGCGTAGTTTCGATCCCGACCAGGCGCTGGACCTCGCGCGCGATGTGTTCTGGCAAAAGGGATTCCAGGGAACGTCGCTCGACGACATCACCGCCGCGACCGGCCTTGCCAAGCCGAGCCTCTATGCCGCCTTCGGCGACAAGAACGCCCTGTTTCTCAAGGTCCTGGAGCGCTATCACGCCCGGATCGTGGCCCATGCCGAACGCATCATCAACGACGGTCCGTCGGCGCGCGACGCGGTTCACCGCTGGCTGACCGGCTTTGTCCCGTTCTGTTCGGGCGTCAAGGGAAAGCGCGGATGCCTTTCGATCAATACGTCAGCGGACGGCGCTACCGAGCAAAAGGGAGTCCGAAAGCGGGTCGAAGCCTTCAACCGGAAGCTGGAGGAATTGCTGCGAGACCGCCTGCGCGCCGATCGGACACAATTCGGCGAAGGCTTCGATCCCGACGCCGCCGCGCATACGATCATGGCGATTTATACCGGGCTGATGGTAATGGCCAAAGATGCGCCGGACGCAGCGCGCGTCCGCGCCACGCTCGACCAGGTTCTGAAACTGCTTTCTTGACAGCGCATCTCCATTATGTACTATTAGGTACATAACCTAGGAGAGCGAAGTCATGAAAGCCATCCAGATCGAGGCGTTCGGCAATCCGGCCGAGGTCATGAAGGTGGTCGACATTCCCGATGTCGGCTCCCCCGGAGAAGGCGAGGTGGTGATCGCGCTGGAAGCCTCGCCGATCAATATGAGCGACCTCCTGATGATCTCGGGCCGCTACGGTTACCGGCCGAAACTGCCCTGCGTGGTGGGGACCGAGGGCGTCGGCCGCATCGTTGCGGTCGGCGGTGGCGTCAAGCACCTGAAACAGGGCGACCGCACCCTCGTTCCCTATCCCTCTGCCGCATGGGCGGAACGGATCAAGGCGGATGCGAGCCGGCTGCGGTCACTCGGCGCCGGCGACGTTCATCAGCTTGCGATGCTCGGTATCAACCCGCCCACCGCCTATCTGATGCTGACCGACTTCGTTGCCCTGTCACCGGGCGCCTGGGTCATTCAGAACAGCGCCAATTCCGGCGTCGGGCGAGCGCTGATCGGAATCGCAAAATCGCTTGGGCTCAAGACTGTCAATGTCGTGCGGCGCGATGACGTGGTGGACGAGATCAAGGCCATCGGCGGAGACGTCGTTGTTGTCGATGGGCCGGACCTCGCCAAGCGGGTTGCCGCCGAGACCGGCAAGGCACCGATTGCGCTGGCGATAGACGGCGTCGCCGACACGTCGACGACCGGTCTGCTTGGTTGCCTCACTGACAAGGGCGTGCACGTGTTCTACAGCGCGATCAGCGGCAAACCGCTCGTCGCTCCCGCGCAGCCCCTGATTTTCCGCGACATTTCAATCCGGGGATTTTGGCTAGCCAACTGGTTCAAGACCGCAACACCAGACAAGATTACCGAAATGTACGATCGCCTGACGCCGCTGGTCGCGTCCGGTGCGATCAGCAGTCCGGTCGCCGGCACCTTCAGCTTCGGGCAAATCGCCGAAGCCGTGGCGGTGGCATCAAAAAATCGAGGCAAGGCGCTCTTTACGCCCGGTTAAGACGTGCCGCCCGCGAACGATTAGGCGGCGCGCACCGAGTTGAGGAATTTGCTGACCGCGAGCTTGAGCCCGGCTGCTTTCGCTCGACAGCGATTTCGCCGCATGGTCCGTTGCGACCGAGTCGCTAGTCTAGCCGACCGATTCCGCGACGAGGCGAATCCTGAACACCGGCTTCTTGCCCTCGTCGAGGAGTTCCATCTGCCATTCGGCATCCTGCTTCAGACCGCGTGAAATGCTGCCGAGCAGGTTGCCGCAGACCTTGGTCATCTCGGCCCAGGCGGCTTCGCGGTTCTCGAATTCGGATCCCTGGTCGGACGCGCCTGCGTAGCGACCATTGCTAATCCGGAAAAAATACAGCGGCATGATGGATCCCAAATGTGGGCCGCCCCCCGGCCTAAATTGGCCGCCACGGTGAATTTAAAGTCGCTACCAGGACATGAATTAGCCAGACCGTATGACTACGGGCCCGCCGCTACACCGAGCCAGTTTCACCGGCCGGCCTGCCAAATCTGATCAATCGGTTGAGCGGCGCAGTTCCGGCGCATTTTCCGCCTTCGCCGGTTCCGCCCTGGTTTCGGACTTGACCGGCTCGAGCCTGGCGCTCTCGACTGCCGGCGTCTCGACGCGGGCCGATATTTCGGTGTGCGATGCGTCGGCCGACCGGGTCGGTTCAGAGGCATGCAGCGAGCGCGGCCGCGCCACGGCGCGGGCCATCAGCATCTGCGCCGCGCCCTGGTGACGGAAGTCGCAATAGGCAAAGCCCATGCCCGACACCGATCCCCGGAACGAACGCTCATCGCGCTTGTCGAGATTGAAGCACGGCTCGAACGGAAGGCCCTTGATGGAAGCGCAGACGGCCTGGCCGCGGATCTGCAGCGTATTGCCGGGGAGGCGCACACGCCGGATCGGCCCGGCGCCGCTGAACTGGATCGAACCGGCCGCGCCGAGATCGTCGAGTACCCGGCCTGCACCGCGGGTACCGTCAAAGCAGGTAAAGGCGAACACCTTGCCGGCCACAAACCTGCGGGCTTCGTCGGCATTCATCATCCCGGCCACTGCGGGCACAACCATCGCCCCGGCCGTGACGGCCCCCAACACCAAACGCGCAAGCATGCAGCAACTCCAACTTACCGAGCGCGGGCACCCGCCTTTACCCGCTGCTTACCATACGAACCGTGGCAACATTGGAGCAGGTTGGTTGGTAAAGTCTGAACGCCATTAGAGAATTTTTACCACGATTCGACCGCGGACCTGGCCGGCGAGAATCTTGGCGCCAGCATCGATGATTTGGTCCAGGCCGATTTCATGAGTAATATCAGCTAGTTTTCCGTGGTCCAAATCGCTGGCAAGACGGCTCCAGGCCCGTTTCCGCTGCTCGATCGGGCACATCACGGAATCGATGCCAAGAAGGCACACTCCGCGTAAAATGAACGGCGCCACCGAGGATGGCAGGTCCATGCCGGCGGCGAGGCCGCAGGCGGTGATGGCGCCGCCATATTTCGTCATCGAGAGCAGATTGGCGAGCGTCGTCGATCCGACGCTGTCGATGCCGCCCGCCCAGCGCTCTTTCGCCAACGGCTTGGCCGGACCTGACAGCTCGTTGCGGTCGATCACCTCAGTGGCGCCGAGGCCCTTCAAATAGTCGGCCTCCGACATCCTCCCGGTGGAGGCGACGACGTGATAGCCAAGCTTCGACAGCACGGCGGTCGCGACCGAGCCGACGCCACCGGCGGCACCCGTGACCACAACCGGGCCGCTGTTGGGTGACAGGCCGTGCTTCTCCAGCGCCAGCACCGACAGCATTGCAGTATAGCCGGCGGTGCCGATCGCCATCGCATCGCGGGTCGAGATACCCTCCGGCAGCCGCACCAGCCAGTCGCCCTTGACGCGCGCCTTCTCGGCATAGGCGCCGAGATGGGTCTCGCCCATGCCCCAGCCATTGCAGACGACCTTGTCGCCGGCCTTCCATTGCGGATGCGAGGATTGTTCGATGGTGCCCGCGAAGTCGATGCCGGCGATCATCGGGAAGCGCCGCACCACCGGGGCCTTGCCGGTGACGGCAAGGCCATCCTTGTAGTTCAGCGTCGACCACTCGACCCGCACGGTGACGTCGCCGTCCATTAATTCGGCTTCGTCGAACTGCGTCAGCGAGGCGGTGGTGCCTTTATCCGTCTTGTCGATCCTGATGGCCTTGAACGTGCCCACGGCAAACTCCCCAAAACTTTGTCTGTCGGGGGAGTGTTTACCGGATCAGGCGGGCTGCGCAACAGGGCGCGCGACCGGTTGTTCCACGATCGGCAGGTTGATCAGCGCCGACAACAGCCCGAACAGTACCGAGAGCCACCAGATCGGCGTGTAGGAGCCAAATTGCTCGAACACGATGCCGCCGAGCCAGACGCCGAGGAAACCGCCGACCTGATGGCTGACAAAGGCACAGCCATACAAAGTGGCGAACCATCGGGTGCCGAACATCAGCGCCACAAGCGCCGAGGTCGGGGGCACCGTCGAGAGCCAGGTCAGGCCGGTCGCGGCACCGAACACGATCGCGGAGAAGGTCGTGATCGGGAACGAGATGAAGGCCACGATCGACATCGCGCGGGCAAAATAGATCAGCGACAGGATGTAGCGCTTCGGAAACTTGTTCTGCAGCCAGCCGACGCTGAGCGAGCCTACGATGTTGAAAAGGCCGATGGCCGCGACCACCCAGCCGCCGGTCTGTGCCGATACGCCGCGATCGGACAAAAAGGCCGGCAGATGAACGGTGATGAAGGCGAGCTGAAAGCCGCAGGTGAAGAAGCCGAGCACCAGCAGCACATAGGAGCGATGGCCGAACGCTTCCGCCAGCGCCGTCTTGAACGATTGCTGGTCGGCGACCGGGACATTCGACGACGTCGCGGGCGGCGTCGAGAGCGCGAGCGACAGCGGCACGATCAATAGCATCAGCACAGCGAACACCGTCAGCGCCGCCTGCCAGCCGAAATTGTCGATCATGGCCACGCCGAAGGGGGCGAACAGGAATTGCCCGAACGAGCCGGCCGCGGTCCCGGCACCGAGCGCGATGCCGCGCCGCTCCGGCGGCAGCAGCTTGCTGAACGCGGACAGCACCAGATTGAACGAACAACCCGAGAGGCCGAAGCCGATCATGACGCCGGCGCCAAGATCGAGCGAAAGCGGGGTAGCGGCATAGCGCATCAACAGCAGACCGCCGGCATACAAGAGCGCGCCGACGACCATCACGCGCAAGAGACCGAAGCGATCGGCGATCGCGCCCGCGATCGGCTGGCCAAGTCCCCACAACAGGTTTTGCAGCGCCAGCGCGAGGCCGAACACGTCGCGGCCCCAGGTAAACTCCCGGCTCATCGGCTGAATCAGGAAACCAAGGCTCGATCGCGGCCCGAAACTCAACAGCGCGATGGCGCACCCGCAAATGATGATCACCAGCGGCGTCCGCCAGGATGCGGCCGTGCGAAGGTTGTCTGCGGTGACGGCCATTGGTCCCCCGATGTTCGGACCCGGACCGGAATAGGTCGATCGGGTGCGTTTCGGTGGAATTAATGCATTCGCATGGAAATCCAAGGGCAGCGTCGCAGCTGCAGGGCAGCCTTGCAAAATCGGCGAGTGCAATCGGACGGAAGGAGCTGAATGGAAGCCCGCTCTACTCGTCGGGACTCTACCGCTTCGCGCTGGCCTGTTCGGCAGAGCTCTGCGCGGCTTCGGCGAGCTTGGCGGAGATTTCGGCGGTCGCAGCGGGCGTGCCCCAGCTTGGCGCATCGCTGCCGTCGCCCCAGGCGCGCGGCCGATAGAAGGTATGCACGCCGAACTTGTACATCTTCTTCATCTCGTTGACCCAGGACGGGCGCACCCAATAGGCATGGTAGTGCGTCGACCTGTCGACTTCCGGCAGCCACAGCTGGCCGTCGAGCATCGCTTTTGCGATCTTCTGCGCGCGGTCCCACATTTCGGGCTCGCGGATGACGTCGGGATTGTTGTCGCAAGCGAAAGTGAACTGGCAGGCGAGATGGCGGTGCTTGTTCTGGTAGACCACGCCGCACACCGTATCCGGATATTTGCCGGAGAAGGCACGGTTCATCACCACCTGCGCCACAGCGATCTGGCCGCGCACCGCTTCGCCGCGGGCCTCGAAATAGACGGCTTCCGCCAGACATTTTTCCGACTTGGCGCGCGACTTCGTATCGAACAGGCCGAGCCGTTCGGCCGGCGTCTTGGCGCGTTGATTGTCGGAATTGACCTCGCCCTTCGGCGCAATGCTCTCGCCCATCTCGCCGGCCCGAACCGGCCCGTCGGCATCGACCGGGAGCGAGGCCATGATCTTCATGTCGGGATCGGGAACCGCGCCGGGCATCATGACGATGGGCTCCTCGCCAGGCCGCCAGCGTTCGATGCTTTCGGGCGAGCCGAGCGACGAGCCGAAGAACAGGCTCGAGGTCTTGAAGGAGAAAGCGTCGCGCGGCGGCGCGGGGGAGAGCACTGCCGACGGCGCTTCACCGGCGCCCTTGAGCCCATCGAGCGGCTTGTCGTCCAGCGGGTTGGCTTCGAGCGACATCGACACGTCGAATTGCGGCAGCGGCGGCGCGCTCAGTGCGGCCTGAAGTTCGGGATCGAGCGGCGCACGGTCGACGGAAGGCGTCGTTGCGGCAGTCTTGGCACCCGCCACGAAAGCGTTTGAGGTCGAGGGATCCTCGACGGCCGGCGCGCTCCCGGCGGGTATTGCGGTTTCCGCAGGGACCGGCGGCGCCACCACAAGGCGATCGCCCTTCAGCGTGCGATCAACCCTGGGGAAATCTGCGGCCTGATACCGCGGCGGGGGCGCCACGATCGGATTGCGCGTCACCGAACCCGTGATGTCGATGCCCTGATTGTCGAGGCTTGCGAGCCTGAAGGTCGCGGTCTGCGGCGACGAGGTTCCGATCGGACGGCCGAAGCTGAAAGTCGCGACCTGGATGGTGCCGACGGCGGAGAACACCCGCTTCTGCCAGCGTTCGGCGACGCCCGGCTGCCGGGCCAGCAGGGACGCGATATCCTGATATCCGATCTCGGTCGGCATCAATGCGAAGACGCAAAGACCGAGACCGAAGGACGCGAACCGCGCGCCCTTCGGCCGGTTACGCAACACAAACATCGATACGCTCACGCAACGCTTACAAGACGCGATCGAACGTCAGTACATCCGTGCAATTCGACCTTTTTTGTTGGTACCGAATTTAGGTTGCCGCGGAGTTAATCGGCGTGGCTTGCATGCAACACGCAAGAAATCGCACGCATTTCGTTCAGCGTATGAGAAGTGTTGGTAAACGGGCGCACGATGAAAGTGGTAAACATCCCGTCAACGAAGATGATGAAGAAAATTCGCGAGTTCCCGTGAAGCTACGGGACTCGTGATCGACACCTCACCGTCATTGCGAGCGAAGCGAAGCAATCCATTGCGCTCAACACGCGAAAAATGGATTGCTTCGTCGCTAACGCTCCTCGCAATGACGGCCGCGCCGTCTCACGCCTGGCTGGCGACCGTCTTGCCGAGGGCTGCTTGCGCCGCCGCAAGCCGCGCGATCGGCACGCGATAGGGCGAGCACGAGACGTAGTCGAGCCCGATCTCGTGGCAGAACGCGACGGAGGCCGGGTCGCCGCCATGTTCGCCGCAGATGCCGACCTTGAGATTGGGCCGCGTCTTGCGCCCGCGCGCGACGCCGATCTTGACAAGTTCACCGACGCCGTCGCGGTCGACCGAAATGAACGGATCGATCTCGAGGATACCCTTGCTGACATAAGTGCCAAGGAAGCTCGCCGCGTCGTCGCGGCTGATGCCGTAGGTGGTCTGCGTCAAATCGTTGGTGCCGAACGAGAAGAACTCGGCGGTGTGCGCGACGTCGCCGGCCATCAGGCACGCGCGCGGCAGCTCGATCATGGTGCCGACCTGGTAGCTCAGCTTCTTTCCGGTTTCCTTCATCACGGACTGCGCGGTGGCATCGATCCGCGCCTTGACCAGATCGAACTCGGCCTTGGTCGCGATCAGCGGCACCATCACCTCGAGGCCGACCGCCTTGCCGGTGCGCTTTTCGGCTTCGACCGCAGCTTCAAAGATCGCGCGCGCCTGCATCTCGGCGATTTCCGGATAGGCGATCGCAAGACGGCAACCGCGGAAACCCAGCATCGGGTTGAACTCGGCGAGATCGCGGGCGCGATCGGCGAGCTTGCGCGGATCAGCGTTCATCGCGCGGGCGACTTCCTCGATCTCGGCCTGGGTGTGCGGCAGGAACTCGTGCAACGGCGGATCGAGCAGACGGATCGTGACCGGCAGGCCCTTCATGATCTCGAACAGCTCGACGAAATCCGCGCGCTGCATCGGCAACAGTTTTGACAGCGCCGCACGGCGCGACTGCTCGTCCTCGGAGAGGATCATCTCGCGCACGGTGCGGATGCGGGTCTCCTCGAAGAACATGTGTTCGGTGCGGCAAAGTCCGATGCCCTCGCCGCCGAACTTGATCGCGGTGCGCGCATCTTCCGGCGTGTCGGCGTTGACGCGAACGCCGAGCTTGCGGACGGCGTCGGCCCAGCCCATCAGTGTGCCGAATTCGCCCGACAGCTTTGGTTCGATCATCGGCATCCGCCCGGCCAGCACCTGGCCGACCGATCCGTCGATGGTGATGATATCGCCGGTCTTGAAGGTGCGTGTGCCGATGCTCATGGTGCCGCGGCCGTAATCGACGCGAATGGTGCCGCAGCCGGAGACGCAGGGCTTGCCCATGCCGCGCGCCACCACGGCGGCGTGTGAGGTCATGCCGCCGCGGGTAGTCAAAATGCCTTCGGCGGCATGCATACCGTGAATGTCTTCCGGACTGGTCTCGACGCGGACCAGAATGACGTTGCGGCCGTCGGCCTGCAGCTTGGCGGCTTCGTCGGACGAAAACACGATTTCACCGGACGCCGCGCCCGGCGAGGCCGGCAGGCCGGTCGCGATGACGTCGCGCTTGGCCGCGGGATCGATGGTCGGATGCAGCAACTGGTCGAGCGAGGCGGGGTCGATCCGCATCACCGCGTCCTTTTTCGAGATCAGGCCCTCATTGGCGAGCTCGACGGCAATTCGCAGCGCGGCCTTTGCGGTGCGCTTGCCGCCGCGGGTCTGCAGCATCCACAATTTGCCCTGCTCGACCGTGAACTCCATGTCCTGCATGTCGCGGTAGTGCTTTTCGAGCAGCGTGTAGATCCGCGTCAGCTCCTTGAACGCTTCCGGCATCGCGGTTTCCATCGACGCCTTGTCGGAACCGGATTCCTGACGCGCATATTCGGTGATGTCCTGCGGCGTGCGGATGCCCGCCACCACGTCCTCGCCCTGCGCGTTGATCAGGAATTCGCCGTACAACTTGCTCTCCCCAGTGGAGGGATTGCGGGTGAACGCAACGCCTGTCGCCGAGGTCTCGCCCATATTGCCGAACACCATGGCCTGCACGTTGACGGCCGTGCCCCAGGATTCCGGAATGTCATGCAGGCGGCGATAGGTCACCGCGCGCGCGTTCATCCAGGATGAGAACACCGCACCAATCGCGCCCCACAATTGAGCGTGGGGATCCTGCGGGAATTCGCTGCCGGTCTCGCGCGCCACCGCATCCTTGTACTGGCCGACCAACTGGACCCAGTCGTCGCCGGTAAGGTCCGTGTCGAGCGTGTAGCCCTGGCCGTCCTTGAATGTGTCCAGGATGTCCTCGAAGTGATGATGCTCGAAGCCGAGCACCACGTCCGAATACATGGTGATGAAGCGGCGATAGCTGTCATAGGCGAACCGGCGGTCGCCGGACAATTCGGCGAGCGCTTCGACGGTCTGGTCGTTGAGACCCAGATTGAGGACGGTATCCATCATCCCCGGCATCGAGGCGCGGCCGCCGGAGCGGACGGAAACCAGCAGCGGATTCCTGGAATCGCCGAACGCCTTGCCAGTCAATTTGCCGACATGCTCCAGCGCCTTCTCGACCTGCGCCTTTAATGCGGGCGGATAAGATTTGTTGTGGGCGTAGAAATAGGTGCACACCGAGGTCGGAATGGTGAAACCGGGAGGCACCGGCAGGCCGAGATTGGCCATTTCGGCGAGGTTGGCTCCCTTGCCGCCGAGCAGATCGCGCAAGCCCGCTTTGCCCTCGGCCTTGCCGTCGCCGAACGTATAGACCCACTTGCCGGATTTTACCGTCTCCACTGCTGGCTTGGTCGCCACCGTCTTCTTGGCAGTCTTCTTGAAAACCTTGGCAACCGGCTTGGCCGGGCTCTTGCTCAGGGCCTTGCGGGCCGAGGCCGCCGGGCCGGCCTTGGAAGGCTTTGATTTCGCTACGGTTTTCTTGGACTTCGCAACGGCTTTGGCCATGGCAGACAATCATCCGAAAGGAGGGGGAGAAGATGCGCGCCTTACACCACTTTGAGAGGTTCCGCGCAAGCCGCGAACTCCCCCTTTCCCGCCCTAGAGGTGAAACATCCGGAGCACGCCAAGGCCGACCAGGCCAACGAAGATCAGGTAGATGGCTACAATGAAATTTAAGAGCCGCGGCATGATCAAGATCAAAATACCCGCGATCAGGGCGACGATAGCGGGAACGTGCGCAGCAGTGATGGTCATTGCAATGTCTCCGGATGATTTGGGAAAAATCGAATCGCGGGTGGCAACTTAACCGCTGGCGCGGTTCCGGAATAGAAGACGCCGGGCGCTGCCAACGGGTTCCGACCTTCGCAATAATTCCGCAGAAATGTCACGGATGAGACCGCCCTTTTTCCGGAACAATGCCGCGCGCGATGAATTGGACCGCAATCTGCGCTGGCTTGCCGGCGCGCTTCTCGTCAGGGAGTTGGACATGCGGAACAAAATACTCGCCATTGCAGCGATCGCTGGCGCGATGGCTGCACCAGTTGCGGCACAGGCGCAGGCCACGGTCACGACGGGCGTCGTCCGCGGCGGCACCGTGGTCATCAATGACGACGAGGGCATCGCCGTCGAACAGCGCCCGGCCTTCCGTGAATACATCGTGCGTGAGCGGGTGCCGACCTACACCATCCCGGATCGCGTGGTGGTCGGCGGCGTGCTGCCGGAAGCCGGCATCACCTATTACGACGTGCCGCAGACGTTTGGCGCGACACCCTTTCGCTACACCGTGGTGAACGGCCAGACCGTGCTGGTCGAACCGCGTTCGCGTCGCATCGTTCAGGTGGTCGAGTAAGCCTGAACGATTAGTCCGGGCGCCGCGCAAGCGGATGTGCGCGAGATACGACCGGACAGAAAGCCCCGCCCGACTTCCCCCTCGGGCGGGGCTTTTCTTTGGGACCACGGTGCGCGCTATTCTCTGATCTCGAGACCCGGTTTCTTGACGACGAGGCGGTGAATCTTCTTGGCTGACGAGGCGCTGACGACCTCTTCATCGAGCAGCAACGCTGCCGTTTTCAATTCCGCCAGCACCAGCGAAGCATCGAACGCCGCATAAAGACGCCCTTGGGCGTCACGCAAATCGGCGCTCTCGGTGACGCGCCAGCTCAAGTAAAGAATGCCGCTGGGCTTGACGATGTCGAGCAGGCGGCGGACCGCGGCCGCGATCCGCGCGCGCTCCAGATGCATGATCACGGTCTCGCACAGCACATTATCGTAGGCGCGGGCGGCAATGCCGCGCAGATCGGGCAATTCGGCATGTGCGAATTTCAGTCCTGGATAGCGCCGGCGCGCTTCCGCCAGCAGGCCTTCCGAAGCGTCGAAGCCTGCGGCCGAAAAACCGTTGGCGTTGAGCCAGCCAACCTCGCGGCCACTGCCGCAGCCGATATCGGCCGAATTGCCGCCGCGGACGAAAAAGCGCTCGACGACTTCCTGCAAGTCGCGAGGGTCCGGCTGGTCGTGCCAGTCTTTGGCGAACGCTGCCGGATCAGAATCGTAAGCGGCCAGCGTCTTGCGATCCACGATTCAACCCTCGATTTTGGAAAAATCCGCAACCGCACGCGTCGCCGCGCGGATTTCGTTCAACAGCTTCAGTCGGTTCTCGCGCACTTTTGGTTCATCGTCATTGACCTTGACCTTGTCAAAGAACGCATCGACCGCCGGACGCAGCTTTGCCATCGCACTCATGGCTGCGGCAAAGTCTTCCTTGGCCACAGCCGTGCCTGCTTCGGTCTTCACCTGATCGATCGCCTTGGCCAGCGCCTTTTCCTCGTCGAGCTTGTAAAGGCCAGTGTCCGGCGCGCCGTCAAAAGTGCGCTTGTCCTTCTTTTCCTCGATCGAGAGGATGTTGCTGGCGCGTTTTGTGCCTGCGAGCAGGTTCTTGCCGTCGTCAGTGTCGAGGAATTTTCCGAGCGCCTCGACGCGGCGCACCACCATCAGGAGATCGTCCTGGCCCTCAAGCGCGAACACGGCATCGACAAGATCGTGCCGCGCGCGCTGGTCGCGGAGCTGGACTTTCAGGCGGTCGGCGAAGAACGTAAGCAACTCCCATGAAACGAAGTAGCGCGGGTCTCTTTTGGGGCCCATGTCTGACTGCAATGAGAGCCGATGCGCGGCATATGCTTCGCTGTTTTGCTCACCCGGGAGATCGGGGGGAAACGCCGCAGCAACCTTATCAAACAAGGGTAGAAGGTTAAGACGAATGCCGTTTTCACAAACGATCCGAATCGCACCAAGCGCAGCCCTTCTTAGCGCGAAAGGATCCTTTGATCCGGTCGGCTTCTCGTCGATTATCCAAAAGCCTACTAGCGAATAAAGCTTGTCTGCTACCGCAACCGCGACACTTATCGGATTGTCCGGCACACGATCGGCCGGCCCCTGCGGCTTGTAATGTTCCTCGCTCGCGGCGGCGACAGACGCAGCTTCGCCTTGCGCCAGCGCGTAGTATTTTCCCATCAAGCCCTGCAACTCCGGGAATTCGCCGACCACTTCGGTCAGCAAATCCGCCTTGGCTAGCTTCGTCGCGCGGCGGACATCACGAGTATATTGCTGCTCATCCCTGAAATCGTCTGCATTCAGAAACTTGCCGTCGAAATAGGTCACCCGCTGCTTCCACAAGACGGCAGCGATTTCCGCCGCCAGCCGTTCGATCCGCTTGATTCGCTGCCCCTGCGTACCGAGCTTCTCGTGAAACACGATGTTCTCGAATTTCGGCAGCCGGTCTTCGAGCTTGGTCTTCAGGTCGGTCTCGTAGAAGAACTTTGCATCACTCAGCCGCGCCCGGATCACCCGCTCGTTGCCGGCGATGATCGCCTGGCCGCCGTCGCTGGCTTCGATGTTGGCGGTCAGGATGAATTTGTTGGTGAGCTTTCCGGTTCTGGGATCGCTCACCACGAAGCATTTCTGGTTGTTGCGGATGGTGGCGCGGATCACTTCATCAGGGATCGACAAAAATTCCTTGTCGAACGATCCCATCAGCACCACCGGCCATTCGACCAGGCCCGAGACCTCATCGAGCAGCCCCTGGTCCTCGACCAGCTCAAAGCCTTGAGCGAATGCCAGCTGCTCGGCATCGGCCAGGATGATGTCCTTGCGCGCCTGCGGGTCGAGCACGACCTTGGCGGCCTTCAGTTTGGCTTCGTAATCCTCGAACCGGCGCACCGGGATCGCGGCCGGCGCCATGAAGCGGTGGCCATAGGTGGTCTGGCCGGCCTCAATGCCGTCGATCGCAAATTTCACCAATTCGGGCTCTTCGGTCTCCAGCCCAAAGGTCGCAATGATCGAATGCAGCGGCCGCACCCAGCTCAGCGAGCCTGATTTGGCCGAGCGCTCGCCCCAACGCATCGACTTCGGCCACGGAAAAGTCCGCACGATCACCGGCAATATGTCGGCAAGCACGTCGAGCGTGGCGCGGCCGGGCTTCTCGATCAGCGCGACATAGAAGTCGCCCTTCTTCGGGTCGCGCTGGATTTTTGCCTCGTCGAGCGAGGCGAGACCGGTCGATTTCAGAAAACCTTGCACGGCGGCATCGGGCGCGCCGACTTTCGGTCCGCGGCGTTCATCCTTCAGGTCGGGCTGCCGCGCCGGAATGCCATGCACCGTCAGCGTCAGCCGCCGCGGCGTCGTGAAGGCCTTAGCGCCGTCATAGACCAATCCTTCGGCGACCAGCTTGTCGGTCACCATGCGACGCAGATCGTCCGCCGCCTTCGCCTGCATGCGGGCAGGGATTTCTTCGGAGAACAGTTCGAGCAACAGATCAGGCATTGGCTCTACTCCCCTCCCCCCGCTTGCGGTGGGGAGGGGTCGGGGGTGGGGGGTCTATCGGCGTTGACGGCTCTATCGATGGTCGCGAGAACGCCGGACAAATTGGCCAGAACGTCGTTATTCCAGAATCTCAGAACACGGTAGCCTTCAGACGCGAGATACGCGGTTCGCCGATCATCTGTAGCGCTATCCAAATGCTGCCCGCCATCCACCTCGATGACAATCCTGAGCTGATGGCTGGCGAAGTCGGCAAAGTAAGAACCGATCGTGGCCTGACGCCGAAAGTGATGCTCCTTGAATGGAGGTTGTCGCAATTGTTGCCAATGGTTCTTCTCGGCCTCGGTCGCGTCACGACGCAAGGCTCGAGCGCGCGGAACGCGCTTGTCGACGGCACGCGGCGTTCTCCGTGACATCCACCCCCCACCCCCGACCCCTCCCCGCCACGCGCTTCGCGCGCGGAGGGAGGGGAGCAGGTTCGTGCTCGCTGAAATGCTCAGTTCCAAAATCGTTTCGCTCAAGCCGCCCTGCCTGCTTCGGTGTGGACCCAGGCTTCGCCGCAAGCCTTTGCCAGTTCGCGCACACGCATAATGTAGCTCTGCCGTTCCGTCACCGAGATGACGCCGCGGGCATCGAGCAGATTGAAGATGTGGCTGGCCTTGATGCACTGGTCATAGGCCGGCAGCGCCATCAGATGTTCGCGTTGGTTGCTGCCTTCACGCCATCCGGCCGCGAGATATTTCTTGCAGGCCTCTTCCGCCATCTTGAACTGCTCGAACAACATCGCGGTGTCGGCGTATTCGAAATTGTGCCGGGAATATTCCTGCTCGGCCTGCAGGAACACGTCGCCATAGGTCACCTTGTCGGCACCCTCGCGGCCATTGAAGTTGAGGTCGTAGACGCGGTCGACGCCCTGCACATACATCGCCAGACGCTCGAGCCCGTAGGTCAGTTCGCCGGCGACAGGAGCGCATTCCACGCCCGCGACCTGCTGGAAGTAGGTGAACTGGCTCACTTCCATGCCGTCGCACCAGCACTCCCAGCCGAGCCCCCAGGCGCCCAGCGTCGGGCTCTCCCAATCGTCCTCGACAAAGCGGAGGTCGTGCAGGCTGGAATCGATGCCGATCGCGGCCAGCGACTTCAGATAAAGGTCCTGAAGATTCGGTGGCGATGGCTTCATGATCACCTGAAACTGGTAATAATGTTGCATCCGGTTGGGATTTTCACCGTAACGGCCATCCTTGGGCCGGCGCGACGGCTGCACATAGGCCGCATTCCATCGCTTCGGGCCGAGCGCGCGCAACGTCGTCGCCGGATGAAAGGTGCCGGCGCCCATTTCCATGTCGTAGGGCTGCAAGATCACGCAGCCCTGATCCGCCCAGAACTGTTGTAGCGTGAGGATGAAGCCCTGGAACGAACGTTCCGGGCGCATATGGGCAGGCAAGGCGTCCATCGGCAGAATCGGTCTCGCGAGGGGGTTTTAGGCGCGCGGGACCGTATCGGCGGCGGCGTGGGGAATCAAGGCGATGCCGGCAAGCCGGTACCGCTGACATCAGGCAAATCGGGAGGTTTAGCCCGGCCGGTAAGCGCCGGTGACGGGGTCCCGCCGCAGGGTCGGAATATCGCCTGATCTGGCAGCCTCGGCAACGCGGGCCATCCGCGCGTCTTCCAATTCCTTATTGATCCGGACGGCGGTCTTGTAAGCCCAGCGGACCACGGCCAGCCCACCCAGGGCCCCTGCGAATGCGATCAACGGCGGCATCGGTCGATCCTTGTCGTTCACGTCTGTCAGGCCCCCAATAGGCGCATTCTCGCGCAAGCCGGCCTGCGCCGCAATTCCCGCCTTTAGGACTAAATGGCGCGGCTCGGGGACCCCTAGAACCCGAATTTGGCCCAAATTGCCCGGGCTTCGAGCGCCGAGATCAGTTCGTCCGGCAGGCCCCCGATTCCATCGAGCGCACCGAGCGAGCCCGCCCCGGGCGACCGCCGGCCCAACAGACCGGACAGCATCCCACTGGCGGGCGCAATCACCGGGGTCAGCACCTTCTCGCCGTAGCGGGCGCGGAGCGTCGAACGGAGATCGCCGATGGCATCCGCCAGGCCCAGCGACACCGAGCTTTCGCCCGCCCAATATTCGCCGGTGAACAGCACGTCGTCGGCGCCCTTGAGGCGGCTGCCCCTGCTCTGCTTGACCAGCGCAATGAAGATCGCATGGATCTCGCGCTGAAGCGCCTTGACCCGCGACACATCATCGGGATTTTCAGGCAGGAACGGATCGAGCATCGCCTTGTGCGCGCCCGCCGTATAAAGCCTGCGCTCGACCCCGATTTTCTTGATCAGTTCCTGGAATCCAAAGGTGCCGCCGACCACGCCGATCGATCCGAGAATCGAGGACGGATCGCAGAAGATCTCGTCGCCCGCGCAGGCGATCATGTAGCCGCCGGATGCCGCGACGTCCTCGACGAACACCAAGACCGGCAATTTCTTTTCCGCGGCGAGCTGCCTGATCCGCAAATAGATTTGCCGCGATTGTACCGGCGAGCCGCCGGGCGAATTGATCACGAGCGCAACGGCCTTGGCATTCCTGATGGCGAATGCGCGCTCGAGCGTCCTGGCGATGCCCGCCAGCGACATGCCCGGCCGCAATGGCGTCACCGCGCCGATCACGCCGGCCAACCGTACCACCGGCACGACCGCCGCCCCGCGCCGGTATTTCGCCGGAACGAATTCCTTCAGCCGTTCGACGAGGCCCGGCAGTCCGGCGCGATCACTAATTTGTTCACTCATGCCGTCACCTCGAATTAACCATTTTTTATCCCGCCACTGTCATTGGAAGAGCGGGAACCAAGCAGGGCTGGAATGCCTTTTGCATTGTGGCTGTCAGGGCTGCAATGGCGCAGCGGAGAGTGACATGAAAATCTATCTGCTGATAATGCTCATCGTCGCCCTTTTGACCGCGGTACATTTCACTTCGGCGCCGAAACGGCAGTCAGAAACACTCCCGCAATAGCTTTTCCGCTCCAGACCAGCTGCAGTCGCGTGCGCCCGGCCACCCTTACGGATTCGCCAGGGGCAATATCCCCTTCCCCGCCAAAATCTCCTGTACCTTTTTATTGGGCACGCCTGGCTCATCATTGAGCATCAGGGCGTAATGGATTTGCGTTGGGGCGCGCCCACCCTTGGTGGCGCGAATCAAAATGCGATTCGCCGGGCCGTTCATGTCACCGTGAACCGGCAAGATTTCGAGACTCCCGAAACCGTGATCGAGCGCCGCCAGCACCTCGGCAATGCCGTCGGCACGCCAGATCAGCGTCAGCATGCCCCTTGATTTGAGGATACGTCGCGCCGCATGAATCCAGTTCGCCAGCGTGGTTGCGGTCGCCACATGCGCAATGCCGCGCGCGCGGTCCGTCGAGACGCGATGCCGCGCTGAATCATTGAACGGCGGATTCATCAAGACGACGTCGACGCTGTCGGGCGAGAGATTGGCGGCCGCGAAAGCGTCGGCGGAAGATTCGATATCGAGCACGATCACGTCGGCGGAAAGCGCATTCGAAGCCGCATTGGCACGGGCGAGGCCGGCGAGCGTCGCATCGATCTCGACCAGCACGAGATCGATGTCACCTACGCGCCTGGCGACCGCCAGGCCCGCGGCGCCGACACCGGCGCCGAGATCGGCCACGCGGTCGCCCGGGCGCGCCGGCGTCGCAGCCGCCAGCAACATGGCATCGTGTCCGGCGCGATGCCCCGATTTCAATTGCAGCAAGCGCAAGCCTCCGCCGAGAAATGCATCCTCGGTGACATCGAGGGCGGGGTCAGTCATCGGCCCGCAATTCATGGGCGAGGCCGGCATCGGCCAGCAGCTGGCGCGCCTCGCGGTTGTCGTCCTCATGGACCAGGATACGGCGCGGCAGCACGCCCAGCGACCCCTCGATGATGCTCATGTTCTGGTCCAGCACCAGATGGTGGATGTTAGCGCCGTCGAGCAGCGCGCCGATTGCGGAAACCAGCACGATATCGTTGGTCCGAACCAATTCCCGCAATTTGCGTTCTCCTCAACTGCCCCGGTGCGACGACCTGTCGACCGATGTCAACCGCTTCGTGCCCTTGCCGCTTCAGCCTGCACTTTCTATTGTAGGTAAGGATAGTGCGAATTGGGCAAAAGTGGAGACCAGCGTGGCGGTTATTGTACCTTTCGAAAGCCCGTCGAACGCTTCGATCGATGACCTGGTCGGGCTCGTCGCCGCCGACATGGAGCGGGTCAACGCCACGATCCTGTCGCGGACCGGTTCGGAAGTCACCATGATTCCCGAGGTCGCCAACCACCTGATCTCCTCGGGCGGAAAACGGCTGCGCCCGATGCTGACGCTGGCGATGGCCAACCTCACCGGCTATTCCGGCGATGGCCATATCAAGCTCGCCGCCTCCGTCGAATTCATGCATACCGCAACTCTCCTCCACGACGACGTGGTCGACGAAAGCGAACTGCGGCGCGGCAAGCTGTCGGCGCGGATGCTGTGGGGCAATGAGGCGAGCGTGCTGGTTGGCGACTTCCTGCTCGGCCAGGCCTTCCGCATGATGGTCGAAGTCGGCTCGCTGCGTGCGCTCGACATCCTGTCCTCGGCGGCCGCCACGATCGCCGAGGGCGAAGTGATGCAACTGGCCGCCGCCAAGAACACCGCAACCACCGAGGACGAATATCTCGCGGTCATCCGGGGCAAGACGGCGGAGTTGTTCGCAGCCGCCTGCGAAGTCGGGCCCGTGATCGCCAACCGGCCGAAGGCCGAACAGACCGCCTGCCGTTCGGTCGGCATGAATCTCGGCATCGCGTTCCAACTCGTCGATGACGTGCTGGACTATGGCGGCAAGGCCGCCAAGCTCGGCAAGAACATCGGCGACGACTTCCGCGAGGGCAAGATCACGCTGCCGGTTGTGCTGGCGTTCCGCCGCGGCAATGCCAGCGAACGCGCATTCTGGGTCAAGGCGCTGGAGCGCGGCGAGATCGGCGGTGGCGATCTCGATCACGCGATCGGCCTGATGACCAAGCATCGCGCGCTGGAAGATACGATCAGCCGCGCCCAGCATTACAGCGCGATGGCCGTCGATGCGCTGGCGCTGTTTCCGGCTTCACCAATGAAGACCGCACTCGAACAGGTCGTGGCGTTCTGCCTGGCGCGCTCGCATTGATGAACGGCGCGAATTTTCCGCTGTTTCTGGCCGCCGCGTTGGTCATCGCCGCTGTCCCCGGGCCCGGAATCTTTTACGTCGCGGCAAGGACGCTTTCGGGCGGCCGGAAAGCCGGCATCGCCTCGACGCTCGGGACCGCGCTTGGCGGACTTGTCCACGTGGTCGCTGGCGCCCTTGGGGTTTCGGCCATCATCCTCGCCAGTGCCGAACTGTTCACTGCGCTCAAATTCGCGGGCGCCCTCTATCTGGTCTGGCTTGGCATCCGGACCTTTCGCGAAGGCCGACAAGCAATGCCGGAGGGGATCAGCCCGGCGGGCGCAGAGCGGGCCTTTCGGGAAGGCGTCATGGTCGAAGCCTTGAATCCGAAGACCGCGGTGTTCTTTCTGGCGTTCATTCCGCAATTTATCGAGCCGGCCGGCGGCCACGCTGCCCTCCAGTTCATGGCGCTCGGCCTGATCTCGGTCGCGCTCAACACGCTCGCCGATGTTATCGTGGTGATGATGGCAGCGACCGCGCGCGCCGGTTTCGTGGGCAGGCCCGGGCTGCTGCAACGCTTGCGGCAGGGATCGGGGCTGTTCATGGCTGGGCTTGGCATTTCGCTGGCGTTGGTGCGGCGGCCGGCGGTGAGCTAGCTCAGTGTCCCGGCATGGATCCACCAGTCGTGGTGATCGCGCCGGATTTTTTCCGCGGCGCGGCCAGCGTCGGCGGTGTTTTCATAGATCGCAAAACAGGTCGCGCCGGAGCCCGACATCCGTGCCAGCCAGGCGCCATTGGTGGAGTTGAGCGCCGCGATTACTTCACCGATCACCGGCTGAATACGGGTCGCCGGCGCTTCCAGATCGTTGGTACCGTCCGCCAGGATTTCGACCCAGTCCTCGACCGAGGCGCCAGCTTCCGGCCAGGCAGTGCCGCGGAAGATGTCGGTAGCGCCGACCAAGAGTTCGCCATAGCGCAGACCGAGCGCCGTGAACACGTCCTTGGTCGCGACGGGAGCGCACGGGTTGGCCATCACGCACGGCATGATCGGCAGGCTGAGCGGCATCAACGTCTCGCCGACACCGGTCATGTCACAGGCCCGCGAGGCGAGGCAGACCGGCACATCGGCGCCAGTCGCAAGCGCGACCTCAAGCAGCCGTTCGTCGTCGAGCGACAGACCGTTCAACTGTGCCAGCAGGCGCAGTGCAGCGGCAGCATCGGCCGAACCGCCGCCGATACCGGCCGCGACCGGCAACACCTTGTCGAGCGTGAAACTTCCGACCTTCATGTCAGGCACGCGGTGGCCGAGCAGGCGCGCGGCCTTCAGCACCAGATTATCCGAGGTCGCGCCACAGGCTTCCGCCAGTGGCCCTGACATCTGCAACGTCAATTCGGAACCAGGGGTCAAGGTCAAGCGATCGGCACAGTCGGCAAACGCCACCACACTTTCGATATCGTGATAGCCGTCAGTGCGGCGGCCAACCACCCGCAGGGTCAGGTTGACCTTGGCACGCCCCTCTTCAATCAACGCCGGCATCGCCGAACAGCCCCCAAGCCTTTCGATCAGCCGCCCTTTAGCCGCCCTTTAGCCGCCCTTGCCGTCTTCTTTTTTCTTGTCGGCGGAAGCCGCCGACGAAGTGTCCTCGGGCAGGCCGTTGGAGATCTTGGCCTCGATCTTCGGCAATTCCTCCGCCTCGGGCTTCAGGTCGCGGGCATGGGCCCACTGGAACTTGGCTTCCAGCGTGCGCCCGATGCGCCAATAGGCGTCGCCAAGGTGGTCGTTGATGGTCGGATCCTCGGGCTTGAGATCGATCGCGCGCTCGAGGTTCTTCACCGCGTCTTCGTAATTGCCGATGCGGTAGAAAGCCCAGCCGAGCGAGTCCACGATGTAGCCGTCGTCGGGACGCTGATCGACGGCGCGCTTGATCATTTTCATGCCTTCGTCGAGGTTGATGCCCTGGTCGATCCAGGAGTAGCCGAGATAGTTCAGCACATGCGGCTGTTCGGGCTGCATCTCGAGCGCCTTGCGCATGTCGGCCTCGGCCTTGCTCCACTGCTTGGAACGCTCCTCGCAAATGCCGCGATAGTAATAGGTGACCCAGGTGTTCTTGTCGGCTGCGGCGGGCATCACGGCGACCGCCTTGGAATAGGTAGCCGTGCAATCGGCGAACTTCTTGCGGCCGCGCTCGATATTGCCGAGCGCCATGACGGCTTCGATATCCTTGGGGTCTTCGGTGGTGACCTCTTTCAGGATCTTGATCGCCTCGTCGCTTCGGTCGGCGGCGTCGAGATTGGTGGCGAGCTGGATCTGCGCGTTGCGCTTTAGCGGCGAACTCGCCGGCATCCGCTCATAGATCTTGATCGCCATTGCCGGTTTCTTCACGAACTCATAGAGATCGGCGAGCGAAAGCAGCGCCAGCGCGTGATTGGGCTGCAGATAAAGCGCGAGCTGCAGATAGACCAGCGCCAGATCCTCGCCGCCGCGGCGGGTGAGCGTCGCACCAATGCCGTACAGCGCTTCGGCGGCGCCGGCCTGCGCGGTCTCGATCAGCGGCGGTAATTTCTTGCCGGCCTTTACCTCGCGCATGCTGTCCTGCACCAGCGGATGCCGCGGCAGCTTCTTGTCGAAGGCCTCGTAGATACCGACAGCCGCCGCCGCGTCCTTGTTGCGCGACAGCCAGCGCGCATAGGCGTCGCAAATGCGTAGCATGGAATCATCGAGCTTGTAGGCGCGCTCGAAGCGGCTGCCTGCGTCCTTTTCCTTGTTTGCGAGTTCGAGGATCATGCCGGCGTGCAGATCCTTGAAGATCGGATACCATTCCGGGCCGGTAAGCTTGTCGATATTGGCGACCGCCGTCTTGGCATCGCCCGCGCCATAGGTCGCCCAGCCCGACAGCAGCGTCGCTACCAAGTCGGTGATCGGTCCGCGTATGGACTGGTTGATGTTGATCTGGGCGGTGGCGTATTTCTTCTGCTTCAGGTCGCGCACGCCGACCACGAGGCGAGCCACTCGGTTGGATTTGTCGAGCGTCAGGATGCGGTCGGCGAGCTTGACGGCTTCGTCGATGTCGCCATCCGCCAGCGACGAGATGAAGGCGCGGTCGAGCAGCTCGTTGTTCTTCGGATCGGTGCGCAGCGCCGAACGATAGAACGCCGCAGCCGAATTGGCGTCGCGTTCGACGCTGGCATGGCGCGCGGCCAGATAGCTGCCGGACGTGGTCAACCCTTTCAGGTCGGCCTTGCTCGGGAATTGCGCCGAGTTGTCCGCGGTATGCTCGGGTGTCTGTGCCAAAGCCGCACCCGGCGCGGCCAGCGCGGCGGCGGTAAGGGCGGCGATCGTCCAGCGGTTGAAACGAATGGAAAGCATCACGGTTCGCCTAGCTCCAGGATTTATGGATCGTCTCGAATGCGGACTCACGCGGCGGCATCAAGGCCCGGCGACAATGCCGCTTTTGGCGCTCAACCGCAAGGATTCGGGGTCGCGAATCGATTGGCAGCGGGCCCCCAAGGCCGCTGATTAGGGCCGCCGATTCAGCCCGCGACCCCCGGAAACGCTTTTACTGTGGCGGTATCGTGGCCGGTGCCCGGATTACCGGCAGTCGGGCTCACGCAATCGTGGTTACATCGCCTCGTAATTGGGTCCGCCGCCGCCTTCCGGTGGAACCCAGGTAATATTGCCGTTCGGGTCCTTCACGTCGCAGGTTTTGCAGTGGACGCAGTTCTGGGCGTTGATCTGGAAGCGCGGGCCGGAGGCCTCCTCGATCCATTCATAGACACCGGCCGGGCAATAGCGGTTGGAGGGGCCGGCATAGACGTCGTGTTCGGAGGTCTTCTGCAGGTTCAGGTCGGCGACCTTGAGATGAACCGGCTGGTCCTCTTCGTGATTCGTGTTGGACAGGAACACTGACGAAAGCTTGTCGAAAGTCAGCTTGCCGTCCGGCTTCGGCGGCGCGATCGGCACATGCGCTCTTGCCGGGTCCAGCGTCTTGCGATCCGGCTTGGCGTGCGACAGCGTCCCGAACAGCGAGAAGCCGAACAGCGTGTTGGTCCACATGTCGAGGCCACTAAGCGGCACGCCGATCAGGGTACCGAACTTCGACCACAGCGGCTTGACGTTGCGAATCGGGTAAAGGTCCTTGCCGACCTGGGAACCGCGCCAGGCATTTTCGTAGTCGACCAGTTCATCATTGGCGCGGCCGGCGCCGAGAGCTGCCGCAACATGCTCGGCGGCAAGCATGCCGCTGCCCATCGCGTTATGCACGCCCTTGATGCGTGGCACGTTGACGAAGCCCGCCGCGCAGCCGATCAACGCGCCGCCCGGGAACGAAAGCCGCGGCACCGACTGGTAGCCGCCCTCGGTGATGGCGCGCGCGCCATAGGCCAGCCGCTTGCCGCCTTCGAACACGGTGCGGATCGCAGGATGGGTCTTGAAGCGCTGGAATTCGTCGAACGGAGACAAATACGGGTCGTCATAATTGAGATGCACGACGAAACCGACCGCGACCTTGTTGTCGTCGTAGTGATAGAGGAACGAGCCGCCGCCGGTCGAATTGTTCAGCGGCCAGCCGAACGAATGCTGGATCAGGCCCTTCTGGTGCTTGGCGGGATCAATCTCCCAGACTTCCTTCAGCCCGATACCGAATTTCGGCGGCTCGCTGTTGGCATCGAGCGAGAATTTCGCAATCAGCTGCTTGGAGAGGCTGCCGCGCGCCCCTTCGGCGAACAGCGTGTATTTACCGAGCAGTTCCATGCCGCGAGTGAACGAATCCTTATGCGTGCCATCCTTGGCGATGCCCATGTCGCCGGTCGCGATGCCGCGCACCGCGCCCTTGTCGTCGTAGAGCACCTCGGCGGCGGCAAAGCCCGGATAGATCTCGACGCCCAGCGCTTCCGCCTTCGGCGCCAGCCAGCGGCAGACATTGCCGAGCGAGCCGATATAGCAGTGATGATTGTTCATCAGCGGCGGCATGGCAAAATTCGGCAGCCGGATCGCGCTTGCCCCCGTCATCCAGTAGAAACGGTCGTCCTTGACCTTTGTTTTCAGCGGGCAATCCGCATCCTCGCGCCAGTCCGGAATGAGCTTGTCGAGCGAGACCGGATCGATCACGGCGCCTGAGAGAATATGCGCGCCGACTTCCGAGCCCTTCTCAACCACGACGATGTTGAGGTCGGCGTTGAGCTGCTTGAGCCGGATCGCCGCCGACAGGCCTGACGGCCCGGCGCCGACGATCACGACGTCGAATTCCATGGACTCACGCGGCGGTAGTTCTTCGGTGCTCATGTTCAGGTCTCAGCCCGGTTGAGAACGGCTCCATTGGTCGTTTCTTTCCGATTTTTGCCGGAAGGACAACCATGGAAATGCCTCTTTGGGCATTTCACTGGGATGCAATGCGGCTTAAATTGCCGGGATGTCGCAGACAATCCGCCATGACGCCTGAACCTTCCCCTACTGTTCAGCAATTGCTCGCCTTTTATCTGGAGGCCGGGGTCGATTGCGCGTTGGCAGATGAGCCGGTCGACCGGCTTGCCGAACCCGACAGCGTTCCTGCCGCAGTCGCCCGCGAGGTTGCACCTTACCTGCCGGTCCGGGAAATGCCGGCAGCAATGCCGGCCGTTTCGCGCAGCGAAATAGCGCGGGCGCCGGACACCGCGATTGCCTCGGCGCGAGAAGCCGCGCGAACCGCGCCGTCACTGGAAGCGTTGCGGGTGCTGTTGGAAAATTTCGACGGCTGCGCGCTCAAGCACACCGCGACGCGGCTGGTGTTTTCGGACGGCAATCCGCAGGCGCGCATCATGTTCGTCGGCGAGGCGCCGGGACGCGACGAGGATATCGAGGGGCTGCCCTTTGTGGGGCGTTCCGGCAAATTGCTGGACCGCATGATGGCGGCGATCGGGCTCGACCGCAGCAAGGCCTATATCGCCAACGTGATCCCGTGGCGACCGCCCGGTAACCGCACGCCGACGCCGCAGGAGACACAAATCTGCCTGCCGTTCATCCAGCGGCAGATCGAACTGGTCGATCCGGACGTGCTGGTGACGCTCGGCAATCCCTCGACGCAGACTCTGCTGTCGACCCGCGAGGGCATCATGAAAACCCGCGGCAAGTGGTTCGACTATGACACCGGCACGCGCACGATCCGCGCCATCGCTACATTTCATCCGGCCTATCTGCTGCGCTCACCGTCCTACAAGCGGATGTCCTGGCAGGACCTGCGCGCAATTGCGAAGGCGCTCGAGGCGTCCGCTTCCTGATTTAAGCTTACTGCGCCTTCGGCCGCACGATGGCCCAGCCGATCCGCAGCAGCGGTTGCCTTCCGTTCACCATCCATTCGAACGCGCGCGGCACTTCGGGCACGAGGCCCGGAAACCGCCGCGCGATGTCGGCGGGCGGCGTGCCAATGGTGTCGGAGGCGCGCCAGACCACGATGCCGCCGGTTTCATTGAATTTCGCCATCGAGAGCCATGGTGTCCGCTCCGGCGCAGCGTCGAGCAACAGATGTGGACGCCCGGTATCCATGGCGATGAAGCTCGCCAGCTGCGGATCGCCCGTCACCGCGGGGAGCCGCTGGTTGGTGCGCCGCTCAAAACTGTCGCCGAAGAAATGCGCGATCGCGCGAGCCGGCAGCGAGGTCGGCACTTCGGCGTTGCTGGTCCAGGGCAGGAACAGCGTGGTTGCGATTGCGACGATGGCGGGTGCTGCTACCGCCGCAGCCCAGACTGTGCGGAGCAGCTTCTGCCGCCGCAAATAGATCAGATCGCCAGTCGCCACGATCACGGCAAGCCCCGACATCAGCAAGGCGACACCTGCCCCGCCCACAACGTGGTCGAGATTGAACAGACCCGCGATCAGGCTGCCGCCGAGCGCGGGCACAATCCCAAAGCAATAGACGAACTCGCGCGCCAGGGGATCGACCGGCGGCCGGTAGATGATCGGCGCTTCCTCGGCGTTGCGGGCAAACCAGCCCAAATTGAGGACCACCAGCAGCACGATGCCGGCCATCGCCAGCAACAGGCCGCCGAGCAGCCCGCCCCAATGCAGCGCGCGCGCGCTGAGATCGTCGACCGCCGGCCATGGCGGCATCGCCAGCACATCGGCACGAAGCACCCAGATCAGATAGGGCAGCGCCAATACGACGATCACCAGCAGCGCATAGAGCGGATCGAGGGACAACAGGAGGTGCCGCCCGCGCGCGGTGGCGACGAAAAATCCAACGATGAGCAACAGCAAGCCGAGCGCAGCCGAGGTCGTCAGCAGCAACAGGCCAGCTTCGATCGACCACGCGAACCACGCGCTACGCCGGTTCTGGCCAATCAATTGCCAGGAGTGCAGCAGCAACAACGCCCAGAGCGGCCGCGCCAGCACAAGGGGCCCGAATTCGACGCCGGGCGAACTGAACGCCACGACCGTCATGGAGAGCAGCACCGCAAGCACCGCCTGCTGGCCGCCGATAATGGCGCGCGCGAGCTGATAGAGGGACCAGAAGGTCGCGACCGCACAGATCTGCGCCAGCAGATAGACGCCGAACATGTGATTGCCGACGGCGCGGTAGGCGATGTCGGCGAGCCAGAATGCGAGCGGCGGACCGAAATAGGTCCCGACCTGATATTCCCGGCCAAAGGCCAGAACGGTGGCGACCTCGCCGGGCGGGCTGCGATAGAGCAGCGTCGGCAGGATCAGCCAAAGCGCGGCCTGAAGCAGCACCACGAGCCAGACCACCAGCCGCGGCCGGGCGCGGATCAGTTCGACAACCAGGGAGGTGAAACGCATTGACCGTCCGAGATACCCAGGCCGATCATACAAGCCGGCCCGGGAACGTGTGATAGAGTGCCCACGACGCCGAGGCAACCTGCCTTAAACAGCCGCCGAAACCTCAGGCGCGATCTGCGTTTCAGCCGTGAACAGATCCGGCTCGACGACGCTGCCCGGCTCGTGTTTCTCGCGCGCGGCGATCACGGGCGCGAAGAAGCGGCGATGGTGAACGCTCGGCCCCAACCGGTCCAGCGCCTCGCGATGTTCCGGCACCGCGTAACCCTTGTGGGTTTCGAAGCCGTAGCCCGGACAATCCAGCGCCAGCGCGCACATCAGCCGGTCGCGCGTCACCTTGGCGATGATGGAGGCGGCCGCGATCGACATCACGATGCCGTCGCCGCCGATCACGGCGTCGCACTCACACGGCGCATCGATCCGGTCGCGGCCGTCGACGAACACGTGCTGCGGCATTTCCGGCAGCGCGCGCACGGCGCGTGCCAGCGCCCAGAGCGAGGCGCGCAGGATATTGTCGCGATCGATCCGCGCCGGCGAGGCAAAGGCGACCGCAAACGACGAGGTCGCGCAAATCTCCTCGAACAGTTCCTCGCGGCGCTCCGCCGTCAGTCGCTTCGAATCATCGATGCCTTTGGGTATCCGCTTGGGGTTCAGCACGACGGCGGCGGCCACCACGGGGCCGGCCAGCGGACCGCGCCCGGCCTCGTCGCAGCCCGCCACCGGCCAGACCCCGCGCTTGATCAGCGCCCGCTCGCGCCGAAAGCTCGGCGGCGCCACCGCGATGACGCCATTCGGCAGGTCGGCCTGTTGATTGGCAGGTTTCTTGGCGGATCTATCCCGAATCATGCCGGGATGGTGGGCAAGCACGCGCCGCCGCGCAACCGGGAACCGTGTTCAATTCCCGCTATTTCAGTTTATTTGGTGCACGTTACGAGCCGGGATCATGCCCTAATCCGGCAAGTGGACCCGCCGGTCTTCGCCGACCTCGATGCCGGGCGCGACCACGACTTCCCATGGATGGTTGTCGGGATCGCCGAAATATCCGGAGTAGCCGCCGTAATCGGTCTCATGCGCACCCCTCAGCAGCGAGGCGCCTTTGGAAATCGCGAAATCCAGCACGGTGTCGACTTCCTCCCTGGAACGGCAATTCCAGGCGAGCGTCATGCCGCGGAAGGTCTTGGGCCGTGGATTATCTGGAAGCGTGATGTCGTGGGCGAGCTGGTCCCACGGGAACAGCCCGATCACGGTGGCGCCGGTGTCGAAGAAAGCGACCGCCTCGCCGGTCGCACGAAACTTCCTCGCAAAACCCAGCGCTTCGTAAAAGGCGATGCTGGCGCGCATGTCGCTGACGCCGAGGGTGATGACGGTCAGTCGCGGAACCGGCGTTGGCGCTTTGTCACTCATGTCACTCATCCTCATCCGTCATTGCGAGCGAAGCGAAGCAATCCATTCTTTCCTTACATGGCGACATGGATTGCTTCGCTTCGCTCGCAATGACGATAATAATCCTGCGGCTCCTAGAACAAACTCAACTGCTGCCCGCTTCGTTTCGGCTTCACAAAATGATCGCTCGTCAGTTTGGAGCGCCGCTTGTTGAGGCCGAGCTTCTCGCAGGCGATCTCGAACCGGCGCCCGATCATCCAGGCCATCGGCCCGGTGCCCTTCATCCGAGTTCCCCATTGCGAGTCATAGTCGCGCCCGCCGCGCATGTCGCGGATCAGGGCGAAGACGTGGCGATATCGGTCGGGATAGCTCGCCATCAGCCATTCGCGGAACAGATCACGCACTTCCAGCGGCAGCCGCAGCAGCACGTAGCTTGCCTCTTTCACGCCGGCATGGGCGGCGGCATCCAGGACGCGCTCGATCTCGGAATCGTTCAGCGCGGGGATAACGGGCGCTACCATCACGCTCGCCGGGATGCCGGCCTCGGCAAGCTGCCGCAGTGCCTCCAGCCGTTTCGGCGGCGTCGAGGCCCGCGGCTCCATGGTGCGCGCGAGTTTCGCATCGAGCGTCGTGATGGATAGCGCGACCTTGACCAGATTGCGTTTTGCCATTCGCGACAGAATGTCGATGTCGCGTGTCACCAGCGCCGATTTGGTGACGATGCCGACCGGATGGCCGGTGCGCTCCAGCACTTCGAGAATGCCACGCATGATCTTGTATTCGCGCTCGATCGGCTGATAGGGATCGGTGTTGGTACCGATCGCGATCATCCGCGGCTCGTAGCCCGGCGCCGCAAGTTCCTTTTCAAGCAACGCCGGCGCATCGGGTTTGACTAGCAGTTTCGACTCGAAATCAAGTCCGGGCGAGAGCCCAAGATAGGCGTGGGTCGGCCGCGCGAAGCAGTAGACGCAGCCATGCTCGCAGCCGCGATAGGGGTTGATCGAGCGGTCGAAGCCTATATCGGGCGAGTTGTTGCGGGCGATCACCTTGCGTGAGGTGTCGAGTGCGACCGTGGTCTTGAACGGCGGCAAGTCGTCGAGGCTCTGCCAACCATCGTCGAAGGCGACCCGGGCTTCCGCCTCGAAGCGGCCGCTGTCGTTGGACTGCGCGCCGCGGCCACGCCGCCGCTCGCGATCAATCGCGACCGCCAGTTCGGGAAAAGGAGTCGCACCCGCCGGCTCGGAGGGCGCCGTGACCGGCGGGTGCTTGAGGGCATGAGAGGATGCTCGGCTCATGGTTGGAACGTAACACGTCTTGAGAACAAATCAAGAACACTACCCAATAAATCCATAACGCGTCTGCCGCAAAAAACGGCATCCGGAAGGCTGTTTTGATTGTGACAAGGTGATAACAGTGCGGCGTTTTTCACCCTTTGAGCCACCGAAGCCTTATTCATGCTGAGCGTGATTATCCCGACCGAAGGCGTCGAGCAGCCCGCTGTCGCGACACTGGCGGCGCTGGTGCCGGGAGCAGCATCAGGTCTCGTGTGCGAGGTCCTGCTAGTCGACCGTGCCGGCACCGGCGTGATCGAGCGGGTGGCCGATGTGGCCGGCTGCCGCTTCCTGGCCTTCGAGGGGACACGCGCTGCGGCGCTCGACGCCGGAGCGCGCCAGGCGCGCTCGCGCTGGCTGATGTTCCTGCATGCTGGTGCGGTGCTCGATTCGGGCTGGATCGAAGAGACGTCGCAGTTCATCCAGGGCGTATCGACCAGCGGCCGGCCGCGCGCCGGGATCTTCCGCTATGCCCGATCCCCTTATGCCGATGCGGGCCTGCGCGACGGCCTCAAATTCGTCGCCCGCATGATTACGGGTCCCACGACGGAGCAGGGCCTTCTGATTGCGCGCGATCATTACGACCGGCTCGGCGGCTACCGGCCGGATTCGCGCCGCTCCGAGGCCCGGTTGCTGCGGCAACTCGGCCGGCGCTCCCGCACCATGCTGCGCAGCCGGATCGTGGTGGTGGCCTAGCCGCAGGTCCTCGACACAAATCGCGAAAACAACCCCATGTAAAGTAGCATGGGCCCTGGCTCGCGCGGTCGTGCGGCGCGCCTCAGCCTAATATACCGGGCGCCAAAATACTTGCCAAAGTCAAATAATTATTTGACAATGGCAAGTGTCGAGGTGCGCCATGTCCCAGAACGATTCCGACGGCCAGATCGCGGCGGTTCGCGCCTTCAACCGCTTCTATACCCGCAAACTCGGGGTGCTCGACCAGCACCTGATGAAAAGCCCGTACTCTCTGAGCGAGGCGCGGGTGCTTTACGAACTCGCCCATCGGGAAGACCCGTCCGCCAAGGAGATCGGCATCGAACTCGGCCTCGACGCCGGCTACCTCAGCCGGATCGTCCAGAACTTTGACGAAAACGGATTAATCACCCGCAAGCCGCTGGAATCGGATCGAAGGCAATACCGGCTCGGCCTGACGGCCAAGGGGCGCCAGGCTTTCGCCAAACTCGAGAGCAGTTCGAAGGACGACGTTGGAGTGATGCTGGCCGCATTGCCGAGCGGCGGCAGTCAAAAGCTCGTCGGTGCGATGGCCGAGATCGAACGGCTGCTCGGCAAAACCAACGCGTCGTCTCCGCCCGCGATCCTGCGCGGTCACCACCCGGGCGACATGGGCTGGGTAGTGCAGAGCCATGGCGCACTCTATGCCAGCGAATACGGCTTTGACTCCTCGTTCGAGGCGCTGGTTGCGGAGATCGCCGCGAAATTCCTCACTTGGTTCGACGCCTCGCGCGAGCGTTGCTGGATTGCCGAGCTTGATGGCGCCCCCGTCGGATCGGTCTTTCTGGTGCGGCACACGGACGACGTCGCCAAATTGCGTCTGCTGCTGGTCGATCCGGCCGGGCGCAGACATGGGCTCGGACGACGCCTCGTCGCCGAATGCGTCGCGTTCGCGCAGGCCTGCGGCTATCGCAAGATCACGCTGTGGACGCAAAGCATCCTGGTCGCCGCACGCAAGATCTATCAGGATGCCGGGTTCGTGCCGGTGGCGAGCGAGCCCCATCGAAGCTTTGGTCAAAGCCTGATCGGTGAGACCTGGGAGCGCGAACTGTGAAGCCGGGGCGTCGCGACACTGCGCGGCGCATCACGCCGGACCTGATCGCGTTCTACACTAGGCGCGCCCATGAATTACGCGCCGAATGCTATTGCAAGATGTGGCGTGCGGTGTGGGCGCTGCTGCTGAAGATTGGCCGGCAACTTTAATTTCGTCATTCCGGGGCGCGTAGCGCGAGTCCGCGAGCCCGGAATCCATAACCACGATCCGGAGTGTGGGTCCCAAACTGCCCTGACGGGCCCTCTCGGACCCTCACGGTCCTCGTTTTTTCCCAAACTTTAAGCACCCGAAAGCGGGCGGTCCCACCGGTTTGGGACCGCCATTTTTTTTCCACTGATGGAGCGATGCGTAGCGGAGGGGATGTCCGCTTCGTCCCTATTAGCGGACGCGGCAGATCAGCGGCTTCATGTCTGCTAAGTGCAGACATCCAGACGCCTCGCGAGCCGCATCCTGCGTGGCCTCGCGAAGAGCCTGTTTCAAGAATGCTCGGCCCGCCGGACTGCGACTCGTCGTCACGCCGGCGTCATTCCGACGCCCGTAGGCTCGACCCGCGACCGCCGCTCGCGCGCCGCGACCAGGGTGACGATGGCCGAGACCAGCGCGCAACCCGAGAGGAAGAACAGGCCAGCTTCGAAGCTGCCGGTCGTATCCTTGAGCCAGCCGACCGCGATGGGGCCGATCAGGCCACCGAGGTTGCCAATCGAGTTGATCCCGGCGATGGCTGCCGCCGCGGCCGTACCGCTGAGGAACGTGGAGGGAAGCGGCCAGAACGAAGTCTTCATGCCATAGAAGCCGATCGTCGCCACCGACATGCCGGCAAGCGCCCAGAAGCTCCCCGTGAGCAACGCGGCGGCGAACATCCCGACTGCGGCGGCAAGGCAGGTGAAGAACAGATTCCAGCGTCGCTCATGCATGCGGTCGGTTACGTAACCGCAGATGATCATGCCGACAGTCCCGAAGATGTAGGGAACGGACGTGGCAAAGCCGGTCATGAGGTTGGACACGCCGAGCTGCCTGATCATCTGCGGGAGGAAGATGACAAGACCGACCCCGGCGGTCGCGATTCCGAGATAGATCACCGAGAGCGCCAGCACACGCGGGTTGACGAGCGACTGGAGCACCGAATAGACGCGAGCCTGCTCAACGACGCTACGCTCCGCCTGCAATTCCGCCACCAGCCACTCGCGCTCGTGCGGCTCGAGCCAGTGCGCCTTTTCCGGCCGATCGGTCAGATAGAATAGCACCACGAAGCCGAGGATCACCGCCGGCACCGCCTCGCCGATGAAGAGCCAGCTCCAACCGCGCAGCCCCCAGATGCCGTCGAACTCGAGCAATAGGGTCGAGATCGGCGCACCGAGCGCGATCGAGACCGGGATCGCGGTCATGAACCACCCGACCACCCGTCCGCGATAGCGCGCCGGGAACCAATAGGTGAAGTAGAGTATCATGCCGGGGAAGAAGCCCGCCTCGCACACGCCGAGGAAGAAGCGAATGGTCGCGAAGCTGATCGCGCCAGTGACGAAGGCGGTGGCGCAGGAGAACAAGCCCCAGGTGATCATGATGCGGGCGATCCACACCCGCGCGCCGATCTTCTCAAGGACGATGTTGCTCGGTATCTCGAACAGACAATAGCCCCAGAAGAAAGCGGTTGCCCCGAGCGCAAAGACCGTGGCGGTGAAGCCCAGATCCTTGTTCATGGTCAGCGCCGCAAAGCCGACATTAATGCGGTCAAGGTAGCAGACGAAATACGACACGAACAACAACGGCAGCAACCGCAGATAGACCTTGCGGATGGTCGTCCTCTCGACATTGGCGTTCATGACGATCCTCCCCGAGAGGCATTTTTTGTTCATACGGAATATCATGTTCGCGGTAGGGACGCGAGTTACCTCGCGCCCCCCGCACAGATCCGTGCGAGCCCAATTCGGGCACACGGCTCCCACCTCGGGTTTGTAACGGCGCGTCGTGATATTCTCACGAAATGCCGTATGTGCTTCAGCGCCTGTGACACGGTTTCCCGGTACTGTGCCCGGCCCGTGCTTTGCTAACTCACATTCCCCTCGGCCCCCGCCCTTGGCTCCACCAACTCCGCAGCCGGTTGCCCAGCCTTGTTCGTCGGTTTCACAGCTACTATGGCGGGGTCAGACTTCTCATGATCGTACATCATCGGCTACGGCTCCTCGCCTTCCCGACACGGACCAGTGCAGCACGCATGCTGGCGCTGGCCGACCATGAGATCTCCCGGTTCCCGAGCAAAGAGCGTCCGCACATGCCAGTGTCTACGACCACGCCGGGCCGTCTGGGCGCTCGCACTATCGCGCCCATCCGTGTTGCCTTCCGTCAGCAGAACGACGTCGGCACCCGGGATGAGGGTACTTTCGCGGCTCAATGGCTGGCCTATGCGCTCCCCTGTCAACGCTTCGCCGATGCCCTCGCGAGCATCTGCGCATAACTCGGGGTCGATGCGGTTCGCTACTCCTTCATCGTGATGGACTTGCACCATCTACTCCTTGCCGGTCTCCCGGCGCACTCTGCTTTACCCGTGAAAGCAGACATCCAGCGCGGCAGCCGGAAACGTCCGTTTTGTGCCACTTCCGGACTCATGCGTTGCAGCACACAGCTGCTTCATTCGATTACCTCGTCGGCGCGACCGAGTAATGAAGGCGGTACCGTGAGCCCCAGGGCCTTGGCGGTTTTGAGATTGATAACAAGTTCGAATTTAACGGGTTGCTCGATAGGCAAATCTGCCGGCTTTTCGCCGTTTAAAACCTTTTGCACATAGCCCGCCAAGCGTTTGGCTTCGAAAATCCGACTCGGTCCGTAGGACAGCAAAGCGCCGCTGGCTACGAATTCGCGCCACGAAGCAATCACGGGGAGCCGATGCTCCTGGCCATATTGGGCAATATTGGCGGCAACAAAGCCGGTCAGCCGTGACGAGATAACGAGGAGGCTATCCGCCCCGCTCGCACTTACCGCGTGCAGCGCTGCATCGAGATCGGTGACGTCATTTATCGGGTGGGTGGTTAGCTTGATGCCGAGCGGTTCCGCACCGCGGCGCGCAAACGTCACCTCGTCGTCGAAATGCTGGGGGTTAAATATCACCGCAACCCGTTTTGCGTTGGGAGCCACTTCCTTCAGAAGTTCTATCCGCTTGGCTGCCATTTCATCCGTGAGAAACGTAACCCCGGTGAAATTCTTACCTGGCCGAGCAAGAGACACCGCGATTCCCGCCCTCATAGGACTTTCGCTAATGCCACCAACGATGGGTACGCCGCCTTTACTTGCCTCGAACAGCGGCATGACAACAGGACTGCCAACGCCGAGCAGCAGGTTAGGCTTTTGTGCGATAAGTTCGGCGGACAATTCCGCTAGTCGATCCGATCTGCCGTTGGCATAGCGGAAGACGATTTCGATATTGCGGCCATCAAAGAGTCCCGCTTGTGCGAGTGCGTCCTTCAACGACTGATCGATCGGACCCAATTTGGCGTCGCCAAATACTAGCCACCCAATCCGGGGCAGCGATTTCTGGGCATGCGCGGCAAGCGGCCTAGCCGCCACCGCACCGCCGAGAAGCGTGATGAACTCGCGCCGTTTCATTGAGCCCCGGGAGGAAACGCCTCATCGACGCCGAGAGCCTAGCACTTTGCGGCGGGGCAGCGAGTGAGAAAGAGCAAACAATTGGCCACAGACGCTGCGGTCCAATGTCCGAACCGGGTCAAAAACGGAAGTCGCCACCTTGCGGTGGGATGTCTGCTTTCCCCTCAAGAACTGACCTTCATTAGGTGGGCCTGTCAGGTCCGAAAAGTGTATGCCAACAGGCGACATGTTCGCTTGAAACCAAAGGAGACCGCCAACTGAGGCGGTCTCAAGCGATTTAGGCAGATTATTTGGGAGAGACGGGCGGCGTTTGGAGGAGCGCATTACCAAGAGCTGCGCCCCGGAATGACGAGCTACACCGACGCGCCCTTCGCCTTCGGGCGGCGCAGATGTTCGTCGAGCCGCGGCATGATCTCGACAAAATTGCAGGGGCGCGTGCGGTAGTCGAGCTGGGCGGCGAGGATGCCGTCCCAGCCGTCGCGGCAGGCGCCGGGCGAACCTGGCAGGCAGAAGATGAAGGTGGCACCGGCAACGCCGGCGGTAGCGCGGCTCTGGATCGTCGAGGCGCCGATCTTGGCGTGGCTCAGCATATGGAACGCGATCGAGAAACCGTCCATCCGCTTTTCGAACAGTGGTTCGACCGCTTCCGGCGTCACGTCGCGGCCGGTAAAGCCGGTGCCGCCGGTGGTAATGATCGCATCGACGCCGGGATCGGCGATCCAGCGTTTGATGATGACTCGGATCGCATCGACGTCGTCGACAATGATCTCGCGCGCGGCCAGATGATGACCGGCGGCCGTCAGCCGCTCCGCCAGCGTCGTGCCCGACTTGTCATCCGCCAGCGAGCGCGTGTCCGAGATCGTCAGCACCGCGATGTTGAGGGGCACGAATGCTTTTGTTTCGTCGATGGAAGACATGGTCACCAACCCGCGCTCGTTGTGCCAAACTCCGACGCGTTCTACAACGCTCCCGCCCCAAAGGTATTGCAGGCCTGCACGGTGCCTTCCTTGTAGCCGGTCATGAACCACTGCTTGCGCTGCGCGGCGGAGCCGTGGGTGAAGGAGTCAGGCACCACCCGGCCCGTCGCCTGGCGCTGCAGCGTGTCGTCGCCGATCGCGGTTGCCGTGGTCAGCGCCGCGTCGATATCGCCGGCCTCGAGGAAGCCCGGACGTTTCTTTTCCTCGCGGTTGACCCAGACGCCGGACAGGCAATCCGCCTGCAACTCGACCTTGACCTGCAACGCGTTGGCTTCGGCCTTGCTGCCGGCCTGCTCCTGCTTTCGCTGCACTTGCGGCAGGATGCCAAGCAGGTTCTGGATATGATGGCCGGCCTCATGCGCGATGATATAAGCCGTAGTGAAGTTGCAGGCGGATTTGGCCGAACAGCCGCGAAACTTCGTCTCGACCTCGCGGAAGAAATTGGTGTCGAGGAAGATCTGCTTGTCCGGCGGGCAATAGAACGGCCCCATCGCCGATTGCGCCATGCCGCAGCGCCCGCCATTGGTGACCTTGCGGAACAACACGATGCGCGGTCCGGTATAGGTTCGCCCGCTGGCCTGGAAGATCTCGCTCCAGCGATCGTCGATCTCGCCAAGGATGCCGGAGATCATGCTCCCGATCTCGTCCTTTGGCGCGCCGGTCTTGGCGGGGCCTGACCGGCGATCGGTCTGGTAGGTCGGCGCCTGCTGGCCACCGGTGAGGATTTCCGCGCCGCCGATCAGGATGCGCGGGTCGATGCCGAAGGCATAGCCGAGCAGGCCGAGCACGATGATGGTGCCGATGCCAAGCCCGCCACCGCCGCCCATCGGAATGCCGAGGCCGCCACCACCGCCACCGCCGCTGTCGTCGCGACGGTCGTCGATGTCGTCGCTGCGGCGGAAATCATCGTAACGCATGGTGGTATTTCCTCATTCCGGCTGATTTTGCCCTCGAGAACTCAACGCAGCAAAGACGTAAAATTTCCATTCCATTAATCAATAACCCGCTCGGCAAATATTGCCTAGTGCGCACAAACGGCAATTCCGTCCCGGCAAATCTGCCCCAGTAGCAATACCGATTAAGTCGATTTTTACTTTGCCCGGTCAATGTGTCGCCAGTCGGTTGTTTAGTCCCGCGTCGCCGACAGCGTCGCCTGAGTCAGAGTAATTGAGTTATGGTTGTGTCGCGTCGCGGGGCGTCTGCAAGGGCGCCCCGCACTAAATTTGCGTCCGAGTCCAGCGCTCGTATCGTCGTAGGCGATTGCGTCGCCGAGATGTCGAAGCTTCCGGCCGGCTCCGTCGATCTGGTGTTCGCAGATCCCCCGTACAATCTGCAGCTCAAGGGCGACCTCAAGCGCCCCGACGAATCCCATGTCGATGCCGTCAACAACGACTGGGACAAGTTTTCATCCTTTGCCGCCTATGACGATTTCACCCGCGCCTGGCTCCTGGCCTGCCGCCGCGTCATGAAACCGTCGGCAACGCTGTGGGTGATCGGCTCTTACCACAACATTTTCCGCGTCGGCGCCATCATGCAGGACCTCGGCTTCTGGGTCCTCAACGATATTGTCTGGCGCAAGACCAATCCGATGCCGAATTTCCGCGGCCGCCGCTTCACCAATGCGCATGAGACCATGATCTGGGCGGCGCGCGACGAGAAGGCCAAGGGCTATACGTTCAACTATGAAGCGCTGAAGGCCGCCAACGAGGACGTGCAGGCGCGTTCCGACTGGCTGATCCCGCTTTGCACCGGCGAAGAGCGCCTCAAGGGCAATGACGGCAAGAAGGTGCATCCGACCCAGAAGCCCGAGGGCCTGTTGGCGCGCGTGCTGCTGTCATCGTCAAAACCCGGCGATCTCGTGATCGATCCCTTCAACGGCACCGGCACCACGGGCGCCGTGGCAAAACGTCTCGGCCGCCGCTACATCGGCTTCGAGCGCGACCAGACCTATGCGACTGCGGCCGAAGCGCGCATCGCGGCGGTGGACCCGTTGCCGGAAGCCACGCTGGCGCCGTTCATGACCGCCCGCGACGCGCCGCGCGTCGCGTTCTCTGAACTGATCGAGCGCGGCATGATCTCGCCCGGAACCAGACTGGTCGATTCCAGGAAGCGCCATGGCGCGCTGGTTCGCGCCGACGGCGCCATCATGCTCGGCGACAAGGTCGGCTCGATCCACCGTATCGGCGCGGTCGCCCAGGGTTCCGGCGCCTGCAACGGCTGGACCTTCTGGCATGTCGAGACCAAGAAGGGCCTCAGGCTGATCGACGAGTTGCGCGCCGAAATCCGCTCGGAGATGGCGGCGGGCTGACCGCCGCCGCTTCGCGCTTCATTCACCCTGACATTCAACATCGTCGCGTTGGCTCTGCATGGCTGCCCGGCTGCTTTTCGTCTTGATTCGGCGAGAGCGAAGACTACATTGGACATAAGCCCTTGATTGCGTCGAGTGAACCGATGCGAAGGCAATCTGACGCACTGCTGCTGTTGCCACTGCTGCCGATCTTTCTGGTCGGCATGTTTCCCATGCTGATGATGGCGTTGCTGGGGTTTGCCGGTCTCGGCCTCCTCGGCATCCTCCTGATTTCCGCGGCCTTGACCGACGCGCTGGACGCCAACAACGACTTCAATCAGCATATTGTCGTCGAGGGCTATGCGCGCCGTACCGAACGGGCGATCTACGCATCGGATTTGCGTTCGGCGATGCGTTCTGCGGCCACTATGGTAACAGCCGGTATCGTGTTGATCGTCACGAGCCTATGCGGCCTGCTCCTGTAGAGCGGCAAGTGGGCTCGCCGTTTCATGCAATGACGGCATTGCATGCCTTCCTTACGAACTCGTCGATTGCCTTATTGCCAAAATTTGAGCATGGACATGAGCGTCCGCGGTAGTGCCGCCGCGCGCCCTGATTTCTGTCGGCAACGAGGCAAGGGAGAATTCCAAAAATGCTCAAATTCTATTTCAATGGCGCGCCAAACCCGAACAAGGTCGCGCTGTTTCTGGAAGAGACCGGCCTTCCCTGCGAACTCATCCCGGTCGACACCCGCAAGGGCGACCAGTTCAAGCCGGAATTCCTGAAAGTCAATCCGAACGGCAAGGTGCCGGCGATCGACGACGACGGCGTGTTCGTGTTCGATAGCAACGCGATCCTGCTCTATCTCGCCGAAAAGATCGGCAAATTCCTTCCGGCGAATACGCCGGCCAACCGCGCCCAGACGCTGTCATGGCTGATGTTCATCGCCACCGGCCTCGGCCCCTATTCGGGCCAGGCCGTGCATTTCAAGACCGCAGCGCCGAAGGACCTGGAATACGCGCATAACCGCTATCAATACGAAGCGCATCGCCACTACAAGATCCTCGACGATCATCTGGCCAACAGCAAATATATGGTTGGCGACACCTACACCATCGTCGACATGGCGTTCTGGGGCTGGGCGCGGTTGGCGCCGTTCGTGCTCGGCGACGACGCCTATACGAAATATCCCAACGTCAAACGGCTGGTCGACGAAATCTCGGCACGCCCGGCCGCGCCCCGCGCGATCGCGCTGAAGGACAAGTTCACCTTCAAGACCGAGATGGACGAAGAAGCGCGCCACATCATGTTCGGCCACCTCAAGACCAGGGCGGCCTGATCCAACCGGGACAGCAAATTTGCACACAAAACGGCGCCCTTTGTGGGCGCCGTTTTCGTTTCACGCGTCAATCGATCGCCGCCACCGCCTCGACCTCGATCAGCCAGCCCGGCCGCGCCAGACGGCTGACCACGACCAGCGTGCTGGCCGGCGGTCTTTGGACGTTGACGTAGCGGTCGCGGATCGCGCGCATCTTCGGTATCTCCGCCGAATCCACCTCGGCGACGATATAGGTGTTCAGCTTGACGATGTCGGCCATCGTGGCGCCAGCCGCCTCGACGGCGATCTTGACGTTGGCGAACACGCGCTCGGCCTGCATTTCGAAATTCCCCTCGCCGACCAGCGCGCCCGAGGCATCGCTCGACACCTGCCCCGCCAGATAGATCAGCGTGCTCTTGTTGACCCTGACGACATGCGAGTAGCCGACCGGCGGCGGCAGCGTTGGCGGACTTAAAAATTCCGTGCTCATAGAGATCTCCCTTGTCACATCCGCCAGAACGGCTTGCCGATCTTGTGGACAATCTCGCCCCGGCAGATTCCGATGTCCTGTAATTCCCGCTCGCTCATGACGGCGAGTTGACGCCGGACATGGCTGCGCTCCCGCCACACCCGGAAGAGCGCGACCATAGCTCCGATCAGCGCATGCGTCGAACCCGAGCGCGCTTGCTGGCGGCGATGCTGCTCTTTGCCAGCGCAAACACCGTCCAACACATCAACCGGCAAGCTTACGTTCCTCCGGAAACGGCCCGAGCACGCGTTCGACCAGCGCGGAGTCGCAATACTCCTTGATCTCCTTGATCTTGCCGTTCTCGATGCGCCACACCATGCAATAATGATTGTCGTAGCGCAGGCCCGTCCTGGTGACGTTGTCGCCGCGCGCCTCGACCACGACAAAGTCGTCTTCCGCGATGAAATTGAACGCCACGGTCCGCGGCCGGCCCGCGAAGAACGAGCGGAAGTGGCCCATCAGGCCGTTCTGGATCGCATCGCGCCCTTTGAATTCATGCGACCACGAATACTGGCCGGTCACGACCCAGACAGCGTCCTCGGCGAGGTTGTCGGCAAACGTCGTGCCGCTGCGGCTGGCGGAATCCGCGTAGATCTGTTGCACGAGTTTCTTGTTGGCGGCGGCACTCATGGGCTGTTTCTCCTGACATCTGATGTTTCAGATCATGGCCCTCGGCGCGGCATTCTTCCAATCGATAGAGAATATGATATATATTCATTGCATGAATTTAAATTCGTTTGACCTCAATCTGCTGGTCGCGCTCGACGCGCTGCTGCTGGAGGGAAATGTCAGCCGGGCCGCGATGCGGATCGGGCTGTCGCAGCCGGCGACAAGCCATGCACTGCAGCGGCTGCGCGACCTGATCGGCGATCCGCTTTTGGTGCGCACCGGCGCCCGCATGGAACTGACACCGCGGGCGCAGGCCCTGCGCGGGCCCTTGGCGCAGGCGCTCGACCAGGTGCGCGGGCTGTTCATCCCGGATGATTTCGATGCTGCACGAAGCGAACGGCAGTTTCGGCTGATGATGCCTGATCTGGCCGTCGAACTCCTGATGCCGCCGCTGATGGAGAAGATCACAAGGGCGGCGCCGAACGTCCGGATCGACGTGGTGCCGTGGCGAGGGCCTGCGATCTTCACCGCCGAGTTTGCCCGCACCATCGACCTCGTGATCAGTATCGGCAATGCTTTTAGCGGATTTCACCGCCAGCGTCTCTACACCGACAGCGATGCGCTGGCGGTGCGACGCGGCCATCCCGGCGGCGCGAGGCTAAAGAAGCGCGACGGCTTCCTCAACGCGAGGCATGTCGCAGTTGTCATCCGCGGCCAGAGCGAGGACCTGATCGACATATGGCTGCGCGCCAAGGGCATCGAGCGGCGGATTGCGCTGGTGGTGCCCGGTTATATCGAGGCGCTGCACATCACCGCGCGCACCGATCTGGTCGCCTTCGTACCGCGCCGCCTGATCGGCGCGCTGTCGAAGCAACTGTCGCTGACGACGATCACGCCGCCGTTCGATCCCGGGATCGACGAGCAGTACATGTTCTATCCCACCCGCGCCCAGATGGACCCCGGCTCGATCTGGCTGCGCAACATCATGCTCGGCATCGGACGCGAACTCGACCGACCAAAGAAGGTGTAGCAACCAACGCTAGGCGGCTTGAGCCTGCTGCTCGCCCATCACCTTCTTCACCGCCGGGCGTTCCGACATGCGCTTCATGTGATCCGTGACGCGCGGCAACGTCTTGAGATCGATACTGTCGCCCTCGAGCCAGAGCGCGACCGTGTAGAGATAGGCATCGCATATCGTGTACTGATCGCCCATCACCCACGGGCCCTTCAACATGCCCTTTTCGATCAGTTCGAAACACCCGGCCATGCTTCTCGGCACCATCCGCTTCATGTCGGCAAAGGAAGATTCCTCCGTCGCCCAGCGATAGCCGCGCCCCTTGTGCGCATGCGCGACATGCACGGTGGCGCAGACATAGTTGTTGAACGACTGGGCTTGCGCAAAGGCGAAGGCATCGTCAAGCGGCGCCAGTTTCGCCTTCGGAAACGTCTGGGCCACGTAGGCAAGGATCGCCGGCGTCTCGGTCAGGATGCCCTTGTCGGTTACCAACGCCGGCACGCGTCCCTTCGGATTCACTTTGAGATATTCCTGGCTCTGCTGCTGGTTGGACTTGAAGTCAAGCCGCACGGTGCTGTAGTCGGCACCGGCCTCCTCCAGCGCGATATGCGAGGCAAGCGCGCAAGTGCCGGGGGCGTAATAGAGCTTGTACATGGTGGTTTCCTCTCCAGATCACCGGAGGTTAACGGTCGAACCTGCCGCCGTCCATCCTCCGGACGCATCGGCCGGTTTTCGCGGTTGCCCGCGGCCGCGCTCCCATGTCATGACAATGACGAAGGGGCGTTTCGAGGGCGTATCATGACGGTTCTCATAGCGGGTGGCGGCATCGGCGGGCTCACGCTGGCGCTCAGCCTGCATCAGATCGGCGTTCCGGCGCGCATCTTCGAGAGCGTGCCCGAACTGCGGCCGCTCGGCGTCGGCATCAACGTGCTGCCGCATGCGGTGCGCGAGCTGATCGAACTCGGCCTGCACGACCGGCTCGACGCGGCCGCCGTGCGCACGAGGGAACTCGCTTATTTCTCCAAGCACGGCAAACCGATCTGGAGCGAGCCGCGCGGCATCGAGGCCGGTTACAAATGGCCGCAATTCTCGATCCATCGCGGCACGCTCCAGCAGATCCTGCTCGATGCCGCGACCGAGCGGCTGGGAAAAGAGAATATTCTCACCAGCCACCATCTGTCCGGCTGGACCGGGACGCCCGACGGCGTGCGCGCCGATTTCATCGACAAGGCGACCGGCAAACCGGTGGGCAGCCATAACGGCGCGCTATTGATCGCGGCCGACGGCATCCACTCGGCGGTACGCGAAAAGCTCTATCCCAAGGAGGGCCCGCCGATCTGGAACGGGCGCATCCTCTGGCGCGGCATCACCCGAGGCGATGCGTTCCTCTCCGGCCGCACCATGATCATGGCCGGCCACGAGATCCTGAAATTCGTTTGCTATCCGATTTCGAAAGAGCCCGACGCCAACGGCAAGTTCGATATCAACTGGGTGGCCGAGCGACACATGCCGCCGACCTATCAGTGGCGGCGCGAGGACTATAACCGGACCGCAAAACTCGAAGAGTTTCTGCCCTGGTTCAAGGACTGGAAGTTCGACTGGCTCGACGTGCCCGGCCTGATCGAGAACTGCCCGCACGCCTACGAATACCCGCTGGTCGACCGCGATCCGATCCCGCAATGGACATTCGGCCGGGTCACTTTGATGGGCGACGCCGCGCATCCGATGTACCCGATCGGCTCCAATGGCGCATCGCAGGCGATTTTGGATGCTCGCGTGCTGACCCGAGAGATCCTGGCACAGGGCCCGACCAACGCGGCACTCACAGCCTATGAGGCCGAGCGCCGGCCCACCACGTCAGATCTCGTGATGCTGAACCGGCGCAATGGGCCGGAGCAGGTGATGCAGCTGGTCGAGGAACGCGCGCCCGGCGGTTTTGGCGTCGTCACCGATGTGCTGTCGCTGCAGGAGCTGGAGGACATCGCCGCCAACTACAAGCGCGTCGCCGGCTTCCAGGTCGAAGGCCTCAACGCCAAGCCGCCGATCGTCAACATGCCTGCACGAAACGCGATTTCGGACGCCGGCTGATTTTCACCTCTCCCCGTAAAGAACGGGGAGAGGGAGAATAGGCCACGCCTATCGAATAGCCTTCGCGGTCTCGACCAGCCGCGCGCTGGTCGTGGCTGTCGCCAGCACCGTGCCGTCCTCGGCCATCAGCCTGCCTTCGACAAACGCAACGGTCTTGCCGAGTTGAGTGACGTTGGCTTCGCCGATCAGCTTGCCGGGCTTTGCCGGTGCCAGGAAATTCACGGTCATGGTGATGGTCGCGGTGTAGAGTTTGCCCTCGCTCATGACAAACACCGCCGGCCCCATGGTATCGTCGAGCATGACGGAGAGGATACCGCCCTGCACGAAGCCGGCCGGGTTGCAAAAGTCCTTTCGGCCATCGAAGCCGATCCGGATCCATCCCTCTTTGGGACGTGCATCGAGCAAATGCCAGCCGAGGAGCTTGGCGCATGGCGGCGCCGTGAAATGGTCGAGCGCGGTTGCAATCATGGGAACCTCCTGATCGCGCCGTCCTAGCGCAGCCCTGCTGCCAACATGGTGTCAGCAGGGTTCTTCGGCGAGGTTCTAAAGATCGAGCCCGTGGGCGATCGCCTTGCGCATGACATTCGGCAGCGCTTCCCCGGCGAGGGTTGCAACCGGAACCCAGCGCATTCCTGCGGGCGCCCGCGTGCGCGCGGCAACCTTCGCGGTATAAATCACAAGCTCGAGCGGGAAATGCGTGAACACATGCGTGACGACGCCGGTCTTGCGATGCCACTTCGTGATTCCCTTGAGGGTCGGCGCCTGCTTCAACGCCACCTTGTCGTCCTGACCGGCCAGCCAGTCCGAGCCCGGCACCTCGGTCATGCCGCCGAGCAGGCCCTTTTCGGCCCGGGTGCGAACCAGCAACTCGTCGCCGCGCGTCACGATGAAGGCCGCCCCCCGGCGCAACACCCCTGACTTCTTCGGCGCCTTGCGCGGAAAGGTCTCCTGATCGCCGCGTGCCCGTGCCGCGCAATCCTCGTTCAGTGGGCACAGCGCGCAAGCCGGCCTCTTCGGCGTGCAGATCGAGGAGCCGAGATCCATCAGCGCCTGGGCACTGTCCCCGGCGCGAGACTTCTCGTCGCCCGGGCGAGATGGCCCAAGCAGCGTCGCCGCCAATTCCTGGATCAATGGCTTGGCCTGCGGCAGCGGGTCCTCGACAGCGTAAAGCCGCGACGCCACGCGCTCGATGTTGCCGTCGACCGGCATGGTGCGGCGGTCGAACGCGATCGCCAAAATCGCGGCTGCTGTGTAAGGCCCGATCCCCGGCAGCGAACGCAGGCCATCTTCGGTATCGGGAAACACCCCGCCATGGTCGTGCAGCACCGCCACCGCGCAGGCGTGCAAATTGCGCGCCCGCGAATAGTAACCGAGCCCGGCCCACATCCGCAGCACGTCGTCGAGCGAGGCACGGCCGAGCGCCATGACATCGGGCCAGCGCGCGACGAACTTCAGGAAATAGGGCCCGACCGTTTTGACACCGGTCTGCTGCAGCATAATCTCGGACAACCAAACCCGGTACGGATCGGCGCGTTCGCCGTCCGGCGGCCGCCACGGCAGCCGGCGGCGATGGCGGTCGTACCAATCGAGCAGCAGCGCGGGGCGAGCGGCCGTCGGCTCAACCTCGTCTCGGCGTTTGGTCTTGGCGGCTGCAAGGGAACTCATGCAAACACTCTAATGGCTGGGTGACAATCACTCCACGTCATGCCCACGCCTGTCGCAGGCATCCACGTCTTTCTTTGAGGGTTGATTGAGGACACCGAGAACAGCGGCGTGTTATGAGAGAAGGATGGCAAAACCCGGCCCGATCTCGGCAAAACCGCTTTCTGTCCTGCTCAGCGACGTGTTTTCGGACGCCTATGCCAAGCAGGGGTTCGCCGCGCGCGAACTCGTGACGCGCTGGGCCGATATCGCAGGGGCGGAGATTGCCGCTCATTCGGAACCCCTGAAGATGCAATGGCCGCGGCCGGTGGAGGGCCAGCCGCAGGAACCGGCCACCCTGGTGCTGCGGGTGGAGGGGCCGATGGCGCTCGAAATCCAGCATTCCTCCGACGTGATCCTGGAACGGGTCAACCGCTTCTTCGGCTGGAGCGCGGTCGGACGGCTGGCGCTACGGCAGGCGCCGCTGTCGCGCCGGGACCGGCCAAATCCGTCGCGCGCGCCGGACCCGAAATCGGTGGCAGAGGTCGCCGAAACCCTGTCTTCGGTGGAGGATGAGGATTTGCGCGCCGCGCTGGCGCGGTTAGGCGCCTCGATCAAGCGAAATTGAGCCTGGAGCGCGGGCGAGCCGTCGCAACCTGCCATTGCCACAATTATCGTTTCAAGCTAGCGAAGGCTTGTTTTTTCGCACTACTTTGGGCGTGAACGCGCCAACCGGGAGCCGACCTTGATCATCACGCGCCGCGCCTTCACCGCCGCCCTCTCCCTGACCGGGCTCAGCCTGCTCGCTGGCTTCTCGCCGCTGCGGCTGATATCTGATGCGCTGGCGCAAGGCGCGGCCGACGTCGCCAAGCCGCAATCGCTGCCCGACATGGCGCTTGGCCCGGCCAACGCCACGGTGACCATCACCGAATACGCCTCGATGACCTGTCCGCATTGCGCGGCATTCACCGAAAACGTGTTCCCGAAGATCAAGTCGGAGTTCATCGACAGCGGCAAGATCCGCTTCGTATTCCGGGAATTCCCGCTCGACATCAAGGCTGCCGCCGGATCGATGCTGGCGCGCTGCATCGCCAAGGACGACGCCCCGAAATATTTCGCCGTCATCGACCTGCTGTTCAAGCAGCAGGGCGAATGGGTGGTGAAGAACACCGCGGAGACGCTGACCAGGATCGGCAAGCAGGCCGGCCTCACCCAGCAGCAGGTCGAGGATTGCCTGAAGGACCAGGCACTGCTCGACAAGATCGCCGCCGACCAGAAATTCGCCGCCGAGGTACTGAAGGTCAATTCGACGCCGACCTTCTTCATCAATGGCGAGATGATCAAGGGCGAGCAGACCTTCGATGAATTCAGCAAGCGCATCAATTCGATGCTGAAGAGCTGATCGGTTTATTTGCGGGCGCAGGCGGATCGGGCTTCGACAGGCGCATGTTGACGGCGCTGCTCGACGCTGTGACGGCGGGGACAGTCGAAGGATGGCGGACCCTCCGCAATCGGTCGTCAAGGTTCTGTGGAGGGCGTGACCCTCGGGGAGGACTGCGCGACCGCGACCCTTCAGAATATTTGCCCGCAATACACCACAAGCACGGAGGCGAGCAGTCGCCAGATCATCATGCCGCCTCCTCGTCCAGCACGGCCTTGTAGAGACCGTCGCTGGCGATCTTCTCCAAGAGATCGCTGACTAACCGTGCCGTGCTGTCCTTGCCCATCGCCCGCGTGGCCTGACGCAGCGACTTCAACACGCCGTCGCTGAGTGGCAGCGGTTCGTCTGGCAGCGTCAGGTTGGTACGCTTAGGCAGTGACCCGCCTTTGCGCAGCGATATGCCGCGCTGACTGCACAGCACCACCAAGGTGCCGAGGGTGACGCCATACATCGCGGCGATCTCAGCCTTGGTCGTACCCTCAAGCAGCCGCGCTGGAATACGCGCGAACATGTCGTCGGTTATCCGTGACGTTTTCATGCTCTGAACTCCCTTGTTGATCTGTTCATTGCAGCACCACCGTCGTGTTGCACTCGGCCAGCAGGTCGCGGGCGCGCGTGAGCCGGTAGTATTGCTGCAGGTCAACGGGTTTGTTCGACATCGCCTCATCGACCTGCGAGCGCAGGATCACCAGATCAATGGTGTCCAGCGCCAGCTTGATCATGCTCTCATTCCGAAGTGTGTCCATTGACTTTGCTCCAGTTGGTTGTGAAGTCGCCGGGATGGCACTTCGCGATGCGGCTCGCCCACGGGCCGCAGGGTCGAAGGGTCAGTCCGTGAGGATCGCGGGTCGCTGGATCAGCAACCAGAGGCAGGGCGCGGCGAGTGCGCACCGACGACCCTGACGCAGACCTCATTGAGCATCCGCTCTTTCTGCGACATCAACGTTGAGCGGGCCGCTGCTGATTTGGCAGTGGTCACCGGTCTTGTGTCGCAGCTGCTCGCGCCCCAAAGCGGCGAGCAAGCAGGTTGCGCTGGGCGCGGGGACAAGCAGTGATCCCGGCTCTGTTGGCGCAAGCCGATCAAACCACTCAACCAACAAGACGAAAAAAGTGTCTCGTTGGATAAACTCACTTTCGTTTATGCGGCAAATGTAGCACGCGGACGTTCGGAGCTACTTGTGAACGCGTGCCAAACATTTGTTATCAGCTGCCAATGCGATCCGAAGGGCTGGACCTGTCCTTAAGACCATAGTCCCATATCAAGTTGATGACCTGCCACTGGCGACCGCAAGCAACACAGCTCTCCAAGCCAGTGCTTTCCCTTTGACTTGGATCATTGCGGCGTCGCTTCTAACGAGGACTTGCTACCTCACTATCGCCTTTTTTTGAGGAGGTAAGCCATGCGCTTGATCCAGCAGGTTGTCGTAACCACGTTCTGCGCCACGGCAAGTTTCGCTACATGCTCCGCTCAGGAGTTGCGCGAAAGTTATAAGGCACTCCTAAGTGAAAGGGACCACTTCAATTCCGAAGGTCAGAGACTGACATCGGCGGCGGCCATAATCAGACAGGATCGCGCAAATGTTCACCGCTTCGGTATTAAAGACGCAGAAGATCAGGACGACATTTTTTTCGCCGACATAAATAATCGTGCGGCTTTAGAGGGACTAATTGAACGAGGTACATCGGACCCTGCAGCGATACGTAGGGTCGTTAATGGGACGGTTCTCGTTCGCGTTGACATTTACCAAGGCTCTCGCGGTCCCTTCGTGAACGTAACTGTTATGGATTAACAATAGGAGCCGCGGAGAACGGGTGGAGCAGTCCCCCACGCACGCCTGTTTTTCCATTGTAGCTCCGTACACGATCATCCGAGCCCTCCGTCGGAGCGCAGGTCGATCCCCGCATAGACGCGGACCCGGTTCTGGGTGCCGGGCATTCGGACCCGGATGCTGGCAACAGCGGCTCGCAAGTCTCTGTTGAAAACCTGATTCGCACACCGGATTCATAAGGTCCCATAAGCCACGTAAAAAACTCGACAAAAGCCCGACAAAAGGCTTGGGAAAAGCCCTTCCCTCCCGTTGCTCTCCGGCCCCGGCCTAGCCATTGTCGCGGGCCATAAGGGCCGCATCGCGCGACTCGTCCACACCGACATTGCCTTCTATGGTATTGTCACGGCAGGGAGATTCGCACCCTGCCAACAGAGAATCGTGTTCATGAAACTCACGCGCCTTCGCCTTCACGGTTTCAAGTCGTTCGTTGAACCCACCGACTTCATGATCGAGCCGGGCTTGACCGGCGTGGTCGGGCCGAACGGCTGCGGCAAATCCAATCTGGTCGAGGCGCTGCGCTGGGCGATGGGCGAGACGTCGCACAAATCGCTGCGTGCGGCCGACATGGATGCGGTGATTTTCGCTGGCTCGGGCAATCGTCCGGCGCGCAACCATGCTGAAGTGGTGATGACGATCGACAATGCCGATCGCTCGGCGCCGGCCGCCGTGAACGATCGCGAGATCCTGGAAATCTCGCGCCGCATCGAACGCGAGGCCGGCTCCGTCTATCGCATCAACGGCCGCGACGTGCGCGCCCGCGATGTGCAGATATTATTCGCCGACGCCGCGACCGGCGCGCGTTCGCCGGCGCTGGTTCACCAGGGCAAGATCGGCGAGATCATTCAGGCGAAACCCGAGCAGCGCCGCCGTGTGCTGGAAGACGCCGCCGGCGTCGCCGGCCTGCACGCCCGCCGGCACGAGGCTGAATTGCGGCTGAAAGCGGCCGAGACCAACCTAACCCGGGTCGAGGACGTGATCGGCCAGCTCGCCGGCCAGATCGACGGGTTGAAGAAGCAGGCCCGGCAGGCGATTCGGTTTCGCGAAGTCGCCGCCAAGGTACGGAAGGCCGAGGCTACGCTGTTCCATCTGCGCTGGCTGGAAGCCAATGCAGACGTCGGGGAAGCTGCGCGCACCCACGACCTCAACGTTCGCGAGATGGCCGAGCGCACCCGCGAACAGGCCGAAGCGGCGCGTATCCAGGCCATCCGCGCCTCAGAACTGCCGGCGCTGCGCGAGGGCGAAGCCCGCGCCGCAGCCGGATTGCAGCGCCTCACCAATGCGCGAGAACTTCTCGACCGCGAGGAAGAGCGCGCGAAAGAGCGCGTCGCCGAACTCGACCGTCGGTTGACGCAGTTCGCCGCCGACATCGCCCGCGAACAGCAGCAGACCTCCGACGCTGAAGTCGCACTTCTGCGGCTCGATGCCGAAGATTCGGAAATCAAGGAAGAGATCAAGTCGCGCGTCGAAAAGCGCAGCGGCGTCGATGAACGCGTATCGGAAGCGGAAGCGACGCTTGCCGCCGCCGAGCGCATGTTTTCGGAACTGACCACGGCGCTGGCCGACCTTACCGCGAAGCGCAACCAGCTCGAGGCCGGCGTGCGTACCCATCGCGACCGGCTGGCCCGGCTCGACCAGGAAATCGCCAACGTCGCGAGCGAGGAAACCAGGCTGGCGCAGGAAACCGGCAATCTCGGCGACATCGATGCGTTGGCGGGCGCGATGGAGACCGCGCAGGAAACGCTCGCGGCATCGGAAGCGGCGGCACAGGCCAGCGAAGCCGGCCATGTCGCCGCGCGCGCCAAGCTCGAAGCGTCCCGCGCGCCACTGACAGAGGCCGACAAGCGCGTGCAGCGGCTGGAGACCGAAGCGCGCACGATTTCAAAACTCGTCAACGGCGAGACCAAGAACTTGTGGCCGCCGATCATCGACGGCGTCACGGTTGCGAAGGGCTATGAGAAAGCGCTTGGCGCAGCCCTCGGCGACGATCTCGACGCACCCGTCGATCCCTCTGCGCCGATGCGTTGGACCAACGCCGGGGCAACCATCGACGATCCGGCGCTGCCCGCCGGCGTCGAAGCCCTTGCCGCCCATGTCGAAGCCCCGTCCGAACTGGTGCGCCGCCTGGCGCAGATCGGAATCGTTGCCAAGGAGCGCGGCGCCGAATTGGTGTCGCAATTGAAGACCGGCCAGCGGCTGGTGTCGCTGGAGGGCGACGTCTGGCGCTGGGACGGCTTTGTGGCCGCCGCCCACGCGCCGACCGGCGCCGCACGGCGTCTGGCCGAGCGGGCCCGTCTGGTCGATATCGAGTACGAACTGGAGCAGGCCCGCACCGACGCCGCCGCCAAGCGGCAGGCGCTGGAAGACGCCGAGACCGAATTGAAGATGGCTTCAAGCGCGGAATCCGCCGCCCGCGAGGCCTGGCGCGCCGCGCAGCGCGAGGCCGATGCCGCGCGCGAACGCCATGCCGCGACCGAGCGCGAAATCAACCGCCACGCCGCGCGCAAATCGGCGCTGACCGAAGCCCACACCCGCCTTGCCGCCGACCGCACCGAGGTCGACGCCGCGCTTGAGAACGCCAATGCGGCGCTGGCCGAACTGCCGCCGAGCCTCGAGACCGAAACGAAGCTTGCCGCCGTCCGCACCGACATCGAGGGCCACCGCCGCTTTGCAGCCCAGGTGCGCGCGGAAGCGCAGGCGCTGGCGCGCGAGGCCGAACTCGCCGACCGCCGCGTGCAGGCGATCCTCGCCGAGCGCAACGAATGGCAGAACCGCAAGCAGAGCGCGGCCTCGCAGGTCGCCACCATCGAGGCCCGAGTCACTGAAGTGACCGCCGAGCGCGCCGAGCTCGACAATGCGCCTGCGCTGTTTGCCGAGAAGCGCCGCGCGCTGATCAACGAGATCGAGTCCGCCGAAAGCGCCCGCCGCGTCGCCGCGGATGCGTTGGCCGCCGCCGAGAACGTGATGGCGGAGACCGACCGCGCGGCAAAAATTTCGCTGGAAGCGCTCTCCAGCGCCCGCGAGGCCTGCGCCCGCGCCGAGGAACGCATGGACGGCACCAAACGCCGGCTCACCGATATCGAGCGCGAAATCCACGACATGCTCGAAGTCGAGCCGCATGCCGTGGCAGCGCTCGCCGAGATCGAGCCGGGCGCGGAACTGCCGCCGCTCGTGGAGATCGAGGAAAATCTCGAAAAGCTGCGCCGCGACCGCGAACGGTTGGGTGCGGTCAATCTGCGGGCCGAAGAAGAACTGCGCGAGGTCGAGACCCAGCACACGGCGCTCACCACCGAGCGCGACGACCTTGTGGAAGCCATCAAGCGGCTGCGCCAGGGCATCCAGAGCCTGAATCGTGAGGCGCGCGAGCGGCTGTTGACCTCGTTCGAGACCGTCAACGAGCATTTCAAGCGGCTGTTCACGGAACTGTTTGGCGGCGGCGAAGCCGCATTGCATCTGATCGAAAGCGACGATCCGCTGGAAGCCGGCCTTGAAATCATCGCCAAACCGCCCGGCAAGAAGCCGCAGACGTTGTCGCTGCTCTCGGGCGGCGAGCAGGCGCTGACGGCCCTGGCGCTGATCTTTGCGGTGTTCCTCACCAACCCGTCGCCGATCTGTGTGCTGGACGAAGTCGACGCGCCGCTCGACGACCACAATGTGGAGCGGTTCTGCAACCTGCTGCACGAGATGACGGCCTCGACCGAAACCCGTTTCATCATCATCACCCACAACCCGATCACGATGGCGCGGATGAACCGGCTGTTCGGCGTCACCATGGCCGAACGCGGCGTGTCGCAACTGGTCTCGGTCGGCCTCGACGATGCGGTGAAGATCCTCGATCAAGACGTGGCGTGAGATAACTCGCCCCACTCCGTTGACGTCATCATCCGCGAAAGCGGATGATCCAGTACGCCGCGCCGCTTGTATGATTCACGGCCCTCACGGAGACTGGGTGCCCGACTTCACAGGCCCGACGAAGAGCGATGACCTCACCCGACCTCCCCGCTGAACTGAAAGCGGCCCTCGATGCCAGGCTCAAGGGCTTCTCGCGCAACGAGGCGGCCGAACGCGCCGCCGCAATCTCCAAAACCTACCGCGACGGCGGCGGCTCCGGCGCGATCAGGTCCGAGCCCGATGCTTTGGCCTATGCGCTGGCGCGAATGCCCGCTACCTATGCAGCGGTCACCGCAAGCCTGAACGCGCTGGTCCATATCCGGCCAGACTTTGCGCCAAAAAGCCTGCTCGATATCGGCGCCGGGCCGGGCACCGCGAGTTGGGCGGCGGCGGAAACTTTTTCGTCGCTGCAGGATTTCAAACTGCTGGACGCCAACGACGCCCTGCGCAAACTGGCGCTCGACCTTGTCAGCGAGAGCTATCGCCTGCGCAATATCGCTTACGAACGTGGCGAGGCTCGCAATTCGCTGATCCGGGCGGAAGCGGCCGACTTCGTCATAGCCAGCTATATGATCGGCGAGATCGCGGAAGCCGAACAGAAGGCGCTAGCCGAACTGATGTGGGAAAAGACCGGCGATACGTTGCTGGCGGTCGAGCCGGGCACGCCCGCAGGCTATGCGCGGATCATCGCGCTTCGCGAGCGATTGATCGCAGCCGGTGCCCACGTCGCCGCCCCCTGCCCGCATGACGGCAAATGTCCCCTTGTCGCGCCGGACTGGTGCCATTTCACCCAGCGCTTGCGGCGTTCGCGCGCGCATAAACAGGTCAAGGGCGCTGAGCTGCCGTTCGAGGACGAAAAATTCGCCTATGTCGCGCTGACGCGCAGCGCCGTGGTGGCGCGCCCGTCCCGGTTGCTGGCGCAGCCCGTTGTCTCCAAGGTCGAAGTCACGGCCAAACTTTGTACCCCCGACGGTCTCGTGCTTGCCCGGATACCCCGCCGTGCCAAGACGGATTATGCCGTTGCCCGGCGCTGGCGATGGGGGGATGCGGTGATGGAGCCATGAACTTATCCTGTCTTGGATCCGACTAAAGCACGGCCCAACGTCGCGGCGGGCTGCCGCACGCCCGCCTTTTCGTCTAGGTTCCACGCATTCTTTGTCCCATCAGGAGTTGTCTGCCATGTCGACCGGCTGGATCGTTCTCGGCGTCATCGTCATCCTCGTGCTGTTTGCCTTCGGTGCGTATAACCGCCTGGTCGCGCTCGGCCAGCGCGTCAGTCAGGCCTTTGCCGACATCGACGTGCAGCTCAAGCAGCGCCACGATCTGATTCCGAACCTGGTTGAGACCGTGAAGGGTTACGCCTCGCATGAACGCGGCACGCTCGACGACGTGATCAAGGCCCGCAACTCAGCGATGTCGGCGCAGGGGCCGGCCCAGGTTTCCGCCGCCGAAAACCAGTTGAGCGGCGCGCTCGGCCGGCTGATCGCATTGTCGGAGGCCTATCCGGACCTCAAGGCCAACGCCAATTTCCAGCAGCTTGCCAGCGAACTGTCCGACCTCGAGAACAAAATCGCGGCCAGCCGCCGCTTCTTCAACAACGCGGTCCAGGAATATAACACCGGCATCCAGCAGATGCCTGCTGCCCTGTTCGCCGGCATGTTCGGCTTCACCCGCAAGGAATTCTTCGACCTCGGCGCCAGCCGCACCGAAGTCGAGACCGTGCCGAACGTGAAGTTCTAAACAGTCGCGACACTTCGGCAGAGAAGCAGCACATCATGGCCGCGTACGGTCTCTACACGCATATCGCATCGAACAAGTTTCGTTCGATGCTGCTGCTCGCCGGCTTGTTTCTGTTGATCTATGTGCTGGTCTATGCCGGCGCGTTGCTTGCGGAAGTCGTGATCGACAGCGACCGCTCGGTCGACTATTATCTGATGGCAGCGTCGCGCGACCTGGTCACGGCCTTTCCCTATGCGACGATCATCGCCGCCCTCTGGATCGTGATCGCGTATTTCTTTCACCAGAACATGATCGACGCCGTCACCGGCGGCGAGGATGTGACGCGGCAGCAGCAGCCGCGGCTCTACAACCTGCTTGAAAATCTCTGTATCTCGCGCGGCATTTCGATGCCGAAGCTGAAGGTGATGGACAGCCCGGCGCTGAACGCGTTCGCCACCGGCCTCAATCGCCGGCAATATGCCGTCACCGTAACCACCGGACTTCTGAGAGCACTCAACGATCAGGAGATCGAGGCAGTGCTGGGCCACGAACTGACCCATATCCGCAACGGCGACGTGCAGCTGATGGTGGTCGCGGTGATTATCGCAGGCGTGGTCGGCTTTTTCGGCGAATTGTTCTTCCGGATGTTCACCAATCTGTCGTGGAATTCGTCCGGCAGCGGCTGGTCGTCCTCGTCTTCGCCGTCATCCTCCTCGTCATCGTCGTCGGACAGCGACAGCAAGAGTTCCGGCGGCGGTGCGATCGTCGTCGTCATCATCGCCATCGCCCTGATCGTACTGGCCTGGCTGTTGTCTCAGGTCGTCAAACTGGCGCTGTCGCGGTCGCGCGAATTGCTGGCCGACGCAGGCTCCGTCGAGCTCACCAAGAATCCGGACGCCATGATCTCGGCGCTGCGCAAGATCGAGAATCGCGGCGAGCTTCCCGGCGCGACCTCGGCGGTCATGGAATTGTGCGTCGACAATCCGCGCGAAGGCTTTGCCGATCTGTTCGCGACCCATCCATCGGTGGATTCGCGGGTCAAGGCGTTGGTGCAATTCGCCGGCGGCCATGATCCCGGCCCGCTTGCCTTGCCGGAGGATTCGGATGGCGAACCAGAGGATCGGACGGAACCGCCCCCGGTGCCCCGTGGTCCCTGGAGCAATCCCGGCGTGCCCGCTGGCGGTCCGCCTCCCGTGCCACAAAAAGGGCCTCTTCCGGGTCCTCTTCAGGGTCCTTGGGGCCGACACCGCTGAGCTCCCGTTACGCCCGTAAGCCCTTACAGCGTTAACGAATTCCGCATGAATAATGCCTGTGCGGGCTTAAGGAATTGAATAATCCCTTGTTTCTGCCATGTTCGCGCCCAAAGCAGGTATGGGGACCTGCCGATCGCTCCCGCGATCGGGGCGCGTATTAGGGAATTCCATGGCAAAGCCAGTCGTGATTGTGGTGGGCGCGGACAAGGGCGGGGTCGGCAAGACGACCGTGTCGCGGACGCTCCTGGACTATTTCAGTGCCAACAACGTTCCGACCCGGGCGTTCGATACCGAGTCGCCACGCGGCACGCTGAAGCGTTTCCACCCCGACATCACCGAGATCGTCGATATGACGGCGACGTCGGACCAGATGAAGATCTTCGATACGCTAAACGCCGCCAGCCCGTCCGTGACCGTGATCGACGTCCGCGCCGGACTGTTGTCGCCGGCGCTGGGTTCGCTGCGCGACATCGGCTTCCTCGATGCGGCGAAGGCCGGCCAGATCACCTTTGCCGTGTTCCATATACTGGGCCCCTCGATCGCCTCACTCGACGAAATCGCCGAGACCGCGAATTTCATGCACGGCGCCAAATATTACCTGGTGAAGAACTTCATCAACGATACGCAGTTCTTCCAGTGGGACCAGGCGACCTACAATTCCTATTTCCACCGCATCAAGGACGCCACCGAGCTCACGATCCCCAAGCTCAACGAAATGGCCTATGAGCAGGTCGAGGTCTCCTCGGTGCCGTTCCTCAAATTCGTCGCCAACAAGGGCAAGGGCGACGAGGCCGCGAATTACTCCTTCGTGTTGCGCGGTTATGTCCGGCACTGGCTCGCCAATGTCTGGAGCGAGTTCGACCGCATCAAGCTGACCGACCTGGTCGGCGCCAAGTCCAGCACGCGCGGCGGCGAAAAATAATCGCCCGCTGGCCGGGATGGGGCTGGATTAGGCGAAAAAATCCCGTGATATAGCGCGTGATGAGCCCCACGCCCGTCTACATCATCTGCTCGCCCCGCCCGCTGGTCGGCAAGACGCTGATCGCACGGCTGTTGAGCGAATTCCTGCTGTTGAAGAACGGCACGGTGATCTCCTTCGACATCAACTTGAAGGAGCCCTCGCTGCTCGACTATCTGCCGCACACCACCGAGACGGCCGACGTCATCGACACTTTCGGCAAGATGCAGTTGATGGACCGCCTGATCGTCAATGACAGCGTCGCCAAGGTGATCGACCTCGGCTTTCACGCCTTCGACGAGTTCTTCAAGATGACCGATGAGATCGGTTTCCTGAAGGAAGCTGTGCGCCGCGGCGTCGCGCCGGTGATCCTGTTCGTGGCCGATACCGACCGCGCTTCCGCCGCCGCCTACAGCATGTTGAAGCAACAAATTCCGCCGAACGCGCTGATCGCTGTAGACAACGAGTATGTGGTGCGCGGCGAGTTGCCCGCCGCCATGGAACGCGGGCGCGTTGTGCGGATATCGGCGCTGCCGGTCTTTTTGAAGACCTATATCGACCGGCTGACCTTCTCGTTCACCGGCTATCTGCGCAACGAGAAGGATTCCTCGACCGAACTGCACCAGTGGATCCGCAGGAACTACACGAGCTTCCGCGAGCTGGAGCTCAGCTTGATCCTGCAACGGTCGTGATGATTGATAATATTACCCGGGTATTATTGACCTAGGCCTGTTTGTCTGATATCGCCTTGCCGACTGCAACCGCCAGCGCGCGAGGGCGATCCCGTGACATCTGACAGAAAAGCGGCCATCGCCGCCTACAAGGAGCGGAAGACCATCGCCGGGATTTTTGTAATCCACAGCAAGGCGTCAGCCGAGCTATGGGTGGGAAGCGCCCCCAACCTCGAGAAGATCCAGAACCGGATCTGGTTCACGCTGCGCCAGGGCAGCCACACCTGCCGCAGCCTGCAGGTGGCGTGGACTGCGCACGGGCCGGACAACCTATCGTTCGAGGAGTGCGAGCGTCTGGAAGAGGAAGTGACGCCCTATATCCGGGATGCGCTATTGAAGGAGCGCATGGTGCATTGGCGCGCCCAACTCGGCGCCGAGGCGGTCTGAAGCAGCGTCCTCTCAGTGCCCGTCGAACGTCATCAGCGTTCGCACCGGCACGTCCATCGCCCGCAGCTTGGCGGCGCCGCCGAGATCGGGCAGGTCGATGATGAAGCAGGCCGCGACCACGTTGGCGCCGATCTGGCGTAACAGCTTCACCGCGCCTTCCGCGGTGCCGCCGGTGGCAACGAGATCGTCGACCAGGATGACGCGCTCGCCGGGATGCACGGCGTCGGCGTGCATCTCCATTTCGTCAAGGCCGTATTCCAGCGAATAGGCGATCCGCACGGTGGTGTGCGGCAGCTTGCCTTTCTTCCGGATCGGCACGAAGCCGGCGGACACCTGATGCGCCACAGCGCCGCCCAGGATGAATCCCCGCGCCTCGATTCCGGCGACCTTGTCGATCTTGTTGCCGGCCCAGGGGTGCACCAGTTCGTCGACCGCACGGCGGAAGGCGCGCGCATCCGCCAACAGCGTGGTGATGTCACGAAACAGGATACCCTTTTTCGGGTAATCCGGAATGGTGCGGACGGTAGCCTTCAAATCATGGTCAAAAGTCATCGGTGTCTCACAATCCTAGTTCGCCGGAACATGAAGCCGGAACGCATTCTCGACAATACGTAACCCCACCTCGCCGCCGAGCGACATCAGCGATTCCGGGTGAAACTGCACACCGCCGACCGGCAGGGTCTTGTGTTCCATCGCCATCGCAACGCCGTCCTCGGTGGTTGCGGTGACCTGGAGCACGTCGGGCACGCTGTCGCGCTCGACATAGAGCGAGTGGTAGCGGCCGATCACGATCTCATTCGGCAGGTTCTGCATCAGCCGCCCGCCCCGCACCTGGACCCGCGACGGGCGCCCATGCGCGGGCTGGCCGAGCTGGCCGAGCTGGCCGCCGAAATATTCGCCGATCGCCTGAACGCCGAGGCAGACTCCGAAAATTGGCAGTTTCTTGTCAAGCGCCGTGCCGATGGTTTTCGAGATCCCGAAATCCTCTGGCCGACCCGGCCCCGGCGACAGCACCAGCAAATCCCAGGCCTTCTGATTGAGCATCTGCTGGGCGTGGACGTGCCGGACCACGGTGACGGTCGCGCCGACCTGCCGGAAATAATCCGCCAGCATGTGCACGAAACTGTCGTCGTGATCGATCAGCAGTACCTTCTTGCCGGAACCGGTCGCATCGGGCGCAAACGCCGACAACGGCTTTGGCGGGTCGCCGCGCAGCGCCTGGAACAGGGCGGCTGCCTTGACCTGGCATTCGCGGTCTTCCGCCGCGGGGTCCGAGTCGAACAGGCAGGTGGCGCCGACACGCACTTCGGCGAGCCCATCCTTCATCCGGATGGTGCGGATGGTGAGGCCAGTATTGATGCTGCCGTCGAAATTCACCGCGCCAATCGCGCCGGCATACCAGCGCCGTGACGACCGCTCATTGTCCTCGACGAATTGCATCGCCCATAATTTCGGCGCGCCGGTCACCGTCACCGCCCAGGCATGCGTCAGGAACGCATCGAGCGAGTCGAAGCCCGGGCGCAGGATGCCCTCGACATGATCGACGGTATGAAACAGCTTCGAATAGGTCTCGATCTGCCGTCGCGCTAGCACCTTGATGGTGCCGGGCACGCAGACCCGCGCCTTGTCGTTGCGGTCGACGTCGGTGCACATGTTGAGTTCGAATTCGTCTTTTTCCGAATTCAGCAATTGCCGGATCTGCTCGGCATCGCCGATCGCGTCGACGCCGCGCGCAATGGTGCCCGAGATCGGACAGGTCTCGACCCGCCGTCCGTCGGAGCGCACGAACATTTCCGGCGATGCGGCGACGAGAAACTCACCCTCGCCGAGATTCATCAGCGCCCCGTAGGGCGACGGATTGATGCGGCAGAGCCGCTGGAACACTTCGGCCGGCGACCGCTCGCACGGCTCGGCGAATAATTGCCCTGGCACCGCCTCGAACAGATCGCCGCGCGCGAACGCGGCGCGCGCGTTCTCAACGGTTGCCTGATATTCGCCGGGCGCGTGATCGGCAAATCCCTGCCGCGGCGTCTTGAGATAGACACTTTCAGGGGTGTCGCGCGGCAGGCCGGCGGTGGACTTGCCCTTCCAGGCAAAATCGTAGTTCAGCACCACGCCGCGCCCGGTGGCGCGGTCATAAGCCAACAGGCGGTCCGGCACGAACAGCACGATGTCGCGCTGGTCGGCCTCGCGCGCGCGCTTCTGCACGAGGTCCTCGATCTGGAACACGAGGTCGTAGGCGAAGGCACCGAACAGGCCGAGCAACGGATCGTCATTCGCGGTGAAGGCGGCGACGAGATCGCGCACCAGCGACATCACGGTGGCGCGGCGGGTGCGCTGGTCTTCCTCGACTGGCGCAGCGCCGCGGATGATATGGCCGGCCAGTCGCGTCGGGCCCTTCTGTGAAATGACGACGCAGGGTTCGCGCAAGACGTCGCCGAGGAAGGCGATCAAAACTTCGCCGCGCCCGTTCAGCGCCTGCAAGGAGAAGTTGGCGCCGGTAGTTTCCAGCACCAGCGGCGGATCGGAAAAACCGAGGTCAAAACTCTCATAGCGGCCGGGCACCGTGGTGCCCGAGGACAGCACCACGCCGCGGCGGCGATCGAGCAAATCGATCAGATCATCGAGCCGGTTGGCACCGCCGGCGAACTGCTCGACGGCGCGCGATATCGCAAGCCCGCTACCGGTCCGGTATTCGCTGTGCTCGGGCAGGGAGAAAACTGTCCTGTTCATGTGATCCTCTTACGAAACTTAGCGAGGGAACGCCACACAGGACAAACGAAGGGACCGTCGCACTGCGATGGCGACCTTCGACGATTTTGGAAAATGAAATCGCACCGGCCACCTTTTAGAAGGTGGGCCACCAAAGACGGGATGGGCGGAAGACGGTGTTCATGGAGCTTAATCACCATCCGGAGGCACCGATGTCAAGGGACGCCGGGGGCCTGCTGGTTGGCCTGCCACCCTACTTTTGGGGTTTGAAAGGCCGAAAATACGCGTAGGATTCGAGCCAATTCAACGCGCGAAATAACAAGCGGCGGAGGCAAGGGATGGCATTGCTGGGTCTGGGTTATGCGGGCTTCGGGTCGGATGCGCTCGAGGACTGGCGGCAGTTCGGGACCGGGCTGGTCGGGCTACAGGCGGTCGAGCGGGGCAATTCGCTGCTGGCCTTCCGGATGGACGACCGCAAGCAGCGCATCGTTATCGACCGCGCGATGCCGGAGGGCTCACGCTTTTTCGGCTGGGAGGTCACCGACGCCGCGGCGCTGGACCAACTCGCAGGCCGGCTCGAAGCGGCCGGTGTCAACGTCACCGCCGAGCCGCAGACGCTGGCTGACGCCAGGCGTGTCACCGCCCTGATCTCGTTTCGCGATCCCGGCAGCAATCGGCTTGAGGCGTTTTACGGCGCCGAGATCGATGCGACGCCGTTTCGTCCGGGCCGCTCGATCTCTGGCTTTCGCACCGGACCGCTTGGCCTCGGCCACGCCGTGCTGACGGTCGAGAGCATCGATCCCATGATGGCGTTCTATGTCGGCGTGCTCGGCTTCGGATTATCCGACTACATCGAAAAACCGTTCCGCGCCTATTTCTTCCACGTCAACGCGCGGCATCACAGCCTCGCTTTGATCGAGACCGGCAAGAACGGCATGCATCATCTGATGGTGGAATTGTTCTCGCTCGACGATGTCGGGCAATCCTACGACGTCGCCTTGACCCAGCAGGACCGCGTCAGCGTCACGCTCGGCCGTCACACCAACGACCTCATGACTTCGTTTTACGCCAAGACGCCGTCGTCCTTCATGATGGAGTGCGGCTGGGGCGGTCGCGAGATCGACCCCACGACATGGACGCCGGTCGAAATGCATCATGGCCCGAGCCTGTGGGGACATGAACGCGTCTGGCTGCCGCCGAAAGACCGCGACGTCGCCCGCGAAATGCGGATGCGCGCGGCAGCCGAAGGCCTGCGCGCGCCGGTGCAGGTGATGGAAGGCAATTACAAACTGATGTCCGGCACGTGCGCGTGGTGGGACGGAGTCACCAAGGGAACGTCTTGAGCATCCGCGCTCCGATTCAGAGGCCGCGATAACACCCCTGCTCGATCTCTTCGATCAGGCTCTGCGCCCTCGGCTTCCAGCCGAGCTGCCGCGCCCGGGCCGCGCGCACGCGGCTGTTGGACGCCATCGTATCCTCGGCTGTGCCCTCCCCCCATTCGGCGGCCGCCTCTTCCATCGACATCGCTGACGGCGCTCCCGCATAACCCAGCATGCGGTTGATGGCCTCGCAAACCTCGCGCATCGAATTTTCGCCGTTCTCGGCGAAAAGGAACGCCCCGGCCGGCGCTTTCTCGATCGCGAGTGCGTAGAGCGTCACGAGATCGTCGATATGCACGTTCGACCAGATGTTCTCGCCGGGTCCGGCATGGGCTGCGCAACCTCGCTTCTTGGCCAGGTCAATCAGCAGTGGCACCTGCATACTGTGCAGCTCGGCGCCATGACCAAGGCCGTAGATCAGGCTCGGGCAGATGATGACCGGACGGCACCCTTTGTCGCGGTATGACAGAATGAGTTCGTTCAGCGCAACCCGAGCTGCGCGGGCAGGCGCAGGCGTGATCGGCGAGGTTTCGTCGAAGATCGCGTCGGACCGATGCCCCCGGGCGCGCGTGCCGACGATGCTCGATCCCGAGGTGTGGATGAACATCTTGCCGCTTCCGGCCACAGCGCCAAGCAGGGCCGCGACCGCGCCAGTGTGATCGGCGCTCGCCGCGTTGACGACGATGTCGGCGGCTCGTGCAGCTTGCGCCAGGCGCTCTGCATCATCCAGCGTTCCCAACAGCGGCTCGATGCCCGGGGCCCGAACCGCATCGGCCTTTTCCTGCGAGCGGACCAGGCCGGTGACCTGATGTCCGGCGGCAACGAGATGGGCCGCAACCGATCCGCCGATATAGCCGGACGCGCCTGTGCAGAAGACCTTCATCTTCGCCCTGCCATCGGGTCGTCTATGACAAGCATCTTACCCGAGATGCTTCCGGAAGAACTCCGTCGCCCTACCCCAGGCCAGTTCGGCGGACTGCCGATCGTGTACCGAGAGCCGCTGCTCGTTGCCGAAGCCATGTTCGGCGTCGTAGCGGAATAGCTCCAGCGATTTGCCGGCAGCCTTCATCGCCTTCTCGAAACCATCAACCAGTTGCGGTGTGCACCAGTCGTCCTTGTTGGCGAAGTGGGCCTGAAGCGGAATTCTGACGTCCGCCGGCTTCGCCGCCTGCTCCGGGGGGATGCCGTAGAACACCACGCCGGCCGTGAGTTCCGGGATCCTGGTGGCACCGATGATGGTCACCGCACCACCGAGGCAGAATCCGGTGAGCCCGACCTTCGCGCCGTTTCTTGAAAGATATTGCGCGGCGCCGCGCACCGTTTGGGTGGTAGCGTCCATGAAGTCGAGCGAGTTCATCTCTTTGCCGGCGGCATCGGTGTCGTGATACGGCACCACCTTGCCCTTGTAGAGATCGGGCGCCAGCGCGTCGAAGCCGGCCAGCGCGAAGCGGTCGCACATACCCTTGATCTGGTCCTGAAGTCCCCACCATTCCTGGATCACAACCACCCCCGGCGCGCTGCCGCGCGCGGCATTGGCGAGATAGCCGGCTGCATCCTTGCCGTCCGGGCGCTTGAACGTGATGCTGGTACCCATGAGGTCCTCCGCAATGTTTTTGGCTGATTGGAGGCTATTTTGTCCGCACTGCGGTCAGGAAGCAATCGGGACTTCAGGCAACCAAAAACCCCCGCAGGGGCTTTTTTCCGAATTGCGATGGCGCCGGCGCTCAGTGGGCGTCGGCCCAGACCTTCTTCTTGGTGAAGTACAAAAGGACGGTGAGCAGGATCAGGAACACGAACACCTGCAGGCCGAGCCGCTTGCGCGCTTCCATATGCGGTTCCGAGGTCCACATCAGGAACGTGGTGACGTCCCTGGCGTATTGCGCGACCGTAGCGGGCGAGCCGTCATCATAAGTCACCTGGCCGTCATTGAGCGGCTTCGGCATCTTGATGGCGTGACCCGGAAAATACTTGTTGTAGTAGGAGCCTTCGGGGATAGTCACACCGGTCGGCGGCTTTTCTTCAAAGCCCTGCAATAGCGCGTCGACATAATCCGGGCCCTGCTCCTGATACTGGGTGAAGAAGTCGATCAGGAAGGTCGGGAAGCCGCGCTTGTAGGAGCGCGCCTTGGTGATCAACGACAGGTCCGGCGGATAGGCGCCGCCGTTGGCGGCACGCGCCGCCTGCTCGTTCGGGAACGGCGACGGGAAATAATCGGCGGGCCGGCCCGGCCGATCGAACATCTCGCCCTGATCGTTCGGGCCGTCCTTGACCTTGTACTCGGAGGCGAACGCCGAGGCCTGCGCCACCGAATAGCCGGGACCGCCGGCTTCTGCGAGATTGCGGAAGGCGACGTAGGACAGGCCATGACAGGCCGAGCAGACTTCCTTATAGACCTTCAGGCCGCGCTGCAGGGAACCGCGATCGTACGTGCCCTTGAAGCCCGAAAACGACCACTTCTGTGCGGGCGGCGCGTCCTGGTGCTCGTCGGCCCGCGCATTCTGCGCGCCGCCAATCAGCAGACCACCGGCGACGATGAACGCAACCACCACGGAGGCCACCTTGCCGGACTTCGCCAGCACGTCGTCGGCGATTGAATTCGGCAGCGGCCGCGGCTTCTCGATCCGGCTTAAGAGTGGCAACAGGATCAGGAAATAGGCGAAGTAGCAGGCCGTCAGGATGCGGCCGGCGATCACATAGATGCCTTCCGGCGGCTGCGAGCCGAGATAGCCGAGCAGGATGCAGACGACGACGAACATCCAGAAGAACTGCTTCGCCAGCGGGCGATATTTCGAGGAGCGCGTCTTGGCGTTATCCAGCCAGGGCAGGAACGCCAGGATGAGGATCGCGCCGAACATGCAGACCACACCGGCGAGCTTGTTCGGGATCGAGCGCAGGATCGCGTAGAACGGCAGGTAGTACCATTCCGGCACGATATGCGCCGGCGTCACTCCGGGGTTGGCGGGGATGTAATTGTCAGCATCGCCGAGATAGTTCGGCATGTAGAAGATGAACCATGCGAAGAGCAGCATGAAACAGGAGACGCCGAACGCATCCTTGATGGTCGCGTGGGGCGTGAAAGGCACTGTGTCCTTTTCGGTCTTCGGCTCGACGCCGGCCGGATTGTTCTGGCCCGCGACGTGCAGCGCCCAGATGTGCAGCACGACCACGGCGGCGATCACGAACGGCAGGAGATAGTGCAGCGAGAAGAAGCGGTTCAGCGTCGGGTTGCCGACCGAATAGCCGCCCCACAGCAGCGTCACGATGCTCTCGCCGAAATAGGGCACGGCCGAGAACAAATTGGTGATGACGGTGGCGCCCCAGAAGCTCATCTGGCCCCACGGCAGCACGTAACCCATGAAGCCGGTCGCCATCATCAGGAGGTAGATGATGACGCCGAGGATCCACAGGACTTCACGCGGCTCCTTGTACGACCCGTAATACAGGCCGCGGAACATGTGGATGTAGACGGCGATGAAGAACATCGAGGCGCCGCTGGCGTGCATGTTGCGCAGCAGCCAGCCGTAATTGACGTCGCGGACGATCAGTTCGATCGACTTGAAGGCGAGATCGGCATGCGGCGTGTAGTGCATCGCCAGGATCACGCCGGTCAGGATCTGCAGGCCCAGCATCATCGAGAGGATGGCGCCGAAGGTCCACCAGTAGTTCAGGTTACGCGGCGTCGGATAGGCTACGAACGAGGAGTGGACCAGCCCCATGATCGGCAGGCGTCGTTCGATCCACTGCAAAGCGGGGTTGGTCGGCTGGAAATCGGATGGTCCGCTCATTGATGCGATCCTGAGGAAGAAAGACGACGCGACGGATTAAGGTCCCGGACGGGCGTCCCAGGCCTTAGCCGATCTGGATTTTGGTATCGGAAACGAATTGATAGGGCGGTACCAGCAGGTTGGCTGGCGCGGGCCCCTGGCGGATACGACCAGAGGAGTCATATTGCGAGCCGTGGCAGGGGCAGAAGAAGCCGTCGTAATTGCCCTCATGGGCGATCGGGATACAGCCGAGATGCGTGCAGATGCCGATCACGACCAGCCACTGGTCATGGCCGGCCTTGACCCGCGCCTCATCGGTCTCCGGATCGGGCAGGCTCGCGACTGGCACCTTGCGGGCCTCGTCGATCTGCTTCTTGGTGCGATGGCTGATGTAGATCGGCTTGCCGCGCCAGAACACCTTGATGTCCTGTCCTTCGGCGATCGGCGTAAGATCGACCTCGATCGGCGCACCGGCCGCAATGGTGGAGGCGTCCGGGTTCATCTGGGAAACCAGCGGCCACACCGTGGCAGCGGCGCCTACGGCGGCGACGGCTCCCGTTGCAACAAAAAGGAAATCACGGCGTGTTGGATGGTCCGCCGAAGACGCTGTCGTCACGATTCCAAGCCCTTTCTCATCTGCAGCCAGCGGAACCGCCCCGGAGACGCTGAAAAGCGTCCGGAAGAGGCTGCCGGCGCCCGCGGCCCCCGCGGCGGCAGAAAGACCCCTTTTTCTCACCCAATCCGGCAGAACAAGCAGTCCAGAATCGTTCTATTGGCACCCTTGCCGGAAGAGCGCAAGCCCGCTATCGGCTCGCAAGCGTGCAATGCACTAAATCCGCGCCAGGCGGTCATTATTCAGACATTTCATCAGCACTTCACGAAGCCGCCCACATCATGCAGATTGCGCTTTTCCAGCCCGATATCCCCCAGAACACCGGAACGATTCTGCGCCTGTGCGCATGCCTTGATGTGGCCGCCCATATTATCGAGCCGGCGGGCTTTCCGGTGTCCGACCGGCACTTCCGCCGCGCCGGTATGGACTATCTCGACCATGTCGCGATTACACGCCATCACTCATGGTCAAAATTCGAGCGATGGCGTAACGACGGGGGTTTCCGGCTGGTCCTGTTTACGACCAAGGCTGCCGGTTCCTATCTGGATTACCGCTACGCGCGGGACGATGTCCTGCTGTTCGGACGGGAATCCGCTGGCGTCCCCGACGAGGTCGCAAGCGCTGCCGATGCGCGGTTGGTGATCCCGATCCGGCCGGACTTGCGTTCGCTCAATGTCGCGATGGCAGCCGCTATGGCCCTGGGCGAGGCGCTGCGGCAAACCGGTTCCGTGGCTTAAGGAGAGATGGTGAGTTACGCGGTCAAGGAGATCTTTCTGACCTTGCAAGGCGAAGGCGCCCATGCCGGGCGCGCTTCGGTGTTTTGCCGTTTCGCCGGCTGCAACCTGTGGAGCGGCCGCGAACAGGATCGCGCCTCCGCTACCTGCAAATTCTGCGATACCGACTTCGTCGGCACCGACGGCACGCTGGGCGGCCGCTATGCCTCGGCCGACGAACTCGCCGACACCATCGCCGCGCAATGGATGGCCGAGAAGCAAAACCGCTACGTCGTGCTGACCGGCGGCGAGCCGCTGTTGCAGGTAGACACGCCGTTGATCGACGCGCTGCATGCGCGCGGCTTCGAGATCGGCATCGAGACCAACGGCACGATCGAGCCGCCCGAGGGGATGGACTGGGTCTGCGTCAGCCCGAAAGCCGGCGCCGACCTCGTCGTGCGCCGGGGTCATGAGCTGAAGCTAGTCTATCCGCAGGCAGGCGCGACACCTGAGGATTTCGAAGGTCTCGCCTTTGCGCGCTTCTCGTTGCAGCCGATGGACGGACCTGACGTGGTCGAAAACACCGCGCGTGCGGTCGACTATTGCCTGCGGCATCCCAAGTGGCGGCTCAGCCTGCAGACGCACAAGACACTCGGTATCCGGTAGAATCGGCATCAGACAGGACCAGAGAATTCAAAGATGTGGGAACTGACGAAATCGTTTCGCTTCGAGGCCGCGCATTCACTGCGGGGAACGACGTTTGGCGCGGACAGCGAGGAAATCCATGGCCATTCCTTTCGTGCCGAAGTCAGCCTGCGCGGCACGCCTGACCCCGCCACGGGAATGCTGCACGATCTCGGCCTGCTCGAACGCAGCATGGCTGAGGTGCAGAAGACGCTCGACCACAAGCTCCTGAACAAGGTCGAGGCGCTCGGGGCGCCGACGCTGGAAAACCTGTCGCGCTTCATCTGGGAGCGCCTCCAGCACACAGGCAAGATCACGCGCGTCAGCGTTCATCGTGACAGTTGCAACGAAAGCTGCACCTATTTCGGACCGCAGGGCTGAACCGATGGACGTAAACGTAATCGAGGATCGCAAGGCGCGGGCGCGGGGCTGGTTCGAGGCGCTGCGCAACGACATCTGCGCCGCCTTCGAGCGACTGGAAGATGGTGCGCCGGCTGCGCTCTATCCGGGTCCAGCGGGGCGCTTCGTGCGCACGCCGTGGGACCGCGCCGACCACAGCGGCAAGCCCGGCGGCGGCGGCGTGATGTCGATGATGTACGGGCGGCTGTTCGAAAAGGTCGGCGTGCATTGCTCGACAGTGCATGGCGAATTCAGCCCCGAATTCCGCTCGCAGATTCCGGGCGCCACCGACGATCCGCGGTTCTGGGCATCCGGCATTTCGGTGATCGCGCATATGCGCAACCCGCACGTTCCCGCCGTGCACATGAACACGCGCTTCGTGGTGACGACGAAGGCGTGGTTCGGCGGCGGCTCGGACCTGACGCCGGTGCTCGATCGGCGGCGCACCCAAGAGGACGCCGACACCATCGATTTTCACCAGGCGATGCAAGCGGCCTGCGGCGGCCATAACGGCGTTGCCGATTACGACAGGTACAAGAAATGGTGCGACGAGTATTTCTACCTGCCGCATCGCAAGGAGGTCCGCGGCATCGGCGGCATTTTTTATGATCACCACGATTCCGGCGACTGGGACGCCGACTTCGCTTTCACCCAGGAAGTCGGCCGCGCGTTTCTGAAAATCTATCCCGAACTGGTACGGAGGAATTTCGGCACGCCGTGGACAGCGGCGGATCGTGAGGAGCAACTGATGCGCCGTGGCCGCTATGTCGAATTCAACCTGCTCTACGACCGCGGCACGACCTTCGGTCTGAAGACCGGCGGCAATGTCGATTCCATCCTGTCGTCGATGCCGCCCGAAGTGAAATGGCCTTGAACACGATGACGCAACTGCCGCGCGCCATGCTGATCGACATGGACGACACCATCCTGTCGGCCTATGGCCGCCCCGAGATCGCCTGGAACCATGTCACGGCGGAATTTGCCGGTGAGCTTGGCGCCATCCCGTCGCAACAGGTCGCAGCGGCGATCGTGGAGTCCGGGCGAAGGTTCTGGGCCACTGCCGAAGCCGGGTGGCGGCTCAGGCTCGAGGAGGCGCGACACGTCGTGGTCCGGGGCGGATTTGCCGCGTTGGCCGCCGAAGGCCACGCGCCGCTGTCGCTGGATCTGGCGACACGGCTTGCCAACCGCTTTCACGCCTATCGCGAAGAGGCGATGTTCGTTTTCCCGGGCGCCCATGACGCGATCGATGCGCTCAAGGAATTCGGCGTGAAACTGGCGCTGGTCACCAACGGCGCCGCCGGCCCGCAGCGCGCCAAGGTCGAGCGCTTTGCGCTGACGCACCGATTCGATCACATCCAGATCGAAGGCGAGCACGGCTTCGGCAAGCCGGAAGAGCGCGCCTATCTGCACGCGATGGAGGCGCTCGGCGTCACCGCGCCCGAGACCTGGATGATCGGCGACAATCTGGAATGGGAAGTCGAGGCGCCGCAGCGCCTCGGTATCTTCGCGATCTGGATCGACGTGCACGGCGCAGGCCTGCCCGCGGGCTCGATCGTCAAGCCGGATCGCATCATCCGCTCGCTGACGGAACTCCTGCCCGGGCGCCCTTGACCGCCGTCGGCGTTCCATCGTCGCTAGCAGCGGCGCGACGCCACCCGCAACAAACAGCGCTTTATGGGTCTTAGCCGTCTCCGATCCATCGCAGCTGTTCCACCGCTCAAATCCGCTTCTCGAAAAAGCCTGGTCGTGATCGGCCTGTCATGACCGATCGATAGCCTGAGAATCGCGTCAATCAACGCGGAGGAAGAGATCATGGAATTGAAACCAGGCGATGTTGTCATCCTGAAATCCGGCGGTCACCCGGTTACTGTGGCGGAAGTCAGCGACGACACGGTCGAGTGTCTGTGGATGGGCGGCGAAGGCGACCTGTTTCGCGAAACACTTCCAAAGGCCGTCCTCGAAGCTTACGAAATTGATGATCCGGAGGAAGAGGACGAAGACGAGAACGAAGACGACGAAGAGGATGAGGACGACGATCACAAGAAAAGCAAGGTAGCGTGAGCGCTTCCTGCCCTGCCGCCGGGCCTTATGCCCGGCGGCGCTACCCCCTGAAGCATTTTCTAGGAGAGGGACCGCGCGGCCGCGGAGATCATCACCACGCCCCCGGCGATGACGGCGGCGTCGAGGATCGCGGTGTGGATATGCACCGGCATGCGCTCGACAAAAGCTTTCGCGAGGAACGCGCCCGGCAGTGAGGTGGCGCCGATCAGGACGGCGAAGGCCAGCACCTGCGCGGTGACGACGCCGGCGAGACCGAACACGGAAATCTTGATGATGGAGGTCGCCACCGAGATCACGGCGTCGGTGGCGATCACGGCAGCACCCTCGAGGCCAACGGCCATCAGCAGCGACAGCAGGATCACGCCGGAGCCGGAGGTGCCGCCGACCACCAGGCCGTAACCCACGGCGCTGGCACCGAGCCCGGCGTCGCCGATTTTGACATCGCGGCGTTTGGCCAGGCGGCGCAACGGCACGCTCAGGATCAGCATGCTGCCGATCACCAGAGCTGCGCCGGCACTGGTGAGCCGCGTATAGCCGTAAGCCCCAAGCGCCGTGGTCAGCGCAGCAGCGGCGATCACGATCAGCGCGCGGCGGCGGTCGGCATAGCGGACATAGGCCGTGAAACGGCTGATATTGGTGAAGATCGAAGAGATCGCGATGATCGGCACCACCGGCTCGGCGCCGATCAACGGCACCAGCACCAGCGGCATAAGTGCGCCGGTGCCATAGCCGGCGAGGCCGCCGACGACGGACGCAAACAGCGCAACGCCTGCCACCAGCAGGAGTTGGACAAGCGATATATCGGCAAAGCCCACGAGGATGTTCACGATGGCATCTTCACAGGCGGTGGTCTCGGGCGAACCGGGCGACGGTCTGGTCGGCGATGGCTGACAATGCGGATGGATCGAGCGGAAAATCCGCTGCGAGCCAGGCGTCTTCCGCCAGCGTCAGCACATGACCGAGCGCCGGGCCCTCGGCAATGCCGCGGGCGATGAAATCCGAAGCCTTGAGCGGAAACTTCGGCGCGCTCCAGCGCTGCGGCAGATCAGCGAATTCGCGCCAATAGGCGGCGTCATGGCCGGCCGGGCTTTGGCTTGTGCCCGAGCGCGCCCACGCCAACAGCAGCCGATCCCGATAACGATCCTCGCCGAGCCGATAGAGCCGCCGCCGCGCCCGCGCCTCGTCCATGCCGGCAAGCCGCCACCAGCGATGGCCCATGGAATCGAGCGCCTTGGCCTCCGCATTGGTGAGACGCAGCCGCGCGGCAACGCGCCTGGCATCCTCGGTGACGGCAACCGATAGCGCGCCGAGCCTCCGGATCGGGCTCGCCGCCAGCCCCAGCATCTGTTCGGCTGATATCATCGTCGCAAAAGGTCCAACGTAAGTGACGCCGCCGAAGATCGGCAGCAGCAGTCCTCCGTCGCCCATCGCGGTGACCGCAACCAGCGCCCCTTCGGCGACCAGGAGCTTCAACATCTCCATGCGCACGCGCTCGGCCGAGAGGTTCGAAAGTCCCGCGCGCCCGCCGATGCAGGCGCGGTAGCCGGCGCGATCGGGCTCGCCTTCGCCATAGGCGGCATGCATGCGGAAAAAACGCAGGATGCGCAAATAATCCTCGGCGATGCGCTGGTTGGCATCGCCGATGAAGCGCACGCGCCTGGCGGCGATATCGGCGAGCCCGCCGACATGGTCGTGCACGACACCATCAGCACCGACCGAAAGCCCGTTGATGGTGAAGTCGCGCCGTTCGGCGTCGCGAACCCAGTCGCGGCCGAACGCGACCTTGGCCTTGCGGCCGAAGGTCTCGGTGTCCTCGCGCAAGGTCGTGACCTCGAACGGCTGGCCGTCGACCACCAGCGTTACGGTGCCATGTTCGATGCCGGTCGGCACGCACTTGATTGCAGCGGCTTTGGCACGACGGACCACTTCGTCAGGCAGCGCCGTGGTGGCGATATCAATATCGCCGGTCGGGATTTTCAGGAGCGCGTTGCGGACCGCTCCGCCGACCACGCGGGCCTCCTCGCAATTGCCGTTGAGGAGAGCGAGCACACGCGCGGCCGGGCCGGATCTGAGCCAGGGCGCGTCGTCGAGCAGGCGCAGCTGGCTCATTTCCCGGCTCCCGGTTTCTCCATCCCCGGAACGAACTTGCCGTTCTCGACATGGGCGGGAACGTAGGTCGAATCCGGCGGCGCGCCGGTAAAATGCGCGAGCATGATAAAGCTGACGATGACGAGCAGCAGCGAGCCCAGCACAAGCTTGGCAACCAGATGGGCCGGCCAGGAAGATTGTGCGAGCAGGCCGGAACGGGTCGCAATCAGGAACAGGGCATAGACTGCGAACGGGATCAGGAAAATTCCGACTTCGGTCAATACCGGACGGATCATGCGAGATAAATCCGCTCGTACAACACCCGCAGGATGCCCGCGGTCGCGCCCCAGATGTAACGCTCGGCAAACGGCATCGCGTAGTAGGAACGCTCCATGCCGCGGAATTCCCTGCTGTGGATCTGATGGTTTTCTGGGTTCATCAGGAAGGCCAGCGGCACCTCGAAGGCGTCATCGACCTCGCCCTCGTTGATCCTGAGTTTGAAACCGGGCTTCACCCGCGCCACTGTCGGCAGGATGCGGAAGCCGAACGCTGTTCCGTAGAGATCGAGATAGCCGATCGGCTCGATGAACTCGCGCGTCAGGCCGACTTCCTCATGGGCCTCGCGCAAGGCCGCATCGAGCGGCGAAGCATCTGTCGCATCGATCTTGCCGCCGGGAAAGGAAATCTGGCCGGCATGGTTGCTGAGATGCTCCGAGCGCTGCGTCAATAGCACCGTCGGTTGCGGATGATCGACTACCGGGATCAGCACCGCCGCCGGCCGCACCGGCTGCTCCTGCGCGATGATCTCGAGCATGCGGTCGTTGCCCGCATCGCCGGTCCTCGGAATGATGTTGGGATCGATCAGGCCGGGCGGCACGTCGAAGTTCAGCCGCGCCTTGCTCCGCGCGAAGAATTCCGCCGAGCTGATCGCAGCCGGTTGCATCTTCTTCAGCATCGGCTCGCTCAAAGCGCGTCCCTCACCTGCTTGGCGTCCGCCATCGCAAAGAATTCGCCGCCGGATTCGATTCCGAACATCGGACGCCCATCGACCACCCGCTCTTCCCCCATGTCAACCAGATCGTAGTAGAGCGCGCGGGTTACCTTGGCCCACAAATCGGCGCGGACATGAAGGTAGGGCGTGAGGCCGCCGTCGGCAGCCATCTCGAATCGCAAGCGATGCCCGCCGTCGCAGGGCACCCAGTCGTCCACGTTGGTGCGGAAGCGCAGCAGCCGGCCGCGCTCGTCCTGTTCCCTCTGCATCTCGACCGCCAGGAACGGCGCATCGTCGACACGGATGCCGACCTTCTCCACCGGGGTCACGAGAAAGTGCTTACCGTCCTCGCGCTTGAGGATGGTCGAAAACAGCCGGACCAGCGCCGGCCGCCCGATAGGCGTGCCCATGTAGAACCACGTACCGTCGCCCGCGATTCGCATGTCGAGGTCGCCGCAGAACGGCGGATTCCACAGATGCACCGGCGGCAAGCCTCGGCCGGAACGGCTTGTCTTCGCCGCATCGGTGGCTGCGGCGGTAAGGCTCTCAAGACCCTTGCGTTCAAGCCCCGTGCTTTCACGGGCTTCGCTGCCCTGATTACTGGTTTGCCCTTGGTTCGCCATTGTTTGCCTTAAAGCTCTGCGGCTCGATTTGGCACGATTGGTGCACGTCTGTGGGACGTGAGCGGGACGTCATTCTCGCCACATCGTGATGCCGTTCATACCCCCAAATTCCGATAATGTGGGGATAGTTTAATTCAACGAATACATGGCCTTTGCGTAGGTTTAGCATGAGGTTCGTGTCATGACGACGCAATCGGCGGGATCATGGACCGGTTAAGGAGATACACATGGCTGGCGCAGAAGGTGTCGAAAAACTCGAGGACGCGATCGTCCGCTCGGCCGAACAGGTCGCCGGCCAGATCAGGACGGCGAAGGAAGCGATCTCCACCGTCATTTTCGGCCAGGAACGGGTGATCGAAAACACGCTTGTGACGATCCTGTCCGGCGGTCATGCGCTGTTGATCGGGGTTCCCGGTCTCGCCAAGACCAAGCTGGTCGAGACGCTCGGCATCACGCTCGGCCTCGACGCCAAGCGCATCCAGTTCACGCCCGACCTGATGCCCTCGGATATTCTCGGCGCCGAAGTGCTCGACGAGAGCAATTCCGGCAAACGCTCGTTCCGCTTCATCTCAGGCCCGGTATTCGCCCAGCTTCTGATGGCCGACGAAATCAACCGCGCCAGCCCCCGTACGCAATCGGCCTTGCTGCAAGCCATGCAGGAACAGCACATCACCGTTGCAGGCGTGAGGCATGACCTGCCGAAGCCGTTCCACGTGCTGGCAACGCAAAACCCGCTGGAGCAGGAAGGCACCTATCCGCTGCCGGAAGCGCAGCTTGACCGCTTCCTGATGGAGATCGACGTCGACTATCCCGATCGCGACGCCGAACGCCGCATCCTGTTCGAGACGACAGGAGCAGAGGAGACGCTCGCCAAGGCGTCGATGAACGCGGAGATCCTGATCGCGGCCCAACGGCTGGTGCGTCGGCTCCCGGTCGGCGACAGCGTCGTCGAGGCGATTCTTTCACTGGTACGCGCCGCGCGCCCGAATCCCGATGGCGACGGCGACAAGCTGATCGCCTGGGGCCCGGGTCCGCGCGCGAGCCAGTCGCTGATGCTGGCGGTCCGCGCCCGCGCGTTGCTCGACGGCCGCCTCGCGCCCTCGATCGACGACGTGCTCGACCTCGCCGAACCCGTGCTCAAACACCGCATGGCGTTGACCTTCTCGGCGCGTGCGGAAGGCCGCACCATTCCCGACGTAATCAGACAATTGAAGACGCGGATCGGTTGATGGCCGCAGAGACCAGGCATTTAAACGAGGAGATCACAGCAATCCGACGTGCCGATGGCGAAAGCCGTACGCTCGCCGCGTCGCTGCCCCGTCTTGTGCTTGAAGCCCGCCGCATCGCCGCCAACGTCATTCACGGCCTGCACGGCCGCCGCCGCGCCGGCTCCGGCGAGAGTTTCTGGCAGTACCGCCGCTTCGTCTCGGGCGAGCCGTCGCAGAACGTCGATTGGCGCCGCTCGGCGCGCGACGATCATCTTTATGTTCGCGAACAAGAATGGGAGGCCGCGCACACCGTGTGGCTGTGGCCCGACCGCTCGCCCTCGATGGCTTTTGCCTCGAAAGGGGTGCGCGACAGCAAACTCGAGCGTGGACTGATCGTCACTTTTGCGCTGGCGGAACTTTTGGTCTCGGGCGGCGAACGCGTCGGCATTCCCGGCCTGATGAACCCGACCTCCAGCAACAGCGTGATCGACAAGATGGCGCAGGCGATGCTGCACGATGATGCCGCGCGATTGAGCCTGCCGCCGTCGTTCGTGCCGTCGGCGCTGGCCGAGATCGTGGTCTTGTCGGATTTCTGGTCGCCGATGAGCGAAATCAGAAGCATGCTCGCCGGGCTGTCGGCCTCCGGCGCGCATGGCACCCTGATCCAGATCGTCGATCCCGCCGAAGAAACCTTTCCCTATGCCGGCCGCGTCGAATTCGTCGAGCCGGAAAGCGGCGGCGTCATCACCGCGGGCCGCGCCGAGAGCTGGGCCAGCGATTATGTCGCGCGCGTGGCGCTACATCGCGACGAGATCCGCAGCGAGACCAACAGGCTCGACTGGCTGTTCTCGACCCACACCACGAGCCGCTCCGCGGCCGAGCTTTTGTTGTTCCTGCATTCGGGCATGATGGTGAGCAAGGGCGCTGCGCGCACCGCGACCGTCAAAGCGGGGCGAAGCGCATGATCGCGGGCCTCCCCCTCTCCTTTGCCGAGCCATTGCTGCTGATGGGCCTGTTGAGCCTGCCGGTGCTGTGGTGGCTGCTGCGGGTGATGCCGCCGCGACCGAAGCGGATCGAGTTTCCGCCGACGCGGCTGTTGTTCGACGTCAAGCCCAAGGAAGAGACCCCGTCACGGACGCCATGGTGGCTGACCGCGTTGCGCCTTGCCGCCGCGGCGCTGGTGATCCTGGCTGCCGCGGGTCCGATCTGGAATCCGCAAACCGGCGTCGGCGGCAGCAAGGCGCCGCTCGTAATCCTGCTCGACGACGGCTGGAGCGCGGCCTCGAGCTGGGACATCCGGATCAAGGCCGCCGACGAATTGATCGCGAATGCCGATAACGACCGCCGCGGCGTGGCACTGGTGCCGCTGTCGGAGCCCGCGCGCGACATCACGCTGTTGCCCGGCGGCACGGCGCGGGTCGCATTGCGCCAGCTGGCACCAAAACCCTATTCGATCGAGCGCGTCGAGACGCTCGCTGCGCTGGAGCGTTTTCTGAAAACGACCGGCGACGCCGAACTCGCGTGGCTAACTGACGGGGTCGATAGCGGGCGCGGCACCGAATTCACGGAAGCCCTGGGCAAGACGATCGGTGACCGCACGCTGACGATCTTCGAGGGCGGCGCGTCCTCGCCGCTGGCGCTGGTTGCGGCCGAAAACGCAGCGGCCAAGATGACGGTGAAGGTGCTGCGCGCCAATAGCGGCATCGCCGCGGGCATCGTTCGCGCGATCGACGCCAAGGGCTCCCCGATCGGCGAGGCCCGTTACGCTTTTGGGCCGCAGGACCGCGAGGCCGAGGCCGCGTTTGAGCTTCCGGTCGAACTGCGCAACGACATTTCGCGGCTGGAAATCGCCGGCGAACGATCCGCCGGCGCCGTGCAGCTCCTCGACAAGAGATGGCGGCGGCGCGCCATTGGCGTCGTCACTGGAGCTACCAGCGACACCGCGCAGCCGCTTCTGGCATCGACCTTCTATCTCACCCGCGCGCTGTCGCCGTTCGCCGATGTGCGGCTCGGCGATCGCGGCGCCCCGCAACAGGTGATCGCGCAATTCCTCGATCAGCGGCTGCCGATGATCGTGCTGGCGGATGTCGGAACGCTGTCGCCGGAAATCCGTGAACGCCTGAACGCCTGGATCGATCAAGGCGGCGTGCTGGTGCGCTTCGCCGGCCCTCGCCTCGCCCAGGCCGACGACGATCTGGTGCCCGTAAAACTGCGCCGCGGCGGCCGCAGCCTCGGCGGCAGCCTCACTTGGGAAAAGCCGCAGCATCTGGCGTCGTTTGCAGCGGATGGCCCGTTCGCGGGCCTGCAGGTGCCAAAGGATATTACCGTCAACCGGCAGGTTCTGGCGGAACCCGATGCGGTGCTGGTGACCAAGAGCTGGGCGTCACTGGAGGACGGCACGCCGCTGGTCACCGGCGAGCATCGCGGCAAGGGCATCGTCAGCCTGTTCCATGTCGGTGCCGACTCGCGCTGGTCGGATCTGCCGATGTCCGGCAGCTTCGTCGAGATGCTGCGGCGGCTGGTCGACATGTCCGGCTATACCTCCAAGCCCGGCGCGGGGGTCGCCAGCGAAGCGACAAATGTCGAGACGGTGGCGCCATTGCGCACGCTCGACGGTTTTGGCGCGTTCGGGCCGCCGCCCTCGACCGCGAAGCCGATGCCGGCCGACTATCGCGACCGCGCGACATCAGATCATCCGCCCGGCTTCTACGGTTCGGCCGAAGGCCCGATCGCCGTCAATACGCTGGCGTCCGGCGATCGCATCGCGCCGCTGGACACCACGGGCTTGCGCGCAAGGCGCGCCAGCTACACCAACGCCGAACCGCGCGATTTGCGCGGCATCCTGCTGTCCTCATCGCTGGCGCTGTTCCTGATCGATGCGATCGTGGTGGCCATGCTGGGCGCGGGCTTTGCCGCGCTGTGGCGGCGGCGCGCAGCGACGGCGGCGCTGGCCTTGGCGCTGTTCCTGGCCGCGACATCGATCGCGCCCTCGCCGGTGCGCGCCGACAACAATGACGACTTCGCCATCAAATCGGTCTCGCAAACGCGGTTGGCTTACGTCGTCACCGGCAATGCCGACATCGATTCGATCGTCAGGGCGGGCCTGTCCGGGCTAACGCTGTTCCTCGCGCAACGCACCGCGCTGGAGGCCGGCGATCCCGTCGGCGTCGATCCCGCACGTGACGAACTGGCGTTCTTCCCGCTGATTTACTGGCCGGTCGTGCCGGGCGCGCCAAAACCGCCGCAGGACGCCATCAACCGTATCGACGCCTACATGAAGCAGGGCGGCACGGTGGTGTTCGACACCCGCGACGCCATCGAGGCGACGCCGGGAGACAACGGCGCCGCGCAGACGCCGGGCATGCAAACCTTGCGCGAAATCCTGTCCTCGCTCGACGTGCCCGAACTCGAGCCGGTGCCCCGCGAGCACGTGCTGACCAAGACATTTTATTTGCTGCGGGATTTTCCCGGCCGGTTCAACTCGGGCCAGACCTGGGTCGAAACCCTGCCGCGCGAGGATGACGATGAAGCTGCGTCGCGGCCGGCGCGCGGCGGCGACGGCGTCTCGCCGATCATCATCACCTCGAACGATCTTGCGGGTGCCTGGGCGATCCGTCCCGACGGCCAGCCGATGTTGCCGCTGACGCCGGGCGAGCCGCGCCAGCGCGAGTTCGCTTTCCGAGCCGGTGTCAACATCGTGATGTACACGCTGACTGGTAACTACAAGGCCGACCAGGTTCACGCGCCCGCCCTGATCGAACGGTTGGGGCAATAGCATGCAATACGGCATCGCCTTCACTCCCCTCGTTCCCACGCTTGTGCTGTGGATCGCGCTGGCCGCGATCGTCGCGATCGCAGCCCTGCTGTTGCTTGGCCGTGCACGAGGCGCGGTGGTGCGCGTCGGCGCGCTGGCGCTGATCCTGCTGGCTCTCGCCAATCCTTCCTTCACCCGCGAGGACCGCGAGCCGTTGTCGTCGGTCGCCGCCGTCGTGATCGACAAGAGCCCGAGCCAGAATTTCGGGACCCGCAACCAGGAAACCGCGAAGGCCCAGGAAGCCCTCGTCGACAGCCTGAAGAAGATCAAGGGGCTGGAAGTGCGCGTCGTCGAGGCCGGACAGGCCGACGGCGAAACCGACGGCACCAAACTGTTCGGTGCATTGTCGTCGGCGCTGGCGGATGTTCCCGTCGATCGCGTCGCCGGCGCCTTCCTGATCACCGATGGCCGTGTCCACGACATTCCCGCCAACGCCGCCGCGCTGGGTTTCCAGGCGCCGGTACATGCGCTGATCACCGGACGCAAGGACGAGCGCGACCGCCGCATTGCCATTTCGGCGGCGCCGCGATTTGGCATCGTCGGCCAGACCCAGACCATCACCTACCGGCTCGACGACCAGGGCGTCACCGGCGAGCGCGCCAAAATTGTGATCCGCCGCGACGGCGAGGTGATCAGCGAACGCACCTTGCAGAGCGGCCAGACCTCCAATGTCGAGATCGACATCAAGCATGCCGGGCCCAACATCGTCGAGATCGAGGCCTCCCCGCTCGAGAACGAACTGACGCTGGTCAACAACCGCGCGGTGGTGGCGATCGACGGCGTGCGCGACAGATTGCGAGTGCTGCTGGTGTCGGGCGAACCGCATTCCGGCGAACGCACCTGGCGCAATCTGTTGAAATCGGACGCCAGCGTCGACCTCGTGCACTTCACCATTCTGCGCCCGCCGGAGAAGCAGGACGGCACGCCGATCAACGAACTGTCGCTGATCGCGTTTCCGACCCGTGAATTGTTCCAGCAGAGGATCAACGAGTTCCAGTTGATCATCTTCGACCGCTATGCCCGCCAGGGCGTGCTGCCGATCGCCTATTTCGACAATATCGCGCGCTATGTCCGCGCCGGCGGCGCGGTGCTGGTGTCCGCGGGTCCCGATTACGCCTCGACCACCAGCATCTGGCGCACGCCGCTGGATTCGGTGCTGCCGGCCGAGCCCGTCGGCGTTACCGAGAAACCGTTTTATGCGCATCTGAGCGACGCCGGCAAACGCCACCCGGTCACGCGCGGCCTTGAAGGCTCGGCCTCCGAGCCGCCGCGCTGGAGCCGGTTCTTCCGCACCGTGGAGACGCGCAACACCATCACGCCGCCGGTCATGACCGGCGTCGACGGCAAGCCGCTGCTGCTGCTGGCGCGCTTCGGCGAGGGCCGCGTCGCTCTATTGCTGACGGATCATATCTGGCTGTGGGCGCGCGGTTATGAAGGCGGCGGGCCGCATCTGGACCTGTTGCGAAGGATGTCGCATTGGCTGATGAAACAGCCTGATCTCGATGAAGAGGCGCTGCGCCTGCAAATCCAGGGCAAGGATCTGGTGGTGCTGCGACAGACCATGGCCGACAACGTCAACCCGGTGACGGTGACGTCGCCGAGCGGCGCGACGCGTGAACTGACCTTGAGCGCGAGCGAGCCCGGCACATGGCGTTCGACACTGCCCGCGAACGAACTCGGCCTCTGGCAGGCGACCGACGGCACGCTGAAAGCCCTGATCAATGTCGGGCCGACCAACCCCAAGGAATTTTCGGAAGTCACCTCCACAATGGAGATGCTGAAGCCTTTGGCGCAAGCAAGCGGCGGCGACGCGCGGCGTGTGGTCGATGGCGGAAGCATCGACTTGCCCCGCATCGTGCCGGTCCGCGCCACCAGCATCTTCCGCGGCGACGGCTGGATGGGCGTGAAGATGCGCGACGCCAGCGTCGTCAAGGGCGTCGGCGTGCTGCCGATGTTCGCCGGCCTGATCGGCCTTCTGCTGCTGCTCGGCGCGTTCGCGGCGACCTGGGTGCGCGAGGGGCGCTGAGCGCAACGCGCGAGGCAAGCGTTACTTCAATCACACACTGGTCGCGAATTGCGCCTGATCTCGCCCGAGCTACCGTTGACACAGCGAACGTCCTCCGATGTTATAATATAACATTGGGACGGCCGCGAGGCCTTGGCCGCCCCGGGGCAAGGTGTCAATCGTCGTGAAGTGGTACCGAGACAACGTCAAACACGGCTCGCGGCTGGCGCTGTTTGCGCTCGCGATCCAGTTTGCGCTGTCGTTCGGGCATTTCCACGCCTGGTGCGGCCGCGCCTGCAATTGCGACGAGCCTGGCGCAGGCCGATCTGGATTACGGCGCAGATATTCGCTGCCAGGGACACGGCGAGCGAAGCCGCCCAAAAGCGGCAGCCTGCTGCCCCCGATACCGACCACTCAGCCGATGCCTGCGCGATCTGCGCCGTCATTTCGCTGGCAAATAACGTTCTGTTCGCGACGCCACCGCTATTGCAACTGCCGCAGGCCGTCGAACTTCTGCATCTGACGACGGACGCCGAGTTCGCTCACCTGAACTCGCTGCATCCGGCGTTCCAGTCTCGCGCCCCTCCCGCCTCCTGACATCGATTGATTGATGCGCCCCGAGGGGATCGCCGCGCGACACGCGGCCGATCCGCCGAAGGATAAATCGAAATCGGTACGTCACAGTTCGACGGAATCAGGACCGGGACAATGACAATCCATAAAAGACGAGCGTTCCACCTCGTTGGAGCAAGCTGGCTCATTCAATGCGCCATCAGCAACAGCGCGCTGGCGGAGGACGCGGCCGCGCCTTCTTCCTCAACACAACTGCCTGAAATCACCGTGACGGCGCCGAGCCCGATCGTGCGGCATCGCACCGTTCCGTCACGCACGCCAACGCGCGTCGCGCGCACCGCACCAGGCCGCAATCGCGAGCGGGCAGCAGCGCCGGCGCCTGCCGCTCCCACCACTCCTCCTGCGCCCCAGCAAGGCGTGCTGCCGGTCGTGACCGATCAATTCGCAACCGTGACCGTCATCCCCAACGAGGAACTCCGCCGCGCTGGTTCCGCTACGCTCGGCGATCTCCTGTTCGCCAAACCCGGCATCACCGGTTCGAGCTTCGCACCGGGGGCATCCAGCCGGCCGATCATCCGCGGTCTCGATGTCAACCGTGTCGGCATCGTCGAAAACGGCACCGACGGCGGCGGCGCCTCCGACCTCGGCGAGGATCACTTCGTGCCGATCGATCCGTTCTCCGCCAACCAGGTCGAGGTGGTGCGCGGTCCCGCGGCATTGCGCTACGGCTCGACCTCGATCGGCGGCGTCGTCAGCGCGACCAACAACCGTATTCCCGACGCGATGCCCACCTGCGCGGCGGCGCCTTTTCAAAGCTACGGCCTGCCGGTAAAGGCGCCGGTGGCGGATGCGCAAACCTCTTCCTGCATGAACGTCGAGACCCGAACGGCGGTGAGTTCGGTCGATCGCGGCGTCGAAGGCGGCATCCTGCTCGATGCCGGTGCGAACAATGTCGCGGTTCATGCCGACGCCTACGGCCGCAAGGCGGGCGACTACAACATCCCGAGCTATCCGTATCTGTTCAACCAGACCCGGCCGGTCAACGGTCGCCAGCCGAACTCGGCGGCGCAAGCAAATGGGGCTTCAATCGGCGGCTCCTATTTCTTCCAGGATGGCTTTATCGGTGCCGCGATTACCCAGAACGACGCGCTCTATCGCATCCCCGGCATCGACGGCGCCGATCACCAGACCCGGATCGACGGGCAACAGACGAAATTCACCGCCAAGGGCGAATACCACCCGCATGAAGCGGTCATCGATGCCGTCAGGTTCTGGGTCGGCGCCACCGATTATCACCACAACGAGATCGGGCTTGCCGATCCCCTCGATCCCTCGACGGTCGGCATCCGCCAGCAGTTCACGAACAAGGAGCAGGAAGGTCGGCTCGAAGTGCAGTTGATGCCGTTCAACGCGCGCTTTGCAGCGGTGACGACGGCGTTCGGCCTACAGGCGGGTCATCAGGAACTGACCGCGCCGAGCCCGGACGATCCAGGCAGCCCGCTCAACGGATTGTGGGACCCCAACAGTAACAACAGGGTCGCCGGTTACGTCTTCAACGAGCTGAAATTCAGCGAGACCACCAAGGCCCAGTTTGCCGGACGCATCGAGCACGTCAACCTCTCCGGAACAACGCCGGCATTCATACCTGACGTGTTCGACGTCAACATCGACCCTGCCAGTGTTGGTCCCGCCACGCCGCGCAACCTACACTTCACGCCGAAAAGTGCGAGCATTGGCCTAATTCAGAATCTGCCTTACGATCTCGTCGGCAGTATCACTGCGCAATATGTCGAGCGTGCGCCAAAACCAGCCGAGTTGTTCTCGCGCGGCGCGCATGACGCGACCGCCACCTTCGACATCGGCAATCCCAATCTCGGCATCGAGACAGCAGAATCGATCGAGGCCGGGTTACGGCGGGCGACGGGGCCGTTACGATTCGAACTCACCGGCTACTACACGAAGTTCAACGGCTTCATATACCGCCAATTGACCGGCAACACGTGCGACAGTGCGGCTTGTGTGGATATAGCCAATCCAGACCAGCTAGAGCTACAGCAAGCGCGATATGCGCAACGCAATGCCACCTTCCGCGGTGGCGAGTTCCAGAGCCAGCTCGATATCGGCCCGCTCTACGGCGGCATCTGGGGTATCGAGGACCAGTTCGACATCGTTCGCGCCACCTTCACCGACGGCAGCAACGTTCCCCGGATTCCGCCGGTGCGTGTCGGCGGCGGCGTGTACTGGCGCGACACTAACTGGTTCATGCGCGTCAATCTCCTGCACGCCTTCGCGCAGAACGATATCGCCGTGATCGGCGAGACGCCGACGGCCGGCTATAATCTGCTGAAGGCGGAGATCAGCTACAAGACCAAACTCGATGCAAGCTGGTTCGGCGCACGCGAGATGACGGTCGGCCTCGTCGGCAACAATCTGTTGAACGAGAACATCCGCAATTCGGTGTCCTACACCAAGGACGAAGTTCTGATGCCGGGCATCGGGGTGCGGGCGTTTGCGAATTTGAAGTTCTAGGAATCCTGCTGACGCAGGGCGCGATCAGCGCGCCTTGCTCCAGTCCGGGCGGATGGCACCGGAGACATTGTCGAAGGCACCCTCGACGAGTTCCGCGACCAGGAGGCGGCTGTAATCGACCGGGCCCGGCATGATAGCCCGTCCCTTGGGTATGACCTTGAAGCCGACGCGGCTGTAATAGGTTTCGTCACCGACCAGAATGACCAGGCGATGTCCCTTTGCCTTGGCGTCCTGCAGCGAACGATCGAGCAGCATGCGCCCGACGCCGCGGCCGCGAAACGGCGGCTCGACCGTCAACGGCCCGAGCATCAGGGCCGGCGTGTCGCCGATGCAGATCGGCAACTGGCGCACCGAGCCCACCATCAGCGTGCCGATCCGCGCCGTAAACGACAGATCAAGCAGATGATCGACATGCTCGCGCAACCGGTAGGCGCTGAGTACGAAGCGGCCGGGACCGAAGGTGCGTTCGTGCAGGCGCTCGATCGCCTGCGCGTCCTTCGGCGTTTCGGGCAATATCGTGACGGAGAGGTCGTTCATGGTGAGGCGCGGGATAGCATCTGGAGGCGGCGCGGTCCATCGCTGGAGCCTGCCTAAATCTAGACAGCCTCAATTCTTGTTAACGGCCGGCTCTGGCCAAGCCGGCCACGCAAATCCAGCGTTGCGAACAGCAAGGTCCAGAGCGAGAGCATGTCGATCGGGAAAATGTAATAGGGCGTGAAGATCGGATAACTCATGAAGAAAACCAGGTTGGCCGCGAGATTGGCGGCGATCAGGAGCGCAACCTGCCTGGCACTCCCCTGATTGACTTGCCATAGCCAGGCGGTCCATGCGGCGGCGATCGCCAGCAACGTGAACTGCACATCGATCAAATACCGCCAGATGATGCCCGCATCCAACTCGGGCGGTACGGCGCCGTCAGGACCGTAGGTCGTTGCGAACGGACTGCCCGCATTGATCGCGTTCGCGATCAGCGTCGGCGCCATCCCGATCAGACATGCAACACCAAATGTCGCGCCTTGCAGGAAATTGTCCTTGTTTCGCACTAGCAGGAAGGCACCGGCGAGGTAAAGGCAATAGCCCACAGCCAGGAACAGGTTCGACAGGCGAAAATTGACGGAGATGCCGATCAGCAGGCCAACCAGTGCGATCAGAACAAATCGATGCCGCGGTGCATCAGCGAAGAGTTTGGCGGTCAGATAGCCCGCGAGCGCGCAGAGCACCATGGTCGGCGCCACCGAATAACTCGCCTTGGTCGGATTGATCATCAGATAGAGTGCCGCAAAACCGAATACCGCGGCGAGCGTCAGTGAGGCCGGTTCGCGCGCCCTGTACAGCCCCAGCAGTGCAAAGCCGAAGATCGTGACATTCGCGAGCGAGTAAAGCGGGACTACCTGAAAGCCCTCGGGAAACAACGCCAGCATAAAGCCGGTTCCCGGCGGATATTGCATGACGTATTTGTTGGTCTCCGGCTTCCACGGATGGCAGGGAATTCTCGCTGGATCATTCCACTCGGGAAAGCCGATCGCCTTCAGCTTGTCGACAAGATAGCGGTCGTCGTCCCGCTTGATATCGGTGTTGAGTCCGTCAAGACCAAATTGCTTGAACAGATGCGCCTGCCGCAAATAGCAGATGTCGTCATAGACCCCGCGGCTCTCGTTCCAGCGCGAGATGGTCCAGATGTTGCTCGCCAGCACCAGCAGGAAGCCGAAGCCGCACAGAAATTTTACAAGTTTCATCCTACCCATTTCAAACCGGCCGCTGCCTCAACTTGCTCCGCTTCTAGGCGCTGCGATGACGGGGCGCAACCAAACTGCAGCTCGTCAGCGCCAGGTCGCGCTCCGCGCCTTGCCGTCGAGCACTTCGGCGATCCGGAGCCGCGTGCCCTTTGTGGTCTCGGCGGGCAGCGCGGCAGCATCATAGAACCCGCACGCCACGATCTCGCGATTGGGCTCCGGCAGGCGGTCCTGCCGGAACTGCCTGACAACGTAGACCGCGACGTGGTCGCGGCGGGAGACGTGGACGTTGAAGAACAGGCCGTGCAGCGGCGGCTCATCCGTCAGTTCGATCCGCCCCTCCTCCATCAGTTCGCGCCGCAGCGCTTCGAGGAAAGTCTCGCCGACCTCGACCCCGCCGCCTGGCAGATGCCAGCCGGAGACATAGCTGTGTTTGACCAGAAACACCTTGTTGTTGCTATCGAGCACGACGCCGCGGACCCCGAGCGTCATGCCGCGGGCGATCCGCCAGTACAGATGAAAAACCCGCCGCAGCTGCGGCTCGAGGCGCTTTCGTAGATCCTGCAGGGCCGTCACCAAAACCTCGCTGGCAGAGACTTCACGTTTGATCCTTGAGTTGGTACGGCTGGCTTGCCAATAGATGGCGGTATTTCCAGCTGATTTGTGGGATGATCGCGAAATGCTCGAGCGACCACTCTATATCATAGGCCATCCCGTTACCGGCCATGCCCTGGGGCGTAAATGATGACCGCCTTCACGCTGGCGCATTTGTCCGATCCACATCTGCCGCCTCTGCCGGCGGCGCGGCTGCGCGATCTGGCCGGAAAGCGCGCGCTGGGCTATCTCAACTGGACCCGCAACCGCCACAAATATCACCGGCGCGAGGTGCTGGACGCGCTGGTCGCCGACATGCAGGCGCAGCGGCCGGACCACGTCGCGGTCACCGGCGATCTGGTCAATCTTGCGCTGGACGCGGAGTTCAAGCCGGCGCAGGCCTGGCTGAAAAGCGTCGGCGCGCCGCAGCATGTCACCGTCGTTCCCGGCAATCACGACGCCTATGTGCGCGCCACAAGGCACCGTTTCGCCGGCACCTTCGGCGACTATCTGCGCGGCGATGCGGAAGCCGACGGCACGCCGTTTCCGTTCGTGCGACGGCGCGGCCCGCTGACGCTGGTCGGCGTGTCCTCGGCAGTGCCGACGGCGCCGCTGATGGCCACCGGCAAGCTCGGCCGCGCGCAGCTTGATGCGCTCGACCGGACCCTTGCGCAACTGTCGTCGGAACGGGCGTTTCGGGTACTGCTGGTGCACCATCCCCTGCATTCGGATTCCCGCATCAAGCGGCTGACGGATTCGCGACAGCTGCGCGCGCTGCTGAAGCGGCATGGCGTCGAGCTGGTGCTGCACGGGCACGACCACATTCATTCGACGATGTGGTTCGACGGTTCGACCGGCAAGATTCCTGCGATCGGCGTGCCGTCGGCGTCGGCGCTGGCGCACCGACATTATCCGGCCGCCGCCTATAACCTGTTTTCGATCGAGCGCGACGGCGAGCAATGGCGCTGCGTGCAGACCGTGCGGGGCTTCGGTGATGATTTTCGCGTTCGCGAAATTCGCCAGACCACGCTGGCCTAGAGATTCCGCAAGGCCGCAAACAGCGCGGCGCCGAACAGCGCCGCCGCGCCGAGCAGGAAGCCGAGCACGAACATCCCGAACCCGCCGCGGCGCGGTTTTTCCTCCGGGACCGGCTCGACGATCGGAGTGGCGACCATCGCATGCTCGCGCTCGATCATGCGGCGGGCGACATAGTCGGTGACGGCATCGACAATGACAGGCACGTCATGGGACTCGGCGAGCACGATGCGGCCGAAGCGGGTGTCTTGCACGAAACGATAGATGCGCTTGTCGCGTCCCATCAGCACGTGCGCCACCACGTCGATCCATAGCCTTGGCGTTTCGCCCTGGCTGACGCCGCGATCGAACAGGTCGACCTTTTCGGGGACCTGCGCGAACAGCGGATCGAGCGCCTCGTTCAAAATCTCAAGCCGCGCGACTTCGGCATCGCGCAGTTCGACGACGACGCCGGTGCGATCGGCGGCCTCGATCCGCGCCTTGCGGAGCGCGTCGCGCAGCCGCGTCGGATGGGTCTCGCTGGCGGTGTTGCCGTTACTCTGAACGTCTGACATGGGCGGCCCGCCTTTGTCCTGAAGGGTTGGCCCGAGTAACCTATCAGCAACTATGTTTTCCGCAAAGGCCGTTTGTTCCCAATGGCTTACGCTTTAGTTGAAAACTAACAAACGGCCCCACCCGGAGATCCGGATGGGGCCGCCTGTCACCAGACTTTCCTTGGACGTTTCTTCTAACTAATCGGCAGCAGCGGCTTTAGGCGGAGACGCGGGACGGCTCTTCCACGATGGAAAAGCGTACGCCGGCCTTGTGGCGGTTCTCTTCCGAGACGACGCGCCAGGCATCCTCGGCTTCCTTGCGGGTCTTGAACGGGCCCTGAACCTGGGCCGAGCCCTCCACGAGCTTGTGGAAGTTCATCGATCCGAACTCGCCGCCAATCACCCAGAAATTGCTGCCTTTGGTCATGGTAGTCTCCTGCTGTTCAGCTGTTACTCAGCCGCTTGAACCTTGATGTCCGAGCCGTGCGCCTTGAACTGCGCGGTCTCGGTCGAGTCGTGAAGCGCGGTGGTCGACGAGGTGCCACCGCTGATGGTGGTCGAGACCAGATCGAAGTAGCCGGTGCCGACTTCGCGCTGGTGGCGCGTCGCCGAGTAGCCGTTCTTCTCCGAGGCGAACTCGGCCTGCTGCAGGCGGGAATAGGCCGCCATGCCTTCGGCCTTGTAGCCGCGCGCCAGTTCGAACATGCCGTGGTTGAGCGAGTGGAAACCCGCCAGCGTCACGAACTGGAACTTATAGCCCATCGCGCCGATTTCGCGCTGGAATTTTGCGATCGTGGCCTTGTCGATGTTGGCTTCCCAGTTGAACGATGGGGAGCAGTTATAGGCCAGCATCTTGTCCGGATAGACCTTGTGCATGGCTTCGGCGAACTCGCGCGCTTCGTCGAGGTTCGGCGTCGAGGTTTCCCACCAGATCAGGTCGGCATACTTCGCAAATGCGATGCCGCGCTTGATGCAGTGCGCCAGACCCGTGCCGGGTTTCAGGCGGTAGAAGCCTTCCGCGGTGCGCTCGCCGGTGATGAACTCGCGATCGCGCTCGTCGACGTCGGCGGTGATCAGCTTGGCCAATTCCGCGTCCGTGCGGGCAAGAACGAAGGTCGAGGTGCCGCACACGTCGGCTGCGAGGCGCGCCGCGATCAGGTTGCGCTCATGCGCCGCGGTGGGGATCAGCACCTTGCCGCCCATGTGGCCGCACTTCTTCTCGGACGCGAGCTGGTCTTCGAAGTGGACGCCGGCTGCACCCGCCTCGATATAGGCCTTCATGATTTCGAACGAGTTCAGCGGGCCACCGAAGCCGGCTTCCGCGTCGGCGACGATCGGCACGAACCAGTCGATCTTGGCGCCGCCTTCGGAGTGCTCGATCTGGTCGGCACGCTGGAAAGTGCGGTTGATGCGGCGGCACAGTTCCGGGCCGGCATTGGCCGGATAGAGGCTCTGGTCCGGATACATCGCGCCGGCCGTGTTGGCGTCGGCGGCGACCTGCCAGCCGGAGAGGTAGATCGCGGGCAGACCGGCGCGCGCCTGCTGCATCGCCTGGTTGCCGGTGACGGCGCCGAGCGAATTCACATAGGGCTCGGTTTTCAGCGAATTCCACAGCCGCTGGGCTCCCTTTTCGGCGAGCGTGTACTCGATCTGCACGGAGCCGCGCAGCTTCTCCACCTCGGCCGGGGTATAGGGACGGCTGATGCCATCGAAACGGCCCTTGGGCGCGTTAGGGGTCAGCTGATCAAAGGTGTTCGCCATCGTATTCTCCAATCGACATTCGTGACAGTGCATTGCGAAATGCGTGGCGCGAGGTAAACGCTAAAAAGCTAATTTCGTATAGCTGGCTTGATTTCGAATGGTGATGTCATGTAACATCTGAACTTGTCATAGATGTAATTTTGTTAAGTCTTGTCACAAGCAGATTAGCGAGGCTGCCATGGCGACCGACTCCGGAAAGAAGCTGTTTGTCGGCCCCCGGTTCCGGCGGATCCGCCAGCAGCTCGGCCTGTCGCAGACCCAGATGGCCGAGGGCCTGGAGATTTCTCCGAGCTATATCAACCTGATAGAGCGCAACCAGCGCCCGGTGACGGCGCAGCTGCTGCTCCGTCTGGCAGAGACCTATGATCTCGATCTGCGCGATCTCGCCACCGCCGACGAGGATCGGTTTTTCGCCGAACTGAACGAGATCTTCTCCGATCCGCTGTTCCGGCAGATCGACCTGCCGAAGCAGGAACTGCGTGATCTCGCCGAATTGTGCCCGGGGGTTACTCATTCATTACAACGGCTGTACGCCGCCTATACCGAGGCCCGCCGCGGCGAAACGCTTGTCGCGGCGCAAATGGCCGACCGCGACGAGGGATCCAGATTCGAGGCCAACCCGATCGAGCGCGTGCGCGATCTGATCGAGGCCAACCGCAATTATTTTCCCGAACTCGAGCAGGCCGCGGAAAATCTGCGCGACGAACTCAACGTGTCGGCGGAGGAATTGTTTGCAGCCCTCAGCGGCCGGTTGCGCGAAAAGCATTCGATCGTCACGCGCATCATGCCGGTCGACGTGATGCGCGAGACGCTGCGGCGGTTCGACCGCCATCGCCGGCAGTTGCTGATCTCCGAACTGGTCGACGGCCCCGGCCGCGCCTTCCAGCTCGCGCTGCAAATTGGCTTGGCCGAATGCGGCGCCAGTATCGACGCCATCGTCAACCGCGCCGGCCCGCTCGACGATACGCCGCGCCGGCTCTACCGGATTACGCTCGCGAACTATTTCGCCGCAGCCGTGATGATGCCCTATTCTGCATTTCATTCCGCGGCGGAAGCGTTGAACTACGACGTCCACGTGCTGGCGCAGCGCTTCAACGCCGGCTTCGAGCAGGTCTGCCACCGCCTGACCACGCTGCAACGACCGAACGCACGCGGCGTGCCGTTCTTCCTCTTGCGTGTCGACAATGCCGGCAACGTCTCCAAGCGGTTTTCCTCCGGCACCTTTCCGTTCTCGAAATTCGGCGGCACCTGCCCGCTGTGGAACGTGCATTCGACCTTCGACACGCCGGACCGGCTGCTCAAGCAGGTGATCGAACTGCCCGACGGCACGCGTTATTTCTCGATCGCGCAGATGGTGCGCCGCCCGGTGGCACCGCACCCGCAGCCGCAACCGCGCTTTGCCATCGGGCTTGGTTGCGAAATCCGCCACGCCGCCAAACTGGTCTACGCCGCCGGGATGGATCTTGAAAAAGCCGAGGGCACGCCGATCGGCGTCAACTGCCGGCTTTGCGAACGCGAAAACTGCAGCCAGCGCGCCGAGCCGCCGATCACGCGGACGCTGATCCTGGACGAGAACACGCGGCGGGTGTCGTCGTTTGCGTTTAGCAACGCGCGCGAGCTGTAAGCTAAAAATTTCATGAATCCTCCTGAACGAGACTGGATAACCGCATGTTCGTTTCATTCTTCCCCCGCCCAAAGCTCTTCTTCGTGTCGGTGATCGTCTGGACGGCGCTGGCGATGACGCTCTGGTATAGCTTCGCTGCCGAGCTGATCGGCTCGTCGGAGCCCGGCGTCGTCGGCGTGGCCCTGTTCTGGTCGGCGCGGTCGCTGTGGTTCGATCTCTATTTTGCGCTCAGCGTCGCGATCTTCGCCGGACTTCTGGACGTGGTACGCGCCGCATCCCTGGGCGATCTGGTCGATCGTGGGCTCGGCGCTGATCCTGTTCACCACTTATTTTCAGGTCCAGGTCAACGTCGTCATCAACAGCTGGTTCGGGCCGTTCTACGATCTGGTCCAGGCCGCGCTTGCGAAAACGAGGCCGGTGACGCTGGCGGAGTTCTACGGCCACTTATCGACCTTCGCCTCCATCGCCCTGGTCGCGGTCGTTGTCGCCGTGATGACGCGGTTCTTCGTCAGCCACTACATCTTCCGCTGGCGCACGGCGATGAACGATTTCTACGTCGCCAACTGGCCACGGCTCCGCACCATCGAGGGCTCCTCGCAACGGGTGCAGGAAGACACCATGCGATTTTCGACCACGATGGAACATCTCGCCGTCGATCTCATCAGTTCCGTCATGACGCTGCTGGCATTCCTGCCGGTGCTTGTAAAGCTCTCCAGCAGCATCACGGAACTGCCGCTGGTCGGCTCCATCCCCTATCCGCTGGTCATCGCTGCGGTGGCCTGGTCCGTGCTCGGAACCGGCGTGCTGGCGTTGATCGGCATCAAGCTGCCCGGTATCGAGTTTTTCAACCAGCGGGTCGAAGCCGCCTACCGCAAGGAGCTGGTGCTCGGCGAAGACGATCCGGCGCACGCCAATCCGCCGACGCTGAATGAGCTGTTCGCAAACATTCGAAAGAACTATTTCCGGCTTTACCTGAACTTTCTGTACTTCAACGTCGGCCGCATCGTTTACCTCCAGATCGACGCCGTCTTCGCCTACATCCTGCTCGGACCAACCATCGTGGCCGGCAGCATCACGCTCGGTACAATGAACCAGATCATCAGGGCGTTCGGGCAGGTCCGAACCTCGTTTCAATATCTCATCACTTCCTGGAGCACGATCGTTGAACTGATCTCGATCTATAACCGCCTGCGCGCCTTCGAAGCCACGATGGCCGGCGCACCGCTGCTTTCGATCGAGTCCGTGGCGGATCCCGCGGGGCTGTGACTTGATTTCCGTCATTGCGAGCGAAGCGAAGCAATCCATCTCACCACGTAAAGAAAGAATGGATGGCTTCCGCCTTCGCTGAGGAGCTACGGCGGACAAGTCGTCGCAAGGGCTCCTCGCAATGACGGCGCTTTCCATTTCCATTCAGATACAGATCCACGTTCCCGCGGCACGATGTGTCCGAGGTTTGTAAGTAACTCTCGCCCTCGAAAATCAGAGGGCGCAGGGAATGCCGGATGCGCGCTGCACCCGCGGTCTCGTGTGCAATGTGCACAAGAAGTGCGCACACGAGCATACAGGGCAGCGGAGGCAATCCGACATTCCCTGCGCAATGGCTTTACGGCTTATAGCGTGCTCTCCCTGGTGACCGGCTTTCTTGCCACCATCATCGACGGGACTTACCGCCAACTTGACGCCAGCACCGGGGCGTCAGGACCACACGACTTCGCCGTACGCTTCAGTGCCGTTCGTCAAAGGCACATCCACGTCCACCGCATCCCATCCCAACGTTCGTGACGATGGCCAACGCCCCTCTCTCGGGACGGGATGGCGATAGATGTGAACTGAGTTGGGGTCACCTGAAAACAGGAATATTTTCATCAAGCGGGCTTGACAGGATTTTGCTGATTTGCCCGTCGGGGCTAACTACTTGGGCCACTTCCGTATTTCCCGGAGCGCTGCTACGTTCATTCCGCAAGAAAATCAGAAGCAGAACGGCTTCGATCGTCCAGCCAGCATTGGGGGAGGAAGTACAAGAATGTTTTCGCACATCATGATCGGCACCAACGATCTGGAAAAAGCCAAGGTGTTCTATGACGCGTTGCTGGGCACACTGGACGTGCCGCCCGGGCGGGTCGACCGCCACCGGATATTCTGGCGGACCAAGACCGGCACCTTCTCGGTGACCAAGCCGATCAACGGCGAGCCGGCGACTCACGCCAATGGCGGCACCATCGGGTTTTCCGCGAATTCCACCGAGCAGGCCGACGCGTTTCACGCGGCCGGCCTCGCCCATGGCGGCAAGACCTGCGAGGACCCGCCGGGCATCCGCGAAGGCGGCGGGATCAAGCTCTATATCGCCTATGTGCGCGATCCCGACGGCAACAAGCTCTGCGCCCTGCACCGGGTGGCGTGAGCCGCGCGGACGGATCGAAAAAGCGATCCCGGATCCCGCTTCGCTCATCCGGGAAACAGCATTCAAATCACTTGGTTATTTCATCTATCGGCGGACTCCCCCATCTCTCGAGGCGGATGTCAGCCGAGGGATGTGACGGCCATCACGAAATGTCTGATCCCGGTGCCGACGGTGAGGGAGCTCACAGTGCCGCCGAGAAAGTTGAGCCAGTGTGCCCGCACCAGCGATTGGATGGTCCACGCTGGCCTGGATGGAGAAAGATCATGAACGCTTTGGACCTCGATCGCGCCACGCAGAACCAAGAAATACAGGACGATGAGCTGGATACGGTGTCCGGCGGTCTCGTTGTGATCTCGATAATCGGTATCTTGGTCGGTCTATTGCTCCCCGCGGTTAATTCCGTGCGTGAAGCCGCGTGATGGCCATCACGAGATGTCTGAATTTCGGCGCAGGTCATGCTCGCGGATAGCGAGTTGGATGCGGTGATTGGTGGCCTCGTCGTGCTTCAGCTACCAAAAGATACGCGTGAGTACCAAATGATCCGCTACGGTCAGGCCGCTGTCGTGACTGAGGTGCGTTAAATCTTCGCAGGAACAATTCGTTGTGCCGCCGGTTGCTCGTTCTCGGGAAACGCTCAACAAATGGAGGAGCAATGATGGTTACGGAAGCAAGAGAAACCGGTTCCCTCATCGGCAGCGACAAGGTGGAAGGAACCGCGGTCTATGGCGCCGGCGACACAAAGATCGGATCGATCGAGCGCGTCATGATCGACAAGATGACCGGCAAGGTCTCGTACGCGGTCCTGAGTTTTGGCGGCTTCCTCGGAATCGGCGACGACCACTATCCGCTGCCATGGCAATCGCTGAAATACGACACCAATCTCGGCGGCTATCGTACCGGCATCACCGAGCGCGAACTCAAGGGCGCGCCGAAATACAGCAACGACAACGCCTGGAACTGGTCCGATCCCGCGACCGCGCGCTCGATCAACGACTATTACGGCGTCGCGATCTAGCAACGCAAGAACTGGAAGGCCCGCTTGAGAGCGGGCCTTTTTGTCGATGAAAGCCCCCTTACTTCGGTCCCGGCAATTGGGCTAGCTTGCCGCCACCAGGGGGCATGCATGAACCTTCACCGACGAAGATTCCTTCAACTCACAGCCGCCGGCGTCGCCGCGCCGGTGTTTCCGGTTGCGGTCATGGCGGAGGATTATCCGACGCGGCCGGTGCGCATTATCGCGGGTTTTGCCGCCGGTGGTGGGGTCGACATCACCGCGCGGCTGATCGGACAGTGGCTCAACGAACGGCTCCGGCAATCCTTCGTCGTCGAAAATCGCACCGGCGCCGGCGGCAATATCGGCACCGAGGCCGTGGTGACTGCTGCTCCTGACGGATATACGCTGCTGCTCGCTACCGTTCCGAACGCGGTCAACGCCTCGCTCTACGACAAGCTCAAGTTCAACTTCATCCGCGACATCGCCCCCGTCGCCGGCATCATCCGCGTGCCGATGATCATCCTGTTGCATCCGTCGGTGCCGGTGAAAACCGTTCCGGAGCTGATCGCCTACGCCAAGGCCAATCCGGGCAAGGTCAACATGGCCTCCGCCGGCAATGGCAGCGCGCCGCACATGGCGGGCGAGCTGTTCAAGATGATGACCGGCGTCAATATGATTCACGTACCCTATCGCGGCCAGGGCCCGGCGCTGACCGATCTGCTCGGCGGCGAGGTGCAGGTGCTGTTCGCCACCGCGCCCGGCACCACCGATTACGTCGCAACCGGGAAATTGCGGGCCCTGGCAGTAACCACGGCGATGCGCGCGCAAGTGCTGCCGGACCTGCCGCCGGTAGGCGACTTCGTGCCGGGCTATGAGACCAGCCAGTGGTACGGCATGTGCGCGCCGGGCAAGACGCCAGCCGAAATCATCGGCAAGCTCAACAAGGAGATCAACGCCGCGATCGCAGACGCCGGCATGAAGGCGCGGCTTGCCGCGATCGGCGGGGAGCCGCTGCCGGGCACGCCGGCCGAGTTCGGCAGACTGATCGCGGACGAGACCGAGAAATGGGCCAAGGTTGTGCAAGCGGCGGGGCTGAAGCCGGAGTGACCGGCAGAGGCGTAGCCCGCATGAGCGCAGCGATATGCGGGAATCCATGAAACGAAGCCCCCGGATATCGCTGCGCTCATCCGGGGTACGCTTCCTACCGCCCCTTGAACGCGGCCTTGCGTCTCTCCTTCACTGCCGCCCTCGCCTCTTCGGCGTCTTCGCTTTCCTTGACCTCGTGCAGGGCGCGCTGGGCGCGGCCGGATTGTTCGGAGGGTCCCTGCGCCAGCACGCCGTCAGTGACGAAGCGCTTCAAGGTCTTCAGCACCAGCGGCGAGAACTCAGCCATCTCGCGCGCCATCTTCAGCGCCGCCTCGACCTGAAGTCCGGTCGGCACCACCTCGTTGACGAGGCCGATATTGAAGGCGCGTTGCGGGTCGAGCACGCGGCACAGCAGCATCATCTCCATCGCCACCTTGTGCGGAATCCGCGCCGCAAGGCCCGCGATGAGACCGCCGGTGAAGCCGAGCCGCGCCTCGGGATAGGAGAATTTGGCGTTCTCGGCGGCCACCGTCAGATCGCACATCATCGAGAGCACCAGCGCGCCGCCGACGCACCAGCCGGCGACTGCCGAAATGATCGGCTTGTTGGTCTCGAAACCGACGGTCGGAATGCAGCGCCAGAGTTCGGGGAAATTGCCGGTATCGGCGCCGCCGGAAAACGCCTCATTGCCGGCGCCGGTGATGACCGCGGCCTTCTGCGAGGACGAGCGCTCGAAATCCTGAAAGGCCTTTTGCAGCGACAGCGCCGTCTCGGCGCAGATCGCGTTGCGGCGTTCCGGCCGGTTGATCGTGATCAGCGTGGTGCCGTCGGCGTTGTTCTCGACCAGGACCTTTTGCATGGGCATTCCCTTTCAATAGACCGTAAGGCAACCGAAACGATCGTCGGTACATTCGCACAAACTGGACCCATCCGGGCTCATACGTCAGGACGGTTTACCAGTCCAGAGGCGGGTTGAACGGATCCTTGCAGCGAGTTTGGCGCCGCAACAGCCGCAACACCAATGGCATCTACCGAGGTTTTTTTGCTAAGGTACCGCAAGCTCGTTCCCGCGCACGCCGTGCACTAAACTATCGAAGCGGGAGGAAACCATGCTTGTTTTTGGACGGACTCGTTCGAGACGAGGCCTTGCATCGGCCTTCATCGGGGAGATCGCAGCCGTCATAGACGGAATGGAGGGTTTTGAAGAAATCCGGAAGCTTGAGGATATGGAGATCGGGGCTGAGGAACATCTTGACCAGCTCGGCGCTTTCACATTACCGAAGTTCTCGGTCTACGAGTCAAATGCGGATCGACTGGATTTGTTCGACGCCGCGACCCAACGACAGATCGCTTATTTCTTCACGCGCGCCGGCAGCCTTGCCGGGCACCTGCACGCGCTGGCGTCGACCAACAACGAGGCGACGGAGTTGTGCAAGCAGCACGCCCTCGATGCGCAAAGGGAAATCAACGGCCTTTTGGAACTAGGCGACGACCTGTTACGCGATCTGCGAAAGCTCGTATCCAAAAAGCAGGCCAAAACAATATCGAGAGCCTGACGGCCTACCACCTGCGCTGACGCATCCCCCGCATCGACGCGCGTCGTTGCCTCTGGACAGCCTCGTCGCACCCCGCGCGCGAAGCTTGGCCTTGCCACAGCTCATTTCCGCGCTACAATTGCGTAACTCATTGGGGATGGAGTCCCCCCGCAACCGCCGATGAGGCTGATGACTCCTACCGGACGCATGGCGTCGGTAGGGGCTTGCCGAGTTCTCCCGACACCAAGCAGCAAATTTCGCCGACGTGGCCGAGCAGGCCACGCAGGCAGATCACGCGTGGTCTTCTGAGCAGCGCTGTTTGCGCGCGCTGCATATTAACGAGCGGGAGATTTGCAGATGACAGGAGTTTGGGTGCTTGCGGCGTTGTGGTTGGGTCTCGCGTTGATCGCGAGCCTAATTTCGATCTGGCTGCGGATTTCCACTGCCCTGTCCGAGATCGTTGTCGGGACGATCGCTCAATTGATCATCGGCGCCGTTATCGGGTCGGCCCTGTTGGGCACCGACGAATCGTGGGTAAAGTTTCTGTCCGGCATCGGCGCGATCGTTCTGACCTTTCTCGCTGGAGCGGAACTTGATCCGGTGGTCTTCCGATTGAAATGGAAGGAGGCGGCCGCGGTCGGGCTTGCAAGTTTCCTGTTTCCGTTCCTGGGCTGCGCCGCGGCGGCTCATTACCTGCTCGGATGGGAAGTCATGCCGAGCTGGCTCGCCGGCGTTGCGATGTCGACGACATCGGTCGCCGTCGTCTATGCCGTGATGATCGAGTTCGGCTTCAACACGACCGAGTTCGGCAAGACTATCCTGGCGGCGTGTTTCGTGACCGACCTCGGCACCGTCGTGGCCTTGGGTCTGATCTTCGCGCCGTTCACGATGAAGACCCTGATCTTCCTCGGCGTCGGTGTCGTGGTTTTCATCGTCCTGCCGTGGCTTACGCCGCGCTTCTTCCGGCTCTACGGCGGCCGGCCCTCGGAGCTGGAGACCAAGTTTCTGCTGCTGTGTCTCCTGGGAATGGGCGCGCTGGCAAATTGGGCCGACAGCGAGGCGGTGCTTCCCGCCTATCTTATCGGGATGGTGCTGGCGGGAACCGTCGGCCGGGATCATGGGCTGGTGCGGCGGTTGCGCACGCTCACCTTCGGGCTGCTGACGCCGTTCTATTTCATCCGCGCCGGCTCGTTCGTTTCCATACCCGCTCTTGTCGCCACGCCTGCTGCGTTTGTTGTCTTTCTGGCGGTCAAGATCGTCGCCAAAACGATTGGCGTTTATCCAGTGACAAAAATATTCGGGTCGCCGAACAAGGAGGCCGCCTACACCACCCTCCTGATGTCGACGGGGCTGACATTCGGCACGATCTCCTCGCTGTTCGGTCTGTCGCATGGAATAATCGACCAAGGCCAATATTCGGCGCTTGTCGCCGCGGTGATCGCGAGCGCCGTGATCCCAACGGTCATTGCCAATGCGTTCTATCTCCCGCGCCACCTCCTGCCCGAAGCCGCGCCGGAGCAAGCATCGGACGGCCGCCAGGAAGTAACGCGGCTTCGACCTGTTGCACGAAAGGCCGAATGACAGGAGCTCGTCAGTGTTTCGCAGAATCTTGCACGCCAATGACGGATCGGAGCACGCCTTTCGTGCATTCGCGATAGCGCTTGCGATGGCGAAGCAGAACAATTCGGAGCTCCATATGATTTCGGTGGAAGAGATCGACTACATGCCGGAATTCATCGAAGAGGTTCGGGAGGAGACCGGGACGGCGGCGCGGCGCTTTCACGGGGTTCTGCAACGGGCGCGCGCAATGGCCGAACAAGATCATGTGAAACTCAATACCCATGTCATCGCCGGACATCCGGTGCGAGACATCGTCGAACTCGCCAAAGAGCTGGAAGTTGAACTGCTCGTCATCGGCGCAACCGGCCATTCGTCGCTCTACGACCGCTTGATTGGCAGCCGGGCTGATCGAATCGTACAGCTCGCCCATTGTCCGGTGCTGGTCGTGAAATGAGGCCATCCCGCCGATCGGCCGTGGCGCCTTATGGATGGCGTTGGCCACTGCCGCCACAACAGGCACAGGCGGCCGGCCCCCTGACGCCTGCCCGATGCTTTCGGGTTCGCCACTTCTCTTCCCCCGTCCGGATTGCTGTGGCAGGATGGCGCAACAAGAGCCGGAAAGGCTTTAAAGCCAGCGGGAGGGGTCCAACATGGATGAGCGTACTTCGCTATCTCGTCGCAAGCTGCTGCACACACTGGCCGGCGCCGGCGTCATCGCCGCCACCGACCTGGCCTGGTGGGATGCGCCCTATATCGGCCCGCGCAAGGCTTTCGGCGCCGAGCCAGTCCGGTTTCAATGGAGCGTTCCGGAGCCGACGCGGATCGCGCTGATGAACTCGATGGCCGAGCGCTTCAACCAGTCGCAAAAGGACTTTGCGGTCCAGATCGAATACGTGCCGCAGGCGCAGGCGCGGCAAAAGCTCATCAGCTCGATCGCCGGCGGCAGTCCGCCCGATCTCTGCCAGGTCTGGGACAATTGGGTCGGCCAGTTCAACGGCATGGGCGCGGTCGAAGACATTACCGCGCGCGCCAAGGCCTGGAAGCACTACGCCGACGTCGCACCGACGGCATGGCAAACCGTGACCATCAACAACCAGATCGTCTCGCTGCCGCTCGCGGTGACGCTCGACGGCATCTACTACCGCACCGACCGCCTGAAAGAGTTGGGCCTCAAGGAGCCTGGCCCGGACTGGACCTGGGACGAGTTCCTTGCCCTCGCTAAAGGCTTCACCAAGGCGGACAAGAATCAGTACGGCTACGGCATGCGCGGCGGCGGCACCTGGGCGCTGCTCTACCCAAGCGAATTCGCCTACGCCAACGGCGCCGAAGTGCTGAAAGACGGCAAGGTGGTGATCAATTCGAAGGAGGCCGTTGACGCGCTTTCCTGGTATCTTGACCTTGCGCTGAAGCACAAGGTCACGCCGCCGAGTGCGGCGACCGACGGCTTCGTCGAAATCGTCGAGACCTTCGGGCGCGGCGTCACCAGCATGTACCAGCACAATTCAGGTTCCAGCGGCCAGCAGAAGAAGAACATCGGCGCCGACAAGTTCGCCACGCTGCCGTTGCCGATCGGTCCGGCGAAGAAGCGCGCCTCGTTCTGGTTCTCCGAGACGCTCACGATGTTCAAGGGCGCCAAGAACAAGGAAGGCGCCTGGCAATTCATGAGTTTCATGCTCGAGGACGAGCCGAGCCTCAAATACAACACAACGCTTGGCCTGTTGCCGGCACGCAATTCGATCCTCAAGCAGCCGGAATTCGCCAACGACCCGGCGCTGGCCGGCTTCGTCAACTCGTTCCCGATCGGGATCGTCAGCCCGTACCTCGCCTATCCCGGCTGGGGCGGCAAGATCGACTCCGACGGCGTGCCGCTGATCCAGCAGGCGATCCTCGGCAAGATCCCCGCGAAAGACTGCCTCGACCGCTTCGCCGAGATCCTCAAGAAGGAAATGTCGTAGGTCATGATCTAGAACGTCAGGCACCATCATGACCACGCTCACGCTCGCAAAGCCCCGCACCCGCCCGCTGATCAGCTGGCGGGCGCGCAAGCTGTTGATCGGCTATTCCTACCTCGTCCCCGCCGCGCTCTGCATGCTCGCGACCGTGGTGGTGCCGATCATCCTCGCGATCAAGATGAGCCTCTATGCCGACGTCCTGTACAAGCCGCAGGATTACCGCTTCATCGGGCTCGGCAATTATATCCGCCTGGTTGAGGACCCGGTGTTCTGGCTGACGCTGTGGAATTCCGTGGTCTGGGTGTTCGGCTCGGTCATCGTGCAATTCATCTTCGGATTTGCCGCCGCCCTGCTGCTGCAGCAGGCCTTTCGGGGCCGCGCGCTGGTGCGCACGCTCACGCTATTGCCGTGGATCATCCCGGGCGTCGTGGTGGGGCTGATCTGGGAGTGGCTCTATCAACCGAACTACGGCGTCATCAACGACCTCCTGATCCGCGCGGGCTGGATGCACGAGCGGCTCGCCTGGTTGTCTTCGCCGGACACCGCGATGGCGGCGGTCGTGTTCACCAATGTCTGGCGCGGCATCCCATTTTTCGCGATCATGCTGCTGGCGGGGTTGCAGTCGGTGCCGGACGAGCTCTATGAGGCGGCCCATGTCGATGGCGCCGGCGTGTTCTCCCGCTTCTGGCACATTACCTTGCCATTGCTGCGGCCGATCATCGTCGTCGCGACAGCTACGCGGATCATCTGGACCTTCAACTATGCCGACCTGATCTTCGTCATGACCGGCGGCGGACCGGCCAACGCCACGCAGATCACCTCGACCTACACCTTGCTGCAGGCCTATTCGAGCCTCGACTTCGGCTATGCCGGCGCGCTCTCGGTCGTGCTGCTCATCGTGATGCTTTCGTTCACCGCCATTTATCTCCGCGTCACCAAGGGCGTCGAGGACACCGAATGACGGCTCGCCACGCCCCAAAGGATTTTGCCGAGCGAGTGCTCGCCGGTCCGGTCGTCTGGATCGGCCTCGTGCTGCTGACCGCGTTTGCGATGGGGCCGTTCCTCTGGATGTTGCTGACGTCGCTGAAGGACCGCCAGGAACTCTACGCGACGCCGCTGCAATATCTGCCGGTGCACCCCACTTTCGAGAATTACATCGATGCCTGGACCTCGCCAGTGACGCCGTTCAGCCGGTTCTTTCTCAATAGCCTCTGGGTATGTTCGGTCACCATGGTCGCCACCACGGTCGTATCGGTGCTGGCCGGCTATGCCATCGCCCGGTTCCGTTTCGCCGGACGCGACGCGCTGCTGCTGATCTTTCTTGCAACCCAGATGTTTCCGAGCGTGCTGCTGATCGCGCCGCTCCTCACGCAATGGCGCGCGCTCGGCCTGATCGACACCTACCAGGCGCTGATCTACTCGAACTTCTCGTTCACGGTACCGTTCACGGTCTGGATGATGGTCGGTTATTTCTCCTCGATCCCGCGCGACCTCGAGGAAAGTGCGATGATCGACGGCTGCAATCATTTCGGCGCGCTGTGCCGCATCGTGCTGCCGCTCGCAGCCCCCGGGATCGCGGCAACCGCGATTTTCGCCTTCGTCGTATCCTGGAGCGAATTGCTGTTTGCGATCTCGTTCACGACGCAGACCAATATGCGCACGCTCTCGGCCGGGCTGCTCTACATGGTCGGACAGTACGAGGTGCAATGGGGGCCGCTGTCGGCCGGCGTGATTCTGAGCACGGTCCCGGTGGCGGTGCTGTTCAGCTTCCTGCAGCGCCATCTGATCCACGGGCTGACCGCGGGCGCGGTCAAGGGTTAGGGCAGCCGAAGCTGACCCGATCAAACCTTGGATGGCCCACGCGTAAAGGGATTGCGGGCGCGGTACCGGCCATCGGGACCCTTCGGCAGTTTGTTCGGGTACGACATTGCGCGCTGCCTGTCGGGCCCGGCTGGCTGGTCCTGCCCAAGGAAGAGCGTGGCCTCGAACGACACGCCCGGGGCCTGTGCGGCGGTTCCCGCGCATGACGCCGTCATGCCCTTGATTTTCCCGGTAAGGTTTACTTCGACCTCGTCGAGACCGAAGACCGTAGGCGGGCCTGCGGCATGCCTTTTCGTCGTCAGCACCGCGGTGATGCGGTCGTCATCTACTTCGTAGGAGCCGCCGTAAGTGAAGAAGCTGTCGCCGCCCGATATCCTGCCATTTGCAAGCTGCACGATGCCGGTGCCTTCGCCATGCGAAGTCCGGAACCAGGCAGCATATCGGCCATCTCGGAGCATGGAAAATTCTCACACGGAAAAAACTAACGTTTGGTGCTGATTAAAGGCCGATGCATTCGACCGCTACTGACGGATCGTGCAGTAGTTAACGATTGCGAAAAGAGGACGCGAAACTTTTAGCAAGCAGGAACTGAGGCGCTTCGCAGATCGATTACGGGTTCCGTGCCGTCAGAGCATCGATAGTTCGTGCCGGCGCAGCAGACGATAGACCAGCGCGACCGGTACCAGCGTGCAAATGATGAGCACGGTCGCGGCCGCGGCCGCAATGCCGGGGCTCGTGCCCTCGAGCGCCTGGAACATCGCAATGGTCATGGTCGTCCAGGGGCCGCTGTACAGCACGATGGTGGCGCTCAACTCGGACGCGACCGTGACGAACGTCAGGACGAAGCCGCCGACAATGCCGCCGAGCATGAGCGGGACCGTGATACGCAGGAACGTCAATGCCGGCGGCACGCCCAGATTGATCGAGGCCTCTTCCAGGCTCGGATCGATCTGTTGCAGGATCGCGCCGGCCGAGCGCACCGAGAACGGCAGCTTGCGGACCATGTAGGCCAGAACGATGATCGCCCAGGTTCCGGTCAAAATCAGAAAGCCACTGCTGTACGCCATCACGAGGCCGATACCGAGCACGGTTCCGGCGACGGCGAACGGCGAGGTCGCCACGATATCGATCAGTGCCGACACCCGTGAGCGATGGCGCGCGACGATGTATCCGATCGGAACGCCAATCAGCGTGGCGCCACAAGCCGCCAGCGTTGCGAGCAGCAACGTGTTGGTGAGCGGCCGGTACGAGCGCTGGAACAGTTGCGCGAAATTGTCGGTCGACAGGCCAAAATGAAGCACCGGCCCGCTGAACTGCAGGAACGAGATCACCACAACGGCGACAAACGGAACGATCGCCGCGCCGACGACGGTCCAGCAATAGGCAGCGCCGAGGCGGCGTATCACGGGACTGACCTGCAGCAGCGGCGCGGAGCGCCGCGCGCCGGTCGCATAGTGACGCCGCGACAGGATCGCGCGCTGGGTCATTAGCGCCGCGACCGTGCACACGACCAAGAGCACGCCGAGCACGCCGGCGGAAGCGGGATTGTCCGTGGTCTCGCCAACGAACAGTTTATAGGCCTCGACCGACAGGATCGTCTTGTCCTCGGCGAGCACGAAGGGGACGCCGAAATTCTCCAGCGCCTCGATGAACACCAGCAGCGCGCCGGCGAGGATCGACGGCAATACCAGCGGGAGCGTTACGGTGCGCAGCATGCGCGCGCGCGACGAGCCGAGGTTCTGCGCGGCTTCCTCGACCGAGGTATCAATCGACTTGAAGGCGGCGGTGACCGGCAGCACGACGTAAGGATAAAGGGTCAGCGTATACACGACGATGATGCCCTTGGCGCCGTAGATCGACTCGAACGGAATGCCGATCGATTGCAGCAGGCTGGTCGCAAGCCCGGAGCGGCCGAACAGCAGCACCAGCGCATAGGCCCCGACGAAAGACGGAAGCACGAGGGGAAGAGCGGCGAGGGCAAGCAGCGCCGGCTTGCCGCCGATCGGTAGCCGCGCCAGAGCGAAGGCAAAGGGAACGCCGACCAGCACGGTGGACACGGCAGCCAGAGCCGCAATCGTCAGGCTGTTCGTCAAGCCGTTGATGAAAAACCGGTTCGACAGGATGTTCACGTAGTTCGAAAGCGTAAAACTCTTGCCAGAGGCATCGAGAACGCTCGCGCCGAACACCTTGAGCAGGGGAAGAAGAAAGAACAGGCCCAGAAACAAGGCCGCGATCGCGCCGACCGCGAGCGGAAAGGCATTGCGTGCGAGGAACGGCCTCACGGCGGCGCTCCCATCACGACGACACGCCGCGGATCGTACGCGACCGTCACCACGCCCGTGATGACCGGTGGCGCGAGCGCCATCAGATGGAACAGCGCGCCATCGGCCAGCCCAACAGTAAAGCGCGTAACAGGACCGAGATATTCGATTTCGCCAAGTATGCCCGTCAGCGTCGCCCAGCCCGGAAGGGCAGCCTCGCCGGGCGCCAGCAGGCGCAACGCCTCGGGCCGTAGCGACATGACGACGGCGTCGCCCGGCTTGCCCCGCGCGCTGTTTGTCCGCATCACGGTGCCGGCGAATGAAATCTCGGCGAGTTCACCATCACGGCTTCGGACGACACCGTTCAGAAGATTGGTGGTGCCGACGAAGCTTGCAACAAACGGCGTTTCCGGCTGCTCGTAGATGGCGCGCGGCGAAGCTACCTGCTCGATCCGGCCGGAGCGCATCACGGCGATTCGATCTGAGACGGCAAGCGCCTCTTCCTGGTCGTGCGTCACGTAGAGCACCGTGATGCCGAGCTGTTTCTGCAACTTTCGGATATCGCCACGCATCTCGACACGCAGTTTGGCGTCGAGATTGGAGAGCGGCTCGTCGAGCAGCAGCACGTGCGGCTCGATCACCAATGCGCGCGCGATCGCGACGCGCTGCAGCTGGCCGCCGGACAGCTGATGTGGCCAGCGCTCGCCGTAACCCGCGAGTTGAACGAGCTTGAGGGCACGCGCGACCCTTTCGCGAATCTCCTCACCGCGCACTTTGCGCGCGCGCAAGCCATAGGCCACATTGTCGCCGACCGTGAGGTTGGGAAATACGGCGTAATTCTGGAACACCATGCCGGTGTTGCGCCTGTGCGGCGGCAGCGTGTCGATCCGCTGCTCGCCCAACAGGATGCGGCCACGGTCAAGTTCGCAGAAGCCCGCGACCATGCGCAGCAGCGTCGTCTTTCCGCAGCCGGACGGTCCAAGCAGCGTGAAGAACTCGCCGTCACGAATGGCGATCGACACATCGTCAACCGCCGGTACTCCCGAAAAGCTGCGCGCCACGCTATCGATATTTATCGCGGTCACGCGAGCCTCGTTTCTTGCACGTCAGCGCGTCCGCCTGATGATATCCTGGATCTTCTGCGCGGTTTCGACGCGCTTCTCCACCCAGGCGTCCTCGTCATAGTCGATGAGCTTGACGTCGGCGAGCTGCGGCATTTGCCCGGGCAGCTTCGAGAGGTCGAGATCGCTCCTGGCGGCGCGCCGGAACGCGAACCCCAGGATCATCTCCCGCACGTCCTTGCGCGAGACATAATCCGCAAACGCTTTCGCGTTCTCGGTGTTCGGTCCGCCCTTGATGATGGCGACGCCTTCCATTTGCGCGATGGTGCCGTCCTGCGGATAGATCACCTTCACCGGCGCGCCGTTCGAGGACCATTGATAGCCGGCATATTCGAGCGAGATGCCGAGCGCGAATTCGCCGTTGCCGACGCCCTGAAACACGAGGCTGGAGCGATTGAGCACCTTGGTGTTGGCAAGCAATTGCCCGACCTTTTCCCACGCCGCGTCGTTGTTGCCCCAGAGCTGCGCCAGCATCGTGAGATTGGAATAGGCCGAGCCGGAGTTCGCCGGATCGGTGAAGGCGACTTTGCCCTTCCATTTCGGGTCCAGCAGATCGTTCCAGCTCTTCGGACCTGCGTCGGGTGGAATGAGCCTGGTGTTCTGCAGGATCACCAGCAGATGGACGTTGGTGCCGAGCCACAGGCCGTCGGGGTCGCGGAACATCGCCGGCACGGCGTCCCTGTTCTTGAACACGTAGGGCGCCAGCAGTGCCTTGTTTGCGCGCAGGAGTGTGCGGCTCACTCCCCAGACGATATCGCCGAGCGGGCGCTCGCGCTCGGAGGCGATACGGCGGAATACGACGCCTGAGCCTGCCTCGACCGGCTCGACCTCGATGCCGGTTTCCTTCGTGAAGGCCTCGAACACGAAACGATTGAGGTTGGAATCATTGGACGTGTAAACGACGACCTTGCCAGCCGCCCGTGCGCTCCGGCTGACGACGCCCACCGCTCCCGTCAGCATCAGTTTTGCCATCGTCCGTCGTGTCAGCATCGTCATCTCCAAATACGCTGGCGGCACCGTATACCGGGAAACCCTATTGCGCGAGTGCTGCGGCGGCGGCCTGTACGCCCGCGCCTTTCGAGGGCGGGTGCCCGAGATCGCGGAGGGTGCATTCAAGGTAGTGCAGGTCTGCAAGAATGTCGGCAGGGCCGAACGATCCCATCGTGCCGATGCGGATCACCTTGTTGCGCAGCTTGGTGCGTTGGCCGGCGATCACGGTGCGGTAATTGGCATGCATGTGCCGGACGATCGCTGCGCCATCGAGCCCCTCGGGGACGACGCCGACCGTGACCGTGTTCGAGAACGGCCGGCCAGTCGGAAACATCGCAAAGCCCAGTGCCTCGAAGCCCGCGCGCAGCGCAGCGGCCAGCCGCGCGTGACGTGCGAGCACCGCCGCCAACCCCTCCTCGTTGATCATGGCGAGAGCCTCGCGCAGCCCGAGGATCAGCGACGCCGGCGGCGTAAACGGTGTCTCTCCCTTGTCGAGGGAGGCCTTGGCACGGCGAAAATCCAAATAGAACCGCGGGATCCCCTGCGCCGCCTGGACGACGCGCATGGCCTTGGCGCTGACCGCAGCGATCGTGAGGCCGGGCGGATTCATCAGGCATTTCTGCGATGCCGTCACCACGACATCCGCGCCCCATTCATCCATGCGCATTTCAACGCCGCCGACGCCGCTGACGGAATCGACCACCAGCAGCGTTTCGGTGTCGCGCAGCACGGCCCCGATCGCTGCAAGATCGGCAACGACACCGGTTGCACTCTCGTTGTGAACGACGACGACGGCGCGATAGTCCTTCGCCTTCACCCGCTCCGCGATCATGCCAGCGTCGGGCACCTCGCCCCAGGGAATCTGCAGGCGATCGAGCAGCACCGGCAAGCCTTCGGCGATCGATGCGAAGCGTTCGCCGAATTGTCCGTTTTCGATCACCAGCACGGCGTCGCCTGTGGAGAGCACATTGACGAGGGCGGCTTCCATCCCGGCGGTCCCCGAACCACCGAGCAGAAAGACCTCCTGCGTGGTGCCGAGGATTCCGCGCATCAGTTTGGTGACTTCATCAAGAATGACGCGAAACTCCGGCCCGCGATGCGACAGGATCGGCAGCGCGGTAGCCGCGCGGACACGCTCCGGAATGGCTGCCGGGCCGGGCATGCGCAGGCGATAATCTGACGGAATGGCGCGGGCAGTTAACGGCAGAGCGATACTCATCGCGATCGTCCTACCACCACCAGCGGCTCATCGCAAAGAATCTCGGCACGCAAATGTTCGACCGCTATCGATGCGTCCAATTCGTCGCTCGTTCCAATCCATTGGCGGCGCAAAAACGATGATGATAGCCCCATCCAATAAGAACAATAGCTGGTTATGGGACAATCCGCTACTGTCGCCGCTCGGACTGCGCCTCCTAGTTTTTTCAGACGGAGCGGACCATGATCACCAGGCGGAATTTCACGCTGACACTGGCTGCGCTGCCATTCGCAGCGGTCAAAACCGGACCCGTACAGGCCAAGGCCTACCCCAACAAGCCAATCCGCTTCGTCGTGCCGTTTCCGGCGGGCGGTTCGACCGATGTAGGCGCCCGCCTCGTCGCTGAAAGCCTGTCGCGGGCGTTCGGCAATCAGGTTTACGTCGAGAACAAGTCGGGCGCCAATGGCACCATCGGGGTGGAGGATGCCGCCAAGAGCCCGCCGGACGGCTACACCATTCTTGTTATGACCAACTCGGTCGCCAGTAATCCACACGTGTTCCACACCAGCATCGATCCCACAAAGAATCTGTTGCCGATCATCCAGGTTTCACGTCAGCCCATCGTGCTGGCGGCTCACCCTTCGCTGGGCGTCAACTCGCTCTCCGAGTTGATCGCGCTGGCAAAGAAACAACCGGGCATGCCATACGCGACCGGAAGCGGAGTGGGATCGGCGCAGCATATGGTGGTGCAATGGTTTGCGCAGATCGCCGGCCTTACGCTCGAGCAAGTGCCCTACCGCGGCGGCGGTCAGGCGATCAACGATTTGATCGGTGGCCATGTCAAGCTTGGATCGCTTGGATCGACGCCGTTGATATCACACTACAAGGCCGGCAAGCTGCGATTGCTGGCGCAAACGTCAAAGATCCGCTCACCGAGCCTTCCCGATGTGCCGACCTTTGAAGAGGCAGGGGTGAAGGGGTTGATTCTCGATCAATGGCTCGGTGTTTTTGCGCCGGCTGGAACCTCGGCCGAAATTGCGAGCCGCCTTAACGGTGAGATCAACAAGGCGATTGCCGATCCGGCGGTGCGCAAGAATTTCCTCGATTCGGCGCAAGAGCCAGTCGGTGGAACGGCCGATCAATTCGCGGCCCTCGTTCGCGAGGATTACGCAAAGTTCGGGCGGCTGGTGAAGGAATTGAACATCAAAGCTGGGTAGCGAAATAGACCATGCCATTTTCGACTTATCTTCCCGAACGGATGGGAACGATCACGCTCGCGCCTGCCGGCCCCTTCGTCGCAGGCGCGCATGTCGAGCTGACGCTGGTGTACACCGCGGGCACGTTCGGCATCGACGACACGGGCATGATCAAGATCTCGTGGCGGACCACCTCCGACATGAGCAAGCCGCAATTCGACAAGCCGCAGGCGGCAAACTTCACGACCGCAGAAGCCAGCAATGGCGCCAGGCTTGAAGTGTGGTTCGACCGGCTCAACGTGCGTCCGTTCGCCAACACTCTTTTGGTTCGGGTCGGTCGCGGTTATCTGCGCGCGGGCGATACGCTGACAGTGCGCCTGGGCGACCGCAGACAGGGCTCGCCGGGTTTCCGGTTGCAGACCAACGTCGAAGCGAATGTGGAGTTGAAAACCTCGGTCGACGCGTTTGCGACCTACGAGTTTTGCGAGCTGCCGGTGCAGCCCGCGTTCGATCTTGTGCCGGGGCCGGCCGCGAGCTGGAAGGCGATCCTGCCATCGCTCGCGATTGTGGGGGAGCCGTTTCGCCTAGCCGTTGTCGCCGAAGACAAGTGGGGAAATCCCACGGCCGACGCTCAGCAGAGTTTCGAGCTCGTATCGTCGTACCCGCTGCGCGGGTTGCCGGCCCGGTTGGATATCAGGAGCGGCGACGGTCCGCGTGTCGTTGAGAAGTCTCGTCGCCAGCACGGAAGGCAACATCGACCTTCGCCTCATGGCAGACGGCGAAGAACTTGCGCGCGCCAACCCGCTACGTGTGGTGAAACAGGCAACGCCCCGCCGCTATTGGGGCGATCTGCACGGGCAGAGCGGTGAAACCATCGGCATGGGGACAGCCGAAGCCTATTTCCGCTACGCGCGTGACGCGGCGTTCATCGACATGGTCGGTCATCAAGGCAACGACTTCCAGATTACCGACAAGTTCTGGAAGGAGCTCAACCGCCTGACGGCCGAGTTCGACGTTCCCGGCCGGTTTGTTTGTCTTCCGGGTTACGAATGGTCGGGCAATACCGGCATGGGTGGTGATCGAAATATCTTTTTCCGCCGCGAAGGCCGCCCGATCCGGCGCTCGTCGCATATTCTGGTCCAAGGGCAGACCTCGACAGACGCCATCTACACGGCCGACGAACTGTTCCGCGGACTCGAAGGCGAGGACGCCATTGTCATCGCGCATGTCGGTGGGCGTTACGCGGACCTGAAATATGCCCACGACGGCCGGCTGGAACGCGCCGTCGAGGTCCACTCGACATGGGGCACGTTCGAATGGATTCTGCACGATGCATTCGAGAAGGGCTATCGTGTGGGTGTGGTATGTCACAGCGACGATCACAAGGGACGGCCAGGTGCAACCCGCCCGGGCGCGTCCAGTTTTGGCGCGATCGGCGGACTTACCTGCTATTTCATGCCGGAGCTGACGCGCGATGCTTTGTTCGAGGCGTTGCGGAGGCGGCGGCACTACGGAACCACCGGCGTCCGCATCTTCGTTGATCTGCTGGCCTCGTTCGATCAGCCGGTCATCGGTTTTTCGGAAGACCCGCAGCTAGGGCCAGCCGGCGAATTCGCGGTTCAACAGGCGATGATGGGAGACATCATTCGCCCGGGCCGCGTGCCGATGCGGGTCGCTGCCGAAGTGATTGGAACTGCGCCGATCGAGCGGGTCGACGTCCTGCACGGAACCTCCGTGGCTCAAACCTTCCGTCCGTATGTTGCGTCCGATCTCGGGCGGCGCGTGCGCGTGTTGTGGCAAGGCGCCGAATATCGGGGTCGTGGCCGCGAGACGTTGTGGGAAGGCAAATTGACCGTCACCGGCAATCGCATTGCGCGATTTGCTGCGGTCAATTTTCTCAATCCGGAGCGAATTGTGCGGGAGACGGCCGCCGGAACGGCGCTGGCCTGGAGTTCGGTTACGACAGGCAATTTGGCCGGCGTCGATCTTTGGCTTGACGAAGCGCACCGGGGTACGCTCAGCATCGAGACCAACGTCGTGTCGGGAACGGTGGATCTTGCCTCCCTCGCGGACAACACCATTGCGATCGAAGGTGGCGGCCTTGGCAGGCAGTTGAGCGTTTACCGCCTGCCCGAAGCCGACTTCAGCGGCCATGTGACCCTTGACCACAAGGTAAGTTTTGCCGGCGGCCGCGACTTGCCGGTTTACCTGCGCGTGACACAGGCCGATGGTCATCAAGCCTGGTCAAGTCCGATCTATCTCATTGAGTGAATCCGCACTGATGGGCAGGCGCTGCTCCACCCATCCCGCGCCCTTCGCTTGCGCGCAAAAAGGCCCCCGCAAATCGCGAGGGCCTGATCGCTTCGAAAAGAGGCTGGGTTACGGCTTCGGCTAAATCACCCTACCCACCTATTCGCCTCACCCCTCCAGCACTTCCAGCACCTTCGGCGGCGACATCGGCAAACTGTAAAAACGTTTGCCGAGCGCGTTGTGCACGGCGTTGGCGACCGCGGCCATCACGGGGACGAGCGGCACCTCACCGACGCCCTTGACGCCTTGCGGATGCTTCGGGTTCGGCACTTCGACCATGATGGTGTCGAGCATCGGGAGATCCGAACACACCGGCATGCGGTAGTCGAGGAAGCCGGGGTTATCGACCTTGCCCTGCTTGTTGTAGATATACTCTTCGTTGAGCGCCCAGCCGATGCCTTGCGCGACGCCGCCCTGCATCTGGCCTTCGACGTAACTCGGATGGATGGCGCGGCCGACATCCTGCACCGCGGTGTAGCGGATCACTCGTACGATGCCGAGTTCGACATCGACCTCGACGTCGCAGATATGGGTGCCAAAGCCGCCTTCGGCGCCCTCGGTGTTGAGCTGCACGCCGGCGCCGATCGGTCCGCCCATCGACGGTGCTTTGGCCGCGAGATCGGCCAGCGTCAACGGTTCGAACTGGCCGGCGTTGGGGCTGACCGGATGCGCCGCGCCATTGTCCCACTTCACCGCTTCGGGATCGATCTCCCAGATTTTTGCGGCGCGCTCGCGCAAGGTGGTGATGATCTTTTCCGTGGACTGCGTCACCACAATAGCGGAAGCAAACAGCACGCGGCTGCCGCCGGTGAGGTTGGAGAAACCGACGGTCGCGGTGTCGCCGATCAAAACCGAGACGCGGCGGTAGTCGATGCCGAGCAACTCGGCGCAGATATTGGCGATCGCCGCACGCGAGCCGCCGATATCAGGATGGCCCGTGGTGACGACGACATTGCCGTCCTCGGTGATGTTGACTTGTGCCGAGGATTCACCGCCGGCGTTGAACCAGAAGCCGGACGCGACGCCGCGTCCTTGCAGCCTGCCGAGCGGCGCCTTGTAGTGATCCGATGCCTTCGCGGCTTCCAGCGTCTCGATGTATCCGATGCGCGGAAATACCGGGCCATGCGCGGCCTTGGTCCCTTGTTTCGCGGCGTTCTTCAGCCGCAGCTCCAGCGGATCCATCTTGAGCTCTTGCGCGAGTTCATCGAGCACGCACTCGACGGCGTAAGCGCCGATCGGCGCGCCCGGCGCGCGATAGGCCGCGACCTTGGAGCGGTTCGACATCACATCAAAGCCAATCGACAGCACGTGCGGAATATCATAGGGCGAGAAGCTGCACCCCACAGCGCCGCGGATCGGCGAGCCCGGCAGTGCGCCGGCCTGCAGGTAGAAAGTGCCCTGGGCCGCGACGATGGTGCCGTCCTTTTTGGCGCCGATCTTGACCGTGCTCTTGGAGCCGGATGTCGGGCCCGTCGCCCGCATTACTTCCTCGCGGGTCATCACCATCTTCACCGGACGGCCGGATTTCTTGGCGAGGAGTGTCGCGAGCGGCTCGAGATAGACGATGGTCTTGCCGCCGAAGCCGCCGCCGATTTCGGCGGGGATGGCGCGGATGTCGCTCTGCTGGATGCCGGTCAGGTACGCCGTCATCGCGCGCACCATGAACTGGCCCTGGCTCGAGCTCCAGATCGTGGTCTTGTTGTCTGCGGCGACGCTGACGAGGCAGGCGTGCGGCTCGATATAGCCCTGGTGCACCGGGCGCGTGGTGAAGGTGCGCTCGACGACCACCTCTGCCTGCTTGAAGCCTTCGGCGATGTCGCCCTTCTTGACCTCGATCTTGCCGGCGATGTTCGACGGCTTGCCCTCGTATTTCAGGTACTCATGCAGGATCGGTGCATCCGGCCTGATCGCGTCGTCGATCTCGATCGACCAAGGCAGCACTTCGTAATTCACCTCGATCAGTTCGCAGGCTTTTGCCGCGATCGCCTCAGTGGTAGCGGCGACTGCTGCGACGGGATGGCCGGGGAACAGCACTTTTTCGCGCGCCATAACGTTGCGGCACATCCAGCGCATGTCCTGGATGCCGAGCATCACGGACTTGTCGACCGGGAAATCCACCACGTCGCGCGCGCAGACCACAGCTTTCACGCCGGGCAGCGCCTCGGCCTTCGAGGTGTCGATCGACTTGATGCGCGCATGCGGATGCGGGCTGCGCAGCACCTTGCCCCAGATCATACCGGGCATGTTGGTGTCGGCGGCAAAGGCGGCGCGGCCCGTGACCTTGTCGACGCCGTCAGGACGAATGGTGCGTTGGCCGATCCACTTATTGTTGGTGACGACGTTCATTGCATGGACTCCCGAGTTCCTTGCTCCCGCATTTCGGCTGCGGTTTCCATCACCGCGCGAACAATCTTGTCATAGCCGGTGCACCGGCAGAGATTGCCGGCGAGCCAGAAGCGAACCTCTTCCTCGCTGGGTTTTGGATTCTTGCGCAGCAGCGCGTCTGAGGCCACCAGCATGCCAGAGGTGCAGATGCCACATTGCAACGCGGCCATTTCCAAAAATTTCTGCTGCAATGGGTGCAGCTTCTCGCCCTGCGCCATGCCTTCGATGGTACGAAGTTCGTGGCCCTCGGACTCGACGGCGAGCATCAGGCAGGAACAAACCAGACGATCGTCGAGCGTGATGCTGCACGCGCCGCAATCGCCGGAGGCGCAGCCTTCCTTGGAGCCGGTGAGGCCGAGCGGCCCGCGCAGCGCATCGAGCATGGTGTCGTTGGGCTCGCAGAGAAATTCCGCCGACTCGCCATTGATGGTGGTGGATACGTGGACCTTGGCCATGAATTTCAATTCCCTCTGGCGCGTTGGGCGGCGATCAATGTGGTGCGCTTGAGCAGCACGCCGGCCACTTTGGTGCGGTAGGCAATGGTACCGCGCTTGTCGTCGATCGGACGGCAGGCATCGGAACAGGCAGCAGCGGCAGTGTTGAGCGCCGCATCATCGAGTTGGCTTCCGATCAGCGCTTTCGCGGCCGCTTCGACCAGCAGCACGGTCGGCGCCACCGCGCCGAGCCCGACGCGGGCGGCGGTGCACACGCCGTCCTTCAGCGTGAGGCTGACGCCAAGGCCCACCACGGCGATGTCCATTTCGGTGCGCGGAATCATGCGCAGGTAAGCGTCGCTCGACCCTTTTGGGCGCGGCGGCAAGGTGAAACTGACGAGGATTTCGCCGGGTTTGAAATTGGTGCGGCCGGGACCGGCCGGCACCTGCTCCACCGGCATTTCGCGGCGGCCGTTCGGGCCCTGCACCGTGACGATGGCGCCGGCCGCGACCATGGCGGGCACGCTGTCGCCGGCCGGTGAGCCGTTGCAGAGATTGCCGCCCGCGGACGCCCTGCCCTGCACCTGCTTGGAGCCGATCAGATTGACGGCCTCCAGCACGCCGGGCCAGACCTTGCCGAAACGCGGATGGTCGTACAGCGCCATGCCGGAGACGGCAGCGCCGACCCGGAAGCCGCCATCGGCGGTTTCCTCGATGGCCATCATCTCGGTGATTTTCTTGATGTCGACGATCACGCCCGGCTTCACCACGCCGGCGCGCATCTGGACCAGAAGATCAGTACCGCCGGCCAGGACGCGCCCCGCGCTTCCGGCTGCGGCAAACGCGCTAATCGCCTCATCAAGCGAATTGGGCGCCAAATATCGGAGTTCCGTCATGGTGGTTCCGTCGTCTCCCTGTTCTGCCCGCCCCATATGGGCAGCGGCCTTATCTCCGGCCCGCAGTTGCGGCAGACTACACGGGCGAACAGGGTTGGAACAGCCTCCGGGGTGCGGCTCTGGCGGCAGGCTCCTATGCAGGAAGCGGGCTTGCGCAGGGTTTCGCCGGGATAGGTGGGCATATCGGCGGATTACGCTTGCACTGATCCGCCTCACAGGCTGTAGAAATCACGGCCCTTCCCCACGTGAGCCGGTGACATTGATGCTGACGCCCTCGTCCGGAATTCGCACTGCGATCGCAAGCATTGCAGCTGGTTTGATCCTCTCGTCGTCCGCATCAGCCCAGCCGGCCCCGGCTCCCGTCAGGCCTGCCCCCGTCCGACCCGCCACTGCTTCGCCCAAGCCCGTCGCGGCACCGGGCCAGCAACCCGCCGTGAAACCGGTCGCGGCCGCCCCGCGCGGCGGCGCGGCATGCCATGGCGGCATGAGTTTTGATCGCTTTCTTGCCGACCTGAAACAACAGGCGGTCGCGGCCGGCGTATCGCAGCGGGCGCTGGCGGAAGCGTCGCCTAGCCTCGTCTACGACCAGGGCATCGTCAACCGTGACCGCGGCCAGCGCGTGTTCGGCCAAGCCTTCACCGAGTTCGCCCGGCGGATGGCGGCCGACTACCGGATGCAGCAGGGCCGGCAGCGGATCAAAACCTATGCGGCGGCGTTTGCGCTCGCGGAAAAGGAATATGGCGTGCCGCCCGCCGTGATCGCGGCGTTCTGGGGCCTTGAAAGCGATTTCGGCGCCAACATGGGCAATCTGCCGACGCTGCCCTCGCTGGTGTCGCTCGCCTATGATTGCCGCCGCTCCGAGATGTTCGCGAACGAGACCATCGCGGCCTTGAAGATCATCGACCGCGGCGATCTCACGCCGTCTGAGATGGTCGGGTCCTGGGCCGGCGAACTCGGCCAGACGCAATTTTTGCCGACGCATTATTTCAATTACGCGGTCGACTATGATGGCGACGGCCATCGCAATCTGCTGCACAGCCCGCCCGACGTGATCGGCTCGACCGCGAACTACATCGCCAACGGATTGAAGTGGCGGCGCGGCGAGCCGTGGCTGCAGGAAGTGCGCGTCCCGCAGAATTTGCCGTGGGATCAGGCGGATCTGACGATCAAACTGCCGCGGTCGAAATGGGCGGCGTTCGGCGTCATTTATCCCGACGGGAGGGCGTTGGCCAACGACGACATGCCGGCCTCGCTGCTGCTGCCGATGGGCCGCACCGGGCCAGCCTTTCTGGCATATGCGAATTTCGCGGCCTATACCGAATGGAACAACTCGCTGATCTATTCGACCACGGCCGGCTATCTCGCAACCCGTATCGCGGGCGCGTCGCCGATGCGGCCGCCGTCGGCGCCGGTGGTGCAACTGCCGTTCAACGAGATCAAGGAGCTGCAGCAGCATCTGGTGCGCGCCGGCTTCAATGTCGGCAAGGTCGACGGCGTGCTCGGCCAACAGAGCCGCACGGCCGTGAAGGCGATGCAGGTCAAATACGGCCTGCCGGCGGATTCCTGGCCAACTGCCGAATTGCTGGCGCGGATGCGGGGTCCGCGCGCCGAGCCCGCCGCGATGGCATTGCCCGCGGCGCGATGAGTTCGGCCATGACGGATAGAGAATAATTGACCCGTGATTGGCGCCTTGCAAGCGTTGTAATTCACGCTTCGCCGCCCCATTTCGAGCAGCGCAGTCTCTGCACGCAACAAAATTACACAACGAAAAGAGCATCACATGTCATTCTACGACGCCACCGTTCCGGCTTTCCTGCAAATTCTCGGCAGCCTCTCCGGCCTGCTCAGCAAGGCCGAGGCGCATTGCAAGGCAAAGAATATGCAGCCCGACGTGCTGTTCAATGCACGGCTGTACCCGGACATGCTGCCGCTGAACCGGCAGATCCAGCTCGCCTGCGATTTCGCTGCCAAAGGCTGCGCGCGGCTGACGCACAGCGAGGTGCCGTCGGTACCCGACACCGAAAAGACCTTTGAGGAATTGAAGCAGCGGCTCGCCAAAACCATCGACTACGTCAAGGCATTCAAGCCGGCGCAGTTCGAAGGCGCCGATATGAAGGACGTCACCTTCCCGGCCGGCCCGAACAATTCCATGACGCTGAAGGGCCAGCAATTCCTCTCGGGCTTCGCTTTCCCGAACTTCTATTTCCACGCCGCCACCACCCACGGGATCCTGCGCCACAACGGCGTCGAGATCGGCAAGCGGGATTTCCTCGGGGTGAATTGACCGTCAGGTCATTTCGGCCGCACGCCTGGACGACGCTTACTCCGTCGTTGCGAGGAACATAGCGACGAAGCAATCCATCCATCCGCGTCCGAGGGCGGCAATGGATTGCTTCGCTTCGCTCGCAATGACGGAGCAAAATAGACAATAAAAATCTTAGGGAGTACACCGATGTCCGTCACCACCCACGCGCCGAAGACGATCGATCCTTCCGCCTCGCTGCATGCGGAATCGCTCGGGCTGGCCAAAAGCCACGACCGGCTGCAGGGACGCCGCATCATCGTGGTCGGGGCCGGGCAGCGAAAGATCATCGATGAAGAACCGCCGATCGGCAACGGACGGGCGATGTCGGTATTGTTCGCGCGCGAGGGCACGCATGTCGCCTGCATCGACGTCAGCAAGGAAGCCGCCGACAACACGGTCGCGCAGATCACCGCCGAGGGCGGCAAGGCCTTTACCGATGTGGTCGATGTCTCCGACGCAACCGCGATGGGGCCTGCGATCGCGCGTTGCGTCAAACAACTCGGCGGCCTCGACGGGCTGGCGCTCAATGTCGGGATTTCCTGCGGGCTGTCACTACCCAAGATGACGGCGGAAGCATGGGACAGGGATTACGCCGTCAATGTGCGCAGCCACATGCTGTTCGCGAAAGAGGCGCTGGAAGTGATGGCGCCCGGCGGCGCGATCACGCTGACCTCGTCGATGGCAAGCCAGCGCGCCAATGGCCGCAATCCGGCCTATGAATCCTCCAAGGCCGCACAGATCGCGCTCGGCCGCGCCATTGCCCGCGCTGGTGAAGAAAAAGGTATTCGCTGTAACGTGATCGCGCCGGGCTTTATCGATTCCCCGATGGGCCGCGATGCCAGCCGAAGGCGCGCCGATCGCGCCGTCACAGTGCCGTTCGGCCGCCAGGGCACCGGCTGGGAGGTCGCCTATGCTGCGCTGTTCCTGATTTCGAATGAATCATCCTATGTCAACGCCCACACGCTGTTCCTTGACGCCGGTCATATGGCCGGGATTGTGCGGGCCTAACCTGCGCCGTTCGAATGGCTCCGGCATTGCACTGCGCCCCGCAATGCCCAAGTCTTGTGCATCGTTCATCGCTTCGGAATCCATTTCATGAGCCAGACCAAACTCCTCGAGCCCTTCAAGCTTGGCCCGCTTACGCTGCCGAACCGCCTGCTGATGGCGCCGCTGACCCGCAACCGCGCGGTGCCGCCCGGCATGGTGCCGAGCCCGCTCGCAGTCGACTATTACGGCCAGCGTGCCTCGGCCGGATTGTTGATCACCGAGGCGAGTCAAGTCTCCCAGCAAGGCCAGGGCTATCAGGACACGCCCGGCATCTATTCCAAGGAACAGGTGGCGGGCTGGCGCAAGGTCACCGACCGCGTGCATGGGAAGGGCGGGCGCATCTTCATCCAGATCTGGCATGTCGGCCGAATCTCGCACGATTCATTGCAGCCCGGCGGCGGCAAGCCGGTCGCGCCCTCCGCAATCCGCGCCAAGGGCAAGACCTTCGTGAACGGCACCTTCACCGATATCTCCGAGCCGCGCGCGCTCGAGCTTTCGGAAATCCCAGGCATCATCGAGGATTTTAAACGCGGTACCGAAAACGCGCTTGTAGCGGGGTTCGACGGCGTCGAGATCCACGGCGCCAACGGCTATCTGCTCGACCAGTTCGCCAAGGACGGCACCAACAAGCGCACCGATACTTATGGCGGCTCCATCGAGAACCGCGCCAAACTGATGTTGGAGGTTTCCAGGGTGGTGGCCTCCGTGGCAGCGCCCGAGCGGACCGGCATCCGCATTTCGCCGGTGACACCCGCCAATGATGTGTCCGATTCAAATCCGCAGTCCCTGTTCGATCACATCGTCGATCAGCTCAACGCGCTGAAGCTGACTTACATCCACGTCATCGAGGGCGCGACCGGCGGTCCGCGCGACATCGCGCCGTTTGACTATGCGTCCCTGCGCAAGCGATTCAAGCAGGCCTATGTCGCCAACAACGGCTATGATTTCGAACTTGCGAACAAGGTGCTCACTGAGGGCGCCGCCGATTTGATCGCGTTCGGAAAGCCGTTCATCTCCAATCCCGATCTGGTCGAGCGCCTGAAGCAGGGGGCACCGCTGAACCCGTTCGATAAGGCCACGTTCTACGGCGGCGGCGCCAAGGGATACACGGATTATCCGACGCTGGAGGCCGTGGAGGCCGCGCAGTAGGGACTCTCTCGACTGTCATTCCGGGATGCGCCACTTGGCGCAGGCCCGGAATCCATAACCACGATCGGGAGTATGGATTCCGGGCTCGCGCTTTGCGCGCCCCGGAATTACGAGACAGAAAAAAGGCCGGGATCGCTCCCGGCCTTTCGTTTTCGTGGATCGCCGGGCCTGCTTAGCGAAGACGCGCTTCGCGCTTTTGGCCGGCCATGACGATGTCGACAAAACTTACTTCGCCTCGGCCCGCTTCGGGGGCGTGGCCGGCCACGACTTGACCAGCGTGTCGTAGTCGACGGTCTCGCCCTTCGGCTTCTCGTTCGCCAGCTTGCGCTGGGGCGCGATGGTGCCGTCCTTCTGGACCTTGGCGAACCAATGTTCAGCCGTGTCCTTCTTGTTCAGCTTCGGTCCGCAGGCGCCCTGCACGCCGGATTTCTCCAGACGCTCGAGCACGGAATCCTGGGCTGCCGCCAACGCGTCCATCGCGGCCTGCGGGGTCTTCGCACCGGACGACGCATCGCCGATGTTCTGCCACCACAATTGCGCGAGCTTCGGATAGTCGGGCACGTTGTTGCCGGTCGGGGTCCACTGCACGCGCGCGGGCGAGCGGTAGAACTCGATCAGGCCGCCGAGCTTCGGCGCACGTTCAGTAAAGGACTTGTCCCAGATGTCGGACTCGCGGATGAACGTGAGACCGACATGGCTCTTCTTCAACGACACCGTCTTGGAGACGATGAATTGCAGATAGAGCCAGGCCGCCTTGCGGCGATCGGCAGGCGTTGACTTCAGGAGCGTCGCGGAACCGGCGTCCTGGTAGCCGAGCTTCATGCCTTCCTTCCAGTACGAGCCGTGCGGCGATGGCGCCATCCGCCATTTCGGCGTGCCGTCCGCGTTCACGACCGGGATACCGGGCTTCACCATGTCGGCGGTGAAGGCGGTGTACCAGAAGATCTGCTGCGCGATCGCACCTTGCGCCGGCACCGGTCCCGATTCGGAGAAGGTCATGCCTTGCGCCTGCGGCGGGGCATACTTCTTCATCCAGTCGAGATACTTGACGATCGAATAGACCGCCGCCGGGCCGTTGGTGTCGCCGCCACGCTCGACGGAGGAACCAACCGGACGGCAGCCTTCCATGCGGATGCCCCATTCGTCGACCGGCAGGCCGTTCGGGATGCCCTTGTCGCCGTTGCCGGCCATCGACAGCCAGGCGTCGGTGAACCGCCAGCCGAGCGAGGGATCCTTCTTGCCGTAGTCCATGTGGCCATAGACCTTGACGCCGTTGATCTCCTTGATGTCGTTGGTGAAGAACTCGGCGATATCTTCATAGGCCGACCAGTTCACGGGAACGCCGAGGTCGTAGCCATACTTGGTCTTGAACTTGGCCTTGTACTCCGGATTGGAGAACCAGTCATAGCGGAACCAATAGAGGTTCGCGAACTGCTGGTCCGGCAATTGATAGAGCTTTCCGTCCGGCGCCGTGGTGAAGGACTTCCCGATGAAGTCGTTGACGTCGAGCATAGGGTCGGTGACGTCCTTGCCCTCGCCCGTCATGTAATCCGACAGGATCACGGTCTGGCCGTAACGGAAGTGCGTTCCGATCAGGTCCGAATCGTTGATCCAGCCGTCATACACGTTCTTGCCGGACTGCATCTGGGTTTGCAGCTTTTCAACCACGTCGCCTTCCTGGATGACGTCGTGCTTGATCTTGATGCCGGTGATTTCGGTGAAGGCCTTTGCGAGGGTCTGGGACTCATACTCGTGCGTCGTGATCGTTTCCGACACGACGTTGATGTCCATGCCCTTGAAGGGTTCGGCGGCCTTGGCAAACCATTGCAGCTCCTTCATCTGGTCCGCCTTCGACAAGGTCGAGGGCTGGAATTCGCTGTCGATCCACTTTTGATTGACGGCATCGTCAGCCCGCGCCGGTGCGGCGATGGTGACGGATGCCGCGATCAGCGCGGCCGCGCTGGTCATGGTCAGAAGACTATCCTTCGTCCTTCTCAAGTGTCGCATTTTGGTTCCTCCGGTTGCAGCGACAAACTAAACCCAGGCCCGGGTTGACCCCGGATCTGCTCTTTTTCGCTTCTCAGACGGTGCGGAAAATCGCCACGGCCGAAACAAGCGAAATCACGGTTGCGAGCCACAGGCTCGAAATTTCAACGCCCTCCCCGATCGGCAGCGTCAGAATCGTATCGGTGCCGAAAAACGCGATCCACAGCAGGTGGATGACGGCGGTCAGCACCAGCGAAATGAACAGCCGGTCGCCGCGCGTGGTCGGAATCCTCAACACACCGATGCGTTCGGCCTCGGGATAGGCGACCGCCAGCCACGTCATGACGCCCAGGGTCAACGACAGCAGCACGAAGAAGATCGCGGTCGGGAGCGTCCACGCCATCCATGCAATGTTTTCCATGGCTGCGCCCCTCACACCCGTCCGAGCGCGAAGCCGCGCGCGATGTAGTTGCGGACAAACCAGATCACCAGCGCGCCGGGGATGATGGTGAGCACGCCGGCCGCGGCCAAGAGGCCCCAATCCATGCCGGCGGCCGAAACCGTGCGTGTCATGATTGCCGAAATCGGCTTGGCATGCACCGTCGTCAGTGTCCGCGCCAGCAGCAATTCGACCCAGGAGAACATGAAGCAGAAGAACGCTGCGACGCCGATGCCGCTGGCGATCAAAGGCACCAGGATCTTGACGAAGAATCGCGGGAATGAATAACCGTCGAGGAATGCGGTCTCGTCGATCTCGCGCGGCACGCCGGACACAAAACCTTCGAGGATCCACACCGCCAGCGGCACATTGAAGATGCAATGCGCGAGCGCGACCGCCCACGGCGTATCGAACAGGCTGATCGCCGAATAGAGGTTGAAGAACGGCAGCGCATAGACCGCCGCCGGCGCCATGCGGTTCGACAGCAGCCAGAAGAACAGGTGCTTGTCGCCGAGGAAGCGGTAGCGCGAGAAGCCATAAGCCGCCGGCAACGCCACCGAGATCGAGATCACGGTGTTGATCAGCACGTATTTCAGCGAATTGATGTAACCGGAATACCAGCTCTCATCGGTAAAGATGCGCATGTAGTTGGCGATGGTCGGCTGATGCGGCCACAGCGTCATGGTGGTGACGATTTCATTGTTGGTCTTGAAGCTCATGTTGACGAGCCAGTAGATCGGCAACAGCAGAAAGACCAGGAAGGCCGAGATGATGATGCGGCGACCGGGGATCGAATGCATCATGCGACTCCCTGCTTGGCCGGACGCTCGGTGCCGGCGTTGGTCATGACGGTGTAGAACACCCAGCACACGATCAGGATGATCAGGTTGTAGACCAGCGAGAGTGCTGCGGCCTTGCCGAGGTCGAACTGCCCGAGCGCGATCTTGACCAGTTCGATCGAGACGAAGGTGGTCGAGTTGCCGGGCCCGCCGCCGGTCACCACGAACGGCTCGGTGTAGATCATGAAACTGTCCATGAAGCGCAGCAGCACCGCGATCAGCAGCACCCTGTTCATTTTCGGCAGCTGGATCGCGGTGAACACCGCCCAGCGCGAGGCGCCGTCGATTTGGGCTGCCTGATAATAGGCGTCCGGAATCGACTTCAGTCCGGCGTAGCACAATAGCGCCACAAGGCTGGTCCAGTGCCAGACATCCATCACGATGACGGTGGCCCAGGCGTCGAAGTCGTTGGAGACGTAGTTGTAGTTGATGCCGAGGCCGTTCAGCGTGTAGCCGAGCAGGCCGATATCGGGCCGGCCGAAAATCTGCCAGATGGTTCCGACCACGTTCCACGGAATAAGCAGCGGCAGCGCCAGGATCACGAGGCAGGCGGCCACCGTCCAGCCCTCGCGCGGCATCGACAGCGCCACTACGATTCCGAGCGGCACCTCGATCGCCAGAATCACGGCCGAGAAAAACAGATTGCGGCCGAGTGAATCCAGGAAGCGTCCGCCGAGATCGGTCGAGGGATCCAGCAATTCCTTGAACCATCCGACGCCGTTCCAGAAGAACTGGTTGTTGCCGAAGGTGTCCTGCATCGAATAGTTCACCACCGTCATCAACGGCAGGATCGCGGAGAACGCGACCACCAGAAACACCGGCAGCACCAGGAACCAGGCTTTTTGATTGATCGTCTTGTCCATCAGACCGTCCCCTTGACCAGACGGCTGTCGGCATAGACGTGCACATGCGACGGATCGAAGACGAGCCCGGCGGTCTCGCCGGGAATCGAGAATCCGGGCGGCACCCGCGCAGCGAATTTAGCGTCGCCAATCCGGACGCGCGCGAAACGGACACGGCCGAGATCGTCGATGCGCTCGATATTGGCCGACAGCAGTCCCGGCGCAGGCGCTGCCACTTCGACGAATTCCGGGCGCACGCCGACCTCGATCCTGGCGCCAACGGGAAGTGAATTGTAGCTGCGCTCGAGCGCAATCGGGTGGCCGCTGATCCGGGCCTCGCGGCCTCTCACCTCGGCCGGCACGATGTTCATGCCGGGCGAGCCGATGAAATAGCCGACAAACGTATGCTCGGGCTTGTCGAACAATTCGGCGGGCGTGCCGCTCTGCACCACGCGGCCGTCATGCATCACGACCACCGTATCGGCAAAGGTAAGCGCTTCGGTCTGGTCGTGGGTGACATAGATCATCGTGAGGTCGAGTTCGCGATGCAGCGCCTTGAGTTTCGAGCGCAACTGCCATTTCAGTTCAGGATCGATCACCGTCAGCGGCTCGTCGAACAGCACGGCGGCAACGTCGGAGCGGACCAGGCCGCGGCCGAGCGAGATCTTCTGCTTGGCGTCGGCAGTCAGCCGTGTCGCCTTGCGATTGAGATACGGCGTGAGATCGAGCAGGTCGGCGATCTGCTTCACCCGCACCGCCAACTCAGCCTTCGGCACGCCGCGGTTTTTGAGCGGGAATGCAAGGTTCTGCCCCACCGTCATGGTGTCGTAGATCACCGGAAACTGGAATACCTGCGCGATATTGCGCTTCTGGGTTGACAGCGGTGTGATGTCGGCGCCGTCGAACAGGATCTTGCCGCGCGACGGTGTCACGATGCCGGAAATCAGGTTCAACAGCGTGGTTTTGCCGCAGCCGGAGGGCCCGAGCAGCGCATAGGCGCCGCCCTGCCGCCAGGTCATCGAGATCGGCTTCAGCGCAAATGATTCGGGATCGGCGTCACTGCCGCTGTAGGAGTGCGCGAGATCGACGAGGTCAATGCGGGCCATGCGGCATCTCCCTCAAGCGCTTTTGTTTTTTGACGCGTTTTCTTCACGCGAACCGCTACGCACTTCGCTTGAAAACGCTATGTCCGGCGCGGCGACCAGGCGGTCGGCCGCGTCGAATACAAAGACATTGTCGGGATCGAGCACGGCATCGAGCACATAGCCGGGCTCGAACTCGTGCACGCCGTGCAGCACCGCAACCCAGTTGGAGGAATCACGGTTGAGATGCACGAAACTCTCCGAACCGGTGATCTCGGTCACGGTGACGGTGGCCTGGAACGCGTGGCGGCCGGCGATGCCGTTGGCGACCTCGAGCTGATGGGCGCGGAAGCCAACGCGGTAGGGCCCATCGGAAAGCTGTGCATAGAGGCCGCTGGCCGGCGCCTGGATGCCACCGGCATATTGCACCGTGCCGTTTTTCTTCTCGATGCCGACAATATTGAGCGGCGGGTCGGAGAACACCTGCGCCACGCGCAGCGTATCGGGGTGGCGATAGACTTTTGGGGTGTCGCCGGCCTGCAGGATCTTGCCCTCCCACATGCAGATGGTGCGGCCGCCGAGCAGCAGCGCTTCCGAGGGTTCGGTGGTCGCATAGACGAAGATCGCGCCCGACGCCTCGAAGATGCGCGGCAGTTCGGTGCGCAGTTCCTCGCGCAGCTTGTAATCGAGATTGGCCAAGGGCTCGTCGAGCAGCACGAGGTCGGCGCCCTTGACCAGTGCGCGCGCGATCGCGGTGCGCTGCTGCTGGCCGCCGGACAGTTGCAACGGCGTGCGGTTCAGATATGGCTCGAGTTTCAGGAGCCTGGCCGCCTCCGCCACGCGCTTCTCGATTTCGGCGCGCGGCTTGCCCTGCACCCGCAGGGGCGAGGCGATGTTCTCATAGACCGTCAGCGAGGGATAATTGATGAACTGCTGATAGACCATCGCGACCGAGCGCCGCCGCACGTCGAAGCCGGTGACGTCCTTGTCGTCGACCCGCACGCGACCGGTGGTCGGCTTGTCGAGACCGGCGAGCAGCCGCATGATCGAGGTCTTGCCCGAAAGCGTGGGTCCAAGCAGCACGCTCAGCGTGCCGCGCTCCAGCGTCAGCGAGACATCGCGGATGGTCGGGATGCCGTCCACGGTTCGCGTGATGTGTTCGAGCGTGACGCTCATGTCCGTCCTCCCGCTTCACGAAGGGGACGTTCACCGGAGCCGCGATGGGCAGCCATCCATTCATCGAGCGCGGTGATCTCGCCCGCCGACAGCCGCAAGCCGAGCTTGGATCGGCGCCACGCGACGTCTTCGGCGGTCACGGCCCATTCGGCCGACATCAGGTACCTGACTTCGCTTTCCGTCAAGGTCGCGCCGAACGACTGGCCGAGATCGGCGAGCGATTTCGCATTGCCCAGCAATTTGGCGGCGCGGGTGCCGTAGGCGTGCGCCAGCCGGTTGGCATGGGCAGGGCTAAGGAACGGATAGTTCCGGGTCAGTTCCGCTGATAGCGCCGCCACCGCGGAAACATCCATGTCGCCGCCGGGCAAGGCTGCCTTGCCGGTCCAGCCCGCGCGCGCCTTGGAGCTACGCAAATAAGGCTCAAGCCGCTCCAGCGCCTCCTCGGCGAGGCGGCGATAGGTTGTGATCTTGCCGCCATAGATCGACAGCAGCGGCGCGCCGCCGGGCGTATCGAGTTCGAACACGTAATCGCGGGTCGCAGCCTTGGCCTCGCTGGCGCCGTCGTCATAAAGCGGACGAACGCCGGAATAGGTCCAGACCACGTCCTCCGGCTTCACAACATGGGTCAAATACTCGCTGGCGGAGGCGCAGAGATATTCGATCTCCTGGGTCGAGGCTTTCACATTCGCGGGGTCGCCGTCGTAATCGCGATCGGTGGTGCCGATCAGCGTGAAATCATCCTGATAGGGAATGACGAAGATGATGCGACCGTCGGCGTTCTGGAACATGTAGGCGCGGTCGTGCGCGTAAAGCTTGCGCACCACGATGTGCGAGCCCTGCACCAGTCGAACCTTTGCGTGCGCGTTGACGCCCGACCCGGACGACAACACCTGCTCGACCCAGGGACCGCCGGCATTGACCAGCGCGCGCGACTGGATGGTGGTGCGCCCACCGCTTTGGGTGTCCTCGACGGTGAGCTGCCAGACGCCGTTGACCTGCCTGATTTCGACCGCGCGCGAGCGGGTGTGAATCTCGGCGCCGCGATCGGCGGCATCGCGCGCTGTGAGCACGACGAGGCGCGCGTCATCGACGAAGCAGTCGGAGTATTCGAAGCCTTTGGTGTAGCGGTTAGCGATCAGCGGCTTTCCCACCTCGTCACGGGCGAGATCGACCGAGCGCGTCGGCGGCAGCAGATGGCGGCCGCCGATGTGGTCGTACAGGAACAACCCAAGCCTCAAGAGCCAGGCCGGGCGCAACCCGGAATGATGCGGCAAAACGAAACGCAGCGGACGGATGATGTGGGGCGCGATCTGCCAGAGGATTTCGCGTTCGATCAGCGCCTCGCGGACCAGCCGAAACTCGAAATATTCGAGATAGCGCAGCCCACCATGCACGAGCTTGGTCGACCAGGACGACGTCCCGCTCGCCAAGTCATTCATTTCACAAAGGAAAACGGAGTTACCCCGGCCCGCCGCATCGCGCGCGATGCCGCAGCCATTGATACCGCCTCCGACAATGGCGAGATCGAAAATCCGATCCAACGACGCTTCCCCGGCGATCGCCTGTTCGTTTCGGCGATTTAACTTTCGGATTGGAATAAATCACAAAGAAAAACGAAAGCAAGTGAAAACGGGAACCAACGCATATTTGTCGCGCTTCATCCTTCGAGACGCGCGCGAGAGCGCGCTCCTCTGGATGAGGTCGGATTTGTGTCGTTGGGAGTTTGTGTGGTGGGGAGAAAGTCCAAGACCTTTTGGTTGAGGAGCGCGGCAACGCGCGTCTCCGGACGATGCTACGCCCCTAGCGCAGGCGCGTGACGGTCGATGCCGGCTCCACCACCGGCTCATCGATATCCGGGGCCGGCTTGTCCATCGCCTCGACCACTTCAATGCCGCGGGTGTGGCAGATATTCGCCAATCCCGCCGGAAGTGCTGCGTCGGTCACAAAGGTCTGAATCTGGCTGATATGGGCGATGCGCACCGGCGCGCTACGCCGCAGCTTGGTCGAGTCGGCGACCAGCATGACGCTGCGTGCATTGGCGATGATCGCTTGCGCCGCCTGCACCTCGCGATAGTCGAAGTCGAGCAGCGCGCCCTCTTCGTCGATCGCGGACGCGCCGATGATGGCGTAATCGACCTTGAACTGGCCGATCAGGCTGATCGCGGTCGAGCCGATCACGGCGCCGTCTGCGCGCCGCACGGCGCCGCCCGCCACGATCACCTCGATGCGCGGGTGCCGATACAACAGCATCGCGACATTGAGGTTGTTGGTGATGACGAGCAGGTCCTCATGCGAGGTCAACGCACTCGCGACCTCTTCCGTCGTGGTGCCGATGTTGATGAACAGCGAACAGCCGTTCGGAATCCGCGATGCTGCGGCAATCCCGATCGCCCGCTTCTCCTCGGCGGCGACGAAACGCCGCGCCTCATAGGCAAGGTTCTCGACGCCGGAGGCAATGATGGCGCCGCCATGGATGCGGGTCAGCGAACGCTGGTCGCAGAGGTCGTTGAGGTCCTTGCGGATGGTCTGCGCCGAGACCTCGAAACGCCTGGCGAGGTCTTCCACCATCACCCGGCCGAAGGCGCGAGCGATGTTGAGAATTTCGGTCTGGCGGTGGGACAATCCGGCCACGGCAGCATCCTTGGGACGAATACCACATGGTGCGGCTGATCCGTGGTCAGGTCAACGCTGCAGCGCGGCGACCGACGCGCTCTACTCACCACCCTTCAAAGCGCCCGCTTTCCGCCGCGGGTCGCCTGGCTGTCAGTGAGTGCGAGCGGCTTCGTTCTGGTGGCAGGAGCCCGATAGCGGCGCGCAAATTTCCCACACACGCAATTTCTAGAGAAGCGTGCCGATCGTCACCTTTGGCCAGGAATCGGTCTTCCGGGCCGCTTCCAGCTTCATGGTCAAACCGTCCACCAGATTGCCGATCACCAATCGCCCGTTTCCGCGAATATCCGGCAGTTTCATGGTCGGCGTTCCCAGCGGCAGGGAAATCACGCCATGCGCGGCCGACAGCAGGATCGTTGCCAGCCGTTGCGCCAGCCCCGGGGTCGGCTCGGCGCCGAACTCGGCGAGGAATTCCACCGTCGACTTGACGAAGAGTTCGTAGCTGCGCCGCGCGATGTCGGTCTGGCCGAAATAGACCCCGTCGGGGAAACGGCGGTCCTCGATGGTTCCGGCCATCGAGAACAACGCGCGAAAGTGATCGGGATTGTCGACCCAATAGTCGATATAGGCTTCCATCACCCGCCGCAGCCGGAGCTTGCCGCCTGAATTGCGCGCCCGGATCCGCTCCAGCCGCTCCGCCACATCTTCCAGACCCTGCTGCTTAACCGCGAGCAGTAGCAGAAGCTTGGTTGGAAAATATTTCAGCACCGTGCCTTTGGAGTAGCCGATCGCGTCGGCGATCTTCTGGATCGATACGGTCTCCAACGTGCCCATGGCAAATTCCCGGCGCGCCGTCTCCAGGATCAGCGTCCGCAACGCCTCCTTGTCGGCTTCCTGGCGCGCCCGCCGCTGAAATCGCCGCGCTCCCCTGGTCTTTGCCGGACTCCTGGCCATGATCACTCCGATCTCCGTTCCGCCTCCATGCCGCGTCGCCGCCGGAATCACAAGGGCGTCGGCATTCTCCCCTTGCATCAACCGAGTTAATTGACTATGGTCAATTAACTCGACGTACAGGGGAGGAACAGATGACGGCGGTCGCGCTCGATCATGTCAGCAGTGATTTCGATCCGTTCGATGCAGGCACCCGGATAGACCCCTACCCGGACTATGCGCGGTTGCGCGCGGCAGGGCCTGTCGTCCGCCTCACCAAACACGACGTCTGGGCCGTCACGCGATACGACGACATCAAGGCCGTGTTCGCCGACCACATCAATTTCAGCAATGCGGGTGGCGCTGGGATCGCCAATCACTTCAAGAACAAGCCTTGGCGTCAGCCGAGCATCATCCTTGAAGCCGATCCGCCGATGCATACGCGCACCAGGAAGGTGCTGGCGCGGATCATGTCTCCGGGCGCCATGCGACGTCTCGAGAATGCCTTCAAGGCCAAGGCAGCAACACTGGTCGACGGCCTGGTCGTCAAAAAATCCTTCGACGCGGTGCGCGATCTCGCCGAAGTGTTTCCTTTAAGCGTATTTCCCGATGCGCTCGGGATCGATCAGGATGGCCGCGAAAACCTCCTGACCTATGGCGCCATGGTGTTCGCGGGGTTCGGCCCCGAAAACGATTACTTTCGAAACCTGATGGCCCAGGCGCCGACGGTGCTCCCCTGGGTGACCGCCAAATGCCAGCGTGAGGCGCTGTCGCCCGGGAGCTTTGGCGCACAGGTCTACGAGGCAGCCGACGGCGGCGAGATCAGCCAGGACGAGGCGCCGCTTTTGGTGCGCTCGTTTCTCTCCGCCGGCCTCGATACCACGATCAGCGGCATCGGCATGGCGCTCTACAGCCTCGCCCGGCATCCGCGGCAGTGGGCGATCCTTGCCGCCGATCCCTCGCTGTCCCGCGCGGCATTCGACGAGGCGCTGAGGTTTGATTCGTCCGCGCCCTACGTTTTCCGGACTACCCCGCACGAAACCGAGATCGCCGGCGTGCGGATCGGACGTCACGAAAAAATTCTGCTGCTGCTGGCGTCGGCCAACCGCGACGAGGCCCGCTGGGAGCGACCGGACGAATTCGACATCACGCGCCGGGTCTCCGGTCATCTGGCGTTCGGGACCGGCATTCACGGCTGTGTCGGCCAGATGGTGGCGCGGCTCGAGGCCGAAGCGGTGCTGTCGGCACTGGCCGAGCGCGTGGCTGCCATCGAATTCGCCGGCGATGTCGTCTATCGCGACAGCAGCGGCCTGAGGGCGCTCAGTGCGATTCCGCTTCGCGTCGTACCAAAATAGAGACGGGTATCTCGAACAAGGAAAATCGCGCGCGCCTTGCTATGACAGCCTGGGAGGCTGCTGGCGAGACGTTGACGGCGAAGCCGTCGCACCGGATGTCATGGTAAACAATCAGTAAAGAAACCGGGTGCATCGTCCCGGTCCATATGCCCGTCACATTGCGCAAGCGACATTTCACCGGTGCGATTTTGCCGTTCTTAACGGTTTTGTGATTGCCTGCTTCCGCTAGCACGGGAAACGGCACCACATCTCGCGCCCCGGCCGCATGTCGGAAACATCGCAACAATGCGGATCGATCGAATCTGGGAATTCCTTCAGCGGTTGAGTCCGCTGACGAGAAGCTGCCTGCTCACCGAGCTGGAGCGGCTGGAGCAGTGCGGCATCGATATGCCGGGCTCTGCTGATCTTCAGGCCAGGCTGCGGGCCGAACTGCGCCCCGAGGGCACGACCGACGGCGCTCCAACTCCGCCGCAGTTTTTCTTCGCACCGCTCGAGCCGCTGCTGGTCGACGGAGCGCCGGAGCATGCCAATTCGGGCCGGATCGCGCGGAGTTCGCTGGTCCCCATCTGGGAGTGGATCTGCCGCGACCTGCTGCCGATCATGGCGCGCGACTACAACGACCAGATGAAAACGCTGATCGCTTCGAATAAGCCGCGCGATGCGCAGCAGGCGGCCGCGACCTTCCAGGTCAAGGTGACGAAGTCGCTGGAGGGGAACCTGGCTTCGCCGGAAGGCGCGGAGCGGGCACGCTCCAGGCTCGCGGCCTACACGGCATCGCCCACGGTCTATGGCGACCTGGTCAAGGTGATGGAGGCGTTGCGCGCGCGCGAAGCGCTGGCAAAACTCGGCGCGGCGTTACCGGAAAGGATCCCAAGATTCGACGACGTGCAGGTCAGCAAAATCACCGCGCTATTGAATTCCTTGCGGAAAAAGGACCCCGGCGCCGTGCCCTTTGCGCTGGCGCTGGTCGCCGGACGCCTCAAGACGCCGCCGGAGCTGATCCGGCTTGCCACCAAAGCGGCGCGCCGCCGGAGCGCCGCCGATGTCGCCGCCACGCCCTATGCGATCGCCGTCTCGATGGTGCTGGACCAGATCGACGACAAGCGCGTCGCCTTGCTCATTGCCCTGAAGAAAAACCGCATCATCGTCGCGCGCGACATCCTGGCCGACATCGACAAGACCGAATCCGCGCTATGGGCCAGCATCCGCCAGCTCGAGGCGTCCGAATGGGGCACGCGGCTGCGCGATATCAGGGGCGCGATTGTGGAGCTTGTGGAGGCCGAAGTGAGCCGCTTTCCGGAGGAAATCGGCCATGTCCTGAAATTGCACGACCCGCGAGGCAACGGCTTCCTGACCGACCTGATAGGAAAAGGACGCGACGCGATCAGCGATAGCGCCATTTTCTGCAAACAGTTGATCGGCCAGACCTGAAAACCGCCATGCAACATTACGGGATGACCGGCCACACCGCAGGCTTGACCTGCGTCGAAGTCGCCGCCAGTGTCGCCCGCGAATCTGGGTTATGAGAGACAAATCAGGCCGGAGAACTGACATGATATCGAAATTCGCGATCACGACCCTGCTTGCCCTCGCTATTTGCGGGCCTGTCCAGGAGGCGGCCGCGCAGGATGCGGTCGGCGGCGCAATCGTCGGGGGCGTCCTCGGCGGCGTTGTGGGTGGTGCGCTCGGCGGCGGCAGGGGTGCTGCGGTCGGCGCGATCGTGGGCGCCGGGACTGGCGCTGCGATTGCGGCGCAGGGCGAGCCGCGGCCGGGAGGTTACCGCTATTACCAGAACGGCTGCTACGTGCAGCAGCCGGATGGCTCGTGGACCGCCGTTTCGCCGCGCTATTGCGGCGCCCAGGTGCAATACGCACCACCGCCGCCGCAGCCCAGGTATTATGACGACACACCCCGCTGCATGCGTTCACCCACCTATAACCCGCGCAGCGGCACGTTCATCGGCCGCGACGGCTATGAACGCCCGTGTCCGTAAGGCTCACGTCGCGATCGGTGCGCCATCCCGCTGGATCGCCTGCGGGTGGCCTTCCTGGTCGATCGAGACGTAGGTAAAGTTGCCGTCGGTCACCAGGATCCACTGCGTCGGCATATCCTTGCGGCGCAGCACCCATGCCTCGATATGGACGGTGATCGAGGTTCGGCCGATCCGCACCAGATGGGCGTGCACCGAGACGAGATCGCCGACATAGACGGCCTTGCGGAAATTCATCGCATCGATCGCAACCGTCACGGTGCGTGATTTCGCGATCTTGGACGCGAACACGCCGCCGCCGATATCCATCTGGCTCAGCAGCCAGCCGCCAAAAATATCGCCGTTGGCGTTGGTGTCGGCCGGCATCGCGATGGTTCGCGTGCAGAGATCGCCGCGCGGCTCGGTTTCGCCATTCGGCCGTGCGTGGACAGGGGTTTCGCTCACTTGAAATTCTCCCAGCCGGCATCGGGGGTAAACCTGCCACCGAATTTTTCGGTGAGCCCGCGCAAGGTCGAGACGACGTTATCGACGCCGCGCGTCCGCGCGTAATTCAGCGGGCCGCCGCGGAACGGCGCATAACCGGTCCCGAAGATGACGGCACCATCGACCACGTCGGCGTTGTCGACAATGCCTTCGCGCAGGCAGGCGACGCAGACGTTCGACATCGGCAGGATTAGCCGATCGATCATTTCGGCCGATGGTTGCGGCGTCGACGGCGAGGCCGGCGTGATTTCCGCTTTGCCCTCCTTCCACACGTAAAAGCCCTTGCCGGTCTTGCGGCCGAGTTCGCCGCGGACAACTTTTTCGCGCAGCCATGCGGGCGTGGGTGGCAGGGCGTCGCCGAACTTCGAGCGCAGCATGTCGCCGACGTCGAGGCAGATATCGAGGCCGACCTGGTCGGCGAGTTCGATCGGGCCCATCGGCATGCCGAACTTCTTCGCCGCGGCGTCGATGACCGATTTGTCGACCTTCTCGTCGAGCATGACCATCGCCTCCAGCATGTAAGGCGTCAGCGCGCGGTTGACGAGAAATCCCGGCGAGCTCTTGACCGGCAGCGGCAGCCGGTCAATGGCGCCGACAAAGGCCAGAGCCTCCTTCAGCAATTGCGCGTCTGACCCGTCATGGCTGACCACCTCAACGAGTTGCAGCCGCGACACCGGATTGAAGAAATGCAGGCCGAGCAGCCGTTCGGGCTTTTGCAAGGTCGTGCGCAGATCCTGCAACGGAATGCTCGATGTGTTGGTGGCGAGGATAGCGTTCGCTTTCATGACGGGCTCGAGCCCGGCATAGACCTTCTGCTTCAGCGCCAGCTTTTCCGGCACCGCCTCGATGATGAGATCGGCGTTGCGGACGCCCTCGCCGCCCATGTCGGGCATCAATCTATCCAGCGCATCCCTGACATCGGTGCGCTTGCGCAGGATTTTACCGAACAGGTCCGAAGCACGTTTGATGGCGCCTGCGATCGGTTCCGCCTTCATGTCGGCCAGCGTCACCCGCATGGCCTGACCGGCGCACCAGGCCGCGATATCGCCGCCCATCGCACCGGCGCCGATGACATGGACATGGGCGATCCTGTTGCCGGTGCCGGCGAGTTTCTTCATCTGCTCGCGCAGGAAGAACACCCGGATCAGGTTCTGCGCGGTCGGCGTCACCATCAGTTTGGCGAACGAGGTCTTTTCCGCATTCAGCATCGCGGACTTGTCGTCACCATGCTTTTCCCAGAGATCGATCAGCGCGTAGGGCGCGGGATAATGCTCCTCAGGTGCCGCCTTGCCCGCTTCGGCGCGCATCCGCGAGGCGAGGAAACCGCGCCCGGGACCCCAATTGAAGGCAGTGTTGAGTAGCCCGCGCGACGCGCGTTTCAAGCGGCCGAATATCGCATCCTTTACCGCATTGCGGACATGCCGCTCCTGGGTTACCGCATCGACCAGCCCGAGCGATTTCGCTCTGCGCGCGTCGATGGTCTTGCCGGTCAGCATCAGCGTCATCGCCTGCATCGGATTGACGAGTTGCGTGAAGCGCACGGTGCCGCCGAGGCCGGGATGCAGGCCGAGCATCACCTCGGGAAAGCCGAATCGCGCGTCGTCGATCGCAATCCGCATCTGGCAGGCGAGCGCGACTTCGAGGCCACCCCCGAGACAAAAGCCGTGGATCACAGCGACCGTCGGGACGCGCAGCGCCTCGAGCCGATCGATCACGGCATGGGCGCGTCCGATTGCGGCCTCGACGGCCTGCGCGTCGGTGGCGCCGCGGAACTCATTGACGTCGGCGCCGGCGATGAAGCCGGATGTCTTGGCTGAACGGATGACGAGTCCGGCAGGCCGTGCGCTTTCCAGCTCGATAAGCACCTTGTCGAGTTCTTCGATCACGTCAGCCGACAGTGTGTTGGCGCTGGCCCCGTCGCGATCGAACAGCAGCCAGGCGACGCCGTCGGCATCGCGTGTCAGCTTGAAATTCCTGTACGGCCCGCTGACGTCAGGCTTCGGCCCGAGTTCGAGCACGCGATCGCCGAGAACGTCCATGATCCCTGATTCCATGATCACACCGTCTCAATCAGCATCGCACCGCCCTGCCCGCCGCCGATACATTCGGTCGCGATACCGCGCCGCGTGCCCAACCGCTTCATGACGTTGACGAGGTGCAGCACGATGCGGTTGCCGCTGCAGCCGACGGGATGGCCGAGGCTGATCGCGCCGCCATCGACATTCATTTTGGTTTGGTCGATCTGTCCGGCCGCACCATCAAGACCCAGAATCTCCTTGCAGAATTTTTCGTCGTTCCAGGCCGCGAGGCAGCCGAGCACCTGCGTCGCAAAGGCTTCGTTCAATTCCCAGGTCTCGATGTCTCCTAGCGAGAGATCGTTGCGCTTCAGCAGTTCGGTTGCCGACAGCACCGGCCCGAGACCCATGATACTGGGATCGAGCGCCGACCATTGGCTGTCGAGGATGACGGCCTTCGGCGTCAGGCCGTGTTTGGCAGCGGCCTGTTCGGACGCCAGGATCACCCAGGACGCGCCGTCGGTGATTTGCGAGGAATTGCCGGCGGTGACCTGGCCCCAGGGACGTTCGAACACCGGCTTCAGCTTTGCCAACGTCTCCGGCGTGGAATCCGGCCGCACGCCGTCGTCATGGTCGTAGAACTTGCCGTCGCGCGCGAAGGCGGTTTCGACCTCGCCCTTGAGAAAACCTTGCGACTGTGCATTCGCCAGCCGCTTGTGGCTTTCCGCGGCATAGGCATCCGATTGCGCGCGGGTGATGCCGAAGAGATGCCCGACCACTTCGGCGGTCTGGCCCATATTGAGTTCGGTGATGGGATCGGTGAGCCCGCGTTCGAGGCCGATGATCGGCTTCAGATAAGACGGCCGGACCTTTAGCGCGGCCATGATCTTGGCGCCAATGCCCCTGGCACCGGCAAGGCCCGCGAACCAGCGCACGCCCTGCTGCGGCCACACCAGCGGCGCGTGGCTCAGCGCTTCGGCGCCACCAGCGAGGATCAGGTCCGAGACGCCCTCACGAATGTAGCGGTAACCGGTATCGATCGACTGCATGCCGGAGCCGCAATTGATCTGCACGGTGAAGGCAACCATCTTCTCGCCCATGCCGAGCCGCAGCGCCGCAACCCGCGCCGGATTCATCTCATCGGCGATGACGTTGACGCAACCGAGGATCACCTGGTCGAAGACGTTGGGCGCAAACGGCTGCTGCGCCAATAAAGGCCGGCCGCATTGTACGGCAAGATCAACGGGGGTGAACGGCCCCGGGCCGCTGCGCGCTTTCAGGAACGGCGTCCGGCTGCCATCTACAATAAAAACCGGTCGCGCCATCAGCTCGCCGCCCTCTGCTCACCCAACTCCTGGAAGAATTGATGCACGTCGGCGGCTTTCCTGTAAATCGGCGTCAGCGCTTCCGGGGCGAAATCATCGACCTCAATCACTTTCGCAACCGCCTCATGCGCGGCGGCGAGCTTGTCGCCCTCGGACTGAGTGATGACGCCGTTCTGCACGGCTTCTTTCCAGTCGTGCAGCCGCGCGGCATGCATCTTCTTCGAAATGTCCTCGGCAGCCGTGACCAGCAGGAACGCCTTTTCCAGCCGGGCCACGCCGCGATCGTCGTCGACATGCGATAGATCCGCCGTCAGCCGGTCGCGCGCCGCCGACGGCGACAGCACGATTTGGGCGCACTGGTGGACGACCTGGTCGGTCGGGCCAAGCACCCGCGCGCCGAACGGCTGGATCAGGAATTTCAGGATGACAGCGACGAACCGGTTCGGCAGATTGCCGAGGATCTCCGCGAAACGGCTCTCGATTGTCCGAAAGCCGCTCGCCATGCACCATTCGAGTGCGGCGAAATCGGCTGCCTGCCGGCCTTCGTCCTGCCAGCGTTTCAGCGCGGCCGACAGCAGATAGAGTTCGGAGAGGATATCGCCGAAGCGGGCCGACAGCATTTCCTTGCGCTTGAGCGCGCCGCCCAGGGTCAACAGCGCCATATCGGCGCAGAGCGCAAACGCCGAGGCATAGCGCGAGAGCTGGCGATAAAACCGCGTCGCATCGCCGGCGTCGGGCGCCGGCGCGAACAGGCCTCCGCTCCAGCTTCGGCCCCAGGCCCGGAACATGGTTGTAAAGCTGTGGCCGACGTGTTTCCAAAATGCCTGATCGAACGCATCCAGCCCCTTGGCATGGTCCGCGTCGCGAAGCGCCGTCATTTCTTCGAGCAGATAGGGATGCGCGCGGATCGCGCCCTGTCCGAACACGATCAGATTGCGGGTCAGGATGTTGGCGCCTTCGACGGTGATGGCGACCGGCACCGACCGATAGAGGACGCCGAGGTAATTCTGCGGGCCGTCGATCACGGCCTTGCCGCCATGGACGTCCATGGCGTCGTCGATCGCGATCCGCAGCCGCTCGGTGGCGTGCAGTTTCATGATGCCGGAAATGACCGCGGGATGATGGCCCTGGTTGAGCGCCGCACAGGTCAGCCGCCGCGCGGCGTCGAGCAGGTAGGCGATGCCGGCGATGCGTGCGAGCGGCTCCTCGATGCCTTCAAACTTGGAGATAGAGATGCCGAACTGTTCGCGGATGCGGGCATAGGCGCCGGTGGTGCGTGCGGCATAGGCCGCACCCGCCGCCGACAGCGACGGCAATGAGATGCCACGGCCGGCGGCCAGCGCCGTCATCAGCATCTTCCAGCCCTGGCCGAGCCGTGCCTCGCCGCCGATGATGTAGTCCATCGGAATGAACACATCGTGGCCCCGGTTCGGGCCGTTCTGGAACACCTGCATCGCCGGCAGATGGCGGCGGCCGATCTCGACGCCCGAAAGATGCGTCGGAATCAGGGCAACCGTTATGCCGAGGTCTTCGTCGTGACCCACCAGGTGATCGGGATCGTAGGCCTTGAAGGCGAGCCCGAGCAGGGTGGCAACGGGTCCCAGCGTGATGTAGCGCTTGTGCCAGTTGAGGCGCAGCCCCAGTACTTCGCGCCCTTCGAACTGGCTCTTGCAGATGATGCCGGTATCGATCATCGACGCCGCGTCCGAGCCGGCCTCAGGGCTGGTCAATCCGAAACAGGGAATGTCGCGGCCGTCGGCAAGGCGCGGCAGCCATTGCTGCTGCTGGTCTTTGGTGCCGAACCGCATCAGCAATTCGCCCGGCCCGAGCGAGTTGGGCACCATCACGGTGACGGCCGCCGTTACCGAGCGTGTCGAAAGCTTGCGCACCACTTCGGAATGCGCGTAGGGCGAGAAGCCGAGCCCGCCATATTCCTTGGGAATGATCATGCCAAAGAATTTGTGGCGCTTGATAAAGTCCCAGGCCTCCGGCGGCAGGTCGCGCCATTCCCAATTGATCTTCCAGTCGTCGAGCATGGCGCATAGCTCGTCGACCGGGCCGTGCAGGAAGGCCCTTTCCTCTTCCGTGAGCGCAGCGGGCGCATAGCCGAGCAATTTCGACCAATCGGGATTGCCGGTGAAGAGGTCGGCGTCCCACCAGACGTCGCCGGCCTCGAGCGCTTCGCGCTCGGTGTCGGACATCGACGGCAATACGCCGCGGGCCCATGAGAAGATCGGCTTGGTGATGAAATCGCGGCGGAAGCTCATGGCGGAGGTCCTCATAAATCGGCAGCGCGGGAGCTTATTTTAGCGGAAAGTGCCGGCTTTGGGTGAACACTTCGCTTTGAAAATAAGGAGAAATTGATGCCCACGGGCGGCGACTGATAACGGCGCCGGGGCGGGTCAGTTCCGGAAATGGCGTGTGAGCCGCGCCTTCCTGAACCCTCCCCTTGGGGGGCCGAGACGAGCGATTCAATTCTCAAGAAACAGATATGCATCGGCGTTCTCGCGGCACGATCTGCCCGAGGTTTGCAAGTAATTTTTCGCACCTCTCGAAGTGAGAGGGCGCAAGGAATGCCGGATGCGCGCTGCACCCGCGGTCTCGTGTGCAATGTGCACAAGAAAGTGCGCACACGAGCATACAGGGCAGCGGAGGCAATCCGACATTCCCTGCGCAATGGCTTTACGGCTTATAGCGCGCTCTCCCTGGTGATCGGGCTTTCTTGTCACCATCGCCTTGCAGATATCGCGCTCGATCCAATTGGATCGATGCGCAACTGCAAGGCTTGACGCCAGCGTCGGGGCGTCAGGACCACACGACTTCGCCGTACGCTTCACGCGCCGTTCGTCAAGAGCGCATCCGCGTCCACCGCACCCTGCCCCACGTATCGTGACGATCGCGAGCGCCCCTCTTGTCGGGACAGGATGGCGTGAGTCATGCCGCTGATTTGCCCGACGGCGAAAGCGGAATATTTTTGATTCTTTTGATTCTTGGGCTTGACACGATTTCTGAAAATCCGAAGTGATTTGCCCGTCGGGTCAATTTGTCGGGTCCAAGATCACAGATTTCGACGAGGATGATTGCGCTGCGGTTGGCACGGAAAGGCGGATTCCAGGCCATCGATGCCGAAGCGGCGGGCGATGCAAACCTGCGGGCGGTCGACAAGTAACGATGTCCGCTTCTCCGATATGGGCAGTCGGTCGGCCTGCACATCGTCCTTTTCGAGGCTTGCTCAGCGTTCACTCGCGTTGCGGCCTGCACACTCGCGCTGCCACCAATTTGTGACACGCTAATCGAAGGCTTCAGCCACTTCGTTACCTCCATGACAGCTCCGATTGCTTCCGGCTGGAGCGGTTTGCCGGGCGGGGCTTGCACCCACTGGAAAGCGCCGCCTTTGCACGGCGCACGCCAGAAGCCGACATTGCCTGGCCAGTTTAGACGACTGCAACATCCAGCCCTAGGGCGGTCAGCTGCACACATCTCGCCATAAATAACTCCTCAAATAGGCTTACAGCTTGGCTTGGAGACGATAGACTAAAAAATAGTCGGGCTTGGGAAGATTGATTGTGGCAACACAGTCGGTCGTCAATCTCTATGCACCTTTTATCAGCGGCGCTGCGTCAGTCCGCGCCAAACAGCAATGTGGAGTAAGCGATGTCTAAGGTTGCTCTGTATGTTCCCCTTGAAGCCAAGCCAGGCAAAGAAGAAGAAGTCGCGGAATTCTTGAAATCGGCATTGCCTTTGGTAGACGCTGAACCAGACACCGTCAGTTGGTTCGCGATCCAGGAAGGCCCCTCGTCGTTCGCCATCTTCGACACATTCAATGACAACTCTGGCCGCAATGCACATCTGAATGGTAAGGTCGCCGCGGCGCTGATGGCAAAAGCCGGAGAACTGTTGGCTAAACCGCCGACAATTCACAAGATAGATATCTTGGCCCAAAAACTTCCGAAATAGGCCCCAAGACCGCGCCCCAAGCTTCTAGCGTAGCGCATTTCCTGAACCTACACTGAGACCAGGAGTCCGCTCCTCGTCACAGTCGAAATTGCTCGCGTCAAGTATGGCGAGTCCGCCTTATCCAAAGCCGCCGAGATGGGAGCAACAGCGAGGAGGTCTGCGTCGGGTCATTTTTGCGACCGAAATAGGCGGTCCGGGCCATGTCTGGTCTACCCCCGTTAGCGACGGGATAGCGGACATGGCTAGCGGTCCGTTTCGTGCCGACAGCGGGCATCGCAGGCTCTATTCGATCACCTCGTCGGCGCGGGCGAGCACAGACGGCGGGATGGTGAGGCCAAGCGCCTTGGCGGTCTTGAAGTTGATAATAAGCTCGAACTTGGTCGGCGCCTGCACCGGCAGGTCCGCGGGCTTCTCGCCCTTGAGGATGCGATCGACGTAGCCCGCCGCGCGGCGGTGTGGATCGATCAAGTCAGGGCCATAGGATATCAAGCCGCCGCCGGTGGCGAAGGTGCGAAACGGATAGATCGCAGGCAAGCGATGCTGGGCAGTGAGCTTGATAATCAAATCGCGATTGATCAACGCAGTTGGGCTTGAAGTGACAATAAGGCCGCTGCCCTCCCTCCCGGCGAAAGCGCCGATAGCTCGGTCGATGTCGCTGCCTTCTTGTGCATCGAGCGGAAGCAGCTCCACCCCGAAAGAAGAGGCATTCGCTTGAATGGCCGCAAACTGTCCAACGCCTCTGGTCGAGGCGCTATCCCTAAGAACCGCAACTCGCGTGACAGACGGAGCAATTTGTTTGAGAAGCTCCAGCCATTTTCCGCTGATGCCAAATTCAAACAAATTGAAACCGGTCGCATTGCTACCCGGATGAGACAAGCTGGTGATCAACCCGGAGCCGACCGGATCAATCACACTGGTAAACACAATTGGAATTGTCCTGGTGGCTCGTTGTAGTGCGCGTACTGAATCGGTCACTGTGGTGACCAGAACATCAGGCTGAAGTGCGACTAACTCTACCGCGTATTTGCGATAAAGTTCGTCCTGACCAGCAGCCCATCGATAATCGATTTGAATATTGCGGTCCGTTGCCCAGCCAAGCTCCTGCAAGCCTTGCAAAAAGCCCGCAACCCGCGCCATCGCGTCGGGGTCGCCAGGAGTCAGGTGCATTAAAAATCCGACGCGGGGGCGTTTTACCCGCTCCTGCGCGCTCGACGCGAACGGCGTAGCCACCGCGCCCGCCAACCCCACGATGAATTCGCGTCGCTTCATGGTCGCCCCCTTAAGCAGGGCGACTACACCTTACCACGTCTCTGAATTGAGCGGCTGTGTTTTTGCATCACAGCAAAATTAGCCGCTGATGTCCGAGAAGGGTCCAAAAACGGAAGTCGTGGCCTTCCGGCGGGATATCTGCTTATCGCCGGGCAAAAGCGTTGCGCGAGAAGCCGCCTCACACGATCGCGAAAGCCAGCAAGCTCGAACCCAGCAGCACGAGGCTGGCCGCTATCAGCGTGAGGAACCCATCGGAGACTAAATCGTGATTGCGCATGATACACCTGCCTGTGCGATGTTCGTCCGAACAGAGCGCAGGCCTGAGCAGCGCCTCTGCTGCGTGACACAATCCCCGATTTGGGTAGGTTCTTCCATTACACGTGCGTACGGTCGCATAACCTCTTCTGATCGCCGTGATAAACCTTGGTATGACCGTCAGCGCCCGGCCGAGCTTCACCGCGGCCGGATGCGCAGCTCGTTGACCGGCCGCATGTCCTCCCGCTGTGGTGCATAGACTGCTCGAACGTATCGAGCTGTGCGGCGATTTGTCAGCGTGGGGCGCATGATCCAGATCAAAGCCGCCGCTCGCCTGCCACCAAAATGGCGCATGGCAAGACGGCTTTCCACCATCGAAGTGGCCGCGATGGCGATTATCATTCTCAGCGTCGCTGTAATCGCCTTCGTCGGGTTTTCCATTTGGGCAGAACCATGAAGGCTGGGGCTGCGACCGCAATCAAGGCTAGCAACAGGAGATAATCATGGTCGGGAGTTTGGATATGACACTCAAGGTCATGGAGCGAAGCAAGGAAAACACGCCGTACAGGACGGTGGTAGCGAAGGCCTGGAGGGACCCAGCATTCAAATCGAAGCTCCTGCGTGATGCGAATGCAGCGCTCACTGAAGCGCTCGGGGCCGTGCCGGCCGGTGTGACAGTACGAGTGGTGGAGAACTGACGAAATCGGCTATTTCGTCCTTCCCCTCCAGCCAACGGGCGAATTAACGGAAGAGAGCACAACCGGGGCGGCTGGCTTTTACCTTGATAAGCCCGGGGGAGACCACCAGTTTATGACGTCATGTGTTTGGTGTGACTTCTGCATAAGCGTGGTGACGAAGGCGTGGAGTGATCCGGTATTCAAGGCAATGCTGTTGACCGATCCTCGAGCAGCTCTAGTCGCGGCTGGCGGCGTGCTCCGCGAGGGCGAAATGGTCAAGGTAGTCGAGAACACGGGCAAACTTGTCCATCTGATCCTGCCAGCGCGGCCGCCGGGGGAGTTGTCGGAAGAAGCTCTCGAGGAGGTGGTGGCCGGCGGGCCAAGTTGTTGGATCGCGTCGCCCCACCTACCTACCCTTGAAAAAATCTTGCGCCGCGAATGACCACGACAATCACGTGTATTTCTGCACGCGGCCTTGCGGCGGGATGTCTGCAACCCGGTGAGCGGACATCGTCAGGCTGTCTCGGCATGTCCGAAATGTGCAGAACCAGACATCGCGAGAGCAGGTCGCGCAAGAAAGCCGCCCAGGGGAGTTCAGACGTGTAGCGACGTGCTACGACAGGTTGGCGAGACGCTCGAAAAAATTTCAGGTGCTGATTGCCGCCCCCGGCCATGACCGGCAACAGCGCAATGACAACAGCGCGATCGAAGAACCGCCGCCCGAAGGCGGCTTCGTCAATGTGATCGGCGTCACGAAGTTATCCCGGATACCGGCCGGCAGAACTCTCACTTACCGAGTTGCGTGAACCCAACAGATGGAACCGGCGTCTGACTAAGGACGGCTTACGCTAGGCCGTGGCCGACAAGATCAGGAGCAAAATCATGAAACCGAATATCACCTCTGACAGAGAGAACACGGGCGTCCTGCATGACGACGAACTCAATATCGTGACCGGCGGCATTGCTGCCAGCCAGGCTTGGGTGAATCCCTTGTACATTCACGGGTTCAATCCGCAACCGGACCCGCCGGGAATTTGGAACTCGCACGCGCTGCTTGGATCGACCGGTCACGCTTGATCGGATTTTCGCAGGATCCAGGCGTGCCGTACAACCGCGCCACGCTTTCGAGACCCGCCACACGCTGAGGCGGGTCGGGCTTGGTCTGGCCGTCGTCCCTCGGGCGAACATGACCGCAATGGGTCATTAGCGTCGATCTGGGCATGACCATCAATGTCCGGTTAGCGGGTATCGAAGCCCATCATCTCATCGCGCGATTGACACCAACTTCGCGGTGAAAGCCCCTCACTCCGACCCTCTAAGAGCGAGCTTCGCTCGTCTCGACCCCGCGAAGTGCGGGGCGAGCGAGAAGAAAGCTCAATCCGGCCGGATCATCTCGAACATGTTTTCCGGCTTGATCTCGAAATAATCGCCTCGGCGGCCAGCGCGCACGATCGGACGCGCGAGAGCGGTCTGGTAGACGCCATCCTTGATCATGGCCTTGTCGATATGCACGGCGACGACTTCACCGAGCGTCAGCCAGGCTTGCGCCTTTTCGCCGTTCTTGCCCTGCAGCTGGATGATCTGCGTCACCTTGCATTCGAACGCGACCGGGCTTTCGGCGACGCGGGGCACGTTGACGAGCTTGCCAGGCACTGCGGTCAGGCCGGCGATCTTGAATTCGCTGACATCGTGGGCGACATGCGCCGCGGTGGCATTCATCTGTTGCGCCAGATCTTTGGTAGCAAGATTCCAGACGAATTCACCGGTCTCCTGGATGTTCTGGACGCTGTCCTTCCAGGAGGTCGAGGCGAAGCCGATGATCGGCGGGTGATAGCAGAAGCCGTTGAAGAAGCTGTAGGGCGCGAGGTTGATGTTGCCCTTGGTATCGCGCGATGAAATCCACCCGATCGGGCGCGGCGCGACGATGGCGTTGAAGGGATCGTGCTTGAGGCCGTGGCCCTTGCCGGGTTCGTAATAGTGCAGGTCTTTCTGGCTCTTGGCGTCCATTCCGGTTCTTCCTTCATCCGCAGGGTGGGCAAAGCGTAGCGTGCCCACCAACTTTATTGAAGTAAGAATGGTGGGCACGGCGCATGCGCGCCTTTGCCCGCCCTACGTCATTTCGACGGAAAACTAGCGGATTATGCCCACGGTCTTGGCACGCGGCGACAGCCCTGCCATCACAAAGTCGATCATTTCGTCGATCGACGGGCCCGGCTTGTTGGCACATTGGGCGATCATCTGGGGGTGGAAGAACCGCATCATGCCGGTGCAGGCGCACATGGCGGCGAGCGGCACGTCGGAGACCTCGAACTCGCCGGTGGCGGCGCCCTCGGCGATGACGCTGCCGATGGTCTCGGTGATCCGCTCCATATGGGCGACGCAGACGTCCCAGCTCTCCTCCATCGCGACTTCGACCATCTCATGCAGCTTGGAATCGCCGACATAGCGCTCCGCGTTCATATGGTGGATCGAAGTCATGAGCTCACGGAGGCGGGCCGCCGCCGGACCGCGCTGGAAGGCGATGGCCTGCGCGGCCTGTTCGACCTCGCCCATCAGGCCGCGCGCCACGCCCTCGTGGATCGACTTCTTCGAATCGAAGAAGCGATAGACGTTGGCGGGGCTCATCCGCAGTTCTTTGGCGATGTCGGCCACCGTCGTCTTCTGGTAGCCGATCTGCCTGAACAGACGCTCCGCCACTACGAGGATACGTTCCCTTGTGTCGGTTTCGGTGTTTTCTGAAATCAGCGTCATGTCTGCACTCAATGTTCAATTATTCCGCGGCGTCGGCAAGCGGAAATGCGAGCGGGGCCGTCACGTGGTCCTTGGCCTGATGCTGCGGCGCAAGATCAGGCTGCTCGCTTTGGCCGCTTTCTTCCAGGCTCTTCCGGAACCATAGCGCGTACAGGCCCGGCAGGTACAGCAGGGTCAGGAAGGTTGCAACAAACAAACCGCCCATGATGGTGATCGCCATCGGGCCCCAGAAGGCCGAGCGCGATAGCGGGATCATGGCCAGGATCGCAGCCAGCGCCGTCAGGATCACCGGACGGGCACGCCGGACGGTGGCTTCGACGATGGCTTCCTTGCGGGTCAGGCCATGGGAAACGTCGGTCTCGATCTGGTCGACCAGGATGACCGCGTTGCGCATGATCATGCCGGCCAGCGCGATCAGCCCGAGCAGCGCCACGAAGCCGAACGGTTGGTTGGCGATGTTGAGGCCGAGCGAGGCGCCGATGATGCCGAGCGGTGCTGTCAGGAACACCAGCATCAGGCGCGAGAAGCTCTGCAACTGGATCATCAAGAGCGTCAGCATCACCAGCGCCATCACCGGAAACAGCACCGCAATCGAGGCGTTGCCCTTGGCGGACTCCTCGAACGCGCCGCCCGGCTCGATCCGGTAAGCCGGCTCGAGATGATCGCGGATTTGCTGGAGTTTCGGCCAGATCTGGTTGGTGACGTCAGGCGCCTGCACGCCGTCGGCGACGTCGGTGCGGACCGTAATGGCCATGTCGCGGTTTCGCCGCCACAGGATCGGCTCCTCGTGGGCGTATTCGATCTTGGCAATCTGCTGTAGCGGCACGGCAACGCCGTTGCGCGAGGTCACGGTGAGGTCGCCGACGCGGCCGAGATCGAGCCGCTCGGAAGGCACGGCACGCGCAATCACGCCGACCTTCTCGATGCCGTCGCGGATGGTGGTGACCGGCGCGCCCGAAATCAGCATGCTGAGCGCCTGCGAGACGTCCTGCGGGGTGAGGCCGAGCGCGCGGGCGCGGTCCTGATCGACCACGAGCTTCAGGTAGGGCGACTGCTCGTTCCAGTCGAGCTGCGGCTCCTTGGCGTTGGGGTTCTGGCGAACCACGTCGCGCACCTGATAGGCGATGTCGCGCACCTTGTTGGCGTCGGGGCCGATCACGCGGAACTGAACGGGGAAACCAACCGGAGGACCGAAATTGAAGCGGTCGACGCGAACGCGTGCCTCGGTCAGATCGCCATCGGCGACCGCCTTCTCCAGCCGCGCCTTGATGCGTTCGCGGGCCTCGACGTCCTTGGAGACGATGACGATCTCGGCAAAGGCCTCGTTCGGCAGTTGCGGGTTGAGGCCGAGCCAGAAGCGCGGCGAACCCTGGCCGACATAGGATGTATAGGTCGCGATATCCTTGTCGTCCTTGAGCAGCGCCTCGGCCTTCTTGACGGACTTCTCGGTGACGTTGAAGGCGGTGCCTTCGGGCAGGCGCAATTGCAGGAACAGTTCCGGCCGCTCCGACAGCGGGAAGAACTGCTGCTGGACATGGCCGAAGCCGACGATCGAGAGCACGAACACGCCAACCGTTGCCAGCACCACCTTGCCGCGGTGATCGACGCACCACTGCACCATGCTGCGCAGGATGCGGTAGACGCGCGTCTCATAGACCGCGTGCGGGTCGTGGTTGTGCTGGACGGCGATGTTCGGCAGCAGCTTGACGCCGATATAGGGCGTGAAGATCACGGCGACGAACCAGGAGGCGACCAGCGCGATCGCCACGATCCAGAAGATGCCGCCGGCATATTCGCCGACCGCGGAATTGGCAAAGCCGATGGGGAGGAAGCCAGCGGCCGTGACCAACGTTCCCGTGAGCATCGGAAACGCAGTTGATTCCCAGGCAAAGGACGCCGCGCGGACGCGGTCCCAGCCCTGCTCCATCTTCACCACCATCATCTCGACCGCGATGATGGCGTCGTCGACGAGCAGGCCGAGCGCGATGATCAGCGCGCCCAGCGTAATACGGTGCAGGTCGAGCGACATCGTATTCATGACGATGAAGACGATCGCCAGCACCAGCGGCACCGACATCGCCACCACGATGCCAGTACGCCAGCCGAGCGCCACGAAGGAGACGAACAGCACGATCGCGAGCGCCTCGATGAAGGAGTGCACGAACTCGCCAACGGCGTGCTCGACCACCTTGGGCTGATCGGCGATCTTCTCGACATTGATGCCCTGCGGGACCGCCTTCATGAATTCCGTGGTCGCCTGCTCGACCTCCTTGCCGAGTTCGAGGATGTTGGCGCCCTTGGCGGTGACCACGCCGATGCCGAGCGCGGGCTTGCCTTCCTGGCGCACCGTGAAGGTCGGCGGATCGACGAAGCCATGCGTGACGATGGCGATATCGCCCAAACGAAATACACGGCCGTTGCTTTCAACCGGCGTCTCTGCAACCGCCTTGACGCCGTCGAGCGCGCCGGTGACGCGCAGCGGCACGCGCTGCGAGGAGGTTTCGACGGTACCCGCCGGCGTGACGTTGTTCTGCTTGGCGAGCGAATCGAACAGCGCTTGCGGCGTGATGCCGAGCGTTGCCAGCTTGGCGTGCGAGAATTCGACGAAGATGCGCTCGTCCTGGGTGCCGTAGAGATCGACCTTGGTCACGCCAGGCACCTTCAAGAGCCGCTGGCGCATGCCTTCGGCGGCCTTCTTCAACTGCGCATAGTCGGCGCCGTCGCCGGTCATCATGTAGAGGATCGAATCGACGTCGCTGAATTCATCGTTGACCACGGGGCCGAGCAGGCCCGCCGGCAACTGGCCCTGCACGTCGGCCAGTTTCTTGCGCAACAGGTAAAACAGATACGGCACGTCTTTCGGCGGGGTCGAATCGCGGAACGTGACCTGCATCGCCGTGAACGCGGGCTTGGAATAGGTCTGCACTTTCTCGAAGTAGGGCAATTCCTGCAGCTTCTTCTCGATGGGATCGGCGACCTGGGTCTGCATCTCCTGGGCGGTGGCGCCCGGCCAGATCGCCGAGACGTTCACCACCTTGACCGTAAAGAACGGATCCTCGGCGCGGCCGAGCCGCTGGTACGAGAAGAAGCCGGCGGCGCCGAGCGCGATCATCAGGAACAGAATCAGGGTCGGATGGCTCACCGCCCAGCCCGAGAGATTGAAGCGCTTCATGTCACCCTCCAACATTTATCCACTGTTGCCGGCCACGCATCAAAACGATAGCGACGAGACGACACGGACCTTTTCGGCCGGGTCGAGCTTTTGCACGCCGAGCGCGACAACCTTGGCGCCCTCATTGACGCCGCCGGTGATGACGACGGAATTACTCTCATAGGATTTCACCGCGACGGGCTTCAGCGACACCTCACCTGAATCGTCGACGATGTAGAACGAGGGATCGCCGCCCTGGCTGTACAGCGCCGACAGCGGCAGTTTTGCCACGCGCTCGGTCGCGGCATCGGACAGGGTCAAGGTCGCGGTCATGCCGAGCGAGACGTTTTCGCCGGCCTCTGGCAGCGAGAATTTGGCGAGATAAGTCCGCGTCGCAGGATCGGCTGCGGGGGCGATCTCGCGCAGTTTCGCTGTGTATTTCTTGTTCGCATCCGACCACAGCGTCACGGTCGCGATGCCATCCTTGGCGCGGCCGACCAGCGTTTCCGGAATCGCGACCACCGCTTCCTTTTCGGCAAAGCGCGCGACGCGGATCGCGGTCTGGCCGGAGGCAACCACCTGACCGGCATCGATCAGCGTCGCGGTGACGACGCCGCGGGTATCGGCGACCAGCGTCGCATAGGAGAGCGAGTTCCTGGTGAGTTCGACCGAACGTTCGGCGCGGTTGAGACGGGCACGGGCCTCATCGGCGGCGGCGCGGCTCTGATCCATCTGCGCGTCCGTGGTCCAGCCCTTGGCGCGCAGATCCTTGGCGCGCTGCTCGGACGCGGCAGCCTGCGCCAGCACGCCGGTGGCGGCGCGGAACTCGGCCTCGGCCTGCTCGGCCTGCAGCTTCAGATCGACTTCATCGAGGGTGGCGAGGGGCTGGCCGACTTCAACGGTCTGGCCGACTTCAACGAGGCGCTTGGCGACCTTGCCGGGGACCCGGAAGCCCATGTCCGTTTCGATCCGGGGCTTGATGGTGCCGACGAAACTACGCTCCGGCGTTTCCGCCTCAAAATGCACGGTGGCGACCAGAACCGGGCGCCCGGGAGCGGCCTTTTCGGCCGCTATTTCGTTGCAGCCGGTCAGCGCAATCACCGCCAGCGCCAGCATCGCTCCTGTTAACAGCCTGTAATAGCTGGAAAAAATGGAACGGACGAACATCGGACTCTCCATCGCAGGTTCTGATGAAGAGTATTGAATGTTCACTGACGAATGTCAATATTCGTCAGTGAACACCAATTCGTGAGTTAACGGATCGTTACCGGGACATCAGCCCGTCGTCCTCCCCCGTGACCGAAATAGCTCCGTCGGGAAACGACGGCTCAGTTGCCGGCGAAATAGCGGGGCACACGCGTCTTGTAGCGGCGGTAGGCATCGCCGAATTTCTGTTCGAGATAGCGTTCCTCACGTCTGACGACGGCGAAGTGCAGGAACACAGAACTCGGTACGATCAGCAGCAACACCCAGTCGAGATCGAAGATCAGCGCGATACCGCACAATGCCACGGATATTCCGACATAGAGCGGGTTGCGGGTGTGCCCGAACACGCCGTCGGTGACGAGCCGCGTAGTCGGCAGCGACGGGTTGACGTTGGTGCCGCCCCTGATCAACGCGCGCCGGCCGGCCGACGTCGTGACCAGTCCGGCGAGCGCGATGACGGCGCCGATCCCGATCCGCACCGGCGGTTCGACGCCGGCGATCCAACCGAGCGGCACCAGCCATTGCAGCACGCAGGCGACCGCAAGCGTCGTCAGCGGAATGATGGGTGGGAAGACGATGACATCGGGGCGATCAAAAGCGGTGTCGGTCATAACAGCTCCTGTAATGCAGTTGGCGATATGTCTTTTCCACCGGACTTGACCCGGCAGCGGGAGGCCATCGGCTAATTGTCTCCACTGGAGACATATGCGGAGACTTCGCTTTGGCGTCAAGGGGTGATAAATTCACCTTTGAAATCAGTGGGGGACTGAGGAAATGGCCGCGAAGCCGCCACCGAAGCGCGCGACGTTTCGGCATGGAAACCTGCCGGAGGCGCTGATCGATGCCGCGCTGGTGCGACTCGAGGCCGAAGGCGTCGAGGCGATCAGCCTGCGCGACCTCGCCCGCGACGCCGGCGTCAACCACCGCGCGGTGTACCGGCACTTTCCGGACAAACTATCGCTGCTGGCGCTGGTCGCCGAGCGTGGCTGGCAACAGCTGGCCCAGCGTTTGAAGAAGGCGACCGCCGGCAAGGCGCCGGGCGTGCCCGCGCTGCTCGCCGCCAGTGTCGGCTTTTTCCAATTCGCGCGCGAATTCCCCAATCTGTTTCACCTGATGGGTGGCGCCCGCATCAATGTCGGGGGCGAATTCCCCACTCTTGAGGCCGCCATCGTCGACGCGCTTCAGGTGTTTGCGGTGGGCTTTGCCGGCACCGGCATGGCGCCCGGCATCGTGATCGAACGTACCGTTATCTTCGTCGCGGCCCTGCAGGGCATCGTCACGCAGATCCTGCACAAGCGGCTGAAGGTGGCGCCGCCAAAAGCAAAGGCGTTTATTGCCGATAGCTGCCGGATGCTGATCAAGGGTGTGAGCTAGTCCAGAGCGCGTGAAGCTCACTCCGCCAACTGAAACCGCTCGAAGCGATGCAGTTCTTCCTCGATGCGGCGCTTGAAGTCCTTGCGGGCAGCCCGTGCTGCACCCTTGCCGACCCAGCTCCATTTCTGCATCAGCAATTTCCTGTTCTTGCGATCGGTCTTGAGATCGATGGCGGCGACGATGTCTTCGCCGACCAGGACCGGCAGCGCGAAATAGCCGAACAGGCGTTTTTCCTTCGGCACATAGGCCTCGAAGCGGTGGCCATAATCGAAGAACAATTCGGTGCGTTTGCGCTGGATGATCAGCGGATCGAACGGCGAGAGGATGTGGACCAGGCCGCCATCGCCCTCGCGTGCCTGCTCCAATGTCTCGGGCCGCGCCCAATGCTCCTGCTTGACCGCGCCTTCGAGCGCGACCGGCACCATCTCCTTGCGGCGCACGCGCGCCTCGATCAGGCGGCGTACGGCCGCCTTGGTCGGCGCATTGAGATGACAGATCGAGTCGAGGCTGACGAGCCCCTGCGCACGCAATGCGCGGTCGAGCAAATAGGCAGTCGTCTCAGTCGCTGATGCCGGCTTCGGCGGCTTGTCCCAGCCGAAATGCCGCGTCATCAGCTCATAGGTTTTCAGCATGCCGGCGCGTTCGGAGATCGTGACTTCGCCGGTATAGAAGGCGAGTTGCAGCGCCCGCTTCGACGGCTTTCGACTCGCCCACAGATGCTCCTTCTCGGTCAGCACATCGTCCTCGATGTCGCGAATGGTCAAAGCACCGTCGCGCCGGAGCAGCCGCATCACCTTGCGGGTATCGGACGGCCTGACGGAGGCGAACCATTTATGGCCTTCGCGCTTGTGCAGCCGCATGTCCGGTATGAAATAGCGAAAGTCTTTCGACGGCACATAGGACAAAGCATGCGTCCAATATTCGAACACGCTCTTGTCGACGCTCTGCGCCTGCTGCAGGTCCGCGCGCCGATAATTGGGGATGCGGCTATAGAGAATGTGGTGATGGCAGCGCTCGATCACATTGATGGTGTCGATCTGCACATAGCCGAGCTGCTCCACCGCGGCGGCGATTGCCTGCGGCCCGTCGCCAAACGGATCCAGCGTATCGAGCCGCTGGGAACGCAGCCAGATTCGCCGGGCCTCGGCCTTGGTGAGGGGAAGGAGCTTCGCGCTGGGCATCGCACGGCAATGTAATCGGATTCGCCGGCGTGAGGAGTCCCGATTAGCAGGATGGGCGCAGCCCGACCGGTCGCGCCATCATCTCACCGCTTCGGCCGCTCGGCGACGCGCCGCGATCATGGCCGCGCCGATCAGGATCGGCAATGAACTTTCCGGGCCCGTAAGCTCCGGCGTGCCGCTGCGATACCCCAGATATTCACGCTGACGCTTTACTGACTGAAACACCCGCCCGCCTGCATCGCTTGCCCAGAACGTTTCTTTTTTGAATTTTTGGAATTTTCTTCGTCAGCGACCTTGCTGGGTACCCATCTGGCCGATTTGTTGGCCACAGATCGGCGCTTGCGCGACGGCATTGCGGCGAGCCCGCATCAAGGCTTGTTCTCAGATCAGGTCGATGCGCGCGTGATGGCCGGGCGAAGCGGCGAGGCGCTTGTCGCGGGTCAGTAGCGGGGCGTCCAGGGCTTCGGCAAGGGCGACGTACCTGGCGTCATAGGCCGTGAAATTGTTCCGCAAATCCCAGACGTGCTGCAGGAGGAAGTCGTGTGGATATCGGTGCAAGGGAAAATCAGCGAGGTCAGCGAGAGCCATACGGGCCGCGCTCGGCATCGATTTCCCCGTTTCCGGTATACCGACGAATCACCTGCGCAACTTCGACGTCGAGCAAATGGGGCGCGTGCAACGTCTGTGGCGGCTCGAACAGCCGTCGCTCTACCGACGCGGCGGCAGGCGTGCGAAGAAGCGCTTCGAGCACGGCCGATGCATCTACGACAATTATCGGCGATCGCGCTCGGCGCGAACGGCCTCTGCCGGCCCCACTGAAGGGGTTATTGCCGGACGCCGCTCCAACCGGGCTCGCAGTTCATCCAGCGTCGGTCGCTCAGCCACCTGCCGAAGCTCTGACAAGAGGTAGTCGGAGAGCGACATGCCTGCCAGCGCCGCACGCGACTTGAGGCGGCGATGCAGCGCGTCCGGCACGTTTCGGATTTGAATCATCACCGTCATGTAGCAAACATTAAAACATGTAGATAACATCTCAAGGTACGAACCCAATCGAGGTCCGATGCGATGCGGCCCGTCGACGCCCTCCATCATAGAGGTTGGGGTTTTGCCGGGCGGAACCGAGGGAAAGCGCTCGGTCCAACGTGATCTAGATCACACTTATCGAATTGAACCTCTCTTACCCTTGCAGCACCAAAACGCCATGCACGCCAATTGCAGGCGTAACAGTGAGGATGATGACAATGACCCGCTTTCATGGAATTTCCATCGTGACAATCGGCGCCGCGCTGTCGATGACGGCGGGCCAGGCGTTTGCCGGCGACACGGTATCGGCCGATCAAATCCTGAGTGCGCTGAAACCCAAGCCTGCGACCCGCGGCCTCTCGACCGGCGCGCCGGTGGACACCGCCGCGCAGGCCAAGGAAGCCAGCTTCGTCGATACGCTGCGCAACCGTAAGACCCGCTCGCTCTCGCTCGGCGAGCGCCAGGAAATCGCCGAACTCGCCGCGACCAAGCCGAAGATCGATCTCGAAATCCGCTTCGACTACAACTCGGCCGCCATCAGCAAGAGCTCGATGCCGGCGGTGCAGGAACTCGGCAAGGCGCTGTCGAACGCCAGCCTGAAGGGCTCGACCTTCGTGGTTGCCGGTCATACAGATGCGATCGGCAGCGAGGCCTTTAACCAGGATCTCTCCGAGCGCCGTGCCGATACGATCAAGAAGTATCTGACCGAGAAGTATGGTCTCAACGGCTCCGATCTCGTCACCGTCGGCTATGGCAAGACCCAGCCGAAGGATCCGAACGCCCCGATGGACCCGATCAACCGCCGCGTTCAGGTCGTCAATATGGAAGCCAAGACCGCGTCGAAATGACGCCGCACCATTGATCCGCCCGCCGGCAACGGCGGGCGGATTTTGCGGTTTTGCGCGCTGCCTCAAATCCAGTTCTGGAAAATCATCAGGCGGTTGAACGTCGTCATCGACGTGCCGATGAACGCGGCCGAGATCGGCAGCATGACGGCGAAGCCCGCAAAACCGATCGCAACAAAGGCCCATAGCGGCCAGCGCGGCGTCGTACCGCGGCGGAGCGCATAGACCAGTACCAGGCTCGCCGTGGTCGCCGCCGGCAGATAGTAATAGATGAAGCCGAGCGTTCGCGGCAGCAGCGCCCAGGCGAGATAGGGGCCGAGATAGAACGCCAGCACCAGAAAGGCGTCCGCCCGCCGCGTCACGATCCAGTCGCGCAGGGAAATCGCAACCGCGATCAATGCCGGCCACAGGATCAGGGGATTGCCGAGGAACACCACCGCCGCAATCCGCTCGTCGCCGATCTTGTCAAAGAGATACCAGACCGGGCGTATCAGGAACGGCCAGGACGGCCACGAACTCATATAGGTGTGGCCCGCAATCGCGGTCGTGGTGTTGTCGCTGAAGATCCGGCGCTGTGCCTCCAGTATATCCGGCACCGACAGGCCGTAGAGCGGGACGAAGGTCGAGAGATAGGCGAGCGACGGAATCAGCAGGAAGCACGCCGCGAAGTGCCAAGCCTTGAACGTGGGCCAGAGGTCGGGCCGGTACCAGTCATCTTCATTGCCGTCGGCAAATTGCGTGCGCCAGCCTTGCATCAGGCGGATCGCCGCCACGATGACGATACAGACCGCAAGTACGAACAGCCCGCTCCATTTGCAGGCGATCGATAAACCGGAGAATAGCCCCACCAGCGCGAACCAGAAATGCGGCCGCTCTCGCCGATAGCCATGCAGGAACGAAGCAGTAGCGAACAGGCCGAGGGTCAGCGCGAAAATATCCAGCATCGCGATGCGCGATTGCACGAACACCATCTGGTTGAAAAACGCGAGCAGGCTTGCCGCGATCGCAGGCCCCTGCGACGCGAACAGCGCCAGGCCGCACAGATACACCGCGACGATGGCGAGCGCGCCGAACAGCACCGCCGGATAGCGCCACCCCAGCGGCACGTCGCCGAAGGAGTGGATCGACCACGCGATAAGTTGCTTGGCGAGCGGCGGATGCATTGGGTTGAGCATCGGCTCTCGCATCACTGGTTCGAGCATCTGCCGCGCCGCCGGCACGTAATGCACCTCATCGAAATAGAATTTTTCGGGCGTGGTGATGCCGATCAGCATCGCAAAATGCGCGATAACAAAGATGATTGCCGCGAAAACAACGGTACGCACAACCGAAAGATCGGGAACAGGGGGTGATTCAGGCACGGTCTTCATGGGCTAAATGACATTGCGGCAAAATTGAGTTTCTGCAAACCGATTTTTATCTCGAACGCATTGAACGCACTTCGAATCCGCCGTCACTAACCATCGGCTCAATGGGACACCGCTTGTGATAAATCCGCGACATCGCATACACGCGCGATCCAGTACAATGTCGGGATAATCGATCGGCTTTGAAATGAAATCGCGTAACGACGAACACCATTATTGCGACGTCGCGGTGCGGCTGACGTCGGGCGCATTTCGCTTCGTGACCGGCAATTCCGAAAAAGCCGCCTATAAGATCACGACCCCGCTTGCGACCATCGGTGTCCGCTGCACCACGCTCGATATTCTGTCGCAGCGGGGGCCAGACCATCGTCAATCTGCACGAAGGCACTGCGTCTCAGGTCGCGATCGGCGTCGGCATCGTGAGGAACGCCCGCGTCACGTGCCAGAACAATTGCCGGTTGATGGCGAGCGCCACCGAATGCGCGGTGCCGGGCAGGATGATGAACTGGCGATCGCCGTTTGGCAGCAGATTATAGAACTCCTCGAGATCGGCGACGGTGGCGATGCCGTCATATTCGCCGCGCACCAGCAGCACCGGCGCCAGCACCTTGTCCGGATGCACGACCGGCAGATTGGCGGTCATGTCGAGATAGGTGCCGGTTGGAATCTGGTCGCCGAACACCATCTCGGCATCGGCGAGCGCCTCGATGGCCGCGGGGTCGCTGGTGCCGGGCTTGTCGCGGGTCGCGATCGAGCGGATCATCTCGCGGTCTCGCTTGCGCATGTTGTGGGTGCGGAAATAGGCCAGTTGTTCGGCGCGTTTGGCCAGTGTCGGCGATCCCTCGCCCTTGTAGGTGAAAGCGGCGAACACCAGGCGGTCGATACGATCGGGCGCCACCATGGCATAGGCGCCGGCGCGCAGCGCGCCGGAGGACTCGCCGACGAAATGGAATTTCTTCTGCCCGGTCTCGCGGGTGATCAAATCAGCCGCGACCTTCAAGTCCTCGACGCCGCTGGCGATGTCGGCATTGCCCGAGGTGCGGCCCGACTTGCCGTAATTCTCGTGGTCCATGGTCCAGCAGTCGAAGCCGTAGCGGGCGAACTCGTTCATCACGGAATATTCGCCGTGGCCGGGCACGTTGAGATCGAACACCCTTGAGGTCACCGACGAGCCGTGGACGAAGAACACCACGGGACGTGCCGGTTCGCCGGCCTTGGGCGCGCCGATCCGCTTGCGGAACATCCACAAGGGGATGTCGCCCTTTTTGGTCCAGTACTCGCTGCTCCAGATCTCGCCGCCTTCGGTCGCCACCGCGGTCGCAGCCTGCGCCGGCAATGCCGCGGTCGCACCTGCCGCCACGCCAACACCGAGAGCCTTGATTGCCGTGCGCCTGTCGATCGGATGTTTGGAATCGCCCACGGTTTCATCTCACAAATGAAGGCTTTTATCGGCGAAGTCTAACAGCGCGGTCAAAGGTTTGAAAGCAAGTGTGCGGTGCACCGCAAAAACACCATGGCGCGATCAGGGCAAGGAACCGGCTGACATCCCGTGGTTGCCCGGTCTATGTTTTCCGCGAGCCGTTCGACCCAGGGAGGGAATTCATGAGCAACCAGCTGACGGAAGCCGAACTTGCCGCACTGATGCCGTCCGAATTGTGCCAGTACCAGACACCGATCCCGACGCAGATCGTCTCCAGCGACGAGTTCTATCCCGACCCGCAGAACGAACGGCAGCGCGAGGTCGAGGCGCGGCTGCTCGCCATGGCCGACGATCTCGGCGCCAGGCAGGGGCTGAACCGCCGCCGCTTTTTCCAGACGGCCGCCGGCATGGCGGCGTCGTTCGTCGCGATGAACGAGGTCTATGGGCCGCTGTTCGATGTTACCAAAGCGGAAGCCGCGACGCCGGCAATGGCGCAGGAACGCGCCGGCGCGCTGAAAGATCAGTTCATCATGGACATGCATACGCATTTCCTGCGCGACGACACCCGCATCATGGGCTTTGTCGAAATGCGCAAGGCGGTCGGCAAGGCCGGCTGGAACAAGGAGCTCGGCGATCGCGAACAGACCATCGAGGACCTCAAGTTCAACAACTACAAGAAGGAGATGTTTCTCGATAGCGACACCAAGATCTCGCTGATTTCGTCCGCGCCGTCGGACATCGAGCAGGACTGGTTCCTGACCAACGAGCAAATGGCGGAAGCCCGCAAGAAGATCAACGACGAGGCTGGTTCGCGGAGAGTGTTCGCGCACATGATCTTCACGCCGGGACAGCCCGGCTGGCTCGACAAGCTCGATGCCGGGCTGGCGCTAAAGCCGGAGTCCTGCAAGGGCTATACGGTCGGCGACAACACCCACAAGGAGATCAGCCGCTACCCCTGGCGCATGGACGACGAGAAGGTCGCCTACAAGGGCTACGAGAAGATGGTGAAGGCCGGCATCAAGAACGTCTGCATACACAAGGGACTGTTCGCGCCGGGCGTAGAGAAGGCGTTTCCCAATTTGCGCGGTTTCGCCGACGTCGCCGATGTAGGCCAGGCTGCGAAAGACTGGCCGCAACTCAACTTCATCATCTATCACTCCGCCTATCGCCATGTCGGCGGCGATCCGAAACAGGCACTGGCCGAATTCGAGCGAACCGGGCGGATTTCCTGGACCAGCGACCTCGCCGACATTCCCGCGCAGTATGGCGTCAGCAATGTCTATGGCGACGTCGGGCAATTGTTCGCGACCACGCTGGTGGCGGAGCCGAACGTCTGCGCCGCGCTGATGGGCACACTGATCAAGGGGCTCGGCGCCGATCACGTCTGCTGGGGTACCGATGCGCTATGGACCGGCGCGCCGCAATGGCAGATCGAGGGCCTGCGCCGCCTCGAAATCCCGGAAGCCATGCAGAAGAAGTTCGGCTACGCGCCGCTTGGCGCCGCCGATGGCCCGGTGAAGACGGCGATCTTCGGCGGCAACAACGCGCGGCTCTACGACATCCAACCCAAGCGTGCGATGCTCGAGCTGAAGGGCGACCGCTTTGGGCTGATGAAGGCGGAATATGAAAAGGCGGGGCCAGAGCCTTCCAACACCCGCTATGGCTATGTGGTGCCGAACGGGCCGGTGGACCATCGGGTGTTTGCGTAGCCGTCATTGCGAGGAGCGAAAGCGACGAAGCAATCCAGACCTTCTTTTGGCGTGGATTGCTTCGCTCCGCTCGCGATGACGACTATTTCTTCTCCGCCGGATCCCGGTGCACGGGGTCGACCCACAGCACCGTTTCCGGCTTTTCCACCGGCTCGATATCGAGGTTGATGGCAACCGCTTCGCCGTCGCTGCGGACCAGCACGCATTCCAGCACTTCATCGCGGCTGGCGTTGATTTCCTGGTGCGGCACATAGGGCGGCACGAAGATGAAATCACCGGGACCGGCCTCGGCGGTGAATTGCAAATGCTCGCCCCAGCGCATCCGCGCCCTGCCCTTCACGACGTAGATGATGCTTTCGAGATGACCGTGATGATGTGCGCCGGTTTTGGCGTCGGGCCGGATCGTCACGGTGCCCGCCCATAATTTCTGCGCGCCGACGCGGGCGAAATTGATCGCGGCCTTGCGGTCCATGCCCGTGGTCGAGGGTACGTTGGGATCGAGCTGGTTGCCGGGAATGACGCGGACGCCGTCATGCTTCCAGCGCTCTGCGTCGTGGCTGTGGGAATGATCGCCGTGAGTATGATCATGGGTGCGGTCGTGAGAGCCTGACATCGCGTTGCTTTCCAGAAAAAACGTTCGGTCACGAACGGTACATAAAAACGTGAATGCAAACCAGCGATTAAGGAAACCACTGGCGCATTGGTGCGTTGCCTTATCGAAGCTCAATCATCTGGAAGGAGTGTTCCATGGGTAGCACGGCAGACAAGATCAAGGGCGCCACCAACGAGGCCATCGGCAAGGCCAAGCAGGGTATCGGGGAAGCCACAGGTTCCGACCGCCTGCAAGGCGAAGGCGTTGTCCAGGAAGTCAAGGGCAAGGCCCAGAAGGCCGTCGGTGACGCCAAGGACGCCGCCAAGGAGGCAGCCAACAAGGCGGCCGACGCGGCAAACAAGAATCTTTGATCGACGCTGGTTAGTTGAAACGGAAAAAGACCGGTCCCTTTGGGGCCGGTCTTATTTGATTACCTCTCCCCTCGAGCGGGGCGAGGTAGCCACATCAACGCCGCTTATCCATCACGGCCGGATTGACCACATTGGTCGGCGTGCCCGCCGCACAGGCCACGATCTGATCAAAGATATCCGTGAACTGGATTTCGTATTCGTCGCGCGAGACGTAGCCGAGATGCGGGGTAGCCACCACATTGTCCATGGTCAGCAGGGGATCGTTGACGTCACGCAGCGGCTCCTTCTCGTAGACATCCACCGCCGCCATGCCGGGCCGCCCCGAGCGCAGCGCGTTGACCAGTGCGTTCGGCGTGATCAAGGGCGCGCGGCTGGTGTTGACCAGAAGCGCCGATGGTTTCATGCGCGCCAGATCCTCCGCGGTGACGATGCCGCGCGTGGCGTCGACCAGGCGCATGTGCAGTGACAGCACGTCGCACTGCTCGAAAAACGCCGCCTTGCTGGCGGCCGTCTCATAGCCGTCGGCGCGCGCCTTTGCCATTGCGGGCTCGCGGGCCCACACCAGCACCTTCATGCCGAACGCCTTGCCGTAGCCGGCAACCACCGCACCGATCCGGCCGTAGCCGTAGATGCCGAGCGTCTTGCCGCGCAGCGTATGGCCGACGCCGATCTGCCATTTGCCTGATTTCAACGCCGCCATCTGCTGCGGAATCGCGCGCATCGCCGCCAGTATCAGGCCCCAGGTGAATTCAGCCGTCGCATAAGACGGCGTATCGGCGTGCTGGCTGGAGGAGACGACGATGCCGAGCCGTGTACAGGTGTCGATATCGATATGGGGAAACACGCTGCGCTGGCTGATCAGCTTCAGCTTCGGCAACCGTTCCAATAACGGTGTGCGGATATGCGTCCGCTCGCGGATCAGGACCAGCGCCTCGGTATCGCGCAGGCGCTCGGCGAGCTTGTCGACATCCTGGACGTGATCGTTCCAGATCGCCACGTCGTGGCCTGCGAGTTTGCCGAAGCAATCGAGCGTCCGCACCGTGTCGAAATAGTCGTCGAGGATGGAGACCTTCACGATGCATCCCCTTGTCGCGCGGCTGTTACTTTACCGCCAGCAATTCGACATCGAACATCAGCGTGGCGTTGGGCGGAATGACGCCGCCGGCACCGCGCGCGCCATATCCGAGCGCCGGCGGAATAATCAGCGTGCGCTTGCCGCCGACTTTCATGGAAGCAACACCCTCATCCCAGCCGGCAATCACCTGGCGCTGGCCGATCGGAAATTCGAACGGCTCATTGCGGTCCACTGAGCTATCGAACTTCTTGCCCTTCTGGCCGTTTTCATAGAGCCAGCCGGTGTAATGCATGACGCAAATCTGGCCGGACTTTGGCGAGGCGCCGGTGCCGACCTTGCTGTCGATTACTTGCAAACCTGAAGCTGTGGTCATGGGTTTTCCTGCGGTCTGGGCCGATGCCGTCGCGGCAGTGAGGGGTGAGGCAACCGCGGCCGTTAAGGCTGCAAACGCGGTTTGGATGATCGTGCGTCGGGAAGATCGCATCTTGTGAACCTCTTTGGAGAGACGGACGTCTCTAGCCCAAGGCGGGCTATTTCCATAGCCATTTTTCGTCAGGCAGCCATGCCGCCGTCCCGGTCCAACGCGAAATCGTGCAGCAAAGGCGACGTCACGCCGGCAATGAGATCGCCGATCAGGTGCGCGGCCAGAAAACTGAACGTGATCCCGTTGCCGCCATAGCCGTAAGCCGCGTAAATGCCCTTTGCGCCGGGAACGGGACCGATCAGCGGCAGCCCGTCATCGGTGGTGTCGAAAGTACCGGACCAGCGGAATTCGATGTCAGTCTTTGCGACCGGCCACAGCGCCGCGAGCCGTCGCGCCAGCCGGCGGGATTTTTCCGGGATCAGGCGATCGCGCGCTTCGGGCTCGATTGTCTCCTCGCTATCCTCACCACCGATGATGATTCGTCCCGCCCGCGTCGCTCGCGCATAGAGATAATTCTTGCTGTTCTCCCAGATCAGCGCGGCGTCCTTCCAGATGTTCTGCGGTTGCGGTCGGGTTGCGATCGCCCAGCTCGATGACACCGTATGGATGGTCGAATGAACGATGTCTGGCATCGCATAACCGGTGGCGAGCACGACCGAGCGCGCCTCTATTTCGCGGCCGTTGGCCAGGATAACGCCGACCGAACGCCCGGCGGGATCGAACGCCACGGCGTGGCCGTCGAACAGACGGGCGCCCCGCGCCACGGAAACATTGAGAAACCCGCGCGCCAGCAGCATCGGATCGGCGTCGGCGGCGCCCGGCGAGACGATCGCGCCGCCACGCGCGATTCCGTAGGTATCAAGCAGCCTGGCATGGTCGAGAAAATCACCGGGCAGGCCGGCACGTTGGCGCAACTGATGCTCCTCGATCAATTCGTGCGCGGTATCGCCGGCCGCCAGATAGAGCGAATCCCTGTCGCGCAGGTCGCAGGAGATGCCGAGTTGCTGCACTAGCGATTTCAGGCCGCTGACGGCATTCACGCTGGCGCGATAGGCCCGTGCGGCGCGCTCAAAACCGTAAGCTTCGGCAAGCTGTGTAAGGGGGCGGTCGATTTCCCACAGCAGCATCGAGGTGCTGGCCGCGGTGCTGCCACGGCCCGGGAGTTCGCGATCGACGATAACGACGTCGAGGCCCTGACGCGTCAGGCGTTCGGCGACCAGCGATCCGGTAATGCCGGCGCCGACGATCAGCGCATCGCATTTGATGCTCTCGACCACTTCACGGCGGGCCGGGTGCCCCGCCGCCGCATACCATGGCGAACGGCCGCCGCGTAGATCGGCCTGTTCGGTGTCGTCTGTATCGAGAACGCTGATTGCAGGCCTCAAAGTGCTGACGGAAAATGCAAAGCGGCGCACGCCGGCGTCCATCGCTCAACGAGGAGCGATGGGATCTGGTTCCGACATTAATGAATGGGAGGAGCGGACGGGCAGCAGCCTTGCCCGCGCGCTTTAGTACCCCAGCGCGCAACCGTCCTTGCGGGGATCGGAACCGCCGACCAGCGTGCCCTTGTCCCAGTCGATCCAGATCGCCTGGCCGCCGCCGAGCGGGCCGACCACGCTGGTGGTCTTGTGGCCGATCTTCTTCAGACCCTCGACGATCTCGGCCGGCACGCTGTCCTCTAGCTGGTAGACGCCCTCGTAATGCAGCCCGCGCGGCATATCGATGGCTTCCTGCACGTCGCAGCCATAATCGAGCATGTTGGTCAGCACATGGGTTTGGCCAACCGGCTGGTACTGCCCGCCCATCACGCCGAACGGCATCACGGCGCGGCCGTTTTTGGTCGCAAGGCTCGGAATGATCGTATGCAACGGCCGCTTGCCCGGCGCGATGCAATTGGGATGGCCGGGCTGGATCCTGAAGCCGCCGGCGCGATTCTGCAGCAGCACGCCGGTGTTGTCGGAAACGATCGCCGAGCCGAAGGAGTGCGCAATGGAGTTGATGAAGGAGCAGACGTTACGGTCCTTGTCCACCACCGTGACGTAGATGGTCGAGGGATTCATCGGCGGCGCGACATTCGGCAAATCGAGCAGGCGGTCCATGCTGATCTTGCTGATGTGCTCCTCGGCGAATTCCTTGGCGAGAATTCCGGCGACATCGACATGAACCTGCGCGGGATCGCCGATATATTGCTCGCGCATCATGTAGGCGATCCGTGCGGCCTCGGCTTCGAGGTGAAACCGCTCGACGCTGAGCGCGGGGAATTTGGTCAGGTCGAAGCGCGACAGGATGTTGAGCATCACCAGCATGGTGATGCCGGGGCCGTTCGGCGGGCACTGCCAGACGTCGTGCCCCTTATACATGGTGCCGATCGGCGACGTGGTCTCGGTGCCATGGGCTGCGAAATCTTCCAGCGTATGGAGACCACCGATCCCGCGCAGGGTTTGCACCATGTCGGCGGCGATCTCGCCGGTGTAGAACGCGTCGCGGCCACCTTTGGCGATCGCGCGCAGCGTCTTGCCGAGTTCCGGCTGACGGATCACGTCGCCGGCCGCGGCCGGCTTGCCGTGCGGCAACAAATAGCGCGCGGTGTTGGTGCCGTTCTTGAGTTTCTCGAACTGATTCTTCCAGTCGAAGGCAATGCGCGGGGCAACGATGTAGCCTTCTTCCGCGGCCTTGATCGCGGGCTGCAACAGCTTGTCGAGCCCGAACTTGCCGTGATCGCGCAGGATCGTATCCCAGGCATCGATGGCACCGGGAATGCTGACGGCGTGCGCCGAGGTCAGCGGCACCGAATTGATCTTGCGTTCGAGATACCATTCGGCCGTGGCCGCCATCGGGGCCCGACCGGAGCCGTTATAGGCGACGATCTTGCCTTCGCCCTTCGGCTGGACCAGCGCGAAGCAATCGCCGCCGATGCCGGTCGATTGCGGCTCGATCACGGCGAGCAGGCCCGCTGCCGCGACCGCGGCGTCCGCGGCGGTTCCGCCCGCGCGCATCACATCGACCGCCACCAGCGCCGCCGCGGGATGCGAGGTCGCCACCATCGCGTTCTGGGCATGGACAGTCGAGCGGCCGGCGAAATGGAAATTCCTCATCAGGAAAGCTTTCTCTTCAGCGATTTCGGCATCCCGCAGGTGTCGGGCGCGGGTCTGAAAGGGGTTCTTGGCATATTCATCCCGGACAGGGCAATGGCTGGTATGCCAGAGATTTCGCCGCAGCGGCATCCCGGCAAACGCTGGGTGTGCCAGCTGATTTTGCAGGGTTTCCCCGCCCCTGGCCGCCTGATAAACGGTCGCCATGCCGTTCAAGGTCGCCGCCTTCTATCAATTCGCCGCGCTGCCGGATTTCCGGGAGTTGCGCGAGCCGCTGCGTGCGATCTGCGGGGGGCTCGGGCTGAAAGGCAGCGTGCTGCTGGCGCATGAGGGCGTCAACGGCACCCTTGCCGGCGAGCCTGCGACCATTGACGCGCTGGTAGGAGAACTGAAAGCGGACAAATTGTTCGGCGGCCGGCTCGACAATCTCGAACTTAAATTCTCGCACGCCGCCACTTTGCCGTTTCAACGGCTAAAAATCCGGCTGAAGAAGGAAATCGTCACGCTCGGCGATACGGCCGTCGACCCGACGCGGCAGGTCGGAATTTATGTCGAGCCTGCCGACTGGAACGCGCTGATCACGGCACCCGATACACTCGTGATCGACACCCGCAACGCCTTCGAGGTGGCGATGGGCACGTTCGAGGGCGCGGTCGATCCCGGCATCAGGAGTTTTGGGCAGTTCAAGGATTTCGCCGCGCGCCATCTCGATCCGGCAAAACACCGGAGGATCGCGATGTTCTGCACCGGCGGCATCCGCTGCGAAAAGGCCAGCGCCTATTTGCTGGCGCGCGGGTTTTCGGAAGTTTACCACCTCAAGGGCGGCATCCTTCGCTATCTCGAAGGCGTGCCGCAGGAGCAAAGCCGCTGGCGCGGCGAATGCTTCGTGTTCGACGAACGCGTAGCGCTCGACCACGGCCTACAGGAACGGCAAACCAGCGATGGCTCCCATGAATGACGCAAGCGCGCTGAGCGAACGCATCGACGCGCTGGAGATGCGGCTGACGTTCCAGGACGAAACCATCGAGACGCTGAACCAGACCATCACCGAGCAGTGGAAGCAGATCGATGCGCTGACGCGCCAGCTCGCCGAGCTGAAAGAGCGGTTGCAGGACGCCGAGAGCAACGCGGCCGGCCCCGTCAACGAACGCCCGCCGCATTACTGAGGCACAAGAACGGCCTCCTTTCGGAGGCCGTTCCGGCAAATTCAACGCTAACCTGTCAACGCTCGCGCTCGATGATGACCTTGCGATCATGGTCGTAGTCGCGGTCGCGACCGCGCTTGATGACGACGGTCTCGTCGCGATCCCGATCGCGGTACTCACGCTCGCGGATCACTTCACGGTCGCGATAGCGGTCGCCATGGCCGGTGCCAATGGTCACGCCCGCGCCTGCCGGACCCACGCCCACGCCGACACCGACTTCTTCCGCACCAGCCGGCGCGGCTACAGAAATTCCAGCCACCGCGACGGCAGTCATTACGAGATGCTTGATCATTGCTATCTTCCTCTCAATGAAATTCCCGGGAGTGCAATTCTCCGGAATGTGAATTGTTCCGGCGCTAGCAACGCGTTTGCGTCACGCGTGCATCTTCAACCAGATCGCGACCACGATCATCGCGACCACGATCGCAGCGCCGACGACAGGCGAGATTTTCTTCGAACTGCCGCTGCGCGGCGAGTCATGGCGGCGTGGTTGAACTCCGTCTTCATCGCCTGACCCGCCAAAAATTCTTACCGGAAAACCGCGAGCATCTTGTCCCAGAGCGACTCGTTCTCGCGATCGCCGTCATGTTTCGAAGGCGCCGGTTGCGCGGCGCTCACGGGATCGGATGCCGGAAAGGTGTCGACCAGACCGGCCTCGAGCTTTTCGTGGATTTCCCGGTCGGCCAAGAGCGCCTCACGGGGATCGGCGGCGTGCTTGTCATGCGCCGCAGGATTGAATTTCTCAGCCATGTTCTCCTCCATTCCGGAGATAACGCCCCTGATTTGGGCCAGTTCCACATCTCGCCTTGGCCAAGCGGGAACCTGCGTGTATCAGAAGGCTCAAATATCAGCGCTTTCGCAGGAACTTTTCGATTGACCCAGAAATCCGCAAAACCTTTTCTTGAGGTGTTGTCCGGCCACCGGCAGCCGGTACCGCCGGTCTGGATGATGAGGCAGGCCGGCCGCTATCTGCCGGAGTATCGCGAGCTGCGCGCCAGGGCGGGCGGCTTCCTCGACCTGTGCTTCACGCCGGAATTTGCCGCCGAGGTGACGCTGCAGCCGATTCGCCGTTTCAACTTCGATGCCGCGATCATCTTTTCCGACATTCTCGTCATCCCCTATGCGCTCGGCCGCTCGGTGCGCTTCGAAGCCGGCGAAGGCCCGCGGCTCGACCCGCTGGAGACGCCGGAGCAAGTGGCCACGCTTGCCTCACTTGCCGATTTCGCCAAACTCGAACCGGTGTATGAAGCGCTGCGCCGCGTTCGCCGCGAGCTCGATCCGAACATTGCGCTGATCGGCTTCTGCGGCGCGCCGTGGACGGTTGCGACCTACATGGTCGCAGGCCAGGGCACGCCGGACCAGGCGCCGGCGCGGATGATGGCCTATCGCCATCCCGAGGCGTTTGCAAAAATCATCGACGTGCTGGTCGAGAATTCGATCCAGTATCTGCTCGGCCAGCTCAAGGCCGGAGCCGACGCGCTGCAGATCTTCGACACCTGGGCCGGCGTGCTGCCGCCGCGCGAGTTTCAGCGCTGGTCGATCGAACCCACAAAACGCATCGTGGCGGGCGTGCGCGCGCAAGTGCCGGATGCGAAGATTATCGGCTTTCCCCGCGGCGCCGGCGCGCTGCTGCCGGCCTATGTCGAGGCGACCTCCGTCGATGCCGTCAGCATCGACTGGGCAGCCGAGCCGTCACTGATCCGCGACCGCGTGCAGAGCCGCGTCGCGGTGCAAGGCAATCTCGATCCGTTGGCGCTGATCGCGGGCGGTGCGGCGCTTGATCGCGCGATCGACGACGTGCTGGCGAACTACGCCAGCGGTCGGCTGATCTTCAATCTAGGGCACGGCATCCAGCCGGAAACCCCGATCGCACATGTCGAGCAGATGCTGAAGCGGGTGCGAGCGTACAAGGGTTGACGCTCACGACAGCGTAACAACCCTGAATCGTTTGATAATCGATTTCGGCGAAGCGGCGGTGCATGCTGCTCACGTGAAATACTTATCAATGAAGGCGACCATGAAGGCGCTTCACCGCACGCTCACCGCATCCGCCGTGGCATTCTCGGCCTTCGCGTTCATCGCGCTGGCCGCACCTTGCGCGCAGGCCCAACCGATGCGTTCCGGAACCTACTGCCTGTCCTATGGCGAAGGCGGCACCGACTGCAGCTTTACGAGCTACGCGCAGTGCGAGGCCACCGCATCGGGCCTCACCGCCGAATGTTTCGGCCCCACCGTTCAGGACCCGCGCCGCCATCCGCGTTCTGCCGGCCAAACCGGCGCGCACAGGTATTGAAATCGAATGCCGGTATCGAAAGACGGACCGCAGCGGTTCCAGTCGCTGTGGTTACCTCACGCCGTCACTTGATCAGGGCAACCGATCTCCACCCGGCAACCCGGTCCCGAAAAAATCGCCAGCCGGAAGCCGTGCAATTTGACGATCGCCGCGACCAGATTGAGACCGAGGCCGACGCCCGGCGTATTCCGGTCCTTTTCCGAACGGTAGAATCGTCTTAAGACAGAATCGCGCTCGCTTTCATCGATACCGCGCCCGGTATCCGTAACGCGCACGATGCTTTCACCCCTGTTGCGGATCAATTCGAGATCGACCCGGCCGCCAGCCGGCGTGAACTTGATGGCATTATCGACGAGATTGGCGACCGCCTCGATCAGGAGATCCCGATCCCCACGGACCGACATTTCCGGCGCGGCGATCACCTTTACGGCGATATCCCTGTCTTCCGCGATTGGCTCGTAGATATCGCAGACTTCCCGCAGCAGTTTGTCCAGCGCGACGACGCCGAAACCCGCCGAACGCCGGCTGTTCTCGATCTCCGCCAGCCGCAGCAAGGCCGTAATGATCGAAAGCGATTGATCGATGCCCGCGATCGCCTTGTCAGCGGTGGTTTGAAGCTGCTCCAGCGTGGTCGCATTGGTCCGGCCTCGCTCCAGGGTCAGGCGCGCCCGCGTCAGCGGCGTTCGCAGATCATGGGCAATGTCATTGCCGACGCCGGCGAGCGCGCGGATCATGGTCTCCATTTCATCCAGCATGCCGTTGACGCTTCCCGCGAGTTTTGAGAACGGATCGCCGTCGTCGCGCTGCGGCAGCCGTTCACGCAGGTCGCCGGCGACGATCCGCTGAACCCGCCGATTGACCTCGTCGACCCGCTTGCTGGCACGAAGGCTCGCCAGCATGCCCGCGACCAGGCAGAGGCCTAGCGCAAGCACGAGGCCCAGCCCCAGCGCCTGGCCGATCACGCGGGCGATGCCCGTGGTTTCATCGACAAGCCGGCCGATCACCAGCACCTCGCCATCAGCCAGTTGCCGCGCCACGCTTTGAACAATTTGATGCTCGAGGCCTGGCTTGCGTAAGGCCATGATCTGCACGCCCTGCGCCGGGGCTCCGATCTTCAGCTCGGCGGGCATTTTCGCGATATTGCCGGCAACGCGGCGCCCATCGGCGCCGAACAGGCCGGCGAATTGCACGCCGCGGGCATCCTGCTTCAGATGCGCCTCGATCGCGTCCAGCAGGCGCTGGTCGGACAACAGCGAAATGACGTTGAGCTGCGTCATGATCATCTGATCGGACCGCGCCGTCAGATAGTTCTCGCTCTTCCAGTAGACGAAGCCGAACAGCGCGACAATGATTGAGGTCAGCGCCGCCGCCAGCATCAGGGTCCGGCGAAACGTCCACGAGCGCAGCAGTTCAGACCAGATCATGCGTTGGCTCCGCCTTGAGACCGGATCGCATGGTGTCGCACGAAATCAGGCTGGCGTGCGGAGGATAAATCCGGCGCCGCGGACATTGTGGATCATCGGCGTTTCGTTCGGACCATCCACCTTGTGACGCAGCCGGCCCATATGCACGTCCACCAGATTGGTGGTTGGTACGAATTTATAGTTCCAGACTTCCTCGAGCAGCATCGCCCGCGTCAGCAATTGATCGCAGCGCTGCATCATGTATTCGAGCAGGCGAAATTCCCGCGGCAGCAGGTCGATCTCGCGGCTGCCGCGTTTGGCGGTGCGCTCGATCAGATCGATCTCCAGCGTGCCTACCCGCAAGGTGGTTTCGCGCGATTCCAGCGGACGACGCAGCAGGGCCTCGATCCGTGCCACCAGTTCGAGGATCGCGAACGGCTTGGTGAGATAGTCGTCGCCGCCCGCCCGCAGGCCGCGGATGCGCTCGTCGACCGCGCCGAGCGCGCTGAGAACCAGCACCGGGGTGCGCACCTGCTCCTGCCGCAACGTCTCGATGATCGAGAGGCCATCCATGCCGGGCAGCATCCGGTCCACGATGATGAGGTCGGGCCGCAAGCTGCGGGCAGTGGCGAGGCCAGCCTTGCCGTCGGCGCTCCACTGCACCTCAAAGCCGCGCTCGGCGAGCTCGGCGGCAACTTCCTCCGCCGTTTCGCCGTCATCCTCGATCAACAGAATTCTTTTCATGAGCGACTTGCCGATGGCTGGAAATTCAACGGCTCCACTGTTGACGGCTCCCATGTACGGGATGGCTCCAGAAGATGCGATGCTTGTCAGTGCGGTCATGATATCCCCTTTGCCAGTATCCTTTAAGAGCCACGCGGCTCCTTCATACCGGACCCGCTATCTCAACTGCACCTGCACGACCGCGCCCGGATTGTCGGCACGGCCCTGCGCGATCACCAGGTAACGGCGCTGGATCTTGTCCTCGCCGCGTACGATCTGGCGGATCGGCCCGGCGGCATTGACGATGGCCGAGCCGGCCGGATTGGTCGTGAATGCGGACAACGGCTCCAGCGGCCCCTTGCCGTCAGGCTCGTGCGCCAGCGCGAGCACATAAGGCTGCTTCGGTTCAAGTCCGGTCACCGACGCCTGCAGGATCTGGATCAGCCCCTGATCGAACAGCGACACGCTGGTCGCGGCCTTATCCTCGTCGTGAGCCGTCGTGGCGGCATGCGCCGCACTTAGCGACAGATGCGCGGCCTGGCCGGCGACGCCGAGCGGCTGCAGGCCGGTAGCGCCATCGCCCTCCGGGACGGCATTGGGAACATAGTTGATGGCTTGCGGTGCCTGACCGACCGCGCTGGTCGCAATCACCTTGTTGGTCAGGGTATCGATTGCGGCCATGCCGTCGGCGTTTTCAAGCCCAACGTAAATGCGGCTGCCGTCGCCGGACGGCCAGACGCCATGCGGCAGCTTGCCGACCGGGATGGTCGCGGCCTGCGAGAAATCGTCGGTGCGGAACACCTTGACCTCATTCAATCCGCCGACCGTGACATAGGCGAAGGTGCCGTTGGCGTTGCGGGCAAAGTTGACGTGGTTGGTGATCGGGCCGGTATCGATCGATTTCAGTACGTTGAACGGCGGCTCGGCATTGAACACCATGGTCCGGCCGACGTCTTTCAGCGTGAACCAGACCTGCTTGCCGTCAGGTGTCGCCGCGATGTTCGGGCAGAACGGGCTGTCCTGCTTGACGTGGCCGACGATCCGATGATCGGCGACGGTAATGACAACGGTGTCCGGATTGAACGAGGAACAGACGTAACCGTATTTGCCGTCGGGCGAGAAGATCTGCATGCCCGGTCCCGCCGGAACCCTGATGCGCGATTTCTCCTCAAAACTCTGGCCGTCGAGGACGGCGACATAATCCTCACCGCGAATGGTGACCCAGACCTCCTTGCCGTCGGGGGTGAAGAACGGCTCGTGCGGCGAGCGGCCGACATAGGTGGTGTGCTTCACCGCGTTGGTGGCGGTATCGATGAAGGTCACTGAGTTGCTGCCGATCGAGACCACCGCAATGGTCTTGTGATCGGGCGAGAAGCCCATGCCGTGTACCAGCACCTGCCCCTTGTAGAGCGGGCTGAAATTGCCGGGTTGGGGATCGCCGAGCCTGATCACGCCGACCAGTTTGTTGTCGACGGGATCGGTCACCGAGACGGTGTTGGAAAATTGCTCGGCGGAATAGACCCGGTCGCGGTGACTGACCGGAATATCCTGGCCGGAGGCTGCGCCAGGGGCCTGCCCCGCCATCGCAGGGGCTACACCTGAAATCGCAGTGCAGGCCAGGAACACCAGCGCGAGAGAAGTCAGTTTCATCGGTGGCTCCTACTGCATCTTCATCGAATGATGCGCCATGGCATCGCGAGAAATCGACGCCGGTTCTGCTTGCGTCGGTGCGGCGATCGAGGGTGGCAGAGGCTCGCCGACCGCAAGACGCATCGCGGCAATTTCTTGCTGCTGAGTGACGATAATTTCCTGCGCCAGCCGTCGGAGCTGTTCGTTGCGGCCATGGCGCAGCACGGCTTCCGCCATGTCGATGGCGCCCTGGTGGTGCGGAACCATCATCGCGACAAAATCGCGATCGACATCGCCGGTCGGATTGACCGTCATGTCGGCCATCATCCTGTTCATGGCGGCGTCGTTCTCGGCGAGGAACGGGGTTTCGTCCGGACGATCAGGCCGATCCGCGACATACTGGATCGGTGCGGCGGCGCGGTGAAACTGGTCGCGCGCCGGCGTCGGCCCATGCGCGAATGCCAGCGACGTTGCCCCGACTGTTGCCGTCGTGGCCAGCGAGATCACGCGTTTGCGAACGAAGGACCTGGACAGCAACATCAACTTACCTCCGGGTAGCGTCGGGCATGCCGCGCCCTGCGGCAGCGGCTTGCGCACGATGCGAACTGGGTTGCCTTGAAGACGTCGCCCGGTTGTTCGGAACGACGATGAACAGCGCCACGATGCCAACCGGAGCGGTCGACCTCAATTAAATAGCGATTTAGGATTCTAAATTGGAATTTAGGAAAGGCGATTCTGCAGCCCGGATGGAGCGCAGCGCAATCCGGGAACAGGCGATCCGCACATGAGAAGGCCCCGGATTACGCTTCGCTTCATCCGACTATACTCACTGGCAAACGCCTACCGCGCGTCCTGCAAAACCATGTCGGAAGCTTTTTCGGCGATCATGATGGTGGGCGCGTTGGTATTGCCCGACATCAGGTCCGGCATGATCGAAGCATCGACCACCCGCAGGCCTTCGATACCGCGCACCTTCAGGCGCTGGTCCACGACAGCGAGCGGATCGTTGCCCATCCGGCAGGTCGAGGTCGGATGATAGACGGTGCTGCCGGTGCGGCGGCAGAAGTCCAGCAACTCGTCGTCACTCGTCACTTTTGGTCCCGGATCGACCTCACCGACCGCGTAAGGTTTTAGCGCCGGCGCCGCCAATATCTTGCGCAGGATCCGGATGCCATCGATGAAGGCGCGGCGATCGGTTTCGGTCGCGAGATAATTGATGCGAATTGCCGGCGGCACGGCAGGATCGGCGCTCTTGATGCGCAGCGAGCCGCGGCTCTCGGGGCGCAGCTGGCAGACCGAGGCCGTAAAACCGGACTGTGCGTGCAACTTCTCGCCCATCTTGTCGGTCGAGAACGGCAGGAAGTGAATCTGGATATCGGGCGAGGCCAGCCGCGGACTGGTCTTGAAGAACGCGCCCGACGTGCCGGCGGCGATCGTTAGCGGTCCCTTGCGCAGCGCCGCATATTGCATGCCGGCCATGACGCGGCGAAGGGGGTGATTGACGATATCGTTGAGCGTGATGGCTTTTGCGCAGCGGGTAATCAGCCGCACCTGCATGTGATCCTGCAAATCGTTGCCGACGCCGGGCGCATCCAGCACGATGTCGATGCCGTGGCTCTTCAGGAGATCGGCAGGGCCGACGCCAGAGAGCTGCAGCAATTGCGGCGAGTTATACGCGCCGCTGGAGACCAGGATTTCCCTGCGCGCCCGCGCCGTACGCACGTGCCCTTCCTGCTTGTATTCGACCGCCTTGGCGCGGCGCCCTTCGAATAGAATGCGCTGCGCCAGTGCGGAAGTTTCGATGTGCAGATTGCCGCGCTTCTTCGCCGGGCGAAGATAGGAGAAGGCCGTGCTGGCGCGCCGTCCGCGCCACGTCGTGGTCTGGAAGAATCCGGCGCCTTCCTGGTTGGCACCATTGAAGTCGGGATTGGTGGGAATGCCGCTCTCGGCCGCTGCCACCACAAAGGCTTCCGACAGCGGATCGGCGTGGCGCCAGTCCGATACCGGCAGCGGGCCGCCGGCACCATGAAATTTGTCGGCGCCGCGCTGCTGGTTTTCGGCTTTCTTGAAATAGGGCAGCACGTCGTCATAGCCCCACCCGGCATTGCCGCGCTGGCGCCAGCGATCGTAATCCTCATGCTGGCCGCGCACGTACAACAAGCCGTTGATCGAACTCGAACCGCCCAGCACTTTTCCGCGCGGCTGAAACACCTGCCGGCCGTTCAAACCGGGCTCCGGCTCGGTCTGGTACATCCAGTTGACGGATTTTTCCTTGAACAGCTTGCCGTAGCCGAGCGGCACATGGATCCAGATGTTGGTGTCCCTGGGTCCCGCCTCGAGCAGCAGCACGGTATGCTTGCCGTCCGCGGTCAGGCGATAGGCGAGCACGCACCCGGCGGAGCCGGCACCGACGATGACGTAATCGAATTCGGAAGCGTCATTGTTGTTCTTCATTGTTTCCCCCGCACGCACAGGCGCCCAAGAGTTAGCGGCGGCGTCAGATGCGGTCAATTGCCGGCAGAGCACTGGCCAGAGAAAATCGGTTTTTCGATTGACGACGCCAGATCGGGTGGCCAATCTGCCTAACCATCATGAACCTGCCAAAGCACCTGTTGCCGACCACCGTTGTCGGAAGCTATCCGCAGCCGGAATGGCTGGTGGACCGCGCGATGCTGTCGAAGTCAGTGCCGCGCACGCGCATGCATGCGATGTGGCGGCTGCCGCCGGAGCATCTGGAGGAAGCGCAGGACGACGCCACCATCGTTGCTATCAGAGACATGGAGCGCGCCGGCATCGACATCGTCACCGATGGCGAAATCCGCCGCGAAAGCTATTCCAATCGCTTCGCGACCGCGCTTGATGGCATCGATGCCGACAACCCCGCCATGATCACCGCGCGCAACGGGACGCAGACACCGGTGCCGCGCGTGATCGGCAAGGTGAAGCGCAGCCGCCCGGTCGAACTGCACGACATGGAATTCCTGCGCAAGAATACCGACCGCGCCGCCAAGATCACCCTGCCCGGTCCGTTCACCATGAGCCAGCAGGCCAAGAACGAGTTCTACAAAGACGACGAAGAACTTGCGATGGCGTTTGCCGAAGCGGTCAATGCCGAAGCGCTGGACCTGCAAAGAGCCGGCGCAGACGTGATCCAGCTCGACGAACCCTGGGTGCGCAACAATCCGGACCTCGCCCGGCGCTATGCCGTGAAAGCCATCAACCGTGCGCTCGAGGGCATCACCGTGCCGACGGTGGTGCATCTGTGCTTCGGCTATGCCGCGGTCGTGCCGGGCTCGACCAAGCCCGCCGGCTATTCCTTCCTTGCCGAACTCGCGGACACCAATGCCGAACAGATTTCGATCGAGGCCGCGCAGCCTAAGCTCGACCTCGGTGTCCTGAAGGATCTTTCGTCGAAAAAAATCATGCTGGGGGTGCTCGACCTCGGCAATCCGGAGATTGAGACGGTGGCAGTGGTCGCCGATCGCATTCGCAACGGCCTCAAGCATGTCACGGCTGACCGCCTGGTGGTGGCTCCCGATTGCGGCATGAAATACATGCCGCGCCACATCGCGTTCGGAAAACTGAAGGCGATGTGCGGCGCGGCGGCAGCCGTGCGCAAGGAAATCAGCTAGGTCTGGATCAGCTAAAGTCGCAGCGCCTCGATCAGCGACTTGAAGGCACGGGTATATTCACTTCCGGCCTTCAGGACATCAGGCCGGCCGGCACAGGCAACCGCTGCCTCCGTCACCGCCCCCAGCAGCAGCCGCGCGAGCGGCTCGACCGGCTGCCGCGCGATCAGGCCTGCGTCCATCGCAGAAGCGAGCGCGCGCGGAATCTTGCCACCGAAATGCTGCGCGTCGATTTCGCGCCATCGCTCCCAGCCCAGCACCGCCGGGCCGTCGCGCAGGATGATCTGCCCGGTCGGTCCCTTCGCGCACGCGGCGAAGTAATGCTGCGTACCCGCGATCATCGCGGCCAGCACGTCCTTCTCACTGCGCACGGCGCGATCGATCTCGTGCACAAGCGCGCGCGAGACCTGGTCGAATACCGCATCGAACACGGCTTCCTTGGTTGCGAAGTGATGGTAGACCGCCCCCTTCGCCACGCGCGCCTGCTCGGCGATGTCGTCCATTGTGGTGGCGGCAAAGCCCCGCTCGCCGAACAGAAGGCGGCCCGCATTCAGGATTGCCTCAATCGTCGCGGCCCGCCGCTCTGCCTGTGTCGCCATCACGTTTGTCTACCCGAATTCGGGTGTGGCGGCCAGTTGACTTTCCGACCTCTGGTCGGTATTTACCGACTTATAGTCGGTTTTATCCATCGGAAGGACGAACCATGCCAAGCCGCAAAACCGTTGAAGCCTTCGCCGCACTCGTTGAGGCCGGCGATTATGTCGGCGCGATCGAGCAATTCTATGCATCCGACGCCTCGACACGGGAGAACAGCAGCGAGCCGGTGGTCGGCCGCGACACGCTGATGGCCAAGGAACGTGGGGTCATGGCGGCGTTCAGGAAGATCGAAGCTTCGCGCCTCGGGCCAAGCCTGATCGACGGCGACACGGTCGCCGCCCGCTGGAAATTCACCTTCACCGGCGCCGACGGCAGCCATCGCGTGCTGGAGGAAATCGCCTGGCAGACCTGGCGCGGCGAGCAGCTGGTCGAGGAACGCTTCTTCTACGATCCGAAGCAGATGGCCGGCTGACGCCTCAAAGCAGCCTGGCGCGGACGAACAACGCGCGCAGCGCGTTGGTTGCCTGCACCGTCAGCATCGCGTTCCCGGCGGCGCCCTGAAGCGTACTGACGGCATCGGCGTGCAGCGACTTGAACTCGATCCATTCGACCGAGCTGAGATTGGTGATGAACCGATAGGCCTGGCCGACGGTCGCGATCGACACCGTCTTGCCGTTCAAATTGATCTTGAAAATTGCCCGCAGCGGCGTGCCGGAATCGGATACGTCGTTGGCAGCCGGCGTCATGACGGCGACGTCGAACGCCGCGACGCGGACAATCCCTCGTTCAGGCTCGGCACCACGACGAGGCGCTTGATCTGGCCATTCATGTAGGCTTGCAGGAACCTGTCGTACTCCTTGATCGAGACGCAGCCGTTGGAATCGCCGTTGGGGCCGAGCATATAGCTGTGAACCAGCAATCCCGATCGCCCGAGTGTGTCGTTCTCGCCCACGGGCGTCATGCGAAGCGCCGCGACGCCGTGAAACAACCGCTCCCGCGGTTTCAGATCGTAGACGTTTGGCGGCGTCGCGCCGATATTGCGTTCGCCGACATGGGCGGGATCATCCATCAGGCCGCCGAGCCCCGAATGCGCCTCGAGCTTGGCGCCGTTTGGCAAGTAAACCGCCCGCGCCGAGATGTCGTACACAGCGGTGAACTCGTCATAACCGAGCGCGCCAAGATTTGGCCGTTCATTGAACAACCCGTCGCCCGGGGTCAGCGACGCCAGCGTCAATCGCAGCGGCACCAGATCGGCCAGCTTCTGGAACATGGTCCGCTCGTCTGAGCGCGCTGGCGGTGGATCGATCTTCAACGCGAGATTGGCCTCGGCCGGCCGCGACCGCGGAAGCGGAATCGCGGCTTCGACTGAAGGCGCGGGCTGGCTGGCCTGCGCGTCCGGCGATTGCTCGGCCAACTGGCTTTCGATGTGTTCGAACTCGGCGTCGAAATCCCTGCGTGCGGCGCGAATGATGGGGCGCGACGGGTATCTGATCGACGGCGAGTTGCGCGCTGAGCCCGATCCAAACCGATCATCGAATGAGAGTGCGCCAGCGGACTTCGTACCTAGTGGATTTCGTAGCCAGACGGAGAGGTCGTCGGCGATCCAGGCGGCCAGTGCCGACGTCAATACGAGCGCGGCAACGGCGAAGGCCGCCTTGCCGAACAATGAAGTGCCGCGGCTCGACGAAAGCCCGGCAGCGCTCGCTTTCTCGTATTCCATCCGTCCCCGGCTCGGCGCTTCGGAATCACTTCTGATTCCCCAAGGGATTCACCGAATAAGTGCCAATATAATGCAATCCAAAGTAAGGCATAATCGAGACATGCGGCCGCGGCCACCGGGATCGATCGAATCCGCGGAGCCCATAAAAATCTTGGTAAACGGACCGCCGGTTCCGGGTGTGGCAATCATGAATGCCGCGCTCAGGGCCGGAGCGTGGGGCTCGTATTGGGCGCAGGCGCCTCTTCCATCTCGGAATGTTCAGGCAGCTTGTCCGCATGCACCGCAAGCGCCGGCCCGATCCACACCGGATCGGCCAGATGATCCCGGCGCGGGTTGGTCGTATTCGGATGGACCAGGACGCTCAACCTGCCATGATTGAGCATCAGCCAGGGCACCAGTTCGGGGAAAACCTCCCTGGTAAAGGCTACCTGATACATGGCCTGATCGTGGGGGCCGACCTTGACGTCGTGCCATCGTCCAAGGGTCACCGAAAAACGTTCACCGATCCAGGTACGCAACCGCTCGGCCTCGGCACGCGTGGTTGTCGGGTCGTAGTAGACGTGCGCGTGGTAGCTTGCGATCTCGCTCAGGGACCGCGCCACGCCCATCTCCGGCAACTCCGTCATCGCAACTGCTCCGCTTCCCGCTAAAACTGGTTGCAACCATCGCTGCAACCGGTGGCGCGGTCAATCGGCAGATGCTGTCGCGCGAATGGCTTGCCTCAGACCTTGCCGAACAGCACCGGAAGCTGGCGCGGTCCGCGCACCGTACCCTCCGACCAGGTGACCTTGCCGGCCGGATCGAGCCTGAAATCCGGGATCCGCTTCAGCCACTCCTCGATCGCAACCGTCATCTCCATGCGCGCGAGGTTGGAGCCGACGCAGCGGTGAATGCCGAGACCGAAGGCGGCATGGCGGTTTTCCTTGCGGTCGATCACCACCTTGTCGGCATCCGGGAACATGGCGGGATCGCGGTTGGCGGCGGGGAACGACAGCAGCACCATGTTGCCGGGCCTGACCGGACAACCACTGATGGTGGTTTCCCTCATCACCTCACGCGCCATCGTCACCGGCGAATAGGCGCGCAGGAATTCCTCGATCGCGCTCGGCATCAGTTCCGGCTCTGCGATCAGGCGATCGCGGTCCGCGGGCGTGTTCGCCAGGTGCCACAGCGAGGAGCCGATCGCGCTCCAGGTGGTGTCGATGCCGGCGATCAAGAGAAGCCGCAGCGAACCCAGCACGTGGGAATCGTCGAGCGGCTGACCGACCTTGTCCCTGGCCTTCATCAGCGTCGAGATCAGATCATCGGTCGGATGTTGCTTGCGCTGCTCGATATGGCCGGCGAAATAGGCGCTCATCTCCTGCACCGCCTGAACCAGCATGTTCTCGTTCTTGATGCTGAGTTCGAGAATCTGGTGGATCCACTTGATGAAGAGTTCGCCATCCTTTTCGGGGATACCGAGCATGTGCGCGATGGCACGAACCGGAACGTGCTTGGTATAGCGCGCCGCCGCATCGCATTTGCCGTCGGCGATGAATTCGTCAATCAGCTCGTTACAGATCGCGCGAACCCGCGGCTCCAGTTTCTTCATGGCATCCGGCGTGAACGGCGGCAGCAATAATTGCTTGGCCGGCTTGTGCTCGGGCGGGTCGGAGGTGATCGGGGGCGCGGCGTTTCGCGTGACCTCAGGCCGCACGTCGCGCACAATGACGCGGCGCGAGGAGAAATGCTCGGTGTCGTAGGCGATTTCCTTCACCGCCTGATAGGTGGTGGGCAAGTAACAACCGAGGAACCGCTTGGTGTGAACCACCGGGCATTCGTTGCGCAATTCGTCCCAGATCGGAAACGGATTTTCGGTCCAGCGCGGATCGGTGTGATCGAAATCGTTGACCCAGTCGGTGACCGGGGGATGTTCGGGCATCATGCTGACGGAATCGGACATCGCAAATTCCTTTTGCTTGGTTCGTTCAAATCCTGGTGGGCCGGCCTTATTCAAGTCCGGGCTATTCCTCGGTCACTTCGATCGCAATCTCGGGACAATTGGTCTGGGCAAGCCACGCCTTGTCTTCCATGCCTGCCGGCACGGAACCATCGCCGATTTCGTGCGCATTGCCGAACTCGTCGAGCTCGAACAGCTCCGGCGCCAACGATTTGCAGCGCGCGTGTCCCTGGCATTTGTCCTGGTCGACGCGGATTTTCAGCTTTCCCGGCATGGCGCGCTCCCTTCGAGGCCACGCGCTCTTAAGCCGGCGCGTCGCATTCCCTGTGACGACGAGCGTTGCCGGCCGACCGGCCGGTTCGCGTCTTTAAGTTATAGCGTATTACATTATTGCCGCGGTTGTGCTGTCAAGCGGAAAGTTATAGATCATTACACTCAAATGGCGCCCCGACCCGCACGCAAGCCGCTCAACACTTACCACCACGGGGATCTCAGGGATGCCCTGGTCCAGGCCGCGCTCGGGGAAGCGGAACTCGGCGGCCCGGAAGCGATCAGTATCAGCGCACTGGCAAAAAAGCTCGGCGTCTCGCAGCCGGCGCCCTACAAGCATTTTGCCGACCGCGACAGCTTGCTGGTGGCGGTCACGGCCGCAGCCTTCCGCCAGTTCAGCGCCATGCTGCGCGAGCAGATCAACAAGCCGTCGAAGCGATCGAAACTGTCGCGCTGCGCGCAGGCCACGCTGGATTTCGGGCTTCGCCGCAACGGCGTCTACCGCCTGATGTTCGCCTCGCGCAGCATGGCCTGCGCACCAAAGGGCAGCGAGCTTCACGCGGCGGCGATGGAAACCTTCGCGCTGCTCGTGGAAGCCCTGGAGGCACCGGCGGTGGGAATGCTGCGCGAGCGCAGCGCCCTGAAGATCTGGGCTGCCCTGCATGGCGTCGTCATGCTGGCCGAACAGGGGTTGCTCACGGGCCAGATTGCCCATGTCAGCCTTGAAGAACTGGTCGAAGACATCGTCGAGCAAACCAAATTGGCGCTGTCGGTCGCCATCAAGGCCGCCAGCAGGGACAACCGATAGGGATCGCCTGATTCCAGAGCAAATAAGTGGACGTCCGTCATCCCATGGCGGCATATTTGCCGCCCACGACGGTTGGTCTGAGTGATCCCAGTGCAACGGTCGATTGAAAGCGAATTTTGCAGATCGCGTCGCGTACCGAACTAGGGTGGCGCTCGCGATCGTTCGCCACATACCGACATTTCACATCCAGGAGAAGACATCATGACTTCACACCATGGCGCGCGGGTACTCAACGGCAAGGTCGCGTTGGTGACCGGCGCGGGCCGCGGGCTGGGCCGGGCATTCGCCGAAAGGTTGGCAGCGATGGGCGCCGACGTCGCGATCCACGGCATGCGCGAGAATGGACCGGCGGAATATGGTGAGGGATCGACGCTGACGGCGGTGGCGGAAGAAGTCGCCGCTGCACATGGCGTGCGGACCGTTCGCGTGCTCGGCGATCTCACGCTGGGCGCCGACATCGCCCGCGTGGTCGAGACGACGACGAGAGAGTTTGGTCCGATCGATATCCTCGTCCACAACGCCGGCGGCGACATCGCCGCCAAAGGCGGCAAGCCGGATCCGAACGATGCGATTGGTATCAAGGAAGAAGACGTGCGTTCCGTGCTCGATCGAAACCTGCTCAGCACGATCCTGACCTGTCAGGCGGTGGCGCAGGAGATGATGAAGCGGCGCCAGGGCCGTATCGTCACCATTGGCTCGGTCGCAGCCTTCAAGGGCCGCACCAACGGCTCGATCTATGCGGTCGCCAAAGCCGGCATGACGCATTACACGCGCTGTCTCGCCGATCAGCTCCGCGCCTACGACATCACGGTGAACTGCATCGCGCCAGGCGACACCCGCACCGGGCGCTTCCTGGGCACGCGCGCCGTCGATCAGAACCGGCTGGTCGAAACCGGCACGCTCGACCGCATCGCGACCGTCGACGAGGTCGCGCGCGTGGTGGAAGTGTTCGCGGGGCCGCTGGGGGCATTCGTCTCAGGGCAGATCCTGCGCGTCGACGGCGGCTGACAATGCTGGGCGGCGTGAGGGTGGAATGTGTGGTAGCGAGAGAGGGACTCGAACCCCCGACCCCAGGATTATGATTCCCGTGCTCTAACCAGCTGAGCTACCTCGCCACGGTTCGTCGTCACGGCTTTAAATACCGCAGTCGCGAACGCGCGGCATATAAGAAGTCGGTCGGGGGGCTGTCAAGCAAACCCGGCAGGTTCGGAAAAGGCCCGTAAACGGCGTTATTTCGGCCGGATCGAGGGGTCGCCGCCAGGGCTGCCGGGCGGCGGAATAACCGGGGTCTTGCCGGCATCCGGCGTCGGCGCGCGCATTTCGGGATCGATGCCTGCGGGCGGGCACAGCACGCCATCGGAGCGCGCCAGTTTGTCGCCAAGCGGCTCGGCTCGCTGGCCAGTGGTCGTCCCTTCGGGCACCGCCAGGCCGGGGTGCTGCGGGGCTTGCATCGGCGCGCAATTCACGGCGTGCGATGGTGATGGCGGCGCGGTCTGGGCCGGGGGAGTGGCCGGACCAGGCGGGGCCTGGGCCTCCGCAACGCCGGAGGCCGCCATCAATACACACGACAGAAATAGCGAGCGTTTTATTCCCATGCAGGGAAACGGCTCACAGCCGAGGACGTTCCCCGCGATATGCAGGTTCCATTAGCTCCCGTACGCCGCAGGCTCAGGATTTGCGGAAGCGGATCAGAGAAAAATGCCCCATCGGCGGCATCGGCCGCCGCTCGGTCAGGCTGACGCCGCCATGTTTGGCGGCCCAATTGGTCAACCGTTCCCACGGAAATTCCGGCCGCCAGCCAAGCCGCCGCGCCAGCGGCGCGAAGGCCAGTTCGAAGAAGCGTCGCGGGCCGCTTTCGGCGCCGATGTGATTGACCAGGATCAGTTCACCGCCGGGCTTCAGCACGCGGATAAAATCATCCAGCGTGCGTTCCGGATCCGGCACGGCGGTGATGACATATTGCGCCACCACCGCATCGAAAAAACCATCCTTGAACGCCAGGTTCTTGGCATCCATCACCGCGAGCGTTTCGACATTGCTGAGGCCGAGCGCGCGAACGCGCTGTTGCGCCCGGCGCAGCATCGGCTCGGAAATATCAACGCCGCATAATTTGGTGCTGCGCGAATAATCCGACAGCGACAATCCGGTGCCGACGCCGACGTCGAGAATGCGCCCACCGATCTTGTCGGCTTCCGCGATCGTCGATTGGCGGCCGTGCTCGAACACCTTGCCGAACACGAGATCGTAGACCGGCGCCCAGCGCCCATACGCCTTTTCGACCCCCTCGCGGTCGATGTCCACAGCCATTTCCTGCCCCGAATTTTCTTAGCCGCGCACCACCTCGGCAAGCAGCGGCGCAGCTGTTTGCTGCACCCCTCCCCTCGCCGCGGCATTTCTCGCGGTCGCGCTCTTGATAAATCCGCCGCCGAGCACGCGCGCCTGTCCCGAAGGCGCGTCGTAAAACACGCAGGCCTGGCCGGGGGAAACGCCCTCTTCGCCGGCAACGAGTTCGACCTCATAGCCGCCGTCGACCGCGCGCAACCAGGCCGGCTGCGGCGCGCGCGTCGAGCGCACGCGCACGAACATCTCGATGCCGTCTCCGATGACGCGGTCGAGTGCGCCATAGCCGATCCAGTTGACGTCGCGCAGCAGGATGCGGTCCATCCGCAGCGCCTCGCGCGGCCCCACCACGACACGGTGGCTGGCGGCATCGAGCCTGACGACATAGAGCGGCGCGCCCGACGCGATGCCCAGTCCCTTGCGCTGGCCGACGGTGAAGTGAACGATGCCCTGATGCCGGCCGATGACAAGGCCGTCGAGATCGACGATGTCGCCGGGCTCGATCGCGCCCGGCTTCAGGCGGCCGATGATGTCGGTGTAGCGGCCGGTCGGCACGAAGCAGATGTCCTGGCTGTCCTGCTTGTCGGCGACTTCGAGGCCAAAGCGCCGCGCCAGTTCGCGCGTCTGCGGCTTGGTCATGTCGCCGAGCGGAAAACGTAGATAGTCGAGCTGCTCGCGCGTGGTCGCGAACAGGAAATAGCTCTGGTCGCGATCGGAATCGGCCGCGCAGACCAGCGCCCGCGAACCATCGTCTAAACGATGCGAGGCGACGTAATGTCCGGTCGCGAGCGCGCTGGCGCCAAGCTCGCGCGCGGTCGAAAGCAGATCGCGGAACTTGACCGAGCGGTTGCATTCGATGCACGGCACGGGCGTTTCGCCGAGCGCGTAACTGTCGGCGAAATTGTCGATCACGGATTCGCGGAAGCGGCTTTCATAGTCGAGCACGTAATGCGGGATGCCGATCCGTTCGGCGACATTGCGGGCGTCGTGGATGTCGCGGCCGGCGCAGCACGCGCCCTTGCGATGGGTGGCTGCGCCATGGTCGTAGAGCTGCAGCGTGATTCCGACCACGTCGTAGCCTTCGGACTTCAGCAAGGCAGCCGTCACCGAGGAGTCGACGCCGCCAGACATGGCGACCACGATCCGTGTGTCCCGGGGGCGACCTTCGAGGTCCAGACTGTTTGGCATGGCGGGGTCAATCGGTAAGAATCGCGCGGGCAAAGCCCGCCGCGCGGCCAAGGTTCAAAAAGCCATTTACATATAAGGCCTTAAGGCGCCTTCCGGCCGGATCAATCCGGATCGGAAGCCGCTCTTTAATATAGGCCGTATTCCCGGGAGGCAATCAGCCGGACCGGTTTTGACCTGGCATTGGACGGCAAATCTTGCCGCCGGGCAGAAAGGGGCCTCGGCAAGGCCGCCACAGCCCGTCTGACATCTCCGTAAGATATTGAAATATAATGATATCTTTTGTGGCGCGGCGTGGCCCGGTCCTTGCTCAGGGTAGCCAGGGTTTCAGCGCGAGGGTCGCCCGTGGTTGGTGTCACGTCAGAAGTATCGGCAAACGTGTCTTTTCAGGGCGCGCCGGCGCGGTCTGCGCGGTCGGATTCCAACCAATCATCCGCAAACGACAGTTTTTCAGCGCTGGTCGACAGCAATACCGCCGCCAGCAATGCCGACAACCGACCGCAAGATACCTCGGCCGCGCAGACTCCCGCGCCGCGCCGCGCCGACGACACGCAGGCCCCATCCGACAACCGGTCGCGCGACAACGCCACCGCATCGGACAAAGCGGCATCCGACAAGGCGGCGCGCAAGGATTCCGATAACCGCGACGGCGCCGTCAACGCGCACAACGACACCGATGCGGACGCCAAGACGGAGGCGAGCCGCCGCTCCAATACGAAATCGGCCTCCACAAAGTCCGACGCTTCGAAGTCCGATGAAACAAAGCCGGAGGCAAAGCCGGCATCCACCGGTGGCGCTGCTGCCGCCGATCCGACCCAGGCGAAGCCCGACGGGACAGCTGAGGTAACGGCCAACGCCATCGCAACGGTCATCCCTGTCACGACACCAACAGCGACCGCGGAAGCTCCCGCCGCCACGCCGGCATCCGACAAGGTGGCAGCCCCGCTTGCGATCGCAGCCGCCGCGATTGCAGCCACCGCTTCGCTCACCGGGACTGCTGACGTTCCGGCGACCACCGGTACCGATGCGAGCGCAACGGGGGCAGCAACCGCCACCGCCGCAGCCGCCACCAAGGAAAACGGCGCCAAGATCGATGCCCATGCCGCGGCCAGCGGGGCGGTTATCGTTGAGGCGACATCCGCTGACCCCACCGTCACGACCGGCATTGCGCTGGCCGCTTCCGCCGCCGCGGTGATATCAGGCGCGTCGAAAGCCGCAACGCAGGTCAAAACGCAGGTCATTGCGAAGGAAGCCACCGCGACGTCAGGTGAGCAGGACAACACGGCCGGGACCACCGCCGCGCCGGCGGCAGCGCCTACCACCATCGTTCCCGCCGTCACGCCACAGGCGGAGATCGCAGGCAAACCGAAGGCCGAGGGCGGCATCGTCGATGCCGCCAAGACAGACATCGCCGGCAAGTCCGCGGCGGTTACCGCCGCCAATGCGGGCGGCAACGGGCATGCGGCCACCGTCGAATTAAGCCAAACGCTGGTCAATGCATCTGATACCAGCCTGCAGGCCGCCGGCGCGATCCAGACGCCGCAGCCGGCCGCTGCTGCCGCACCTGCACCGGCTCCCCAGTTGAGCGTCACCGCATCGACGAATGCCGCGGTGCCCTTGAGCGGGCTCGCGATGGAGATCGCGGCATCCGCCACGAGCGGCAAGAGCCGCTTCGAGATCCGGCTTGATCCAGCCGAGCTCGGCCGCATCGACGTCCGTATCGATGTCGATCGCAACGGCCAGGTGACGTCGCATCTGACGGTCGACCGGCCGGAGACGCTGTCGATGCTGCGCCAGGATGCCAACCAGTTACAGCGCGCGCTCGACAATGCCGGGCTTTCGACCGGCAACAGCGGGCTGCAGTTCAGCCTGCGCGATCAATCCTCGCAAGGCCAGAACGACGGCGGCGGATCCAATCCCAACGCCCACCGCCTGATCGTGGCCGAGGAAGACACCATCCCGGCGGCGTTTGCCGGCCGCAGCTATGGCCGCATGCTCGGTTCGAGCGGCGGCGTCGACATCAGGGTCTAACGGAGATCGCCATGTCAACCGATGTATCAATGCCAACAACGGTCGTCTCAACGCCTGGAACGACCAGCACGGCCGCGAAGACCGCCTCGACGGCTACGCCGGGGATCGCGGACAATTTCCAGACCTTCCTGACGTTGCTGACGACGCAGTTGCAGAACCAGAACCCGCTGGATCCGCTCGACACAAACCAGTTCACCCAGCAACTCGTGCAGTTTGCCGGTGTCGAGCAGCAGCTCAAATCCAACGACCAGCTGAAGTCGCTGATCGATATCGAAAAGAGCGCCCAAGCCACCGCAGCACTGGCCTATGTCGGCAACACCGTCGCCGTCGATGGCAGCACCGCGCAGTTCAACGGTTCGGCGACCTGGAATCTGAAAGCCGACAAGGCCGCGACCGCGACCATCATGATCACGAGTTCGACCGGGCAGACCGCTTATTCCGGCAATTTTTCGCTGGATCAGGGCAATGCCAGTTTCGTCTGGGACGGCAAGGGCAATGACGGCAGCCAGTGGCCGGCGGGCAGCTACAAGCTGACGGCCACCGCCGAGGACTCCTCAGGCAATGACGTGGCGATCGGCACCGAAGTCCAGGGCGTCGTCGACTCGGTCGATCTGACCGCTACGCCTGCGCTGCTCTCGATCGGCGGACAGACCTACACGACCGACCAGATCAGGCGCGTGATGCGTCCCTCGAGCTCAAGTTCGAGCTAGCGCGGCCCCTCTCCGGGGTCGCCGATTGGCCACCCCAAGACTATTGGCCTCCTCAGCCCGGTGTCGCCCAAGACGCCGGGTGAAAGCTGTTCCCGGCATTTTCAACGAGATTCGTATTGAACCCTTGGGCTTAGGCAAATTTTAAGTCGCGAGGCGTAAGTTGTTACGGTGAGTTCAGTGGTTGAGAGTTTGTGAGTACGCCATGACAGAACCCCATCGCCCGAGGGTAAAATACGTCATCGGGCCTGACGGCAGTCCGTTAACAATTGCGGACTTGCCCGCACCCGGAACCAAACGGTGGGTGATCCGCCGCAAGGCCGAAGTCGTTGCCGCAGTTCGCGGCGGCTTGCTCTCCCTTGAGGAGGCGTGCAGCCGCTACACGCTGACGGTTGACGAGTTCCTGTCTTGGCAGTTCTCGATCGATCAGCATGGCTTGGCCGGCTTGCGGACCACCCGTATCCAGCAATATCGGCAATAAACGCTCCCGAACCGCAAGATTTGATGAAAATCGGCTTCGTTTTGCGAAGCCGGTTTTTTTCATGCCGAACATTCCTTCGCCGTCTTTAACGGTCGTTAACCATATCGAAACCATCCCCTAGGCAATAATTGCCCAGTCGGTCCCTGGGACCGAATCCCTGGGGGCAGTTGGTGCAAAGTCTCGTTGCTTTCCTAAGAGGCTTGGGTGCGTCGCGGCTGATGGCGATGGTCGCGGTGACAACCGCACTGATCGGCTTCTTCGCGTTCGTCATCATGCGCGTCACCACGCCGCAGATGACCACCCTCTTCACCGACCTCACCGCCGACAACTCCTCCAGCATCATCAAGGACCTCGAACGCCAGGCGATCCCCTTCGAGCTGCGCAACGAAGGCGCCGTGATCATGGTGCCGAAGGACAGGGTGACGCGGCTGCGGATGAAGCTCGCCGAGGGCGGCCTGCCCAAGGGCGGCGGCGTCGGCTACGAGATCTTCGACAAGTCCGACGCGCTCGGCACCACGAGCTTCGTCCAGAACATCAATCATCTGCGCGCGCTGGAGGGCGAACTCTCCCGCACCATCCGCGCCATCGACCGCATCCAGGCAGCGAGGGTCCATCTGGTGCTGCCCGAACGGCCGCTATTTTCGCGCGAAACGCCGGAGCCGTCGGCGTCCATCGTGGTGCGGGTGCGCGGCAGCCTCGAAGCCCAGCAAATCCGCGCCATCCGCCACGTGGTCGCCTCCGCCGTCAACGGGCTGAAGCCGCAGCGGGTGTCGATCGTCGACGAAGGCGGCCGGTTGCTGGCCGACGGCGCCGGCACTGACCCCGAGAACGCGATCGGCGACGAGCGCCGCACCGCCTTCGAGAAGCGGATGCGCAACGAAGTCGAGGCGATCGTCTCCTCGGTGGTCGGCCAGGGCCGCGCCCGGGTGCAGCTCACCGCCGATTTCGACTACAACAAGATCACCCAGACCTCGGACAAGTTCGATCCGGAAGGCCGCGTGCTGCGCTCCAGCCAGACCCGCGAGGAATCCTCCGCAAGCGCCGGCGACAGCGGCCAGGTCACGGTCAACAATGAATTGCCCGGCAACCAGGCCAAGGACAGCGCCGCGCTGGCGCGCGACCAGAGCAAGAAGAGCGAAGAGACCAACAATTACGAGATCTCCCGCACCACCAAGACCGAAGTCACCGAGGCCGGGCGGGTCAACCGGATCTCGGTCGCGGTGCTGGTCGATGGCGCCTATTCCAAGAATGAAAAAGGCGAGATGGTCTATCAGGACCGCAGCAAGGAACAGCTCGACCGCATCGCCACGCTGGTTCGCTCGGCGATCGGCTTCGACCAGAAGCGCGGCGACCAGGTCGAGGTCGTCAACCTCCGCTTTGCCGAAGCGCCGGCGGTGCCCCCGGTCGTGGAGCCCACCGGCCTGCTCGGCATGCTGCAATTCACCAAGGATGACGTCATGTACGTCATCGAGCTCGGCGTCATGATGCTGCTCGGCCTTGTCGTGCTGTTCATGGTGATCCGCCCGCTGGTCAAGCGCATCCTGGCCTCCGAAGTCGTCCCGGCGCTGACCGAAGGTGCAACGCCCGCGTTGACCGACGGCACGGCACAGGGCGCCGATGGCGCGCCCGGCCAGGCCTTGATTCCCGCCGGCGGCGCCGCCGCGTTGATCGACGTCGCCCAGGTTCAGGGCCAGGTCCACGCCCAGGCCGTGCACCGGGTCGGTGAACTCGCCGAACGAAATCCGAACGAGACCGCCTCCATTGTCCGTCAATGGCTCAGCGAACCCGTCGAGTAACCTGACATGGCCGTACCGCAAATCAAAACGGGGACCTCGAATAATTGCCGCTGATCGTCAGGCGCCCCGAATTTAACCACGAATGATTCGGCTTTGTTCTCGTTTCAATTTGTGCTGTTCACCCCAAAGATCGCGAGATTCCCAGCAGCAATTACCCAAACGTCAACGACATCACCACCGTCATCTCGGCGCTGGCGAGCCGTCAGGCCACACGGCCCAGGGCCAAGCCGCTGACCGGCCCGAAGCGCGCCGCCATCCTGATGCTGGCGCTGGGCGAACAATATGGCGGCAAGGTCTGGGCCCTGCTCGACGACGACGAGGTGCGCGAATTGTCGATCCATATGTCGACGCTCGGTACCGTCGAGGCCGACGTGGTCGAGGACCTGCTGGTCGAATTCGTGTCGCGGATGTCGGCCACCGGCTCGCTGATGGGCACCTTCGACGCCACCGAACGGCTGCTGCAGCATTACCTGCCGAGCGAGCGCGTCACCGGCATCATGGACGAAATCCGCGGTCCCGCCGGTCGCACCATGTGGGACAAGCTCGCCAATGTGAACGAAGACGGTGCTCGCCAACTACCTGAAGAACGAATATCCGCAGACCGTTGCGGTGGTGCTGTCCGAGATCAAACCGGAACATGCCGCCCGCGTGCTGCGCGATCCTGCCCGAGGATCTGGCGCTCGAAGTGGTCGCGCGCATGCTGCGCATGGAAGCGGTGCAGAAGGAAGTGATCGAGCGGTCGAGCAGACGCTGCGCATCGAATTCATGTCCAACCTGTCGCCAGACACGCCACGCGCGACGCCCACGAGCGAGATGGCCGAAATCTTCAACAATTTCGACCGCCAGACCGAAAGCCGTTTCATCACCGTCGCTGGAAGAGGCAACCGCAATTCCGCCGAGCGCATCAAGGCGCTGATGTTCACCTTCGACGACCTCGCCAAGCTCGACCCCGGCTCGATCCAGACGCTGCTGCGCAATGTCGACAAGGACAAGCTCGGCATCGCGCTCAAGGGCGCCAATGAGGAGGTTCGCAGCTTCTTCCTCGGTAACATGCGTCGCGCGCCGGCAAGATGCTGCGCGACGACATGGCCGCGATGGGACCGGTGCGGTTGCGCGAGGTCGACGAAGCGCAGGCGCTGCTGTCAATGTCGCCAAGGACATGGCCGACAAGGGCGAGATCATGCTCACCAACGACCGCGCCGACGACGAGCTGGTGTATTGATGGCCGCGCCCGCAAAATTCCTGTTCGACATGGACTTCTCGGCGCCGGACAAGACGCGCGAGCGTCCCGCTACACCGACCGAGATCGCACAGAAAATCGCGTCCGCCGAAGCCCGCGCCTATCGCGACGGCTACGAGGCAGCCCAGCGCGAGGCAAGGGTGGAAAGCGACCGCCGCGCCGCGCTGGCGTTGGAGGAAATCGGCATCGCGATCGAGGGCATCGCGTCGCGCTTTTCCGGTATCGAGGCGCGGATGGAGACCGAAGCCGTGGATGTCGCCATTGCGATGGCGCGCAAACTGTGCAGCGAACTGATCGCCGCCGAGCCGCTCGGCGAGATCACCGGACTGGTGAGCGATTGCTTCTCGCATCTGGTCTCAACGCCACACCTCGTGGTCCGCATCAACGACAGCCTTTACGAGGCCGCCCGCGAGAGGATCGAGCGGCAGGCTGCCCAAAGCGGCTTCGAGGGCAGGCTGGTGATCCTGGCCGAGCCGGATATCGCAACCGGCGACTGCCGGATCGAATGGGCTGACGGTGGCGTGGTGCTGGAGCGTTCGGCCATCGAAGCCAAGATCAACGAACTTGTCGGGCGCTACATGGCGTCCCGCGATCAGGCCGCAAGGCCATGAGGACAGGACCATGAGTGACACCGACACGCAGGTCCCGCTGCAAGATCTCAACGCCGCCGACGCACAGCCGGCGGACGATCTGGCCTACAACGAAGACGAACAGGCCTCGCGTATCGCGGCCGACCTGGAGGCCGTGTTCGACGTGCCGGTGCAGGTTTCGGCGGTGCTTGGCCGCTCCAAGATGGACGTCGGCGAGCTGTTGAAACTCGGCCCCGGCACGGTGCTCGAACTCGACCGTCGGGTCGGTGAAGCGATCGACATCTATGTCAACAACCGCCTGGTGGCGCGCGGCGAGGTGGTGCTGGTGGAAGACAAGCTTGGCGTGACCATGACGGAAATCATCAAGGCGGAACGCAACTGACGTTATCGACGGCACGCGCGTAAGCGGCGCGAACAGACGAACAGGAGATTATGATGCGGCTTCTCATCGTTGGCACATTGAAGGGCCAGCTCACCACGGCCACCAAGATCGCGATGGACAACGGCGCTTCGGTGACCCATGCCGAGGCGACCGAACAGGCGATGGCGGTGCTGCGCGGCGGCAGGGGCGCCGACCTGCTGCTGGTCGACGTCGCCCTCGACATCCGCGACCTGGTGATGCGGCTCGAGGCCGAGCACATCCACGTGCCGATCGTGGCGTGCGGCATCTCCAACGACGCCCGCGCCGCGGTCGCTGCGATCCACGCCGGCGCCAAGGAATACATCCCGCTGCCGCCGGATGCGGAAATGATCGCCGCCGTGCTGGCAGCGTTCGGCGGCCAATGATTGCGCGATCTATCAGGCGCGAGGGCGATGGGCAGGTGCTGCAGACCGCCAAGCCGTCGCGGGCCGGCCAGGCCTCGGTGCTGATCACCGGCGAGTCCGGCACCGGCAAGGAACTCGTCGCCAAGTCTCCACCGCAACAGTCCGCGCCAAGACAGCCTCCAGTCGCCGTGAACTGCGCGGCGATCCCGGGCGAACTTCTGGAATCCGAACTGTTTCGGCCATGAGCGCGGCGCTTTCACCGGCGCGGTGGCGCGACGCATCGGCAAGTTCGAGGAAGCTATGGGCGGCACGCTGCTGCTCGACGAAATCAGCGAGATGGACTGAAGCTGCAGTCGAAGCTCCTGCGCGCCATCCAGGAACGCGGTAATCGTCCGCGTCGGCTCGAACACGCCGGTGAAGGTTGACGCGCGCATCGTCGGCACCTCCAACCGCATCATGGAAGAAGCGGTGAGGCCGGCACGTTCCGCGAAGACCTGTTCTTCCGCCTCAACGTGGTGAAGCTGGTGCTTCCCCCGCTCCGCGACCGGCCGAAGGACATCGACTTGCTTGCTGCCCACTTCGCGCGCACCTGCGCCGAAGACAATGGCGTTCCGATCCGTCCGCTCAATGCAGGCGCCTTTGCCGCGCTGAGGACCCACAGTTGGCCCGGCAACGTGCGCGAGCTGGAGAATGTGATCCATCGCGCGGTATTGCTCGCCACCGGCGACGAAATCGACGCCGACGCTGTCAGTATCGGCGGCCCTCGACGACCGCGCGCGGCGGGCAACACCGGCGGCCTGGTGGGACGCACCGTTGCCGACGTCGAGCGCGACCTCATCATCGATACGCTCAAACACACCTTCGGCAACCGCACCCACGCCGCCAAGATCCTCGGCATCTCGATCCGGACCCTGCGCAACAAGCTGAACGAATATGCCGACGGCGGATTGCCGATTACGCCGGCAGGCGCCGGCGACTATCAGCGTTTTGCGACGGCGGGGTAGTACCCGGGCCTGTCGGCATCACGAATAACTCGGCGCGTCGGGCTTGCGGAAGATGTGGATGGGATCGCCGGGCTGCAAATCGCGGCCGGTGAAGACAGCATAGGCATAGAGCGCGAGGTAGGCGACCGCGAGCGCGCCGACACCGTAAAAAGCCCAGATCGCGATCCGCTTCATCAGATTACTGTACCACGTTGAGCATCAGCGCAGCCGCTATCCGACGGCCGCGACCTTCTGCGCCGGCGCGACGCTCACCGCCAGTTTGCCGTAGCGATCCCTGAAGGCGTCGGTGTCGATTTCTTCCAATTGAATTGCGCCACTCATCACACCCGCCTTCCAGGCCTCATGCTCGGGATCGTTCTGGAATTCCGGCATCACTTCCGTGGCGAACAGTACGAGCGAGTCGCAGATATGCTCGTGGCTG